>NZ_BAAHOB010000002.1:0-1226598 GCF_054655155.1 Caballeronia sp. HLA56 | reverse complement strand
CCAGCCAAAATATTGTTTTCGGATACAAAGCAGAGCTTTTGCCTATGTAGCGTTCCTGGCTTTAGCGTTTCTTAGGCGTCTAGATGCAGCCGCCGGATATAGTTCTCACAAAACGAGGCGAAGCGTTGCACCACTTGGCGCGGCTTCATGGTGCGCGATTGCGCAATGCCTAGCGTCGTTGCGTTGACGTTGTCCTTGAAGCGCTTAATCACGAAGTCTTCACCATCTACGGTGCGATTCGATTTGAGCGGAAAATTGAGGATGCTATAGCCTAAGCCGTTAGCCACCATGCCGCGCACGACTTCAGGCTGCGACGACCGAAATGCGGGAACCGGCCGGTTGCCGACGGCATCGAAAAGGGCCGCGAAATATTCTCGGCTATGCGGTAAATCCAGCATCACGTAAGGCTCCGCTTCGAGATCCGCTAATGAGACCTTGCGCGCGCGGGCTAGCCGGTGCGTCTTTGGCAAGATGACATAAGGCGGCAGAGAGAGCAGTGGCGTAAACGCGATGTCCTCGGTCAAATCCAGGCTGTAGGTCAGCGCAATATCGAGCGAGCCGTCGTGCAAGCCTCTTAGCAGGCCATCCTGATGCGCCTCGACGGTCCTAAAGGAGATCCCTGCATGCTCGCCGGTAAAGCGGCTTATGAGCCCCGGCATGAGCGGCGGCGCAAGTGAAACGAGGCAGCCGAGCGCGATCGAGCCCGTCATGCCGCCATCCATTTCCTTAGCGGCCATTTGCAATTCTTCGGCTATTTTTAGCAGATTGCGCGCTTGCCCCAGAAGGTCTCGGCCTGCTTGCGTAAGCGACAGTCCCGCCGCGTGATGCCGTATGAAGAGCTGCACGCCAAACGATATTTCGAGGTCCGCGAGCGCGGTCGAGATCGACGGCTGCGAAATGTGCAGGCGCCGCGCGGCGGCTGTAAAAGACAGCACTTCCGCCGTCACGACGAAGTAGCGCAATTGCCGAAGCGAGTAACGCAAAGGGTGGTTTTCCATCGGAAACGCTCCGCCTCTAACCGGTTGACCGGCCGAATTGTGGCTTCGCCAAAAAGGATTGCATAGCCAAAACCGATGCTAAGCATTTTTTAAATATATTTTTAGAATTCTGCGCTCAAGCGTAAATTTGGGCTTCATTGGCAGCATGCCAGCCACGCACGACTGCACGTATCTCAAGGACGCTGACTTCGCCGGACACTTCCGCGAAGTAAAGCCATATCGAAGGACATAGCCATGACAGTGGAAATAACCTCAATCGACACGCTCGTCGTTGGCGCCGGTCAGGCCGGCGTGGCGATGAGCGAGCATCTGAGCAAGCTCGGCGTGCCGCACCTCGTTCTTGAACGCGACCGCATTGCGGAACGCTGGCGCACGGGACGTTGGGACTCGCTCGTGGCGAACGGTCCGGCGTGGCACGATCGTTTCCCCAATCTCGAGTTCGATGAAGTCGATCCCGATGGCTTTGCCAATAAAGATCAGGTCGCCGATTACTTCGTCACCTACGCCGAAAAGTTCGATGCACCCATTCGCACGGGCGTCGAAGTCAAGAAGGTGGTTCGCAATGTCGGGCGGCAAGGCTTCACCGTCGAAACATCGGAAGGCGTGATCGAAGCGAGCCGTGTAGTCGTCGCTACTGGTCCGTTCCAGAAGCCGGTCATCCCGGCTATCGCCCCGAAGGACGAGCGTCTTACGCAGCTTCATTCGGCTGATTATCGGAATCCCGAGCAATTGCCGGAAGGCGCGGTGCTCGTGGTCGGCGCGGGATCGTCGGGCGTGCAGATTGCGGATGAACTGATGCGCGCCGGCAGGAAGGTGTATTTGTCGGTCGGCCCGCATGACCGTCCGCCGCGCGCGTATCGTGGCCGTGATTTTTGCTGGTGGCTGGGCGTGCTCGGCGAGTGGGATGCGGAAGTCATGCGGCCGGGCAAGGAGCACGTCACGATTGCAGTGAGTGGCGCGCGTGGCGGACAAACAGTCGATTTCCGCCGTCTCGCGCATCAGGGCATGAACCTCGTCGGTCTCACGAAGTCATTCGAGAATGGCATTGCAACGTTTCAGCCAGACCTCACGGCCAACATCAACAACGGCGACGACAACTACTTGTCTTTGCTGAGCGCCGCAGACGCGTATGTGGCGCGCAATGGTATCGATCTGCCGGACGAGCCCGAGGCACGCATCATTCCGTCCGATCCGGAATGCATGAAGCAACCTGTTCTCGAACTGAACCTTGCCGATGCTGGCGTGAGTTCGATCATCTGGGCAACCGGCTACGCCGTCGATTTCAGCTGGCTCGATGTCAACGCCTTCGACGATAACGGCAAGCCCAAGCATCAGCGAGGCGTTTCCAAGGAGCCCGGCGTTTATTTCCTTGGCTTGCCCTGGCTTTCGCGGCGCGGCTCCGCTTTCATCTGGGGCGTCTGGCACGATGCAAAACATATTGCCGATCATATCGTCACGCAGCGCAAGTATCTCGCGTATCACGATGCGTCGCGCCGTCATGCCGACCAAGCCGCGACTTTCAGCGATCCGCGCGTGCACAAGGTCAGCGAGATGGGCGTGAACTGACGATCGCCCAAGACGCCGCATTCACTATTCAATCATTCTCAGCTTCGAGGTGCATCGATGAGCCAACCCACGCATACGCGTATCCGCATGTTCAACACGAAGGATACGTACCCGAACCAGACGCTCGATAACGATCTTTGCCAGGCCGTGCGCGCCGGCAACACGGTCTATGTGCGTGGTCAGGTGGGAACGGATTTCGAAGGCAATCTGGTGGGTCTCGGCGATGCACGCGCGCAAGCCGAGCAGGCGATGAAGAATCTCAAGCAGTTGCTCGAAGAGGCGGGCAGCGACATGAGCCATATCGTCAAGACGACCACGTATCTGATCGATCCGCGTTATCGCGAGCCGGTGTACCAGGAAGTCGGCAAGTGGCTCAAGGGCGTGTTTCCCATTTCGACGGGGCTGGTGGTGAGCGCGTTGGGACAGCCGGAATGGCTGATGGAAATCGATGTGATCGCGGTCATTCCTGAAGGTTGGAAGCCCGCCTAAGTCGAGGAGCCTTGCATGACATTCTCCGTGATCGGACGTTGCCAGGAAACCGGCCAGCTTGGCATTGCAATCAGTTCGTCGAGTATCGCCGTGGGCGCGCGATGTCCGTGGGCACGCGGCGGCGTGGGCGCGGTGGCCACGCAGAACGTGACTTTGCCCGCACTTGGGCCGCAGATCCTCGACCTCATCGACACTGCGCAACTCGATCCTCAGGCGGCGCTCGACCGTGCGCTCGATGCGAACGCGTACAGCGATTATCGGCAAGTAACGGTCATCGACGCTCATGGCCGCACCGCGTTTTTTAGCGGCAAGGAAGCGCTTGGCCTGCATCACGCGGTGGCTGGAGATCAATGCGTCGCCGCAGGCAACATGCTTGCGAGCCTCGGCGTGATCGAAGCCATGATTCCCGCGTTCGAAAACACCAAAGGCATGCTGGCGGATCGTTTGCTCGCTGCGATGCGGGCGGCGATGACCGCAGGCGGCGAAGCCGGGCCGGTGCATTCCGCAGCGCTCAAGATCGTAAGCGATCTGAGTTGGCCTATCGTCGATCTGCGCGTCGATTGGGCCGACGCCGACCCCATCGGCCAGCTCGATGGTTTGTGGCAGGCTTATGGGCCGCAAATGCAGGACTACGTGACCCGTGCGCTGAACCCGACAGTGGCACCTAGCTATGGAGTGCCGGGCAATGAATGAGATGTCGAGCCGCGACGTGCTCGAACGGCTGATCGGCTTTGCAACCGTCAGCCGCGATTCGAACCTGGAACTCATCGAGTTCGTTCGCGACACCCTTGCGAATCTCGGCGTCGAGAGCGAACTGTTTTATAACGCCGAGCGAACGAAGGCGAATCTGTTTGCGACGATCGGTCCGCGTGACAGGGGCGGCATCGTGCTATCCGGTCATACCGATGTCGTGCCCGTCGATGGCCAAGCCTGGACGCTCGATCCCTTTCGGCTTACCGAGAAGGAAGGGCGCTTACATGGCCGCGGCACGGCGGATATGAAGGGTTTTATCGCCTCGGTGCTGGCGTCGGTCCCCACGTTCCTTGAGAAATCGCTAGCCATGCCCATACACCTTGCCTTCTCTTACGACGAGGAAGTCGGTTGCCTTGGGGTGCGGCCCATGTTGGAGCAACTGGCAAGGCGCCCACACAAGCCCGTTTTGTGCCTGATCGGAGAGCCTACCGAACTGAAGCCGGTGCTCGGGCATAAAGGCAAGCTCGCCATGCGCTGCCAGGTGAAGGGCGCGGCTTGTCACTCGGCTTACGCGCCCTACGGCGTGAACGCCATAGCGTATGCAGCACGTCTTATCGGCAAGCTGGATGATATTGGCGAGCAGCTGGCACAGCCCGAGCACCATGACGCACTCTTCGATCCACCCTATTCGACCGTGCAAGCAGGCGTCATCAAAGGTGGGCGTGCGCTCAATATCGTGCCGGCGGAATGCGAATTCGATTTCGAAGTGCGTGCGCTTCCCGGCTTCGACGCGCATGAGGTGGCGGATGAATTGCAAAGCTTTGCCGAAGCCGAATTACTTCCGAAGATGCGCGCGGTGAAAGCGGACACGGACATTCGCTTCGAATCCTTGAGCGCTTATCCGGGCTTGGCCACACCGCCAGATAGCGAAGCAGCGCGCTTGCTGACGCTTCTTAGTGGCTCGAACGAGTTCGGCACGGTGGCGTTCGGCACCGAAGGCGGACTCTTCAATCAAGCGGGCATCCCAACCGTGGTGTGCGGACCGGGAAGCATGGATCAAGGGCACAAGCCCGACGAGTTCGTGAGCGTCGAGCAACTCGACGCCTGCGACGCCATGCTCGCGCGTCTTGCGGATTATCTAGCAACCGCTTCCTGACACGCGCCATGGCGCGTTCGAGAGCCCCGAGACTTTCGACGGGCTCCGCGGTGCGCATGGTCTTTCGAAACGACTCGCGCATGCGCCAAATCAATAAAGGAGACGACTTTGAATACGTCGGATAGCAACACGTCCTCGTTCATCGAGAAGCATACGATCGGCTATGTGCCGCCGGAGGATCGGCATGGCAAGGTGCGCGATCTATTCACGCTCTGGTTCGGCGGAAACATTGCGCCATTGCCTATCGTGACGGGCGCGCTTGGCGTGCAGATATTCCATTTGAACTTGCTGTGGGGAATCGTCGCGATCATCGTCGGTCAGGCAGTGGGCGGCGTGTTGATGGCGCTTCATTCGGCGCAAGGGCCACAGATGGGTATCCCGCAGATGATTCAGAGCCGCGCGCAGTTCGGATCATGGGGCGCGTTGCTCGTCACGGTGATTGCGGGCGTGATGTACGTGGGCTTCTTTGCATCGAATATCGTGCTCGCGGGCAAGTCGTTGCATGGCATCGAAACATCGATATCGGTGCCAGTCGGGATCGTCATCGGTGCGGTGGGCTCGGGGTTGATCGGAATCATCGGCTATCGATTCATTCATATACTCAACCGAATCGGTACGTGGGTGCTGGGCATCGGTATCTTCGTGGGCTTTGCATACATCTTCACGCATATCGCGACGGCCGACTTCTTCACGCGCGGCGGCTTCAATTTCGCAGGCTGGCTGGCTACCGTTTCCTTGTCCGCGCTATGGCAGATTGCGTTTGCACCTTATGTTTCCGACTACTCGCGCTATTTGCCGAGCAATGTGCGTGTAGCGTCGACGTTTTGGGCGACGTATCTGGGCTGCACCATTGGTTCCTCGCTTGCGTTTGCCTTCGGTGCGGTCGCCGCGCTTGCCGTCGCGCCCGGCGCCGATACCATGGACGCCGTCAAGACTGCGACCGGCCCCCTCGGCTTGCCCATGCTCGTCTTGTTTCTGCTTAGCGTGATCAGTCATAACGCGCTCAATCTCTATGGCGCGGTGCTCGCCACGATTACTTCGTTGCAGACGTTTGCTTATCGCTGGATTCCCACGGCCAAAGCGCGCGCCGTGCTTTCAGTCGCGATTCTGCTTGCCTGCTGCTATGGAGCGATTGGCGCATCGACCAACTTCGTGGGAAATCTCGTCGATCTGGTGCTTGCCTTGCTCGTGGTGCTCGTGCCCTGGACCGCGATCAACCTGATCGACTTCTATGTCATCCATAAAGGGAAGTACGATATTCAATCGATCTTCGAAGCCGATGGCGGCATTTATGGGCGCTTCAATCCGCAGGCTTTGATCGCTTACGCAATCGGCATCATCGTGCAGATTCCGTTCATGAATACGCCGATGTACGCCGGTCCCGTGCCGAAGTATCTCGATGGCGCGGATCTGTCGTGGGTCATTGGCCTGCTGCTGACTTCGCCGCTTTATTACTGGCTGGCTTCGCGGGATTCGGGCTATCGGCGCAGACAAGAGGGCGCGTTGACGATGCGGCAAGCGCGCACAGGTCCCGGATACGAGTGATGATGCCTGGCGTCGCGGCGATCCGTCTGCATGAGGATCGCCGCTCGCGGTCGCGTTTAGGTCATCCAGCTGACATGCGCGCTGACGACCTTCCATCCATCCTCGAAGCGTATCCACGTCTGACTTTGTCGGCCTATACGCGCGTCGCCTTCCCTCCGGAATTCGATATTTGCAACGGCCATCGAATCTCCATAGGTCGTCACCATTCGTGCCGTCACCTCGCGCGCTAAACCTGTCCCGGACCGTGCTGCACGAAACTCGCGTATGGCGTCGTAGCCGTAGAGATTTTCCGTCGCCCCATAGCGCACCGTTAGCGACGAATTAAAAAACAGGTCATCCAGCATCGCGACGTCATTGCTAGTCAGGGCCCGTTCATACGCGTCGAACACCGCATTCACTTCCTCGAGAACATCCGGTCGATTGATCTCGTTCACGCTTTCTCCTCGGCAAAACGCGGTGTCGCACAACCCGCTACGCCAGCTTGCTCCAGACGCCGGGCGGCTTCGAATGCCAGGTCTTCGCGCCACGGCGCGGCAATCAACTGAACTCCCATCGGCAAGCCGGCTTCCGTTCGCATAGGCGCGGTCACAACGGGCAACCCAAGGCACGAGATGGGTTGCGTCAACATGCCGAGGCTGGCTCGCACTGCCATTCGCTCACCGCGGACCTCCATGAACTCGTCGCCGATGCGCGGCGCCACGACTGGCGTCGCTGGCGCGATCAAGACTTCGTAGCGCTCGAAGAGTTCCAGCACGCGTCGCCGCAACGAAGCGCGGACGCGTTGCGCCTGAATGAACCATGCGGCAGGCAGCAACGCACCAGCGATCAAGCGGTCGCGCGACAAAGGCTCACGCTCGTCGTAGTGCGCGCGAAGGTCCTTCATATGCAATTGGCCGCCCTCGGCAGCGGTGATGAGAAACGCTGCACCACGCGCCGCATCGGCATCCGGATACTCGACGGTATCCGTCGCATCGAGCGCGGCCAACGCAGTGAGCGATGCGTTGCGCGCATCGTCGTTTGCGTAGTCGTCGAAATAGCCCGTCAGACGTGCAACGCGCAAGGTTCCGCTCATCGCACGCGCGGGTTCGAATTCACGCTGCGCGCAAGCCATATCGAGTGGATCGGCAAACTGTAGCGCCTCATAGACAGCGCCGAGGTCTTCGACACTGCGCGCGAATGCGCCCATATGATCCAGACTCGCGACGAACGGATACGTTCCGCGCCGCGACAAGCGTCCATAGGTCGGCTTCACGCCGAACACGCCGCACAGCGAGGCAGGCACGCGCACTGACCCATTCGTATCGCTTCCGAGAGTGAGCGGCACGAAGCCCGCCGCGACCGCCGCGGCGCTGCCGCCCGACGATCCACCCGCCGAGCGTTTCAGGTCGTGCGGATTGCGGCACGGTCCCGCGTGACTGTTCTCGGTGGTGAAACCGTAGGCGAACTCGTCCATGTTGAGCGCGCCGACCATGATTGCGCCATGATTGGTGAGTCGTGCAACGATCGTTGCATCCGCAGCGGCGGGCGCGGCATTGGCGAGCACGCGCGATCCCGCGATCGTCGTGACGCCCGCGATGTCGAACAGGTTCTTCGCCGCAAAGGGAACGCCTGCGAGCGGTGGCAAAGCAGCGCCGCTCGCGCGCCTTGCATCGAGGGCAGTGGCTTCATCGAGTGCGCGTTCGCGCGTGATCGTGGTGAAGGCGTTGATCTGCGCGTTAAACGTGTCGATGCGAGCGAGCGTTGTTTCGATCAATTCGCGCGCACTGAATGCACCTTCGGCATAGGCGCGTGCAATGGCAACTGCGCCAGCAGGGAATGCGTCGTTGATGGTCATGGGCGATACACCGGCGCAGGTTCGTCCTGGGCATCGACGGGATAGGCGAGTACCGGTGCCGCAAGTTGCGCGATGCGCGCGAATTGCGCCTTGACACGCGCGGCGGTGTCATCCGTTAGATGAGGGAAGTGCAGCCGAAGTGCGGCGTCGGCATAAGCGTCGAGCGTTCCATCGATTTCCGGTGGCATGTTCATGGTTCTCATTCGATGTTGAAAGCGATGATGAGTAGACAAGGTCGTCTACCTCATTCGATTTTGGAAAACAGACTTCGCGCCCGCGCAATCAAGGCACGGTCGCTGTTACGCGGACCGATCAAGGACAACGCGAGCGGGCCGGTCGATTCGTTCGCAATGGGTATGGTCACTTGCGGCAGTCCGGCAAATGCCGCGATGGCGTTGAAGGTCAAGGCATCGCGATAGAACGCGCCGATACGCTCCGACGTTTCATTCTGGCGCAAAAGCGAGACGGGCGTAGTTGGCAGCACAATCAAGGCATCGGCGACGATATGCGCAATACGTGCCGCATATTCCTCACGTAAAGCGTGGCACCGATTCACCTCCGCGTCGTCGATCGACTTGAGCCGCGCGAAGCGTGGCGCGATGTTCGCTCCGAAGCGCGGCGTATGCGTGTCGATCCATGAACCAAGAGACGCACGTATCGCGTCGTCCTGCAACTGCTGATAGACATGCAGCCAGTCCGAGCCCTCGCCCGCGAAGAGTTCGATCTCGGCGGATGCGGGTGCAAATTCGCGCAGACGCGCGGAACCGTGCGCGTCGAATGCTTCCTTGCAGCGCACGAGACGCGTGGGAGCATCGTGGGAAGCGACCTCATCGAGGAGCACGTCGGCAACGCGCGCAAGCACATCACCCGAGCGCGCGAACCATCCGACCGTGTCGAAGCATGATGCAAACGGCAGCACGCCATCGAGCGATACCGCGTCGTGCGTTGGCCGTATGCCCCAGAGTCCGCAGAACGCGGCAGGCACACGCACCGAGCCGCCGGTGTCGGTGCCGAGTGCGAAATCGACACTGCCGCTCGCAACCGCCGATGCCGATCCGCTCGACGATCCACCCGGCAACGCATGCGGCCAACGCGGATTGAGCGGCGTGCCATAGTGTTCGTTCGCGCCTTCGAGGCTGTAGGCGAGTTCATCGGTGATGGTCTTGCCATCCACGGATGCGCCCGCCGCTAACAGCTTCGCCACGCACGGCGCATGACATTGCGCGGCATCGTGCGTGGCAAACCAATCGGGATTGCCACCGCCCGTCGTCACGCCCGCGATATCGATCAAATCCTTCACCGCAAAACGCAAGCCATCGAGCGCGCCGCTGCCGGTTGCATTCACGCGAATACGCGGACCGGGAACGAAAGCGTTCATGCGGCCGCGCTGTTCAATGCGTCGGCGAATTGCAACGAATCCGCGACGAAGCCATAGCATTTCTTCACGTTCCAGATACTCGCTTCCGTGCAGAAGTCGGGCGATGAAGTCGCGCAACAATCGGTGAGCATCACGCAACCGTAGCCGAGAAAATTGGCATCGGTGAGTGTGTGCATCACGCATTGGTCCGTGTTCACGCCCGCGAAAAACACGGTACGTGTACCGAGATTACGCAGAATGCTGTCGAGCGGCGTGTCCCAGAAGCCGCTGATGCGGTACTTGTCCACGCAGATGTCTTGCGGTTCGATCTTCAGTTCATCGACCACGGCGGCTGCCCACGAATCTTTTTCAAGGACATGTGCGCCATGTTCAGGCAAGGCCTCGCCAAGCCCGATGCCCGTTCCCTTCGGCTTATACAGATGCAGTTGATTAGGCGGCATGTTGGCGAGATCGGGCCTATTGCCCCAATTCACCCAAATCACCGGCACGCCGCTTTCTCGCGCGATCGGCAGCAGGCGCTGCAATGGCGCTATTGGTGCACGGTCCGCACCGTAATCGCCCCCGATATGGTCGACCCACCCGCCTTTGGTGCAGAAGTCGTTCTGCATGTCGATGATCACGAGCGCTGTTTTCTCGATGTCGAAGCGCACTTTCTGCGGCTCAGCATCGAGTGTCGCGAGGCGCGGAACGGGCGTTGGCACGGCCATATCGACGAGCGTTTCCGTCGCTTGCCAGCGCGTCTGCGCGAATGCGCCGAGCAAGCCAGCGCCTGACGTGGCGGGGTTCGGGGCGTGGTCCATCGTGTTCTCCATCGTAAAGAGTTGAGGATGTTGCCGCAGGTCGCCGATGACACCGAACGCGACTGGCGCGAAGTATTCGTCATTCACGCGCGGGTTGAGCATGGCATTGAAGTTGCAATGTGCATTTCGCTCATGAATAACCTACTTACCGAAACTCAACGCAAAAGGAGTGCCAGTGATGTTCCGTTCGCAACAGCCTTCCATCCTGATGAAACGCGTCGTGGCCATTGCCGGCGTAGTTGCGCTCGGCGTGCCGGCGTTCTTTATCCGCCCTGCGCACGCGGCCGATGAAGCGATGCGCGTGGGCGTCCTGATCCCCGGTTCGAAATCCGACAAGGGCTGGATGGAGTCGGGGTATGAAGGCGTCGCGGCCGCGCAAAAGGAGTTCGGCCCGAAGCTGAAGACGCAGATCATCGAGAACATCAACTACGCGGACATGGAGCAGGCGCTCACGAATCTCGCGACGAAGAATCAGCTCGTTATCGGTATCGGCGGTCAGACGCAGGCTGCGGTACTCAAGGTCGCGAAGCGCTTTCCCAATGTGAAGTTCTCCATCGTCGGCGGCAACAAGGGCGAGAACATGCCGCCGAATGTCGCGGGCTATGACGTGAAGCAGGCCGAGATCGCTTATGTCGCGGGCGCGGCCGCAGCCATGCTGTCGAAGAACGGCGCGGTGAGTTATGTGGGCGGCATGGAAATTCCGTCGATCGTGAATGCGGGCAAGGAATTCGGCAACGGTGCGCGCTATATCAATCCGAAGGTCAAGTACTTCGAGGCTTATACCGGCGACTTCGACAACGTGGCGAAGGCGCGCGAAGCGACGGCAGCGGCCATCGCGCAGGGCGCGGACGTGCACTATCACATCCTGAATCTCGGCTTGCGCGGGCTCGAACAAGCGGCGAAGGAAAAAGACACGCACATCATCGGCAGCTATACGGACCGTTGCGGAAGCGATCCGCTTTACATCGCATACAGCATCACCGGCGTGGGCTATCAGGCGCAGTACGCCATCGAGCAACTGGAGAAGGGGCAATGGCAGCCGGGCTATAAAGCGTTCGGCCTTGCAATGGGGCCGAAAGCATCCGGCATGGTGATCTGCAAATCCACGCCCGCCATGGACGCCAAGATCAAGCAGATCGAAGACGATATCCAGAGCGGCAAGATCAAGATTTCTGAAGGATGAGCACGCTGGCTTCCCCATCCGCCGATAGTTCGCCCATTCTCTCGCTGCAGGGAATCGGCAAACGCTTCGGCGCGTTCACGGCGCTCGACGACGTCTCGCTCGACCTGTATCCCGGCGACGTGCATTGTCTGCTCGGCGAGAACGGCGCGGGCAAGTCGACGCTGTGCAATGTGATCTTCGGTGTGCATCAGCCGGATGCAGGCGCCATGCGCGTCAACGGCGCGCCGTATCGGCCGCGCAATCCGCGTGAAGCGCTCGCGAACGGTATCGCGATGGTGCATCAGCATTTCAGTCTCGTCGACGATGCCACCGTGCTCGACAACCTGCTGCTCGGTCAGGCGCGCGGCTGGCTCGACCGGCCAGCGGAAGCCACGCGCGTGCAAGACGTGTTGGCGAGCGTCGGTCTCGATCTTGCGCTCGACGCGAAGATCGCGGACTTGTCCGTCGGCGAACGGCAACGCGTCGAGATCGTCAAATGCCTGATGCGCGAGCCGCGTCTTCTTCTGCTCGATGAACCCACCGCCGTGCTCTTGCCCGCCGAGATCGATGCGTTGCTCGACACGTGCGAACGCGTGGCGAAACGCGGTTGCGCAGTGGTGCTCGTGACGCACAAGCTCAAGGAAATCGGCCGCATTGCGACACATGCGACCGTGCTGCAATCCGGACGCGTGGTCGCGCGTTCGTCGAATCCATCGAGGGATATCGACCGGCTCGTGCACGCGATGATTCATCGCGAAGACAGCGATGCCGCCGACGATCTCGCGACGCGTCTGTCACTCGTGCAAAGCGGCTCGCCGTACTCGCGACCGCTCGACGACGAAGTACTGCAACTCGACGGCCTGAGCGCTCGCGACGCGGAAGGCGTCACGCGTCTCGCGGACTGCACGCTCGTCGTGAATCGCGGCGAAATCGTCGGTATCGCGGGCGTGGAAGGCAACGGTCAAAGCGAACTCGGCGCGGTGCTCGCGGGCATGCTGAGCGCATCGTCGGGGCGCTTCTTTATCGCTGGCCGCGACATGTCCAACGCCAGCCCGCGCGAATTAACGGAAGCGGGCGTCGGTATCGTGCCGGAAGATCGTCACGCGGTAGGCTGCGTCACCGGCATGAGTCTCACCGACAACCTCTTGCTCAATCATCTCGACCGCTATACGCGCGGTGGCTTTCTGCGCCGCCGCGCCATGCGCGATGCCGCGCTCGAACTCATGCAACGTTTCGACGTGCGTGCAAGCGGCCCCGATGCGTTGTTCGGCGGACTCTCCGGCGGCAATCAGCAGAAAGCCGTTCTTGCACGCGAACTCACGCTCGACCCTTTGCTGTTCCTGCTTGCGGCGCAGCCCACGCGCGGGCTCGATGTCGGCGCGGTGGCCGCCGTCTATGCGCATATTCGCGCGGCGCGCGATCGCGGCGTGGGCGTGCTGCTCATTTCCTCTGAACTCGACGAACTGATGAGCGTCGCCGATCGCATCGTCGTGCTGTATCGCGGTCGCATCATGGGCACTTGTACGCCCGATGCGAGCAATCGCGGTCGTATCGGCGCATGGATGGCGGGCTCGGGAGATAACGCATGAACGTCAACATGAAGCTGCATCGGCCCTTCGCGGCAACGTCCGGCGCGCGCCATGCGCCGCAATTACGCGTTGCGTTCGTGATCGCGGCGGCCGTGCTCTTTGCAATGCTCGCGGCGCTCGGCTTGATCGCGGTGATGGGCGTATCCATTGCCGATGCGCTCGCCGCGTTCGCAGATGGCGCGTGGGGCTCGCCCTATGCAATCGGGGCCTCCGTCAATCGCAGCCTCGCGTTCGCGCTCGTCGGCACGGGCTTTGTCATCGCAAACCGCGCGAAGCTGACCAACGTGGGCGGAGAAGGGCAACTGGCGATAGGCGGCATAGTTGCCACGGCGATGAGTCTCTACGGCGGATGCGCGCACTTGCCTTTCGGCCTCGCCTTCATCGTGCCGATGCTCACGGCGGCCGCCGCGGGTGCGGTATGGGGCGGCGTGCCCGGCGTGCTGAAAGCTAAAGCCGGTACCAACGAAGTCATCAGTACGCTGCTGCTTTCGTTCATCGCCGTGTGGCTGCTTTACTGGTGCGTGCAAAGCGATGCACTGTTGCGTCAACCAATGACGAGCGGCGCGACCTTGCCTGAATCGCTGGAAATTCCCGATGTAACCAAGCTGCCGGCCATCTTCATGGCAAGCGGCATGAACCTGAATATCGGCTTGCCGGTGACGCTCGTGCTGGCTGTTGCATCGGCCGTGATGCTCGCGCGCACACGCTTCGGCCTGTCGTTGCGCGCAGCGGGGCTCAACGCCGTTGCCGCGAAGCGCGCGGGCTTGCCGATCACATCATCGCTCGTCGGCGCGCTTGCGATCGCAGGCGCGTTCAGCGGACTCGCCGGCGCGTTGATGCTGCAAGGCGATCAATACTCGCTGAAGGCGGGCTTCTCGTCGGGCTACGGTTTCGATGGCCTCGTCGTCGGTTTGCTCGCGCGTGGTTCGATAACCGGCGTGTTCGCGGCGGCCTTGATGTTCGGCTTATTGCGCTCGGGTGGCATCAACATGGAGATGGTCGCGCAAGTACCATCAGCGCTCGTGCTGATCGTGCAGGGCATCGTCACCATCGCTTTGGCAGGCGGCGCAATGTGGCTCGATAAAGGAGAAACTTCGCGATGAACCTCGAACTTCTCGCGGTCTTTGCCGGCGCATCCATTCGCCTGGCCGCGCCCATGTTGCTTGCTTCGACCGGCGAACTCATCAGCGAACGCGCAGGCGTGTTGAACATGAGCGTCGAAGGCATGATGCTGACGGGCGCGTTTCTCGGCGCGGTGTTTTCCTGGCTGACGGGGCATCCATCGCTCGGGCTTTTATGCGGCATGCTCGGCGTGATTCCGCTTGCCTTGCTGCAGGCGTTTCTGAGCGTGACCTTGCGCGCGAATCAGATCGTGACGGGCATCGGCATCAACATTCTCGCGCTTGGTGGCACGACGCTCGCATACCGGGCAGTTTTCGGCGAACGTTCCAGCGCGGTCATTCCCGGCCTCGCGCACTGGTCGCCGCCCGTGCTCGGCAAATTGCCGTTGATCGGCGAGCCGGTGTTCGGTCAGGTGTGGCTGCTGTATGCGGGGTTTGCAGTTTTGATCGCAACGTCGGTCATCATGCGCCGCACCGCGCTCGGCATTGCGCTGCATGCGACAGGCGTCGCGCCACGCGCCGTCGATCAATCGGGGCTGCCTGTCACGCGCATTCGTTATGGCGCGGTGCTGTACTCGGGCGTGATGTCGGCGGCAGCGGGCTGCTTCATTTCCATCGGCGACATACACACGTTCACGGAGAATATGACCAACGGTACGGGTTATCTGGCAATTGCCGCCATCATCTTCGGCAACTGGAAGATCGGCCGCACGGCGCTCGCGTGTCTCTTGTTCGGTGCCGCCACGGCCATGCAGTTTCAGCTCCCGATGTTCGGCCTGCACGTGCCCACCGCGTTGCTCATCATGTTGCCGTATTTGCTTGCGTTGATCGCGGTGGCGGGGCTCATCGGCAGACAGACCGCACCGCCCGCGCTCACGCTGCCGTTCAGACGTTAAAGGCGGGTAACATCGACATGTCCTTATCAACGACACGACTCATGGCCCCGCCCAAGCTGAAAAGTGCCTCGAAAGAAGATGCAGCGCCCACACGCCGCGCGCAGCTCGCGGCGAAGACGAAGGAGCGCATCTTCAGGATCGCCATTCGCGAGTTCGCGGACAAGGGCTTTTCCGGTGCGCGCGTAGAGACCATCGCGAGCCGTTCGAAGGTCAACATCCGCATGATCTATCACTACTTCGGCGGCAAGGAAGCGCTTTATGTCGAAGTCCTGGAGCATGTGCTCGCGCGCCTTCGCGAAGCCGAATTAGCTGTCACGCTCGACGCGCATACCGTCGATCCCGCCGCGGGCATTTTGCAACTTTATGACTTCACCGAAGGCCATTTCGCGGCACACCCCGAGCTGCTGTGTCTGCTTTCATGGGAGAACCTGAATCGCGCGCGCTACATGAAGCGTTCGAAGGTCATTCCAGCAATGTCGTCGCCGGTGCTCGACATGCTGCGCACGCTGATCCGTCGTGGCGAGACGGCAGGAACGTTAAGACGCGGCATCGACCCATTGCATCTCTATGTCACGCTGGTGAGTCTCGCGTATTTTCACAAATCGAACGCGTACACGCTGTCACGCATGTTCGATACCGAGATGCTCGCCGCATCGTGGCAATCCGCGCACAAGGATCAGGCGCATCAACTCGTGCGCGCGTTTCTCGCAAGAGAAGGTACGATGAAGCTCGCGGTGAATGCGTGATGCGGTGAATGCGTGATGCGGTGAATGCGTGAATAAGCGTGCGATTCAAGCCGCGCGCAGGCATGTTTGCGAAGGCCGCAGCAAAGAAGCATTGCGATGCGCCGCCTCTTTGTGATAAAAGCCGAGCCACGCACGCGTCCGTTATCGACGCGGGACATGCATTGGGAGTCAAGGTTGAGAAGGTCCGCCGAAAACAAGTTGAAGGTCGTCGCGGTTCGTGTCGAGCCCGCGATCGAACAAAGATTACGCATACTGGCGGAAGCGACTGGGCGCAAGCAGTCGTTTTTTCTGCAGCAGATGATCGAAAGCGGCATCGCCGCAATGGAAGAGCGGTGGCTCTCGCCGCAAGTGCTCGAACAGGTCAGGAGCGGCGCGTTGCAGTCGTTGCAGCCATCGAGCGGTGCGACGTCGGATTTGTTCGGCGATTTGCACGACGCTCAGGCCGAATGAGCGGCTTCGCTCACGCGGAAGCGGCCACCCTAAACCTGAGCAAAACCCAGTGCCATATCGAGAAAGTTCGCGGTCTTGGCTTGCGTGGCTTCAATCCGCGATGCCAACGCAAGCCTGATCGATACGGCTTTGCCGGTCATGTCGGCATACACGACACCTTCGACCTGTATCTGGCACACGGAAGCCGGCACGAGCGACACGCCGAACTCGGCTGCGACGAGGTTCACGACCGACGAAAGCTGCGGCGCCTGCTGGCCTGCAACGGGCTCGAAACCGGCCTCCCTGCATGCGCCGACGATCACATCGTGCAGCGTCGGACTCGCCACGCGCGGCAGCATGACGAAGGGATCTTCGGCCAGCGCTGACAATGCGATCTTCTTTTTCTTCGCCAGCCGATGCGTGACGGGCAGCACCACGCGCATGGGCTCTACCGCGATGTGGTGAAACTCGACGCCCACGGGCGACTGACTGCCGAGCCGCACGAACGCGACATCGACGGTGCCTGCATCGAGATAAGCCAGCAATTGGGCGGTGTTGCCTTCGGCCAACGTAAGCGTAACGTTAGGAAATGCCTGCCGATACGCGCGAATCAGTTGCGACACAACGGGATTGAACGCCGCCGAACCCGTGAAACCGATGTTGAGTTGCCCCATTTCACCGCGTCCCGCGCTTTGCGCGTTTTCCACGGCAATGCGCGTGTCGTTCAGGATGCGTCTGGCATCGGCCGCAAACGCTTCTCCGGCCTCGGTCAGCACCACGCCGTGCCCCGTGCGACGGAACAGACGCACGCCGATTTCGTCTTCTAGAGCGTGAATCTGCTGACTGAGCGGCGGCTGCCCGATGCCAAGCCGCTCCGCCGCGCGCGTCACGTTTAGCTCTTCGGCCACGGCCAGAAAATAACGAATATGGCGCAATTCCATGCGATATCTGTTAAAGCTATTTCAGAAAGACGAGATAGATATTGGACAGTATAACAACGACGCGACAAAATAACGCTATCGCGCAGACCGCGCGCCTATAACTCTTCCTCCAATACACGCGGCCGGTTTTCGACTGAGGCCGACGGGACGAGTCGCGCTCGACGAGCGTGCCGGCGACGTGCTGCGGTTGCTCAATCCAAAGTGAGAAGGGGTCTTCCCGTGGCTGAAGCCGTAAAAAAACCAAGGCCCGAGTTCCGGAACATCGGGCTTGGTCAACTCGCGAAGTATCGCTTGCCGCTCGCGGGGAAGGTGTCCATCCTGCATCGCATCAGCGGCTTGCTGCTTTTCGTGTCGCTGCCGTTCATTCTCTATCTGCTCGATCAGAGCCTGACCTCGGAACTCAGTTTCGACGCGTTCAAGGGCTTTCTGGCCAACCCCATCGTCAAGATCATCACGCTCGTGCTGTCGTGGGCGTATCTGCATCACTTCTGCGCGGGCATTCGCTTTCTGCTGCTCGACACGCACGTTGGCGTGAACAAGGAAGGCGGCAAGCAAAGCGCGTTGATCGTGCTCGTCGTCTCGCTGCTTCTCACGGCTGTGATGGCCCTTAAAATCTTCGGAGCCTTCTAAGACCATGGCAACCCAAAACAGAGTTGGCCCGAAGCGCCTGGTCGTGGGCGCGCATTACGGCCTGCGCGACTGGCTCGCGCAACGCATCACCGCCGTCGTGATGGCGGCGTACACCGTCATTTTGCTGTTCTGGTTCTTCGCCGCACACAGCTTCTCCTATGAAGGCTGGGCGTCCATCTTCGCCATGCAGTGGATGAAGCTTGCCACGTTCGTGACTCTGCTTTGCCTGTTCTATCACGCGTGGGTCGGCATTCGCGATATCTGGATGGATTACGTGAAGCCCATGGCCGTGCGCCTGTTTCTTCAGGTGCTGACCATCCTCTGGCTCGTCGGATGCGCCGGCTACGCTGCACAGATTCTCTGGAGAGTTTAAAGAACATGGCTGCAATCAAGACTTCCCTGCCGCGTCGCCGTTTCGACGTGGTCATCGTGGGCGCGGGCGGCTCGGGCATGCGCGCATCGCTGCAGCTCGCGCGTGCGGGCCTGTCGGTCGCTGTGTTGTCGAAGGTGTTTCCCACGCGCTCGCATACGGTCGCCGCGCAAGGTGGCATCGGTGCCTCGCTTGGCAACATGAGCGAGGACAACTGGCACTATCACTTCTACGACACCATCAAGGGCTCCGACTGGCTCGGCGACCAGGATGCAATCGAATTCATGTGCCGTGAAGCGCCCAACGCCGTGTATGAGCTCGAACACATGGGCATGCCGTTCGACCGCAATCCGGATGGCACGATCTATCAGCGTCCGTTCGGCGGACACACGGCCAACTACGGCGAAAAGCCCGTGCAACGCGCCTGCGCCGCGGCCGACCGTACCGGCCACGCGTTGTTGCACACGCTGTATCAGCAGAACGTCGCGGCCAAAACGCACTTCTTCGTCGAATGGATGGCGCTGGACCTGATCCGCGACGCCGAAGGCGATGTGCTCGGCGTCACCGCGCTGGAGATGGAAACGGGCGACGTGTATATCCTCGAAGGCAAGACCACGCTGTTCGCCACGGGCGGCGCGGGACGTATCTTCGCGGCATCGACGAATGCGTTCATCAACACGGGCGATGGCTTGGGCATGGCCGCGCGCTCGGGCATCGCGTTGCAGGACATGGAGTTCTGGCAATTCCACCCGACCGGTGTCGCGGGCGCGGGCGTACTGATTACCGAAGGCGTGCGCGGCGAAGGCGGCATCTTGCGCAATTCGAACGGCGACCGCTTCATGGAGCGTTACGCACCGACGCTGAAAGACCTCGCGCCGCGCGACTTCGTTTCGCGTTCGATGGATCAGGAAATCAAGGAAGGCCGCGGCGTGGCTCCGAACAAGGACCACGTGTTGCTGGATCTGTCGCACATCGGCGCCGAGACGATCATGAAGCGCTTGCCGTCGATTCGCGAGATCGCGCTCAAGTTCGCCAACGTCGATTGCATCAAGGAGCCCATTCCCGTGGTGCCGACCATCCACTATCAAATGGGTGGCATACCGACGAACATGCACGGGCAGGTCGTGGGTACGTCCAATGGTTATAACGAGCCGGTCAACGGGTTCTACGCGGTGGGCGAATGCTCGTGCGTCTCGGTGCACGGCGCGAACCGTCTGGGCACGAACTCGCTGCTCGACCTGGTGGTGTTCGGCCGCGCGGCGGGCAATCACATCATCAAGCACGCGAAGGAGTTGAAAGAGCACAAGCCGCTGCCGGCCGATGCCGCCGACTTCGCGCTCGAACGCCTCGCGGTGCTGGAGAAGTCAACGTCGGGCGAATACACGCAGAACATCGCCAACGACATTCGTTCGACCATGCAGGCGCATGCGGGCGTGTTCCGCACATCGAAGCTGCTCGAAGAGGGCGTGAGCAAGATCGACGAACTCACCGCGCGCGTGAAGCACGTGCATCTGAAGGACAAATCGAAGGTGTTCAACACGGCGAAGGTCGAGGCGCTGGAGTTGGCGAACCTGATCGAAGTCGCGCGCGCGACCATGGTGTCGGCCGAAGCGCGCAAGGAAAGCCGTGGCGCGCACGCGCACAGCGACTTCGAGCATCGCGACGACGAGAACTGGATGCGCCATACGCTGTGGTTCAGCGAAGGCGATCGCCTCGACTACAAGCCGGTGCAGATGAAGCCGCTGACGGTTGAATCGGTGCCGCCGAAGGCACGGACCTTCTAAGGCACAAGGGAAAATCGAAATGGCAAAGAGAATCTTCGAAGTCTATCGCTACGATCCGGACAAGGACGCAGCCCCGCGCATGCAGACCTACGAGCTGGAGATCGACTCGCACGAACGCATGCTGCTCGATGCACTGCTCAAGCTGAAGTCGGTCGACGAGACGCTGTCGTTTCGCCGTTCGTGCCGCGAAGGCGTGTGCGGCTCGGACGCGATGAACATCAATGGCAAGAACGGTCTTGCGTGTTTGCAGAACATGAACGATCTGCCGCAGCGCATTGTGCTGCGTCCGCTGCCGGGCTTGCCGGTGGTGCGCGATCTGATTTGCGACTTCACGCAATTTTTTAATCAGTATCATTCGATCAAGCCGTATCTGATCAACGACACGCCGCCGCCGGAAAAAGAGCGTCTGCAGTCGCCGGTCGAACGCGACGAGCTCGACGGGCTGTACGAGTGCATTCTGTGCGCGAGTTGCTCGACGTCGTGCCCGAGTTTCTGGTGGAATCCGGACAAGTTCGTCGGACCGGCGGGCTTGCTGCAGGCGTATCGCTTCATTGCGGATAGCCGGGATGAAGCGACCGGCGAGCGTCTGGACAACCTGGAAGATCCGTATCGTCTGTTCCGTTGCCACACGATCATGAATTGCGTCGACGTGTGCCCGAAGGGGCTCAACCCGACCAAGGCGATCGGCAAGATCAAGGAATTGATGGTGCGCCGCGCGGTGTAGCGCGAATGGCGTAACAAGCATTGAACGACTGCCGAAGCTGAGCGTGAGCCAGCTTCGGCAGTTGTCGTTTGAGAGCTAGCTCAAGCGCGCAAACGTCCCGTCGAAAAGGGACAGATACTGAGAGTAACTAAGCACATTTTTAACTATCCGGTTAGAATATCGAGATTGCACAAGTGCCGTCGTCGGCACCGTTAATCGCCATGCTCCCCGCATGGCGTTGAGAAGGGCCGTGCCGCGCGCAACCCTGCGCCGTGCAGCAACGCTTCGTCTGCAAGCCTGTTTCGCCGATGCGTTCCCATCCAGCGTACCGAAGGCTCCATCCTTCGCGACCGACCGCGCCCGAGCTTCTTGGAGAAAATAGATGTCTACGAGTAATACCCGTGTTTCAGCCGCGCTGAGAACCGGTTGTGTGTTGTTGGGGCTCGCAATGCTGGCCACGGGTCTGTTCTTCGTTGCAGGCGGCGCCAAGCTCGTCTTGCTGCACGGCAGCCCGTACTTCGTGATCGCCGGGATCGTGATCGCCGTGGCCGCGGTGCAGTTGATGCGCGCGCGGTCTTCCGCGGTCATCGTGTATGGCGTGGCGTTCGTCGGCACGCTGATCTGGGCCTCGATCGACGCAGGCTTCGATTTCTGGCCGCTGGTGTCGCGTCTCATGTTGCCGACGGGCTTCATGGTGCTCGCGTTGCTGCTATGGCCGTCGTTGCGCAAGCATGAGAGGGTGACGCCCGCGTCGAAATGGGCATACGGTTTGAGCGCGCTGTTTGCGTTGGGCATGGTCGTCACGTTCGTGCAGATGTTCGAACCGCACGACCCGGTCGCCTTCGAAGGCACGGCTGCGCCGCTCGCACCGCTTGCACAGAACGACGCGCAGAAGAATTGGAGCAACTATGGCAATACGCCGGGCGGCAGCCGTTTCGTGGCGCTGAACCAGATCACGCGCGACAACATCAAGGACCTGCATGTTGCATGGACTTTTCATACGGGCGACGTGCCGGTGAGCCCCGGTGGCAACGGCGCGGAAGATCAGCAAACGCCGTTGCAAGTGGGCGATCGCATCTTCATGTGCACGCCGCATAACAACGTGATCGCTGTCGATGTCGACAGCGGCAAGCAAATCTGGAAGCGCGAAATCAATGCGCAGGCGCAGGTGTGGAACCGTTGTCGCGGCCTTGCATACTTCGATGCCACGCAAGCGCTTACGCAGCCTTCGGTCGCGGGTTCGACGCCCGTGATCGCGCCGACGCTTGCATCGGGCGAAGCGTGTCAGCGCCGCATTCTGATGAACACGATCGATGCGCGCCTCGTTGCCATCGATGCGGATAACGGCGCGCTCTGCGAAAGTTTCGGCGACCATGGTTTCGTGAATCTGAAAGCAGGCCTTGGCGCGGCGGATGACCCCAAGTATCAGCTTACTTCCGCGCCGACGCTTGCAGGCACGACCGTGGTCGTAGGCGGGCGAGTAGCGGATAACGTGCAGACCGACATGCCCGGTGGCGTGCTGCGCGGTTTCGATGTCATCACGGGGCAAATGCGCTGGGCTTTCGATCCGGGCCATGACGATCCCAACGCGCAACTCGAGCCGGGTCAGACCTTTGCTCGGAGCACGCCGAACTCGTGGGCGCCCATGTCGTACGATCCCGCGATGAACACGGTGTTCATCCCGATGGGCAGCTCCTCGGTGGATCTCTGGGGCGCGAACCGCACGGCTCTGGATCATCGTTATGCCACGTCCATCCTCGCGCTCGATGCCACGACGGGCAAGGAGAAGTGGGTCTACCAGACGGTCCACAACGACTTGTGGGACTTCGACGTTCCCATGCAGCCGAGCCTGATCGACTTCCCCGAGAAGGATGGTTCGACCAAACCCGCCGTGGTCTTCGGCACGAAGTCCGGGCAGATCTTCGTGCTCGATCGGCTTACGGGTCAGCCGCTCACGCGCGTCGCAGAAAAGCCCGTCAAGAAGGGCAGCATTCCCGGCGAGCAGTATCCCGATACACAGCCGTACTCGGTCGGCATGCCGCGCATCGGCGCCGATACGCTGAAGGAATCGGACATGTGGGGCGCCACGCCTTTCGATCAACTCATCTGCCGAATCAGCTTCAAGTCGATGCGTTACGACGGTCTCTTCACGCCGCCCGACACGGACATCTCGCTGAGCTTTCCAGGCTCGCTCGGCGGCATGAACTGGGGCAGCCTTTCGACCGATCCGAATAGTCATTACATCTTCGTGAACGACATGCGCCTCGGCCTCTGGGTGCAGATGATTCCGCAGAAGACCGACAACGTGCAGGCCAGCAACGGCGGCGAGTCCGTAAACACCGGCATGGGCGCGGTGCCGCTGAAAGGCACGCCTTACGCCGTCAACAAAAACCGCTTCATGTCGCCGCTCGGTATCCCTTGTCAGAAGCCGCCTTTCGGCACGCTTTCCGCGGTCGATCTGAAGACGCAGAAGATCGTATGGCAAGTGCCTGTGGGCACGGTGCAGGACACGGGTCCCTTCGGTATCAAGATGGGGATGAAGATGCCCATTGGCATGCCGACGCTCGGCGGCACGCTGGCGACGCAGGGCGGCCTCGTGTTCATCGCGGGGACGCAAGACTACTACCTGCGTGCCTTCGATAGCGCGACCGGCAAGGAGGTATGGAAGGCGCGTCTGCCGGTGGGAAGTCAGGGTGGACCGATGAGCTATGTATCGCCGAAAACGGGCAAGCAGTACGTGCTCATCTCGGCGGGCGGCGCGCGACAGTCGCCGGATCGAGGCGATTATGTCATCGCCTATGCACTAGATCATTGAGTACGCGCCGTCGCTTGGTTAAAGTGACGGCTTCTCTTCGAGCCTGTCGGCCTGGCGCGTCAGCACAACAACAATATGCGTCTTACATCTCTTTCGGGCCGCTGTCTGGCCCTGACCCTGCTAGGCACGTTTGGCATGGGCGCTACGGCGGTTCATGCGCAAAGCGCCGTGACCTTGTATGGAACGATCGACACGAGCATCGAGGTGACGAATCCCGGTTCAGGGTGGACGCCGCGCATGGATTCGGGCGCGTATCGCGGTTCGCGCTTCGGCATGCGGGGCGCCGAACCACTGACTGGCGACACGCGTCTCCTGTTCGATCTCGAAAGCGGCTTCAGTTCCGCTGATGGGACGCTTGCGACCGCGGGCACCTTGTTCAATCGTCAGGCATGGATCGGCGTCGGCGCGCCGTGGGGCGAAGTGCGCATGGGGCGTCAGTATTCGCCGATCTACATTCCGTTCAAGGGACAACTCGACGCCTTCGGTGCCGGGACGATCGCATCGGGTCTCAACAACCTGTCGAAGATCACGCCTTATACGGACAACGGCATCACGTATCTGTCGCCGGACATTCACGGCTTCACGACGACCATCATGTTCGCCTTGCGCGATGCCGGCGCGGGCAATGGCTTGTCGGGCAATTACGAAACCTTCGCGTATCGCAACGGGCCGTTCCGTATTGCTTACGCGCATCAGGACACGCAGGGCAGCACGGGGCTACGTTCGAATCTAGGTGGCGTGTCGTATCGCTTCGGCAAGACGACGGCGTTTCTCAACTTCTTCAATGGCGATGGCGGATCGCCGCGTTATCACGACGACGGCATGTCCGTCTCGATGCGCTACGCGTTCTCGCCGGCTCTGCGCGCATCGCTTGGTTATGCTTATGCGCGCGATCGATCGGGCGGCGACAATAACGCGGACCAGTTCAGCATTGCGTGCGAATACGATCTTTCGAAGACATTGATGTTCTACGCGACAGGCGCGATGCTGCGTAATCGCGGCGATGCCACCTTCACCTTGCGCGGTGTGAATGTGACGGGGCTTCCGGCCGCGTATCCGGGTGCGCCGATTCGCGGCGTGCAGATCGGCGCAATCGAGCGATTTTGAGCGGCTCCAGGCGGCTTTAAGTGACTCTAGGCGGCTTTATCGAAGTGTGCCGATCAGACCGCGCAACGCGACGCGCAACAGATCGTCCGATGTCGGCTTGCCGACGAACCTCATCGCGGGCGCGCATGTCAAGTCAGGCATCGAAATTCAGCATCATTTGACCTATCCGAAATAAGAAGTCGAACAGAATCCATGTACAAAAAAGGCGCGGCACTCGAATTGCAGTTTGCTCCGGCTCGTTTGAATAGCGGCGCTGGCGATCCCTACTGGATCGATCTGACCGTGGAAGAAGCGCGACGTCTTCATGCCGAACTCGACGCGTACCTCGCCGCCGATCGCGAGCGGGGCGCAGACCCGCTGGTGGTCACGCTCGACCGTGGCGCAGCGGACGAGACGCTCAAGGACGAGCAGCCGCCAGCGGCACGCTCCCACGTCGAATCCGAATTCAAGCAATGGGTCTGCGTGATCTGCGGATGGATCTACGACGAAGCCACGGGTGATCCTGAACACGGCGTTGCAGCCGGCACGCGCTGGAGCGACATTCCGGACGACTGGCGCTGCCCGCTGTGCGATGTCGGCAAGGAAGACTTCGCGCTGGTCGAGTTCTGAAAGACCTTCGTTCGTTTCAGCGAGTTACCGAGTTGCCGAGTTGCCGACTTGCCGATTAGCGGGCGACCTTGCATCGGCGCTTGTCCGTGGTCTGTCGCGATGGAAGGTATCTACGATAATCGGCGCATTGCATCGAGACCCCACCGCCATGCATCCATTGCTCAACGCCGCAGCACTCGCAGAACGCGCGCAAGCCGCCGAAGATCGCGCGCGGGGTGTTGCATGCGACTGCACGAAGACGGCCCTCGATGGCTGGCAATCGCAGCCTTTATCGCTAGACGAAGCGGCGCTCGTTCAGGTCGGCACGCTCATGCCGCCGAATGTTCCCGAGCCGACTTACGCGGAGTATCCGCCGGGGAATTCGCAATACTGGTCGGCGGAGGCACCTATCGCGCCGCGCTACTTTCCGTATAACCGCTGCGACGTGTGGGAATGCTCGAAGTGCGGCAGGCTCTATTTGCGTTATACGGAAGGCGGCGGTTATTTTGTCGATCGTCGCATTCGCGCGCTCAAGGCGCGTCTCGTGGAAGACGCCGCGCTTGAATAAAGCGCGCGGCGCGACTCATCCCTTGCCGCGCGCGGGAGCGCTTTCCCCCTCGGGCGCAGGCGTTCCCTTCGATGTCCCTCGCGCCGCGCTGACGAGATCGCGCAACGTCCGCACGACACGGTAGCCGATCAATCCCCATGTCGTATTGGCAATCTGCATCGTCCATGCATGGCTGCCGTTGTTGCGGCTCCAGTAGGTCTTGAAGCGCTCGGAACCCACCCCGAAGTCGATGTCATAGCGCTGCTCGAAGGCCCACTTCACGCTGTGTTCCCATGCAATGGAGCCCGGCCCGAACCGGCCGTATTCCGCATTGAATCCCGCGATAACGGCGTTCGCCATCGGATTGCCGTGACTCATGATGACCGCGGCCATTGGCTGGTCGTCGAGTGTCACCATCATGAGTCGCGCGGGCGGTTCCTTGTCGGACGTCTCGCCGCGATAGGTGAGCGTGGAGATGAGAAAGCGTTCATAGTACGGCGAAAACAGCCATTTTCCGCGCTTGCCGACACGGTCGCTCCAGCCACGCTTGGATTCGAGCATCCAGCGCACGTAGCGCGAGATTGCTTCGGTATCCGATGTATTGACCATACGAATACTCAGTGCGCCTTCCTTGGCCAAGCGACGTTCGAGCTGACCGGGCTTCTTGCCGAACATCGTGCCGAGCGAACCGGAGAACCTCTTCCAGTCGCTTTCGTCGCGCAATTTCGCTATCCACGATTCATGTCGCGACCGGCCGAGAATATGCCGCTCCGCCGACGCAATGCGATGCAACTCCGACCCTTCGTTCATATAAGGCAGGTGGATGAAATCCGTCTTGAAGCGTTCACACGCAATACGCCATGCGCGCTCGATCAGCGCCCGTGCGTCCTGACCGTCCTCGACGAGCACGCTGGTGTAATCGCCGGCATCGGGGCTAAGGGGCAGCAGATACGTCCACAGTGCGCGTCGATAAGTAACGAGCGGCCACACCAGCCGAAGCTCGCCGTTCTCGCGCAAGACGATACAGCGCAACTTGCGGCGTCGCGGTTTGGCAACGTGCAGCCACGCAAGCAGACACACATCGAAACGCTGGAAGTAGCGGCCCTGTGCTTTCAGCCAAAGCGTCTCCCATTCGTCCTTGAGCGCACGCAAGCCAGGCTCGTCGCAGACGAGTTCGATTCGTATCTCGGAGTCGCGCATCGGGTCGCTCTTGACTGACTGTCCATCCTTGAATATCCCACGACTTCAGAGCGACTTAGGTTCGGGATCGCTCATAGGTTTTCATGATTTGCGCGCCGTCACGCAGACCGTAAGGTTAGAGTAATTTAGGCGTCGGATTGTCGATGCTTTGCCGAAGCGATGGCGCATGTATCGCACGACATGCGAGCGCTCGACGATGAATCGCATGTAAGCGTTTGCGCACCGCAACGTGCATGTGCGAGGGGGAAGCCCGACGCGCGAGGCGTATATGATGGCAGCGTCTTACTTCCGGGAGCGACCATGCAGCCGACTACCTTGCTTGTCCCCACTTTCACGCAAATGCTGAAAGGACTTGCCGCCTGGCTCGACAAGGCCGACGCGCATGAGAAAGCGCGTGGCATGACCGCCGATGCATTGCTGCCGTTGCGTCTCGCGCCCGACATGTTTCCGCTCGCGGCACAGGTGCGCTTCGCCTGCTTTCAGGCGCAGGAGCCGGTGCATCGTCTGCTTGGCGCGGCGCTGCCCGATGCGCTGATAGCGCTGCGCGCGGAAGGCGCTCATTCGAACGAGCAACCCGGCACTTTCACGGATGCAAAAGCCTGCATAGCGGATGCCATCGGCTTTCTGTCGAACGTCGCCCCGAACGCATTCGATGAAGTAGGCGGCCGGCCCATCGCGCTCGATCTTCCCAACGGCGTCGTCTTCGATATGACTGGCGAGCAATACGCGCGCGACTGGGCGCTGCCGCAGTTTTATTTCCATATCATGACGGCCTACGCGATCCTTCGTCATCATGGCGTGCCGCTTGGCAAACCCGATTACGTGGCGCACATGCACGCGTACATCAGGCCAGGAACGCTACCGGGCGCGAATTCATGACGCAGGGTTGCCATATGCCGTCGAACGAATTGCTGCGCCAAGCGTGCGCAGCGTTTCGCGCGCTTGCCGGTCGGTGAGACTGGAGTACATGACGACATCGCGTGCGGGCAGCGGCGGCAACTCGAAGCGCGATCCGACATCGATCGTTCCCTTCGGCGTGACGCGTCGTCCGAGCGCGGCAGCTGCCAGTCCCGCCGATACCGCCGCGCCTATCGTGCCCAATCCGCCGCCCACGAACACTTCCGTCCACGCGATGCCGGCTGTATCGAGTGCATCGATTGCCATGCTGCGCACGCTGCACGGCGGAGGCTGAGTCGCAAGCCGCAGCGGCTCGCCATCGCAATGCTGAAAGTCGGGCGCGGCCATCCAGCCGAACGCTTCCTCATGAATGGTCTCGCCGTCCAGACGCCGGCTGTCGTGGCGCAGAACGACGGCGGCATCGAGCAGGCCTGCGTCGAAATCCTCGAGCAAGTCGCGCGATGACGCGATTCGCATTTGCAGCACGACGCCCGGTTCCGCCTCGCTCACGCGCCGCAGCAAAAGCGGCAGTTCCGTACCGACGATATGGTGGCCGATACCGATCGCCATGCGGCGAGTACCAGCGCCGAATGAACCGAGCGCGCCCTGATGCGCGGCAAGCAGCGCACGCGCCGGTTCGAGAAACGCGCTGCCTTCCGCCGACAGACGCACGAGCCGTGGCGTGCGTTCCAGCAGCCGGCGCGCGAGGCTATCTTCCAGACGCTTGATCTTCAGGCTGATAGCGGATTGCGTGGAATCCATCGCCTCGGCCGCGCGGGTGAAGCTTTTGAGGTCCGCGGTGAGCACGAATGCCTGCACGGCCTCGATATCGAGAGTCTTCATGGTCATTCGTTTTTCGAATCATTGAAATATCGATTCATATCGTTTTCAAATGATAGGGCGATGGGTATTCTGAATGCAAGCATCTTCCACGCTCGTTCACTCTCGAAAGGATCGATTATGCTGCTCGCTCAATATGCTCATCGTCTCCCGGCCGATTACGACACCGGCATCATTCGCGCGCGCGCTAAAGAACGCGGACCCTTGTGGGACGACTTGCCCGATCTGCACTTCAAGGCGTTCCTGCTGCGCGAGAGCGGCCGTCATGGCGCGCTCGAAAACACTTATTCGTCGCTTTATCTGTGGCGTCGTGACGAGGCCTTCGGATCCTTTCTCGTCGATGGCCGCTTCAAGACGGTGACGGACAGTTTCGGACGGCCGCGAATCGAAACGCGCTTCGCGCTCGATGCCGCGAGAGGCCCGGCACGCATCGCACGCTTCGTGTACAAGGAAGAACTGGCTGTCTCACCGGACATGGATTTGCAAACGGTGTTCAAGGCGGAGATCGAGCGCAACCGGCAGACGGCCGCCGAGTCGCATGTGGTCAGCGCGGCGGTCGGTGTGGACGCACAGCAGTGGAAGTTGACGCGCGTAGTGGTGAGCGAACGCGAGCCCGTTGCAACGGGCAAGGCGATCGCCTACGAAGTGCTGCATTTCGCGACGCCGTTGCTGCACGAGCTGGAATCGGCGAGCCGTTGATGATGCGCGAACCGGCGTATGGGCCGTGGCTCATCTTCGCCGTCCATATGCCGGTTTGTATCGATGGAAGCCGGACTATGAGTAGAACGATGGCGTCGGCATGCGTCCGTTGAGCGCCCACTCGCCAAGCTCGCGCACCTTGTAGTCGATCGGATCGTGCAGCGTATGCACGCGCACGTTGCGCCAGAAGCGGTCGAGTCGTAACGCGGCGGCGGTCGATCGCGCGCCGGTCACGTCGAACATGCGATGCGCTACATCGAGACCCGCACGCGCCGCCGCCACACGCGATGCCGCCACCGCGACGGCCACTTCACCGCGTTCGTCTTCGGTGAGCGCGAGGCCGCGTTGCCATGCGGTATCGAATTTATGCATGGCGCGTTCGGCAAGGAGCCGCGCGCTTTCGAGCGCGAGCCAGAAGTCGCCGTAATGCGCGAGCACGTATGAGTCTTCGCTCGGGCGCGCCGCCGGCGATGCGATCCACGGACGCGTCTGCGCAAGCGTCGACTCGCGCGCCGCCTGCAGCGCGCCTTCGCCGATGCCGAGATAAATGTGGCTCAGGATCGATTGCGCGAGCAGCGGCCTTAAGCACGCGAACGGGCTGGAGAGCGGGCCGGGATCGTCGAGCAGTTCGTCGGCTGCGACTTTCACCTGATCGAAGCGCACCGTGCCGCTATCGGTCTGGCGCTGTCCCATGTTGTCCCAGTCGTCGAAGATGGTGATGCCTGCGCGCTTAGTAGGCACCACGCCGATCAGAAGACGTCCATCGGACTTGAATGCGGAAGCGAGAAGCCGGTCGGAGTCGGTGGCGCCGGAGCAAAAGCTCTTGCGGCCGTCGAAGATATAGCCGTTCGCGCCGTCCGCTTCGGCCCGCGTGCCCTGATCCAGCGGGTTGAGCGCGTTGCCCCAGAACCATCCTTCCTCGATGGTTTGGCCGAGCCACTGGCGAATCTGCGCGTCGCGGCCGAAGAGGCGGATAGTCGCGAGTTGCAGATGATGGAACGCGAAGAGATGCGCGAGCGAGCTATCGACTTGCGCCATGCGTCGGACGACATCGAGTGTCGTGGACCAGTTCGCGCCACCGCCGCCGTATTGTTCGGGCACGCTCAAGCGCAGCAGGCCGCTTTCACGCAGGAGACGGCGCTCGTGCAGAGCGGTGCCGCCGGCTTTGTCGCGTGCAGCGGCGGTTTGCGCCCATTCGCGCAGCAAGGCTTCGAGGGTTGCGCTCAAGGCATCGTCGATGTGGGTCATGCCGGTGTCTCCCGATAGCGTTTCGCCATATGCGGGGACACGAGCGTATCCCGGCGCCTCGCAAGGTAACGCACGATAGCGCGCCGGGCAAGTTATCGCTTGATAAGAGCCTGTCTTGCGGATGACTTCTCGCGCGAGCCAGGTGCCGCACTACGCAGCCAATGCCTCCACCACCTCATCGACTTCGGCCAAGGCAGCCGCATGCTCGCGAATCAGCCGATAAACCGTATCACCCGGCACCGTCTCATCCTCCAGCAACTGCGCGGCAATCGCGCGCAGCACGGGCTCGTTCGCGCGCAGCAGCGCGTAGCAGGCATCGTTCAGATCGTGCAGGAGCCGATTCGCGTGTTCGATCGCGTTCTTGAGCTGCAAGCCCGCATACTGCTGCGGCAGCGACGCAAGACTGAAGAGATCGCCGTCCGCGTTGAAGCCTTGCTTCGACACCATGTCGAGACCGATGCGCGATGCTTCCTGAAGATCGTGCGCCGCGCCGCTCGATGCTTCGCGGAACATCAGCAGTTCCGCATTGCGCCCGCCGAGCAGCACCTGAATCTCGTTGCGCAGTTCGGTTTCGCGGTACAGGTGCTTGTCCTGCATCTTCGTGATCAGCGCCACGCCCAGCGCGCCGCCGCGTGGCAGGATGGTGACTTCTTCCAGCACGCCCGTGCCGAGCAGCGCGGCGACGAGACCGTGTCCGGCTTCGTGAACCGCGATACGCTTGCGCTCGCTCTCCGACAACGCACGTTCCGCACCGTTGATGTCGCCGATGCGCGCAATCTTCACCGCTTCCACGAAATGCTTTGCACCGACTTCGCGCTCGCCCGCCTTGCGCGCGACGAGACCCGCCTGATTGACGATCATCGACAGCGTGGCCGGCGACACGCCGGTAGTCAGACGCGCGAGCTGATCGAAGTCGATATCGTCTGGCTTCGTCTTCAGCTTGGCCGCATAGAAACGCAGGATCTCGGCGCGATCCGCGAGATCTGGCAGCCGCACCTGAATGGTCCGGTCGAAGCGGCCCGGGCGTCGCAACGCTTCGTCGAGACTGTCCGGATGATTGGTCGCCGCGACCACGATCACGCCTTCGTTCGAAGCGAAGCCGTCCATTTCCGCGAGCAACTGATTGATGATGCGGTTGCTTTCGGCTTCCACCGGACCGCCGCCGCTATCCGTGCGCTTGCCGAGCCCGTCCGCCTCGTCGATGAAGATGACCGTCGGCGCGTTCTTGCGCGCCAGTTCGAACAGATGCTTGACCTTCTGAATGCCCACTCCGTAATACTTCGCGCTGAAGTAGCTGCCCGTGATCGCGATGAAGTTGGCGCCGCATTCGCCCGCGAGCGCTTGCGCGAGACGCGTCTTGCCGACGCCGGGGCCGCCCGTCATGAGGACGCCGCACGGCGCGCGCACGCCCATGCCGGTGAATTGCGCGGGTTCGGTGAGCCACGCCTGCACATCGGCGAGCGCCGCCTTGGCTGCACCCGCGCCGATGACGTCGGCGAAACGCAGCGTCGGCGATTTGGCGAGCAGACGCGCGCCGCCTCGCATTTCGCGGCGCATGAACCAGATCAGACCGCCCATCATCAGCATCGGCAAGAGCAAGCTCAAGGCGTCGCGCACGAGGTCGAACCGGTCGGTCCAGCGCGCCATGCCCGTGCGCACGTTGACATCGGGGAGCCAGACCAATTGGTAGGGCGACGCGTTGCCTGATTTCAGGTCGCCGAGCAGCAGGGCGTTGGAGAAGGCGCCGTTATGATCGGCGACGAAGTATTTGTCGGCACGAAGCGTCGAGACGAGGATGGCGTCGCGGCTGACGCCGATCGCGGCGACGTCGTGTTCGCGGATATCGCGCATCATCTCCGAGACGTCTTTTTCACGATGCGTCCACGGCGACGCATCGCGGCGCATCTGACTCGCGACGCCTGCCACCGTCGGCGTGGTCTGCGTAGCGGCCGGTTCGTCGCGCGAAAGCAGCACGCTCACGGCTGCCACGAGCATGGCTGCGGTCATGCCACACGCGATGAAGCGGCCGATGCGCGACCGTAGCAGTTTTCTGAGCCTATCCATTAAACATGTCCTGAGGGGCGCGGCGAGGCGGCCGTTGTAGCTGTCGTGATTCGATCTGACGAGGCGCTTGCAATGGAGCGCGTTACGCACTGTGCGAGCGCTCGAGTGACGCGTGTCGTACTCAAATTGAATGACGGCAGAGGGCGCGCCAATCTTTAGTGGCGGCTTGAGGCGGGACGCTGAAGCGCGAGGGCGGCTTCGGTAAAAATGGGGAGTTGCGGGCTGCCGGGCAGCTTGCGTCGTGACGTCACGGTGTTAAGTCGCTGGCCACTCAAAACGGCTCGGTCTGCCACCGCAACACAGGATGCGTCGCTCCCGCGGGCATTGCCCAGACGCCGTTCGTGCCGAAGTTATATGTCGGGCCAAAACTCGCTGTCTGGCTCATCTGGGCCGTAGTGCGTCCTTGCGAGGCGGGAACGGTATTGCCCACGGTGACGCCCGCCGGCGCGCCCGTCGTCTGCTTGTTCCAGTACACGTCCTTGCCGATCAAACCATCGTTCTCGAAGGCGATTCCGCCGGGCGGTGGCCCTTCGGTTACCGTCAGATCGTCGACTAGCATGCCTGTTGCGAACGACTGCGTAATCTTGCCTGTTTCGGTGTTGATCCGCACAAGCGCACCCGGCGCCGTTGCGCAGAGCGTGCCTCCACCGAAGCCGCAATAGTTCGGGCTGAATGAGGCGCTGCCCGTCGCGTACGACTGCGTAATCGTTCCAGCGTTTCCGTCGACCAGTCCACCGGAGCCATCCGTATGTGCGTAACCTTCCACGTCGCCCGTCGCATAGGATTGACTGATTACACCGGTGATAGCGTTGACCGCAACGAGCCCGCCTGCATTCCCATCCGAACGAGCGCTCGCGCTGCTCGACGAACGTATGATAAGTCCGGCATTCTCTCCCACGAGACCGCCCGAACTGATCAGCGTGCCGCTTGCGTAGCCGCTAGAATGCGCGTTCACTATCGTGCCCTGATTAAGGCCCGCGAGCACGCCGACCGCGCCGTTGAAACCACCACCACTGCTCGCAGCGCTGCCATCCACGTTGATGTTGCGCACGACGCCCGTTGGGCCTATCACGCGGAACATTCCGCTTGCGGCGTAGCCTTCCGGTCCGCAGCATTCGCCCCGCTCGACGCTGTTCAGATTCGTGACGGTCCGACCCATGCCGTCGAATTGTCCGGTGAAGGGCGTCGCGACGCTGCCGATCTGCGTGCTGTAGCCGAAGGCCGAACGGTTCGCCGCAATGTCCTTCCCGAGCGCATAGTTACCGGCCAGATCGAGCACGACGTTATCCAGATCGGCAGGCGTATTGACGAGCTTGTATGCCGTCACCTGACCGACGAGCCCGCTGTAGACGGGCGCCTTCCACGCCCCGTTCGCGCGGATGGTTCCTCGCGTGAAGCTGCCGGTCATGTCGTAGAACGCGCTGACGGTCCCGGTGCTTTTCGACCAGTCGATGGTGCCGCCGTTCTTCACGCTGCCGCCGTTATCGATAGCCGATGCATCCGCGCGCAGCACGACGCTGCCCGAGCCCGCGTTGCGCAGTGTCGTGTGAGGCGCAATCGAGACGTTGCGATACCCCGCGAGCGTGAGACCGGCGGCGCCTTTCCACCGCATATCCGCCGATACGGCCAAGTCACCGTTCGTCCCCTGTCTGCCCGTCGTGGTCAGCGCAACCGAGGTTCCCGCGCCGAGGCTATCTTGCAGCGCGTGCGCCGTGGCTGACCGTACCGTGATCGATGGCGTCGCGATGTTCCACTGCGCGGCGTGCACTTCGGCGTTGTCGCCGAACGCGAGTTGCGCCGCTTGCGTATCGACCGTGCCGCCGCTGCCATCCGCGTTCTTCGCCGTGACGACCCCACGTTGCGTGACCTTGCCGTCGCCTGCGACCAGCCAGACGTGGCCATCGCGCGTGGCCGTGCCCGTCGCACGCACGCGCGTGCCTTCGCCCGCGAGCGCGTAGACGTTGCCATCGGCGGCTTGCAGGTCGATCTGCGCGGCGTCGATGCGCCCCTTGTTCACGATCACGCCGTCGCTGCCCGTCTGCACGAACACCTGCTTGCTGCTCTTCGAGTCCTGCAGCAAGACCTTTTCGCCGACAGCCAATTCCGCCGTGCCTTTGGGCGCCTTCACGCTGCCGGCATTGACGACTGCGCGTTGCGCGATCAGGAACACGTCGCCGCCGCTCGAACTAATGCTTCCGAGATTGATGACGAAGCCATCGGTCTTGCCCGCCAGGGTGAGCGCGCCGCTGTTTTTCATGAAAGCGTCGTTGGCGACGTCCAGCGTCGAGGCGACGAAGCGCCCGCCCGTAGTGACGACACCCGAAGGCCCCACGACGATGCCCTGCGGATTGATTACGTAAAGGCCGCCCGTGGCGCTCAGGCGTCCGAGGATCTCCGAAGGCGAGCCGCCGGTCACGCGGTTGAGTGTCGCGCCCGTGCCGTTGTTGAACACGACCGCATTGCTTGTGCCGATGGAAAAGCTCTTCCAGTCGATGACGCCGCGCGTCGAGCCTGGCTGCGTGATGACGAGTTGACCGTTCTGCCCCGCGATGCTTCCCGCGCCCGCCGCATAGTGGCCTCCCTGCGGCAGAACACCGGCTGCCATCGCCGTTTGACCGACGATCGTCGCAGCGAGCGATACACCGAGCACAAGCGGCACGAGTCTCGAAGAAGCACGGAGGCGTTGCAGCGAAGGCGTAATCATGGACGTTCCTTTCCACATGTGGCGCATCTTCACGACGAACGACGCTTCGCCGTTGTTACTTCGACAACCGGTTCCCTGTGAAAGACGACGGGCGCGGTTCGTTCGCCGCGTCAGCGGGCGGGGCGGTCGCCGGCATGAATCGTGACCGTGCCGTGACGATTAACTGCACCAGGGAAGTGGGTCGAAAGCAGGCATCGGGAATACATCGGAATGCTAGGTATTCCAGGTCTGATCGGAATGCCCGAACGTTCGTCGAGCGTGGCAGATGTTGCCTTTGAATATAGTTTGGATCACGAGATTATTCAACTTGGCGGATACCCGCCATGAGGCTCGATGTTCGATGAATGTCGCGTCGTGTTGGCCTTGACCGCAGCATTGCCGACACGCCGCTGTCGCTCCGAGCCGCCTTCGCTCCAACCACGCATCGCGACACGGACATCGTCGATTTCGAACGCAAGCCGCGTACGCGCTTGAAGGGCGGACTCACCGCGCGCAGGGCCTACGAGCGCTCGGCCTCTTGCGAACCGATGAGCCGACTTGCGGCCATCGCGTCGAATGAAGTCCATTCCTCATACCAAGTCGATGCCCGATTTGCCCGTTCTGTGGTTTTTATTGACAAATAGTTTGCTTTATTTTGGCTTCGTACACTTGAACCGGGCAGATCACACACATCTCGCATGCGGAGCGGACAGATGACAATGGAATCCGGATCACGTCGTAAAGCGTTGAAGTTCGGTGCGGCGGCAGCCGTCGGCGCGCTGGTCGGGCCTTACGTGACCCGTAGCGCACAGGCGGCCGAACCGATCAAGCTCGGCAGCCTGCTCGACGGAACCGGTGCGCTCGGCCTCGAAGGCCGTCGCATGATTCAGGCAACCGAATTCGCCGTCAATCAGATCAACGACAAGGGCGGCCTGCTTGGGCGTCCCATCAAGCTGATTGCCTACGACACACAGAGCAGCATCCAGCTTTACACGCAGTACGCGCAGCAACTCGTCTTGCAAGACAAGGTGGACGTGATTCAGGGCGGGATTACCTCGGCGTCGCGCGAAGCCATCCGGCCGATCTTCGATCGCAGCAAAACGCTTTATTTCTACAACACGCAGTACGAAGGCGGCGTGTGCGACCGCAACGTGTTCTGTACCGGCACGACGCCCGCGCAGACGGTGAATCATATCGTCGACTACGCGATGAAGAACTGGGGCAAGAAGGTCTATATCATCGCCGCCGACTACAACTACGGTCATATCACCGCAAGCTGGATGACCAAGTTCGTGAAGGCCGCGGGCGGCTCGGTGGTCGCTACGGACTTCTTTCCGCTCGATGTCACCAATTTTTCATCGACGATCAGCCGCATTCAGGAAGCCAAGCCCGACATGGTGCTCTCGGCGCTCGTCGGCGCGAATCACGTCGGCTTCTATCGGCAATGGGCGGCGGCCGGCATGAAGTCGAAGATTCCGATCGGCGCGACCGTGTTCGGTCTCGGCGACGAACTCACCACCATGGATGCCGCGACGACCGACGGCATCATCACCTGCTTCGGGTTCTACAACAACCTCGGCACGCCCGCCGCCGATGCCTTCGTCAAAGGCATGCAGGCGAAGTACGGCCCGAGTCTGACCGACCTCGGCGAACTCGATACCGCGACGTACGAGGGCATCATGCTTTGGGCGGAAGCGGTGAAGAAGGCCGGTTCCGTGGAGCAGGCGAAGGTCGTGGCGGCGCTCGAAACGGGCATCACCATCGACGGGCCTTCGGGCAAGGTCAAGATGGACCCGGCCACGCATCACACCATTCGCAACGCTTATCTCGCGCGTCCGAAGAACCAGAAGTGGGAGATCCTGCAGACTTTCAACGACCAGTTCCCGTCCGATACCGGCGGTGCGTGCGACCTCATCAAGTCGCCGCGCACCAACAAGCAGTTCACGCCGCAAGTCTGAGCGGAGTCTAAGCGATGGCAACGGATCTCGTGGGATTGCTCGCCTTCAACGTGCTGACGGGCATCGCCACGCTCGCGTTGATCACGATCGGGCTGGGCGTCATCTACGGCATGATGCGCATCATCAATCTCGCGCACGGCGAGTTCATGATGCTCGGCGCATACACGGCGGTGACGGCCAGCACGGCCGGGATCAACATCTGGATCTCGATGCTGATCCTGCCGCCCATCGTGGTCGGACTGTTCGGGCTGCTGTTCGAGCGCGTCATCATCCGCTTTCTCTATGGCCGGATGATGGACACCATGCTCGCGACCTGGGGTATCAGTCTCGGGCTGATCGGGCTCATTACGTCGATCTTCGGCAACGTCATCAAGTCGGTGCCCATGCCCGTGGGCAGTTTCTCGATCGGGCAGTATCACGTGAGCGCCTATAGCCTCGTGCTGATAGGCGTCTGCGTGGTCGTGATGGTCGCGATGCTGCTACTCCTGCGCAAGACGCGCTTCGGCCTGATCCTGCGCGCCACCATGCAGAACCCGGCGATGGCCGCGTCGCTCGGCGTGCGGCCGTCGGCGGTATACATGGCGACGTTCTCGCTGGGCGCGGCGCTCGCGGGACTCGCGGGCGGCGTGCTCTCGCCGATCTCGGGTGTATCGCCGGGCATGGGTGCCGCGTATATCGCGAAGGCATTCATCACCGTGCTGGGCGGCGGTCCGGCGATCATCGCGGGCACCGGGCTCGCGGCGGGTCTCTTCGGCTTCATCAACGAGATCGTGTCGTTTCTGTCGACGCCGGTCATCGGCGACATCGCGCTGCTTGCTTCCGCGGTGCTCCTGATCCGCATCCTGCCGCAAGGCATCACTGGTCGATTCCTGAGGCGCAGTTCATGAAATCGCTTCGTCTGGGCGGCGCGGGCGCCGTCATCATCGTCGCGCTCGTCGTCATGTTCGCGTTGCCGAAAACCATCAGTGCGTTCGGCGTGATGCAGGCTACGCTCTTCGCGGCCATGGCGGTCTACGGCCTGAGCCAGGGCTTCGTGTGGGGCTACGCCGGCATCCTCTCGTTCGGGCAGGCGGCGTTCCTCGGCATCGGCGGCTATACCTATGCCATTGCCGCCATCAATCTCGGCGACACCACCGTTTCCGCCGCGCTCGCGATCGTCGCGCCCATGCTGTTCGCGGCCTTGCTCGGCTACTTCATGTTCTTCGGGCGTATCAGCGATGCGTATATCGGCGTGATCACGCTCACCGTGTCCGTGATCCTGTTCGAGTTGATGAACTCGACTTCGGGCAGCCAGTATCACATCGGCGAAGCGGTGCTCGGCGGCTTTAACGGTATTCCCGCCATACCCGTGCTCGCGCCGCCCGGCGCGCCCGACGAGCCGCTCGATCAGATCGGCGTGTGGTATGTCGCAATGGGCACGCTCATCGTGGCGTATGCGCTCCTCAAGTGGATACTCGCGTCGCGCTTCGGCCGCGTCGTCGTGGCGATCCGCGAGAACGAAACGCGCGCCATGCTGATCGGCTACGACCCGCGCGTCTTCAAGCTGCTCGCGTTCGTGACGGGTGCGGGCATCGCGGGGGCTGCGGGCTGTCTCTTCGCCAACTGGGGCGGCTTCATCAGCCCGACCGTGTTCGCGCTCACGATGTCCGCGCAGGTCATTATCTCCGTGCTGATCGGCGGGCTCGGCACGCTCATCGGGCCGATTCTCGGCGCGGTCGCGATCCAGTATCTGATCAACGTGGCGGGCACGCAGCATGTAATCGACCCGAGCCTCGGGCTCGGCATCGTGCTCGTGGCCTTCGTGCTGCTCGTGCCGCAGGGCGTGGTGCCGGTCGTGCGCTCGGCGATGTTGCGCGTGTTCAGCTCATCGAAAGAAGTCAAGGCCGTGGCGCCCAACGCGGCGGCCAACCCGGAATCACGCCCATGAACGCGCTTCCTCCGCTTCTTCAGGCCAAGGGCGTCACCATGCGTTTCGGTGGCGTGACCGCCGTGCGCGAGGTGGACTTCTCCTTGCGCGAAGTCGAACTGCGCTGCCTGATCGGACCGAACGGCGCCGGCAAGAGCACCTTCTTCAAGATGCTCACCGGGCAGCTCAAGCCGACCGAAGGCAGCATCCACTTTCGTAACAACGACGTGACCGGCAGCAATCCGCATCAGATCGCGCGGCTGGGCGTGGGCATCAAGACGCAGGTGCCTAATGTCTTCAACGGGCTTTCGGTGCGCGAGAACGTGTTCATCGGCGCGGGACGCAGGAAGTCGATAGCGCAGGCGCGGCGCATCGTCGATGAAACCCTCACGCGGCTCAAGCTCGACAGCATTGCGGACCGTATCGTGGGCCAGCTCGCGCACGGTCAGCGTCAGTGGGTGGAGATTGCAACGGTTCTCGCGCAGCAACCCGAACTCATACTGCTCGACGAACCCGCCGCCGGCATGAACCACGACGAAGTGCATCGCACGGCGGAGCTGATCCAGGAAATCAACCGCACGCAGGCGCTCGTGGTGGTGGAGCACGACATGCAGTTCATCCGCATGATCGCGCGCACGGTCACGGTGTTCTCGCAGGGCGCGGTGTTGGTGGAGGGTTCCGTGGATACGGTGCTCGCCGATCAGCGCGTCAAGGACGTTTATCTCGGGAGGCGCGCGGCATGAGCGACACGATTCTCTTCGAAGTTTCGCAACTCTGTTCGGGCTACGGGCGCATTCCCATTCTGAATCAGGTCAATTTCACGGTGAGGGAAGGCGAGCGCGTCGGCATTCTCGGGCATAACGGCATGGGCAAGACCACGCTTTTGCGCACGCTCACCGGCCATTTGCCGACCACGGCCGGACACGTGCGCTTCAACGGCGCGGACATCACGCATCTGTCGGCGACGGCGCGGGCGAAAGCGGGTATCGGCTATGTGCCGCAAGGGCGCGAGATCTTCCCGCAGCTTTCGGTGATGGAGAACCTGCGTGTCGGATGCTTGTTGTCGAAGCGCGCGGAAGGCGAAACCATCGAGGACATTCTCGGGCTCTTTCCGCGGCTCAAGGCTTATCTCGACCGGCCGGGCGGCGCGCTGTCGGGCGGCGAACAGCAGTTGCTCGCGCTCGCGCGATGCCTGTGCGGCGGCCCGAAGATCATCTTGCTCGACGAGCCGACCGAAGGCATCCAGCCATCGATCATCGATGAAATCATCGACACGTTGAAGAGCGTGGCCGAAGCACGCAGCCTGACCGTGCTGCTGGTCGAACAGAACCTCAACTTCATCGCGTCGCTGTCCGAGCGCATTCTGATCCTGCAGAAAGGCACGGTCACGCGCGAGATTCCGCCCGAGATCGTCACCGATCCCGCCATGCTCGACGAGTTCGCGGGCATTGCCTGACGCGCCTTCCTTCCGCCAATCCATAAGCAAGCGATCAAACATCATGACGAAAACTATCGATGTAACCGAGCTGACGGTCGAACAAGTCCAGGCCGGCTTTGCGAGCGGCGCGTTCACGTCGGAGACGCTGACGGCCGCGTTCCTCGATCGCATCGCGACCTACAACCCGCGCTACGTGGCGCTCAACTTCCTGAACCCCGCCGCGCTCGACGATGCCCGCGAGATCGACCGCCGCCGCGCCGCTGGCGAGGCTCTCGGGCCGCTCGCTGGCGTGCCGGTCGTGGTCAAGGACACGATGGACATGGCAGGCTTTCCGACGACCGGCGGCTGGACGCTGCTCTATAGCAAGACGGGCGGCGTGGACCTGATGCCATCGACGGATTCGCCGGTCGTCGCCCGCATGCGCGCGGCGGGCTGCGTGATCCTCGGCAAGACCAACGTGCCGGTGCTGAGTGCCACCGGCTCGCACGCCAACGATAGCTGGGCGGGTCCGACGCTCAATGCCGTCGATACCGCGTTCATGCCGGGCGGCAGCAGCGCCGGCACGGCCACCGCCGTGGCGGGCAGCATGGCCGTGCTCGGTCTCGCGGAAGAAACGGGCGGTTCGATCCAGAATCCGGCGTCGGCGCAGGCGCTCGTCGGCATCAAGCCGACCTTCGCGCTCGTGCCGAATGCAGGCGTGATGCCGCTTGCGGGCAGCACGCGCGATGTCGTCGGTCCGATCGCCCGATGCGTACGCGATGCCGCGCTCACGCTCGATGTACTGGCCGGATTCTCGGCGGAAGACTTGAAGACGGTGGCGGGCGTCGGCATGAAGCCCGCTGGCGGCTATGCCGCGGGACTGCGTGAAGATGCGCTCAAGGGCAAGCGTCTAGGCTTGTACGGACCGGGATGGCGGGATCGCGCGTTGTCGGAAGAGACGCGTCACTTGTACGAGCGCGCGCAGGCGGAACTCGAAGCGCGCGGTGCGGTGCTCGTCGACGATCCCTTCGCCGGCAGCGGCTTCGCGGCACTCGGCATGCCCGCGCCAGGCTCCGATTACTTCGACGCGCGCGGCATGGAAAGCCTGCCCTACGACATGCAGAAGTACCTCGAACGCCTGGGACCCGGCAACACCATCACGACATGGACGCAATTCGTCGAAGCGACGCGCGCCGAAGATCCGTTCGGCGCAACGGGCGTGCTGACCTATATGTCGAGCCTGCCCGACATGGCCGCCAATCTGCGCGATGCAGCCGCGCCGCCTGTCATCGATGCCTTCTATGCGTTGCGCGAAACCTATCTCGCCATCTTCGAAGACGTGATGACGAAGCACGCGCTCGACGGCCTCGTATTCCCGCAATTGCGCGACGCCTTGCCGCCGCGCGAGGGAACCGAGACGCTGCACGAGACCACGGTCTGCGAAATCAACATCGCCGGATTGCCCGGCGTGACCATTCCCGCCGGCTATTACGAATCGGGTTCGCCGTTCAACCTGATCTTCGTGGGACGGCGCTTCAGCGAGCCGGCGCTGCTCGCCATGGCTTACGATTACGAGGTCGCCGGACGTCATCGGCGCGTCCCCGAACTGACCGCTTGAGGAGCGCGCGAGAGACGAGGCAGTTTCCAGTAACGAGACCATGTCCGAGCACCGCTACCAAGAAATTCTCACCCGCCTTCGCGACGAGGGCCGCGTTTCGGTTACGCCGCTCGCGAAGATACTGGACGTCGCCGAGGAAACCATCCGGCGCGATCTGAAGGAACTGGAGCAAAGCGGCTTGCTGCGCCGCATCTACGGCGGCGCCGTGTTGCCACGGCTCGATGTCGAGCGGCCCGTGACCGAACGCGGCAAGGTCAATGTAAAGGGGAAGGCGCGCGTGGCGGAACTTGCGGAACCGCTCATCGAAGACGGCATGTCGGTGTTCATCGACTCGGGCACGACGACCATTGCGTTCGCGCGGCGGCTGATCGGCCGTAACGTGACGGTGACGACCAACTCCATCAACATCGCGCTCTTGCTCGGCACGAGCGTGAGCCGCGTCAACCTTACGCCGGGCATGTTGCGCGGCAAGGACAACGCGCTAGTGGGTTACGAGACGCTCGCTTATGCAAGACGCTTTTTTTACGATGCCGCGTTCATGGGCATCGCGGCGTGCGACCTGAAGCACGGCTGGATGGACTACGAGGAACACGAGTCCAATTTGCGTGGCGTGCTCAAGTCGCAGACACGTCATTCGGTGATTCTCGCGGATATCGACAAGTTCGGGCGCGAAGCTTATCTCAACACCTTTCCCATTTCCCAACCTGTCACGGTGGTGTGCGACCGCGCGCCGCCCAAGCCTTTCATGGATAAATTCGCCGAGCATGACATCACAATCATTCATGCCTGAGGCGCTCGGCGCGGGTGAACCGGGTACGCTTGCGGCCTTGCTGACGCGCTTTGCCGCGTTCGGCGGCTTGAAGACGGGCGGCGTCACGCGCCTCTGTGCGAGCGCGGCAGACGGCGCGGCGCGCGATGCCTTCGCCACGCTGCTTCGCGATGCCGGCGCGCATGTCGTCACCGATGCGGTGGGCAACCAGTTCGGCGTTTTCACCCTGACCGACGCGGCGGCCGATGCGCCGCTCGTCATGATGGGTTCGCATCTCGACAGCCAGCCGCGCGGCGGACGCTTCGACGGTGTGCTGGGCGTGCTTGCCGCGTTCGAGGCGGGCCGCCGGCTGATGCTGGCCAAGCGCGCGGGCGCATCTTTCAACGCCAACTTCTGCGCGGTGAACTGGACGAACGAGGAGGGCGCGCGCTTTCGTCCGAGCTTGCTTGGCAGCGGCACGTTCACCGGCAAGATCGCCGTGGCCGATGCCCTTGCCAGTATCGACGACGACGGCGTGACGCTCGCCGCAGCGCTTGCCGCCATCGGTCATGACGGCGTGGATGCGCCGCCGCCCGTGCCCGCGTGCTATGTCGAAATGCATGTGGAGCAAGGCGGGTTGCTCGAAGCCGAATCGGTGCCTGTCGGTGTGGTGACGCGCAACTGGGGCGCCGCGAAAATGGACGTGCGCTTCATGGGCGAGCAGGCGCACACGGGGCCCGCCAAGATGCACGCGCGCCGCGACGCGCTCTTCGCTGCGTCAAAGCTGATCTGCGACGTGCGCGCCATCGCGGACGAATGGCCGGAGCGCATCCATACGTCTGTCGGCAGGCTCGTCGTGCAGCCGAACTCGCCGAACGTGGTGCCGGCGCAAACCGACTTGTCCGTGGAACTGCGCGCCGTGGATAACGCCATTCTTCGCGAAGCCGAAGCGCGCATTCTCGCGTGCATCGACGAAGCCGCGAAGCGCGCGAACGTGGGCGTGCAAATCCTGAGCCGCACGAGCCGGCCGATCCGAGAACTGCCGCCCGCAGTGGGCAATCTCGTGCGGACTTGCGCGCGGGCGGCGGGCGTGCAGAGCCGCGACATCGACACCATTTCGGGCCACGACGCGTTGAGCCTGCTCGATGTCTGCCCGACCGGGCTCATGTTCGTGCCGAGCGTGGGCGGCATCGCGCATAACGAGAACGAAGAAACACATGGCGAGGACCTCGACACGGGCATGACCGTGCTCATGGGCGCGGCGTATCGCTTGTGTGTATCGCGCGGCGATCCGGTCGCGGCGGCCGCCTGGGAGCCTCGGCGATGAACACGACCGCGCGCGAGCGCAACCCCGCCGAAGTGGCGGCCAGAGCGGCCGCAGCGGCAATCGCCTCAATCGATGCATGGCGCGGTGTCGACGTACGTCACGAGCCCGCGTTTGCGCCGGTCATGTCGCCGATGCATCGCGGCGTGTCGCATAGCGCCTGGCGCGTGCGCGTGGACGACAGCGCGACGTTCTTCATGAAAGTGGCGCACGGCGATCTGACAGAATTCATCGATACCGGCGCGTCGTTTCTTGCGGCGCGAGCGGCGGCATCGCTGGGTCTCGCACCGGCGGCGCACTACGTGAGCGAAGCACACGGCGCGACCGTCTTCGACTTTCTCGATGACGGCTGGCGCACCGCGCATCTCGACGATCTCGCACGACCCGCCACGCTCGACGCGCTCCTGCAAGCGAAGCGCGCCATCCATTCGCTGCCTGCGTTTGCGCGCACGACGAACGTTTTCGAGCGTATCGAGCATCTTGCCGAAGGCATGCCGTTGACGCCGGATCAGGTGTCATGGGTCGATCTCGCGGGCGACTTGCGCGCGGCAATCGACGCGGCCGGTGCCGACGTTCGCCCTTGCCACGCGGACGGCGTGACATCGAACGTCATGCTGCACGACGATGGCGCACTCATGCTGGTGGACTTCGACGAAGCCGCGAACACCGATCCCGCGTTCGACCTGGCCGTCACGTTGAATGAAGTGCTTGGCTTCGGACACGACTGGATGCAGGCCATCGAAAAGTCGATGGGCGCCGCCTCGGAACGCATGCTCGCGCGCTGCCGCGCCTACGCGTTCGCCGACGACTTGCGCTGGGGCTTGTGGGGCATGCGCATGGACCGCGACTCGCCGCGCCGCAACGTTGAATTCCTCAAGTATGCGCAATGGCGGTTGCTGCGTTGCTCCATGGCGCTGCCGCGCTGGAACCTCGACGCCGCGCCGGCATCGATTTGAGAGGTCATGCTCATGCAAATCAAGACGATGGGCGCCGCCGCGTGCGACGCCGAGCGCGAGGTGGAAGCGGTGCTTGCAAGGATCGAACCGTGGTCGGGCCGCGCGTTGCGCTATGCGCCCGTGTTGGGCGGCATCAGCAACACGAACTGGCGCGTGTGGGTCGACGGCGAAGCGCAAAGCTATTTCGTCAAGGTGCCGGGCCGGGGCACGGAGCAGTTCATCGACCGCAAGGCTGCGTTTGCCGCAAGCCGGCTCGCGGAGCAGATCGGCATTGGTCCGCGTCTTTACGACTATGCTTTCGAGCAGGGCGTGGAGATCAACGATTTCGTCGAAGGCCGCGCGACCTGCTCGAACCGCGACTTTCTGGAGCGCAACGTGCGCGCTTCGGTCATGCACGCGTATCGCACGCTGCACGGCGCGCCGCCATTGCCGCTCACGAAGACCATTTTCGATCTGATCGATGAACACGTCGCGCAAGTGCATGAAGTAGGCGGCACGCTGCCCGCCGACTTCGCGCTGATTCACGCGCGCTATCGCGAGGCGCGCGCGGCGCTGGAGGCATCGGGACTGGATATCGTGCCGTGCTTCAACGATCCCATGCCGGGCAATTTTCTGCGCGACGATGCGGGTACGATCTTGCTTATCGACTACGAATACGCATCGAATAACGACCGCTGCTATGACATCGGCGCGCTCTCCGGCGAGATGTTCTTCACGGCCGACGTGGAAACGGAACTGGTCGAGACATACTTCGGCCGCGTGAGCAACGACGTCATGGCACGCGTCACCGTGCACAAGGCGCTCGCCGATATCAAGTGGGCCACTTGGTCCATGTTGCAGAACGAAATCTCCACGCTCGATTTCGACTACGCCAAATACGGCGCGTGGAAGTTCATGCGCGCACGCTCGGTGATCGAGGCGCCGCGGTGGCAAGACTGGTTGCGCAGTCTTTGAAGAAAGTCGTCGAGCGTTACGACCGTCCAAAAGAAAGGGCGTGCTCTCGCACGCCCTTCAAGTCGCCACGCAGCGAATCAGACTTTTGACAACCCCCTGGGACTGCAGCGCTTTATGTGATCGACGATCGCCTGAATCAGCGGCAGTCTCTTGCACAATCAATCCGTGACCAGATTAACGACCGAAAGGTCGCGGACTTGAGAAAACTTGCGAACGCCGGTTCGAAATTCAACGCTCAAGTTTCACGCATGGCGTGACGATAGCGCCACGCCCTTGAGCAACATGTCCAGATCGTCTGCGTTGAACGGCTTCGAAAGCACGGCGACACCGAGCCGTCGCGCCTGTTCGAGATGCTCCGCATAACCCGTCATCAGCGTCACGGCCTGCTTGGGGCGTTGCCGCTTGATCCATTCGACGAGGCCGATGCCATCGCAAGTTCCGGGCATCTGGATGTCGGACAGAACGAGGTCGAATTCGAGGCCTTCTTCCAGCACCTTGAGCGCGGCATCGCCGGAAGGCTCGTGACGCGCGCTCCAGCCGAGCACATCGAGAACGGCGACGAGCCCTGCCGCCACTTCCTCGTTGTCTTCGACGAGCAGTATGGTGGACTTCGCGCCGCCCGGTTCGATGGCACCCTCGCGCTCCGCCGGAGATGCTTCCGTGACGCCCGCCGTCCAGTGCGGAAGGTAGAAGAAGATTGTGGTGCCGCGCCCGACATCGGTTTCCACGCGTGCCTTGCCGCCCGCCTGTTCGGCCATGGCGAGCACTTGTGCAAGGCCGAGCCCGGTTCCCGCGCCAGCCTGCTTGGTGGTGAACAACGGCTCGAACGCGTGCTGCGCGACTTCTCGCGTCATGCCGGTGCCGCTGTCCTGGCAGGAGAATTCGACATACTCGCCGGCTTCGAGCTCGTAGCGCCCTTGAGATAACGCCACGTTCCTGCAGCGAACGACAAACGTGCCGCCTTGCGGCATCGCGTCCTTTGCATTGACCGCGATGTTGATGATCGCCGAAGTGATCTCCGACGGATCGACCTTGATCGGCCACGACGCCTCCGCCACTTCGATCTGCACGGCGACCTTGCTGCTTACAGCCGAGCGGATCAGCGCCTCGGTTTCGAGCAGCCACGCGCCGGGTAGCAGGGTCTGCATCTGCAACGGCTGTCGGCGCGCCACGCTCATGAGACGGCGCGCGAGCGCCCGCGCGCTCGTGGAGGCGCGCTCCACTGCATCGATCTCGTTCTTGACGCCGTTGTAGTTCTTGCGCCGGACGATCTCCATGTTGGCCGTCACGACCATCAGCAGATTGTTGAAGTCATGGGCGACGCTCGCGACGAGATTGCCGAGCGCGCCCATGCGCTGCATCTTGCGCGTGGCTGCTTCCGCCGAGCGGCGCCGCGACAGCTCGCGCCGCCAGTTCTGCCAGGAGGTTTCCTCCGCGCGAAGACGCCGCAGCGAAAACACGATCAGCACGCACAGACACATGCAAGGAATTAGCGCGACGGCCACGAGGGACATGTCGTCGCGCAGCCAGTTGCTGACCACATCGTCGATTGCGTAGCCGGCGGAAACGTAGACGGGGTACTGACCGGCGCGCCGGTACGCGAGCATCTTGCGGGTGCCGTCCAGCGGCGAATCGATTTTGATGATGCCCTGTTCCGCCCCTCGCGCGAACGCGGCCGCGAGAGGCTCGTGCTTCGGTGGCGGGTTCGCCAGACGTGGCGCGGGCAGGCGAAGCAGAATGCCGCCATCGGCGCGATAGAGGCCGACCGTCAACGCAGGCGTCTCGGCGATGAGCCGCTGATAGAACTGCAGCAAGTAGGAGCGATGCAGGGAAACGACGATGGCGCCGAGAAAGCGCCCGTCGGGAGCGGTGCGGGCGGCGAGCGTGTTCACGATATCGGTGCCCTGAACGCGGCCGCGCTCGGGCAGCGAGACATAGAGCTGCGAGGAGGCCGCGCGCGTCGCCATGAAGTCGCCGCGGTCGCCGATAGAGACGTCGGGCGTCGGGGAGAAGCGGCTGCTGACGATCAACTGGCCGTTTTTATCGACGATGGAGAGCGCGACGACCTGCGGATGATTGGCGACGAGCGCTTCGAGTTTCCTGTGCAGGCTTGCCTGTTCGCGCAGAATCTGCCGCTCGTCCGCCGTTCCGACCACGTCCTGGACGCGCGAGATGAGGTCGCGGTTCGAGTCGAGCAGATTGGTGAGTTTGCCTTCCGCGACCCACGCCAGCCGATTGAGTATCTCCGACTGCTCCGCGACCGCACGTTCGTAGGTGTAGTAGGCGTAAAGCGCCGACAGACTCAGCGGCACGACCACCGAGGCGGTCAGCGCGAGGACGAGCCGCCGGCGGGCAGCCCTGAAATTGAGCGGAGGAAACGAAACCCGGTCCGACGGGTCGGAATGTTGAGTCGCGAACTCAGTCATTAAACACCCCGGTCACGCTAAGGGGAGTCATCCGACGCCGGCACATGTTTGCGCGAAACATCGATTCAAATTCCTTGGCGGTGGCGCGCCCGCGACCTCCTGCCCGTATCACGCCTGGTTTCTAGCTGCGGATGTTCGCTCCGCTAAGCTTGCTCGCATCGTGCCGAAGGGGGCTTTGTCAGGCGAACGGGAAAGGTCTGGACGTCGTAAGACGTACCTACTATTTCATAATACTCATACGGTTGATGGTAGCACGCCTTGTTGCCGACTTAATTGCCTGTGGTTTTTTGATTGCTAGACGGCAGCGGAATGGCCGTGGCGCTTGGCTCCGGCTCCGGTAAACTCCGCGTTCATCGTTTGGCCGGCACGGGCTCAAAAGTTGCGCAATCTGGCCGTAAACCTTGATGCGAGCCGCGCGGACAGCGAGCAGAAGTCCGCTATACCGGCTCTTTAGCAACGAATAAGAAAGCGAGTCGTCGAGCGTCGCGTGGCGGGGTTCGGCAGGAGAGAATCGTTGGGACCGTGGTTCAAGAGGAGCGTCCGAGCAGAAAGCCCGGCATCGTGGGTCGACAGACACTCGGTGCTGGTTGCGCTCGGCGCGACACTGGCGAGCGTCATCGTGTTGATCGCCACCGTCGCGGTGCTGATCTCGAGCCGCGAGGAAGCCATCGCGAAGGCGCGCCGCACGTCGGCGAACGTCGCGGTGGCGCTCGCGCGCGACATGTCGAGAAACCTCGAAATCTACGATCTCTCGCTGCAGGCCGTCGTCGACGGCATGGCGGACCCGACCATATTGAAGCTGCCGCCTGAACTGCGCCGGCAGATTCTCTTCGACCGTTCGACCACCGCCGCTTATATCAGCGGCATCTATGCGCTCGACGAACACGGCCGGATCGTGCAGGGCCGCGCGCGGCTTCTTCCGACCGTCGATCTCTCCGATCGGGATTACTTCACGGTGCATCGCGCCAATCCGAATGTCGGGCTCTTCATCTCTAAGCCGTACGCGTCGCGTCTGCGAAACGGCGCGCCATCGATTGCCCTCAGCCGGCGGATCTCCAAAGCCGATGGCAGCTTCGGCGGTGTCGCGCTCATCTCCATCAACCTCGATTACTTCCAGCAACTGGTGGATGACATCAGGCTCGGCCACGAAAGCGCGGCGACGATCGTACAGAGCGATGGCGACATCGTCGCGCGCAATCCGAAGCTGCGTCCGGGCAGCGTCAGCAGCATTCGCGGCTGGCCGATCTTCTCGAAGATGTTCGGCGTCGAGAGCGGCTCGTTCGACGCGCGCTCGCCCGTCGACAACGTCGACCGCATCATGACGTTTGCGCGCGTGCGCGGCAGCAATCTCGTGATGATGGTGGCGCTCGGAAAGGACGACGTGACCTCGGAATGGCAGCAGCACTCGCTTATCATCGGCACGCTGGTGGTGGCCGTGGCGGGCGCGTTCACCATCGTGGTCTGGCTGCTGGTCTTCGCGGTGCGCCAGCGCGACGCGGCGCAGGCGAAGCTCGTCGAGATCGCGGACACGGACGGTCTGACCGGCGTCGCCAACCGCCGCAAGCTCGATGCGGCGCTCGACGAACTCTGGACCTCGGCGGCGCGCGAAGGTTATCCGGTCGCGCTGCTTTTCGTCGATGCCGATCGCTTCAAGGCTTACAACGACACGCACGGCCACGAAGCCGGCGACCGGGCGTTGCAGTTCATCGCCGAATGTCTCGTGAAGCATGCGAGAGGACCGCACGATCTGGTCGCGCGCTACGGCGGCGAGGAGTTTGTCGTGGCGCTCGCCGACTGCACCCGCAGCCGCGCGGAGGCGGTGGCGGAGGCCATGCGTATCGATGTGGCCAATTCGAACGGCGCGCGACTTCGCCAGCAATTTCCTCCGACGACCGTGAGCATCGGCGTGGTGGTGGCTCGACCCGATAGCGGCTCGACTATCGACGACGCCATGCGCCGCGCCGACGAAGCCTTGTATGTGTCGAAGAGCGGCGGACGCAATCGCGTGACGCTCGCGGCTGTGTCCGAGAAGCGGCGCGGCGAACCGGTCGGCACCGCGCCTTGATGCCTGACGCCTGATGCTTCAAATCGATTCGCGCGAGGCCGCATGCTCGACTCGCGCGAGATGAAACGCGCGCCGCAACTCGAAGCCGAGACGTTCATATAGACCGATAGCCGCGAGATTGTCGCTGAACACGTGCAAGAACGGTGTCTCCGCGCGCGCCTCGATCTCTCGTTGCAGGATCTGCATGAGCCGCCCGGCAAGGCCTCTGCCGCGATGCGTTTCATCGACACATACGGCGCTGATCTCGACGTGACCATCCAGATGCAGGCGTTCACCGGCCATTGCAATGAGCCGCCCGTTGTCTCGCACGCCGATGTAATTGCCCGTCTCGCGGGTCCGCACGGAGAACGGCCCGGGCCGCGTTCTTCCGGCAAGATCCAGCATGTCGTCGTTATCTGCCTGCGTGAGTCGGATCACATCCAGCTTTTCGACGCTTGTGGCTTTGGGCGCTTTGCGAATGTTCGCGACCATCTGATGAAGGATGCCGACACGCGTTATCTGCAAGGCATCGTATGACGGCAAGGGCTCCGTGGAGAGCAAGGCTACTTGCTGCCCAGGCTGCAGAAGGCGGTGAAGGGCGTCATACGCATCCGGCGTTGCGGTTGCCAGCGCGGCGAACGGCGCGACGTCGGGATGATATCGACGAACGAGCGTGTCGCCGAGCGCGAGGTGTGCGTGTCGGGTCGTCAGCGCCTCCCAGATAGGGCGGTCGAGGTCGGCAGGTTTCGGATGGCTCATGGGCGCTCCAATGGCGTGTGATTGCTGTGCAGTCTAGACGGCCCGGGCGCACGGGGCTATAGTCGCAAATGACATTATTAGCACTATTTGCGACATGAGACTGGCAATCCTCGCGCTCGACGGCCTGTTCGACACCGGACTGACCGTGTTTCTCGATACCTTTTCGATGGCCAACGAAGTGGCCGCCGCGCAAGGGTTCGAGGCCGCGCCGTTCGAGGTGAGGCTCATCGGCATGCGCAGACGTATTCGCACCGCGCATGGCTTGTCGACTTCGGTCGAATTGGCGAGCAGCGCGCCGTCGCCGGACTGGATCGTCGTGCCCGCGCTGAACGTGAGGCAGCCGGAGCGGCTTGCCGAGGCGCTCGAACGTCGCGACACGCGCGAGGCGATCGCTTATCTGCAAGCGCGGCACGCTGCGGGCGCGGGCGTAGCGGCGGCGTGCATCGGCACGTTCATATTGGCCGAAGCCGGTTTGCTCGATCATCGCAAGGCCACGACCACATGGTCGCTTGCACCGTTTTTCCGACAGCGCTATCCGGCCGTCATGCTCGACGATTCGCGAATGGTCGTCGCATCGCAAGGCGTCGTCACGGCGGGCTCCGCAATGGGTCATCTCGATCTCGCGCTATGGTTGCTGCGTCAGGCGAGTCCCGAACTGGCGACGCGTGTCGCTCGCATGATGCTCATCGACAAGCGTGCGTCGCAGGCGGAATACATCATCCCCGATCATCTTGCGCATGCCGACCCTTTGGTCGCGCGTTTCGAGCGATGGGCGCGCGACAATCTCGCGGCGGGCTTTTCGCTTCAGGCGGCGGCGAGTGCCTTGTCGGTCGGGCCGCGCACGTTGCAGCGCCGTACCGAGTCGGTGCTCGGCAAGTCGCCGCTGGCGTTCTTTCAGGATTTGCGCATAGAACGCGCGCAGCACCTCGTCGCTATCGGCTACGACATCGAGAAGATTGCAAGCGAAGTCGGCTATGCCGATACGGCGACCTTGCGCACCTTGCTGCGCCGCAGGCTCGGCCGTGGCGTGCGCGAGTTGCGCGCCGGGCGATAACGCCAGGCATCGGGCGACCACGAACATAAAACCGGGAGACGGCATTGACACAGGGACACTCGAACTGGTTCGTGCGCGCGCGGCTCAAGACGCGCCAGCTCTTGTTGCTCGCCGCGATGGAGGAAGAGGGCAACGTGCGCCGTGCCGCCGATGTCCTCGGCATGACGCAGCCAGCGGCATCGCGGCTTCTGAAGGAACTCGAAGATGTGCTGGACGTGCGTCTCTTCGATCGCACGCCGCACGGCATGCAGGCGACGCTCTACGGCGAAGTGATGATCCGTCATGCGCGCATGGTGCTGTCGAATCTCAACAAGGCGCAAGACGAGATTGCCGCCTTGCGCGCCGGTCTGGTGGGCGAAGTGCGCGTCGGCGTGATCGCGGCGGCGGCGGCCAGAATGGTTCCGCTCGCCATCGGACGCGTGAAGGCGCAGTATCCGCAACTGCAAATCTGGCTGCAGGTGGAGACTTCCGATGTCATGCTGCCGCTTCTCACGCAGGGGCAACTCGACGTGATGATCGGCCGCGTGCTCCAGCAGCACGTGCAACTGAAGCCCGCCGTGCAATACGCGCCCATCGCCGATGAACCGCTGTGCGTGGTGGTGCGCCCCGGGCATCCGCTCGAACAGACTGCGGGGCTCACCATGAGCGGTGTCGCCGACGCCGAATGGGTGCTGCATCCGCCGGGGAGTGTCTTGCGGCATCGTATCGACATGGCGTTCGCGGAGCTTGGGCTGAACCCGCCGCGGAATGTGGTCAACACCAACAACTTTCTGGCGATATCGAGCCTTCTGTTGCAGAGCGACATGCTCGCCGTCATGCCCGATGAAGTGGCGCGGCAATACGAGCGCTTCGGCACGCTCAAGCGTCTTGCAATCGACCTGCCTTGCCGCATGGATGCATTCGGCATCATCACGCGGCAAGCGCATGCGCTTTCGCCCGCGGCGACCGTGGTGCTGCATGCGCTTCACGACGCCGCCGCCGAAGTATACGGCGTATCCGCCGATGCCCTGAGCGCCTGACCGGGTAAGCCCGAATCGCGTTTTCCACTATATCAACATTGGTATCGGGATCGCTGAATAAGTGATTGGACCATCATGGGAGTGAGGGCTAACCTTGCCCGGGGCTCAGCCTGAGCCTTCGACCCCGGACTTCGAGCCGCGGCGCACATGATCCAATCAGGAGACAGCCATGAAACAGACCCGACGCGCGGTGCTCGGCGCAATGCTTGGTTCGGTGCTGGTACTCGCCGCGAGTGTGAATGCACACGCCGACGACAAGAAGATCACGCTCGGCTTCGCACAGGTCGGCGCGGAAAGCGCCTGGCGCACGGCCAATACGGTCTCGGTCAAGTCCGCCGCGAAAGACGCGGGCATCAACCTCAAATTCTCCGACGCCCAGCAGAAGCAGGAAAATCAGATCAAGGCCATACGCTCCTACATTGCGCAGAAGGTCGATGTGATCGCGTTCTCGCCGGTCGTCGAGTCGGGCTGGGAGCCGATTCTCATCGAAGCGAAAAACGCCAAGATTCCCGTGATCCTGACCGACCGCAACATCGACGTGAAAGACAAGTCGCTCTATGTGACGATGATCGGCTCGGACTTCCTCGAAGAAGGCCGGCGCGGCGGCAAGTGGCTGGAAGAACGCTACAAGAACGAGAAGGGGCCGATCAATATCGTCGAGTTGCAGGGCACGGTGGGATCGGCGCCGGCGAACGACCGGCGTGCGGGTCTGCTCGAAGTCATCAAGAACGATCCCAAGTTCAAGGTGATCGCCTCGCAAAGCGGCGACTTCACGCTCGCTGGCGGCAAGCAGGTCATGGAAGCCTTCGCGAAGACCTACGGCAAGCAGATCAACGTGGTCTACGCGCATAACGACGACATGGCGCTCGGCGCCATTCAGGCAATGGAGGAGGCGGGCATGAAGCCGGGCAAGGACATCACGGTCGTCTCGTTCGATGCAACCAAGGGCGGTTTCGACGCCATGGTCGCGGGCAAGATCAACGTGGACGTGGAATGCAGTCCGCTGCTCGGCCCGCAGTTGATGACCGCGGTGAAGGATGTGGTCGCGGGCAAGGAACTGCCCAAGCGTATCGTGACCGAAGAGACCATTTTCCCGATGAGCGTCGCCGCGGCCACGCTGCCGCAGCGCAAATACTGAAGCTCGGGCGCCATCGCACGTCCATCGCGCCATCATGTGAGCGCGATGGACGACTCATTCCCTTTCCGGCGATATCCATGACCGACACACCCGTGCTCGAAACCATCGGTTTGTCCAAGTCGTTCCCCGGCGTGCGCGCACTGCACGACGTCGATTTTCGTTTGTTTCCGGGCGAGATTCATACGTTGATGGGGCAGAACGGCGCCGGCAAATCGACGCTCATCAATGTGCTGACGGGCGTCCACGAGCACGATGCAGGCGAGATCCGGCTCGGTGGCAGTCCCGTGAATTTCGCCGCGCCCATGGAAGCGGAAGCCGCCGGAATTCGCACGCTCTATCAGGAAGTGAACCTGTGTCCGAATCTCTCGGTGGCGGAGAACGTTTTCGCGGGCAGACAGTTGAAGCGGCATGGCGCGATCGACTGGAAGAGCATTCACATGCGGGCGCAAAAGGCGCTCGCGGACCTCAACGTTTCGGTGGACGTCACGAAATCGCTCGATACGTATCCCATCGCCGTGCAGCAGATGGTGGCGATTGCGCGTGCCTTGTCGGTCGATGCGCGCGTCCTGATCCTCGATGAACCGACCTCCAGTCTCGACGACGGCGAAGTCACGCGACTCTTCGACGTGTTGCGCAAGCTCCGCCATTCAGGTCTCGCTATTCTCTTCGTGACGCACTTTCTGGAACAGACCTACGCGGTATCGGATCGCATCACGGTCATGCGCAATGGCGAGCGCGAAGGCGAATATCTCGCGAAAGATCTTCCGGTCGAACTGCTCGTGTCGAAGATGGTGGGCCACGAACGCATGACCGAGCGCCTGAAGCACGCGGCTTCCGAGCCGCCCGTGCAACGAGGCGCGGCTGCGCCGTTTCTCGAAATGCGCGGCGTGGGCCGTCGCGGCTTGATGAATCCCGTGGATATCGACGTGCAGCCGGGTCAGATACTCGGGCTCGCGGGCTTGCTCGGTTCGGGGCGCACGGAAACCGCGCGGCTTCTCTTCGGCGCGGAGCGTTCCGATGCAGGCGCGACGAAGGTGTCCGGCAAGCCGGTCAAGCTGCATTCGCCGCGCGATGCGGTGCGTCAGGGCATCGGCTATTGCCCGGAGGATCGCAAGAAGGAAGGCATTATCGCGGACCTGTCGATTCGCGAGAACATCATCCTGGCGCTTCAGGCGCGGCTCGGGCTTTGGCGCTGCATTCGGAAGGCGAAGCAACGCGAGATCGCCGACGACTATATCGAGCAGCTAGGCATCAAGGCGCGCGATGCCGAGCAGCCTATCGGTCTGCTCTCTGGCGGCAATCAGCAAAAGGTGCTGCTCGCGCGCTGGCTTGCAACGGAGCCGCGCATGCTGATTCTCGATGAACCGACGCGCGGCATAGACGTGGCCGCGAAGTTCGAGATCATGGACCGCGTGCTCGCGCTCTGCGCGAAAGGGCTCGGCATTCTCTTCATCTCGTCCGAAGTGAGCGAGGTCGTGCGCGTGAGTCACCGGATTGCGGTGTTGCGCGACCGGCGCAAGGTCGCCGAGGTCGCGGGACATACGACCTCGGAAGACGAGGTGTATCGGCTGATCGCGGGAGGATCGCAATGAACCGTATCAAAGGTGTCTTGCAGCATCCGCTCGTGTGGCCATGCGTGACGCTCGTCGCTCTGTGTCTGCTCGATCTGGCGCATAACCCGCGGTTCCTGTCGATTGCCATGCTCGATGGCCACCTGTTCGGCGCGCCCGTCGATATTTTGAATCGCGCGGCGCCGCTCGTGCTCGTCGCGCTCGGCATGACGCTCGTGATAGCGACGCGCGGCATCGATATCTCGGTGGGCGCGATCGTCGCGATTGCCGGCGCGACGGCCGCCACGATCCTCGCCGACGATCCTTCCCGCGTGACGCTTGCCATCGCGGCGGCGCTCGCGGTCGGCGTTCTCGCGGGCATGTGGAACGGCTTGCTGGTGGCGTTCATCGGCATGCAGCCGATCATCGCGACGCTCATCCTGATGGTTGCGGGACGCGGCGTCGCGCAGTTGCTGACGGGCGGCCAGATCATCCCGATCGGCGCGCAGGCTTATTTGATGGTCGGCGGCGGCTATCTGGCGGGCGTCCCGTGTTCCGTGTGGATCGCGGCGGGCGCGCTCATCCTCACGGCGCTTCTCGTCGATCGCACCGCGCTCGGGCTTTTCATTCGGGCTATCGGCGTGAATCCGGTTGCAACCCGGCTCGTCGGCTTGCGCTCGAACGTGATCGTGTTCGGCGTGTATGCATTCTCCGGATTGACGGCGTCCATGGCGGGCATTCTCGCCAGTTCGAACGTGCGCAGCGCCGACGGCAACAACGCCGGTCTCCTGCTCGAACTCGACGCGATTCTCGCCGTCACGCTCGGCGGCACTTCGCTGCTCGGCGGGCGCTTCAGTCTTGCAGGCACGGTGCTCGGCGCGCTCATCATCCAGACGCTCACCTACACGACTTATTCCATCGGTGTGCCGCCCGAAGCGACGCTCGTGGTGAAGGCAGCGGTGGTGCTCGTCGTCAGCGTGATTCAGTCGTCCACCGCGCGCGCCGTGCTGATGCGGCAGTTGCGACGCGTCTTTCCGTCCGCTTCGAAACAGCCGCTCGCGGAGGCATCCCGATGAAAAGTTTCTTCGACCGTCTGACGGACCCGCGCATCTTGCCTATCGTCGTCACCGTCGTTCTGTTCGCGGCTCTGTTCGGCTTCGGCTCGGTGATGTACACCGGCTTCTTCTCGCTGCAAGTGCTGCTCGGCTTGCTGATCGACAACGCGTTCTTGCTGATCGTCGCCATTGGCATGACGTTCGTGATCGTGTCGGGCGGCATCGACTTGTCGGTCGGCTCGGTCGTCGCTTTGACGACGATCCTGTGCGCCGTGTTCGCCGAACGTCTGCACTGGCCGGTGTGGATCATCGTGCCGCTCGTGCTGGCCTTCGGCGCCTGCTATGGCGCGGCGATGGGCGCGCTCATCCACTTCTTCAGGCTGCAACCGTTCATCGTCACGCTGGCCGGGATGTTCCTCGCGCGCGGCGCCTGCTTTCTCATCACGACGCAATCCATCACCATCACCGATTCCACGTTCCGCGCGCTGTCCGCCTTTCATGTGGATGTCGGCGGCGCGTCGCTCACGACGGGCGCGCTGATCGCCATCGTCACGCTGATCGTGGCGATCTTCGTCGCCCACTTCACGCGCTTCGGACGCAACGTGTATGCGGTCGGCGGCAACGAACGCTCGGCGCTGCTGATGGGCTTGCCCGTCGCGCGCACCAAGGTCGGCGTCTATGCGCTCTCGGGTTTCTGCTCGGCGCTCGGCGGCGTGGTGTTCACGCTATACGTGCTCTCGGGCTACGGATTGCAAGGGCAGGGCATGGAACTCGACGCCATCGCCGCGACGGTGATCGGCGGAACCTTGCTCACGGGCGGCGTGGGCTATGTGATCGGTTCGGTGTTCGGCGTCGGCATTCTCGGCACCATCCAGACCTTGATTACCTTCGACGGCACGCTCAGTTCATGGTGGACGCGCATCGTGATCGGCGCGCTTCTGTGCGCGTTCTGTCTGCTGCAGCGAGTCATCGAACGTCATGCCGCGCGCCGTAAATCGAATGGGACGAAGCTCGGCGAAGGCATCGGATCGAAAGAGCCGCGCACGCCTTTGCCGCCCGATGCCGCGAGCAAAGCCGAGCCGCTCGCGATGGTCCCCAGAACCTGAAGCACGCACATAAGCACGCACACCCTGCCACCCTCGTCGAGAATCCGTCATGCCCAATGAAAAACGCCTGCTCCGTTCCGCTCAATGGTTCGGAACCCAGGACAAGAATGGCTTCATGTATCGAAGCTGGATGAAGAATCAGGGCATTCCGGACCACGAGTTTCAGGGCAAGCCGATTATTGGCATCTGCAATACGTGGTCGGAACTCACGCCTTGCAACGCGCATTTCAGGAAGATCGCGGAGCACGTGAAGCGCGGCGTCTTCGAGGCGGGCGGCTTTCCGGTGGAGTTTCCGGTGTTTTCCAACGGCGAATCGAATCTGCGGCCTACAGCCATGTTGACGCGCAATCTCGCCAGCATGGACGTAGAGGAATCCATTCGCGGCAATCCCGTCGATGCCGTCGTGCTGCTGGTCGGCTGCGACAAGACCACGCCCGCCTTGCTGATGGGCGCGGCGAGTTGCGACGTGCCCGCGATCGCGGTCAGCGGCGGCCCGATGCTCAACGGCAAGCATCAGGGTCGCGATATCGGTTCGGGCACCGTCGTGTGGCAACTGAGCGAGCAGGTGAAGGCGGGCAAGATCACGCTGCATGAATTCATGTCGGCGGAAGCGGGCATGTCGCGTTCGGCTGGAACCTGCAACACCATGGGGACGGCATCCACCATGGCGTGCATGGCCGAAGCGCTCGGCGTGACCTTGCCGCACAACGCGGCAATTCCCGCGGTGGATGCCAGGCGCTACGTGCTCGCGCACATGTCGGGCATGCGGATCGTGGAGATGGCGCTCGACGACTTGCGGCTCTCGAAACTCCTCACGCGGCAGGCGTTCGAAAACGCGATTCGCGTCAACGCGGCGATTGGCGGATCGACGAATGCGACCATCCATCTGAAGGCGATTGCCGGCCGTATCGGCGTGGACCTGGAACTCGACGACTGGACGCGCATCGGCCGCGGCACGCCGACGCTCGTCGACTTGCAACCGTCCGGACGCTTTCTGATGGAAGAGTTTTACTACGCGGGCGGTTTGCCCGGCGTGATCCGGCGTCTGGGCGAAGCGGGCTTGCTGCCGTATCCCGACGCGCTGACGGCCAACGGCCGCTCACTCTGGGACAACACGAAAGACGCGCCCATCCACGACGCCGAGGTGATTCGTCCACTCGACCGCCCGCTCGTGGAAGACGGCGCGCTGTGCATTTTGCGAGGCAATCTCGCGCCGAACGGCGCGGTGCTCAAGCCGTCCGCCGCGACGCCGGCGTTGCTCAAGCATCGCGGCCGGGCGGTCGTGTTCGAGAACTTCGACGACTACAAGGCGAGGATCGGCGATCCCGAATTGAACGTCACCGCCGATTCGATCCTGGTCATGAAGAACTGCGGCCCGAAGGGTTATCCGGGCATGGCCGAAGTCGGCAACATGGGCTTGCCGCCGAAGCTGTTGGCGCAGGGCGTGACCGACATGGTGCGCATCTCCGACGCCCGCATGAGCGGCACGGCTTACGGCACGGTGGTGCTGCATGTAGCGCCCGAAGCGCGCGCCGGTGGTCCGCTCGCGGTGGTGGAAGATGGCGACTGGATCGAGATGGACTGCTTCGCGGGGCGCCTGCATCTGGACATCAGCGACGAAGAGCTGAGGACGCGTCTCGCCCGCTGGGCGGAAGAACCGCGCAAAGCGGGCGAGAACACGAGCGGCTACGGCAAGCTGTACATCGATCACGTTTTGCAAGCCGATCAGGGCTGCGACTTCGACTTTCTCGTGGGATGCCGTGGCGCCGATGTTCCGCGCCATTCCCATTGACGCCCGCGCGTTCTGCCTGTCAGCCGCGCGCTCCGAAGGCGCGCTGGATTTTTTTCTCGGTGTTGTACTGGCTGAGCGCATAGACCGACCAGATCGCGGCGGGAATCCAGCCAATCAACGTGATCTGAAGAAGCAGGCAAATGATGCCGGCAATCGGTCGGCCGATCGTGAAGAACTGCAGCCACGGAAGGATGAGTGCGAGCAAGAGACGCATATGCGGTCCTCGGATGTGATGGTCTGGTGACTTTACCATCCGCGTTGCACCTGCTTGCGCGATCCCATAACATGAGGCCGGGACCTACTTTGCCGAACTCGCCAAACGCCCGGCCGACATTCGATGACCGAAGCCACCGACCTCGCGCACCTTGTTGACGCGTTGCGCCAGCATCGCCTGCTCGATGCCGACGAAGAACCGCGCTTCACGCGCCTGACGGGTGGCGTGTCTTCGGATATCTGGCGCGTCGATGCGCGCCGCGCTACGTTCTGCATCAAGCGCGCGCTCGGCAAGCTCAAGGTCGCGGCGGACTGGCATGCGCCCGTCAGCCGCAATGCCGCCGAAGCCGCGTGGCTGCGCTGTGTCGCGACCTGGCTGCCGCACGCGGTGCCTGCGCTTCTGTTCGAAGACGCGCCGCTCGGCTGCTTCGCGATGGCGTATCTTCCTGCGGAACATAACCCCGTCTGGAAGGCGAAGCTGCTGAAAGGCGGGATCGACGACACCTTCGCCGCGCAAGTCGGTTTCCTTCTCGCGCAGATTCATGAGCGAAGCGCGGGTTCGGCTGCGCTCGCGGTGCAGTTCGCGAATCACGATACCTTCGAGTCCATCCGCATCGAGCCTTATCTGCGGGCGACAGCCGCGCGTCATCCCGACCTGGCGAACACACTCGGCGATCTGGCGGATTCGGTTTCGGCTGCGCGCATCGCGCTGGTTCATGGCGACGTGAGCCCGAAGAACATCCTATGCGGTGCCGACGGCCCCGTCTTTCTCGATGCCGAATGCGCAACCTACGGCGATCCGGCCTTCGACCTCGCGTTCTGCCTGAATCACCTCGTCCTGAAGAGCTTTCTCAATCCGCATTGGCGTGAACGCTATGCCGGAAGCTTCGACGCCCTGAGCGGTCGATATCTGGCGGCTGTCGATTGGGAACCGGCGGAACGGATAGATCTGCGTTGCGCGCGGCTCTTTCCGGCGTTGTTGCTCGCGCGGGTCGATGGCAAATCGCCCGTCGAGTACCTGCAAGATCCAGCCGACATACAGGCGGTGCGCGAACTTGCGCGCGGTCTTCTCATCGAACCGGTCGATTCCCTTGCGCAATGGCGAAAGCGCTGGAACGAGGCGGCATCCATCGATAAACCCGCGGGAGTCTGAACATGAGCAGCGCGATTGCATCCGTCCACGGCCGCCGCATTTGGGATTCGCGCGGACGTCCGACCGTGGAAGTGGAAGTGACGCTGGCAAGCGGCGCCAAAGGACGCGGCATGGCCCCGGCGGGTGCTTCTCGCGGGCGTTTCGAGGCGGTGGATCGGCGCGACGGGGCGGCCGCGCTGGGCGGCTTCGGCGTGAGCGATGCGTTACGCGGTATCGACGATGAAATCGCGGCGGCGCTTATCGGCATGGATGCGCTCGGGCAGACGCAAATCGATGCGCGTCTGATCGAACTCGATGGCACCGAGGACAAATCGCGGCTTGGCGGCAATGCGTTGATCGCGACGTCGCTTGCGGTTCTGCATGCCGCGGCGGCAGACCGTCGGCAGCCGCTGTGGGCTTATGTCGCCAACGGCCGAACCGTCAGCGTTCCGATCCCGGAAATCCAGATCTTCGGCGGCGGCGCGCATGCTGGCCGGCGTATCGATATTCAGGACCTGATGGTCATGGCGCCATCCGCGAAAAGTTTCGACGAAGCGCTGGAGATGACCGCCGAGGTCTATCTGGCTGCGGGCAGGATCATGGCGAAGCGTGGTCATCTTGCCGGTGTCGCCGACGAAGGCGGGCACTGGCCCGTGTTCGAGAGCAACGAAGCGGCGCTGGATACGCTCGTCGCGGCTATCGAAGAAGCGGGGTTCGTTCCGGGCGAGCAAGTCGCCATCTCGCTCGATATCGCCGCATCCGAATTCGGCTCGGGCGGGCGTTACAAGCTCGGCCTGGAGCGCCGCGAGCTCGACAGCGACGCCATGTGCGAACTGATGCTCCGATGGTGCGACCGTTACCCGATCGGGTCGATGGAAGACCCGTTGAGCGAGGACGATGCGGCCGGCTTGCGCCGATTCACGGCAGCGGTGGGAGGACGCGTGCAGGTGATCGGCGACGATTACCTTGTGACGAACGCGGCGCGCATCGCAAAGGCCGCCGAGCAACGCGATGTCAACGCTGTCCTCATCAAGTTGAATCAGGCGGGTACGGTGACGGAGACGTATGCGGCGCTCGAAGCGGGAAAGAACGCGGGGTTTGGCACGATCGTATCGGCGCGCTCGGGTGAGACGGAGGATACGACCATCGTGCATCTTGCCGTTGGCTGGAATGCGGGCCAGCTCAAGGTCGGCTCGTTCTCGCGCTCGGAACGCATGGCCAAGTGGAACGAGGCGATTCGCGTGGAAGAAGCGCTTGGCGACGCGGCACAGTTTGCGGGTATGTCGATGCTCGGTCGCAGGCGATAGGAGCGCGTCCGTTGAGAGGCCGAAGCGAACCGTCCCTGTGCCTTTTTACAATATCCAGACGAATAATCAGCTTATATTCCACGAAAAATACATAACGTGTGGAATTTAACCAGTGGCTGCTTCGTTCATTCCTCAAGCGATCGCGAGCGTTGGCGCGTGCGCGAATATGTTGCGTTCGACGGTCTGGCAAATTGCTTGCTCATGTTGTCGGTCCTAAAGCGTGACTCACGCCTTTGTTCAACATGGTCTGGAACTTGCCGCGATGAAAGCATGATCCATCGGTGTGCGTAATTGCGCATCGACGCGCAAAGATAAAGGCACCGATGAACGAAGCGCCAGCGGCAAAGCAACAATGCGTGGCATTTTGGACTATGCTGGCCTGAGCACTATCGAACGATGGGCAGGTGTGGACAACAAGGCATGGCAAGCGTGCACACCATTTGATTCGTCCCCCTTACTAGCGTACCCGCAACATGAATAATGATGCGGAAGCGGAGAGGCGCATGAAAATCGCGTTTGTTGTCGACAGCTATCCTGTTGCATCGGAAACCTTCGTGGTCCGTCAGATCGCGGGATTCGCGGAACGAGGACATCATGTGGTCGTCCTTGCCGCGCGCTATGACGAAGGCGCCGACGATCCGCTCAAAGGCCAGATCGAATTACGCATATTTCGTCGCAAACAGGGCACGGCGGCACGCATTGCGCATCTGGCGCGCTTCGGACTGAGCTCACTGTCAACGCCGGAAGGACGCAAACGCATCGGCGTGGCCTGGCGCGCGGCGACATCCGGTTGCCGCTCGACGCTGTTCGACCTCTCGGGCGGCGGAGCGATGTCGCACGAAAGTTTCGATGCGGTGATCGCACATTTCGGTCCCCTCGGCGTGCGCGCCATGTATCTGCGCGATGCGGGCTACTTTGAAGGCCCTATCTCCACCGTCTTTCATGGCTTCGACATGAGCGATGAAGCGCTCGTCAAGCGTTATCTGCCGCACTACAAGCAGCTCTTCGGACGGGGGTCGCTGTCGCTGCCGGTCAGCGAATTCTGGCGGATGCGCCTGATCGACTGGGGCGCGCCTGCATCGCGGACGCTCGTGCATCACGTGGGAGTGGATGTCGAGCAACTGCCGCTTGCCACCGACAAGCAGAAGCCCGGACGCCCGCTCAAAGTGCTGAGCGTGGGAAGATTCGTCGAGAAAAAAGGCCTTGAATATGCGATTGCCGGCGTTCGCGATTGCAGCCTGCCCGTGGAATACAACGTGATCGGCTACGGCCCACTTGAGGCCGACTTGCGCGCGATGGCCGCGAATAACCGCAATCCGGTCAACTTTCTCGGCGCGCGCGCACAGGACGAAGTGTTCGCGGAACTAAAGCGCACCGACGTGTTTCTGCTGCCGTCCGTGACGGCCGCCAACGGCGACATGGAAGGCATTCCGGTGTCGATCATGGAAGCAATGGCTACCGGCGCGATCGTCGTCGCAACGCGTCATAGCGGCATTCCCGAACTTGTGGTGGATGGCGAGACCGGCGTGCTCGTCGACGAGCGCTCGGGGCCGAGCATTTCCGCCGCGCTCGAAAAAATCGCCAAAGGACAGATCGACACCGACAAGATGCGCGCGACCGCGCGGCACACTATCGAAACGAACTTCAACAACCGCACGTTGCACGCGGAACTGGAGGCCATTCTGGTCGAGGCGTGTGCGGGCGAAGCGCGCGAGATCGCAACGTGATGCGGTTTGCGCGGTATCAGGAATCTGCATGCGAGCGGACGAAATTCACGAAGCTCAGATACGTCGGCAAGATCGGCACGCTGTTGTGCATGATGCCGAAGGTGTGGTCGCCGCTGTCGAGCACGTAATACATGGTGGATTGAATGTTGTGCGTCTTGCGGGCGTCGTAGAACGATTGCAATCGGGACTGCACGAACGCGCTCCGGTAGTCGTCGCTTTGTTCGGGATTGGCATTCCACTCGGTAATCATGAAGGGAACGCCGTAACGCGCCTTGCAGTATTGCGGCAGGTCGAAGTGCGGGCCCGCGCCATCCGAACCGATATCGAACAAATCGCCATAGACCTCGTAGTTATGCCATGTCGTCATGTCCCAGCGGACTACGGGATGACCGCTCGTGCCGTCCGGCTGATTGCCTTCCCATAACGCGTCCGATGCACCGATATCCGCCACGCAGAAGTTGATGCCGCACATGGCGTCGGGCTGCGCGGCCTTCACGCCGTCGATCAATCCGCGCATGACGCCGCGCATGACCGGCCAGTTATCGTTGTTGAAGTCGGCGACATCCGTTCCGGCGCGATTCGAGTCGATTACAGTCTGAGCTCGGCGCGTGAGTTCGTTGCCGCATTCGTACATCGTCACGCCGTACGGCTTCAGCGTGCTCGCGACCGTCACGCCTGTGCTGTAGGCCTTGGCGTATGCCGCGGCCTCGCTCCCGAACAGGTTACCCCAGTCATCCGTCAAACCTTGTTGAATCAGACAGAACAGTTCGATGCCCGTTCCGTTCATGGCCCTCGCCATCCTTGCGACAGGTCTGAGTTCAGCCGACGTCTCATTGCACCCGAGCCGATAGATACTGCAACCCATGCCATTCAAAATGGCGATGGTTTGCGCGGGCGTGTAGAGATAATCGTAATGACCGTTCATGCCGAAGAACATGCCGGATTGCGCTGCGAGCGGTGTGCGCGGGTCGCGGCAAAGTAGCCAGTCATTCGACCACACATAGAATTGCCCGCTCGTGTTTCTCTGATAGATCTTGCCGCCCGACCAGAGAAGCATCAAAACGTTGGCAATGGATATTGCCGTGTCGTTCTGAAATACGACGCCGTTATTCACCGTCCAGACGGAGCCGCGTTTGTCCACGATCGCGGTTGCGTCAGGAATGGTCGTGCCATCCGGCGATGGGCCTTGCGACTCCGCTCTTGCAGTGGGATTCAGTTGTCTGGACCGCCCGGAAGCGCTCGATGTCGAGTTCGGTACGTCGCTTTCGCTTCCGCCTCCGCAGGCGGCCAATGTATAGGTTCCGGACAACGCGCCCAGGCTAGCTAAAAATCTACGTCGATCAATCATCGAATATGCTAATCCGCCTTCTCGCGGAAAACTCCAATTACTCTGCGATAAAATTGCGATTCTTTAAACATAGTAGGAATGCGAACTAATAAATCGAAGGCGAAAGGATGCCTGCGCTGCCTTGACCAGAGGCGCGGTCGAGAGCCCTCGAGACCTGCGTTAAGCGATGACTGCGTTGACGCCAGGGACTACGCGGAACACTTCGAGTCTGAACGAATTCGGCCGGGATTTGCAGGTCGCTTCTCGAACTACAGAGTTGCGCAAACGCTTTTCCTTAACGGCGCTTTGTGAGGCGGCAATATGAAAAAACGTGAATGCGTCGTAAAGACAATGCAGAGAGCGTGATCGAAATTTTGAACCATCGATAACGCACGAACGCTTCGGGTAGCGAAGGCTTGCGAAATGCAACCCAACCGCGGACGCGACGTTGTTCAAGAGAAAGAGCCTTAGGGAAACGATGTGACGTGACGTGAACCGATGGCCCAGTGTGTTCACGTCACGCCTGAGTGACCAATGCGGGCGGTGTCAGCGTTTCGACAACCGTACAGACGCCGATTCACCCGATCGTCCGCGTCGACATTTTCGGCGTAGATAAGAGAGGCGCTGCCTGCAACATTTGCCCCCACTGATAATCCACGCTGTCCGGGAAGAGGGGATATAGTCCACCGCCCGGCGTGAAGGTCATTTCGCCGAAGAAGATCTTGCAGTCGGGTGCATAAAGATCCACGCGCACATAGTCGAAGGATGCCGACAACGCTCTCGCCTTGGCGAGGATCGCGTCGAGGTTGACCGGGCGCTCGCAAGGCGTCGCACTACGCGGATAGTGTCCGATCCTGATGTCGAGATGGTTCCACGATTCATCGAAGAAATCTCCGCGCGGATGGCCCGTATAGCGATCGGAGATCAGCAGGACAAACAGCTTGGAAGGTCCTTCTTCGGGATTGAAGCAGTGGATCTTGAAGTCGGCGGGAATGTTGCCTTGTTCATCGAGAAGCAGGGCTTCGAAAAGCAGCCGTGGTTGAATCGCGCGGTAATGCCGCTCGCGCCCGGTTCTGGAAAAGTCGGTTGCAAGCCACCGGTCGGCAAGCGTCCTCAGTTCCTGATAACTCGTTTCCGCTTTGTCGCGGACGATCTTGACGAAGCCGCTGCCGTGATTGGCCTTCATGACGAAGGAGTCGGGCAACGCCTCGAAATCCTCTTCGGTGAAGAGCTCGGACGCCTTGAGCAGCGGAATCAGATGTTCTTCGCCGATCACGCGCCTGACGAAGTCACGCACAATGAGCTTGTCGGCCAGATCGGTAAAGCGCGCGTCCGGGTTCAGACTGCGCCGGAGCATTTTCTCGTTGAAGGTTTCGGGATTTGCAAGACTCGGGAATCGCCCGATCTTCCTGCGATGCTGCAGACGGAGGAAGAGTTCGTCGGGCATCCAATTTTTGAAGGCGTTCGCGATCATCGTGAATTAGATATTCATTCCGTTTTGGCGAAGCAGGGCACGCACAATGTGCCATATTCAAAATAATGCAGTTACTGAATAAGTCGCGGTGAAAATTGCAGCCTTTCAGACGTGAAGAAGGTCACGTGGGTCAAGTATGGCCAGCGACGTGGCTGGTTTTGTGCGCTAACGCACGTTGCGATGGAACGTAAGGGACGTCAAGTTCACGTCTTACTAAATGCGCGGAGTTTATTTCCAAAGCAAGCGCGTGAGGCCCGATATCTCAAGCTCTTTCGAATCTGTATGTAATCAGGTTGATAGATTGCGTTCAGAAGCGATATGCGACCGAGGCCATTCCGTTCACATCCAACCTGCGTTCTGTAATCGGGCTGCCGGCAGCGAAGCGTTCGAGCCGGCCAACGACTGCGACCAGGTTGGCCGACCAGTGCGAAGAGATCGTGTAATTCGCGGCCAGATTGAAGTGGACGTCGCGCAGGCCCGAGCCGGTGGAGTATTGCGGCAATCCGGACGCCACGCTTTCCGGCTGTGAAACGCCGAAGAACGTGCGCGTATAAGCGCCATTGGCCCAAGTCAGCCCCGGCCCCGCCGACAGCAGCAATTTGCCGATGGGCGCGGAGACATAGAGATCCGCCATCGCGGTGAGTCCTTGCCCGGTGCCACCGATGTCCTGATAAACGGCTGTCGATCCGGTGAAGGCCCAGTAAGTGTAATCGGCGAATAGTCGCAGCTTCGGTCCGTAGTGCACGTTGGGCAGGCCGTCGAGTCGCGCGTCATCGGACGATGATCGCGACTGAAAGTCGAAACTCACCGACATGCCTGCGTGGTAGTTCTCCCCGCGCAGCACGTTGAGGCCGAGCACGTCCGGACCTTGCGAAAAGATACGGTCGCGCCAGGAAATATCCTGCACGGGCAAGGGAAATACCTTGATCCGCGACGATCCCGGAAATTCGGGGAACACGTACAATCCTGGCCCGATCGAGATTTTCCAGTCACCGTTCGTTTGCGTGTCCGCGTCGGCGGCGTGTGCCGGTCCAAATGCGAGCAAAGCCGCAAGCGCCACGCAGGTGCGCGCGATGAACGTTTTCGCGCGCTTCATGCTCTTTTCGCGCCTGCAGCCGTTTGCCGGAGCCGACGCGCCAGGGCACGCGACATCACGGGACCTGTGCCATCGGTGGAGTTGCAGGCAGACGCGCTCTCGCGCAGGAACATCGTGCACTCGCGCGCCACCACTTCGCGCTCGTTGTCGGACGTGATCATGTGATAGGAGTCGTCGAGCCAGATGGTCCGCAAGAACGACGCGCCTATGTTTGCCGCGACGAATCGCGCGTTGTGCGGGCTCGAGGTCTCGTCGTCGATAGCGTGAATGACGAGGCAGTCGCTCGTGACGCGCTTCAGCTTGCCACGCACCGATGCCGCGAGACGGCTGGCCTCGTGCAGCGCGGGCATCGAAATGGATGCCGGGCCGACTTCGCTGATCTCGCCTTTTTGCATCGCGCGGGCGATCTTCGTGCGCAGCGCTTCATTGCGCAGACCATAAGGCTCGTGCTCGCGATAGCGATAACGCGTACGCAACGGCGTGTAGTACGCCCAGTCGAGCAGGAATCGGTACCACGGGATGGCCCAGCCGTCATAGTCGAGCGTGACCGAGAGCAACAGCAGGGCGCGCGCGGAAGGGCGTTCATGGGCGACCGCGGCGGCGAGCGCCGCGCCCATCGACAGGCCGCACACCGAAACGTGCCGATGCCGCGCCGCCAGCGCGTCGAATTCCGCCACGGCCGCGCGCAGCCACTCTTCCATCGAAGCGTGTCCGGCGCCCGCGCTGTATCCGGGCAACTCCGGCGTGTGCGTTGCGAAGCCCTCTTCACCGAGATAGCGGGCGAGAAAGCGCAATTCGAGCGGCGAACTGGACAGGCCGTGCAGCAACAGGACCGCGTGATCCCGGTTCTGGGCGGGGGGAAAGTAAGGCATGTTCATGGTCAGGCAGCCGAACGGAGGACGAGATAATCGCCGGATGGTGTGGCGAAGCGCTCGCAAACACATTCGACGGGCCGCCAGTCCTGCTCGTCCGACTGGAACCGGATACGGTGAAGCCCCGGCAGAAGGGCATCGCTGACGCGGGCAATATCTTCGCCGTGGGCATCGGCATGCTTGGCGCCATATGCGATGCCGGCGCGCGGCGCGTCATCGTCGATAACTGGGGAATTCGCCGCCGCGACGAAATTGGCGGGCGAGACACGCGTCGTCGGATCGAGCGCCTTGATGAGAATCAGCGAACGGTTGTATTGCGTGACGTGCTGGAGCATCCGGTGCATTTCCTCGGTCGCCCGGCGCGTGATGAGGCGTTCGTTGTCGTGACGCAAGAGCATCTCATAGCGCGACTGCGCCACCGAAGCGAGCAACTCGGCGCGATACTGCGCGCGCTTGAGCCGCTCGACGAGCGTCATCATGACGATGGTGATCAACGGATACGACACGAGCAGCTTGATATCCGCGCGGTCGAAGTCCTCGATGCGCGCATAGGGCGGCACGAAGAGAAAGTCGGCAATACATAGTCCGGCAAGCATCACGCAAACCGCCGGCGCAAGACCGCAGTAATACTCGACGAGAACGGCGGCAATGAGAAACGCCGTTCCGGGCATGACGGGTCCAAGCAGCGGGTGCAGCAGCGTGCGGATGAGTGCGGCGGTGAAAAGCGCGCTTGCCGCGATGATCCATCGTTTGCCGCCGCGCGGCGCCCATCGGCGAGAATTACTGATATGCATGCTATTGCACGAGGCGTGTGACTGTCCTCGTGGTATCGGCGTTCCGGCGCGCGACTTTAATGCCATGTGAGGCATAACGGGCTTTCGCGGCGCGCGGGCGCTGGAATGATTATGCTTTCAACGTCTGAAAAAGCTTGATGATGTCGAACGAGAGAATTCGCATGCCCCTGCTGTCCCACGGTCTACGCTTTGCCATTGCCGCCTATCTGCTTGCGGCGCTGACGCTCTTTATGGTGCAGGACCGGATGCTTCTGCCTTCCACTCCGAGCGCGCCGGATCTTCGCACAGTCCCGCACGCCGGTGCAAGCATCGACCTGTTGCAAGTGCGCGACCAATTCGCGGGCTATGTCGTCACTCCGGCCGGGCGCGAACCGCGCGGGACGTTCATGGTTTATCACGGTAACGAGGAGTCGGCCGACACCAAATTGCCGCTCGCCGACGTGTTCGTGCGTGACGGGTATAGGGTGGTGATCGTCGAGTATCCGGGGCACGGCAGACGCCCGGGAGAGCGCACGATGAAGGCGGCGCTAGCCGCATCGCGGGAAGCGTTGGCGGCCACCATCGCGCAGTGGCGCGGGCCGCTTTATCTCGTTGGGGAGTCGCTCGGTGCGGGCATGGCCGCGCAGGTCGTGAAGGGCAATGAAGCAGCGCTCGCGGGCGTCGTTTTGATCACGCCGTGGGACTCGCTCGCCGACGTCGCCGCCGAAAAATATCCGATTTTTCCGATCCGCTGGATGCTGCACGACGGCTTCGATTCCGTCGCCGCCGTGTCGCATTACGACGGCCCGCTCGTGATCGTGGGCGCGCAATTGGACACGCTGATCCCGGTGATGCATGCGCGCCGCTTCGCAAACGAACACGAACGCGCGCGTTTCATGCTCCTGCCGACCGCCGATCATGACCACTGGTTCGGCGTCATGACGCAGGCGGACTGGCGGCAGGTCTTGCAGTGGATGCACGCCGGCTGACGAAGCCCGGCGCCGGCGTTTCCTCGTCGGTCAGTCGCGCGGGCTCAATGCGAGGTCGGCTTGACAGGCGCAACCGGGCTCACGCCGTCGATCGCACGCACCGGGTCGACGTTCTTGGCTTCGACGTGTTCAACTTCGACATCCGTGCCGCGCAGTGTCTCGTTGATCGTCTCGGTGCGCTCGGTTGCCTGCCGGCCCACGACGACTTCCTCGACGACATGCGCGGTCTTCGCGACGACGGCGTGTTCTGCCGTCTCGCGAATTTCCACGAAGCCTTCCTTCAGGTCAGCGGCCGTGGCGGGCCGGTCGACCGGACGGCGCTCGATCGTCGCATGCTCGTCACGCAGATTGACGGTCTCGCTGACAGGCGTTGCAGTGGCGCGCGAATAAACGCGCACGCCGCCGGTTTCGACTTCGCGCTTGCCGACTTCGAGCGACTCACGCGTCACCGCAAATGACTGGCGATCGGCCAGCACTTCATCCGAAGTCAACGGCTTTGCGGATGCGTCGAAGCCCGCATAACCGCCGCTTTTCCAATGCGCCACGCGTTCGTCGATATCCACGACGCCCGCCTCGTGCATCGTCGAACGCACGAGCGGCACCTGTGATTCTTCCTTCACGTTGACCGTGAGTAACGCGCCACCGCGACGAACCGCTTCCTGATAGTTGCCGATGTCTTCCGACCGGTCGTCGCCAGCAAACATGTTGCCGAAGAAATTCTCGATCTTGCCGACGATGCCGACTTCTTCCGTGGCAGCGGAAGCGGGTCGATCTGCAACCACGGGACGTTCCGCTCCGCTCGTCTCGTCACTGGCGTGCACTTCCATGTCGGCGCGGTCTAGACCGCCTTCCACGAGACGCGCGACCGCGCTTTCGGCTTGCTGAAACGAATCGAATACACCAACGATTGCTTGAGTCATGTTTTGCTCCGGGTAGATTTGAGTGATTTGAATGGCGGCCAGACGTTGCTTCGAAGAACGGCTCAGGAAGATGTCTTGCCCGAGCCCGAGGACGGTATCGCGGGGTCCGCAATCCAGTCTCCAACCGTTCCAGCGCGCCTTTCCACGACGACTTCCTGACGTTGCAACTCGGCTCTGTGCACGTCATTTTTTTCGGTCACTACAGTGGTGATGCGGATTTCTTCCTTGAGCATCAGCCTCAGTTCGGTCACGGGCACGTACTCGAAGACGGGCACGACCAACGTGTCGCCTTCATGGCGCGGCGCAAACTCCGCGTCCACGAAACGATTGAGGGCAACGCGTTCTATCTGTGCCGTGCGGTTGTGCAGAACGACAGGCACCTCGCGCGACTCGGTGTGCGTCACGACACGCACGCGCACCATGCCGGTTTCGAGCGTTTCCGTCGATACGTGCAGACGTTCTTCAGTGGCGGTCAACGTCGACGTCTCCACGACACCTGTCGCCGTTCGATTCTGCGTGCTCATGCGCGACTCCAGGTTTCGTGGATCAGTCGGATAGGGCGTTTAGCGTGTGACACGATTGTCCGGCGCAAGGCGTCCTGCGGCACCGGCGCGCAAGGCGACGTCATCGCGAGCGCTGCCGCTTGCATCTTCGAACGGCGGTTGGTGGCGGAATCCCGCACCACCCGACACGATCGCGATGATCGCGCCGACGAGAAGTGCAGCGAACGAGAACCACGAAGCGCGGGCGACGCCGCGTGCGGCGGTATCGGCGGCCTGACGTGCATCGGCTTCAGCTTGCGGGCCGGATGCAGCGGCCGTTGCGGAAGCAACCGCGCCTTGAACCTGCGCCTTGAGCGAACCCAGCATCGTGCCGCTTGCGGCCGAAGGGTTGGCCGCGGCGGTAGCCGTCGCACCGGTCGATGCGATGCTGCCTGCCGCACTCACTGCGCTGCCGACGAGCGACGTTGCGCTGTATGCCATCGCGATGATCATCACGGCCCATGCAAGCAAGCCGTGCAGCCAGCCAAGAACCGGCGCGCAACGCCCTGCAAAATAGGAACCGATGAACACGGCGATGACCGTCATCACGATCATGTAGGCGCCGGAGCCGAACGCGAAGCCTCGCGATGGATCGGGCTGAGTCAGTGGCGACAGCACCGATGCCCCGATAGCGGTTCCGAGCACCGTCAACATGAGGTACGCGATCAGCGAGAGGATGACTCCCGCGATGACGGCGCCCCATGAGACGCGGGGTAGACCATATTGTGTAGTAAGCAGGCGCATAGCGGTATCCAAAAGAATTTAGGAAGCCAAAACAGGCACGTCTAGTGAGCAACGCGTGCTGGCCAACTTGTAGGTGCAATCACCATTCCCACGAAGTACCGGAGGCGGCTTGAACCGGCATGGACGAAGGTTCGCGCATGCGGTCGGGAGCAAATAGGTGGGATCTGCTTGAGGGTGTCGCGCGGCGGGCGAAGAACACTTATCGCCGCGTTGACCTATCGATGTCCTTCAATGCGGACTCAAGGCGAGTTTGCTTCCACGCGATCGTGTTCATGCTCGAGGCTCTGCGCCTCGATCAGACGATGGATGAACCTCAGCTTTTTCACGGCGCCAGGCGCAAGCGTGAACGGATACGGGTCCGGCATGCCGAGGCTTCGGTTGAGGCTGTTCATGGCGTAGGTCAGCATCGTCCATTGCTTCATCAGCAATTCGAAACTCGGCGAGTGAGGCAGCACTTGCGCGGCGAAGTTAGGACCTTTGCGGCTCACTGGCGCGATGTTGATGCCGCATGCGCGCGCGGTGCCGGTGGTATCCACGATATGAAGATAGTGCGCCCAGGTTTCCGCCCAGTCTTCCCAGGGATGCATGGTCGCGTAGGCGCTGACGTGATTCGTCGCCCAGTCGGCAGGCGCGCCGTTGCGATAGTGGCGGGAAAGCGCTTCGCTGTAACTCGCCCGATCGTCGCCGAAGAGCGTGCGGAACGACGCCGTTCGCCGCGCGCCCACCACGAGGCGATCGAAGTAGTAATGGCCGATCTCGTGTCTGAAGTGACCGAGCAAGGTCCGGTAGGGCTCGCGCATGGCGATGCGTACGCGTTCGCGACGCACGTCGTCTGCCTCGGCGATGTTCATCGTGATGAGGCCGCTATGATGGCCCGTCAACACCTTTTTGCCTCGGCGGCTTTCGAGAAACTCGAATTCGAGCCCGGTTTCCGGATGCTCCTTGCGTGTGTCAACGCGCAATCCCAGCACGGCGAGCGTGTACAGCAAACGACGCTTCGCGGCTTCGAGTCTGGCCCAGTAATAACGACGGCGCGGCGCTTTCAGATTCGGGATCACGGCGGTCAGACGGCAAGAATGACAGAACGGGTCCGGCGAGTCTTCCGGCACCATCCAGTTGCAAACCTTTTCGACCGAATAGTTGTGGCACGGCTTGTAGCGAACGTCGCCGTCCGCCGGCTTCGCTTCCCACCGAGGCCCCTTCAGCTTGACGAATGCGCTCATCTCGCCCGTTTCCGGAATGAAGCCGAGCATCGACCCGCAGCGTTCGCATTGAACGTTTTCGAAGAAGATGAGATGTCCGCAGTCGGTGCAGTGAAACGCTTTCATAACGGACGATTCGTGGGCGTTCTAAAGGTGGACGCGAAGATCATTCGCACGGCTCGCAAATCACCTTGAAGTCGACCAGGGCCGCGCTCCCGAAGGTCATGCTGATAGGCACGTCGGTCGCATCGCGGCCGCGCGCCATGAGTACACGGCCAGTGCGCGGTGCGTTGTTGCGCGGATCGAAAGTCTGCCAGGTTCCGCCGAGATAGGCTTCGAACCATGCACAGAAATCCTGGTCCGCATAAGGCGGCGGCAGGTTTACGTCGCTGATGTAGCCGGTGCAATACCGCGCCGGAATGTTCAGGGCGCGGCAGAGCGCCACCGCGAGTTGCGCGTAATCGCGGCACACGCCGATGCCTTCCTGATGCGCTTCGGAAGCCGTGCGCGTGGGCCGTGCCGTCTTGTAGTCGAACTTGATGTGTGCGTGCACGTAATCACAGATGGCGAGCACCTGGGTTCGCCCTTGCGACAGTCCGCCGAACCGTTGCCACGCGAAGTTGGAAAGCAAGTCGGTTTCGCAATAGCGGCTGCCCAGCAGAAACTGTAGACACTCGTCGGGAAGTTGTTCGACCGGGAGTTGACCATCTTCCAGGGGATAGCTTTCCGGCGTATCGGGCACTTCGAGCACGCCTTCGGTCGCCACGACGAGCGGACCCACAGACGGCGTCACGATACGCGTGCACAAGTTGCCGAAGCCGTCGTAATAGTGTGTGAACGCGATCGGCGGATCGAACGTAATGCGATCGGCAACGACGACCTTGTCCGACATGGAAGGATGCGTGTTGAGCATGAGCACCGCAGGCGTGGCCTGAGTGCAGTTATAGGTCAATTGAAAACCGACGCGGAGCTTCATGGAGGTGGGTCCAAAGGATTAACGGGCGTACTAGGGCGATCAACCGAACGCCTCGACCTTCGACACGACCCAGGAGATTTTGCCAGCTTCGCCAAGCGCCGCCATTCACCTGATGTATGCATCGGATGAGGACGTTCTTGTTGCATGCCAGCATGAGATAACTTGTTCCAGCAACATCGGGGCCTGGAACCATCGATGCTTGTGAATACACGATAACACCATTACTTTGTCCCAACGCTTTGGAAAGAAAAGCAGCATCCACTCCGAAGCGCGCCAAAACCGGTTCATTCGACTTGACGCACCTTGCCCGAATCGCTTCAACGGTGTCGCCGTTGAAAAACATCAGGAAACCGAAGGATCACAAAAACTTTGCTTGACGCATGCGACCACTCCCGTATGATGGACTCATTGTTGCAATGCAGCAAAACGGGCGCCGTACCCACGGATCGGCTCGCACGTACCTCTTTATGGAGCGGACAATGTTTCCTATTCTTCAATCATCGGCACCGGCGGCAACGACACAACTCGAAGCGTTTTTCGGCATCACGAAGCGCTATGCGATGGGACTTCAACAGCTTGCCGATCTGAATGTGCAGACGGTCAAGGCTGTGTTCGAGGAAAGCGCCTCGGTCCTCACGTCGGGTTCGGACGTGAAACCGAGCGACTTCATGGGTTTTCAGTGGACGCTGTTCGCGGAAGTGCCGGAGAAGTCGGCCGCTTATGCGCGCCACTTCTTCCAGATCGTTCGTGAGACGGAAGCCGACATCCTCAAGGAAGCGCGCAGCCAGTACGAGCAATACGGTTCCGGCATGAAGGGCGCGTTCGAATCGGCCATGCAGCAAGGCTCGTCGCAAGTGCAAAAGTCGATTGCTTCGATATCGGATGTGGCCTCGTCCGCGCATGCGGCAAGCGCTGCGCCCAAGCTCATTCTCGATGCAAGCGAGAGCACGGTGGATAGCGTGACTGGTGCGACCAACGCCAGCATCGAGCTATTGAACACCAGCCCCAAACATTCGGCGTGAAGTTTCCGGGAATGTGACATCCGTCGCCAACGCCCGCTTAAGCGGGCTTTTTATTGCGGCCACGCCTGGAGCACTCCGGTGATTTTGCTGGCTTAGAGAGGTCCCGCCATGACAGACAAGATTGCGACCGCCGACGAAGCGATCGGACTGATCCGCGACGGCGACGCCGTCTGCTGCTCGGGATTCGTCGGCATCGGTACACCCGATGAATTGCTGATCGCGCTGGAACGACGTTTCCGAAGCGCCGCCACGCCACGCGATCTGACGGTCGTTTTCGCCGCCGCACCGGGCGACGGCGGCGAGCGCGGACTCAACCGCATTGCGCTGCCGGGGCTCATCAGGCGCGCTATCGGCGGACACTGGTCGCTCGTGCCGAAGCTTGCACGCATGGCGACCGACGACCTGATCGAAGCCTACAACCTTCCGCTCGGCACGATGTCGCATCTGTTTCGCGATATCGCGGCGCATCGCGCCGGCACGATCACACAAGTCGGAATCGGTACGTTCGTCGACCCGCGGCTTGGCGGCGGAAAGATCAACGCGAGCACGACGGAAGAGCTCGTCAGCGTCATCGAGATCGATGACAAACCGTGGCTGCTCTACAAAGCCTTTCCGCTCGACGTGGCGCTGATTCGCGGCACCACGGCCGACACCGACGGCAACATCACGATGGAGCGCGAAGCGCTCGTGCTCGACGCGCAAGCTATCGCCATGGCCGCGCATAACGGCAAAGGTCTGGTGATTGCGCAAGTGGAGCAGATCGTTCCAAGCGGCACGCTCGATCCGCGCGCGGTGGTGGTGCCGGGCATTCTCGTCGATCGCATCGTGCTCGCGCCCGCCGGCGCGCAGCCGCAGACATACGGCACGGCCTATGACCCAGCGTTCTCGGCCGAAACGAAAGCCGTGGTCGGCGAGATGAAAAGCCCCGTGCTCGACGAGCGCAAGGTGATCGCACGCCGTTGCGCGTTCGAGTTGCCGCCAGGCGGCGTCGTGAATCTCGGGATCGGCGTGCCTGAAGTGGTGGCGGCTGTCGCGGGCGAGGAGCACTTGCTGAGTCATCTGACCTTGACCGCCGAGCCAGGCGTGATCGGCGGCATGCCGCTCGGCGGCCTCGATTTCGGCGCCGCGATCAATGTCGATGCGCTCCTGCATCAGAATCAGCAATTCGATTTCTACGATGGCGGCGGTCTCGATCTCGCCTGCCTGGGCATGGCCGAAGTGGACCGCGGCGGCAATGTCAACGTGAGCCGCTTCGGCGCGCGGCTCATCGGCGCGGGCGGCTTCATCAACATCAGCCAGAACGCGCGCTCCGTGGTGTTCGCGGGCACCTTCACGGCGGGCGGACTCAAGGTGCAGATCGAAGGCGGGCGGCTCGCGATCATCTCGGAAGGCGCGAAGAAAAAGTTCGTGGAGCGCGTCGAACAGATCACTTTCAATGGCGAATTCGCGGCCGCGCGCGGTCAGCCCGTGCTGTATGTGACCGAACGCTGCGTGTTTCGTCGCGTGCCCGAGGGACTCGAACTCACGGAGATCGCACCGGGTATCGATCTCGAACGCGATATCCTCGCGCATATGGACTTTGCGCCCATCGTGCGTCAGGTCCGGCTAATGGACCCGCGCATCTTCCTTCCGCAGATCATGGACCTGTCGACCATTCTCACCGAGCGCGGCGCAATGACCCGCGAACTCGCGTTGCAAGGAGACTGCCAATGAAAGCATCCGACCTGTTTGTCAGGGCGCTCGAAAACGAAGGCGTCGATCGTATCTTCGCCGTGCCGGGCGAGGAAAACCTCGATGTCGTGGAATCGCTGCGCAAATCGAGCATTCAGCTCATCGTGACGCGCCATGAGCAGTCGGCGGCCTTCATGGCGGCCACGCACGGTCGTCTGACCGGTCAGCCGGGCGTGTGCATGGCGACGCTCGGTCCCGGCGCGCTGAACCTCGTCACCGGGGCGGCTTACGCGCAACTCGGCGCCATGCCGATGATCCTCATCACCGGCCAGAAGGCCATCATGACCTCGCGGCAGGCGCGCTTCCAGATCGTCGATATCGTGGCGACGATGAAGCCGCTCACCAAGGCATCGCGGCAGATCGTGAGCGGCGCGAGTATTCCGACGGTCATACGCGACGCGTTCCGGCTCGCCGCCGAAGAGCGTCCCGGCCCCGTGCATCTCGAACTCCCGGAAGACGTGGCGGCCACCGAAGTGAGCGACGACGTGGGCATCGTTCCCAGGCATCCGGTCGAACTGCCCGTCGCGCACGACGCCGCGATCGAACGCGCCGCGAACCTGCTGATGCACGCCGAACGGCCGCTCGTCATGTTCGGCGCGGCGAGCAACCGGCCGCGGCTCGCGGGCCAGTTGACCGACTTCATTCGCCGCACCGGCATTCCGTTCTTCAACACGCAGATGGGCAAGGGCACGGTCGCGGCTATCGGCAACGACGAAGCCACCGAGCTGTGGATGGGCACGGCCGCGCTCAGCGAGCGCGACTATCTGCACGAAGCGATCGACCGCGCCGACCTGATCCTCGCAATCGGTCACGACACGGTCGAAAAGCCGCCGTTCTTCATGGGACCGAAGGGGCCGCAGGTGATCCATGTGGGCTACACGCCCGCCAATGTCGAGCAGGTGTTCTTTCCGCATGCGGAAGTGGTCGGCGATCTAGGCTTGAGCCTGTCGCGCCTCGCCGCGCGCGTCGAAGGCAGGTTGCCGTGCGCGGGTGCGCTGGCGCCGCTGCGCGAAGGCATTCTGAAGCGCACGCTCGACCGCGCCGACGAATCGCGCTTTCCGCTGACGCCGCAACGGATCGTCCACGACGTGCGCGAAGTCATGCCCGCCGATGGCATCGTCGCGCTCGACAACGGCATGTACAAGATCTGGTTCGCGCGCTGTTACCGCACACGCAGCGCCAACACGCTGCTCCTCGACAACGCCCTGGCGACGATGGGCGCAGGCCTTCCATCCGCGATGATGGCGGCGCTTCTCCACCCCGAGCGGCGCGTGATGGCGGTGTGCGGCGACGGCGGATTCATGATGAATTCGCAGGAGCTGGAAACTGCGGTGCGGCTGAAGCTGAACCTCGTGGTGCTCATCATTCAGGACGACGCGTACGGCATGATTCGCTGGAAGCAGGCCGTCGACAAGTTCATCGACTGGGGCCTCACCTTCGGCAATCCGGACTTCCTCAAGTATGCCGATGCCTACGGCGCGAAAGGGCGGCGCGTAGAATCGGCCGAAGGACTGGTTCCGGCGCTGGAGGGCGCGTTCGAGGACGGCGGCGTGCAGCTCGTGATCGTGCCGGTAGACTATTCGGAAAACATTCGCGTGCTTGTCGAGGAACTCGGCAACCGCGGCATCGAGGGGACGAAATGAAGATCAAGGCAGCAGTTCTGAACGCGATGGGTACGGCCACGCCTTACGCGGAATCGAAGCCGCTTCGCATCGAAGAGGTCGAGCTTGCGCCGCCCGGCCCGGGCGAAGTGCTGATCAAGGTCGCGGCGGCGGGGTTGTGTCATTCGGATCTGTCGGTCATCAATGGCGACCGGCCTCGTCCCATGCCGATGGCGCTGGGGCATGAAGCGTCCGGCATCGTCGAGGAACTCGGCGCGGGCGTGACCGATTTGAAAGTGGGCGATCACGTGGTCGTCGTGTTCGTGCCGAGTTGCGGACACTGCGCCCCGTGCGCCGAAGGGCGGCCGGCGTTGTGCGAGCCGGGCGCGGCCGCGAACGGCGCCGGCACGCTGCTGTCCGGCGAGCGGCGGCTTTCGCATGGGGGCGGGCCGCTCAACCATCATCTCGGCTGCTCCGTGTTCGCCGAGTACGCGACCGTGTCGCGCCGCTCGGTCGTGAAGATCGATCCCGCCGTGCCGCTCGGCGATGCCGCGCTCTTCGGCTGCGCGGTGCTCACGGGCGTGGGCGCTGTCGTCAATACGGCGCAGGTGCGAGTCGGTGCGTCGGTGGCGGTGATCGGGCTGGGCGGTGTCGGTCTCGCCGCGCTCATCGGTGCACACGCGGCGGGCGCGCGGCAGATCATCGCCATCGACCTGGCCGACGACAAGCTCGAACAGGCACGCGCGCTCGGGGCCACGCATACGGTCAACGCGGGTCAGGACAATGCGCTCGAACAGATTCGCTCGCTGAGTTCGGGCGGCGTCGAATTCGCATTCGAATTCGCAGGCTCGATTCGCGCGCTGGATCTCGCGTATCGCATCACGCGTCGCGGCGGAATGACGGTGACCGCCGGGCTGCCGCCATCGACCGCCAACTGGCCGCTGCCAGCGGTGAGTCTCGTTGCGGAGGAACGCACGTTGAAGGGCAGTTATATCGGCACGTGCGTGCCGTCACGCGATATTCCCCATTACGTCGATCTCTATTCGCAAGGCCGCTTGCCCGTGAACAAGTTGCTCACGGGACGCCTGAAGCTCGACGAGATCAACCATGGCTTCGACCTGCTGCATGAGGGAAAAGCGATTCGGCAGGTGGTCGTGTTCGATTGATTCGGCTTGACCACGCGTAGCCGCATGAAGTCGTTCGCGAAGGAAGGCAATCGCGCCTTGCCTTCGAGAACGATGTCTTTCGGTTCGCGAAGCTGCCTTGTGACCGCCGCAGTCCATCGAGAAACGCGCTTCGACGACTGCTTGAGGAACGCATCGCGCTTGTCTTCGCTGTGATGATTGCGTGGAAGGCGCGCCTTCAACGCCCTTTCCACGGCACGAGCCGCCGTTCCAGCGCGCGCATGCCGAAGTCGAAGATCCACGCAATCGCACCGATGAGCACGATGCCCATCACCACTACGTCGGTGCGCAGAAAGCTCGACGCGTTCAGCACCATCTGTCCGAGACCGGCGTTAGCCGCGACCATTTCCGCCGCGACGAGCGTGGTCCAGCCAAAGCCGACCGCTATGCGCAAGCCCGTCAGAATCTCGGGCAACGCGGCGGGCAGCACGACATGCCGCACCACTTGCCGGAAGCTCGCGCCGAGCGACCACGCGGCGTTCACCTGCTCGGTGGTCGCGCTGCGCACGCCCGCGCGCGCGGCCATGGCGATCGGCGCGAAACACGCGAGCCAGATGACGACGATCTTCGCGGTTTCATCGATACCGAACCAGATCACGACGAGCGGCAGATAAGCGAGCGGCGGCAGCGGCCGGTAAAACTCCAGAGGCGGATCGAGCACGCCGCGCGCAATCCGGCTCACGCCCATCAAAATGCCGACCGGCACCGCCGTCACGACCGCGAGCGCGAACGCGCCGAACACGCGAATCGCGCTCCACAGCAGATGCTCCGATAGCGGCAGACCGCCCTGAATGCGCCCGTGCACGGCATCGATGAAAGCACGCCACACGGCCTCGGGCGACGGCAGAAAAAGCGGTGGCAACCAGTGAAAATGCGTGGTCGCCCACCACAGCACGGCGATCGCCACGACGCATAACGTGCTCGGCATCGCGGTGGGTCCCGCGCCCGGCATGCCGCGATAGCGCTTGCCACGCTTCGCGCGCCGGGCGCGAGGCACTGCCGCGCTTTCTGAGGGTGGAGCGAAGCGGGCCTCCTGAACGGGCTGCGTCACACGGCCTCCGTGACAGGACGATGCAATCGCCGCGTCAGACGCTCGCGCCACTCGATGAACGCGGGCGATGCCTTCACCGCGCGGGCATCGCGATTCGCGACGTACTCGCGCGAGAACGGCAGTTCGTGCACTTCCTCGATACGGCCCGGACCCGGCGTCATCAACACGAGACGGGTGGCGAGAAAGAGCGCTTCCTCCACGCTATGCGTGATGAAAAACACCGTCTTTTGCGTGCGCGCCCAGACATCGAGCACGAGTTCCTGCACGGTTTCGCGCGTGAGCGCATCGAGTGCGCCCATCGGTTCGTCCATCAGCAGCACTTCGGGATCGCTGGCGAGCGCCCGCGCGATGCCCACGCGCTGCTGCATGCCGCCCGACAGCGCATAGACCTTCGCGTGCTCGTATTGCGCGAGGCCGACGAGGCCAAGCGTGCGGCGCGCGATCACGCGACGCTTGTCGCGCTTGACGCCGCGAAAGCGTAAGCCGAGCGCGACGTTGTCGAGCACGTCGAGCCAGGGCATGAGCGCGTACTTCTGGAACACGACGCCGCGTTCCGCGCCCGGCCCGAGAATCGGCTCGCCGTTGAGCGACGCTTCGCCTTCGGTTGGATCGAGAAAGCCTGCAAGGCAATTGAGCAGCGTGGTCTTGCCGCATCCGGAAGCGCCGAGCGCGACGACGAACTCGCCGCTGCCGATTTGCAGATCGACGCCCTTGAGCGCGGGCGCGCTCGCGCCTTCATACGTGACGCCGAGATTGCGGATGGACAGCGAAGTCATTTCGCGGCCTGCTGCGCGAAGCGCGGATCGACGCCCGTCGAATAGTCAGCAAGGACGTTCTGGATCGTGCCTTGTTGCTTGAGGAACTGTGCGGTGGCCGTGAGCGACTTTGCAGCGCCGGATTGCTGACCGCCGCCGAGCCAGGTTGGCGACGCCTGTTCTCTCGCGCTTGGAAAGGCGTAGAGCGAGAGACTCGCGGGCACGTCGGCGGCGGTTGCACCGGACTCTCGCGCCACGGCCTCGACCTGTTTCGAACCGGCGGTCCAGTCGGCTTTGTGATCGCGGTATTGCGCGTCGGTATCGGCGAGCACCTTGGTGAGACCCGCCATGAACGCGGCGTTGTCCTGCGCGAACTTGCGCGAGGCGACGAAGCCATCGAAGGTCGCCTTGCCGCTTTCCTTCGCAACTTCGCCCGATGTCACGAGCACCTTGCCGTTCTGCTTGACCTTGGCGAGCACCGGGTCCCAGATGTAGGTCGCGTCGATATTGCCGCGTTCCCACGCCGCCGCCACTTCAGGCGGCCGCAGGTTGACGATCTTCACCGATGAAGGATCGACGCCCGCCTGCTGCAACGCCACGAGCGCATGAAAATGCGAGGTCGATACGAACGGCAGGCCCAGCGTCTTGCCCTTCAGATCAGCGAGCTTCGTCACGCCGGAGCCGTTGCGCACGACGAGCGCTTCAGCGTCGTTGATGTTGTCGAGAATCCAGAAGAGCGAGAGATCGACGCCTTGCGACAGTCCGGCCGCGATCGGGCTCGACCCTGCTTCGCCCACTTGTATCGAGCCGGACGCCAGCGCGCGGATCACGTCCGCGCCGCTGCCTAGCTTGCGGTACGTGACCTTGTAGCCGGTCGCCTTTTCGACCGCGCCGCTTGCCTGCGCATAGCGCCACGGCACGACCATGTCCTGATAGCCGATGACGACCTCGCGTGTCTCCGCTTGCGCGTGCATCGGTGCGAGAACGACGGTTCCAAGTGCGAAAGAGGCGAGGCTGGCGAGGAGTTGACGACGGGTCGTGTGTTTCATGGAGCAGGCGCTAAGGTCGTTGTAAAGCCTTCGACTATAGGCACTTCACGTGCCGCGGCTACCAATGTTTTATGCGTAGCAAATCACATCGCGACTGCTTTGGTCTTCATTGAAACCGCACCCTGATGCGCGGCGTAAAAAGCGGCGCGACACTTGGCGCCGACACTCGAAGATGCGCTCCGCATCCACGAGCCGATCGCACAGTTCGACAAGTCGGACCGTTTAGGCAAGCGCATCGGGTCGACATTCCGTAAGCTTGTCTGAACCCGTGGCGCGCGTGCATTGCTCGATCTCGCGAGCACTGTTTCATCGAAGGGTTCGAGTCCGGGTCGCCGCTTCTTCGAAACGCACTATAGTGGAGGATGTTTTCAACGAAGAGAGAGGGCTCGCATGATCTCACGCACTCGTTCCACCCTGGCCGCTACGATGCTCGCCGCGACGCTCGCGTATGTCCCCGCCGCGCATGCGCAGCTCGGCAATCTGCTCAATCAGGGGGGCAATAGCGGAGCCGGTGGCGGACTGAGCAGCCTCGGCAGTCTGGGCAGCGGGATGTCGTTGCAATCGCTGACATCGAACAGCACGGGCAACGTAGCCGGCGTGCTCCAGTATTGCATCAAGAACAACTACCTCGGCGGTGGCGCGTCATCGGTCAAGGACGGCTTGATGAGCAAACTGCCGGGCGGTGCATCGACGAGCGATAGCGGATACACCGACGGCTCCAAGGGCATTCTCAATAGCGGCAGCGGCAAGGTCGATCTGAGCGGCGGGGGGCTCAAGGAGCAGATTACCAAGCAGGTCTGCGACAAGATACTGTCGCAAGGCAAGTCGTTGCTGGGTGGTTGACGGTTTGACGTCGGCAATGGAACGCTTCCGCGAGAGCGTCCTCGACGTTTGCGTCGAAGACGCTCCACGGCTTCTTAAGCGATCCAGAAGCGATGCGCAGCGCTCTCATGCCGAGGCGCCGCGCCGCGCGTTCAAGCGTTAAACATACCGCGCCTCGTCCAGATCGGCGATCAACGTCGGCCCGGTCGGATGCCAGTCGAGCCGCGCCTGCGTCAACGCGCTCGATGCGGGCATATCCAGAGCGACGAACATGGCCATCCATCCGAAATGCGCGGCGGCTTCCTCCGGCGCGATGGAAACGGCCGGCAGCTTCAGGCCTCGTCCCAGCGACTCGGCGATCTCACGGCTGCTGACGCCTTCTTCACCCACCGCGTGATATCGCGCGCCCCGTTCGCCCTTTTCCACGACCAGCCGATAAAGCCGCGCGACATCCGACAGATGACCCGCCGGCCAGCGGTTCTGGCCATCGCCGACATAAGCGGATACGCCTTTCTCCCGCGCGACCTCGACGAGCGGCGTAATGAGTCCCTGCTTAAACGGATTGTGGACTTGGGGCAGCCGCACGACCGAGACGTTGATGCCCGCGTCCAGCAACGCATGACCCGCGAGTTCCGACGCGATGCGCGGGTTCGGATGACTCGCGTTGAACACATCCTCGCTCGCCGCCTCGCCATGCGCGCCACCGCCCATCCCGGTTCCCGACGTGATGACGAGCGGCCGGTCCGAGCCTTCGAGCGCCGAGCCGAGCGCGGCAATGACGCGCTTGTCCTTCTCGCAGTTCTCGATGAACCTCGAGAAGTCGTGATCGAAAGCCGTGTGGATGACGGCGTCTGCTTGCGCCGCGCCAGCGACGAGACTGTCCGGCTCTTCCAGCGTGCCGCGATAAACGTCGGCACCCGCTTTCTCGAGCGTTTGCGCACCCGCATCGGAGCGCGTCATGCCGAGCACCTGATGCCCGGCGCGAATGAGTTCGGTAACAAGGGCCGAGCCGATAAAACCGGTCGCGCCTGTCAGAAAAATACGCATGGTCAAAGCTCCCTGGTCGTGACCCGCTTACTATCCGATCGTTTCTTATCCCGTTAAAGTAGTGACTTCATCATGGTAAAGCGACTAACAGGGTCTTCATGTCAGTCAACACCGCACGATCGCTGGGCGATTTCCTAAGGAGCCGTCGCTCGCGGCTCGACCCGGCGAGCTTCGGATATTCCGGGCGCAGACGAACGCCCGGCCTGCGCCGGGAAGAGGTCGCGCAGCGCGCGCATATCAGCCCGACCTGGTACACGTGGCTCGAACAAGGGCGGGGCGGCGCGCCATCGGCGGAAGTGCTCGACCGCATCTCCGGCGCATTGATGCTGACGGATACCGAACGGGAGCATCTCTTCATGTTGGGCCTCGGGCGGCCGCCCGAAGTGCGCTACAAATCGGTCGAAGGCGTTCACCCCCGCTTGCAACGCCTGCTCGATTCGCTCGAAGCGAGTCCGGCAATCATCAAGACCGCCATCTGGGATGTGGTCGCGTGGAACCGCGCCGCCGCTGTCGTGCTGACCGACTACGGCACGCTGCCGCCCGGTGAGCGCAATATCCTGCAGTTCCTGTTCCGCAATCCCACCGTCAGGGCCAAGCAGCACGATTGGGAAAGCGTCGCGCGCTTCGTCGTGGGCGCGTTCAGAGCGGATGTGGCGCGTGCCGGACTCGCTTCCGAGGTGAGCGAACTCGTGGACGAACTCTGCGGCGCAAGCCCGGAATTCGAGGCGTTATGGCGCGACAACGATGTGCTGAACCACGGCGACAGCAATGGCATCAAGCGCCTGCTTCATCCCGTGCTCGGTCAGATCGAGTTGGAGTATTCCGCATTCTCCGTCGATGGCCGGCCCGATCTCGGCATGATCGTCTACACGCCAATGGACCCGGCGATAGCCGCGCGCGTCAAGGTCCTCGCTGCCGCGAAGGCGTAACGATCCTATCCAAGTGAGCGCGTTGTTAATTTGCTAAGACCAAAGGCTTCGTTGGTGCGGCATGGCGCGCATACTAGGATAAAAACATCGCGGACGCTACGGTCCGCACGCGCATAAACGGAGACCTCCATGCGATACAAGGGATACGACGTGGCACCGTCTGCCCATGCCATGCCGAGCGGCCTGTTCGCGGCAAACCTGACTATCGAGAACAAGGTGTCGCCGCACGGCTCGTCGTTCACGTTCGATGCACTCGATTACTTCTTCGAGGCGGATCACGCGGTCGCGTATGCGTTGCGCTGGGCGCGGATGTGGATCGACCAGCGCAACAAGCGGTTTGCGGCGCTCAGGCGCTAGCAGCAATCTTCACCGCGGCGCCGCGCCGCGCCATCCGCACCATCTTCTATGCAAATGAATTTTGCTTGGTTCCACTTTCCCGCCATGTCTCGCATAGTCGGGATTGATGGCTATAGACGGTTGCCTTTTTGTCGGGCGACTGTCGGGTGACCAAGACGTCGAGCTTCAAACATAGAGGACTGCAACCGTGGCCGTATTCGATATCGATGACATCGTCCAGTCGCTTCAGACGGTGCGCCAGCAATGGCGGGAAGTGCAGCGGCGATCGCTCGAACCGGGCGGGCGCGAACTTCCGGCGCGCGAGGCGCTGACCGATATCGTCGGCGCGATGAAGGGCGCGCTCTTTCCAATGCGGCTCGGACCGCCCGATCTGCGTCAGGAAAGCGAGAACTTTTACGTGGGCCATGCGCTCGACTTCGCGCTGCAAGGGCTTCTCGTGCAAGCAAAGCTGGAACTGCAATACAAGGCGCGTCACGCACCGCGCGACGATGCGGCCATCGACGCACGCGCGAGCACCGCGGTGAAGGCCTTCGCGAAGACGTTGCCGCGCATTCGGAGCCTTCTGGACAGCGATATTCTCGCGGCCTATCAGGGCGATCCGGCGGCAGGCAGCGTCGATGAAGTGCTGCTCTGCTATCCCGGCATTCTCGTGATGATTCATCACCGGATCGCGCATGAGTTGTACCGGCTGGAGTTGCCGTTGCTCGCGCGCATCGTCGCGGAACTCGCGCATAGCGAAACGGGCATCGATATTCATCCGGGCGCGAAGATCGGCGCGGGATTCTTCATCGATCATGGCACGGGCGTGGTGATCGGCGAGACGACGGTGATCGGCGACCGCGTGCGCATCTATCAGGCGGTGACGCTCGGCGCCAAACGCTTTCCACGCGATGCCGCAGGCAATCTGGAGAAAGGACTCGCACGGCATCCCGTGGTGGAAGACGATGTCGTCATCTACGCGGGCGCGACCATTCTGGGCCGCGTTACGCTCGGTCAAGGCGCGGTGATCGGCGGCAACGTATGGCTCACGCACGATGTCGCGCCGGGAAGCTACGTGACGCAGGCGCTTTCGCAGAGCGCGGCGGTGTCGCATGCGCAGACGCCGACCCAAACGGTCGTGCAAACGCCCAAGCGCGCGCCGCAAGCCGAACAGGTCACGCCATGAGCACGGTGGTGCGTCACTTCGGCGCGACCGTGCGCGAGTTGCGCGAGTCGTTCGGCTGGACGCAGGAACAACTCGCCGAACAAGCCGGGCTCAATCGCTCCTATGTCGGCGAGATAGAACGTGGGACGTGCATCGCTTCCATCGTGACGCTCGACAAGATCGCGCAAGCGTTCAATGTGCCGGCGGGGCGTCTTTTCGGCGCGTCGCGTGGAGATCTGGCGTCGCTGATATCGGAGTCCACGCCATCGGCGAAGTAACGCGGGCGCGTCGGGTTCATCGGCCGTATTGCGTGCGATGCATGCACAGACGCTTCTTGTAGAAGTGTCTTCGTAAGCCTGCGGCAGCATCGCGCTTGGCCGTCCCGGCGGGCCGCTCCTCAAGACGATCTCAATTCGGAACAAAGGCCGCGCGTCGATGAATCCGCCGATGCCGTCGCCGCATGCGTGGCCATCGGGGTAGGGTGGCCGGCTCGCCAACCCACCCGAATCGGGTGGGTGGTAGTAAGGGGCCTTCGGAATGCATCGACCGGGTCCTACAATCGGGACGAATCACGGCCCCGCTTGCAGAGTCCAGCATGTCCGATCTTGGCGAAACCGCAGTCGAATCCCACGTGTCTGTCGTGCGTGTGGCGCACAAGTTCGTACCGCCACGCGGCGCACGTCAGTTGATGCCACGAAGCGCCTTGCTGGCCCGCCTGCTCGACGCACGGCGCCAGCGCTGCATCGTCATTCACGGGCCGGCCGGAAGCGCGAAGACCAGCACGCTCATGGGGTGGCGGCACTCCCTTCTGACGCTCGACTTCGACGTGGCATGGCTGTCGCTCGCGCCTGCGGACGACGAGGTGCGCATATTCTTCGCCGGTCTGCTCGCGAGTCTCGCCTTGGTGGACCGGTCGATCGTCGACTTGGCGGAACGCCTCACCGCACGCGATGGCGACGAACTTGCCGTGGAACATTGGGTCATCGCTCTCGTGCGGGGTGTCGCCCGTCACAAACGCGAACTCGTGCTGATGCTCGACGATGTCCACCATCTCAGGGACGCGCGCATCTTCGAGGCGTTGCGATGGCTGATCGACTACGCGCCGCCGCAACTGCATGTGGTACTGACTTCGCGGCGGCCGTTGCCGCTGTCGCTCGCGCGATTGCGCGCGCAAGGTCTGACCACGGAGTTCGATCAGCAGGACTTGCGTTTCTCCGCCGAGGAATCGGAGCGTTTTCTTCGCGAGCAGTCCGGCCGGATCGGCAAGCGCGACGCACAGGTCGTGCACGAACTCACCGACGGCTGGGCGACCGGCCTCCAGTTATTCGCGAACGACCTCAAAGCCAGACGCGGGGCTCCGCCTGCGCCAGCGAGCGTGTGCGAAGGCGCGGCGTTCGTGGGCTACTTCGAACGCGAGGTGCTGGCCCGCTTGCCCCGCGACGATGTGCTCCTGCTCACCCACGCGGCCCTCTGCGGCCGCTTCTGCGCGCCGCTCTGCGCTGATCTGCTGGAGCAAGCCGGCGTCGTTGGTCTCGCCATCGACGATATCGCCGCGCAACTCATTCGCCTGGAGGCCGACAATCTGTTCGTCACGTCTGTCGCCCCCGAACAGGAGCGCGATGCGTGGTACCGCCTGCATCCGTTGTTGCGCAGCGTCCTGCTGAACCGCGTGGCGGGGTTGCCGGACGAGGCGCAACGTGGGCTTCATGCAGCGGCATGGCACTGGTTCGATGCGCACGGTCACATGGACGAGGCAGTTCAACATGCCGTGCTTGCTGGAAACAGCGAGGCAGCCGCCAATATGGTCGAGGGATTCGCTCACACGCTGCTCGCGCGCGGCGAATTGCGGCAGCTCGCGAGCCTCATGCGCCGCCTTCCGCCGGGACAAGTGGCGGCGCGCTTCGATCTCCTCGTGATGCAGGCGTATCTGCAAATGTATGCCGGCGAAACCGATGCGCTGCAGCAGGGCATTCGGCAGATTGCACGGCGCAGCGAGCGGTCCGGCCCGCGCGAGCGGTATGCGCTTGCCGTGTTGCGGGGTGGACTGGCGCTGCAGCGCGACGATACCGACTCCGTGGCCGCCTTGCTACCGGAATTGCAGCGCGTGCCGTCCGACGCCGACGCCTTCACACGTGCCGGGCGCAGCAACATTCTCTCGTGGATGTTCATCCATCGCGGCGAGTACGCGGAGGCGCGCAAGGTGCTGGAAGAAGGTGCGTCGCGTGAAGGCGCGCCGCGCGGCATCCTGCTCGGCCGATGCATGGGCGGCATGACGCACGCCGCCGAAGGACAGGTGCTGCTCGCGGAGCGCGTTCTGCGCGAGGTGCTGAGCGAGGCAGACAAGCAAGGCGCGGCGTATATCGGTATTGCGTGCATGTCGGCGGCGCTGCTGGGCGAGGCGCTTTACGAACTGAACGATGTCGAGGCCGCGCTCGCGCTGCTGGAGAACCGCATCGACCTGCTCGAACGAGTGTCCATTCCCGACACCGTACTGCGCGCGCTGACCGTGCTGGCCGGCGCTCACTGGCTGGCCGGCAGACGCGGCGAAGCGCTCGATTATCTGACGCGTCTTGAAGATTACGCGGCGCGCCGCCAGGTCGACCGGCTGCTCGCCTGCGCGCTGCACTGGCGTTCGCGCTGGCTGCTGGACGACGGCCAGGTCGACGAAGCGGATGCCGCGCTGTCACGGCTGGAGGCGCTCGCCGTGCGTTACTCGGGCGCGGTGCGCAGCACGGCGTGGGAAATCAGCGTATGCGCCGGTCTTGCCCGTATCGCCATGTGTCTGCATCAGAACGATTTCGACGGCGCCGTCGCGCGTCTGAAGCCGCTCGCCGCGTTGTCCGAGGCGGGCGGGCGGTGGAGCCGCGTGGCGAGCCTGCGCCTGCAGCTGGCCATCGCGGAGCAAGGCCGTTGCAACGACAAACGCGCCCGCGAGCATCTGACCGAGGCGTTGCGCGTGGGCCATCGCCTCGGACTCATGCGCAGCGTGCTCGATGGCGCGGGTGACTCGCAGGCGATGCTCGACGTCGTCGTGTCGGATCCGCACTTCGATCCCGTGCTGGCGTTCTACGCGGAGCGTCTCGTGAATGCGGGGAAAGCACGCGCACGCTTCCCTGCCGGGGCGAGCAGTCCGCAGGCCTCGGGCGATCTGTTGAGCGAACGCGAGAGCGAGGTGCTGAGTTTGCTCGCGCTCGCGCTGCCGAACAAGAAAATAGCGCGCGTCATGGATGTATCGCTCGACACCGTGAAGTGGCATCTGAAAAATATCTATCGAAAGCTCGACGTATCCGGCCGCGATGGCGCTGTCGCCAGAATGCGCGATCTGAACGCCGGCTGACCATGCGCTCGCTGCCCGCTTTCCCGTGCTTTCCACCCTACGCGGGTGGGCTCGTTCCATCCGTTCCCGACGCAGAATGACCTTGTCGAAGCGGCACGCTCCCGCATGCGTGGGCCGCGACAATCCGTCATGAGGAGTGTTCGGTGGAAGTCAAGCGTAATGTCTATCGCGAGGACCATGAAATGCTGCGCGAAACCGCGCGGCGTTTTTTCGAGCGGGAATGCCTGCCCCGTCAGGCCAAATGGGACGAGGCCGGTTGCGTGGATCGTGAGACCTGGCTGAAAGCGGGCCGCGAAGGACTGCTGTGCGTGACCGTGCCGGAAGAATACGGCGGTGGCGGCGGCGACTTCGGGCACTCGGCCATCGTGGCGGAAGAACTGCATCGCGCTGGCGTGTCGGGCTTCAGCTATTCCGTGCATTCGGACATCACCGCGCCGTACATCGTGCGTCTCGGCACCGAGGCGCAGAAACGCAACTGGTTGCCGCCCATTTGTCGCGGCGAGAAGATTCTCGCCATTGCCATGACCGAGCCTGGCACGGGCTCCGACCTGAAGTCCATCCGCACCACGGCGGTCCGCGACGGCGACGAGTACATCATCAACGGCAGCAAGACCTTCATATCCAACGGCCTGAATTGCGACATGGTGGTGGCGGTCTGCAAGACCGACCCGTCCGCGGGCGCAAAAGGCGTAAGCCTCATCATGGTCGAGACTGACCGCGCGGGCTTTCGGCGCGGTCGCAAGCTGGAGAAGGTCGGTCAGGCCGCCGCCGACACGGCCGAACTCTTTTTCGACGACGTTCGCGTGCCCGTCACCAATCTGATCGGTCAGGAAAACGGTGGATTCATCCACCTGATGGAAGAACTGCCGCAGGAGCGCCTGATCATCGCGATCTACAGTGCGGCGAAACTCGAACGCCAACTGGAGCTCACGCTGCAATACGTCAAGGATCGCCGCGCGTTCAATCAGACGGTGTGGGACTTCCAGAACACGAAATTCAAGCTGGCCGATGTCAAGGCGCAAGCAGTGGCCGTACGCACGCTGGTGGACTATTACCTCCGCGAGCATATGGAGCGCAGGCTCACCTTGCAGGAAGCCGCCATCGCCAAGCTGTTCGCGACCGAAACCATGTGGAAGTGCATCGACGAGATGGTGCAGTTGCACGGCGGCTACGGCTACATGCTCGAGTATCCGATCGCGCGCGCGTTCGCCGACATGCGGGTGACGCGCATCTTCGGCGGCACCAGCGAAGTGCTGCGCGACCTGATCTCCAGAAAACTGTAAGCATCCCTACTATTGACGGGAAACATCATGAGCGAAAAAGTGCTGGTGGCAGGCGTCGGAATGATTCAGTTCGCCAAGCCGGGCGCGAGCCAGAGTTACATCGAAATGGGAGCGGAGGCGACGCGCCGCGCACTCGCCGACGCCGGCATTCCCTACGACCTCGTGCAACAGGCCTTTACCGGTTACGTCTATGGCGATTCCACCTGCGGCCAGACCGCACTGTACGAAGTCGGCATGACGGGCATCCCGATCGTCAACGTCAACAACAACTGTTCGACGGGTTCGACGGCGCTTTATCTCGCGCGTCAGGCCATTGCCACGGGCGACGCCGAGTGCGTGCTGGCGCTCGGCTTCGAACAGATGCAGGCGGGCGCGCTGAAGTCGCACTGGGACGACCGCCCGGTCACGCGCGCACGGTTCGTGCCGATCATGCATGGCCTGACGGCGGATCTCGCGCATCTTCCACAGGCGTTGCGAACCTTCGGCGGCGCGGGACGTGAACACATGAAGCGTCACGGCACGACGATGGAAACGTTCGCCGCCGTGCGCGCCAAGGCGAGCCGTCACGCCGCCAATAATCCGCTGGCGCTGTTTCGCAAGCAGGTCAGCACCGAAGACGTCATGAACGATACGGTGCTGATCCCCGGTGTGATGACGCGCCTGATGGCATGCCCGCCAACGTGCGGCGGCGCTGCCGCCATCCTCGTGTCGGAGCGTTTCGCGAAGAAGCACGGGCTGCGCAACGACGTGCGGATCGTCGCGCAGGCGCTCACCACCGATCCGCCCGCTTCGTTCGATCCGCCGTCGATGCTCAATTACGTCGGCACGCATATGACGCGTTCGGCGGCCAACAAGGTCTACGAAAACGCGGGTGTCGGACCGGAAGATATCGACGTATGCGAACTGCACGACTGTTTCGCGCACAACGAAGTCATCTGCTACGAGGCGCTGGGCTTCTGTCCGGAAGGCGGCGCGGAAAAATTCGTCAAGGACGGCGACAACACGTATGGCGGCAAGGTCGTGGTCAATCCGTCGGGCGGGCTGCTATCGAAGGGACATCCGTTGGGGGCGACGGGGCTTGCGCAATGTTACGAGCTCACGCATCAGTTGCGCGGCAGCGCGGACCGGCGTCAAGTCGAGGGCGCGCGGCATGCGTTGCAGCACAACCTCGGGTTGGGCGGTGCGTGCGTGGTCACGCTTTACGGCACGAACTGACGCGGCTTCGAGCGTGACCATGCATTCGACTTCGCACTTCGAACACGGGCGCCGTTCATCGGACGTCTGTCATGCAAACACGGGGAGCGAGACGTGAGTAATCTGCTGGATGCCTTTCATCTAACGGCGTTGCCCATCGAGGCCGAAGCCTTCCGCGCGGAAGTGAAGGAGTTCATCGCGGAACATCTGCCGCCCGCCGCGGCCGACGTCCGCGCCCGTTCATGGATGGGCTTCGATGCCGCATTCAGCCGTCGGCTCGCCGCGCGCGGCTGGGTCGGGCTCACGCTGCCCACGCGTTACGGTGGCGCGGGAATGGATGCGTTTCGACGGTTCGTGCTGGTGGAAGAATTACTTGCCGTTGGCGCACCGGTGGCCGCGCACTGGATCGCGGACCGGCAAAGCGGTCCATTGATCCTGCGCTACGGAACGCAGGCGCAGAAGGACTTCTACCTGCCGCGCATTTGCGCCGCGTCGGCGTTTTTCTGCATCGGCATGAGCGAACCCAACGCGGGCTCGGATCTCGCCAGCGTGCGAACCCGCGCGGTACGCAGTGAAGGCGGCTGGCGGCTGAACGGCCGCAAGATCTGGACGACCAATGCACAGCACTGTCAGTACATGATCGCGCTCGTGCGTTCGTCGGGAGCGCCGGAGGATCGCCAGAAGGGTTTGTCGCAGTTCATCGTGGATCTCACGTTGCCGGGCGTGAATGTGCGGCCTATCGTGGACCTCACGGGCGACGCGCACTTCTCCGAAGTGACCTTCGACGATGTCTTCCTCAACGACGAAGCGCTGATCGGCGAGGAAGGCGCAGGCTGGGAACAGGTGACCGCGGAACTCGCGTTCGAACGTAGCGGCCCGGAGCGGCTTTATTCGAGCGTCGTGCTGCTCGATAGCTGGGTCGCCCATTTGCGAAGAGAGAGCGCGAAACCCGCTGACCTTGCTTTGCTTGGCAGCCTCGTCGCGCAACTGGCGACATTGCGTTGCATGTCCATTGCGGTGACGGCGCGGCTCGCGCGCGGCGAGAGCCCCGTGGTCGAGGCCGCCCTGGTGAAGGACATCGGCACCGAGTTCGAGCAGACCATACCCGCGCTGCTGGAAGCCGCGATCACGGCCGATCCGGCACGGTCCATCGCACCCGAGCTGTACCGGACGCTGGCCTATCTCAGTCAAGTTTCCCCTGCATTCTCGTTGCGCGGCGGCACGCGCGAAGTGCTGCGCGGCATGATCGCGCGCGGCCTGGGCTTGCGCTAATTTTCATGCATCAGGAAAGACTCCCATGTTCACGGAAGCAATCGAGGCCATTCTGCGCGATTACGCGACTCCGGGTGCCATCAGGGCCATCGAAAACGGTGGCTCGCCCTCGGCCGTCTGGGCTGCTCTGGAAGAAGCCGGCTTTCTGGAACTGCTGACGCCGGAAAGCGCGGGCGGTGCCGGGCTTGCACTGTCCGCGCTCGCGCCTGTCTTCGTCACGCTGGGGCGGTTCGCCACGCCCGCGCCGGTGGCGCAGAGCATCGCGGCGCGGGCGTTGTTGCGCGAGAGCGGCATTGCGGCTCCAGCCGGCATGATCACGCTGGCGGGCCGCTGCCGACGACTTGACGATGAGCACCATTCGTTGGAGGCGCCCGCCACGCCGTTCGGGACCATCTGTGAATATGTGCTCGCGAATCTCGATGGCGATCTGCTTCTGCTCGACGCGAACCATGCCGCACGCGAGCCGGGCGGCGTGCGGGGCAGCCCGTGCGCAACCCTGACATGGCGCGGCGACCGCGTTCCCGCGCCGCTCGGTCGAAGCGGCGGGGAAGTGCCTGTGTTCAGCGCGGCCATTCACGCGGCAGCCATCTCCGGTGCGATGGATCGTGTATTCGGCATGACGCTTCGGTACTGCAACGACCGGTCTCAATTCGGCAAGTCCATCGGCAAGTTTCAGGCGGTGCAACATCAGTTGAGTGTGATGGCCCAGCACACGAGCGCGGCGGCAATTGCAGCCGAATTGGCGTTTTCCGGCGCCGGTCCTGTGCCGGCGCGGCTCGCGACGGCGATCGCCAAGGCGCGCACCAGCATGGCGGTGCCGCTGGTGGCGTCCACCGCTCACGCGCTGCACGGGGCTATCGGCGTGACCGCGGAGTACGACCTGCAGCTCTATACGCGCCGACTGCACGAATGGCGCATGGCCGACGGTTCCGAGGCGTACTGGAATTGCGTGGTCGGCGAGGCGGCGCTCGCGCGGATGACCCCCACGATCGCCGACTTCGCACGAACCGCGCCGCTCGAAACAGCCTGAGTGACGGGCCTGAGACGAGGGCCTGAGACAAAACGGCCTGAGACAAAACGGCCGGAGACGACGGCTTCTAATAACGACCGGACATTCCATGAACGACTTTCTGAAGTACGAGCAGGACGGTCATATCGTCACGCTGACGATGAACGAGCCCGAGCGCCGCAATCCGCTGACCGGCAACACGGCGGTGGACGAATTCCTCGACGCGATCAGGCGGATCGAGACGGACCGCTCGGTGCGGGCCGTGATCCTGACCGGTGCCGGAACGGCCTTCTCTTCGGGCGGCAACGTCCATGACATGAAGCGGCATGCATCGGGGTCCATGTCAGGCGTGGAGATCCGTCAGGAGTACCGGCGAGGCATTCAACAGTTGCCGCTCGCGCTCTTCAATCTGGAAGTGCCTGTCATCGCGGCGGTAAATGGCGCGGCAATCGGCGCCGGACTGGATCTCACCTGCATGTGTGATATACGCATTGCGTCGGAACACGCAAAGTTCGCCGAAAGTTTTGTCCGGCTTGGCATCATTCCCGGCGATGGTGGCGCGTGGCTCCTGCCACGCATCATCGGACTGTCGCGGGCGGCGGAACTGACCTTCACCGGCCGGGTGATCAGCGCCCAGCAGGCGCTCGAATGGAATCTCGTATCGCGCGTCGTTGCGCATGACACGCTGCTTGCAACCGCGCGCGCCCTCGCCGAGGACATCGCGGCCAATCCGCCGCATGCGGTGCGCCTTGCCAAACGGCTGCTGCGCGAAGGCATGCATTGCCGGCTCGACACGCTGCTGGAGATGTCGGCGGCTTATCAGGCGTTGGCTCATCAAACGGACGATCACCGCGAAGCCGTGTCCGCTTTCATCGACAAACGGCAGCCGTCGTTCAACGGATAACGCGCCGGCAGAGGGAAGACAGCATGCAGTTGACTCAGGGCCTTCATCGCTCGCTTCGGCAGAACCCGGACCGGACGGCGGTATCGTTCAAAGGGCGCAGGCGGACCTTTCGTGAATTCGGCGATCGCGTCGCGCGGCTTGCGTCGGCTCTGGTCGAACTCGGCCTGACGGAGGGCGAGCGGGTCGGCATGCTGGCGCTGAATTCTGACCGCTACCTCGAGTATGCGATGGGCGTTTGGTGGGGCGGCGGCGTGCTCAATCCCGTCAATATTCGCTGGAGCGCCGCGGAGATCGCCTATTCGTTGAACGATTGCGACACGCGCATCCTGATCGTGGATGACCAGCACCTCGAGGCCGCGCGCGACGTATGCCGCCTCGTGCGAACCGTTCCAATACTGATTCACGCAGGCGATGGCGCGGCGCCGGACGGCATGCTGTCGTTCGACGCCCTGATCGCGGCAGCCGCGCCGATGGAGGACATCGGTCGCAGCGGCGCCGACCTCGCTTGTATCATGTACACCGGCGGCACCACCGGTGTTCCGAAAGGGGTGATGCAGACGCATCTGAACATGTGGTCGTCGTGCATCATGCGGATCGCGGAATCGGCGCCGCTCGCCGGGACCGCGGTGCTGCACGCCGCGCCGTTTTTTCATGTCGCGGCTCTGGGGCGTGCGCTCGTGCAGTTCGTTGCGGGCGAGGCGCATGTGATCATTCCCGCCTTCGACGCGCGCGAAGTCTTGAAGGCAATCGATCAGGAGCACGTCAGCGAAACCCTGCTCGTGCCGACGATGATCCAGGCCGTCTTGAATCACCCAGATTTTGCCCAGGCCGATTTGTCGCGCTTGCGGCGCCTCACCTATGGCGCGTCGCCTATTCCCGAGCCGTTGCTGAATCGCGTGATCGAATGCCTGCCGGGTGTCGAACTGGCGCATTCGTACGGCATGACCGAGGCCTGTCCCAGCATCTCCGTCAATCCGCCCGCCAATCACGATGACGCGGCGAGAAGGAGCGGCCTTTATCGCTCCATCGGCCGTGGGCTGCCCGGACTGCTGGTGAAAGTGGTCGATGTGCAGGGCCAGGAAGTGCCGCGCGGTACGGTAGGGGAGCTCGTCGTGCGCGGACCGAACGTAATGGCGGGCTACTGGAACAAGCCGGAGGAAACCGCGCAGGCCTTACGTCGCGGCTGGCTGCATACTGGCGACGGCGCGTATATGGACGACCGAGGCTATCTGTACATCGTCGACCGGCTTAAGGACATGATCGTCAGCGGCGGCGAAAACGTCTATTCCGCCGAGGTCGAAAACGTGATCGCACTTCACGGCGCGGTCGCCGCGTGTGCGGTGATAGGCGTGCCGCATGACATGTGGGGCGAAGCGGTCCACGCCGTGATCGTGTGCAAGCCCGGCGAAACGACCAGCGAAGAAGAGATACGCAGGCATTGCCGCGCGTTCATCGCCGGCTATAAATGTCCCAGAACGATCGAGTTTCGGGAGCGGCTGCCCTTGTCGGGCGCGGGCAAGATCCTCAAGCGCGAACTCCGCGCGGCATGCTGGGCGGGCAGGGCGCGCGCCGTCAACTGACGAAGTCAGGCAGCGAAGCCTTCCACCCGGCCAGGGGGGTGCCGCTTCTCCTGCATTCTGGCTTACTTCCACTGAATCGAGGCCGTCATCCGGAAGACGGAAAGCCGATCTACCGCGGTGCGCCGAACGCACCGTCATGCAAAATCGAAAAGGGAGGGACGATGGGTGTTTTGAGCGGTGTACGCGTGCTGGAATTCGAGGCAATCGGTCCGGGGCCGTTCGGCGCCATGTTGCTGGCCGACATGGGCGCGGATGTCTTGCGAGTCGACCGGCCCCGTCCGCACGCCGATCTGGGTCCGAAGACCAACGGCAACCGTGCCGATGTCACGGGGCGCGGTCGTCGTTCGGTTACGCTGGATCTGAAGCAACCCGAAGCGGCCGAAGCCGCGCTGGATCTTATTTCCCGCGCCGATGTGCTGATCGAAGGCTTTCGGCCCGGCACCATGGAACGCCTTGGGCTCGGCCCGCAGGCCGCACTGTCGCGCAACTCGCGACTCGTGTATGGACGCATGACCGGTTGGGGGCAAACGGGTCCGCTCGCCGCGCGCGCGGGGCACGATCTGAACTACATCGCGCTGTCCGGCGTGCTGTCCGGCATCGGCCGCGCCGACGGAGCGCCGGTGCCGCCGCTGAATCTTGTCGGCGACTACGGCGGTGGCGGCATGCTTCTCGCGCTGGGCGTGGTGGCGGCGCTCTTCGACGTTCAGCGTGGCGGCGAAGGTCAGGTAGTCGATGCCGCGATGATCGAAGGCGCGGCGCAACTGGGTTCGATCTTTTGGGGCATGCTCGCTTCGGGCAACTGGCGCGAGGAGCGCGAGAGCAATCTGCTGGATGGCGGCACGCCCTGGTACGACAGCTACCGCACTCGCGATGGTCAATACATGACGGTCGGCGCGGTCGAGTCGCGGTTCTATGCCGAACTCCTCACGAAGCTCGGCCTCGCGGACGCGGAATTGCCGGAGCAGCACGATCGCAGCGGCTGGCCGGTCCTGCGCGAACGCTTTGCGGCGGCCTTTCTCGAACGCACGCGCGATGAATGGTGCGCCGTGTTCGAAGGTAGCGACGCGTGTGTCGCACCGGTTTTGAGCTTTTCGGAGGCGCCGGCTCATCCGCAGCATCAGGCGCGCGGCAGTTTCGTCGAGGTGGCTGGCGTGGTTCAGCCTGCACCCGCACCGCGTTTTTCTCGCACGCCTTCGAAAGTCACGCGCGCCGCGCCGCAACGCGGTGAAGGGGGGCTGCGTGCGTTGCACGATTGGGGGTTCGACGACGCCGCCATCGATCGCATGCGCCTTCACGGGGTCGGCTTTCAGGCAGAGGGCTGAGCCCGTCCGAGTCATACGCGGTAGCAAAAAAAAACGGTCCGGCTTCGAGCCGGACCGTTGCGCGTTCATGTCACTGCCCGCATCACTGCAGATTGCCGGCTACCGCCACCGTCTGCCCCGTGATGTAGTTCGACTCGGGCGAGCAAAACAGATAGACGCCGCCAGCCGCTTCTTCCGGCGTGCCCCCGCGTCCCAGCGGATTGCTCATCGCGTGCGCTTTCAGCCGCTCCGCATTCACGCCCACGCGAATATCGCGCCCTTCGATCCTGACCGTCGCGCCGGAATCCGCATCCGCCTTCGTCATGCGCGTGTGAATCAGCCCGAACGCCACGCAGTTGACATTGACGTTGAAGCGCCCCCACTCGCGGCTCAGCGCACGCGTCATGCCGATCACGCCCGCTTTCGCCGACGAATAGTTCATCTGCCCGGCATTGCCGGTGAGCGCCGATACCGACGAAATATTCACGACCTTGCGATATACGTCGCGGCCGGCTTCCTTGTCGGCGGCATGCAACGCCTTCACATGCGGATAGGCGGCGCGCAGAATGCGAAACGGCGCGGTCATGTGACAGTCGATGATCGCGTACCACTGTTCGTCGGTCATCTTCTGGACCACGTCGTCCCACGTATAGCCGGCATTGTTGACGATGATGTCGATGCCCTTGAACGTGTTCATCGCCGTGCCGATGAAGCGGTCGGCGAAGTCGGGCGCGCTTACGTTGCCGACGACCGCGACGGCCTGCGTGCCCATCTTCTTCAAAACCTCGACCGTTTCGTGCGCCGGCTCGGCGTCGAGGTCGTTGATCACGAGACGCGCGCCTTCGCTTGCCAGTTTCTCCGCGATGGCGCGGCCAATACCACGTCCGGAACCGGTGACGAGCGCTACCTTGCCGTCGAGCTTACCCATGTCTATCTCCTTGATGAAACGAAACTACAGTGCGATCGACGCGTCACCCAGGACGCGCGGCTCGCCGTATTGATTGGTGGTCTGGATCTCGACCTTCACGAGACGTTCGCCATTCGCCTCGGATTTGTCGACGACCCGTCCGCTGCACGTGATCCGGTGTCCCAGTTGCGTGATGCCGACGAAGCGCACGCCGAAGTGCCGCAGATTGCGCTGGTCGGTCCACAGCGTCAGCAGGCGGCCGAGCCAGGCCATCGACAACATGCCGTGCGCAAAGACGTCGGGCATGCCGGCACGCCGTGCAAAATCGAGGTCGATGTGCACCGCGTTGTGATCGCCGGATGCGCCTGCGAAAAGCGCCAGCATCGTGCGGTCGACGGGCGCCAGCGTGAGCGGCGGCAGTATGTCGCCCACCTCGATGTCATCGAAACTCAATGGTGTCATTCGGGTTTCTCCTCAGCCGTTGCGATGCACGAGCACGCTGCGCAGATCCGCGACATGCTCGCCATGCTGGTTGGTCACACGCGTTTCGCGCACCACGAAATCGAGCGCGCCGCCTTTCTTGTCGTAGATGTCGGCGATGCGGCACTCGAAGCGCAGCACGTCGCCCGCATAGGCCAGACGGTGATAGGTGAACGACTGCTCGCCGTGCAGGATGCGCGCGACCTGAATGCCGATCTCGTCGCGCCAGCTTTTATCGGGCTGCTCGAGTTCCAGTGAAAATAGGAAGGTGGGCGGCAGTGGCAGGCCGGGGTGGCCGGCATCGCGCGCCGCCGATTCATCGAAATAGATCGGGTTGGTCTCGCCGATCGCCTTCGCGAAAAAGCGCAGTCGTCCCGCTTCGGCCACGGTACGAAAGGCCGGAATCACCAGGCCGATGTGCTTCTTGTCGATCATGTCGGATACTCCATCGGAAGGCGCGGCATCAGGCGGCCTTGTACACGGTCGTGACGCACGCGCCGCCGAGCCCGAGGTTATGCGCCAGCGCGACCTTCGCGCCTTTCACTTGACGTTCGTCGGCCGTGCCGCGCATCTGATGGGTCAGCTCGTAGCACTGAGCAAGGCCGGTCGCGCCGAGCGGATGACCCTTGGACAAGAGCCCGCCCGAGGGATTGACCACCCACTTGCCGCCGTATGTGTTGTCGCCGTCGTTGACGAGTTTTTCCGCATCGCCTTCGGCACACAGACCAAGGCCCTCGTAGGTCAACAACTCGTTCTGCGCGAAGCAGTCGTGCAATTCGATTACGTCGATGTCTTCGGGACCGACGCCTGCCTGCTCGTACGCGAGCTTCGCGCCGGAGCGCGTCATGTCGAAGCCGACCACGCGGATCATGTCGCGGCTGTCATAAGTGCTCGGCTCGTCGGTGGTGAGAGACTGGCCGGCGATCAGCACGTCGGTGCGCAAGCCGTGCCGCCGCGCGAACGCCTCCGACACGACGATCGCCGCAGCTGCCCCGCAAGTCGGCGGACAGGCCATCAGGCGCGTCAGCACGCCTTCCCAGATCATCGGCGAGGCCAGCACGTCTTCCGGCGTCACGACATTGCGGAACACGGCGAGCGGATTGCGCGCCGCATGCTGGCTCGCCTTCGCGCGAATCCTGGCAAAGGTTTCGAGGCGGGTGCCGTACTTCTCCATGTGCGCCCGGCCCGCGCCGCTGAATTGGCGGATGGCAGACGGCAGATCGGTTCGGTCGACCAGTTCGTTGACCAGATCCAGCGCGCGTTCGAGCGCCGGTGCGCGGTCGCTCCACTTCGATGACAGCGCGCCCGGCTGCATGAATTCGAAGCCGACCGCAAGCGCGCAGTCCACCGCGCCGCTCTGGACGGCCTGACGGGCGAGGAACAACGCCGACGAACCGGTTGCACAGTTGTTGTTGACGTTGATGACCGGAATGCCGGTCATGCCCACGCGGTAGAGCGCTTTCTGACCGCAGGTCGAATCGCCGTAGACGTAACCGGCGTAGGCCTGCTGGACGTCGGCGTAGTCGAGCCCGGCATCGGCCAGTGCCTGGCGTACCGCGCCGGCGCCCATCACGTCGTAGGTGTCGCTGGTGCCGGGTTTCTTGAACGGGATCATGCCGACGCCGGCGACGAAGACGTTACGAGTCATATCACTGCTCCGTGGAAAAGAAGGTTCGACTTACAGCTTGCGGGAGATGAGGTCGCGCATGACCTCGCTCGTGCCGCCATAAATGCGGTTCACGCGCGCATCGGCGAAGGCGCGTGCGACGGGGTACTCGAGCATGTAGCCATAGCCGCCGTGAAGCTGCACCATCTCGTCGAGCGCCTTGCCAAGTGTCTCGGTGGCGTAGAGCTTGGCGATGGCGGCTTCTTCGAGCGTCAGGCGACGGCGCACGTGCTCGGCCAGATAGTGATCGACCATCAGGCGCACGGCCGTGGCCTGGGCCTTGATGTCGGCAAGCTTGAATTTGGTGTTCTGGAAGTCCCATACGGTCTGATTGAAGGCGCGGCGGTCCTTCACATAGTTCAGCGTATGTTCGAGGCAGGCTTCGAGCTTCGCCGCCGCGCCGATGGCGATGGACAAGCGCTCCTGCGGCAGTTCACCCATCAGGTAGGCAAAGCCCTGACCTTCCTCGCCGAGACGGTTGGCGACCGGAACGCGCACGTCGTCGAAGAACAACTCGGCGGTGTCCTGCCCGTGCATGCCGACCTTGTCGAGCTTGCGGCCACGGCGAAATCCCGCACGAGTTGCCTCGACCACGATCAGGCTCACGCCCTTCGAACCCGCGCTCGGGTCTGTTTTGCAGATCACGATGATCAGGTCGGCATTCAGACCATTGCTAATGAAGGTCTTGCTGCCGTTGATGACGTACTCGTCGCCATCGCGCACGGCGCTCGTCCGCACGGACTTGAGGTCGCTGCCGGTACCCGGTTCGGTCATTGCGATGGCGAGAATCGCCTCGCCCGAGCAGACTTTGGGGAGCCACTTCTGCTTTTGCTCTTCGCTGCCGATGCGCGCGATATAAGGCGCGATGACGTCCGAGTGAACGCCGAAGCCCAGCCCGCTCAGGCCCGCGCGATTCACTTCCTCGTTGAGCACGGCCGCATGCCCGAAATCGCCGCCGCCTCCGCCGTATTCGGCTGGCAGCGTCAGGCACAGCAGTCCTTCACGGCCCGCCTTCAGCCAGGTTTCGCGATCGACGCGGCCGGTCTTGTCCCATTCGGCCTGTTTCGGAACGCATTCCCGTTCCAGAAAGCGGCGCACGCTGGTGCGCAGCATTTCGTGATCGTCGCGGAAGACGGTTCGAGTAATGTGCATGACTAAGTTCCTGAGAAAAGATCCGCCTGATCCGGGTGTGAGGCTTACCGTGCGCAGGCGATATGCGCGGCCGGCTCGGCGTGAAAGAGAGGCTCGATCAGATGAGCGCGCCGCGCGCGGGTGACGGCCTGATTGACGTAGCCTTTTTCGGCGATCTCGTTGGCGTCGATGGAAGGCGGTTCCGCCATCAGCATCACGCGTTCGATGGTGCGGCTGGCGCCACCGCCTCGCTGAGTGACGAGGCGTTCGCGCAGCGCGGCCACCACGAGCGGATGCCGGGCGAGCGCTTCCGCGTCCAGTTCGGCAAGCTCGGGGGCGAGCCGTTTGCAGGCGGCCACGTTCGGCCATGCAAGCGCGGTGAGATAGTCGTGATCGTGACCGCAGATCACCGCGTCCGAAATGAGCGGGGCGCACAGTTCGAGCAGACCGAGACGGACGGCGCCCGTGCGTACCCAGGTGCCGTTGGTGAGCTTGAAGTCTTCGACCACGCGGCCGGCGAAGAGCAGGCCTTCGCCCGCGTCTTCCGGATTGGCCAGACGGACGGCGTCGCCGAGGCGGAAGAATCCTTCTGAATCGAACGCGGCCGCGCTCAGTTCCGGATTGTCGAGATAGCCGCCGAAGACATTCGCGCCGCGCATGCGGATCTCGTAGCGTCCGTCGCCGCCGTCGAGCGGCACCAGCTTCACTTCGGAGCCGGGAACCGGGCCGCCGATGTTACCGAGGTCTTTCGACGGCCAGCCACAATAGGTGCCCATGCCGCTCGTTTCCGTGCAGGCGAGACCGGTCGAAAAGACGATGCGCCGGCCGATGGTATCGACGGCGACGCGCTGGATGCGATTCCACACGTCGGCGGGAAGGCTGGCCCCGCCATAGCCGAAATACTGGACGTCGGCGAACAGGCTCCGCGCGAGCACGGGGTCACGTTCGAGTTCGCCCGCCAGTACGGCCCACGCCGAGGGAACACTCGTGAACACGGTGGGCGAGACGTCGCGCAGATTGCGAACCGTGCGCTCGATCAGGCCCGGAAGCGGCCGGCCGTCGTCGATATAGTGGGTCGCGCCGAACTGGATCGAACGGCCGAGATTGAGCACGCCGCCCAGACCGTGATGCCAGGGCAGCCAGTCGAGAAAGACCGGTGGCGATTCCAGCAGCCAGCCGAGGTTGTCGGCGTAGTAGGACGCGACTGCCCTGAAGTTGCCGTAGGTGAGCGGCACGCCCTTCGGAACACCAGTCGAGCCCGAGGTGAACAGCACGCGAACGGTGTGGGCGCCGTCGATCGATGCATGCGCTGCCGCGACGGCGGCGCTGCGCGCGTGCGTCAATCCGCTGGCGAGCAAATCGGCCCAGGTGCGGTGGCCGGGCGCGGCGTTGCACACGGTGATGATCGATGTGCCCGCGACGCCCGAAGCGGCGAGAGCGGCAAGCGCGCGCGCGAACTGCGCCGCATCCTGCACGAACACCGTGGCGGGCGGAACCATTCGCAGCACGCCTTTGAGACGCGCGAAGTCCCGGCTGACGAGCGAATAAGCAGGCGACACCGGCGCACTCGGAATGCCGACGTATTCGGCCGCGAGCAGCAATACCGCCTGCTCGATCGAATTGCCTGATAGCAGGATCACGGGACGCTGCTGACCCAGTCCCATTTCGAGCAGCGCAGCGGCAACCGTCTGGACTTGTACCCACAGTTCGCGCCAGCTAATGGTGCGCCATGCGCCCGTTGCATCGCGCTCGGCGAATGCCGTGTCGTCGCCGCGACGCTCGGCCCACGCGGGAATGAACGCGGCAAAGCTGCGCTCGGCAATGACCGGCGGCGCGCTCGCCGAACTGAGGATAAGCGTGCCGTCGGGACGGTGCTCGATGTGCGGCCGGCGCTCCGGGAAACGCACGGGACGATAAGGCGCTACTGCAGATACGTCATCCATCAGCGTACTCATTTACGCCTGTCTCCTTGGCTTCAGTGCGCACCGCGGCGCGCACCGGCGTTATTTCGTGGAGTTTTGTGTGCGCAATGATTACGCACTACCCCTTGAATCGAAGGATAGTGCGTTGCGGCTGCGACGGAACCACCCAAGGCGGGTGGCGTGGCTGCGCAAGAACGAGTCAGGGCTCGTCAGCCTGCTCCACTGGCGGCGCTGCCCAGCGTCGCGTTGCTCAGTTCGAGATCGCGCACGCGGGCGACCGCTTCGTCGCGGCTTGCCACGCCGAGCTTCCCGTAGATGTTCTTCAGATGCCACTTGACGGTTTCGGGCGAAATGCCGAGCGTGCGCGCGATTTTTTTATTCGGCAGCGCGTGCGCCAGCAATCCAACCACGCGCGTTTCGCGTTCGCTCAACGTGTCGATGCTCCCGCCCGCGTTGTTGAGCCGCGCGGCCGGCTTGGCACCGCTGCGCGGCGCGCCTTGTTGCGCGGCATGCAATCGGTCCACGTAAAAGGAAAGCACGGGATCGTGCGGTTCACTCTGCTCGACATGAGTGATGAGATCGAGGGCGCCGGGGTCCGTATCGAGCAAACTGCGTATGAGACCGAGCCGGTGTCCGCGCCGCAATGCGGCCAGCACGGCCACGCGCGCCGCGTCCGGTCGGCCGCGCCGCTCATCGACCAATGCCGACTGCATTTGCAGACAGGCAACGTGCCGCTGCCAGCCGTGCGCTTCGTAAAACGGAATGAGCGATTGCAGACGCAGTGCCGCGCTTTCCCAGTCTTCGTGCGCCATGCACCAGTCGATCTGCCCGCGTGCCGCCATCGCCCGAATCTCCGCGACGGTCGTGGAAGGGGCGGCGTCGCTGTGCGCGGCCATCGTGTCGAGGCGGGTCAGTCCCGCTTGCGCCGCGTCGAACTGTCCGCATGACAGATGACGCCGCGTCTGTTCTGCCACGGCATGAGCGACGAGCCGCACGAGGCCGTGTTGCGTCGCGTATCGTTCAAGCCGTTCGAGGTATGCGAACGCGTTCAGCCGATGCCCGGTCGTCCAGTGCACCGCCGAAAGCACGGTGAACACGCGCAGCACGGAGTCGGGGATGGAGACACGCTCCAGCACGTCGATACGCTCTTCAAGCAGCTTGCGCGCGGCGCCGGGTTCGCCGAACTCGTAGAGCGCTTCGGCCAGCAACGCGGCGGCGAAACATGCGGCTTCGGCGGCCGCACTGCCGAGTCTGTCGGCCTTGCAGAGTACGTCGCGGGCAATGCGCTCGACCTGTACGAACCTGCCTTCCAGCGCATGGCTGAATCCGATCATGCAGCGGCCGTTCAGCGCGCCCGCTGGCGTGCCGGAAAGCGGTGCGCCTTCGAAGAGCAGTTGCGCCGACTGCGTCTGCACGCGCCGCGCCTCTTCGTACGCGCCGTGGCGCATGTGGATCCACGAGAGCAGGTTGGTGCGCGCGCCCGTCGCGAGACTGTCCGCGTCGGTGGGAATGTCCAGCAGTTGCGGCAACATCAAGGCGGCGGCGTCGGGGTCGTCGCGTTGCACGGCGAGCGCCGTGCGCAAAAGAGCCAGGCGGTAGCGCGATTGAGTGTCGGCGAAAGGAATGTCGTCGTGCAGTCGCGCGATGGCCGCCGCGCAGGCGCCGAATTCGCGCGCATACAGATGCAGATGCGCCATCAGAAGCCGCAGACCGATGCGAGCCTGAACCTCGACGCATGGGAGCAGCCGCATGAGCCCGACGAGCTTGCGCAGTTTCCCGGCGACCTGCATGGTGCGGGCAACGCGCTGGACGAGATCGGCCGCGGCGGCCGCTTCGCCCGCGAGCAATGCGTGGCGCACCGCCTCGTCGGGATGATCGTGATCGCGAAACCAGGTCCATGCCGCCCGATGCACGGCACGTCGATGCACTTCGCTGCGCGCCTGAAAGCGTTCCAGCAGGGTCTCGCGAAAGAGCGGGTTGAGCCGATACCACGTTTCGCTGCCCGCGCTTTCGATCGGCGCAATGAAGAGGTTGTCGCTTTCAAGTCTCGCCAGCCGCACGCGCACTTCGCCCGCTGTCTGTTCGTCTCCGAGCAAGGCAATACACAGCGGCGCGCAAAACAGCGTGCAGGCCGAAATTCGAATCAGCAACTCGACCTCGGCGAGCGCAAGGCGCGACAACACTTCCCGCTCGAAGTACTCGGTAAGGCCGCGCGCGTCCTGAAGCCTACCGTGCGTCGAGAGATCGGCCCCGGCGATATCCGCCGCGCCTGGTTTTCTCTTTTTCAAGCGCATCGCGCACAGTTGCAGGCCGGCGACCCAGCCATCCGTCTGCTCATGCGTGTAGCGGGCATCTCGCGGATTGATTTCACCGAGCTGCTCTCTCAGGAATTGTTCGGATTCCGCAGCGGTGAAGCGAAGATCGCGCATGTCCAGTTCGAGCACGAGTCCCTCGTCGCGCGTCCGGCCAAGCGAGAGTGGCACGCTGCCACGCGAAACGAGCACGAGGTGAAGGTTGGGCGGCGCGTAATCGAGGAGCCACTGCAACGCTTCGTGACTGCGTGCGTTGGCGAGATGATGCAGGTCGTCGAGCACCAGCACGACGTCTCCGGGATGACCGGCGATGCCGCGCACGAGCGCGATGACGGTGCGTTCGACGGCTTCGTCATCCAGTCCACGACCGCCCAGCAGCCCGGCTTCGCGGGAGATGGCGGGGTCGACGTGCGCGAGGCTGGCGACGAGGCAATCGAAAAAGTGGGCGAGGTCGTTGTCTTCCGGTGCGAGGGTGAGCCACGCGATGTCGAAACTGAGCGACAGTAAAGCCTCGCGCCACGCAATCACGACACTCGTTTTGCCGCAACCGGCGGGACCTTGAAGAATCACGCAACGACTGCGGCGCGCGTCGAGCAACCGGGCGAGCAAGCGCTCGCGCGCAACGATGCGTGCGGCGCCGCGCGGTGCGACCAGACGGGATTCGGTGTTGGGTTCGATCCTGCCGTTTTGCAGGCGGCGCGAGAGCGGACGGTCCTCGAAAGGAGAATTCTGCGGCATGCTGACCTGCGCCTTGCGCGTTCCGGTTAGGCGCCTGAGCGGCGCCTGCCAGAAGACAAAATGATGACCGGCTTATTGTAGCGCAGCGCTAGTCGCGGATTTTCACGCCGGGGCGGGGCGGTCGAGATCATGCAACTACGATATTTTACCGGCGCGTGAAGGAACAGTCTGAGAAGCTTCGCGCTCGCGCTTGCGCCGGGAGACGAAACGCACGACCTCGCCGTCCGCGCGCCACGCATGGCAGGTGTCGAGCATTGGCATGTCGGCTTGGTCGGACTGCTCTTGACGGACCTTTCCGCTGGCGCGCAAGCCTATGAGCGTCTGGATAGCGGTCGTCGCAATTGGCCCGAGCAGTTCGCTCAGATGCGTGCAACCGCTTGTCCCGGCAAGGCGGCGTCTTACTTCCTTCATGAATCCCGCGCCGATTGCCACGCCCGCGAGGCACGCGTAGGCCGCGTTGATCTCCGCGCAATAGCGGCTTGGCGCGGCCTCGGTGCGAGCCTCTATGCGATGGATCACGAGCCTGCTGTCGACGGTCACGACGATACGCATGTCGTGAATTGGCGAGCCGGCCGGCACGACCTTGAAGATCAGATTGGCGTCGTCGGCCTTGGTGTCGATCATGTGGCCTTCAATATCGAACAGGCCGTCGCTTCTTTCATAACCCGCACACTCGATGCGTCGGGTATGCACAGGCCGCCGCGTGACGGGCATGGATCGGATCGCGGACATTGCCACCTCGCTCAAGGATAAGTGCAGCAGATCAATGCATGGGTCATGCAAGAACCAATGCCCGGGAGCATCGGCACGCTGATGACCGGTTCTGTCGAGCGTAACGGCGCGGCGCGCTTTTGCCGCCCCCTCTTTCGGGTAGGCGTCGAGGCCGCTCGCCCTTGCCTCGCTCGGGGTATTCCCGTCCCCCCTCGGTTCGGGTAGTGGTTCCGTCTGGCGGTCCTTGCAATATTGACTCGCGACAACAGAGACGTCGATCTTGGGCCCGCGCGCCGACGTGGCGATCCGCGGCATCGGCTCGATGCGTGTTGGCTGGCCACGGTCGACACACCTTGGCATTGCTCATGTTCACCGGATTCAGAACGACAAAGGGAGACATGCATGCGTTTCAGGATCAGACCTGTATTCGGGGCTGTTTTGATGCTCGCCGCCGGGGCGGCTTCCGCGCAGTCGAGCGTGACCCTGTACGGCGTCGCGGACGTGTTCGTACAGTATCTGGATAACGGTGGACGGCATTCATATGCCGAGCGAAGCGGCGGGTCGACAGGTTCGCTGGTCGGCCTGAAGGGTTCGGAAGACCTCGGCAACGGGCTGAAGGCGGTGTTCGATGTCGAGAGCGGGTACAACACGAATAACGGCACTTACTTCGCCGACAGCACCGCCATGTTCTACCGGCAGTCCTGGGTGGGATTGAAGCACGACACCTACGGCCAGTTGAGCTTCGGGCGTCAATATCAGCCCAGCTTCTGGGCGGTGTATTTCACGGACCCGTTCCGCGGCAACGAAGCGTTGTCGCCGCTGGCCGCAGCCGATCTCGCCGGCGCCACTGATCGCGCCACTCTCGCGACCCAGTACGTGTCCGGGCGAACCAGCAGTTCGATCGTCTATCTCTCGCCCGACCTGAGCGGCGTTCACCTCTATGCGATGTACGCGCTGGCGTCTGCCACGACCCAGCCAGTGACCGTCACTTCAGGCAACATGCTCGACCTGGCCGCGAGCTATTCCGGTTACGGCTTTTACGCGGGCGTCGGCTATCAGTATCAGCACGGCTCGAACGAGACCGCGCCGCTGGTGCCTGCCGCGCCTTCCCTCTTGACATCGTTCCCGTTGATGGCGACCGAACATTTCACCGGGGCGCTGGCGTATCGGCTGGGCATCGTGAACTTCCAGTTCAACTATTCCTACAACCGCCCCAAGGATGTGCCCGATGGCGCGCTGGTAACAGTGACGCCCGCGGTGAGCCTGCCGCTCGGGACTCTGGTGCATTCGTACAGCATCATGGAGCTGGGCGCGACGATTCAGGCCACGCCTTTCGATACCGTTGAACTTGCGGGCATTCAACGCGTCGTGCGCGGCGTTCACGACAATAGCCTCGGTGTCGAGGTCGGCGTCGACCACAACATTTCGAAACGCACCAGTTTTTATATGCGCGCCGGGTACGTGAAGAACAACGGCAGCGCAAACATGAGCTGGCCCGGCGTGGCGGGAGTCGTCAGCGGCTCGAAACAAGTTCTGGGACTCGTTGGCATGACACATCGTTTCTGACGATGGGGTTCGTTCACGACAACCAAAGAGAGAAAGGAAATCCTGATGCAATCGATTAAAGCGATGCGGCTCGTCGGCGCTGCTTTCATGCTGGCGGCTTCCATAGGCGGGTCTTCCGGTGCGCACGCTCAGAGTAGTTATGCCGCGTCCTCCGTGCCGGCATCGAATGCGAAGGCAAGCAAAGCAGCCAGCAAGGCGGCCGACCGGGCGTTGCAAAAGAGCGTGCTCCGCGCACTCAGCAAGACTCGGGGGCTGCGGGTGGCCAGCATCACGGTTCGCGCGTCTGAAGGGGCGGTGATACTGGAAGGCACCGTACCGGAAGAGGCGCAGATCGGACTGGCCACTCAAGTGGCCGAAGGCGTGGAGGGCGTGAAGTCAGTGAAGAACGCGCTGACCTTGTCCACGATCTGAGGGCGCTTTGGCGGCGCCATGAGAAAGGCCTCGTGCTGCAGGCCTTTCTTTCCACCGATTCACGTGTTCCGTCAGGCAGTGACCGACTTGCATTCCAGAAACTCGGCCAGCCCTTCCGCTCCGCATTCGCGCCCGTTGCCGGAAGTTTTATAGCCGCCGAAGGGCACGGTGATGTCCATCATGGCGCCATTGATCCGCACCGATCCCACGCGCAGCCGCGTTGCGATGCGCCGGGCCCGTTGTGCATCGCCGGTGGCGATATAACCCGCAAGCCCGAAGTCCGTGTCGTTGGCGATAGCGATGGCTTCTTCCTCATCGTCGTAGGCGATCACCACCAGCACAGGGCCGAAAATCTCTTCACGCGCGATCTTCATGCCGTTGTGAACATCGGCAAAGACGGTGGGGCGCGCATAGAAACCTCGCGAGATGCCTTCCGGCCGGCCCACGCCGCCCGCCGCGAGCCGCGCGCCTTCTTCGAGCCCGGTGCGAATCATTCGCTGCACTTTGTCATACTGGGCGCGGTTGGAGATCGGTCCCATCTTCGTGGCCGGATCGGCCGGGTCGCCAACCGTCACTGCGTTGGCAACGGCGGCGGCAATCGTCACGGCCTCTTCGTAACGGTCGCGCGGCACCAGCATGCGGGTGGGCGCGACACACGTCTGCCCCGAGTTGGCCATGCATTGTGCGACGCCGCTCGTCACTGCGGCCTTGAGGTCCGCGTCGTCGAGGATCAGGAGCGGCGACTTGCCGCCAAGCTCCTGAGCGACTCGCTTGACTGTCGGCGCGGCGCTCATGGCGACTTCGATGCCAGCGCGCGTCGAACCGGTGATCGACACCATGTCCACGTCGCGATGCGCGGACAATCGCTCGCCCACGACCCGTCCTTCGCCGAAGATCATGTTGAAGACGCCTGCCGGCGCGCCCGCTTCATGCATGATTTCCGCGAAAACGACGGCGTCGAACGGGGCGATCTCGGAAGGCTTCAACACGATGGTGCAGCCCGCCGCGAGCGCAGGCGCGACCTTGGCGGTGATCTGGTTCAGAGGCCAGTTCCACGGGGTGATGAGCGCGGCAACGCCGATCGCTTCGCGGCGTACATCGCTCTTGCCGTGATTCGTCTCGAATTCGAAATGCCGCAGGGTTTCAAGGGCCGCCTGAAGCTGCGCGAGGCCGATCGGCGCCTGCAAGTGCCTGCACAGTGCGATGGGCGCGCCGATCTCGCGGCGCACGGCGTCGGCAAGATCGTCGAGACGGGCGCGATACCTTTCGATCACCCGTTCGAGCAAGGCGATGCGTTCCTCGCGGCTCGTCGCTGACCACGCCGGGAACGCAGCGCGTGCCGCGGCCACGGCGCGGTCGGCATCGGCTGCCGTGCCCATCGCGAGCTTGCCGGTTGGTTCCTCGGTGACGGGATCGACGATATCCATCAGCGTGCTGCCGGCGCACGGTTCGACCCACGCGCCGCCGATGTAGAACGTGTTCAATATTGTCATGCCGTCTCCTCAGGCTATGCCGACCGGACGGTCGCCGATTACCGTGGCGCGCATCATATGGCGCGGCGCGGGGAAGTAGTCCTGCACGGCGTAGTGCTGACAGGCGCGGTTGTCCCAGAAGGCGATCGTGTTGGGCCTCCACTTCAGACGAACCTGGTATTCGGGCGCCTGAGCTTGACGGAACAGGTATTGCAGCAGATCCATCTCGGCGAGCTTGTAGTCGAAGCCGACGCGATAAGCCTCAGCCGTCACGTGCCCGTAGTTCGATAGATGCGTGGTAAAGGCCTCATTGACGTAGAGAACCTTCTCGCCGGTTTCCGGGTGCACGCGCACCACCGGATGCGTGACCGGCGGAAACTTCTGGCGCATGACGGGATGCTGGTCCTTCGGCAACGCCGTGCCGAACAGCGGCAGAATGTCGTGGACGGCTTCGAGATGAGCGATGCGTGCCTTGATCTCCTCGGGAAGGTTCGCATAGGCCGCGACCATGTTGATCCAGATCGTGTCGCCGCCCACGTCCGGGCATTGCACGCAGCGCAGCATCGAACCCATGGACGGAATGTCACGCCACGATACATCCGAGTGGTAGATGTTTTCGCGTCCACGGCGCGTTTCGTTGCGCCCGAGGATCACCAATTCGGGATGCTCCGGGTGATGCGGAAACGCCGGGTGGATCTCCAGTTCGCCGAAGCGCCGCGCCAGCGCCACATGTTGGGACGGCGTGATGTCCTGATCGCGGAAAAACAGGACCTTGTATTCGAGCAGCGCGCGGCGCAAGGCGAGACAGGTGTCGTCGTCGAGCGGATCGCGCAGGTCGACGCCTTCGATCGTCGCGCCGATCGTCGGCGTGTGACGCTCCACCGCGAAGGGCCATCTCTCGGGTACGGCGTGCGTTGTGTTGAACGCGGGTGCGGTTTCGATTGCTTGCATGTGATGCTCCATTTGAAGCTGTCCGAATCTATCTGTTTGCGGCGCGGATCAAGTCCGCCGCCTTTTCGCCGATCATGATGGCCGGCGCGTTCGTGTTGCCGCCGATGAGCGTCGGCATGATCGACGCGTCCGCCACGCGCAGACCGTCGATGCCGCGCACGCGCAGGCTTGGATCGACGACCGCCTGCGTGTCGATGCCCATCTTGCAGGTGCCGACCGGGTGATAGACGCTGTCGGCCTGACTGCGCACGAACGCACGGACCGCGTCTTCGTTCGAGCCGTCGGGTCCGAAGTCGTCGGTGAGCATTTCTTTGCCGCCTGCATCGGCCAGAGCGGGTTGCGCATAGATGCGGCGCACGATTTTGACGCCCGCAACGAGCGCGTCCATGTCCGCTTCGGCGGAGAGAAAGCGCGGGTCGATCGACGGAGCATCGCGCATGTCGGCCGTGCGCAGACGAACATGACCGCGGCTCTCGGGCCGCAGGACGTATGCATGACAGGAATAGCCGTGTCCGAGCTTCGAGCGCTTGTTTTTGTTGCGATCGCCGAGCAGCGCCAGCACGAAGGCCAGTTGCACGTCGGGCACGGCAAGGTCGTGACGCGTCTTGACGAACGCACCCGCTTCGGCGAAGTTGGAGCTGACCATGCCCGTGCGGTTGCGCCGGTATCGCACGATCTCGGACATGAGACGCAGGAAGCCGCCGGCTGAATAGCCATAGAGGTCCGTCGACCTCACCTGCTTGTTGACGATGACGTCGAGATGGTCCTGCAGGTTTTCGCCGACGCCGGGCAGGTCGTGAATCACGTCGATGCCTACGCTGCGTAGATGTTGGGCCGGACCAATGCCGGAGGCCATCAGCAGTTGTGGCGAATTGAACGCGCCGCAAGCGAGCACGATCTCGCGGCGGGCCCGCAAGGTTTGCTCGACGCCCGCGCGCACGACGTGAATGCCACTTGCACGCTTGCCCTTGAAGACGAGACGAAGCGCATGGGCGTCGGTGAGCACGGCAAGATTCGGCCGACCTCCGCTGAAGCTCGGGTCGCGCTTGTCGCCACGATGCAGATACGCGCGCGCGGCATTCCACCGTTCGCCATTCCATTGCGTGACCTGGTAGAGCCCTGCGCCTTCCTGCTCCGCGCCGTTGAAATCGTCGTTTGGGCGATAGCCGGCTTGCAGCGCGGCCGCGACGAAACGCCGGGAGAACGGATTGGGCGTGCGCAGGTCGCTGACGTGCAGAGGGCCGGTGCCGCCGTGCCAGGGATCGCCGCTGTCGTCGAGGAAGCGCTGGTTGCATTCGCTGCGACGGAAATAGGGCAGTACGTCGTCGTAGCTCCAGCCGGTGCAGCCGAGCTTTGCCCACGCGTCGTAGTCGCAGCGGTGCCCGCGGATGTACACCATGCCGTTGATCGACGAACTGCCGCCGAGTCCCCGGCCACGCGGCTGGAAGGAGGGGCGACCGCCGAGACCGGGCTGCTTCTCGGAGTAGTAGGCGTAGTTGCGCGGACCGTGCTTGCGCACCGTGACCGCAAGGCCGATAGGCGCCCATACGCTCAGGTGGTGGTCATGGGGACCGGCTTCGAGAAGCGCGACGCTCACCGACGGATCTTCGGCCAGTCTGGCCGCCACCGCACAACCGGCCGATCCCGCGCCCACGACGATGTAGTCATACTCCGCAGCGCTCGTATCGGGCTGCTGGTTTCTCTCAGGTCTATTCATGGCTCGGTTTGCGGTTCAGATGAGCACGGTGTTTCGCTGCTTGTTCGCCGGAAGGCAGTGGGGAGGCCTCGGGGCAAGGTCCATCAGGCGGGGGCGCGGGCGGCCACGTGCTGCAACGTCTTCACGGACTGCTCGGGACGAAGCCAGCGCAGCGCGGCGAGCGCGGCGGCAAGCAGCAAAACGGCACTCACGACGAAGCCGAGTTCATACGCATGGCTAGTGCCGCCGCCGTGGGTCTGCACGATCCGCCCCATCACCGCCGGTGCAATGGCGGCGCCGAGGCTTGCGAGCGCGGTGTGGATCGCGACCAGCGCACCGCGTTGACTATCCGGCACTATCTCCGCGAGCAGGGCGGGCGCGAGCGTGAAGCTCAGTGTCGGCAGCGCGCAGGCGATGGCTAGCAGCGCGACTTTCTGAATGGGCGGCGCATTCAGCAGGATCAGCAAGACGAACACCAGCGCGCCGGCCATGGCGCTCAGGCAGATTGGATGCACCCGCGCCCGGCGGCTCGATGCGCCGCCTGCCAGCATGCGCTGCGAGATCCAGCTGAGGCCAAGGTTCACGGGCGCCGCCGTGGCGACCACTGCCGCGAAGCAGCGGCCTGCCTCGACGCCGGAGAAACCAAGCCCTTTCTCGAGATAAGTGGGCAGCCAGGTCAGGCTGAGTCCGAGTGTCCAGTAGGCCGTGAAGCCGAGCGCGAACACGGAGAGGACCGAACGGTCCGTCAGGATGCGGCGATACGAAAGCCGTTGCGACGAGGCAAGCGCGGATTGATTAACGGTACGCTGGTTGCCGCGCGCTGATCGTCTCTCGTCGATCGGTCCTTCGCGGCCGAAGCATAGCCAAAGCACGCACCAGATCATGCCTATTGCGCCGAGCAGCACGAAGTTCATGCGCCAGCCCCATTGCTTCGTCACGAGCGGAATCAGCATCCCGGCCAGCAACATGCCAGCGGCGGCTCCCTGATTGATTACAGCCACCGGCAGATTGCGTCTGCGATCGGGAAACCATTTGTACAGCGCGTGCACGGAGACCGGAAACGACGGTCCTTCCGCCGCGCCCAAAATCACCCGGCAAGCCAGCAGCCCGAGTGCGCTCGTGGTCAGCGCCTGCGGCACTTGCAGCACCGCCCAGGCCAGCCCCATGGCGAGCAAAATCCAGCGCGTCGCAATGCGGTTGGAGAGAAACCCGACGACGACGGTCGAAGCCGAAAACAGCCAGAAGAAGCTGCCGGCGACGAGGCCGTACTGCTGCGGCGACAGATGAAGTTCCGCCGTCAGCGGCACGGCCACCAGACCCAGCACGATCTTGTCGAGAAAATTGATGAGGGAGAGGGCCGTCAGCATGACGGTCATGGTCCATGCCGGGCGCGACTGGAAATCGGGCGGAGACATCATGCTCAGCCCCGCCGGAAGACGCTGTCGCCGGCGCCTGAAGCGGCCGCGAGGAACCTGGGTTGCATTGTTGTCTCCTTGGTATTTTTCTGGCCTCGCCGCATGCGGCGGCATGCCAATGACGGTTTCGTAACGTCACGGTAATACCTAGCAGTGGGAGGCAACCCACCCGGAACAGGTAGGGGAGGGAAAACCTTGTTGATGGCCGGGGATGAGCGGTGGGCAGAAGACCGCGCGTGGGTTTCCGGCTTCCGCGAAAGGAATTGACCTTGCACCGGTGTCTCGCGCGAATCTTCAAAGAGCGGCCAATGGCTGGCGTGTATGCAAGAAAGTATCAGTCTGCGGTCTCGTCGTTCGGATACGCGGCTGAGTTCCTTGCTCGACCCTCACGCTCTGAACGTCTTTCCGAGTTCGTGATCGGCGAGTCTAAAGTAGTGGCGGAAGTTATAGACCAGCGGTGACCATTTTTTGGCATCGATATGGTGCATGTTCTTGACGAAGGCTTCGTCTGCATGCACGCGAACGATCTCGACTTCTGCGGCGACGCCACCGCCAAGCGCTTGAAGTTGCTCGCCGCCCATTCGGTGAATGTGACGCACGCGAGCCTCCAGATGCATGGGACACTCAGCAACGCGGTAAGGCTTCACGCAATCACTGGCGAGCTGAGTGAACCCCGCTTCCTCGAACTTGCACTTCTCGAAGCGAAATTGCTTTTTCTTCAACTCGGGGACGGGGTTCTTTCCAGTCAGAGGCGCGAGTTTTTCGACCTGCTTCCACATTTCCGGCGACGGAAGATTGATCACGCATTCCGCATGCCGTTCGAGATTTTCAGCCGTCTTTGTCTCGTCCAGCAAGCCGAGCATGAGCGTCCAGCCGAGCGCCCAGAACGACGACATCGGCGCGAGATTGGTCGTGCCGTCCTCGTTGAGCGAGCTGATCAGAGCGACCGGTGTGCCGAAGTAAAGAATCTTCGGTTCGATTGTCTGGAAGATGCGTTGAGCCATCGTGTCCTCCTTCGGGTCAAGGGACAAGCAGATGATGCTCAAGTCATTTTGCGACAGTCGACTGCGGCATGTTTCAGCGTCATGTGAAATGTCGACCGTCAACTCGGCACAGGCGTTCGCGTCATCAAGACGATTCCCATCGCCGCCACGACGGTTCCGGCAAGCATCGACCAGGAAAGTGGTTCACCGAACATGGCCCATGCCCATACGAGCGTGACCGATGGGCTCAAGAAAAGGACGCTCGATACTCTCGCCGCTGACGAACGCTTCAGACATAACCAGTACAGACCATATCCGCCAAGCGTGGAGAGGAGCGCCGTCCAGACCACGCTGGCGGCGAATCCCGTGGTGGCAACCGGCGCGATGCTTCCTTGAAATGTCTGCAGGCCGAGAAAAACCACGCACGTCACGCTGCAATGGAGCCAAAGGGTGGCCAATAGACTTAGCGAGCCAAGACGACCGGACGCGCGTTGCTGCCACACCGTAGCCACGGCCAAGGACGCCATGCCTGCCACCGGCAGGCCGTACGCCCACACAGGAGCAGAACCAAGTGTAAAAGCATCGCGACTGACGAATAGCACGCCTGCCACGCCCAGCGCCATGCCAAGCCACGTCCGGCGTGAACTACGCTCGCTGAAAAACACGGACGAAATCACCACCGTACCGACAGGCAGAAGGTTTGCGATCAGCGCAGAAAGTCCCGCCGATACCCCGAGTTCAATGCCCTTTCCGATGCCAGCGATATAGCCCGCCATCGCGAATAAGCCGATCACGCCGTGCCGCAGTAACACGGCGGGCGGCGTGCGCATGATTTCGCGCGCCACGAACGGAAGCAGGCAAAGCGAGACCGCCGCGCAACGCCATAACACCACGAGGAAAACTGGTGCGTAGTCGGCGGAAAAGCGCATGCCGACGAAGCCGGAGCTCCACGCGACGATCATCAACGCTTCCAATGCCGGTAAAGGCAAGCGCAGCGGCCGCAGTGCGAGCGGGCGGGATGTCGGGCAAGGTGTCGAGAGCTTGGTCATGCACCTAGCGTAGACAGTGCGCGACGATTCGAAAATCAAAATATACTGAGCATCTTGTTCAATTCGGTTAAACCACCATGGAAGCGGTCCTCGACATCGAACTGTTGCGCACGTTTCACGCGGTAGCGCGACTCGGCAAATTTCGCTCGGCAGCGGAGTTCGTGCACAAGAGCCCGGCCGCGATCAGCATTCACATTCAGCGCCTCGAAGCGATTGCTGGCGGCCGCTTGCTCGATCGGGACAATCAGGCGGTGACGCTCACCGTGCTCGGCAAGCGGTTACTTTCCAGTACGAGTGAGCTACTAAACGCGCACGACCGTGTTTTGCAGGATTTTCATGGGAAAGCGCTGGCGGGGAGGGTCGTGCTGGGTGTGCCGGATGAATATGCATCGCATGTGATTCGCGACATTCTCCCCGGCTTTTCGACAATGTGGCCCAACGTCGTGCTCGAAGTGAGGACCGCGCCAAGTCTCAAACTTCGTGACCAGGTGGGCCGGGGCAAGCTCGATGTGGCGCTATTGGTTCAGCCTATCAAGGCAAGCAGGCCCGCTGAGGTGCTGACAGTGACTACGCCGGTATGGGTCGGAAGCGCGGCGTTCACGCTGGACGAGAGCCGTCCGCTTCCGTTGGCTCTTTATGCCGAGCCTTGCCCGTATCGTGCAGCGATGACCAATGCGCTGGAACGCGCCGGGCGAAAATGGCGGGTAATACTCGATAGCGCTTCGAGTCAGGCCATCAAGGCATGCGTCGAATCCGGGCTTGCGGTCACGCTGTTGGACCGCGCGCGGGTGAGCGAAGAGATGAGAGTCTTGGACAAGCTGCCGCGCGTCGTGGACCACGAAGTGGTTTTGATGCGGGATGCCGGCGGCCGTGGTAGCGAAGCGATCGACTTGCTCATTGCCACCCTCCGGGAGAATTTCCGGCTCTAGGAATGGGATGGCTTCGAGGCGTGGGCGTTGTCGGTTTCGCCTTAAGTACTTGGACATGCGCTCGACTTCTCAAAGCAGAGGCTTGAGCGGCGAACGGGCACGCGCCAACAGGAGCATGCCCGCCTGATTCTCGATGCGCGATTGAATCCGCGACTAAATCGCCTTACTGCGGCGCGGCGTTCGTCGTCGTGCTGCTGCTCTTCTTGGCCTTCGAGTGCTTCTTGGGAAACGTCGAGTGCTTGCCGGTCGGGCCCGAAGGCGAGCCGGTTTCGCCGTCGCCGTTGGGCGTACCGACGCCGACGCCACCCCGACCCGCGCCGTTGCTGCCCGGCTCGCCCGCGCCATTCCCTTGCGCGAACGCGCCGCACGACAAGCCGAGCGTCAGTGCCGAGACAAGAATGCCTTTAGTTACGATCTTCATATTGTCCTCTTGATGTTGATAGTCGGCCGCGAGCAGATCCCGCGGCATGGAAGCGTCTAAGGCAATCCGCGTGCCGAGAACCCCGGCGTCGAATTGAGACGAACGCTTGTGCGTCAACGAGTACGGGACTTGATGCTTTCAAGCCACCGTCGGGGAGATTAACACTCTTGTTTGAACCATTGACGTTTGCGTGACGTCGGCAGGGCGAGGTCATCCGCGTGCCGCGAATAATCGAACAAACAACATGTCGTGGCGCGAGAACAACTCAACGCTTTCTTCGTTTTCAGGGTGAACACTTGGACCGCATCGCCGCTCGGCCCTTTGCTGGCGGCCTATCTAACCGCGTGCCGCTGGCACGTCGCGAACACTCCTGGTGCGCTAACGAACCCAGCGACATCGTTTTCAGCGGAAGCAACAAAACAACCCGGTTATTGTTCTTACGATTGCTGAAGGAGGCGGCGCCGTAATTCTTTAGACCGCGCCTCGATCCATCCAGACCTTAGAAAACAAATCCATGCAAACAACGAGAATGCCCGCCGAGACGGGCCTTGCTGGCGAACGGCGCGCGGAATCCGCCGTCCGCACGGCGTTCCGCTACGACATCAATGGCCTGCGCGCGTGGGCAGTGCTTCCCGTCGTCCTCTTTCACTTCGGCATTCCGGGTTTTTCCGGCGGCTTCGCCGGTGTCGACGTGTTCTTCGTCATTTCTGGCTTTCTGATGACTGGAATCGTCGTCGCGGCGCTCGAGCGCGGCCGCTTCTCGCTGGTCGATTTCTATCTGTCGCGCGCGGTGCGTATCGTGCCGCCGCTTATCGCGTTGTGCGTAGTCTTGCTCGGAGTCGGTTGGTTCTGGCTCGTGCATGTCGATTATCGGGAGCTCTCGCTCAACGCGGCCTCCGCGCTCACGTTCGTTTCCAATGTCCTTTTCTGGAGACGCTCCGGCTATTTCGATTCGGCGTCGCATGAGAAGTGGCTCCTGCACACGTGGTCGTTGTCCGTGGAATGGCAGTTCTATCTGTTGCTGCCGCTCGCAGCCGCATTCGCATGGCGCTGGCGGCGCAGAGCCGGTGTCATTGCGCTGTTGTCCGCTGCAGGCGTGGCGTCGCTGAGTTGGTCGATTTATGCCACGTGGCGCTGGCCCGCCGCCGCGTTCTATCTCCTGCCAAGCCGCGCGTGGGAAATGCTCGCCGGAGGCATGGTCTGGCTTTACGCCGGACAGCGCAAGTTGCCCGCCGCGCTCACGCGTGTGCTCGAAGGCGTCGGACTTGCGTTGATCGCGCTGGCGGTCGTGCGCTTCGATTCCAGCCTCAGTTGGCCCGGCGGCTCTGCAATCGTGCCCGTGCTCGGCGCGGCGTTGGTCATCGCGGCATCGAGACAGCGCTCCATGTTCACGGGCAACGGCATCGTGCAATGGCTCGGCACGCGTTCGTATTCGCTCTACCTTTGGCACTGGCCGGTCGCGGTGTTGCTGGTCTACTCCGATCGTCTGCACGATCCCATGAGTATCGCGGGCGGTATCGTTGCGGCCGTGCTGCTTGGCGAGGCGTCTTATCAACTCATCGAACGGCCGACGCGCGCATATCTCGCTCGCGCGACGAAGCCCGCACGCTTGCTGTATCTGGGCACGGCGATGGTAGGCGTGACCCTCGTCGCCATTGGCGCGCGATATCAGCACGTCCCCAACCGCGTGCCGGAGTTGTGGGACATGGCCGCGAACGAGCAACTCGATTTCAGCCCGATGCGCGACCAATGCCTCGCGTCGTCCGGAGGCAAATCGCCGGCTTGTACGTTCGGCAGTGGTCCACTTCGGGCGATCGTGCTCGGCGACAGCCACGCCGATGCAATGGTGAGCGCCGTCCAGAAAGCACTGCCCAACGGTTCGATCATGGAGCTGAGTTACTCGGGCTGTCCGACGATCTACGGTGAGCATGCGGTCCCGGGTTCGCGCGATGCCGACGAGCAATGCGCCAACTTCAACGCTTGGGCCTTGCGCAAGCTGGCATCGATCGACTCGGCCATCCCCGTCTTGATCGTCAATCGCACGTCGGACTATGCGTTGGGTCCGATCGATGGCAGCGCACTCAGTCACCATCCGCTGGTCTATTTCTCGCGCCCGTACGATTCGCCGACGCCCGCGTTCCTCGCGGAGTATGCGCAGCATCTCGTGGCATCGGCTTGTCTGATTGCGAAGTCGCATCCGGTCTATCTCGTGCAGCCGGTGCCGGAGATGCCATTCGAGGTGCCGCAAGCCGTGTCGCGTCAGTTGATGTTCAAGCGGGGCACCAACGACCTGTCCATTCCGCTCGACGACTACGACAGGCGTAACCATGTCGTGCGGATGGCGCAGGAAGCGGCGGCGTCGCAATGCGGCATCAAACTTCTCGATCCCAAGCCGCGCCTTTGCGATCACGGGCGATGCTGGGCGAGTCAGCAACTGAGACCGCTGTACTACGACGCGGATCACCTGAGCGAATTCGGCAACAAGCGCCTGGTTCCGATGTTCCGTGAAGCCTTTGCGCAATCCATTGCTACGCGTTAGAAGAGACGAGCTAAGCCTCGACTGCGGATAATTACAAATAGATTCGGTAAATTAGAAAATCGTAAGATTATGTTCTGCACGAGTATCGGGACACCGTACTCCACCGCACTTTTCAAAATTTTCACGATTGGTAAATTCGCGCAAACCTAACAAAAAAGGCAGCGGGGGATTAATGGCAGAGACCAACAATAGATATGAGGCGCTGGACGGCCTCAGGGGCGTGGCCGCGCTCGCGGTCATGATTTCCCACCTCAGTCAGGAAATGCTTTTCAGGAACGCTTATGAAGCGGTCGATTTATTTTTCGTGCTGAGCGGTTTTGTCATCGCGCATTCTTACGGCGCTCGGTTGCAGAACGGCATGACCAACGCGGAATATATAAAGAGACGCATTATCCGGCTTTATCCGATGCTCATATTTTCGCTGCTGATCGGGCTACCCGTTTTCATCGAGGCGGGGCGCGAGGGGCTCACGAACTTCTCGTCGGGGAACATCATTTCTTCGACGCTCTATAACTCGTTTCTCGCGCCATATATCGGCGAACTGGGCGGTCCCATTTTCCCCAGTAATCCCCCCGCGTGGTCGCTCTTCTTCGAAATGGTGGCCAGCCTTTCGTTCGTGTTGATCGTCAGGCTGCAAATGCGCTCGATATTCAAGATGATCCTTCTGAGCGCGGCGGCGTTCCTGACGACGAGCGCGCTGACGACCATCGACCTGCATGGCCACGGTCTGTTCGATTTCGAGCAGGGCTGGTCCGGCAGCCGGTTCGACGGCGGATTTTTCCGCGTGGCCTTCGGTTTCCTGGTGGGTGTATTTCTCTACAACAAGAAAGATTCGATCACGAGAATCGCGACCGCGATCGTACCTCGCGCGTTCGCCAATATTTACTTTCTGTTCACGCTCGTACTCGTTCTGTTTTTCTTTCCCATGTCGCTGCACGGGATTTACCCGATGTTCGTTATCTTCGGCGTCGCGCCGTGGCTGGTGGCGTTCGGATCGACTGTACGTTGCACATCGGCGGTGGATATCAATATCGCGCGTTTTCTTGGCTGGATTTCCTACCCGATTTATCTGATCCACTATCCGATCGGGCAGGCGGTCTTTATGTACTTCGGAAAAGCGAACCAGTATGCGGTAGCGCCCATGCTGGCAACTTGCGCGATTACCATCGTGTGCGCGGTGCTCCTGACGAAGTTCGTAGAAGAGCCGATTCGCGCGTTTCTCGCCAAACGGTTTATTCGCTCTTCCAAAACTCAGGAGAGCGTAACCGAGCTCGGCATGCGAACGGATCAGCATCCGGTTTGAGGCCGCGCGCGATCGCATACCGTTCGCGCGTCGGGAAACTACGTAGAAAAGAGATGCTTCGCGGAAAGCATTCAGAAGGGCGCGGTTTCTTATACTCCTCGACATCACGACGCCTGCGACGACAGGCGCCCAGATAACAAGGAGACTTCGATGCCGCGTCGTGCAGGACCGCTTGGCCGCGCACTCATTTGCCTGATCGCGTCATGCGTGGCTCAGGTGAGCCTCGCGCAGCCGATCCGGCTCATGACCGGCGGCGCGGCCAAGCTCATCTATCTGCCTGTCGTGCTCGCGGATCGGCTTGGCTACTTCCGCAGGGAAGGGCTCGACGTGCGCGTGCTGTCCGTGCCGGCCGGCATCGATACTTCCACCGAACTGGTCGCGGGCGCAATCGAAGGCGCGGTGGGCTTCTACGATCACACCATCGGTCTTCAAAGCCGCGGCATGGACGTGCAGTCGGTCATCGTTCTCGGGCAGTCGGCCGGACTCATCGAGCTTGGCACGAACGGCATGCGCAACATGGCCGATGCCAAAGGCCGGCGCCTCGGCGTCACGGGCTTCGGTTCATCGACTTACTTTCTCACGCGCTACCTCGCCACGCGCGCCGGCCTCGCGCCCGACGCCTACACCATCGTTCCGCTGGCCAATGAAGCCGCCTTCGACAAAGCGCTTTCGAGCGGTGACGTCGATGCCGTCATGACCGAGGAGCCCACCGCCACGCGCCTCTTGTCGCGCGGCGCGGCAAAGCCGCTCGTCGACTTACGCAGTGTCGCCGATACGCAAAGCCAGCTGGGCGGCCCATACGTCGGTGCCTGTCTTTACATGCGGCGCGACTGGATCGACGCGCATCCGGATGAAACCGGCCGGCTCGCGCACGCGTTGCTCGACGCGCTGCGCTTCATCGGCACACACAGCGAAGCCGATATCGAGGCCGCCATGCCGGCATCGCTCAAGGGCAACGACCCGGCAATCTACCGCCAAGCCTTGTCCGTGATGAAGCCGGCGTTCTCCTCGACAGGCCGGATGCCCGCCAGTGCGCCATCGACCGTGCTCGCGACCCTTGCGGACATCGATACCGAGGTATCGGCGCGTCACGTCGATCTCACGCGAACCTGGACCGACCGTTTCGTCGCCGACGCGCACTGACGCGCCGCGACCTTCATTTCAATGGAGACATGCCGATGCGAGCCATTCAAATTCACGAGTACGGCGGACCCGAAGTGCTGCGGCGCGTCGATATCGAGATTCCGAAGCCGCGTGCGGGAGAAGTGCTGGTGCGCGTCGTCGCGGCCGGCATCAACTTCATGGACGTTCACACGCGACAAGGCAAGTATCGCGATTCGCGGACCTATCCCGTGAGCATTCCATGCACGCTCGGCATGGAAGGCGCGGGCGAAGTGGTTGCCGTGGGCGCGGGCGTGACCTCGTGCGGCAAGGGCGACCGAGTCGCGTGGTGCATCTCGTGGGGCGCCTACGCCGACTATGCGATCGTGCCCGCTGCGCGGCTCGCACGCATTCCGGACGCGATTGCTTATGACGTCGCGGCCGCGTCGATCTTCCAGGGTTCGACCGCGCACTATCTGCTCGACGACGTGGCAAGGCTCGAAGCGGGAATGACTTGCCTCGTGCATGCGGCGTCGGGCGGCATCGGCCAGTTGCTCGTGCAGTTGGCAAAACGGCGCGGCGTGGAAGTATTCGCGACGACGAGCACCCCGGACAAGGCGGCCATCGCAAAGGCGCGCGGCGCCGATCACGTGCTGCTCTACGAGAACGGCGGCTTCGCGGATCGTACCCGCGAGTTGACCGACGGCCGTGGCGTCGACGTCGTGTTCGACGCGGTCGGCAAGAGTACCCTGCGCGACAGCTTCCGGGCAGCGCGTGTGCGCGGACTCATCGTGAACTACGGCTCCGTCACCGGTCCCATGCGCGACCTCGATCCGTACGAACTCGGCGAGGCCGGTTCGCTCTTTCTCACGCGCCCGCGCCTGGCCGACCATCTCGCCGATGCGACCACCGTGCAGCGACGTGCCGACGACATCTTCGCCGCCATCGTCGAAGGCGCGTTGCGCGTGGAGATCAACGGGCGCTACACGATGGATAACGTCGAGGCGGCGCATGCCGCGCTCGAAGAACGTCGTCAGTCCGGTAAGGCGGTCATGGAAATCGGTTGACCGCTTCACTCACAGGCATCGCATGACTTTTTTCTTCCGGCGCTCGCAGTGCCGCGCCGGTGACGCAACTCGTCCTTTTGCAGAAGGGGACCTCATGGCATCCGTTATTCAAGGCCGTACCGAATCGCCGTTTCGATCAGTGTTCCGCGTGGTCAGCGGCAACTTTCTCGAGATGTTCGACTTCACCGTCTACGCTTATTACGCGAGCGCGATTGCGCACACGTTCTTTCCCTCGGATAACGAGTTCGTCTCGCTGCTTCTCTCGCTCTCGGTGTTCGGCGCGGGCTTCGTCATGCGTCCGGTCGGCGCGCTCGTGCTCGGCGCGTATGTCGATCGCCACGGGCGTCGTCGCGGCCTGATCCTCTCGCTATGGCTCATGGCCGTGGGCACCGCGTGCGTGGCGTTCGTTCCCGGCTACGCGTCGATTGGCGTGGCGGCACCCATCGTCGTGCTGATCGGGCGGTTGCTGCAGGGCTTTTCGGCCGGTGTCGAACTGGGCGGCGTGTCGGTTTATCTCGCCGAGATCGCGACGCCGGGCAAGCGTGGCTTCTTCTGCTCGTGGCAATCCGGCAGCCAGCAAGTGGCGGTGATCTTCGCGGCTTCGCTCGGCGTGCTGCTGAATCAGTTGATGCCGGTCGCCGACGTCAACGCATGGGGCTGGCGTATCCCGTTTCTGATCGGCTGCCTGATCGTGCCGTTCCTGTTCATGATTCGCCGCACGCTGCGCGAGACCGACGAGTTCGCCGCGCGCAAGCATCATCCGAGCATGGGCGAGATCATGATGTCGATGGTCGAGAACGCCGGGCTGATCGTGGCGGGCATGGGGCTCGTCATCATGACGACCGCGTCGTTCTATCTGATCACGACCTACACGCCCACTTTCGGCCGATCGGTGCTGCATCTTTCGTCGCTCGATTCGCTTATCGTCACCGTCTGCGTGGGCGTGTCGAACCTCGTGTGGCTGCCCATTTCCGGCGCCGTGTCCGACCGCGTCGGCAGGCGGCCCATCCTGCTCATCTTTACCGCGCTGACCATCCTGACCTCGTATCCGGCGATGCAATGGCTCGTCGCGGCGCCGTCGTTCGAGCGCCTGCTCGCGGTGGAACTGTGGCTCTCGGTGCTCTATGCGTGGTACAACGGGGCGATGGTGGTCGCGCTCACCGAGCTGATGCCGGCGAACGTGCGCACGACCGGTTTTTCGATGGCGTACAGCCTCGCCACGATGGTGGGAGGCTTCACGCCGGCCATATCGACGTCGCTGATCCACTTCACCGGCGACAAGGCGGCGCCCGGCGCATGGATGGCCGTGGCCGCGCTGTGCGGCGCAATCGCGACGCTCGTCCTTTACCGGTCGCGCGAAGCCCGCAATGGATACCGGTGGCAAAGCGTTCCGGAGCAATGAAACTTCTGCTGATCGAAGACAACCGCCAGCTGGCGCACTGGCTGAGCAAGACGCTGACCGACGAGGGCTTCCTCGTCGAGCATGTGCCCGATGGCGAAACCGCCGGAGCGGCGCTCGCCGGCACGCGCTATGACGTCGTGCTGCTCGACCTCAACCTGCCCGGCATGTCGGGCAAGGCGGTCCTGCGGCGCATGCGCGCCCAGGCCAACGACACGCCCGTGCTGGTTCTGACGGCCACGGGCGACATCGGCGAAAAGGTGATTTGCCTGGCCGATGGCGCCGACGATTACGTCGTCAAGCCGTTCGACGAACGCGAACTGATCGCGCGTATCAAGGCGCTTGCGCGGCGGCACGCGCCGGTGCGCTCGAACCGCTTACGCTGCGGCACCTTGCTCTACGACATGGACCGGCGGCAATTCTTCGTCGGCGATGACGCGCTGTCGCTCACGCCGCGCGAACACGCGGTACTCGAAGCGCTCATTCTGCAAACCGGGCGGACGGTCTCGAAGGCCGTGCTCGCCGAAGCCTTGAACGACCGCGACGCGCCACCGAGCGGCGACGCCATCGAGATCTACGTCTCGCGGGTCAGGAAGAAAATCGAAAAGAGCACGGCTGCGATCATTACGTTGCGCGGGCTCGGCTATCTGCTGGAACATGAAGAGCCGCAAGCATAGCCTGCGCGCGCGGCTCCTGATCTGGCTGATCGTTCCGACGACGATCTTCGGGATCGTCGCGGGATGGGCCACGCACTTGAACGCACGGCGCACGGCCGATCTGCTGCAGGACGCGGCGTTGCTTGCCGCAGCACGCGTGATGGCCGCCGATGTGCGCTGGAACGACAACGATCTGGTGGCTTCGGTATCGCCGAGCACGATTCAGATCGTCGGCACGCCCGAAGGCGATCAAGTGTTCTATCGCATCGAGATCGCGGGCGGCGCGGTGATCGCGGGAACATCCGACTTTCCGCGGACGCGTCTGAGCGCCTCTCCGCAGTGGTACGACGCGCAGGTGGCAGGCTCGCCCATTCGCGCCGTATCGCTTAAACGCGCCATGTTCGACAATGGCAAGACCATCGAACTGGTCGTTTCCATAGGTCGCACGCTCGTTGCCCGCGACGCGCTGGTTGCATCGCTCTGGACGCCGCAGATTGCTTATATTCTCGGCAGCATCGCGGTTGCCATGATCCTGATCTGCACCGGGCTCGCACTCGAGTTGAGACCACTCGAGAAGCTCGCGAGCGGCTTGGCCGTTCATCCGCTCAAGAGCAAGGAGCGAATCGACGCGACAGGTCTTCCGGTGGAACTGCATCCACTCGTCACGGCGTTCAATGCATCGCTCGATGTCATCGAACGGCAAACGGCGACGCAGCGCCGGTTCATCGCCGACGCCGCGCATCAGATACGCACGCCGCTTACGCTGCTCGGGTCGCAGCTTCAGTACGCGCGCCGCCAGCACGGTTTAGACGAAGTGAGGGAAACGCTCACTGCCATGCATCAAAGCAACCGCGCAATGGTGACGCTGATCAATCAGCTTCTCATGCTCGCCCAAGCCGAGGCCGCCGACTACACCGCTTACGAAGGCGAAGCGGTGGACTTACGCGCGGTCATCACGCTGGCCGTCGAGAAGCTCGCGCTCGTGGCGCGGCGGCGCGACATCGAACTGGCTGTAGCGTTCGAAGGTGCGCTCGTCGTGACGGGAAGCGAGCCGCTCTTGTCGGCCGTGTTTTCCAATCTCATCGATAACGCCATACGCTACTCGCCGCGCGGCACGCGCGTCACGGTCGATGCCAAGGAAACGCACGTTAGCGTGACCGTCAGCGTCGTGGATGAAGGGCCGGGCATTCCGGCGACGTTGCGCGAGCGCGTTTTCGAGCCGTTCTTCCGGGCATCGGCAGAAGAAGGCAGCGGACTTGGACTCGCGATTGCCAAGGAGATCGTGCGGGCGCACGGCGGCGTGGTTGCGATCCACGACGCGCCGGGAGGCGTGGGAGCAATGGTGGAGGTGGTTCTGGCGCGCGAACAGGAGCCGAGGCGGCCGTCCGCGCGCACCCCCGTATAATTCGGCATGAATCGCACAATCTGCCCTTTGGCTGCGCCGCTCTTTTCCATGGCGTCGGTCCGTCAGTCTTCCGCTCGCGGAACGTTACGCATCTCGAACGCTCGCGCCACGAGCCCCATCCGAGGCTCGCATGAAAACGCCTAAACGCCTCATACCGCTTCTCGAAGAAGGACTCATCGACGAGGTCATCAGCCAGCTCATGAGCGGCAAGGAAGCTACCGTCTACGTCGTGCGCTGCCAAGACGCGACGCGTTGCGCCAAGGTCTACAAGGACGCGAAGCAGCGCAGCTTCCGGCAGGCATCGTCGTATCGGGATGGCCGCAAGGTCAAGAACAGCCGGCAAGCGCGCGCGATGGAAAAAGGCACGCGTTACGGCCGCGAAATGCAGGAAGCGTTGTGGCAGAACGCCGAGGTCGATGCGCTGTTTCGCCTGGCCAATGCGGGCGTGCGCGTGCCTCAACCCTTCATCTGCACCGACGGCGTGTTGCTGATGGAACTCGTCGTCGATGATTCGGGAAACGTGGCGCCGCGCCTCAACGACGTTCACCTGACCGAAGCGCGCGCGCTGGAACTGCACGCAATGCTGCTCAAGCAAGTCGTGCGCATGCTGTGCGCGGGCGTGATTCACGGCGACTTGTCGGAATACAACATTTTGCTGGCGGCCGAAGGTCCGGTGATCATCGACTTGCCTCAGGCCGTCGATGCGGCGGGCAACAACGAAGCCGCGCCCATGCTCAAGCGCGACGTCGACAACCTCGCGAGTTACTTCGGTCAGTTCGCGCCAAAACTTCTGCGCACCGACTACGGAACGGAGATATGGTCGCTGTTCGAAGCGGGCGGCCTGCATGTCGATGTCGCATTGACCGGTCACGTCGAAGCGCCCACTGGCCCTGTCGATCTCGATAGCGTGTTGCAAGAGATCGAAGACACGCGTCTGGAAGAAGACGCGCGCGTGCGGCGAGAGCAGGACTGAGCGCAGATCGGGTTCGGCTATCGCTCAACGCTTACCGCTTACCGCTTGACGCTGAGGTAAGCGCGGCTCACCAACGGCCGGCTATGCACCCACATACGCGAACGAAGCCACGATGCCGGGCGATCTCTCACCTCGAGACGTCGGATCGATCCACGCGCTTCGTTCGATGCCTCTTGCCCGCGTGAATTGGTGCCGGGATGACAGGTATAGAAGTGGCTAAAGCCCGCGTCCAGTGCGACTTCGCGATAGTCCTCGTCGTAATAGCCTTGCGGCCAGCATAGATGGTCCGATACCTGGCCCAGCCGCGCGTTCAAGGTCGCGCGCGACGTCTTCAAATCTTCACTGAGGCGCTGCCGCTTCTCATCGGCCGACGCGGTCTTTTGGTCCCAACGAACATGCGTATGCGTATGGCTATGAAATTCGAACGTGCCGGCATGGCGCATCGCATCGATTTCGGACCAGCGCAGGATCGTGTCGTCGGCGCGTCCTTCTTCGATAGCGCGTTCGCCCGCATGATGGTCGAGCAGTGCGGGCAATGCATGGGCTGGCGCGTTGGCTGCATTGGGCCGCACGTTGCCATCGCCCGGCCAGCTGCTGACGAGAAAGCACAGTGCGGTAAAGCCATGACGCTGCAGCACCGGATGTGCATGGACCCAGTTATCCAGATAGCCATCGTCGAAGGTAATGACGAACGAGCGCTCCGGCATTTCTTCGCCGCGTAGAAACGCCGCGAGTTGCACGGCGCCGATCGTGCGATACCCCGCGCTCGCGAGATACGCCATTTGCTCCGCAAAATGCTCGGGCTTGACGGTGATCATGCCCGGCGACGGACTGACGTGGTGATACATCAACACGGGAATGGCGCGCGCTTGTTGTTTCATCGGCGAGATTCCCTCTCTTTCAATGCGCGCCGGTAGAAGAGCGCGGTTTCGTATGCCATGTTTGCAATGGTGAAGCCGCGCTCGGTGATACGCATGCCATTGGTGCGCAGACGTTCACGCAAGCCGGGTTCATCGATCATGCGAGCGATAGCCGCGCGCAATGCCGGCGGATTGCGCGGCGGTACCAGCAGACCATTTACATCGTCTTCAATCAATTCGGGCACGCCGTCCACACTCGTGCCGATGACGGGCAGGCCCGCGGCCATCGCTTCGATGAACGCTTGGCCGAGCGCTTCCTGATGCGTCGGCAGCACGAAGAAATCACTGCCTCGCAAAATGTTGGGGACGTCGGTACGAAAACCGAGCAGATGGATGCGACTCGCAAGACCCAGACGCGTCACGATGCCTTCTATGCGTTCGAAAGCGGGACCGTCCCCGGCCATCACGATATGCAGGTGTGGATGCGTGTCGAATAAAGGCCGTACCGCGTCGATCAGATCTTCGTGTCCCTTCTCGTCGCGCATGATCGCCACCATGCATGCGATGGTGGCATCCGGCCCGAGTTTGAGTTCGTCTCGCAGCGACGAATGCGTGGCGCGCTCGGTCGCGATGCCGTCGTGGATAGTCTCCACGCGCTTCTCGGAGACCCCAGCCGAAATCAGATAGCGGCGCACGAAATGACTGACCGCGATGACGCGATGAGGAATCCACGTATAAGTAGCGAGGGAACTGATAGGCAATGCGAGATGCCGCGTACGCACGACGAGAGGCGTTCCCGCCAATCGGGCGGCCGTGCCGGCAACCAGACTGTCGTGACCGCTGTGCGTGTTGAGCACATCGTAAGCACGGCGTTGCAACAGCGCCTTGATTCTCATCATGGAGCGCACGTCGCCGCCGCTTCGCATGCGCGCGTGGTGCACGGCGAAGCCAAGCTCGGTTGAACGAATGCCGAGACGTGCATCGCTCGGACACAGCAGTTCCACGCTATGGCCGCACTCACGCAGCGCGACCATCTCCTTGAGCGTACGGATTTCCTGACCGCCCCATCCCTTCGAGGACTCGCTATGTAGGATCTTCAACGCACTGATCTCCAAGGCCTTTGCGTCATTAAAAAAACGCTTAGGAAATTTTTGGTAATAATTCGATTGGCTTTCTGCCTTCATATCTTTAGTAAAGAAAATGAAGGGAATAAAAGAAAAAGTCTTTGAGGATTTTTCTAGCCGAGGGATGAGACAGGCCGCTTCAAACGAAGCAGGTCTGGATCCTCTGCAGAGAATTCGGCTCGATGTCCATCACGGCAAGCGAAGAGGTCGCTACCATGCGGATGCCTGGCATCGATAGCTAACGGGGATGTCTTACTTGCGGTTGACCAACAGCATGCAAATTTTTTGCTTTAGCGGAAATAGCTTAACGTGCATCTAAAGAGGTCGTTAGTTCTTTTAGGTGACTATAGGTCGGCATTCGCCGTTGAGACGGTGGCAAACGTATGCGAGTAGGTTTTGGCTAAGAAGTCGTGATGACGAAGCTCAAGGGCTTAGTTCCTTGCAATTTTTCGCTACCTAAGCGTGAGAGTCTCATTCGCTTGCAATGGACAATGCCGCAAAGAACGATGCGTCGTTAAGCAAAAGCTAAAAAGATGCGTCTATCAGTCAATGACAAACGACTTCAATTGGTTTCGGCTGCGACAGCGGCGCAATCGTTTGCTCATCGACAGGGCGCTTATCGCTTATGCGCTCGGAACACGTCGATGCCGATCAGTCGGACGGGCCGTCCTCTGCCCGTCGCGTCATTGAAGGCGGTCAGTGCGGAATATTCTCGACTCCGCTTGCGCTTAGATCGCTCGGGAAGCAGTGAGGCTGTTCGAATCCCATCGGCGAGGCTCCGGTCGAGTATTTGATATTGTCCGTGTTGTTCGGTCCTTCGCCAGCAGGCACGGAGCCAAGTCCTGCAAGCTTGCGCATGCGATAGGCAATCGCATGGTCGGCGCACGAACTGTCACCGCTCACGCCAAGGCCGCCAATTACTTTTCCACCGGCGTAGAGCGCCACGCCGCCGCCGAAAGTGATCACGCCGCCTACGCTATGGTTGATCCCGCTGCCTTGTTCCAGGAAGCGCGCGTCGAAGGGATTGGAATCGTTCAACCCATAAAGCGATCCGCCCGGCTGCGTGGCGGCATAGAGATTTGCGGTGGAAAGCGCAAGCGCATCGTTGCTAAAACCGTTTGCGGTGTACGCCTTGGCTATTGCTATGGCGCGACTGCCAGGCCATGCATCGCCGGTCTTGGTGACCGAACATAGATGACCCTCGCGGTCGACGATGGCGGCCCACATCCGGTTGGGCTTGAAAATTCCGCCGTTCGAGTCGGATAGATTGACGACGGTGTAAAGCTGTCGTTCGACGAGAGAAATCGTTCCTTGTGGAAGCGTGCACCGGCCGGTAGGGACATCGTCGTAATCGTGTGCGTAAATAAATGAGGAAGCCGAAATAAGCACACCCACGGCCAAGCACTTCGCGACTTTTTCAAGCATGGCGATTCTCCCGACAAGAGACGTTTAAGGAAGGAACAAGAAGGGGTTATGAATTTTTATTTTGGTAAACCGTAGTAGGCCGAATGGAATAGAACGAGCGTTTAATCGCTAAGGAATATGGGCTTTCGAACATTCAAGAATGCGCCATTAATTTACGTGTAATGGATTCGTATGTGTGAGCTTGGGCCGTGTCGGGAAGGGTATATAGGTGATAGAAGTGTCGGCTGAAGAATGAATCGCTTGGCACGAGCCGCGCGGCTGGTATCAATACGCTCTGGAAGTGCCTCGTTAAATTGCCTATGCTTTTTCTCGGATTCCGCGCGTTTCGCGACGCGCATCTCGAATCCAGCCCACAGGCGCAGAAGAAAACGAATAAGGAGACCGTCATGGCAGGCTATCCCTGTGCTTTGCTTGGTTCAGTCGCGGCTCTTGTCGGCGTTTTCGGAATGATTACAGCGCCTGCGGCTTACTCTGCCGACGAAATCCAGAACGCCAACACGACGGCCACAGCGCCGGTTCCCACGTCATTGCGGCCGATATCGCAGGCGCAACTCGATGCCGCCGCGAACGACAGCGCCTCATGGCTGCATTCGAACGGATCGTATGCCGAGACGCGTTATGCGCCGGCAGCGCAGATCAATCGTTCAAACGTAGCGAAGTTGAGGCCGGCATTCATCTTCCAGACGGCGGTGATGGAGTCGATGGAAACCGCGCCGATCGTATCCAACGGCGTCATGTTTCTCACGACCTCCTACAACCACGTCTATGCAATCGACGCGGTCACCGGCAAGGAGTTCTGGCATTACAAGCACAAGATGGGACCGGTTACGACCTTTTGCTGCGGACCGAATAATCGCGGCGTCGCCATAGCCGGCGACCGCCTGTATATGGGCACGCTCGACGCCAAGCTCGTTGCGCTCGATGCAAAGACCGGCAGCGTCGTGTGGACCTCGCAGATCGCGGACCCGGAGGACGGCTATTCGGAAACGATGGCGCCGGTCGTCGTCGATGGCAAGGTGTTGATCGGCACGAACGGCGGCGAGTACGGCATACGTGGTTTCGTCAAGGCATTCGACGCGAACTCAGGTCAATTGCTCTGGACCTTCTACACCATTCCCGACTCCGGCAGCGAAGGCGTGTGGGCCGAGAACGACGCCGTGGGCCGCAATATGAAGCGCGATATCGAGGCGGAGAAAAAGACGCTCGCGGAAAAAGGCCACGACTTCGAGAAGACGCTTGGCGGCGGTGTGTGGATGGCGCCTGCGGTCGATCGCGCGACACGTACGGTGTATTTCGTAGTGGGCAATCCCTCGCCGGACCTTCATGGCGCCATTCGTCCTGGCGACAATCTCTACACCGATTCGCTCGTCGCCATCGATCTCGATACCGGCAAGTACGAATGGCATTACCAATACATCGCGCACGACGTGTGGGATCTGGATGCAGTGAGCCCACCAATTCTCATCGACGTAAAGGACAAGAGTGGACAGATGGTTCCGGCCATCATTCATGGCGGCAAGACCGGATTCGTCTATGTGCATGATCGCCGCGACGGTCACATCATCCGCATTTCCGAAGCGATGATTCCTCAAGAAGGCGTCTGGACCTTGCCGACAGCGACCGGCGCGCGCATGCTGCCGGGCGCGAACGGTGGCGTCGAATGGTCGCCCATGGCGTTCAATCCGAAGACGCGCATGGCGTATGCGGCAAACTTGCATCAACCGATGACGTATCAGGTTGAAGACGCCGCTTATCCCGGCGGAAAACTATGGCTCGGCGGCGCCTTCAAGACCATTCCAGCCGAGCAACAGTGGGGCAAGCTGGTTGCGGTGAATGTCGATACCGGCAAGATCGCATGGGGTTACAAGACGGACCAGCCCTTGATTGGCGGTGTGCTCGCGACTGCGGGAGGACTTGTCTTCAACGGTGAGGGTAATGGCCTCTTTCGCGCCTTCGATGCGAGTACCGGCCGCAAGTTGTGGGAGTTCCAATGCGGTGCGGGCGTGAACGCACCGGCCGTGTCGTACATGGTGAACGGCAAGCAATACGTCGCGGTCGCGGCGGGCGGCAACACGCAGCTGGACTTCAAGCGTGGCAATAGCCTTCTCGTGTTTGCGCTGCCTTGAGGTGACGATGCGTCCATCGAAACGCAAGAGAGACGAACGCATTCGTGTAGCGGGAATGGTCGCTTGCCTGTTGTTTTTAATGCCAGCGTTCGCGCGCGCCGATGCGCAGGCCGGCGCCGCCAAAGCCGTCGTATGCGTTGCATGCCACGGGCAGAACGGCAATTCGACGAGCGGCGATTATCCATCGCTCGCGGGTCAGACATCGCGCTATCTGTTCCTTGAATTACGCGATTTCAAGGCAGGCCGTCGAAGCGATCCACGCATGTCGCCGATGGCCGCCAATCTGTCGTCGGAAGACATGCACGATCTCGCCGATTACTTCGCGGCGCAGACACTCGTGTCGACCGATTTCAAGGCCGACCCGGTCAAGGTGGAGGCGGGCAAAAAGAAGTCCGATGAAGTGCTCTGCACGATGTGCCATCTCGGCGGCATGAAAGGGCAGAACGAAATACCGCGGGTCGCGGGTCAGCAGTATCCGTATATCGTGAAGCAACTGCAGGACTTCCGCGCGAAGAAGCGCACGAACGATGCGGGCAACATGACGAGCGTGACGAAGAACCTGACCGACGCGGACATCGAGAATCTTGCGAACTACGTCGCTAATCTGCAATGACCTTTTCCATACCGATTAGCAAAGCACTCGTGTTCGCATGCATGACGCTTGCGTTGCTCGACTCCGTTCATGCCGATGACGATGCCTATGCGCTCAACGAACGCTTGCTTAACGCGACTCGCAATGGCGACACGCATGCTGTGGTCGAGCTACTCGATCAAGGCGCGAAGATCGATTCGCGTAACCGTATAGGCGACACGCCGCTCATCAGCACATGCAAGCGCGGCATGACGCCGATGGCGCACTTGTTGATCGAGCGCGGCGCTAATGTGAGCCAGGCTGACGTGCAGGGCATTACACCATTGATGGCTGCCGCGTTCGACGGCAACGATGAGATCGTGGCGTTGCTTATTGCGCGACACGCGGATGCGGCGGCGACGGATCGCGTAGGCAAGACAGCGATGGAATATGCGGCTGGACTCGGGCAAACCGCGATCGTGCAGCGTCTATTAGACTCGGGTGTCGACGTGAACGCCGCGTATCACAATCATCTGACGGCGCTCATGTGGGCGGCGGGATACGATCGAGCGCAGACTGCGTCGATACTGCTTGCTCGTGGCGCGAATCGGGATTTGAAGGATGACCGCGGCAAGACTGCGCGGGAAATTGCCGATGAGACGCGCTCGGCTCATGTGGCGAGCTTGCTTAGCGCGCCATGATTGCTTTCGCTCGTGAGCGTGCAGTGCGATTCAATCGTTAGGCGATTGCCGCAGTGCGTCGTTGCGCGGATGCATGTCCAATTTCGTTGCGTCCAAGTCGCCGTGTGAATCGTCTCTTTTGCTCTCAAGCTTGATATGCACCGCTTTGCGAGAAGGCGTCGAGTGCTCTTCCAACACGCGCGGGTCTTGTCTCGAGAGTGGCATTCGCAAGATATTGCTCAATGTGGACCGTATGAATTCTCGGTTATTCGGACGGTTATGCTGGACGGTGTCTGTTCGATCAGTGAAGGAACTGGACCATAGCGTTGTTTGTTAGTCGGTTGACCATGGCGTCCAGATCAGTTCACCTGCGTTCCTGCCTGCCGAGCGTCCGTTCTCTTGTTCTCGGCACCTTCGTTTCCATAGCAAAAGCCTTTACTACTTCCGGCAAAAAAAAGCCGCCCGCAAAGCGGGGCGGCCAGAATGAACATGTCTTTAACCCGAGGACCATGTTCTTTGAGAGAAACTCAGTTAACGGATGCCCGTCTTGGTTCTTAAGCGTCAATTTAACGATACTTGCCTTTTTTTTGGAACATGATTGGGCATTTGTTGGACAACAACCTTGCTTTTGTGTTGGGCGGCGAAACGGTGTTTCATCTTGACGCTAGAAGGGAGCGCAGGAGTGGTCCACCAGCAGCGTAGCGCGACAGACAACTGCGTGACCGGTGTCCGCCGATATAGCGCTCGCGGATGAGCGCTTCTGCCAGGCAAACCCTCGCACTCGAGTTGACAACCAAGACAGTCGTCTTTCGGTAATCGCCACTCGAAACGAAGCGAAACCGACGTTTCGGCCACGCTAGGAAAGAGTCAAGGAATTTACGTTTGTTCGGCCGGCTAAAGGACGCAACGGCTGTCGCAAGTAACGGACGCCTTTTTTTTTCGCCGTATAGAGCGAATAGCTTCAGTTCGAAGAGACAGTGTAGGGCTGTTCGGAGAGTCATCAGCTTCCAACTCAATACCGTGCGACAGCCAACGAAAAAAAGCCCGCTAAAGAGCGGGCCAAAAAAAGCAGTTCACCCAGAGGGCCGCAAGGAGATACGGTCCTCTCGTTGAGGCTCGGACGTTATCGGCAAGAATCAACGAGAGAAGAAGGCACGTGGTCCTTCCCTCTCTGAGCCTGCGAGGCCTCAGACCTTCATGCCGACGAACATGCTGCCGAGCGCATCGACCGACTTGGTGATGCTCTTGACGTCCACGTTCGTGTGTTGCGAGGCATCGACCTGCGTGACCGGTGCGACGTTGATTTGCGGGCTCGCGAAAGACACGCCGCCTGCCTGATAGTTCGAGTTGACGCCGGTGTTCGAGAAGATCGAGAATCCGCCCGCGATGGAGCCCATTGCAGCGCGATCGAGTTCTTTCTCAGCAACAAGGTTCTTGATGGTCAACATGATAAATCTCCTAAGAAATGTGTTTGGGTGGTGAGAATTAAAGTGCCAAGCCGCCGAGCAGGCTGCCCACAGCGGTGATCGATTTGTTGACGGTCTTGAGATCGACGTTGGTGGTGGTCGATGCATCGACTTGCGAAACAGGTGCAATGTTCGCTTGCGGCGAAGCGAACGACACGCCGCCAGCTTGCACGTTGCTGTTGATACCGGCGTTCGAGAAGAGCGAATTACCGCCCGTGATGGCGCCCATTTCAGCGCGGTCGAGTTCCTTGGAAGCAACGAGGTTCTTGATGGTCAGCATGATGAATCTCCTAAACAGTGTGATTGGATGGTGTGAATTAAAGCGCCATGCCGCCGAGCAGGCTGCCCACGGCGGTAATCGACTTGTTGACGGTCTTGAGATCGACGTTGGTGGTGGTCGATGCATCGACTTGCGTGACAGGTGCGATGTTCGCTTGCGGCGAAGCGAAGGACACGCCGCCTGCTTGAACGTTGCTGTTGAAACCGCCATTCGAGAAGAACGAGCTTCCGCCCTTGATAGCGCCCATTTCAGCACGGCCGAGTTCTTTGGAAGCGGCGAGGTCTTTGATCGTCAGCATGGTGAATCTCCTAAGTGGTTGGGTTGGTCGAGCGATAACTTGTTGCGCTCGCAGCTACATATGCGAGAGGCATGCCAAGCAAGCCACCAAGGCGGTTACTATTTTCTAAGTGAATGAATCCAAACGTTAAAAATGCTAAAAACGGCTTTTAAGGGCAAGCGTCCATACGCATTCGAAATTGGGGGTGTATTAAAGCGGCAGACAGCGTTCTGGAAAGTGAACGTCACAAACCGACACCTTTGGGACTTGTCTCCGACTCACGATTTCCAAGGCAGACGCGGCTGCGCTCTGAAGGTCTTTTGTCGAGTGCCGAGAGTACATGGCAAGGAGAGCCCGCACGCAATGGCGTCAATCGAATGATGGTTCGAACTCGCTAAGCCACAATGCACTCGTGTCGGCACCGCAGACGAATCCGTCGACGCGCGGAAGGCAACGAGTCAAACGGAGACCGTGCAATTGTTCTGAGTGCCTTTCACACCGAAAAAGATCGTCACACCGTGACTTTCTTAACGTATGTTCCACGCGCCGCGGGTGCGATACCGCTAGCCGTACGCAACGTCAGCTTAGCCACCGGCTTACCGCTCGCGCGATCGATTAGCTGCGAGTGCTTTTCGCCGCGTGCAAAAAGGTTGGCTTCACCCCATTGCCGCAACGTGACAATCACAGGGAACAGCGCTTCGCCCTTCGGCGTTAGCGCATATTCCTGATAAGCGGAGCCGTCCGACGCAGGGACCACTTCGAGCACGGCCGCATCGACGAGGAGTCGCAAGCGGTCCGTGAGAATATTGCGCGCGATCCCGAGACTTTCCTGAAACTCGCCGAAGCGCCGCACGCCGTCGAACGCATCGCGCACGATAAGCAGCGCCCATCGCTCGCCCACGATATCGAGTGCCCGTGCGACGGGACACGATGAATCCGCAAGACTTTTGCGCTGCGCCATTTGCATTTCTCCAGTCAAATCCGAACCGATATCTGTCTTAGCGACCCACCTCAACCAGTTGCATTTTAAAACAAGTTTCCCTAGACTGGATTCTAGTTGCATTGTGAAACTAGTTAAAGATATAAGGGCAGGGCGATCCATGAATGCCGGAAGCACACCGTGCGACGCGACAGAACAAAACGACAATCCCGCAGAAGATGCGCCTCGCTCACTGCCGTCCGTCCTCGTTTTGCTGCTCGCAGTGTGCTGCGCGGTGAGTGTCGCGAACGTCTACTACGCGCAGCCCCTGCTCGACGCCATTGCCGAAGACTTCCGCATTACGCAGGCAGCCGTTGGTGGCGTCATCACGGCAACGCAAGTTGGCTGCGCGCTGGCTTTGTTGCTGGTCGTACCGCTTGGCGATCTGCTTAACCGCAAGGTCTTGATGTGCATTCAGCTCGTCTTTCTCACGGCTGCTCTGGCCATGGTCGGCTTCGCGCATTCGCCGGCGATATTGCTCATCGGCATGGTCGGCGTCGGGATGCTCGGCACCGCGATGACGCAAGGATTGATCGCGTACGCGGCGACACTTGCGCATCAATCGGAACGCGGTCGCGTAGTTGGCGCCGCGCAAAGCGGCGTGGTAGTCGGGTTGCTCATGGCGCGTTGCTTCGCCGGCGTCATTACCGACCTTGCAGGATGGCGCTCGGTGTATTTCATATCGGGTCTATTGGCGGCCGTCATGCTGCTCGTGCTTTGGAACGCGGTGCCGACGGCGCGCATGAGCCCGCTCAAGCTGACCTACGCTCAACTGCTAAGGTCGATGTTCATGCTGCTTGCATCCGAGCGCGTGTTGCGGGTTCGTGGCGTGATCGGCCTTTTCATGTTCGCGGCGTTCAGTATTTTCTGGAGCGCGCTGGTCTTGCCGCTCAGCGCGCCGCCGCACTCGCTGTCGCATACACAGATCGGCGCGTTCGGGCTGGTCGGCGCAATCGGGGCGCTGGCCGCAGCGAGGGCAGGTTATCTGGCCGACCGAGGTCTCGGGCAGTGGACCACTGGCATCGCGCTGATCTGTCTTGTGACTTCATGGATACCCATAAGCCTCATGTCGCAGAGCATGATCGCGTTGATGGTGGGAATCGCGTTGCTCGACCTCGGCGGCCAGGCAGTACACGTGGTCAATCAAAGCATGATTTTGAGCGGCCAGACTGCGTCGCACGGGCGTCTCGTGGGCTGCTACATGCTTTTCTATTCGGCGGGGAGCGGTATCGGCGCGGCGGCGTCCACTTACGTGTATGCGCAAGCGGGCTGGATGGGTGTCTGCGTCCTCGGGTTCGCCGTAAGTGTGGCTGCGCTCGTTTTCTGGGCCGTTACGTTGCGTTCACAAAATCGTTAAGCGACGACTCATGCAAAGCCGCTTCGCAAGAAAGGCGAAGCGGCAAATGACGCTTGTCCAGGCGATGTCGACGGGAGACGAATACACCGCACCGAAGAGCAAAATTTTCGATGCTAAGAAGCCGTTAGGAAGGCTATAATTCGCCGCGCAAGGCAGAAACCGCACTACGTAGGCTCTGGATCAACAAGGAGAACCGCCGTGCTTCCATCTGACCGCAATAACGACAAACCTTCCAGCTCGGGACGCCGGCAGTTCCTCGGTTTCACCGGCGCAGGCATGCTAGCGACACTGCTGCCCGGTTGCGGCGGCGACGACAACCACGCCGCCTCCTACCCGCAGACCATTGCGATGGGCCAGCAGGCTATCCAGCAAGCCATCGGCAATACGGCGCAGCCCGTGGCCGCCATCTCGGTTGCCATGCTCAAGGGCAACGACGTCGTGTGGCAGCAGGCGTTCGGCGCATCGTCGGTGCCGAGCCAGACCCAGGCCACGACAGCGACGCGCTTCAATATCGGATCGGTTAGCAAGCTCTTTGCAGGGCTTGCCGCAACGATCCTCCAGGACCGTGGACTGATTACGCTCGATACTCCCATCGTCCGCTATCTGCCCACGTTCTCGATGCTTTCCCCCGAGTACACGCGAATCACGACACGCCATCTGCTGTCGCATTCGTCGGGTTTTCCCGGTACCAATTCGCGCAATCTCTTCACGTTCTCGCCGGTTCCCGGCTATGCGGCCGACACGCAGGCCGAGCTCGCCAACACTCATCTGAAGCATTTGCCGGGCGAGCTTGCGGTGTATTGCAACGACGGCTTCACGATGGTGGAGCAACTCGTCCTGGCAATGACCGGGCAAAGCTTCGCGAGCTTCGTCGAGGCGAACATTCTCGCGCCGCTGAAGATGACCAATTCGAGTTATCTGACAAGTGTGCCGACCGATGGCTCGTTCTCGTATCCCTATGTGAACGGCACGCAATATCAGGAGTTCGTCAACGCTTACGCGACGGGCGGGCTGAGTTCGACGCCCGGCGACATGATGAATCTCGCGCGGATGTTCCTCGGCGGCGGCGCGTTCGAGGGCAAGCAGATCGTGTCCGCGGCGGGCATCGCGCAGATGGGTACGGACCAGACAGCGGGGCTCCTGATCAATCCATCGCCGGAATGGCGTTGGGGTCTCGCATGGGATTCAGTCGTGCAACCGGGGCTAGCCGCTGCCGGCGTTCTCGGATGGGAAAAGGACGGCGGCACGGCCTTCTTCACTAGCGAGTTCTTCATCGTGCCGAAGGCGCAACTGGCGTTGATGGTGACCGGCAATACGGGCTACGACGCGCGCAAGCTTGCGGAGAGCATCGTGCTTTCGGCATTGAAAGAGGACGGAACCATCGCCGCGCTGCCGCCCACGGTCGGCGGCACGGCGCCTTCAGCGGCGACGGGTCCGGTTATCGCGGACACGGCCGGCATCTACGGCAACTCGGACTCGCCGGTTCAGGTGATCGCCAACGGCGACGGCAGTGTGCAACTCGACCAGTGGAATGGTGTGACGCGCACGTGGGGGCAGCTTGGCGCGGGCGCCTATCAGTACCGCAGCGACGGATGGTACTGGAGCAATAGCGATACGGCCTCATACCGTTTCGCGGTCGTCACCGGAACCGACGAGGACGGCACCCCATTCAGCTATCGTTATCTGATGAAACGCGTCGTCCCTGGCGCGGGCTATGCCTTCCTTACGTTACCCATCGGCCAGCAACTTGCCGCGCTCGCACCACTCGACGCCGCGTGGCAGCAACGCCTGGGCACGCAATGGCGCGTGACGAACGACTCGCCGACAGCGGTGCCAATAGTGGTCGACGGCAACGAGCCCGCGTATCTCACCAGCCTGCCCGAATTGCCGGGCTACGTGCTGTATGGCAATAGCGACCTTCGCTATCAACTCTTCGTGCCGCTTGCAGATGACCGCGGTGGCATGTCGGTTAAGGTGCCGGGCAACTTCGGCCGCGATCTCTACGAGATTCGCTTTGCATCGGCGAGCAACGCCACCACGCTGACCTTGGGCAGTTCGATTTACGCGCAGGTGTAACGCCCTCACGACGAAAGCCGTGTCGACGCCTCGCGCGTCGACACGCATCGGCACGTCTAGCAAACCCTCACGTTCACGTCAAAAGAACCACACGTCTGGTGCCTTGTCGCCATGCGTATGCGTAATGTAATCGATCACGCGAAACGGCTTGCTAAGGGTCGCCTAAGTATCCAAAGCTTAGTATGGCCTTAATCATCGCGATCTCAGTCAAGGCTCATCGAAGCGAAAGATGGTGCGCGTCGCGGCTGGCATGTGGTGTGGTTTGTCGGACGGAAAAGCGCGCAACGGGTGAGCATGAATGACGTATTCAGACGCCGAGACGCACCATCCAAAACTCCGTGGAGTACGAGTGTTAAACAACGCAAGGAGCTGGGCGCCCAGAGGCGCCTGGCGCTATGGAGTGGCACTGGTCGCCGCGCTTGCTGCCTTCGGTGCGCGAGAGTTGATGCACCCCGTGCTGGAAGCGCACATGCCTGCACTTTTCTTCACGGTCGCGGCGGTCCTCGTGGGGTTCTTTCTCGGTATTGGTCCTGCCATACTCGTGGTGGCCATTGGCGTGCCTATCGCGGACTATTTTTTCGTACCACCGTATGCCAACTTTGGATACTTCGACAAAGAGGACGTGATTCTTTTCGTTGCTTTCCCAACGGCTACGCTTCTTTTCCTCTGCATGATCGAGTGGCTTAGACGCACTCAACACGAAGCCAGACTTTTTGCCGAAGTCGCGCGGTCCCGACATCAAATGCTTTTACGGTCCGACAAGCGTAGAAGAAGCGCGGAGGCGTCGCATTTGATTTCAGACCGATTGCTTCGTCAGTTCACGGACGAAAGCGCCGATATCCTATACATAGGGAAGGTTGGATCGTCCTATGAGTACGTCAACGAATCGTTCGAAAAAGAACTTGCGCCGTTGGAAGGAGAATCGGCTTCATCGCGCCTAATGGCGACATTTTCCGAAAGCGACGCGTCTACGTTTGCCTCGGCCTTCGAACAATCGAGCGACGAGGTCACGAGAAGCTGGGTTGTCAGATTGCCTCGCCGTGATGTCATTGGTTCCGTTTTGACATGTCGCTTGGAGCGCTTTCCTACTTCGCACGGCGCGTATCTGATTTTGAAAGTTCCGCCCGAGTCTATTGAATGAGCGCTCAAAACCTATTGATGCAGGATATCGTCCACGCCGCAAGCAGCCGAAATCATGCTGTCTTATTGCTTCATGGCTTGAGAAGCACGCCGCAGGAAATGGGTTATGTGGCCCGGGCGCTCGTCAAACAAGGCTTTGCCGTGCATGTCCCATACCTGCCTGGGTATGGACTTGGAACCGAATGCGGCACGTCCGTCGAGTGGCGCGAGCAGGTCAGGGCGCATTATCGAAAACTCGCGGGCGCGTATGGCAGCGTGTCGGTAGGCGGTCTTTGCATTGGCGCCACATTGGCGCTTGCGCTCGCCATAGAGGAGCCTGAAATTCTTGCGCTGTCGTTACTCTCCGTCACGCTCGACTACGACGGCTGGACCATTCCCTGGTATCACTGGATGCTAGGCCTCGCCTATAAAACACCGATCCGGAACTTCTACAGCTTGCGTGAGCGCTCGCCCTTCGGTTTGAAGAACGAGGCGCTAAGGGCAAAAGTGGCAAAGAGCATGCTGCGTCGAGGGGATTCCGAAATCGGCGCCGCCACTTTATCGATGCACCATATCTTCGAAGCCAAAGCCCTGGCGAAATACGTAACCAAAAACATCGCAAAGATTAAAGCAGATTGCCTGCTGATTCACGCAATAGACGACGACATCTCCACCACCGCGAACGCCGATCTCGTGTATCGCGGTATCGGTTCGACACGTCGACGCAAGATTTTCCTCGACGACTGCTATCACATCATCACGATGGACAATGAACGCGATCTGGTTGCTCGCGAAACGCATTATTTTTTTGAAGAGGCGGCCAAGCTGAAGAACGATGGCTTGAATGCAGTCTCTGTCGCGCGAGCGCAAGGAACGCGGCGTCAGGCTACCCACTCGCTCGCGGAATCTGGCGTCTTCGCAAAGTGGTTTCGCCGCGACCTTTGACGTGACGGTAATGTCGAGCTCTTGCTTCCATCATGACACCGCCACTCCCAGTGCGTGCCCGATGCCGAACGTGAACGCGGCAGTAGCCAGTCCCACGACAACCTGGCGCATCGCCGAGAAGCTTGCGCTGCGGCCATTGAAGAGCGACGTGAACATGCCGATAGCCACCAGCGCCAGCACACTGAAGCCGATGCACTGAACAATGGCGGTTGTGCCGGACGTCCACAGAAACGGCATCGTGGGAAAAATAGCGCCGGCGGCGAACAGACAAAACGACACGGCCGCCGCGGACCAAGGGTTGCCACCGAGTTCAGCCGGGTCCAGACCCAGTTCCTCGCGCACGAGCACATCCAGCGCCTTGTCCTTGTCTTGCATGATCTGCGCGGCTACGCGCCTCGCTTCTTCCGCGCTCAGTCCTTTCGCCTTGTAGATGAGCGTCAACTCGTGTTCTTCCGATTCCGGGCTGTGCTCGAGTTCGTTCTCTTCCTTCGATACCTGCGCCTGCGCAAGCTCGCGTGCATTGGTCACCGAAAGCCATTCGCCCAGTGCCATCGAACAGGCGCCGGCAATCAATCCGGCAAGCGCGGTCAGCAGGATGGCCTTGTTGCCCGTGCCAGCGCCCGCCACACCCATGATCAGGCAGAAGTTCGAGACGAGGCCGTCGTTGGCGCCGAGCACGGCGGCGCGCAAGTCGTTGCCGGATGAAACGCCGCGATGCCACGACTCTCCTTGCGCGATGTCCGCGCCTTGCGACGCCGCGGGCATGCCCGAGTTCGCCATTGCCTGCACGACGCTCGCATGTCGTTGCTCGTCTTCCGACATGCGTGCGGTGTCCGGATTGCCCGCGTACTTGTTGCGGTCGGCAAACTCCGCAGCCGCAATCGACGGAAGCACGAAGCGCGGTCCGAGCAAATGGACGAGCGCTTGCATGAGATAAGTCTTGGCATTGAAACCGGAAGGCGCCTTTTTTCCGTTTGCCCTGAGTTTATCGGCCCACACGCGTGCATGCATTCGTTCGGATGCGGCGAGTTCGCTGAAGACTTCGCTCCGAGAGCGGTCTTGTTCCACGCGTGACAGCGTCTCGTAGATCGCGGCGCTGTGAAGTTCATCGGCGAGGTTTGCCCGAAATTTTCTGAGTTCTTGTGCGGAAGCCATGTCGTTTCCCATCGCGCGCACTTCTTGCCTTTCGCATCGCAGGCGCGCGAAAAATATTCAAGCGACTCTCATCTCAGATGAGAATAAAAACACTTCTAACTCTGCTCACGGTTTTGCGAGCCCAAATGCACAAACGGGCGACCAGCCTTTGAAGGATGGTCGCCCGAATGGGAAATCGAACTGCATGATCGATGGAACAAAGATGCGGTAAGCCTGTTACGTACAACGCTGCGTCATGCTTCGACGAAACACGTGCTGCGCTACCGTATCACGAAGTTGGGCGGGGTGCCGCGATAACGAAGGCATTCGACATCGTCATCCAATGCTTGAACAATCGCTTCCCGATCCAAGCTAGGCGAGATACTTGCTTACAAGAGCGCCAACCCATTCAGTCTCCCTATCTTGATGCCGCGACCGTCGTTCTCCGCTCAGCTCTTTGCGCTCTGGATACTCGTGGCGGTCCTCTGCGGGCTGCTCACGGCCGCCGTGTGGCTCATGCTTTCCTCGGCGCTCGGCGAGCGCGTCACCGCCGCGAAAAGCCAGGCAACCGCAGCCTGCACGGCGGTCGCATCGCGCTATGACTTGTCGATGCAACGTCCCGGCGAAACCAACCTCGATCTCATGCACGCGGTCCTCGACCTCGTGCTGATCCGCACCGATGGCATCGAAGGCGGCTTCTGGACCGCGGCTCCTGCAAAGGGCGCACCGAACGGCTTTCTTGCGTACGCCTTTCCCACGTACGAAGGCAGCGGCGTGAAGCGCGATGTCCCCGAGGCCGAAACGCCGCTCATTCTGCGAACGCTAAAAAACGCGGCGAGCGCGAGCCAGATGCAAGAGGATGTCGTGTCGAGCGGCGGCGATGCCGTGGTCGCCGTCGCGTGTCCCGTGCCGCGCCATACAGGCCTCTTTGCGTGGATGCTGACGCGCGCGCATCCACCGCTCGGGCCGTATGGAGAGCGTGCCGCGAGCATTCTCGCGGGCGTGCTTACCATCATCGTCGTGCTTGCGCTCTTTCTTGCGCTGGCCCTCAGGCGCTGGAAACGCAACCTCACGCGGCTCGAACAGGCGCTTGCGCCAGCGGGCGCGTTCGAGCAAGGCAAGCGGCTGGAACGGCTCGGCGAGCAGGACCTGGATCAGATCGTCGCGGCGCTCAATCGATACGTCGAACGCGCCGAGCGCCTGCAGCGCGAAGCGAACGCACTGAGCACACAACTCGCGCAGGCGGAGCGGTTCAGCACGCTGGGCAAGATGGCCGCGCAGATCGCGCACGAAATACGCAACCCCGCAGGCGCCATGCGTCTGAAAGCGGAAAACGCGCTTGCTGGCGACGCCACGCGCCGCGAAGCCGCGTTGAAGACGATCATCGAGCAGGTGGGCCGCATCGAATCACAGGTGACGAGCCTGCTTGCCCTGACGCAGCCCGTGACCATCGACGCGCGCGCGGTCGACCCGCACGTCTGGCTCGCGGAGATCGTGCAGTCGCATGAGTCGCGCGCGCAATGCCGGGACGTCTCCCTGCACGCGGAGGTCGAGACAGGCTCGACCCAGCCCGTCTTCGATCCCGCGCAACTGGCGCGCGCGCTCGACAACCTGGTGGTCAACGCGTTGCGGCATGCGCCGCGGGGCGGACACGTAACGGTGCGCGTGCATGGCGCACAATGTGCGCAGGGCAAACGTCTGCGAATCGAAGTCATCGACGATGGTTCCGGCGTGAACGTGGCCGAACGAGAGCGCATTTTCGAGCCGTTCGTGACGGGGCGCCCCGACGGCTCGGGGCTCGGTCTTGCCGTGGTTCGTGAGATTGCATCGGCGCATGGCGGGCGCGCCTATCTTGCGGAAGATTCCGACGTGACGCGCTTTGTGATCGATTTGCCATGGCGACCATACTGATCATCGACGATGACGACGCCTTCCGCGAAGGCCTCGCCGAAACCGTTCAGGACTTGGGTCATACGCCGCTCGAAGCGCGCTCCGGCGAGGCGGCGTTCGAGCGGCTGCGCGAGCACGACATCCCCGACTGCATCTTTCTCGACTTCCGGCTGCCCGGTGCGGACGGTCTCTCGGTTCTGGAATCGCTGCGCGAGAACGCAGACCTTCGACGCGTGCCTGTGGCAATGCTCACCGCGCACGCGACGAGCGACAACACCATCGGCGCAATGCGGCTCGGCGCGTTCGAGCATTTAACCAAGCCCGTCGGCCGCGACGAGATCGCCGCGTTGCTCGAACGCATGCTCGCCGCGCACGCCGATGCGCCCGCCGCCGCGCCGCCAGCCTTCGCCGACGAAGCGCGGTCGCGCGAGCCGCAATTGCTCGGCATCAGCGAAGCCATGCGCGACGTGCAAAAGCGTCTTGGCCGCGCGGCGGGCACGAGTTCGACCGTGCTCATCACCGGCGAAACGGGCACGGGCAAGGAAGTGGCGGCGCACGTGCTGCATCGCGCGTCGGCGCGCGCCGGGGGACCGTTCGTCGCCGTGAACTGTGCGGCGATTCCAGCGGATTTGCTCGAGAGCGAGCTCTTCGGGCATGGCAAGGGCGCGTTCACTGGCGCGCATGCACAACGGCGCGGGCGCTTCGAAGAGGCGCACGGCGGCACGCTGTTCCTCGATGAAGTGGGCGACATGCCACTTGCCATGCAGGCGAAGCTCTTGCGCGTGCTTCAGGAGCGCCAGGTCACGCCGCTCGGCGCGAATCAAACCATAGCCGTCGATGTGCGCATCGTGGCCGCGACGCATCGTGACCTTCCGGCCATGGTCGCGGCAGGAACGTTCCGTCAGGATTTGCTGTACCGGCTCGACGTGATTCCGCTGCATATGCCGCCTTTGCGTGAACGCGTCGCGGACATCTTGCCGCTCGCGGAGCACTTCCTCTCGACGCTCGCGGCATCGCCGGAAACGCGCAAGCATCTGTCATCCGATGCACAACGTCTGCTCGTCACCTTCGGCTGGCGCGGCAACGTCCGTGAACTCGCCAACGCCATGGAAAGGGCGAGCGCGCTTGCGCCCGGCGCGCTGCTCACGCGCGATGACTTCGCCTTTCTCTTCGATACCGCCGCCAGCGTCAACGACGCCATTCCCGCCAGTCTCGCCGAACTGCCGCTCAACGACGCGCTCGCGCAACTCGAACGGGCGCTGATCGTCCGCGCACTCGCACTCGCCGATGGTAATCGCGCAGAAGCCGCGCGCAGGCTCGGCATCAGCCGCCAGTCGCTCTATACGCGTCTGGCGAACGTCGACTCTTCCAATTCCGGCGACTGAGCAAACGGCGAGTGTCAAGCAACCGGACTGCGTGTGTCCGATTCCTTGACACCGTGGTCGCGTGACATGGCGTCGCCCATAGGCTGCAAGGGGTCGAGGCTCATGGCATAGGGCTTGCAAAAGACTGCGCACCTAGTGGAGGAGTGAGTCATGCAATCGACCTCGAAGTATCCCATTCAACTCAACGCTGTTCGCGTGTTCGGCGCGGCGGCTTGTGCCGCTTTGCTCGTGACCAGCACGGGCTGCGTTGCTCAGACGCAAGCCGCGGCAACACCCGTTGCGCCACCGGCAGCGGCGCCCGTCGTACCGCCGCCGATTGCCGCCGCGCCCGCACCGACTGCCATGCCCGCGCCGCCGCCTGGTCAGGCTCCGCTCGAATCAGCCGACGCCAGCACGGCAGTGGAAACACGGGCCACGGTGGCCCGCTTCCTCACCAATCCGGATGGCGACGTCGACGGCTTTCTCACCGACGACGGCGCGCTCGTGCGCTTTCCGCCGCACATGAGCGCGCAGCTCGTCTCCGCGATGCGTCCCGGCGACAGCGTGCAAATCAGCGGCTTGCGCGATGCGGGCGGCAATCTCAAGGCACAACGCATCGCGGATTCGAGAAGCGGCCAGCAACTCTTCGATACGCCGCCGCTTCCGGGCGCGCAACCCAGGCCGCGTGAATTGCGTGGCGCGGGGCTCGCGCATCTGAGCGCACAGGGGCAAGTGGCCCATGTCACGACCGCTCCGCGCGGCGAACCGGACGGCGTGATTCTCGCGGATGGCACCGTCATCAAGCTCACGCCTCCGGTCGCGCAGCAGTTTCCGAGTCTTGTCCACACGGGCGCGAAGGTATCCGCGCAAGGCTACGGCACGCGCAATCAGTACGGCACCGCGCTTCAGGCAACGGCATTCGGCGCACCGGGAAAACTCACGCGGCTTTATGACCCCGCTCCGGCCAACCCTTGAAGCTGCCGGTTACAAGCGAACTTTCATCGACATCTGAACGAGGAATCAAAACATGCATTGGATCGACCCTGACAGCCTTCCCGAAACGCGTGGCACCGTGACGCGCTTCCTTCTGAATCCGCACGGCGAACTGGATGGCTTCGTGCTCGGCGCCCGTCATGCGCGGCAGGTTCATTTTCCGCCTCATCTGTCGCGCCAGATCGCGCGGCAAATCGCCGTGGGCGATGAAGTCGGCGTGCGTGGCGTGAAGCCGCGCGGCGCGGACATGATTGCGGCGGTCGCGCTCGTGACGAAGACGGGCAAGGTCATTCTCGACGAAGGCCCGCATCACGATGGCAAGCCGCATGAGAAGCCGCACGTCGAGCGCGAGCCGATCGACGCGAGCGGTGAAGTCGTGCTCTCGCTCTTCGGTCCGAAGGGCGAGTTGCGCGGCGCATTGCTCGACGATGGCACGTCGCTGCGCATGCCGCCGCATGCCGCCGCCGAACTGGTCGCGTATCTGACTCCGGGCGCGCATGTCCAGGCGTGGGGGCATGGCGTCAAGAATCGTCATGGCTGCACGATCGAAGTGGACGAGATCGCCGAACTGATCGACGCGTAAAGCAAGCACGACGAGGAGAGCGACATGCTGAGTTGGGTGCATTTCGGGGATCTGCACGCTTCATTCGACGATGATTACCAAAGCCTGAACCACCTGAAGAGGTGATCGCCCAATGAATCCTCTCTACGCGCTGGAAGGCCTGAACTTCTTCATGGCCGATGTGCAAGCCGGCATCGGACCATTTCTCGGGGTCTTTTTGCAGGCTCAGGGCTGGCATACGGATGCTATCGGAACCGTGATGACGCTCGGCGGCATTGCGGGGATGCTCGCGACCTCGCCAGCGGGCGCACTCGTCGATGCCACGCGTTACAAGCGCGGCCTGATCGTCGTGGCAGGCGTGATGACGACGCTCGCCTCGCTCGTGCTATGGGTATCGCACGATTACTGGATGGTCGCCGCCTCGCAGATCCTCACGGCGGTGACAGGCGCGGCGCTCGGTCCGGCGGTGGCTGGCGTCACGCTCGGCATGGTGCGCGAACGCGGTTTCGACCGGCAGTTCGGGCGCAACCAGGTGGCCAATCACGCAGGCAATGTCGTGGCTGCGGCGCTTTCTGGGTGGCTCGGCTGGCGTTTCGGCTTCGGCGCGGTGTTCGTGCTCGCGGGCTTGTTCGGCGCGATGACCGTGATCTCCACGCTTCTGATCCGGCGAGATTCGATCGATCACGATAGTGCGCGCGGGCTCGGCGCTTCGTCCTCGAAGGAGCGCGAACACGAGCACGCAAGCGGCTTTCGCATGCTGCTCACGTGCAAGCCGTTGCTGCTGCTTGCCGCTTCACTCGCGATGTTCCACCTCGGCAATGCGGCGATGTTGCCGCTCTATGGCCTTGCCGTCGTCGCGGCACACAAGGGCGATCCAAGCGCCTTTACCGCGCAAACCATCGTCATCGCGCAACTCGTGATGGTGGCCGCCGCGTTTTTCGCAAGCCGGATCATCCAACGTATCGGTTACTGGGGCGTGATTTTCATCACCTTTCTTGCACTGCCGCTGCGCGGTCTGGTCGCGGCGATGTTCATCAACGCCTGGGGCGTGTGGCCCGTGCAGGCGCTGGACGGCATTGGCGCGGGGCTGCAAAGCGTGGCCGTTCCCGCGCTCGTCGTGCGCTTGCTGCAAGGCACGGGGCGCGTGAATGTCGGGCAGGGCGTGGTGATGACCGTGCAGGGAATCGGCGCGGCGCTCAGTCCGGCGCTCGGCGGCATGCTGGCGCAGCACTTCGGCTATAAGGTTGCGTTTCTCGTACTCGGAGCCGTGTCTATCGGCTCGCTCTTGTTGTGGCTATTCTTCGGCAGCGCGCTCAAGAAGGCATGCGGCATCCATCGCGATTCTGCCAACGAACCCTCTCTCGCTACATGAATCCGATTTTTCTCTCCTGGGGCATCGGGCTTGCCGCGACTGCCGGCGTCATCCTGCGTCCCTTCAAATGGCCCGAGGCGATCTGGGCGGTCACGGGCGCCGTGTTGCTCGTCGCGCTCGGGTTGCTACCGCTGAATCTCGCGTGGCAGGCGATAGGCAAGGGAAGCGACGTCTACCTGTTTCTCATCGGCATGATGCTGCTGTCGGAACTCGGCAGGCGCGAAGGCCTGTTCGACTGGATCGCGGTGCTTGCCGTAAACCATGCCAAGGGCTCGCCCCGAAAGCTCTTTTTGCTCGTGTATCTCGTCGGTGTCGTGGTGACGACGTTCCTTTCGAACGATGCCGCCGCCGTCGTGCTCACGCCCGCTGTTTTCGCGGCGGCGAGGAAGGCGCATACGAAGCCGTTGCCGCTCTTGTACGTGTGCGCGTTCATCGCCAACGCGGCGAGCTTCGTGTTGCCGATTTCGAACCCGGCGAATCTCGTGCTTTACGCGAATCACACGCCCGCGCTGGGCTCGTGGATTGCGCGATTTGCCTTGCCTTCGGTGTTGTCGATCGTTGCGACGTATTTCATGCTGCGCTGGACGCAGCGCGACGAACTCGCTGACTCGTGTGCTCGCGATCTGAACGTCGAACCGCTCAGCGCGAACGGCAAAGTGACGCTCGCGGGCATCGGCGTCACGGCGGTGGCTCTGCTCACCGTCTCCGCGTTCGACATGCAACTTGGCCTGCCCACCGCGATCCTCGGCGTCGGCACCGCTTTGGTGGTGCTCGTGAAAGAACGTCAATCTCCGGTCGAGCTGATGAGCGAGATATCGTGGAGCGTGCTGCCGCTCGTGGCTGGCCTCTTCGTGCTCGTGGAGATGCTGGCGCATACGGGCGTCGTCGCGGCGCTTTCGCAATTGCTGGCGCTCGCGTCGCAGCAGAATCAGACCGTGACGGCGGCGGTGTCGGGCGTGGTCATCGCGCTCGGCAGCAACGCCATCAACAACTTGCCAGCGGGTCTCATTGCAAGCGCGACCGTGCTGCAAGCACATAGCCCCGAACGCGTGATCGATGCGTTGCTGATCGGCGTGGACCTCGGTCCCAATCTCTCGATCACCGGTTCGCTGGCGACTATTCTCTGGCTCTCGTCCATCCGGCGCGAAGGCGAGGAAGTGAGCTTCATGCAGTTCCTGAAGGTCGGTGCGATCGTCATGCTGCCTGCGCTCTTGTTAAGCCTCGGCGCGCGGCTTTTAGCCGGAAATTGAGCTCAGGCATTCGGAGACAAACAATGAGCAGCGCGTGGCTAGTCACGCTCCGCACGAGCAGCCGCTCAACCTCGACTGACCGAGTTCGGGCACACGGGTCGCCGCGAACCTATACGCCGCGACGCAGCGCATCGGCAACGACGACGAACGCAGGAGTCGGCTGACGTCGGCTGGGATAGTAAAGATGAAAACCTGAAAACGACGGGCACCAGTCAGGCAGCACCCGCAAGAGCGCACCGCTTTCGATCTGCGATAAGACCCGCTGTTCGGGCACGAAGGCGAGGCCCACTCCCGCAAGCGCGGCTTTCACGGCCATCGTCGCGCTATTGAAGACGAGTTGTCCCTCCACGCGCACGTTCAACTCGCGTCCGCCTTTCTTGAACTCCCACGCATAAATGCCGCCGGCCGTCGGCAGCCGGATGTTGATGCAGTTATGCGCCGTCAGGTCTCGCGGCGTCTTCGGCTTCGGATGCGCGGCGAAATAGTCGCGCGTGCCGACCACGGCCATGCGCACGTCGGGACCGATGCGCACCGCAACCATGTCCTTGGCCACTTGCTCGCCGAGCCGCACGCCCGCATCGAGCCTCTGTTCGACGACATCCGTGAGTCCGTTGTCGATGAAGAGCTCGATCGTGATGTCCGGATAGTCGGGCAAAAGCCGTTCTATCACCGGCCATAGCAGCATTTCCGCCGCGTGTTCTCCAGCAGCGATGCGCACGGTGCCCGCCGGCGTATCCCGCAATGCGGTGAGCGCGCTTAGTTCGGCCTCGATCTCATCGAGCCTAGGGCCGACCGACTGGATCAGCCGTTCGCCAGCTTGAGTCGGCGATATATTGCGTGTCGTTCTGGTCAGGAGGCGAAGGCCCAGCCGTGCTTCGAGATTGCGCACCGTCTGACTCAGCGCAGACTGCGAAACGCCAAGCTTCGCGGCCGCCTTCGTGAAGCTGCCCTCGCGGGCGACAGCGAGAAACGCGGTGATATCGGACAGATCGGAACGTGCCATGATGATTTATAAGCCTGGCTTCTAACTTCATGCCGATTTTAGCTCTTTATCGCAGGAAGTCGCGTTGCTACATTGAACGTCGAGACAACTATTGCAAGGAACGCACATGCGGATCATCGAATGCGGCTCGCAGTCCTCGGCGACGGGCCCAGCTGAATATTTCACCGGAACGGTGAGGATCGACGCGCCGTTTGCGGGCGACGAACCCGCGCGCATCGGCGGCGCAACGGTGACGTTCGAACCAGGCGCGCGCACCGCGTGGCACACGCATCCGCTGGGTCAGACGCTGATCGTGATCGCGGGCCGCGGTTGGGTGCAGCGCGATGGCGGACCATTGGAGGACATCAGAGCGGGCGACATCGTCTGGATTGCGCCCGGAGAGAAGCACTGGCACGGCGCGACCGCCACCACGGCAATGACGCATATCGCCATTGCCGAGAAGCTCGACGGCAGTCCCGTCGACTGGATGGAAAAGGTCACGGACGAGCAGTATCGCGGCGGCGTGCCGGCAAACGACGAAGGAGTCGCATGATGAACCGACGTATTCTCGGGAAGAGTGGTCTCGAAGTATCGGCAATCGGCCTTGGCTGCATGGGACTGAGCTTTGCCTACGGCCCTGCAACGGAGAAGGCCGATGCGATCGAACTCATCCGCTCTGCCTTCGAGCAAGGCGTGACTTTCTTCGATACAGCCGAAGCCTATGCGCAAGGCGCGAACGAAACACTGCTAGGCGAGGCACTTGCGCCGTTCCGCGATCAAGTCGTGATTGCAACGAAGTTCGGTTTCGAGGGCGGCGACGTGCAGAAGGGCGTCAACAGCAAGCCGGACAACATTCGCGCGGTGACGGACGCGGCGCTCAAGCGGTTGCGCACGGATCGCATCGACTTGCTTTATCAGCATCGCGTCGACCCCGAGGTGCCAATGGAAGACGTCGCGGGCGCCGTGAAGGAGCTGATTCAGGAAGGCAAGGTCAGACATTTCGGCATGTCGGAAGCGGGCGTCGAGTCCATTCGCCGTGCGCACGCCGTGCAACCGGTTGCGGCTTTGCAAAGCGAATATTCGCTATGGTGGCGTGAGCCCGAGAAAGAAATCCTGCCGCTGCTCGAAGAACTCGGAATTGGCTTTGTGCCGTTCAGTCCGCTCGGCAAGGGTTTTTTGACGGGCGCAATCGACGCGAGCACTGGTTTCGATCAAACCGATTTTCGCAATGTCGTCCCGCGTTTCTCGGAAGAAAATCGCAAGGCAAATCAGGCGCTGGTCGACGTGGTCAAGCAGATCGCCACGAGTCTGAACGCGACGCCCGCGCAAGTCGCGCTCGCGTGGCTGCTCGCGCAAAAGCCGTGGATCGTGCCGATTCCCGGCACGACGAAGCTGCATCGACTGAAGGAAAACATCGGTGGCGCTTCCATTGAGTTGACGGCGGACAATCTGCGCGATATCGATACGCGGCTCGCGAATATCATCGTACAGGGTGAACGCTATCCCGCACATTTGCAGGCGCGTGTCGGCAAATGAATCGCCTGCCGATCAGCCAAGCCGATGCCATCGACCCGTCTCCGGGCACACATCGGCTGGCGCGCCTTCAAACCACACTTGCTCGTCATCCAATTGCGACGAGCTCGCGCCATCCACATCGAACTCCACTTGCAGTGCTTGTGCCACGCAGGCGTTTTCGATCGGAAGTTCCCAGCTCAGGAACACTTGAACGTAGTCCTCGTTGGGCGCGAAGTCGGACACGTTGAAGCTTTCGCTATCGCGTTGAATGACGCCATGAGGCTGGCCCGTATCGAAGATCATGGCGGTTCCACGTGTCAACGGAATGCGATGACTCGCAGCGGGGAAATGCACGTCCAGACCCTTGTCTTCGCTCAGAAAGAGATTGCAAAAGGCCGCGCCGCCATATTGCGCTCCGTCATGATGGTATCTCGCGCCACGACAGGCCATGAGCGCTATGTCGCTGGCGGCGAGCACGCCGGGTAGTCCGAGCGCGTTCGTCCAGTCGACGATAGCTCGCACGCAGTGCTTGTAGTCCGTCCAGCGCGCGCGAGTTCGCGCCAATGGCATGACCTCGACATCGCCGGGTTCGAGAACGAGCCGCGACATCGCTTCTCTCTGCCAATCGGCGATGAGACTTGCAGGCGGCTCGGGCAAGTCGAGTGTGGTCGACAAAACGATGTCGCTCACGCGTCGGCTGCGGATGGCATCGCCGCTATGAAAAAAGGAAGTCAGCATGTCTCGAACGGGAAGGCGACATCCTCGCGCATCGACTCGCGCACGCACGTTGCAAACGCCAGCGCGGCAGGCTGGATCGATTGCGGCAATTGCAGACAGATGGCGAATGGCGGAAGGGCAGGCAAGCTGGACTCATGAAGCGCAAGCCTTTCGAGGTCGCTGGGTACGGTAAAGGCGAGCCATGCGGTGATCGCAAGGCCCGCCCGCACGGTGGCTGCGGTCGCCTCGATGTTGCCGCTCTCGAACACCGTGCGCCAGGCGATGCCTTCGTCCGCCAGCGCGCGCAGCACCATCGGACGGAAGGCGCAGCGTTCGTCGACCATCGACAGCGGCAATGGGCGCTTGCGCCACGTGTCACTGCCGCGGCCCGTCACCCACACGAGCGGCTCGATGCGGATCACTTCGCCTTCGGCCTCGCTCGCAACGTATTCGACGAGCGACACATCCACCAGACCGCTGTTCAACGCGTTGCGCAGTTCGCGTGATGAGCCGCATACCAGCGAAATTTCCACGTGCGGATGAGCATCGGCGAACGATTTCATCGCGGGCGCGAGCGCGGTGACGAGGTCGTAGGGCACGCCAACGCGAAGGCTGCCGCTTAACGACTGCCCGGTCATGTCGGACCAAATATCGTCGTTGAGCCGCATCAACTGGCGCGCCTTCACGAGGAACTGTTCACCCTTGCGTGAGAGTTCGAGCTTGCGCGTCTTGCGCACGAACAATAGGCAGTCGAGCAGTTCTTCAAGCCGTTTGACTTGCTGGCTGATGGCGCCTTGCGTCATGTGCAGCCGATTCGCGGCAACCGTCATGCTGCCGCTGTCGGCCACGGTAACGAAGGTGCGGATGAGATCGAGATCGAAGTTTCGAGGCATCGACGCATTATGCATCGTAATGCGTGCCATCAAGATTTTTGGTTTTGCTGATGCGTGGACGATCAGTAGAGTGCAAGTCTCGATATCCGCACGCATGTTCATGGCCTCCCTCAACCTCCCGCTTTTTCTCTTCGCAGTCGTCGCGACCATCACGCCCGGCGGCGCCACTACACTTGCCACCGCGTCTGGCGCGCGCTTCGGCTTTATGCGCTCGATCCCGTTGATGCTCGGCATCGCCATCGGTCTTGCCGTGCTCGGCGCGTTCGCCGCACTCGGGCTTGCCGGTATCTTGCTGGCGATGCCCGCGCTGCAAACCGCCGTGAAAGCGCTTGGTTCCGCGTACTTGTTGTGGCTGGCATGGCGCGTCGCCCGAAGCGGACCGCCGAATGAGAACAGCGGTCCCGCGCGGCCGGTCACGTTGATCAACGGCATGCTGCTCTTGTGGCTCAACCCGAAAAGCTGGGCGATGACCGTCGGCGCCGCGGCGTCCTTCGCGCTAGCAGCGGACAGTCCCAACCGGCTTGCGATTCTCCTCGGCGCGGCCTTCGGCGTTGCGGCATGCGGGTCGCTCGTATTGTGGTGCGCGCTCGGTGCATTGCTTGCACGGTTGCTTAGAACGCCGCGTCATTGGCGCGTGGTCAATCTTGCGATGGGTTTGCTGCTGGCCGCATCCGTCTTGTCGATCTGGAGATGACGATGCAGCGCCTTCGGCCAGCAGCAGAGCCCATCATCAATGCATGGTGGCGTCGCGCAACACCGGCGCTGCGTTCCCCCGGCCGCGGCCTTGGACATACGCAGCGACGATGGCGATTGCAATCGGCACCGTCAAGAAGAGGAACAACTGCCCGAAGTTCCACTTGAAGCTTAGAAGCACCGCACCGACCGACGCACCGGAGATGGCACCGAAGCGGCCGATGCCCGTCATCCAGCTCGTGCCTGTCGCTCGAATCTCCGTTGGGTAGTAGCTCGCGGCCATCGCCGTCCAGCCGGTGTTCGTGGAGTTCGTGCAATAACCGAGCAGGAACACGAGCGTGATGAGACCGGCTAGCCCGACGTTCATCTGCGACACCGCCACCGTGAAGACGAGCGCCCCGAATAGTGTCGCGATCATGACCTTGCGCGAATCGAAGCGATCCATCTCCCAGCCGATGACGATGTTCCCGAGCGTGCCGCCCACTTGCATCATCGCGCCGACGAGCGCCGCGTCAGCCAGCGAGAAGTTGTTGTCCTTGACGATAATCGGCAGCCAGCTGTTCAGGAAGTAGACCGTCATCAAGTTCATGAAGAGCCCGACCCAGAGCGCGAGCGTGACCGTGGTATGCGGTTTCGACACGATGAGGCGAATCACGCCCTTGCCGGCGTGTTCGCGTTCGGGCGTCACGAAGCCGGTCGAACCGTTTACCGTGCCGGGCTGAATTTCGTTGATGATCTTCGCAAGCGCCGTGCGTCCCTCGTGCTTCAGAGCTAAAAACTTCGCGGATTCCGGCAAAACGAAGAACAGCAGAACCGCGAAGAGAAGCGGCACGATGCCGCCGACGACCAGTATGGAATGCCAGCCGTGAGTCGGCACGAGATAGCTTGAGAGGAAGCCGCCGCCCGCCGCGCCAAGCGTGAAGCCGCAATAGATGACCGTCACCATGACCGAACGATGCTTCTCCGGCGCATATTCGGAAGCAAGCGTCGCGGCGTTCGGCTGCGATGCGCCGAGGCCGAGTCCAGTCAGAAAACGCATCACCGAAAGCACTTCGATGTTCGGCGACCAGGCCGAGGCGAGACTCATCACGCCGAAGAAGATGACCGCGGCGATGATGACCTTGCGACGGCCGAAGCGGTCGGCCAGCGGACCTCCCGTCAGCGCGCCGATCGCGAGACCGAATAGTCCCATGCTCAACACTGGCCCGAGCGCGGCCCGGCTGATCTTCCAGTCGGCGATGAGCGCGGGTGCGATGAATCCCATCGCGACCACATCGAAGCCATCGAGAATCAGGACGACGAGGCCCAGCAAAAGGATCTTCCAATGAAAGCCGCTGAATGGCCTCGTATCCAGGAACTGCTGGACGTTCAATTGCTTTACCGCACTGCTCATCGCTGTCTCCTAGTGTCGTGATTGTTGCGACGCTGCCTCAAGCAGACGACGCATGTATTCGATGCAGTCGACGATGACCTTCTCATCGTCCTCATGAAACGCGAATGAGCGCATGTCGAGGCTGCGTCTTTATCGAAGCGATCTTCTCTGTTTAAAGTTTCAGCAATTGGAAGTCAACGATTTTTATCCATCAGTTCTTGTATGGAAACAAACGAGGGTTTTTCCCGAAGTGCCTGCTGTCCAATTGGTTCGCGCTTCAGGTGATTTTTTCCGGAGAAATGACGCCAAATCTCATGAGCAGAAAGCTAGACTGCTTGTTCCTTTAAGGAAACACGTTCACAACTGAGTTCATTCCAACTTCGGCTTGAGGAAGGCATGCAAAAACTCGCGCGATCCTTTGGAGGCAGCACCTTCTCATTCATGTGTGAAGAGACGGCGCTTGGCGCCATGCGAAAGATGCAGGAGATCGGCCTGAACGACTTCGATGCGTTGGTCGTACCCGGTCATCTTTGGCCGGATGAACTCTCCGCTGCCGATAGATCGAGTCTTGCCAGTACGCTGCGAAGCGAAGGCCTTCGGATCGAATCTTTGAACCTGCCTGCGCTCGATCTGAACCTGGTAAGCCGGGTCGAGCCGTTCAGGCAATACTCCGTCGATCTCTACATCGACACGATGCAACTCGCTTCGGACTTGGGCTGCGGGGCAATCGTCGTCGTGCCGGGCAGGGTGTCTTCGCTCTTTCCTCCGCCGAAAAAGGACACCGAGCTTCTGCTGCGCGATAGCCTGGAGCAGCTTCTGCGCGTGGCGGAACGTCTCGATCAGAAGCTTTACGTCGAGCTTCATCCGCAAACGCCTGTTCCCACGACCGCCGCGATGCTCGCCTTTTTCGATGCTCTGCCGCACGAGAGGCTCCTGATCGCCTATGACGTGTCCAACGCCGAGTTCGTTGGAGAAGATCAGGCCGATGCAGCCAGGCAATGCGCGGCACGCCTTGGCCAGTTGCACCTGTCCGACGGCACACGCAGTCAATGGCGCCACGACCGCGTGGGTTTGGGCTCGGTGCGCTTCGACGAGATCCTCAAGGCTCTCAACGACGTGGACTTCTCCGGTGTCCCGGTTCTGGAGATCATCTCTTCGACGCCACTGGACGATCTGCGCGCGTCCGCGCAGTGCCTGAGCGGTACGCAGGAGCCTCACCATGACCGATGACAACACGTCGCTGCGCTCCCATCGCCTGCATGATGCTCGGCTGGCTTACCGGCGTAGCGGAACGCCCGACGGCAGGCCGACGCTGCTCTTGCTGCACGGATGGCCGCAAACCTCATGGGCATGGCGGCGCGTTATGCCGCTGTTGAGCCGTGACTTCGATGTCATCGCGCCGGATCTTCCGGGCTTCGGCGATTCCTCGAAGCCCGAGTCCGGTTTCGACAAGAAGACCATCGCTCGCAGATTGCATGATCTGGTCGAAGCGCTCGGCGTGAGGCAAGTGGCTATCGTCGGGCACGATCTCGGCGGGCACGTGGCCTATGCATATGCCGCTCAGTGGCCAGATGCGGTCAGTCACTTCGTCTTCGTCGAGAGCAGTCTTCCGGCATTCGGGCAAGAAGAGGCTATGGACGTTTCGCGCGGCGGTAGCTGGCATTTTGGCTTCAACATGGCCGTGGATATTTCAGAGTCGCTCGTGAGCGGCCGCGAGTTTCTGTTCGTCGATCACTTCGTGCATCGGGAGACGGTCGGCGTGTTCGATGCCGACTCGATCAGCCGCGACGACATTGAAGTCTATGCGCGCGCATTGGCGCGACCCGGCGCTTTGCGCTGTTCCTTCAGCTATTACCGCACGCTACCGCTCGATGAAAAGGACAACGCGGTCTGGGGACGCTCGCCGCTTCAGACGCCGTGCCTCGCCATCGGCGCGCAATGGGGATACGGACCGGCATCGGCCCACACGTTGCGTCGCGTGGCATCGAACGTGACGGAGAGGCTTATCGACGATTGCGGTCATTACGTGCCGGAAGAAAGACCAGCGGAATTCGCCGATGCCGTGCGGCAGTTCGTTCTTCAAAGATAGCGCACTGTCCGTTGCGCGCCTATCGATGGATTGGATAAGGCTTATCAAGCTGGCTTTATGGACACCACTTCACTATCTGCCGATACTCGACTCAAGGTTACGATGACGTCGAGTCTTCTAAAAAGAGATCTGCCACGACGGAACGCAGCCATCGATGCCCCGCGTCGTGATGGTTACGCGAATGCCAATGTTGTTTCACCACATAAGCCGAAAGATCGAACGGCAATGCGAACGATCGAATCGATTTTTCCTTGAGCATGAGTACGGCAAGTCGTGATGGGATCATTGCGACGAGATCGGTGCGAGCCGCAATTTCAGCAACGCCGAGGTAACTGGGTACTTCGAGCATGACCCTTCGCGTGAGACGCATCTCGCGCAGGACACGGTTGAGAATAGAGTGACCCGTGCCCGATGGCGTAACCGCGATGTGTCCTTCCGCCAGGAACTCGGCGACACTCGGCCGGCTGCTGAGTCTTGGATGATCCGCGGCGATGATGCCGATATACGTTTCTTCCATCAGCCTCTGTTGATAGAAGCCTTCGTTGAGTTGAGGCATGTAGCCGATAGCAAGTTCGACTTCGCCAGTCTGCATCAAGCCAGCCGTTTCGTCGGCGATATGACTTATCGTCAGTTTGACCTCGGGCGCAATCGAACGTAGCCGGTTGAGCCAGCGAGGCAGCAACACGTTCTGTGCAACGTCGGTCAATGCCACATGAAAGTCGCGATTGGCCAGTGCGGGGTCGAATTGGGTCTGGTACTTCGAGACGACCTCGAACGACGCAAGCAGGTCGAGCACTCGTCCGTAGAGGTCGGTGGCAAATGGCGTGGGTTCCATCCCATGAGGGAAACGCACGAAGAGTGGATCGCGATAGTGCTCGCGCAGCTTTGAAAGATTGAACGAGATGGTCGGTTGCGAGAGACCGAGGTTGACTGCCGTCTGCGAGACGCTGCCCGTCTTGTAGGTCTCCGCGAAGACGGTGAGCAGCTTGACGTCGATGTCTGACATTGTCTTTATCCGATCGATAGGTTCGAAGCACCGGACGAGATTAGCATTCGAAACCGATGGTCGACGAACAACATGAACCAGCCAGGGAGATTGCATGAAGCGTAACGCGCCAGTCGCGATGGTCACAGGCGGTCGAAGAGGCATTGGCCGAGGCATTGTCTGGCATCTCGCGGATGCCGGATTCGACATCGTCATCAACGATCTGTGCGATGACGACGCCATGCGGGAAACCATCGCGGGAGTCGAAGCAAGAGGCCGCAAATGGGCGATGGCGCTCGGCGATATCGCCGAGCTGAACGAGCAGGACGACCTCGCTGAGCGCGCGTGGTCCGCGTTCGGACGCATCGACACGCTCGTCAATAATGCTGGCGTGTCCGTGCTTTCGCGCGGTGACCTGCTCGATGTCTCGGTCGAAAGCTACGATCGCAATCTCGACATCAACCTGCGCGGTCCCTTCTTTCTGACGCAGCGGATTGCGCGTCGAATGCTGAATGAGCCTGATTCGAGTTTGTATCGATCCATCGTGTGCATTTCATCGACGAGCGCGGAAACCGTCAGCATCAACCGTGGCGAATATTGCATCTCCAAAGCGGGCGTCTCGATGATGGTCAAGCTCTTCGCCACGCGTCTTGCCGAGCATGGCATCGCGGTTCACGAGATTCGTCCCGGCATCATTCGCACCGACATGACGTCGGTTTCGGCGGCCAGTTTCGACGAACGCATACGTGATGGACTTACGCCGATTCGCCGATGGGGCACGCCCGACGACATCGGACGCGCGGTCGCGACGCTCGCCATCGGAACGTTCGCCTTCTCGACGGGAAGTGCCTTCGAGCTCGACGCCGGGATGCATATGAATCGCTTGTAGACCAGCGTGCATCGACATCTCTCGCGATTAAACCCATTTCAAGGAGCGCGCAGATGAAGCAAACCATCGTGTTGATACACGGCGCATGGCATTGGGGCGGTTGTTTTCAGAAGGTGGCCACGTTGCTTGCAGCGCGCGGACACTCCGTCATCCACCCGGACTTGAAATCGCACGGATTCGATCCCGCAACCTACGATCAAGTCGAAGACATGGCCGACTACACGGCGTCCGTTGCCGCGTTGCTCGAAAGCGCGCACGAGCCTTTCGTGTTGCTAGGACATAGCATGGGGGGCGTGTCGCTCACTTACCTTGCCGAGGAATATCCGGAGAAGATCAGCAAGCTCATCTACCTTGCCGCGTTCATGACGCCGCCGGGTAAATCGGCCAACGATTACCTTTTATCTGAAGGCTATACGAACGATCCTTCGGTAAAAGCGCTCTTCGAGATTGTGAATGCAACGCCGGATGGCAAGGGCGTAGCGTTGAACGTCGATGACGTCCGCAAAGTGCGGTCGTCGTTCTATGGTGATTGCAGCGATCGGGACGTGGCCGTGGCCGCGGCCAACGTTGCCCGCATCAATGCCACGGCGCCTTACGCTGCGCGGATCGACACGACGAAGGAGCGTTATGGATCGATTCCGCGAGTCTTCATCGAATGCACGAAGGACCTCGCTCTTCCAATCGCGCAACAACGGCTGATGCAAGCCGACGTGCCGGGCGCCGAGGTCGTGACCATCGAGACGAGCCACTCACCATTCTTCTCGCAACCCGCGCAGCTTGCGGAAATCATCGGCGCGGCGATCAGCTAAGCCTCAAGCGTTCGCTTCTCAATTGATGCAATCACTCGATCCGGAGTATGCAGATGTTTTCAGAAGGACAATTCTCCCCAGACGTTCTCCCAGACGGGTTCCGGCATGACGCAGACATTGTCGGAGACGTGAAACTGCACTACGTGACCGGCGGAAGGCCCGTTGGTACAGCGCCAATCATGCTTCTGATCCATGGCTTCCCGCAGAACTGGTGGGAATGGAGCCGCGTGCTCCTGCCGCTCGGCGAAGACTTTACTTTGATCGTCCCTGATCTTCGAGGCGTGGGCTTCTCGGACAAGACGGAAGCGGGCTACACGAAAAAGCAACTCGCGGCAGACCTCTTCGGTCTGGTGAGGAAATTCGGCGACGAGCCGCCCCATGTCGTCGGTCACGATATCGGCGCGATGGTCGCTTACGCCTTCGCATGGCAGTTTCCCGTGCGTTCGCTCACCGTGCTCGACGCGTCCATTCCGGGCATCGGCGATTGGGATGAGATCGCATCGAGTCCCTTGCTCTTTCACTTCTCGTTTCATCAGAAGCCATTCCTTCCGGAAGCCCTGATTTGCGGTGGCCGTGAGCGTATTTATATCAGCGCATTCATCAACGATCGAACCGATAACCCCGCTGCCATATCGGCACGCGACATGGACGAATATGTGCGTGCCTATATGCAACCCGGCGCGTTCCGGGCGGCGATGGAGATGTATCGGCAATTCCCTCAGGATGTCATAGATAACCGCGCGGCGGCGCGGTTGCCGGCAAGCGTCCCGGTTCTCGCGTTGGGCGGCGAGAAGCGTTGGGGCCCGCACATGGTCAGCCGAATGAGCGCCATCGCCGACAATGTGCGCGGCGGTTCGCTGCCCAAGTGCGGACATTTTCTCGCCGAGGAACAACCCGAATTGCTCGTCGCGGCGCTGAGAGAATTTTGCGAGCACTGACGAGCGCTGCGCGCTCGCAGCCGCTGAGCGAGTAGCGCCATCGCGCTAGCTCATTGCGCACTCATTCCCGAGCGCGTGAGACCTGCAACGCTTTTCCCCGGCAGCGAGGACGGAAACTTTGCCATGTCGGCATCGGCTGGCTGAACCGATCCTTGCGCCTCGCTGCCATTCGCTCGCGACGCCTTCCACTCGGCCAGCTTCTTCAAGCAATCTTTCGCAAGGAAAGCGACTCGTCCCCACGGGGAGAGCGCGAGTTCGAAACTCGTGTTGTGAAGAACGTTGCCGCGACTCCAGTAAGCCTTGAAGGGTTCCGATCCGACGCCGAAATCGAGATCCATCTGGTTCTCCCATGCCCACTTGACGCAGCGCTCCATCATGATGGCGCCGGGCGAGAACTTGGCGAAGCTCGGATCGAAGCCCGCGATCAGACCACTTGCGCAAGTCAGCGCCAGTCCGACCATGTTGGCGCACACCGGTGCATTGTCGAGGGTCATCACGAACATCAATGCCGACGACTTCCCACGGCTTCCATCGAGCAGATCGACCAGATAGTCGCGGTATCCCTCCGATTGCAGCCACGGGCCATCCTTGCCGTTTCGTTCGGCCCATTGCCGCTTTTGCGCGAGCATCCAATCGACCCATTTGCGATGCTCGCTCACATCCCGAGCGTCGAGCACCTTGATTTCAAGCGCACCCTCTTTCATGAAGCGGCGCTCCAGCGCGCCGGGCTTTTTCTTCGATAGCGTGGAGAGCGTTTTGCAATACGCCGTCCAGTCGGGTTCCTGGCGCAGGAGCGCCAGAGCCGAGATGTCCTGTCTGGCTACGACGAGACCGCCGTGCCCCGACGCAAGACGGTCGAGCCGCGTGCCTTTGCTCACGTAGGGAATCGAGAACAGATCGATGCGGCTTCCCTTGCTGGCGGCCTGCCACGCAGCTTCGATAGCCGCTTCCGATCCGGTCGATGCGAGGATGCTCGTATGGTCGGCCGTTCCCGATGCCAGCGGCTCGAGGATCGTCCAGAGCGAGCGTCGGCGGCGCACCAGAGGCCAGACGAGCACGAGTTCTCCGCGCTCCCGATATACGATGCAATGCAAGCTACCGCCACGCGGCTTGGCTACTCGCGTCCAGCAGAGCCAGCAAACGTCGAATGACTGGTAATGATGTCCGCCTATACGGGACCATAGCGAGTTCCATTCGTCGCGGAGTGCAAGAAAGTTTTCCGGATCGCTGATGATGCTGATGCCAGTCTGCTGGCGTGTTGCATTGCCGTTCAGTCGCTGCATAACGTTGGCCGATTTGTTATTTTGGATTTACCGCTGCCATGTGCTTCCTTGCGGAAGACACAGACCCCGTTCTCTATGAAATGCTCGAGCGCACCCCTGGCGTTCAATCAAACCGTCGAGACGAACCAGTCCGATTTTCTCGGGCGAATCAGACGGCGGCCTGCCTTGGCCATCGACCAGACGGGACTATGCCGCTCAATCACGATGCGCGGCTTGAGCACGGGCTTGAACCCGCTAAGAAAGCGGAACGTGCTTGCGTTGGGAATGCCGTCGAAGTCGAAGGTCAACTGTCGTTTCATGGCGTCTTCGATAGCCTGCCAGACGAGCACGCTGATCGCACCGCCATGAGCATCCCGCGTGCGCGAAGACAGCATGTAATACGCGGCATGATTGTCGAAGGTGACGCCTATCGCGGCGACGAGCGCGCCGGTCGCGTCGAAGGCGCCAAGCAGATATCCTGCGCCGCGCTCGACGAAAGCATCGACGAGCCGTTGCATCACGCTCGATCCATAGACATTCGAACGACTGCGTGCTTCGAGGTTGCTTTCGTAGAACCGGTTGAATTGCGCAGGTTCGAGTGGCTTCACGGTCACGAACTTCTGACCGGTACGAATCATATTGCGAGTCTTGTAATGCAGACCTTTCCAGAGTTCCTCGATGGAGCGATCGGCGGAGAACTGCAGCGTGTATCGCGTCGACACGGTAAAGCCATTCAGGCCGAACGCAAGGGCATCTTCCACGCGCGGGTCGAAGATCTGATAGAAGCTGTGGACGTCGGGAATCTGCCCGATCAGTTCTTCCGTGATGCTGATGCGATCCAGCATCGCGCGCGTCTTATCGGCTTCGTCGATCTTGAAAGCCGGTCCGAGCGTCCGTGTGAGCGGTGGCATTTGCGAGGTGCGCCAGAGTCCTTTGCGGCTTAGCGAGTACGGCATCTCGCCGACAATTTCGTCGCCGCGCCGAACTTTGGCTGACCGCCAATTGCCATCGGTTGCAATATCGAGCCACCACGGTTCATGAAAGACTGATCGAGGAGCGAGGGCGGCGCTTTCTGATTTCGCTTTTCTTTCTGGCAAAGCGGACGGCTTGGAGCTTTGTCGATCTTTACCTGCCAATCCACGGAGTGTCGATTCGTTAATGGACTTATCTGGCGCAGAAAGTCTTGTCTCGTCCGCGTTGGGAGGCTTGGCAAGAATTGACGATTGCATTTGGTCAGAATGAGTTCTTTTAGTTTAGTGACGTGTCATGAAACAGCGACACCCCCGGTGAAATCTTTATACGCGCACGTACACTCACAGTCGGTGGACTGCGGGCATGCTCGCTTTGTTTTATTGAATCTCGACGCGCGTAGTGGACCGAATCTGCAATACGGCATTCGTCCAATCGGCTCCGCGCTAAATAGATGCTTACGGAATATTACGCGTGCGGGTTCAGGACTCTGTGCGCGACCAAACAATGCACGTCAGGAAAGCTCGGACAATTGCGTTGTCATGGCATGCAAGCTAGTAGGTCAGGGACCACGGCGCTGCCTGCGAGCGTCGCCGGCGCCGCGCTGGTTTGGCATACCGCGTTCGCTATAACAATCGACGCCGATGAGGAAATTCGCACCATCGCGTTACGAGCGGCGTTGCGCTCTCGATCTGTCGCTGGCCTGTCGCCCATCACCTCTTGGTGAACGTTACAACCAGTCGACTAAACGAAACCGACCTGTCGACCCGGACGCTGCCTCCAGACGCGCCACTGAACCGCTGAATCAAGCGCATTCCGAGACCGGTCCCGCTAGGCGTAGGAAAATTCTCCGGAAAGCCGTTGCCTTCATCCTCGACTACTAACGTCAGATTACTCGTCTCGTCCGTCAGACCCACATGAATATGCCCACGACCGTACTTCAACGCGTTCATCGTCATTTCAGCCACGACGAGTCCCAATGTGGTCATCTGCGTCTCGCTCAACGAGACGCCTCTCGCATCGACCGAGATCGATCTGCCTGGGTCTAATTCGGCTATGTGATCGACCACGCCGCTTAGGTAATCCTGCGCATCGGTTTTCAAGGCGTTATTAGTCGAGTACAAACGCTCATGTACCGATCCAATGCAATCCACTCGCGTGGCCGCTGCCTGGAGCTGATGCTTGACGGTTGCGTCTGCTGCCAAACTTGCCTGCAGCGAGAGAAGAGTCTGCACCAACTGGAGACTATTGCGGACGCGATGATGCACTTCCTTGATTGCCAGAGCCGAGTCTTCCAGCCTGGCTTCCTGCGATGAGACCATCTTGACGAGCGCGTCTTCATGCGAGCGCCATTCCGTGATGTTCCGCAGCACCATCAACGCGCCGGTAATGGCGCCGTGCTCATCGAGCACGGGGGAAATGGATACATCCCACGACTGCTCGTCGCCGATGATGGCAGACGCGCTGCGCCCATCGACGCGCGTGGACTTCCCTGCAATGGCTGCGCGAACGGCCTGTGCAATGCGTGCTTGGTCATCGTCGTGCCATAACGCGGTGTGAGCAGCCCCGACGAGGTTGTAGCCATCCTCGAATGCAAATGCGGATTGGCAGGCTTCGTTGGCAAATTCGATTTTTCCGTCCGTCGTCACCAGCAACACGCAGTCGGAACTCGCACCCACGAGTTGAGGCGAAAAGCGTTGTGCCGCGCCGAGTCCGTCCTCGGCCAGGCTCTGTTCCCGGCAGAAGGAAATGATGTTGGCGATAGCCGAAATGAACACCGCGTCGACGTCGGCAAAAGCATGGCTATGCGTGCTATCCACCTCGAGAATGCCGAACGGCTCTCCCATACCTTGAATCGGGACATTGATCGCGCTTTTGAGTCCATGCCGGGCCATGATTGGAGGAACGTTAAATCGCTTGTCCACGTCGATGTCGCCGCTTACGACGATGCGGCGCGTGAGGAACGCCGCGCCAGCAGGATTACTCGCTTCTGCTTCCACTGGAATGAGCCAATCCTCGTCGTCCCATCCAATACCCGCCGTCATGATGAGCGTGTGATTTGAGGCGACGTAGCGCAGCACTTTTGTATGCTGCGCATTCATTCCCTCGGACAGGACCCGGCATGCCTCGTCGAGCACCTTAGGGAAGTGAAGCAACCCGAAAGCCGTGGCGCCAAACGCAACTGACAGCTCCTGTTGCTTGCGCAGACGTTGTGCAACCAGCTTCGACGATACCGACGCCGGCGTTCGCTGCGAATTCGGGGCCATGTCATTCCTCGACGAGATCAGTCTGCTCGAACAGTCTTTTTGAAGGCGGTATGCCGGACGCTATCGCGGCAGTGTGTATTCTGGGGTCAAACCTCGATCTCCTGAATAACTTTTCGATCGACGGCCCGGCCGCGGCTCGACGAGTGGCTTGGTGATTGTCAGTGAAAGCGACCGTCATGCGCAACCTCAAGGCGAATGAATGCCGCATTTTTAGCAGCGCGCCGAGCAAATCGGAGTGGATGGCAGTTGTGACGCATGCTCAGGCATCCATCGTGCGCAGCGTTAGGGAAGACCCCTGGCAAGCGTGAGCCTTTGGGGTTGGACCTAAGGATGCCGAACATCTAGCATCCGGGAAAACGGCTTAACTCACACTCCGACGCTAGTCAACATCGGCAAACTGCAAGCGCCCGCCCGCGTGCGCGGGTCATGTCGGATCTCGACAGGAAGGAAGGAGAGGCGCAGCCCGTCACGCGTTCGCATCTCCAAGTAGCTTTTCAGTCAACCGGCATGCTTCAGGAATACACGATGAAAACGGCCTTTATCTTCGATCTCGATGGAACGCTCGTCGACAGCGTCTACCAACACGTCTCCGCCTGGACCGAAGCGCTTGCGAGCGAGGGCCTTGCGCTGCCTGGATCGAGAATCCATCGAAAAATCGGGATGAGTAGCGAACTGTTCGCAGCGCAGATTTTTCGGGAGATCGCTGGCGAAACGTCGGCGGACTGCATTGATCGCGTAAAGCGTCGGCAGGGCGAACTGTTGAAGGAACTGTCGCCGCAGATATTGCCTCTGCCGGGCGCGCAGGCGTTGCTTGCTGCCTTGACCAAGGCCGATATACCGTGGGCCATCGCAACCAGCGGAAGCCCGGAAGCAACTGCGGCAAACCTCGAAAAGCTGGGCATCGATGCCAAAACGGCCGTAGTTGCAACCAGCAGCGAAGTCGAGCATGGCAAGCCGGAGCCGGATGTGTTCATGGCCGCAGCCAAGCAGCTAGGTGTTGCAATCGAATACAGCTATGTCGTCGGAGACAGCACTTGGGACTTGCTTGGCGCGCGCCGTTGCCATGCCTACGGAATAGGGCTGCAGTCGGGCGGTGTGGGCGAGGCCGAGCTGCAGCGGGCAGGGGCCTTGCACGTATTTGTCGACCCCGCCGATATGCTGGCTCACATGAGCGAGCTTGCAACCCATCCAGATAAGTGAACGAAGCCAGGCGGAAACAGGCTAACGGTCGCGTCCATGCCCTGTCGCACCGTGCGACCGTGCTTTTACCGGAGAACTCAGCGCGTATGACGAGTCGTTTCGAAGAGAAACCACACCCGTTCTTCGGTCTGATCGATCCAGTTCTCGAGCAGGCTCGCCGTTGCCACGTCATCCTTGTCGTCGCAAAGTTCGTGGAGTTCACGCATGAATTTGATCAGCAGTTCGTTATCTTGGCGCAATTCATCCAGCATCGCTTCGGGCGCGACGAACGCCTCATCGTTGTCACCTAGTCGTTTGAGCGAGGCGATTTGCCCAATCGAGCGCAAGGTCGTTCCGCCCAGCTTACGAGCGCGTTCTCCGACCGGATCGATCATTGCGAAGACCAAGGCGGCTTGATCGTCGAGCAAAAGGTGGTAATCGCGAAAGTGCGGGCCGCTTACATGCCAATGGAAGTTCTTCGTTTTGACGAACAAGGAGAAGACGTCCGCGAGAAGTTGGGTCAATCCTGCGGACACCTCCGTGCGGGCGTCGTTGCCAAGGTCGGTCGGGGTGGTCAGGTTCTTTTCGCCAGCGCGATTCGAGTCCGTCGTTGCCATCTTTAACTCCAGGAAAGTGTTTAGTGTCGTCTTGCAGGAGCCATGGCGCAAACGACGTACCCAACCGGCTGCCAATCTCCCGAACATAAGAAGCGTGGCGACTCGCTTTCTAAGAGTCGGCATGGAACGCGTATGCCGCGAGACGGTTATCACCAAATAAAAGCTAGCTATAGATCGCCGCTGCTTGAGGCGTTTAATCCAAAGAAGAAGACGAGTTATTCATACCGTGTTCATCCGGCGCGACGAATATCCCGATTGCATCATCAAGAAGTTAAAACGAGGTTGCATTAGCCACTCCGCCGCAGACGGAGTGCATTAGCCGCGCTTTTGCGTCAGTATTAGAACCTCCGTAAATCACGCAGAAGTTCATGGACCGTCCCGCGCTGCTGCCTTCTCTGAATTCGATACGCGCTTTCGAAGCTACCGGACGTCTTCTGAGCGTATCGAAAGCGGCGAACGAACTCGCCGTGACACCGGCGGCCGTCAGCCGGCAAGTAAAAGCGCTGGAAGGCTTTCTTGGCGTGGAAATGTTCGAGCGCGTCAGGGGCAGGCTCGAACTGACTTCGGCGGGCGCGCGCTATCTCGCCGAACTCATGCCGTTCTTCGAGGGACTGCGCCAGGCAACCGACAGTATCCGCGGGGCAGGGCGGCGCTCGCAGGTGCTCAAGATTCGATGCCCCGCGACGTTCGCGGTGCGCTGGCTCATACCGCGGCTTGCCAGTTTTCATCGCCAGCATGAGGACGTCGATGTCCAACTCACCACGTCGTCGGCACCGCTCAATTTCGAGCGTGAGGATATAGACGGCGGCATCCAGCTCGGCGACGGCAAGTGGCCCGGTCTTTCCGCCCAAAGGCTCATTCCGAATGAACTCGTACCCGTCGCCGCGCCATCGCGCAAGACCCGTGCGCGCGGCAGGTTGCAGGGCGAGACGCTCCTGCATTCGCTCGCGCGCGCCGACGACTGGGCGCTGTGGATGAAGGCGGCGGGCTTCCCGCTCGATGGGCGCCGTCGCGAAATGCGCTATGAAACCTCACTGCTGGCGTATCAGGCCGCAATCGAAGGTCATGGCGTGGCAATCGCGCAAAAAGCGCTGGTCCGGGCCGAACTCGACAGCGGCCAGTTGGTCGCGCCGTTTCGCTTCGAGCTCGACCGTGGCGCGTATACCTATTACTTCGCGTGGGCCGCCACCCGCCGTCCTTCCGCAGCCTTGACCACTTTTCGCGACTGGTTGATCTCGCTCGTACAGACTAGCGGCACCTCTTAACAAAAACTCAAAGCCTCGTTTCGAAAAAGTCGATTGTTCCGGTGATGGCGCGGCTCTAATCTGCGCCATGGTTCGACGCAACGTCGGACCCGGAGACAGGACCACGACAATGATTCGAGATAGCTTGAAAGGGGTGCGCGTCCTCGACTTTTCGCATGTGCTGGCGGGACCGGTCTGTTCGATGACGCTCGCCGACCTCGGCGCGCACGTCGTCAAGATCGAGCCGCCTGGCGGCGAAATCGGCAGGCAGATAGGGCCGCCATGGCAGAACGGCGTGAGCCCGACGTTCATGAGCGTCAATCGCGGCAAGTTCAGCCTTGCCATCGATCTCAAGACCGACGCCGGGCGGCGGACCGTCGCGACCATGGCGCGCCGCGCGGACGTGCTCGTCGAGAATTTTCGGCCGGGCGTCATGGCGTCGCTGGGCCTCGACTACGAGGCGCTGCGCGCCGCCAATCCGAAACTCGTCTATTGCTCGATCTCGGCATTCGGTCAACGCGGCGAGAACACGAAGCGGCCCGGCGTCGATGGCGTGATACAGGCCGTGAGCGGACTCATGAGCACGCTCGGGACGGCGCACGGCGATCCGCTGAAAGTGCCGGTGCCGGTAGCCGACATGATGGGCGGCTATCTCGCCACGATCGCCGTGCTGGGCGCGTTGCACACGGCGCGCTTGAACGGAACGGGGCAACACCTGGACGTGAGCCTCTACAACGCAACGCTGATGCTGCAGCAGATCAGCTTCGCGGCGTTCTTTGCGTCAGGAGCGGACCCGGAGAAAGTCGGCAGCGCGGCGCCGTATGCGTGCCCAAACGAAGCCTTCCGCACCCGCGACGGATGGATGATGGTCGTGGCCTACCATCCCGGCCGCTGGAGTGCGTTGTGCGAGTTGCTCGATGCGCCCGGCCTCGAAGCGGATACGCGTTTCGCCACCAACGACGCCCGCGTGCGTCACCGTGCCGAACTTCACACGATTCTGGACGCGCATTTCGCCCGGCGGAGCACGGGCGAGTGGATCGACCTGCTCTCGGCTAGAGATATTCTCTGCGCGCCCGTCACCACGTATCGCGAGGTCATCGAGACGACGGAGTATCGCGAGAGCTGCATTGCCCGCACGGTCGAGCATCCGGTCGCGGGCCGTATGCAGAGCCACGGCTTCGCGCTCGGGCCATCCGATTCAGCCCCGCCCGACGAGACGCCCGCTCCGACGACGGGTCAGCATACGCTCGACATGCTGGGGTTTTACGGCATCGAGGAAGAGGAAATCGCCGCGTTGCTGAACGCCGGCGTGATACGCGCGAGCGCGGCGCATGCCGGTACGACGTAGGCGCGCGGCGTCGGACAAGAACGCATTTAGCTTAGGAGACAGACCATGCAGGACATGGAACGCGGCGATGCGCCGCTCGTGCGCTACACAGTCGACGAAGGCGTGATGAACGTCACGCTCGATGGCGCCGCGAATGGCAACGCCCTCACGGTGGCAATGACCGAAGCGTTATCGGACGTGCTCGAAACCGTCGATCGCAGGGCCGATGTGCACTGCCTGCTGCTGCGATCGTCGTCGAAGCATTTCTGCACGGGCGGAAACGTCAAGGACATGCACAGCGGCAAGGATCTAATGGACGGCGGCGTCGAGCAAGTGCGTGAACGCCTGCGTACGAGTCTGCACCGGATCACGCGCGCGCTCGGCGAAATGGAGGTGCCGTCGATCTGCGCGGTGAACGGCGCGGCGGTCGGCGCAGGCTGCGACCTGGCGCTGATGTGCGATATCCGGGTCGCCGGGGCGCGCGCGGTCTTCGCCGAGAGCTTCCTTCGACTGGGCTTGGTTTCCGGTATCGGCGGCGCGTGGTATCTGTCACGCATCGTGGGACCTGCGAAGGCGCTCGAACTGACGCTGACCAGCGAATTCATCGATGCCGACGAGGCCAGGCGGCTCGGTATCGTCACGAACGTCTATCCCGACGACATGCTGGATAGCGAAGCGCTCGCGCTTGCGCGGCGCATTGCCGGCAGTCCGCCGCTCGCGCTGCGTATGTCGAAGAAGCTGGTGCGCGAGTCGTCGCACTGTACGTTGCCCGCCGCGCTCGAATTGGCGGCGAACATGCAGGCCATCTTGCTGTGCGGAAACGAGCACAAGCAGGCGGTGTCGGCATTCATCGAGCAGCAGGCCCGACGAAAGGCGCCGCGCGGCGAAGGCGGCGCCGCCTGACATGACCAACTGGAGGAGACACACATGAACAAAGAATCAGGCAAGGTGCATGGTCGGCCCGGCATGTTGCGCATAATCGTGACGTCCAGTCTCGGAACGATGCTCGAGTATTACGACTTCTTCGTCTACGTCGCGCTGACGGCGACGCTCACGCATCTGTTCCTCCCTTCCACGGACAAGTCCGTCGCGGCGCTGGCCGGCGTTGCCACGTTCGGCATCGCGTATGTGGCCCGCCCGCTGGGCACCGTGATCTTCAGTCCGATGGCCGACCGCATTGGCCGCAAGAAGACCTTCGTCATCACGCTCGCGATCATGGGAATTGCCACCGTCGGCATCGGTTGTTTGCCTACCTATGCATCTGCTGGCATTGCCGCGCCCATCGCGCTGCTCACATTGCGCATCGTGCAGGGCGTCGCGCTCGGCGGCGAGTATGGTTCGGCTGTCGTGTACGTCATGGAGCATGCGCCGGAAGGCCGCAAGGGCATGGCGACCAGCGTCTTGCAGAGCACGGCGAGCATCGGTTTGCTACTTGCGCTCGTCGTCGTGTCGGCCCTGAAGCTTTCGCTCGATACGGCCAGCTTCGAATCGTGGGGATGGCGGGCGCCGTTTTTGATCTCCGCGCCGATCGTGGCCGTCGCCACGTGGATACGGCTCGGCATGACGGAGACGCCGATATTCACGGAGATGCGCGACGCAGGCCGGCTGTCGAAGCGGCCCTTGCAGGAGACACTGTCGAGCAGAACGTCCTGGAAAGCCATTCTGGTGGCGATGTTCGGCGCGCAAGGCGGCACCTCGGTGTCGCTGTACACCTCGATCGTCTACATGCTTTATTTCTTGCAGAACGTCCTCAAAGTCGAACCGACACCGGCCAACGTGTGTCTCGGCGCCGGCATCTTGATCGCCGCGCCGCTCTATCCGGTGTTCGGCCGATTGTCGGATCTCGTCGGGCGCGCGCGCGTGATGCTGATCGGCATCGTCATGTGGATCGCGGCTGTCTATCCGGCGTTTGCGGGCATCAGGGCCAGCGCGGCGTCGTCGCAGTGGATCTCCGTCTCGCTGCTGATCGCCGTACTCGCCGTGCTGACCGCGATGATCATGGCGCCACTGCCTGCGTTCGTCGCCGAGTGTTTTCCTCCGCAGAGCCGCACGACCGGGTTCGGCCTTGCACAACAACTCGGCAACGTGGTGTTCGGCGGGTTTCTGCCTTTGATCAGCCTCGCGCTCGTCAATCTGACCGGCAACCCGCTTGCGGGCGTCGGCTATTCGATCGCTTCGCTCCTGCCCTGTCTCGCTGTGACATGGATCTGGGGCCTGAGGCAGGATGCGCGGATGAGAGCCGTGCGCGGCAACGACATGCCGGCGCATGCCAATGCGGAGACGCTGACCACGCGCTGAGCCGGACACGGGCGTGGCTCACATCGGCGCGGATTCGAAGTCCTTCGGCGCCTGTGCGCTCGATTCGCCAACCGCGGGCAAATTTCTCGATGCGAACTGGCAGCTCAACGGAACGCGTCGCCAGCTTCGCGCCGGTAGCTGGCCCGGAATCTGCGCTGCCTTTTCGGTGTCGCGAACTTGAGCGGCCAAGTCGAACCAACCGTTGAGACAATCCATGACCGATCCCCGTAACGTCGCGCACGACAAAAAAGTGCAGCAGGAAAAGAAACATCACGGCGAAGACATCGCGCCGGACGCGGAACACGCGCCGCAGCCCGGAAAGAAGCCGCATATGAAGCACGAGGAAACGAAGGACGAGGCTTCATCCACGGACGATGCCGGCAATTAAGTGGCGCGCGCACGTCCTTGGACGTGCGGTACCACTAGGTTCAGATCAGCCGCAGCACGATTCGCTGAAGGAGCGCTTGCAGATCGCGTCGCGTGTCGCAGACGAGATGGATGTACAGAACGCCTTCGCGCACCTGATAGACAATTCGGTTCTTGCCGGAAATGACTTGCCGGAAAGTGTCGTCGACGAAACCTTCGAGTTCAACCGGAATATGGCCGCTCTCGGGGAACTGGCGGATTTGCGTGATCGTCTCCTGCAAGTGCGCAGAGGTCTGACGCCACGTTTCCCAGCCGAAAGTACGGACGATATAACTTCTCAGTTCCTCGATGCCGATTCGGGCTGTCGGCAACACCCGGTACTTCAACAGCGCCGGCATCAACGAAGCCTTTCCTCGCGGTCCAATCCGTCGAGTTCCGAAAAGAATGCATCGCCTTCGACATAATCCTCGCGTTCGATCTGCTTTTGACCGATTGCCAGAATCTTCAACATGGCGAGTGTCTGCTGGGCGGCTTCGTAAGTTCGCACATCCTGCACAACGAGCTTTGCTTCGCCGTTCTGCGTGATGATTAGCGGCTCGCCCGACTCGGCGAGGTCCTTGACGATTTGTGCCGCTTCGCTCTTTAAATAGCTGATCGGCTTCACATGATCGGCAATGTGCATCGAATACTCCGTTCTACAGGTTGAACGAGACTAAATATAGACCAATTTCAGTCTGGTGACAACGGCCGTTGCTGCTACAACTACGGCGAGTGCGCGCGGTAACCTTGTGGCGGCTGCCGTTTCATGCACGCCTCGATCCAAGGCAGAACGCGGGTTTTCCCCGGGCCACATCACGCGCAAATTGATTGGATTTCTAATTAAGGCGGAGCTATCGTGCGTCAGTCCAATGCAGTATTGCTCGCGTTCGAATCTAAAAAACGGCTTCGCTGATAAAACCAAACATCCAGGAGACAAATACATGGAGCAATCCACCACGGCGCCGCATGTCCCGGAATCCGACCTTGGCGATGCTGAGAGCATGGCATCGAATGACCAGGCTTCACCGAGAGTGCGGCGAATTCAGCGTACCGCCCTTGCTTTGCTGCTCCTGAGCGGAGTCATCAATTACATCGACCGCGCGACGCTGTCCATTGCGAATCCGCTCATCCGGCAGGATCTCGGCCTTTCGGTCGGGGAAATGGGTTTGTTGCTGTCGGCGTTTCTATGGGCTTATGCCTTTGCGCAACTCCCGGCGGGTGCGCTGGTCGATCGCTTCGGTGCGCGTGTCATGCTTTCTGTAAGCCTTGCGATGTGGTCGATAGCGCAAGCGTTCGGCGGCGTCGTGACCAGTTTCGCTCAGTTCTTCACGGCGCGCATGGTGCTCGGCATAGGCGAGGCGCCGCAGTTTCCGACGAGCGCCAAAGTCGTTCGTGACTGGTTCGGCAAGAAAGAGCGCGGTGCCGCCACCGGCATCTGGAACAGCTCGTCGACGCTCGGCACCGCCATATCGGCGCCCTTGCTCACGGTCGTCATGTTGACTGTCGGATGGCGATGGATGTTCGGCATCATGGGTATCGCGGGCCTCGTCGTGGCGCTGTGCTTCTACCTCGTGCATCGCGACCCGCGTCAGGTCGACCTGACGCATCGGGAGCGCGCCTATCTGACCGACGTCGATGGCGAAGTGCAGACCCGTCCGACATGGCGCGAGTGGCGCCGTCTGTTGGAGTTCGGAACGACGTGGGGCATGCTGCTGGGTTTCTTCGGCACGATCTACGTCTTGTGGCTTTACAACGCATGGCTGCCGACGTACCTGCAAATGGAATTTCATCTCACCATCTCGAAGTCGGGATGGGTGGCGGCCGTTCCGTATCTCTTCGGCGTGGTGGGTAGTTTGTCCGGCGGAAAGATCTGCGACGTGCTCGCGCGGCGCGGCGTATCGGCGGTCAACAGCAGGAAATACCCGATGGCCGCATCGCTTTTCGGTGTCTGCGTCTTCACGATTCTAACGGGCCTCACGCACAGCGCGACGCTGGCCGTCGTGTTCATCTCCATCTCGATGTTGCTTCTGTATGTATCGAGCAGTGCAGCCTGGGCGACGGCGTCCGTTGCCGCGCCCGCCAACTGCACCGCGTCGATCGGCGCGATGCAGAACTTCGGCGGCTACTTCGGCGGGGCGCTGGCGCCGGTGGTCACGGGCTTCATCGTGCAAAAGACGCATTCGTTCCAGCCCGCGCTGTTCGTGGGAGCGGGCGTTGCCGCTGTTGCGGTGATCGGCTATTGGTTGCTCGTACGCGGCCCGATTCCGCCTGCCGCGCTCAGTCACGAAGCGTAAAAGCGTAGAAGCAGGACAACGATAGCGAGGGCCCGGGCCGCTCGCTATCGTTCGTTCAGTCATGCGGCCGCCAGCGAACGTATGAACGTGGCTTGCGTGCCGCCAGCGTCACACTCGTTGCCTCATCCAGCACGCGATGCTCAAGCGATCGCGCGTCGCGGGCAGTACCTCGTGTTCGAATTGTGCCGAGAGAAACAACAGCAGCGTCCCGGCGCGTGGAAAGACGTCGTGATGTGTCTGATCGGCAAGGTAGAGCCGCAGTGCGCCGCCTTCGACGTCCTGCCACGCTTCGTTGAGATAGAACACGGCGGAAATCACGCGGCTGTCGTTATTGCGCAGGCAATCGAGATGACGTGTGTATCCGGTACCTGGCCGATACACCGCGTAGTGTGATTCGCTATCGACCAGGCCTAGAAACAGTTCACGGTTGAGCGCCAATTGCAGCGCTTCGATGCGATCGGCGAACGTCTGCTGCCGCGGACTCAACGCATCGGGCTGGAACCAGCGCGTACTGTCGCCGCGCAAGAGCGTGGCCGCGCGTTTGGCACCCACACGGGCGGGCGTCAGCAACTGAGCTGCATACATCGCCATGCATTCGGTCGCCAATGCCTGTGTCTGAGGCTGTGTCAGAAAATCTGGCACGACACACCAGCCATTGACGGCGAGGGCGCTTGTTGCAGTATCGAATTCGCCGGATCGGGAATTCGTCGAGACGTCGATTACGTCGTCACATGCGGCTTCGCATATCCAATCATTATCCGAAGATTGGACTTGCGCTTCAGTCAGGGGGTGTTCCAGAGATGCCCTTTTTTATTTGTTCTTGCGCTGGCGGCTCGAAAGAGTAATCGCTCCGGCCTGCTACCGGTTGTTCGAGACCATTTAGCGTCGATGGTCGCGTCGAACGCGGATATCGACACACGCCGGACCCGGCGGGATAAGCCGCGTCGAGGCAGCCGATCTGTCGAGATCACGGCGCAGTCTACACGAGTGAGACCGATTCGACCGTTGCTGCGCGAGCGAAGTTCTTGCGGACGTCCTATACGCAGCGTCGACATTTTGAATGGGACACTTTCGGTACCAGGCGCGCGACGGACGATGGTTGCGGCGGTCACGTCGCGCTTTGCGGTATCTGCCCGCTTACTACGTCTTCGATCGCACGAGCGAGCGATCGAGAAAATCGATCAAGAGTGGCGCCATCTCGTCGAGCTTGTCTTCCAGCGCGAAGTGTCCCGTGTCGAGAATGTGTATTTGCGCATCCGGGAGATCCCGCAGATAAGGATGCGCGCCTTCTTCCGGGAAGATCTTGTCGTTCTTGCCCCACATGATGATGGTCGGCGGCCGATGCTCACGGAAGAACGCCTGAAACTCAGGATAGAGCGGCACGTTCGTCCCATAGTCCAGAAAGAGGTCCATCTGGATTTCGCGGTTGCCGGGCCGGTCGAGCAGCGCCTGATCGTGAATCCAGTTATCCGGGCTGATTCTCGATACATCCGAAACGCCGTCCGTGTATTGAAAAATCGTCGTGTCCAGCGTCACGAGACTGTGCAGCGCTTCGCGATTCTTGACCGAATTGTCTGCCCAATACGCTTTGATCGGGTTCCAGAATTCACGCAGCCCTTCGACATACGCGTTGCCGTTCTGAACGATGAGCCCCGTCACCCGCGCCGGGTCCATGAGCGCGAGGCGGTATCCCACCGGCGCGCCGTAGTCCATCACGTACATTGCAAAGCGGTCGATGCCAAGACGCTTGAGCAACGCATCGACGATTTCAGCGTAATGCTGAAAGCCGTACTTGAAGACGGTGTGATCGGGCGCATCGCTCTGACCGAAGCCCGGGTAATCGGGCGCGACTACGTGATACTTTTCGGCCAGGATGGGAATGAGATTGCGGAACATATGCGAGGACGTGGGAAAGCCGTGCAACAGCAGCACCACGGGGGCTTCAGAAGGCCCCGCTTCTCTGTAGAACACGTTGAGCCCATCGATATTCTCGGACTGGTATCGAATGACAGGAATCGCGGTCATGGTGTATCCCGAACAAGGAGTGGTTATGGCGCCGCGTCCCGGCGAGCACTTGTTTGGCTCGGAACCGGTCTGCAGCGGCTTGAAGCCATACTGCAGCGTTTGCGCTTCTTGCGGAATCACCCCGGCGCAGAATGCACTGTTCGGGTTAGGAGAAGAATAGACGGGGCGGCTGAAGGCGGACGCCGGCGGCCGCCGCGCCACGACCACCATCACGGATGTGCCGTGTGCTTTGTCGCACGGCGTATTCGGTTACACCAAGCGTAACGGCTGGCTTCCGACTGTTCAGCGCGGCGCGAAGGGATTGATAGGCCGAACGCTATCGACGTTCTTCACACGTTCGAGCATCTGTACTCTTTCCCAACCGGAAACCAGTGCCTCCAGTCCTCGCACGACATCGGCTTCCATGGCCTGCAGTCCCACGTCGCCTCTAAAACTGGCGCTGAAGGCGGCATGCCACCGGTATTGGAAGTACCCCGAGACTTCTTCGATGCGCTCGGGCGTCCCTGACTCCGTAAAAATCACGGATTCAGGCGAAAACACGTCGTAGAAGACCATGTGCGGTTGGTCGGACTGCACCGCGACGCTGGGTTCATCGCAAACGAGCAGTGACGCGAGCAACTGAATAGAGCCCTTCAAACCTCTTGGCGTCTTGAAGACCCAGATCCGCTTGGGCAGCCGCTGGGAGAGCGTGACCAGTTTGGCGCTGCTGGAGCCAATCGAACCAACCAGCCCGTTCTTGACGTTCTGCTCGAAACTTGGCGCGTGATAAAAGATATCCATGTGCTGCTAATAGCCTCTTTGTTTGCGACTTCCAATGCTGTTTCGTCCCGACGATTCGTGCGACGCAGGCGCGCAAGAACGACGATCGAAGCCAGTTACTCAGATGCACGCGCGGGAGCGCGCCTATTCGATTTCTTTGTCGCAAGGAACACTCACCGGCCTCGAGTATTCGATGCTCTTGCAAGACGTGCGGTTCACGAAAGTCGACACGGGTCGGGTGACATCCGACCAACCACGCCCGACCACGCGGCTCGCTAGTGAGTCAACAAGGGCGCAGCGCGCCGCGTGCCACGACGTGCCGCCATGAACGCGAGCCAACACACTACCGCGCCAAGCACGGCGACCGCTGCGCCGAACATTCCGACCCAGGCTAGCCCGACATCGCGAGCGACGAACTTTCCGACCAGCGCGCCGGCTCCGATGCCTATATTGTACAGAGCGGAAAACATCGAGATGGCTATGTCCGCCGCATCCGGAGCCAGTCGCAGCACGTGTGCCTGCATGGCAAGCCCAAAGCAGATGATCGCCACGCCCCAGAACAGCAAGAGCATCGACAGCGTGCCGACGTACTGTCCGCAAGGCCAAAGCAACAGCAAGCAAGCGGCAAGGGCACACAAGGTCCACAACAGGAACCGGCGGGGGCGGTTGGCGTAAAAGCGACTGAAGCAGACCGCGGCCGGAACGCCCGCGGCACCGAACAGCACCAGCAGAAATGTCACTTCGATATTGCTCGCGCCTGTCACGGCGCGAGCAAACGGTTCGAGATAAGTGTAGGAAGTGAAGTGCGCGCAGACCGTAAGAACCGTCACCGCGAAGAGCGCGACCAGCACGGGTGTCTTGAGGAGCTTTGGCAGACTGTTCAACGAACCTGAACCCTGGCTATCGAGTTTTGGCAACGTCAACCATAACGCGCCCATGCCGAGCACCGCTGCGCCTGCGATGATCTGGAAGGTCGCGCGCCATCCGAAGGTATCGCCTATCGCTCGTCCGATGGGGACACCGGCCACCATGGCGACCGATGTTCCGATCGATATCATCGCGAGTGCACGGCGCTCTCCGTCCGGTGGAACCAGGCGCACGACGAGCGGGATGGAGATCGACCAAAAGACGGCATGCGCAAACGCAATGCCGATTCTACCCAGTACGAATATCTCGAAGTTCGGCGCGACTCCAGTCACGATATGACTGAGTATGAACACGATAAAGACGCGCATTAGCAGGGTGCGGCGTTCTACTTCGCGGACGAACAAGGTCAACGGTAATGACGCGACGGACACCGTCCATGCGTAAATGGTCATCACCACGCCGACGTCGGTCGGACGCATGTCGAGGCTGTTACCAATTGCGGTAAGCAAACCGACGGGCACGAATTCGGTGGTGTTGAAGATGAACGCCGCGAAAGTCAGCGCCATGACACCCCACCAAGGGCGCTTGAAAAACGATAGATGGTGCGTGAGCATCAGGGAACTCGAGGACGAGGGGCGTCGTCGCGTAACGTTGCCTCGCGACGACGCAATCATAACAACACCGTTGCTCGCGGTATGACACGACGTGCCGTGCCATGCGGGAATGTTCCCTCGATGTGCTCGCGTTGCTGCACTTGCCTTGCAAACGCTAAGCGGCCTAAAACCGCTCCGCCCGGAACGGATGCGGGTCCACGAACGGATCTTCGCCCGTCATCAACTCGGCGATGAGCCGTCCGGTAACGGGGCCGAGTGTCAACCCGTGATGAGCGTGCCCGAAGGCGAACCAAAGCTTCTCATGATTCGGTGCGCGGCCGATGACAGGCATCATGTCGGGCGTGCAAGGCCGGCGTCCGAGCCAGGGCACCTCGTCGAGACGTTCGCCGATTGGAAACGTCTGACGGGCGAAGGGCTCCACGGCCTCCAGTTGCACAGGCGTTTTCGGTGAGTCACGAAGGCCTAGCTCGACGCCGGTCGTCAATCTGATGCCACGAACCATCGGCGTGATGACGTAACCGATTTCCGCATCGAGAACGGGCTGATTCAACGTTGCTCCAGGCTTCGCCGCATAGTGCATGTGGTAGCCGCGCTTTACTTCGAGCGGCAACGCGTAACCCAGCTTCGTCGTGACGTCATTGGCCCACGGTCCCAAGGCAACGACGACCTGGTCCGCGGTGACCACACCCGACTCGGTGGTGACCCGCCACCCGGACTCGAGTGTCGACGCGTCGCCAATGAAGAACGTGCCGCCGAGCTTTTCGAATAAGTTTGCGTAAGCGCCGACGAGCCCCGATGGATCGCTCACGGACTCCGCCGACGAGTACCGGATTGCATATCTGAGCGCGGGACCAAGAGAGGGTTCCGCTGCCTGTAAAGCGCCATCGGCGAGAACGTCGAACGGGATGCCATAGGCGTCCTGCCAATGCGACGCCTCCGCCATGGCCGCTTCGAACGCTTTTGAAGTTCGGAAAGCGTTTATCCAGCCTTGCGTTCGCACTAAAGATTGCGCTCCGGCCGCTTCGATCAACTCGCGATGCTCCGAGACGCTGTGTTCGATGAGGGTCGAGTAAGCCTTCGCAATCTTTGCGTGACGGTCGGCACGCGAATGATGCCAATAACGATAAAGAAACGGCACTAGCTTAGGCATTGCCGCCGCATGAAATCGAACGTCCGTGGCGCGATTGCTCGCATACCTGGCAATCTTGGCGAGGTCGCGAGGAAAAGCATAGGGATAAACGCCCTCGCGCTGAATTATCCCTGCATTGCCGAGTGAGGTTTCATTGCCTGGAGGCTTGCGATCGATCAGTGCAACGGCGAGTCTACGGCGCTGCAAATGAATCGCTATCGACGTTCCGACAATACCCCCGCCCAATACGACTGCATCGAAGTCCATGCGTCTTCCTTGTGGTCAATCCATCTTGCCGTCCGGACGCCGGCCATAACCGCGTGCTGAACTGCCGGACTGTATTCTATTTCCAAGGCTCCCAGCCATTGCAGCTCCAGATTTCCGCACGTCCGGAAGCGAAGCAGCGGATGCCGTTGGTGGGAGTTCCCGGAAAAGCGTGTTTTCTTACCGACCGCTCATACGGTCTGCGCACGTCTGTTCATGCGGTCTTGCCATTCGTTGTGAGGTAAGCTCGTCTCGCGGACAACGGGACCGTCTACGTTGGCGGGCTCGCCACGTGCGACCAGGCATCCACTGCATATTCCGGATCATCTCTCATTCTAATGTCGCCTAGCAGAACCATGAAAATGCTGCGTCAGGTCGGCGAGTTTCTCAAGCGAGCTACGCAAGCGTTCATGCTCGTCTGGAGCACGTCACCGCTATTTCTCAGTGGGCTTCTCGTCGCGACCATCGTTGCCGGCGTGCTTCCCGCGGCGGCCGCGGTCATTGGGCAGCGTATCGTCGACGCGGTCGTCACGGCCTCTCATGAACCAGCGCATCGCTTACATTGGCCGGTCGTTCGCTATCTCCTCCTCGAAGCATTGGTGCTCATCGCGCTTGCGGCGAGCCAGCGGTCGTTGTCCTTGCTGCAGGCGCTACTCCGCGCGCAACTCGGGCAAAAGGTCAACCTGCTTATATTGGAGAAGGCTCAAAAATTGAGTCTCGTTCAATTCGAGGATTCAGAGTTCTACGACCGCCTTGTAAGAGTACGGCGAGACGCGTCTTCACGGCCGTTGTCGCTCGTGATGAAGTCGCTCGGTCTGGTACAAAACCTTATCTCCGTCACGACTTTCGCGGTGTTGCTCGTGAGGTTTTCGCCATGGGCGCTTGTCATTCTGGTCGTCGGTGCCATTCCGAGCTTTATTTCCGAAGCGCGATTCTCGGGTAGCGCCTTCCGGCTCTTTGGGCGAAGGACGCCCGAAAGCAGACAGCAGAATTACATCGAGTCTCTGCTCTCGAGTGAAGCGAACATCAAGGAAGTCAAGCTGTTTGGCTTTGCCCCGCTTCTTCTGCAGCGCTATCGCGACACCTTCGAGAAGCTCTATGCCGAAGACCGCGCACTCACGTTGCGACGAGACGGTTGGGGCTTTCTGCTCGGCGTGGTCGGCACCATCGCCTTCTACGCGGCTTATGCATGGATTGTCCTTGAGACGGTGAGCGGAGCCATCTCGCTGGGTCAGATGACGATGTACCTCGTGCTGTTCAGGCAAGGTCAGAGTGCGGTGAGCAGCAGCCTGTCCTCGATTGGCGGGCTCTACGAGGATGGTCTATACCTGAGCGACTTGTTCGAGTTCCTCGCGCAGCCCGAAAACGTGAGCTCCGGTCATCTGACTCAAGGAACGTATCCGGGACACGGTCTGCAGTTCGAGCGTGTGTCGTTCGCTTATCCGGGTGCCGAGCGCCCGGCACTGACCGACATCAGCTTCGATTTGAAGCCCGGGCAGACACTCGCTTTGGTAGGCGAGAACGGCTCGGGCAAGACCACGCTCATCAAGCTTCTCACGCGCCTTTACACGCCGTCCGCCGGTCGTATCCTTCTCGATGGTTCGGACCTCCAGGAGTGGGACGAATACACACTGCGCCGCCGGATCGGTGTCATTTTCCAGGACTTCATTCGTTACCAGTTTAAGGCTGGCGAGAACTTGGGCGTCGGCGATATCGAAGCCTTCTCGGACAGGACCCGATGGAGCGAAGCGGCACAGAAGGGCATGGCTGCCGCGTTCATCGAGCAGATGGAGAACGGATACGAGACTCAACTTGGACGCTGGTTTGCGGGTGGTCGAGAACTGTCTGGCGGGCAGTGGCAGAAGATTGCGCTGTCAAGGGCCTATATGCGAGAAAGCGCGGATATCCTGATTCTCGACGAGCCGACCGCCGCCCTCGACCCCGAAGCCGAGGCTGGGGTGTTCGAGCAGTTTCAGGCGCAGTCAGGGCAGCGGATGTCCATTCTGATTTCACATCGTTTTTCGAGCGTGCGAGGAGCCGACCAAATCATCGTGCTGGACCAGGGGCGGATACTGGAAAGCGGAAGCCATCGACAACTACTCGCGCTGAATGGACGTTATGCGCACCTGTTCGGCCTACAGGCGCAGGGGTACAAATAAAGGTGCTGTACATCGCGGTCGTTGTAAGGGCGTTCTTCGCTGCAACCCATCTCGGCGCGCTCGATTGCTCAGACCGTGCTCGCGCGATGGCGCCGAAATTGCGCAGCCGATAACCACAAGGCCGAGATAAGGAAGTAGGCCGCACCGACGCCCGCGTAACCGGCTATCTTCGAAATCGCAAGCGTAAGAGGTGCGGGTGTAAGCGCCAGAAAGAAGCATCCTGCAAGTGCCGATTGAGCGCCGCTAAGAACCATGGCCCATTGCGCGCCGAAGCGCTTCCATCGACGTAACGCGGTGGCGAGTTGAAGCAGCCCGGACAAGATGGCCCAGACGCCGACGACGCCGAGGACCCATGCCGTATTCGTTTTGAGCGCAATGATCACGGCGGCGGTCGTAGCCGCGCTGATCGCAACGTTGATCGCCTGCGTGCGATTGCCGGTCTTCCCGCCGCTTCGCGACATGTCGATATAGTTCGCGAGCGCATCCCATGCCGGGTAGATGACCAGCAAAACCGCCGCGCCGGCCACGGAGTGCAATCCGACCAAGAAGGCCAGCGCCACCCATACGATCGAAACCGCCGCGCGGGTGAAATAGTAGTTCTTGAGCCAGCGCTCTGCGTTGGCGAGCGTTTTTTCTGGCAGTGAGTAGTCGGACATGGTGACTCCTTGCAATGACTGGTTGGCGCTTCACGATGACCGAGATCTTTGCACCTCGCGCGTGCACTGTGCATCGGTCAAATGACCGAGGCTATGGGAAATTGATGTCGCGTATAGTGGGCGCATTTCCGTGCAAAACTCCCGTGGTCATCCCATGACTGATCAGGAAGCCGGCCAGTCTCCCTTGCTCGTGTTCGATTGTGTGAAGGCGCTCGCCTTCATCGGTGACTTGAGCATGGGGCAGCCAACCGACCACTCGCCTCGTACGGCGTGGCTCGCCTCGCGTCTGGCGAGTGCGGCCGGTCTCGCGATCGCGAATGCCGACGTAGTGCGCGAGGCGGCGTTGCTGCGCTGGTCCGGTTGCACGGCAAATGCGTCGGGCTTCGCGCAGGTTTTCGGTGACGATGTAGCGTTTCGCCAGGCCATGCTCGAGGATCATCCGGATTGGGCGGAACCGCTCGAAGCGCTCGGCGACGCTGGCGCGGCGCTCACGCCGCTTGCCGTGACCCATTGCGAGGTCGCGGGAGAAGTGGCGCGCATGCTCGGACTCGCGCGCGCGACCGAAACGGCGTTGCGGCACATCTTCGAGACGTGGGACGGTCGCGGCTTGCCTTCGCATCTCACGCACGAAGCGGTTCCCGTGCCTGTGTCCATCGTCTCGCTAGCGGGCGATCTGGAAATCTACAGCCGCGTGTATGGCGTGGACGGGGCGCTCGCTAAAATCGCGAAGCGCGCTGACATGCGCTATCCGGCAGTGCTTGTAGGATATGCGAAGCGCCATGCGGTGCACTGGCTGAAGGAGTTAAATTGCTTGACGCCCGCCGAAGTCGATGCGGTTCTTTCAACCGCGCACATGCGGCAGACCACTTCGCCGGAGTTGATCGCAGACGTCATCGACCTCAAACTTCCGTGGATGACGGGCTTCTCGCGCGCGGTTGCATCGACGGCACTGGCGGCGTGCGCCCGGCTCACCTCGAGCGATGAAGCGCGCGCCCGGGTCTATCACGCCGGGTTGATCCACGGCATTGGCCGCGCGTCGGTGCCTAACGCGGTGTGGAATCAACCGGAGCGTTTGAGCGAAAGCGCGTGGGAAAAGGTGCGTCTGGTGCCGTACTGGACGTCGCGTGCGGGACGTCTGGCGGGCGCGATAGGTGAAGCGGCGGAGGTCGCATCGTATGCCTATGAACGCCTCGACGGCTCGGGCTATTTTCGCGGCGTGCGCGATCAGGCGCTTGGGTTGGAAGCGCGCGTGCTGGCCGCGTCTGTTGCGTGGGTGGCGCTTCGTTCCCTGCGTCCGTGGCGAGCGGCGCTTTCACCCAACGAGGCCGCACAGAGAATGCTCGACGAAGTCGCTAAAGGCCGCTTCGATGCCAATGCGGTCGATGCGCTGCTCACCGACGCCGACGCTCCCGTAAGACATCAGGTAAGCGATGCTCCGTCGCGTGCGCTGCTCTCCGTGCGAGAGATCGACGTCTTGAAAGCGATCTCACGCGGCGCGAGTAACAAGGAAGCCGCACGCGAACTCGTCTTGAGTCCAAGCACGGTGCGCACACACGTAGAGAATATTTTTCGCAAACTCGAATGCTCGACACGCGCGGCGGCAACGCTCAAGGCATCGGCAATGGGCTGGCTTTGAAGCGCGCATGTCTGGCGAGCGTGCGCGCTTCGAATCGAAATCAGTTCTGGATTGCCTGAACCGAGCCGCCATCCACCCGAACGTTGCTGCCGTTGATGAAGGACGCACGATCCGAAACGAGCAAAGCGATGGCCGCTGCGACTTCCTCGGGCTGACCCCGTCTCTTTTGAACGATTCCCGGCCGTTCCTCGTCGAGAAAACTCTTGACCGCCTCGTCGAAGGACACGCCCATTTGCTTGGCGCGTTTTTCCATCATGCCGTTCGTCATGCCGGTTTCGATGAATGCAGGCGAGACGGTATTGCACAGCACGCCTTGTGCAGCCTCTTTGTAGGACAGATTTTTGATGAATGCAGCAAGCGCGGCCTTGGCAACGTTGTACACCGCCTCTTCCCAGTAAGGCTGCACCGCGTTCTCGGACGTGATGCAAACGAAGCGCCCCCAGCCTTTCGCACGCATGGGCGGAATGGCCGCACGAGCCACACGTACAGCCGAAAAAAAGTCGGTCGCCCAAGCTTCCTCGTAGTCTGCATCCGCCAGTGCGAGCGGATCGCCTTTTGCGCCGGTAACGCCAGCCGTATGAACCACGATGTCGATCTGCCCGAATCGTTCCGTGCCTCGCTTGATGAGATCGTCTACCTCTTGTTGCCTGGTCATATCGGCCGCAATCAACAAGCTGGATTGCGCGAGCGCGCCGCTTTCCTTTTCGAGCTTTTGTTGATCCACGTCCGACAGCACCAGATGCACGCCTTCCTCACTCAATTGTTTTGCAACCGCGAGACCAATGCCGCCGCTCGCGCCGGTGATGAGCGCAACGCGCCCCCTGATTCCCAAGTCCATGAATTCCCCTTAGTCGATTGATTCCGCAACCACGCAAGTCGTCGTGGCTAAAGCGCCTTTGCGAATTTCAGCATCTCCTGTGCCAAGATCCGCGGCGTCTGCAAGGGCATGAGGTGGCCTGCGCCATCGATCACGCTCACGTTGCCATTCGGAAAATGCTTCAATGTTGTCATGCGTTGCTCGTCCGGACCGGGCACTTGCTTATCGTCCGCGCCGCAAACGAGCAACGCCGGATAATCGAGCGTACCGATGCGATCGCTCCAATCCTCCTTGCTGCCGCCATCCACCCATGCGCGCCAGGCAACGAGATCGACGCGTTGGGCATCGTGGATTGCGACTTCGCGAACATCATCCGGCAAGCGGTGTGCGCTCGATTCATCCACGAACGCTTCCGCTTCCGGCCGAGTCTTGCCATACGCTCGTTGCTGTTCCCGGTCCTGCTCGCTCATGGGTTGCGGTCCGGGAGGCGAGGGCGCGACGAGGATCAAGCCTGCCAAATAGTCCGGCTTGCGGGCCGCGAGCACAACCGCGATTTTGCCCGTCATCGAATGACCGACGAGCACGCAACGTTCGAGTTGCAATGCACGGATGGTAGCGTCGATGTGATCGGCCATCTCGCTCACGCTGTAGCCTTCGATATGCGCGGCATCGCCGAAGCCGGGGGTATCGAGCGCGACGCAAAGGTGTTCATGGTCGAGAAAAGGCAAGGTAGGAAACCAAGTACGGTGTGAGCCGCCTAAAAAATGCATGAGCACGAAGGTGACGTCGCCTTGGCCCTGTCTGCTGTAAGGGAGCATGAGTTTCTCTGGATGGTCGGGACCGAGCGCTGAATTCGTTCCTCGATCGGCGCTCCAAGTGAGCGCTTTAGCCAGATTTGTACCCGTCGATCGTCTTTGCTCGTTGGCGGAAAGCAACTGCATACTCTGATGAATAAAAGAAATGCTGCATCCAACACCCAGGCTTCTACGTATTTGATTTTGCTGCGGCATGTTTGACCCGTCGCGGCTCTATCAAAATCAGACCGACGAATCGAACACGGGTGTCGAGGCTCGTGGTCCTTAAGGAGTTCCGAAATGGCAAAGACTGCGTCGCATGTCCAGGTTTCGTGCGTGTTGGCTTCACTCGTGTCCGCGCTGGTGTCCATGCCCGCGCTGGCGGGCGGAAACGGTAACGGCGGGAGCGGCAGCGGTGGTGCTCATGGCGCTGCTACGTCCGAAAGGACCTACCACAGCGAGCCAGTGTCGAGTCCGTGGAACAGAGATCCGGGCGATGTGAACCGAACCTATGAGCCGGGCAACAAAGCTTCGTCGCAAGCCATGCCGCAGAGTTCGGACATGTCGTCGGGTGCCGTCAAGTAGTTTGCTTGAGGCGAACGCGTCGTAGCGGTTTTAATCGTCAGGCCCGACGGTCGTGAGCGACACTGCGGGCCTGGCTGCAGATTCAAGTTCGGTTCATCTATTGCAGATGCGGCGAAGTGCCGGCATGCCGCTTCTCAAGCTTTAGCCAGCCTGATGCTGCTCGCGTCGCCAGTGAGATAACCGACAGTCGCGCCGAATCGATCTTTATAATTCGCGCGCAGTAAAAGATCGACGGTCGCCTTGACCTTGTCATGCAGCGGACTCTCCCAGTCGCCCGCATGCTGGAAGTTGCTCATGATGTAGGTCCAGCCGTTGATCTCGTCGACCGCGTGTAATCCGGTGGATTCCGCCGCCGACGGGCACGAAAGCACGCGTGCAAGCGTTTGGGTATCGACGTTATAGGCCCAAAGGAAGTTGTTCACGTGTGTGCTGGAATCTTCGCCGATGAACAACGTGCGCAGCTTCTCCGAGAACTTCAGGTTGTCCGGATTCGCGATCTTGTCGGGGTTCGCGAGGTTGCCGAGCGCGTCGGGCGCAGCCAGGTCCTCGCCGACGAGCGCGGCGGGCGCGGCCATGTCGACCGGCACCCATTCGCTGTCTATCGCTGCGCCCGTCACGTCTTTCTGACCGGCCTTGAGATTGAGCGCGTACACGGCGCCTGCGACGATGGTCTTGTCGACCGCGACATCGCGCGAGGCCGCGTTGCCCTTGACCATCGATTTCTCGACTCGGGACATCGCCGTGTACACGATCTTGTCCTTCGCGTTGACCGTCGTGCCTTCGAGCTTCGTGAATCCCATGCTGCCGCCGATGAGCGCCGCATAGCGGTGCGTTTCCAGATACGCCGCCGCTTTGTCCATGCCCGGCTTGACGCGGACCCAGTTGAACGTGCCGTTGAAATTGATCTTCGTGTAGCTGGCGTCCGCCGGGTCCGCGGTGGCGATGTCCATGATGTCGGCTGCTTTGAGTGATCCGGCGAGTGCTTCGATTTCAGCGCTCGTGGCATTGCCGATGCGAATCCACGAGAGGTTCGCCGATCCCGCGCCCGCCGACGAGGTCTGCGTCCACTTGGCGACGTACAGCGTGCCTGACGAGAGGTCCGCCGCTTTGTCCGCGATGAACATGAACAAGCCGCCGTTGGTCGCGTCGTCGCCCATCATGACGGTGCGTTGGTCCGGCATCACCTGGATCAATTCGTGTGAGATGCGTCCGAGGCAGTAATGCTTTTTGATCGATGCCGTCCCGTCCGGATTCACCGTGACTTCCGGCAAGTGCCCGTAGTGGTAGGGATTGGCGCGCGTCGCGTTGCCGTATAGCGCTAGGCTGAAAGCCTTGAACTGCGCGTTCTTCGCGATGCTCGACGCGTCCGGCTCGTACTCCTCGCTCGACAAGTGCGTATTCCAGGGCGAAAGGCTCGCGCCGCACGTGATCCATAGACCGTTCGCTTTCGAGGTGTCTACGTTGTGATATTTCACCAGCGTGAGGTGGCCCGTCGTCGGGTTCTGATCGAGCGTCAATACCGCGATAGGCGAGGGTAACTGGCCGTACTGCGACGCGAGGCTCTGATCCCGCGTGGTGTATTCGAACTGCACCACGGCGAATACGGTCTTGCCCTTGATGCCCGGCACCGTTGCATTGGCAAGCATGAGCAACGAACTGCCGTCGGGGCAGTCGGAATAGAACTGACGCTCCTTGCCCGGCACCGAGGTATCGATGATCGGCTGGCCGTTGATATCGTAATAACCGCCTGCAAGGATGTTGCCGCCATTGCCGTTCGGCACCATGTCGCCGGTGACGAAGAACGGTTGATAGGCGAGCTTGTACGCTTGCGTGGTGCCGTCCGCGAACGTGACGTTGAGTGACGATTTCACCGTGGTCGTCGCCATCGACGCGGGGTCGTTGAGCGTGGGTGCGGCCATCGACGTGAATGCCGCGCTTGCGAACGTCGCGGTGGCAGCCGGGGCCGCATTGGAATCACTGCCGCCGCAGCCGGCGAGCGTCGTGGCGGCGGCGAATCCGCCGAGCGGTAACATCGGCGCCCCCGCAAGAAGTTTAAGCGTGCGGCGGCGGGAAAGATTCGTCCGGTCGGACATGGGGAGTTCCTGTTTTTATCGATGATCGGGGGATCAGGCTGCTTAGGCACTCGGCCCGCGTGCAGCGTCGAAAGAGGAATGTAAGGCCGGATGATGAAATGTATATGACAGGAAAATAGAATTATTTAGAAAGAATTGGGTTGTGCTCATGCACGTGTTGGCGAGCATTTGTGGAAAATGCGAGAGTCACTATCGGCAGCAAGATAGCAAGGATGCAGTCGGCGCGTGGCAGAGGTCGGGTGGCTGACTTTGCCTAAAACAACAGATAGTCGTGCCCGGATTTTTGACTCACGACGATGGCTGGCAACAGAGCGATTCGTTCGATTCTAAGAAGAAGAATCAGCGGTGGCGATCTTCAAAGACGCTTGAGCGAAATTCAGCCATTAATGCCTTAACGTCTAAAGAAGCAGGTTCTTAGCTGGCTGTCCCACTTCGACAAAAGCCGTTCAAGGCTTAAGATCAGACCCCTGATGGCGCCTTAACAAAACGACCGCGAAGACGCTAAGCGCTTATAGCTTTCGCTTGACAGGACAGCTGCCAGACCAACAACCGCTTAAGGCTAAAAGCAACCTGCAAACGAAAAAATGCTAAGGTTATGCGATAGCTTAAACGAGCGAAGAGCATGCTGAATTTGACATCGGATCTGCATGGTAATGCCTTGCTATGTTCGCTTCCCGCGCCGGAGTGGAAAGAGATCGCGCGCCATCTGGAGTTGATCGAACTGCGTAGCGAACAACGCCTGTATGATCCCGGCCAACAAATGCAGTATGTCTATTTTCCGACTACGTCGATCATCTCGCTTCTTCACATGGTGGAGGACGGTGCATCTACCGAGATTGCGGCGGTCGGCCGTGAGGGCATGACAGGTTTACCGGTGCTAACGGGCGGCAAGTTCATGCCAACGCGTGTTCAGGTCCAGTTTCCCGGATCTGCGTACCGCATCAAGGCTCATGCGTTGCGTGAACTTATCGGCCGTTCGGCGTTCTTGCGCCGTTTAATGCTTCTATACACGCAGGCGTTGCTGACACAGGTTGCACAAACAGCCGCATGCAACCGACATCATTCGCTGCGCCAGCAATTGTGCCGATGGTTATTGACGCAAGCGGACCGGGCGCCGTCAATGGTTTTGCGCGTCACCCAACAAGGCGTCGCGGACAGCCTTGGCGTGCGAAGAGAAGGCGTCACCGAGGCGACGGGCAAACTTCACGATGCAGGCTTGATTCGGCACGGCCGAGGCAGCATTGAAATTCTCGATCGCGTTGGTCTGGAGAAGCAGGCGTGCGCTTGCTATTGCATCTTAAGAAAAGAATTCGAAAAGATTCTGCGACCGCGACAAGTCGATCTCGCCTGAGCGAATTGGGTTTAGTGGCTGCATTGACGGTTGCTGGCAAGAAGCGCGTGGCTTGCAATTTTTTCGAGCGCTCTGGCAAAGGCTGATAGCCGCGCAGGCGCTGTCCGAAGCCACGCTATGGTCTAGCTAAATCAGACGCAACGATTGCTCGTGACGCAACTGCGTACGCCTTAAACGAAGGCTGCGGCGCGCCTGAAGCGCGTGTGTACTTACGCGCCGCTTAACCCCATGCTGCATAATGCATCGGCTATTCCAGAACAAACCTTGGAGATGTCGATGCTGCTGTCTGAACAAAACGTACTCGTCACCGGCGGCGCGCGCGGACTGGGCGCGGCGATCACTGAAGCCCTCGCGCGTGAAGGCGCCAGTGTCGTCATCAACTATCGTCGTAGCGAAGCGCAAGCGAACGTGCTGGTCGAGCGGCTTGGACCGCGCGTCGTGGCGGTTCAGGCCGACATCACGGATCAGGCATCCGTCGCGCGTCTCTTCGACGAAGCGCTCGCTAAAAGCGGCCGGCCGATACATGCCGTCGTGAACAACGCGCTTGCCGAATTTAGCTTCGATGGCGACGCGCGACCGAAGATCGGCGATATCGAATGGACGCGCTTTGAGCAGCAGATCGAAGGCGCCCTCAAGGGCGCGCTCAATACGATTCAAGCCGCGTTGCCCGCAATGCGTGCCGCTGGCTTTGGCCGTATCGTGAATGTCGGCACCAACCTATTTCAGAACCCCGTGGTGCCGTATCACGACTACACGGCGGCCAAGGCGGCATTGCTCGCGTTGACGAGAACTGCATCGAACGATCTCGGACCGGACGGCATCACGGTGAACATGGTGTCCGGCGGACTCTTGCGCATTACCGATGCAAGCAGCGCGACGCCCGAAGCCGTGTTCGATATGGTCGCCGGATTCACGCCGTTGCGCCGTGTCACGACGCCGGACGAATTCGCCGACGCAGTGCTGTTCTTTCTCTCACCGTGGGCGCGAGCGGTGACGGGACAGAACCTCGTCGTCGATGGCGGTTTGGTCAAGGATTGAAGCGTCTTGCTCACACATGATCTCTCGACAATTCCCAAGCACGGCTCTCGACTCAAGGCACGACATCATGGCTTATGAAAAGGTGAGCGTTTCCACTCGCGACGGGACGTGTCCCGTTCACGTTTTCACCGCCGATACGGCAACGCCCTCGCCGGCCATCGTCTTCTACATGGATGCGGGCGGCATACGTCCAGCTGTATCGGATATGGCGCAACGGCTGGCGAACGCGGGCTATGTCGTTCTGCTGCCAGACCTTTTCTATCGCTACGGTTCGTATGGGCCTTTCGATCCCGTGGAAGTATTCAAGGGCGATGTGCGAGCGATCCTCGGGCCACTGATGGTCACCACGGGTAACGCGAAGGCGGCCGAAGATACAGAAGCATTGCTTGCCTACATCGACACGCGCACGGACGTTGAACCCGAACGTATCGGCGCGGTCGGTTTTTGCATGGGCGGCGGCATGGCTATCACCGCCGCTGGCCAATATCCCGATCGCTTCGCGGCGGTGGCAAGCTTTCACGGCGGCAATCTCGCAACGGATGCCCCTGACAGCCCGCATCTTTCAGCGCCACGACTAAAGGCCGAACTCTATATCGCAGCGGCCGACGCCGATGGAAGTTATCCGTCATCCATGGCGCAGCGCTTCGAAGACGCGTTGAAGCAGGCCGGCGTTCGGTATGTCGCTGAGACCTATACCGGCGCCGCGCACGGCTGGATGAAGCCGGATTTTCCGGTCTACGACCAAGAGGCCGCCGAGCGCGGTTGGTCCACGATGATCGAATTCTTCGATCGGACGCTCAAAGGTCCGGTCTGAAATCTTCGCGCGATGATCATGTCGTCGCGCGATCGTCGCGAAGCTCCGCTTACGAAGTCCCTATCCGCCGTTACGTTGGTGCGGCGCGTCACAGCACTAATTACCTTCGTCGCATCCCACTAGACCATAAAGAGAAAAAACGATCGTAAGGTGTTCTCCTACTGATCCGCATGCGAACTAGTCAGTACATTTACAAAAACAAAACGGCTGACGCGATCGACCGAAGGCACGTTAGCTCATGCGTTCGATCCATGCATTCAAACGAGGAGAGAGACGATGTTCAGGAAACCGGACGATGACGCGAGCCAGAAGCACGGCGTAAAAGCGAGCGATGCGCGTCGCGAAGGCATGAGTCGGCGAGACTTTGCCAGATTACTCGGCGCCGCGCCGCTCGCGTTGCTCGTCGGGTGCGGCGGGGGCGGAGACGATTCATCCAATTCTTCAGGGACGTTGGCGCTCGATCCAACGGCCAAAGCCGCGAATCCAGACACTTACACCGACTTCGAATGGTACAAGTGGACGTTTCCCATCGACAAAACGCTGGATGCAGTCGGGACAGCAAACGACGGCGTCGGCCAGATGTACGTGCGGCTTTACACGCCAAAAACGGTGGCATCGACGACATATCCGCTGGTGGCCGTGCTGGGCGGGTTGGGCAACGACGCCAACATGACGGCCAACTTTTATGCCTCCAACGGCGCGGCGGATTTCGCAAACGCGGCCTTGCAGGCGAAGTATCCGTCATACATCGTGACGGTGACCGTGCCTTGGGAAGCATGCGTCAACTACGACGCCGAGATGGTCTATATGAACGCCATCGGCGAGTTGATGAAGGCCATCTCGACGCGCGTAGGCAATGTCGACTCGACGCGCATATACGCAACAGGCATCTCGCAGGGCGCGGGTTGGTCCTACGAAGCGGCATCGTTGCAACCCGATCTGTTCGCGGCACTCTTCATCAATTCAGGAACGGTCGTCCATACGACCTGGGGCAACGAAGCAGACCTGACCAAGTTAAAGGACGTCAACCTCTATATCGCGCACGGGGCGCAGGATCAGTACATTCCAGTGAACGAAGCGTACCGGGTGTACAACGACTTGTCCGCTCTCGGCAAACGCAACATCAAGCTGGACGTGGTGACGGGAACGCACGCGCTGTCGGGCACGCAGTATTTCCCGGCCACGCCCGTTACGAGTGTTTATCCGTGGCAGGACTGGCTCCTCACGCAGAAGAAGGGTGTGGGCTTCGATGGCCCCGTGCTTACCGAGGTCAGCCCCTTCTCCGCGTATCAGTGGGCGGGCCGCTCGGTATTACCGGATGTGCCAACTTGGGCTACCGACGTACCGTACGCCACGTGGACCGAGCCACAGGACAATCCGACCTGGGACACCATCAAGACCCGGCTTGCTGTTCCCACGGTGAACGGAACGAGCAGCGGCGGCTATGTGATCGGACGCTTTCGTATCGGCGACGAAACGCAGACCACCTATGACAGCGCGACGACGGCAACCGCGGGTCTCAAGTCCGGCCAATTGCTATGCATGACCATTCAGGGCTACACCGGTGCGTACGGGGACGACTTCGCCTCCTTCAACGCGAACTGGACCGTGGAATGGGCCGTGATGGCGGGGCAGGTTACGAGCATCGTCTTGACGAATCAGGCGAGCCCGGCGCCCATTGCCCGACCGAGCACGGTGAACTTGACGAACGGCGGCGGCCCGAACGTCAATAACTCGCTTGCGACGCCGAATGTCCTCGATGGCAAGCAGGTCTATCTGAGGATCGCTCTCGCGGACACTTACACGGGCACTGCGCTCAAGGTTTATGTGCGCTTCACCAGAAAGTTATCGAGTGCGCCGCGAGGGCCGGAATATGCGTCGTACTGGCATGTCGTGGACTTGCCCGTGAATCTGACTGCCTGATTTATCGATGTGGGAAAACGGCGCTTCATACTCATGCGCCGTTATTCCGCAATCGCGTCGGTGCCCGCTCGCTGGCTGCTGCTCGGTGCGCGGAATCGATCACCGGATCGAAGTCCAACGCATGGACGACCCGAACCATGCTATCGAAACCCTTGACCGTCTGCATGCGCTCGGCATTCGCCTGTCTGTCGACGACTTCGGCACGGGATACTCTTCTTTGTCGTACCCGAAGCGCATGCCCGTGCACGAGATCAAGATCGATCGATCCTTCGTCATGGGCATCACGGATCATAAAGACGACGAGACCATCGTGCGCTCGACCATCGATCTCGGGCACAACATGGGACTGAAGGTCGTGGCCAAAGGTGTCGAGAGCGAACAAATGATGACGCGCCCGCGGGAGTTGCAATGCGATCTTGCGCAGGGATTTCATTTGAGCCGCCCGCTGCCGCCGGCCAAGCTCGAACTCTGGCTCGCGGGTGGGGTCGAGGAGAGCAATCTGCGTTTCGCGTGAACTCATCCGCAAGTCACGTTCATCCGTTCTTTCTCGTTCGACGACATTTCCGATGCAAGCCGATGCGTGGACATCCATGCCGCCAGCGCACGGACGTGGGCTTGCTTCGATCAAACGATTGCTCGCTTCGAGCAGTCGCGCACAGCAGTGAAGGGGGCGCCGCTCGAAGTCATCGAGGAAAATAGTCGGGCAGCCGAAAGCCGTCATACGCGTGATTGCCGACGATGGCTTGCCTGAACGCATCCGAACGATACGCTTCGACGATATCGTCGGTGGTCTGCGAATGCTGGTTCGCGGCTTTCACCACGACCTGATTCACGTAGGGCGAAGTCATCTCCTCGAGCGCCAGCGCCGTGGTCAGGGCGTGTCCGCTCGATACCGCGAAGTTGCCCTGAATCGCCGCAAAATCCACGTCTTCCAGCGCGCGCGGCGCCTGTGCCGATTCGAGCAGCACGAGCTTGATGCCGGCAGGATTATCGGTCACGTCGCGCTCGGTTACATCGACAGGATTCGGATTCGGACGGATGCGAATCCAGCCGATACGCTGAAGGATCTTGAGCGCGCGTTCCAGATTGACGGGATCGTTGGGCACGGCAACCGTAGCGCCTTTCCGGACCTCGGCAAGCGCATGGTGCTTCGTGGAGAAGAGGCCCATCGGTGGCGTGGGCACTTGCACCACGCCGACGAGATCGGTGCCGTTGCGGTCGTTATAGGACTTCAGATACACGCTGTGCTGCATCACGTCGGCCGCTATCTCGCCGCGATACACCGCCTGGTTCGCTTCCAGGCCGGTGCTGAACTCGACGTAGCGCACGGTGTAGCCCTTCTTCGAGAGTTGCGGTTCGACGCCCTGACGAAACTCGTCCGCGTAAGGGCCGGGCACGAAGCCCACGCGCAGTGTGTGCGCGGTATTGTCCGCGGCGAAGCCGGGCGAGATGAAGACGGCTTGGCTCAACGTCAGCGCGAGCAGGAACGTCCTGAGTTTTACCGGTGCAATCATGGGAATGAGTGGGCTGAAAGAAAGCAGAAATCGTATCAACGCAACCCATGCGGGCGGAACAGATTGATCGAGCTAACCTTAGTCCGCAATGCGATAACCGGGAGGCTCCGCATCAATCGATAGTCTGTCGCGCGAGTTCGACTCTGGGCAGCGCAATGCCATGCCGCTCGCGAGCCGCTTGACGCGTCGCATCGATTTCCTTTTGCTTGCGAAGTTCGTCCCAACCCAGCACCTGTGCCGCGATCTCTGCGCCTTCGAGCAGCAGCGCGTTCGTCAGATGTCCGGAGATCGCGATCGTCGTGCGACGGAAGAATAGGTCCGCAAGACGCGTGACCATGTCGTGCGCGCACAGGTACTCGATCTCGCGCACCGTGAAGTCCGATGCGCTGCCAAAGGGCCGATCCGGTGCGCCCGCGCAAAACGCCGCGACTGCCGAAGCAGTCGTGCCATAGCGCGTGAGCAAGCCGTCGGCACGCTCGGCCGACACCCCATACTGTCGAACGACATCGCCGATCCATTCGGCCCGTGCATACGCATCGCGCGGAAAATCGCGGCCTCCGCCGATCGCCGTGTGACGCGTGCGGACCGCGCGTGAGCGTCCGAGGCGTGCGAGCGTGTCGTCGGTGACCGTTTCGGCGAATCCGCGAAACGTCGTCCACTTGCCGCCGACGAGCGATAAAACCGGGACTTGCGTGCCGGCAAGACGATCCACATGCATCGCGTGATCGCGGCTTACATCGCCGGGATCGGCGGCATTGGAATAGGGCAGCGGGCGCACGCCGCTGTATCGGAACGCAATGTTCGATTCGTTCAACACCACGCGTGGAAAAACTTCCCGCAGCGCGCCGAGCATGTAGGCGACTTCATCGTCCTCGCAGCGCACGGCGTCGGGCTCGCTTGTGCGGATATCGGTCGAGCCGATCAGCAACTTGTCCATGAAGGGATAGATGAGCGAGATGCGCCCGTCCTTCGAGCCGTAGTACACCATGCGGCCGCGCAGTTGCGCATGGAGCTCGGGGTGATCGACGATCAGATGCGAACCCTTCGTCCCGCCGATGTACTTGCTTTTTATGCCGAGCGAAGCATTCACGCTGTCGATCCACGCCCCGCCCGCGTTGACGACGACCTCGGGCCGCACCGCGACGAGCTCGTCCGTTACGAGGTCGCGCAACCACACGACGCCGCCCTCGACGCGCTCCACGCTCGTGTAATTGGCCGCCGCCGATTGCTTGCACGCGGCAAGCCCGTCCGCGACGAGTTCGAAATTCAGGCGTTCGGCTTGCGTCACCTTGGCGTCGTAATACGTGGCGGTCGCCTTGATTGCCGGATCGAGCAGCGGCAGGTCTTCAAGCGATTGCGCTCGCGTCGCGAGATGATGACGCGGCATCGTGCGGTCGTGCCGTCCCAAGAAGTCGTACATGGCAAGGCCGATCTTCGAGATGATCGCGCCGCGATCCGCAAGCTTGGCCTTCATGCCGAAGAAGCGTCGAGCGGACGCCACCATGCCGCCGAAGTACGAGTGAATCGGCAGCACGGTTTCGAGCGGCAGCACGTAATGCGGCGCGTTCTTCAGCAACAGGTTGCGCTCCAACGTCGACTCGGCGACGAGGCGAAACTCGCCCGTCTCCAGATACTTCACGCCGCCGTGTATGAGCCGCGATGGCGCGCTACTCGCACCGGCGGCAAAGTCGGTCTTGTCGATCAACAGGCAGTCGACGCCTTGCAGCGATAAATCGCGAAACACACCCGCGCCGTTGATGCCGCCGCCCACGATCAACACGCCGATCTTCGGGCTCTGCTTCAACCGGTCGAGAAAGAAATTGCGGTTTAGTTCTGTCATCGAAATTCTCCGGCTTCAATGCGAGGTGGCCGCGCGGTCGAGCGCGGGCCACAAGGGCTGAACTGCGGCGATGAGTTGCGACCAGAGCGCGTACGCGTCGTCGAGCTTCGCGTGGCGTTGCGGGTCCGGCGCATGCGTGCGCGCAACGCGGCAGGCGCGCGCCACGGCATCGGCAAGCGAATCGAAAACGCCCACGCTGACGCCTGCGCAAAGCGCCGCGCCGAGCGCGCTCGCCTCCTGACTTTCGGGTATGTCGATAGCGATGCCAAGCACATCCGCGAACGACTGAGCAAGCAACGGACTCGACGATCCACCGCCCGTCAACCCCGCACGATGCGCCGGAAAAGCGCTCGTCAACGCTTCGATGTGCCAGCGGTGATTGAACACCATGCCTTCGAGCACCGCACGCGCCAGATGCGCGCGCCGGTGCCACGAGCGCAAGCCGAAGAACGACGCGCTCGCCGGCTGCTCGAACGGAGAACCGAACAGGAAGGGATGAAACATGACCGAACTCGGTTCGGCCGACACCGCCTGCACTTCGTCGCCGATGAGATCGAACAGCGAGCATCCGCGCCGTGCCGCTTCCTGCGTTTCGTGCTGAAAGAGTTCGCGCAAAGCCCAATCGACATTGCTCGACGAAGCGGGCGAAATCGACATGTTCATCCACTGGCCGGGCCGTGTGCCGTTACGGCACGACCAGCGCGGATCGAGTTGCGGCCGATCCGACAGTATTTCGTTGATGCTGAACGTTCCCGCCGTCACCGACAACACGCCCGGTTCGGCGTTGCCCATGCCGAGGGCGCTCGACGTGACGTCGTGCAGCCCGGTTGCGACGGGCGTGCCTTCCTTCAAGCCGGTTTGCGATGCGGCAAGCACCGTCACGCGGCCGGCCTGCGCCGTGGACGCGACGATCGATGCGAGCGCCTGGCCGATAGTCCCCAGGCCGTAGAGCGCCATGACCTCGGCGCTGTACTGCTGCGTGTTCACATCGGTGAAGGACGAACTGGCTTCGGTTGGATCGGTGGCGGGGACGCCCGTGAGACAGAGCCGCAGCCAGTCCTTGCAAAACAAGACATGGCCGATCCGCGCGAAGCGCGCTGGCTCGTTGAGCTGAATCCATTTCAGCAGGCTGACGGCGGCGTACGGATAAGGCTGCTGTCCGGTCAATGACAGCGCCCGTTCCAGCACGCCTTCCTCGCGCCAGCGTTGCCGGACGTCGAAGGCGCGGCTGTCGAGCGAGAGAATGCCGGCGCCGAGCGGCGCGCCCGCGCAATCCACGAGATAGAGCCCATCGCCGTGTCCGGTTACGCCGACGGCCGCAATGGAACCAGGCGCAATCTCGCTCAACGCATCGCGAATGGCGCCACAGGCCGCATCCCAGGTTTCTCGCATGTCCCGTTCGACATGGCGCGCACGCGGCTGCCGCTGTTCGACGCGCCGGCTGCCCACGGCGACGGTGCGCCCGGCCGTGTCGAAAACAACCGCCTTCGTGGCTGTCGAACCGCTGTCGACGCCGAGCAGATACGTCTCCATCGTGTCTCCGAATTTTTTGTTGCATCGCGTCAAGCCGAAATTTCGCCTTCGGATTGCGCGATGCTTATCTAGGGTTATAGCGGATGGTAATCGAGGATCGGGTTGCCTATTGTGCTTACAATGAAAAAAATTTCAGCACGTAGAAAAAATATCACTTCAACGTGCGCACGGAGACGACATGACGAAATCCGCCGACAGGCGTGACGCCGAGGACAGTCTTGCGATTCGCGCGGCGTGGCTGCACTACGCCGCCGGTCAGACGCAGGCCGACGTCGCGGCTCGTCTCGGCGTGAGCAGTGTCAAGGCGCATCGGCTGATCATGCGAGCGAATCAGAGCGGCGCGGTCAAGTTCACCATCGACGGCGATGTCGCCGAATGCGTCGTGCTCGAAGCGGAGCTCGCGCAGCGCTTCGGTCTTAGCTATTGCGAAGTGGTCCCCGATCTGAACGAAGGCGATCTGCCGCTGCGTGCCCTTGGCGTCGCTGGCGCGCACTTCATGCAGCGCGAGATCGCGACGCGGCAAGGCGGCGTGATCGGCATAGGACATGGGCGAACGCTCGCGGCCGTCGTGGAGAACATTCCGCGCCTGGACGCGGGCACGGTGCGCTTCGTGTCCTTGCTTGGCGGCGTCACGCGCAAATACACGGCAAATCCGTATGACGTGATTCACCGGCTCGCCGAGCAAACGGGCGCGGTGTCGTATGTGCTGCCGCTGCCGTTTTTCGCCAACAAGGCCGAGGATCGCGAAGTGTTGCTGGCGCAGCGTGGCGTGCGCGAAGTGTTCGACATGGCGGCGCATGCGGATCTGATGGTCGTCGGTATCGGATCGGTGAATGCGGACGCGCAACTCGTCGCATCGCATATGATCGAGCCCGACGAAATTCAGGAGGTGCGCGACAAGGGCGGTCAAGGCGAATTGCTCGGACATTTTTTCAGCGATACCGGCCAATCCGTCGAAACATCGCTGGCGGCGCGCACGGTCGCGCCCGAACTCGACGACCTCAAGGGCCGGCGCATCATCGCGATTGCGGGCGGCGCGTCGAAGATCGCGGCGATTCGCGCGGTGCTCAATAGCGGCCTTCTGAGCGGATTGATCACCGACGAAGCCTCGGCGCTGGCGCTGAAGATGGAACCTGTCGCGACGGAGGCGGCGTGATGAGCGAGAACGCACGCGACCTTCTCATCGGCATCGACGCGGGGACCTCGGTCATCAAGGCCGTGGCCTTCGACCTGACGGGACGGCAGATTGCCGTCGCCTCGGTGCCGAACCGCTACACCACGAGCCCCGATGGCGCGGCGACTCAATCGCTCGATCAAACTTGGGGCGACTGCGCGAAGACCTTGCGGGATCTGGGCGCGAAGATCGAAGGTCTCGCGCAACGCACGCGCGCGCTGGCGGTGACGGGTCAAGGCGACGGCACATGGCTCGTCGGCGCAGGCAACAAGCCGGCGAGCGACGCATGGCTATGGCTCGACGCGCGCGCCGCGAACACGGTGCGGCTGTTGCAGGAAGGACCGGCGAGCCGCGCGCGGTTCCAGGCGACCGGCACGGGACTCGCCGCGTGCAGTCAGGGCGCGCAGATCGCGCACATGGCCGCGACGACGCCCGAAGTGCTCGAACGCACCGAAGTGGCACTGCATTGCAAGGACTGGCTGTATCTCAACCTCACCGGTGTGCGCGCCACCGATCCGTCCGAGGCGAGCTTCACTTACGGCAACTTTCGCACGCGCCAATACGACGACACGGTGATCGAAGCGCTCGGCCTCACCGCGTGGCGCGACCTGTTGCCGGAAATCATCGACGGCACGGAGATCATGCATCCGCTGACGTCAGACGCCGCCGCCGCGACCGGCCTGCTCGAAGGCACGCCCGTGTGTCTGGGCTTCGTCGATATCGTGCTGACGGCGCTCGGCGCGGGCATTCACACGGAAGGCGCGACGGGCGCGAGTTGCTCGATCGTCGGCTCCACGGGCATGCACATGCGCGCGATGCACAACGCCGACATCCATCTGAACGCGGAAGGCACGGGGTACGTGATCGCGTTGCCGGTGCCGGGCATGTCGGCGCAAGTGCAGTCCAACATGGCGGCGACGCTGAACGTGGACTGGGTGTTGAATCTCGCGTGCGATCTGCTCGCGCAGTTCGGCACGAGCCTTTCGCACGGCGACCGGATGAAGTGTATCGACGGATGGCTGCAGTCGGGACGTCCCGGCGCGCTTCTGTATCACCCCTATATCTCCGATGCCGGCGAGCGCGGTCCTTTCGTGGACCCGAACGCGCGCGCGGATTTCATCGGACTCACGAGCGAGAGCCGCTACCCGGATCTGTTTCGCGCGGTGGTCGAAGGGCTCGGCATGGCCGCGCGCGATTGCTATACGTCGATGGGCATTCCAATGCCCGATGAACTGCGCCTCACCGGCGGCGCGACGCGTTCGCGCGCGTTGCGCGGCGTGCTCGGCGCGGTGGTCGGCGCGCCGGTGCGTATCTCGCTGCGCGAGGAAGCGGGCGCGGCGGGCGCGGCGATGATGGCGGCGGTCGCGCTCGGTGTGTATCCCGACATGAACACGTGCATCGCGCAATGGGTGACGCCGCTGCTCGGACAAGTGGAAGCGCCCGATGCGGAACTGACGCAGTTGTATGCGCAGCTTTTTCCCGCGTATCGGAAGGCGCGCGAGGCGCTCGTACCGACCTGGGATGAAACGGCGCGGTTGCTGAAATCGCGGCATCGGCCGAACGCGCTAGCCGCGGGCCTCAACTAACGTCGAACATGGAACGCTGAGATGAGCGAGAAGGATAGGGTGGACCTGTGTGTCATCGGCGGCGGCATCAACGGCGCGGGTATTGCGCGCGATGCGGCGGGCCGCGGACTGTCGGTGATTCTGTGCGAAAAGGACGATCTCGCACAGGGCACGTCGTCGCGTTCCGGCAAGCTCGTGCATGGCGGGCTGCGTTACCTCGAATACTACGAATTCCGGCTCGTGCGCGAGGCGCTGATCGAGCGCGAAGTGCTGCTCAATGCCGCGCCGCATATCATCTGGCCGCTGCGCTTCGTGCTGCCGCATAGTCCGGGTGATCGTCCCGCATGGCTCGTGCGCACGGGCCTCTTCATGTACGACCATCTGGGCGGCCGCAAGAAGCTGCCGGGCACGCGTTCGCTCGACTTGTGGCGCAATCCGGAAGGCGCGCCGATCAAGGACGAGTACCGGCGTGGCTTCGAGTATTCCGATTGCTGGGTCGACGACGCGCGTCTCGTCGTGCTGAGTGCCGTCGATGCCGCCAAGCGCGGCGCCGAAGTGCTCACGCGCACCGCATGCATCGGCGCGCGGCGCGAGGGCAATGCGTGGCGCGTCGAACTGCGCGACACGCGCACGGGATCGACGCGCGTCGTGAACGCACGCGCGCTCGTCAATGCGGCGGGACCGTGGGTATCGGATGTCATCGGGCGCGCGGGCGCGAAGTCGACGCGCAAGGTGCGGCTCGTGAAGGGCAGTCATATCGTTACGCCGAAGTTCTGGGACGGTCCGCACTCGTATCTCGTGCAGAACCACGACAAGCGCGTGATCTTCATCAACGCCTATGAGGGCGACAAGGCGCTCATCGGCACGACCGATGTGCCGTGGGACGGCGCGCCGGAAACCGTGCAGATATCGAACGAGGAAATCGACTATCTGCTGACGGCGGTGAACCGCTACTTCAAGCATCCGTTACGCAAGCAAGACATCGTGCAGACGTTCTCGGGCGTGCGTCCTCTCTACGACGACGGCAAGGGCAATCCGTCGGCGGTCACGCGCGACTACGTGTTCGATCTCGACGCCAGCGGCGGCGCGCCCTTGCTGAATGTCTTCGGCGGCAAGATCACGACGTTTCGCAAGCTCGCCGAACATGCGTTGCAAAAGCTGCAGCCGACCTTCCCGAAGATGGGCCCCGACTGGACTTCATCGGCGACGCTGCCGGGCGGCGACATGGAAGGCGCCGACGTGCCGCGCTTCATGGCGAGTCTGCAAAGCCGCTACGAGTGGCTGCCGCGCAATCTGCTGCGCTATTACACGCAAACCTACGGCACGCTGACCTCGCAGGTGATCGACGGTGCGACCTCGCTCGCCGGTCTCGGCCAGCAGTTCGGACCGAACTTCCACGAAGCGGAAGCGCGCTACCTGATGTCGCACGAATGGGCCGAGTCGGCGGACGACATGCTCACGCGGCGCACCAAGCATGGCTTGCACATGAGCGCCGCGCAGAAGTCCGCGTTCGAAGCCTGGCTCGACGGCCTCGTGCGTAAATCCGCTTAAAGACACGAGACGAACATGGCATTCACGCTTGCACTGAACACGAATCCGCTGGTGAACCGCTTCGCCGAACCGGGCGACCTGATCGACACCATCGCGCACGACATGAAAATCCGCGACGTGCAGTTGACGCACGAGTTCATCAATCCGTCGTGGCCGGCGGCAACCACGCGGCGGCTCACGCGCGAGATGCGCGCGGCGATGACGCGCACCGGCGTGCGGATCACCTCGGGCATGACCGGGCCGTATGGCCGTCTGAATCACTTCGGCCATCCGGATGCAGACGTGCGCCGCTACTACATCGACTGGTTCAAGTCGTTTGCGGATATCACCGCCGATCTGGGCGGCGACTCCATCGGCACGCAGTTCGCGATCTTCACTTACAGAGATTTCGACGATCCGCAACGGCGCGACGCGCTGCTTCAAACCGCGATCGATTGCTGGGCCGAAGTCGCCGAGCATGCCAAAGCGGCCGGCTTGAAATACGTGTTCTGGGAACCGATGTCCATTGGCCGCGAATTCGGCGAGACCATCGCCGCGTGCATGGCGCTGCAAGACCGCCTGAGCGCCGCGAACATGGCCATTCCCATGTGGATGATGGCCGACATCGACCACGGCGACGTCACCAGTTCCAACCCCGACGACTTCGATCCCTATGCGTGGGCGCGCGCCGTGCCGCGCGTGTCGCCGATCATCCATATCAAGCAGTCGTTGATGGACAAGGGCGGGCATCGCCCGTTCACCGCGGAGTACAACGCGCGCGGCCGCATTCAGCCAGAACCGCTCATCGAGGCGCTGCACGCGGGCGGCGGGCGCGACAACGAAATCTGCCTGGAACTCTCGTTCAAGGAACGCGAGCCGACGGATCGGCAGGTCGTCGCGCAGATCGCCGAATCGGTGGCGTTCTGGGCGCCGCATTTCGACACCGGCATCGCCGATCTCAACATCTGAGGAGTCAGACATGCCAGGCACGATGACACAAAAGCTGATCAACGATGGCGATGCCGCCGTCGACGAGATGCTCGAGGGCGTCATGGCCGCGCACGGCGATCTGCTGACGCGCAGCGACAGCGCGCCCCGGGCGATCATCGCGCGCAACGGGCCGCGTGAGGGCAAGGTGGCGTTGATCATCGGCGGAGGATCGGGACACGAGCCGACGTTTCTGGGCTTCGTCGGCCGCGGTCTCGCCGATGCCGCCGTGATCGGCAACGTCTTCGCTTCGCCGCCGCCGCAACCGGCCGTCGATGCCGCGCTCGCCGCGCATGGCAACGCGGGCGTGCTGTTCATGTACGGCAATTACGCGGGCGATGTCATGAACTTCGACATGGCGACCGAACTGCTCGAACTCGACGGCGTCGAGGCGCGCACCGTGCTGACCACCGACGACATCGCCTCCGCGCCGCGCGACAAGCGCGAGACGCGGCGCGGCGTGGCGGGCAACGTGTTCATCTTCAAGGCAGCGGGCGCCGCGGCGGACCTGATGATGCCGCTCGGCGAGGTGGAGCGCGTCGCGCGCCATGCCAATGCGCGCACGTACACGCTCGGCGTGGCGCTCGCGCCTTGCTCGCTGCCGCAGACGCGTCAACCGAACTTTGAGATTGCCGCCGGCGACATGGAAATCGGCATGGGCATTCATGGCGAACCGGGCATGCGCCGGGAAGCCTTGCGCACGGCCGACGACATCACCGACGAAATCATGGATGCGATCCTCGCCGAGATGGGCGCGGCCAAGGGCGACCGCGTGGCGGTACTCGTGAATTCGCTCGGCTCGACGCCCCTCATGGAGCTTTACATTCTCAACCGGCGCGTTTCGCAGCGCTTGCAGGAGGCGGGACTCGTCGTGCATCGCACGCTCGTGGGGCCGCTGTGCACATCGCTGGAAATGGCGGGCGCGTCGATCACCGTCATGCATCTCGACGATGAATTGCAGCGCCTCATCGATCATCCGTGCGAGTGCGCGATGTTTCAGCAGAGGGCCGCATGATGTCCGCGCTTTCCACCGCCGACAACGCGCAACTGTTCCGCGAACTCGCGAGCACCATCGCGGCGGCGCGCGACGAACTGTGCCGGCTCGACGGCGTGATCGGCGACGCGGACCACGGCATCGCGATGGAGCAGGGCTTTTCTGCCGCGTCCAGGGCCATCGACGCGTTGCCGTCCGACTGCACGTTCGCGGATCAGTGGAACGCCGCGGCCAAGGGTTTTCTTAACGCGGTTGGCGCATCGTCGGGGCCGCTTTACGCAACGGCGTTCATGCGCGCGGCGAAGGCGGCGGGTGCGCGTCAGGCATTGCCGCTGAACGACGCGCCGGGGTTGATCGTCGCGATGGCCCAAGGCATCCGGTCGCGCGGCAAGGCGGAAGTCGGCGAAAAAACCATGGTCGATGCGTGGGCGCCTGCCGCCTCGGCAGCCGAAGAAGGCATGGCGGACGGCTTGTCCGTGAGCGACATCCTGACGCGCGTTCGCGAAGCGGCGAACGCGGGCGCGGAATCCACGAAGGCGATGGTGGCGACCAAGGGAAGATCGGCGCGCCTCGGTGAACGCAGCATCGGTCACATCGATCCGGGCGCGGCCTCCGCCGCGATGGTCATCAACGTGATTGCAGAAAACTGGGGAAGACATGACACGCACTGAACGAATGGACAGCCGCGAGGTGAGCCAATGAGCGCAATGACTCCGTCGATCAAGCATCAGGGCAAGCGCGGCATGCGCGTTGTGATCGGCATCGTGTTGCTGGCCATTTTGCTGATCGCGATGGCCATGAGTACCAAAATCGTGAAGATCGGTTCCGGCGCCGATACGCAGACCAAGGAATTCGAGCCGGAAGCGTACGGCAAGAAGCAGTTTCCGAAGACGCAGGCCGCGATAGAAAAGCGCGCCGTCGATGCGGCGACGCTGGCCGCCGCCATTGCCAAGGATCAGGACGCGGCGGGCAAGCAATACGGCATCGCGGGCGGCGGCATCGGTCCTGAGATGTCGGTGAAGTTCTCGGGTGTCGCGGGCAAGGAAGACTCCGGCGTGTACGAAGTCAAGGTGCCGGGCCTGCCCGATTCGCTCGTCATACGCGTGCAGACGGGACCGGCGATCAACGGCACCGACTTGCGCGATGCCACGGGCGACATCAGCTTCGGGCAGTTCACGAATCAGATCGATTACCAGAACGCCGGTTACGCCATCAACACGGAGATGAAGAAACAGGTTCTGTCGAAGGTCGATACCGCCAAGTTGACGGGCAAGACAGTCGATGTCGTCGGCGTGTTCCAGCTGATCAATCCGAACGGCTGGCTCGTCACTCCTGTGAAGCTGGACGCGAAATGAGCACCATCGATCCAACCAACGAACAGGGCGCGGCGAAGGATGGCGTGCTGCTGTCCGCGCGCGATGTCGTCAAGTCGTATGGCGGCGTGCATGCGCTCAAGGGCGTGAACTTCGAGATTCATCGCGGCAAGGTCACGACGCTCTTCGGCGAAAACGGCGCGGGCAAGTCGACGCTCATGAAAATCCTCTCCGGCGTGGAAAAACCGACCTCGGGAGAAATCGAGCTGGATGGCGAACGCGTGGCGTTCACGTCATCGACGGATGCGCGCAATCACGGCATCTCCATCATTCATCAGGAACTGAGTCTCGCGCCGAACCTGAGCGTGCGCGACAACGTCTTCATGGGCCGCGAGCTGCGCACGCCGACCGGCGTCAACTTCGCCGAAGAAGCGCGGCAGACGCGCGCGCTGATGGAGGAACTCGAAGAAGACGTCGACCCCATGACGCTGGTGCGCGATCTGCGCCTCGGTCAGCAGCAGGTCGTCGAGATCGCGCGGGCGTTGTCGGTCGATTCGCGCATCCTGATCATGGACGAACCGACTTCGGCGCTGAGCGCATCCGAAGTGGAGGTGCTGTTCAAGGTGATTCGCGACTTGACGAGCCGGGGCGTATCGATCGTCTACATCTCGCATCATCTGGAAGAAGCATTGCAGGTCACGGACTATGCCGTGGTGCTGCGCGATGGCCGCATCACCGCGACGGCGGAGCGCAAGGACATCGACCTCGGATGGATCGTGCGCAACATGGTGGGCGAGAACTTCGACCTCGGCTCGCCGCCGACCGGCTACGAGTTCGGCGAAGTCGCGCTCGATATCGACGATGTCAGCATCGCCGATGAATCCGGCTCAGGCGTGTCCGTGGTCGATCGTCTGTCGCTCAAGGTGCGCGCGGGAGAGATCGTCTGCATCTACGGACTGATGGGCGCGGGCCGCACGGAACTGCTCGAAGCGGTCGCGGGACGCACGCGGCTGCCGGTGACGGGCGGAACCATTCGGCTCGAAGGCGAGAGCATGGCGGGGCTGAGTATTGCGCAGCGCATTGGCCGTGGGCTCGTGCTGGTGCCGGAAGATCGTCAGCGCGACGGCCTCGTGCCGACGATGAGCGTCGGCTCGAACTTGTCGCTCGCGAGCATCCGCTCTTTCGTGAAGGGCATCTTGATGTCACCGCCGGTCGAGCGTGAACTCGTCGGCCAGTCGATCCGCAACGTGCACGTGAAGACCTCGGGCCCGGGCGCTTCGATCCGTTCGCTGTCGGGCGGAAATCAGCAGAAGGTGGTGATCGGCAAGATGCTGGCAACCGGACCGCGCGTCATTCTGCTCGACGAACCCAGTCGCGGCATCGACATCGGTGCGAAGTCGGAAGTCTTTCGTCTGCTCGCCGAGAACGCGAAGAAGGGTTTGGCCGTCGTGTATTCGACGTCGGAAGTGGGCGAATGCCTGAGCGTTGCGCATCGCATCATCGTCATGCGGCGCGGAAAGATTTCCGCGGAATTCGGCCCCAACGCCAACAAGGACGACATCATGGCCGCCTCCGGCGAAGCCGTGGTCGCCTGAATCAGAACATGCCTGGAGACATTGAACATGAACGACGCCGCCAAAACATCGACTCGCTCCGGATCGTCCGGCGAAGGGTTCGACCTCGGCAAAGTGCTGCTCGAAGGACGCGCGTTCTTCGCGCTGATCGCCATCATCATCATCTTTTCGTTTCTCTCGCCGAATTATTTCGCAGTAGAAAACTTCCTTACGATGGCCTCACACGTGGCTATCTACGGGATTCTCGCGATCGGCATGCTGCTCGTGATCATCAACGGCGGCATTGATTTGTCGGTGGGTTCGACGCTCGGGCTGTCGGGCGTCGTCGCGGGATTTTTCATGCAAGGCGTGACGCTCAACATGTTCGGGGTCGTCATGTACCCGTCGGTCTGGGTCGTGGTGGTGCTGTGCTGCGCGCTCGGCGCGTTCATCGGGCTCGTGAACGGCATTCTCATTGCGCGCTTCAAGGTGCCGGCCTTCGTCGCCACGCTCGGCGTGATGTACGTGGTGCGCGGTTTTGCCCTTCTCATGACCAATGGCCTCACGTACAACAACCTGGGCGGTCAGGCGGACCTGGGCAATACCGGCTTCGACTACCTGGGCTTCGACCGCTTGTTCAACGTGCCGGTGGGCGTGCTGATTCTCGCGATCATCGCGATTCTCGGCAGTATCGCGCTCAATCGCTCGGCCTTCGGGCGCTGGCTCTATGCGTCCGGCGGCAACGACCGCGCGGCGGAATTGTCGGGCGTGCCCGTGAAGCGCGTGCTGATCAGCGTGTACATGCTGTCGGGAATGTGCGCGGCTATCGCGGGACTGATTCTTTCGTCGCAGCTCACGTCCGCCGGGCCGACCGCGGGCACGACCTACGAACTGACGGCCATCGCGGCGGTCGTGATCGGCGGGGCATCGCTGATGGGCGGCACCGGCAACATTCGCGGCACGTTGCTCGGCGCGTTCGTGATCGGCTTTCTGTCCGACGGGCTCGTGATCATCGGCATCTCGTCTTACTGGCAAACGGTATTCACCGGCGCGGTCATCGTGCTCGCGGTGTTGCTCAACGCCATTCAATATCGCCGCAAGGTCAAGCGTCCGACGCCGACCGGCGGCCCACTGGCTTCTCCGCAAGGCGGCGGCAAGGCATAGCCCGACCTCCGGCACGCGAGAAGAATATCGAAGTCCTGCGCCAACACCAACCCAAGAAAGAGACACGCCATGACTATGAAGAGAAAGACCTTGATCCTTGCGGCCCTCGCCGTGGCTGCGCCCTTGTTTGCGAGCCAGGCTCAGGCGGCGGGCGGGCTGATCAGCATTATCGTCAACGATCCCGCCAATCCGTACTGGCTCGCCGAAGGCAACATCGCGGCGGCGGAAGCCAAGAAGCTAGGCTATAGCGCGAACGTGTCGGCGTCGAAAGGCGACACGAACACCGAAAGCCAGCAGATCGACACGGCCATCACCAACAAGTCGGTTGCGATCATTCTCGATCCGGCCAATGCGAGCGGCTCCGTCGGCGCCGTGAAGAAGGCGATTGCCGCGAACATTCCGGTGTTCCTCGTCAACGCGGAAATCAACCAGCCGGGGCTCGCGAAGGCGCAGCTCGTGTCGAACAACGCGCAAGGCGCGGCGCTCGGTGCTCAGCAATGGACGAAGGATGTCGGGCCGAAGGGCAACTATGTCGAATTGCTCGGCTCGCCTTCGGACAACAACGCCGCGACGCGTTCCAACGGCTACAAGTCGGTGCTCTCGCAGTATCCGGATCTGAAGATGGTCGGCTCGCAAGTGGCCAACTGGGATCGTACGCAAGGCTTCAATGCAACGCAGAGCCTGTTGCAGGCGCACCCGGATGTGATCGGCGTGATCAGCGGCAACGATGAAATGGCGCTCGGCGCGATTGCGGCGCTCAAGCAATCGGGCAAGCTGAAGAACGTGAAAGTCGGTGGTTTCGATGGCTCGCCGGCCGCGGTCGAGGCAGTGAAAGCGGGCGAGTTGCAGTACACCGTGCTGCAACCGGTCGCGGAGTTTTCCGCCAAGGCCGTGCAGGAAGCCGATCAGTTCCTGAAGACCGGCAAGACGGGCGCCGCCAGCGAAAAGCAGTTGTTCGACTGCGTGCTGATCACGAAGGCGAACGTGTCGAAATACACCGCGCCGTTCGTGCTTTCGAAGTGACCTAGCAGGCGTTTTCATCCGCGCGCCGGGCGGGCATGAGGCACGTCCGGCGCATGACGCGGCCTCATTTGCAAGACACACTGTCCGACAACCTAACCATGTCTGATACCCCGTTCTGGGTTGGCACGAGCTGGAAGATGAACAAGACCCTGGCGCAAGCGATCGCTTTCGCCGAGGGTTTGCTCGCGAGCCCTGACGACCCGCGAATCCAGTGCTTCGTGATTCCGCCGTTCACCGCGATTCGCGAAGTGAAGTCGATTCTCGCCGAGACCAATGTCAAGGTCGGCGCGCAAAACATGCATTGGGCCGAAGAGGGCGCGTGGACCGGCGAAATTTCCCCGCCGATGCTGGTCGATTGCGGCATGGATCTCGTCGAACTCGGCCATTCCGAACGGCGCGAGCACTTCGGCGAAACCGACGACACCGTCGGACGCAAGGTCGAGGCCGCCGTGCGTCACGGATTGACGCCGCTGATCTGCATTGGCGAAACGCTCGCCGACAAAGAGAGCGGACGCGCTGCGGACGTGTTGGCCACCGAGGTGCGCGGCGCGTTGGCGCGTCTTTCTCCAGAACAACGAACGGCGCCGATTCTGCTCGCGTACGAGCCTGTATGGGCTATCGGCGAGAGCGGCATTCCGGCTAGTCCCGAATATGCGGATGCGCGTCAAGCCGAGATCAGCGAAGTAGCGGAGGAAACGCTCGGGCGAAGCATTCCCTGTTTGTACGGCGGCTCCGTCAATCCGGGCAACTGCGCGGAACTGGCCGCGTGCCCGCACATCGATGGACTTTTCATCGGCCGTTCGGCGTGGAGCGTGAGCGGCTATCTGGATATTTTGAAACGCGTCGGCGCGGTGCTTTGACTTGGCATGCTCGACTTGCATCGAACAATCGACGGAGATACTCATGAAGCTAGCAATTGGTGGAGACAGCGCCGGAGTGGGACTTGCACGCGTGCTGGCGGATTATTTGAAGGACCGCTTCGAGGTATTCGAGGTGTCGCACAATGAGGCGAGCCCGAACGAGTTTTACGCCAATCTCTCGGACCGCGTGGCCTCCGGTGTGATGAGCGGCGAATACGATCGCGCGATTCTCGTGTGCGGGACGGGCATTGGTGTAAGCATCTCGGCGAACAAGGTGCCGGGCATTCGCGCCGCGCTGTGCCACGATACTTATTCGGCGGAACGCGCGGCGCTTTCCAACAACGCGCAGATCATCACGATGGGCTCGCGCGTGATCGGACCTGAAGTCGCGAAGACCATCGCCGATTCGTTTCTCGCCAATACCTTCGACGAGAATGGACGCAGCGCGGGCAATGTGAACGCGATCAACGAGCTCGACGACAAGTATCATCGCTAGGATAGTGCTCGCTAGACCCGTGCGCCGCGCTTGCGCACGGGGCGCGTCGACGTGTGGAAGCGGTCCTCGGTTTGCTCGATAGCCTGTCCGAGAAATTGCAGGAACATGCCCATCGCGACCGTGGTCGTCAGATCGGAGCGTTGATACAGGCAACTGGACGATTGCGCGCCCGCATCGGCGAGCGGCGTCCATGCGAGCTTGCCCCCGGCGACGTCTTCCGCGACATTCTCCGCAATCAGAAAGCCGATGCCGATGCCATCCGCCACCAGCCGGCGCACCATGGCGACCGAACTGGTTTCGACGAGCGGTCGCGCATTGCGCCGGTCGCGGTGATCGATTTGATCGACCATCGCGCGCAATTCGGTATCCGGCGACATCAGGATGAGCGGATAGCCAAGGCAGTCGCGTAGTCGCGGACGTCGCTGGAGTTTCGTGAGCGGATGTCCCGGTGGCGTGACCACGCCGAGATGCTGCACGTATGCGCGCACTTCCACGACGCCGGGCGGCGGCTTGCGACGCAGGCCGTAGCCAATGTCGGCCTCACCGGTCTCCACCCACTTCAAGATGTTTTCGCCGTTACCCGAACGCACGCTGTAGGTGACGCCCGGATAGCGCGTCATCGCGGCCTGAATCGCGCCGGGCACCAGATACTCCGCCGACGAAGGCGACACGGCCAGATTGACGTGTCCGCGCCGCAGCGAGCGCAAGTCCTCGACCTGAGTCATCGCGTTGTCGAAATCGCGCTGACCGCGCCGCACGGCCGCGATGATGATCTCGCCCGCCGTGGTGAGCTGCATGCCGCGCGGCAAGCGGTCGAAGAGCGGCGAGCCGACCTGTTCTTCCAGATTGAGGATCTGCTGATGCACCGCAGCCGCGGTCAGATGCAGCGATTCGGCCGCCTTGCGGATGGAACCGCGCCTGACGACTTCGTCGAAGCAACGGAAGGTCTGTGATATTGGACGCATGGCTTACCGTATGGATTTTTCTGACGACCCGTTTAAAACAATCAGGTTTTACTGACGCGTGGAATAGCCTAAATTTTGCTCCATCATCTTAACGGAGCAAACCGTGACTACCACCGTCGATCAAATCACCCAGCGTCGCCGCGGCGTCGGGCTCATAGCGCACGACCCCAACCTGTCCGCTGGCGGCTATACACTGATCGCGCCGCAAACGGCAGGCGGGCGCGTGTTTCTCGTCGATATGCGCGGCGAAGTCGTGCATGAATGGCAGATGCCGGTGCGCCCCGGCCGTCATGCGGTGATTCTCCCGAACGGCAATCTCGGTTACAACGGCAATCATGCGGATTCGGAAGATCGATATGCGCCTTGGTCGATGTGGCACGGCGGCGATTTTTACGAAGCCACGCCGGAGGGCGAGGTGGTGTGGCGTTACCAGGACCCGGCGCATCATCACGACGCGCAGTGGCTGCCGAACGGAAACCTGCTGTACGCCGCGTGCGCGCCGGTGCCCGCGGGTTTCGCCGATCGCGTGCCGGGCGGCACGGCGCATGGTCCGGACGAGCCCATGTTCGCGGACGTGATCCGCGAAGTGAATCGCGCGGGCGAACTCGTGTGGGAATGGAAAGCCTCTGAGCATCTCGATCCGAAAGACTTTCCTATCGCGCCGGGCTTCGGCCGTTATCACTGGCCGCTCGTGAACGGGCTCGGTGTGAATGCGCAAGGCGAGGTGCTGATGAGCTTACGCACCACGTCGGGCATTATCGCGGTCGACCGTCGAACGGGCCACGTGACCATGCATATCCCACCGGACGTGATTTCGCATCAGCATGCGCCGGTCGCGCTCGCCAACGGCAACATCCTCACGTTCGACAACGGCAACTTTCGCGCGGGCGCGCACGTGGCATTCTCGCGTGTGTTGGAGATCGATCCGTCGACGCACGAAATCGTATGGTCTTACGCCGACGACATGGTCAACATGTTCTACAGCGCGTTCATGGGCAACGCCCAGCGGCTCGCGAACGGCAACACGCATATCACCGAATCGGCGACGGGGCGTCTTTTCGAAGTCACGCCCGCAGGCGAAGTGGTATGGGAATACGTGATTCCGTGGTTCGCCGAATACCCGGACGAAGCGGCCCGCAAGACAGGTCCGGGGCAATTGAACAGCGTCTTTCAAACCTTCCGCTACCGCCGCGAGCAATTGCCGTGGTTGCCTGCTTGAGCGCCGTGCGCCACGCGCTTCGAAACCATGGGGGTCTCGTGAAAGCTGAATCCGCCACGCATGATGTCGACGCGCGTTTGCCCGCATGGCAACTCGCGCTGTTCGGTTTGCAACATGTGCTGTCCATGGCCGCATCGCCCGTTACGGCGGTCTTTCTGATGTCGCGCATGTTGTCGCTGCCAGCCGAGATGACCGTGCATCTGATCGGCGCGACGTTCTTCGTGTGCGGCGCCGGCACGATCTTACAGTCGCTCGGCGCGGGGCCGGTGGGCGCGCGGCTGCCATTCGTGATGGTGCCGGGCGGCGCGCCCGCGATGCTCTTCGCCGTCATCGCGATGCAAACGGATCTGCGTACCGCGGCGGGCGCGGCGATCCTCACCAGTCTCTTCTACTGGATCGTGCTGCCGGTATTCGCGCGCTGTCTGCGCTTCTTTCCGCGCGTGGTCGTGGGCGCCATGCTGCTGCTCGTCTCGGTCAGTCTCATCCGGATTTACGCCGGAATCGTCGTCGGGCAGCCGGGGACGCCGGGCTTTGCGCGGCCCGAGGCGCTCGGACTTGCGCTGCTGACCATCGTGGCCACGCTCGCGGTCGCGCGTCTCTTCAAGGGCACGCTGGGCAGGCTCGCGGTGCTGCTGGGTCTTGTCATCGGCACGTTCGCCGCCTGGGCAATGGGTTCGATGTCCCTAAGCGGCCTCTGGAGCGGCCCACTCTTCACGTGGCCGATGCTATTGCCCTTCGGCATGCCGCGCTTCGACGTGCTGGCCGCGCTTCCCATGCTGATCTTCAGTGTCATTTCGATGGCCGAAGCCACTGGACAGACGGTTGCCGTCGGCGAGATCACGGGCAGGAAGATCGACGTTCGCCGCGACGTACCGCGCACGATTCGCGGCGATGCGCTCGCGTCGCTGATCGGCTCGTTGCTCGGCACGTCGCTCATCATCACGAGCGCGGAGAATATCGGCGTCGTGCAGACCACGCGTGTGCGGTCTCGCTACGTCACCGCGACGGCGGGCGTGATGCTGATGCTCATCGCGCTGTTCGTGCCGCTCGGACGCCTTGCCTACGCGATTCCGGCGCCCGTGGTCGGCGGCACCGCGCTGATCGTCTTCGCGATGATCGGGGTGATGGGGATCAACCTGCTCGGCAAGGTCGATCTGCACGCGCGCGGCAATCAGTACACGCTGGCTGCGGCGCTCGTCATGGGTCTGTTACCGATACTCGTGCCCAACGTCTATGCAGCGCTTCCCGGCTCGCTGCAGATCGTGATGGGTAACGGCATGGCGGCGGGCACGCTGACGGCGATCATCGTCAATCTCATATTCGGCGCGTGGCGTCTCGCGCCGGTGGAGAAGGTTCAGTCAACCTGATTTCCGGACTTTCGAGCTCAGGCAGTTCTCCTTCTAACGCTCCTCCCAGACAGCATGACAACAAAAACTCATCGCGCGACACTCGTCGCGGGTTTGACCACGCTCGTCGTTTCGCCGCTGGCATTCGCGCAAAGCAGCGTCACGTTATACGGCAGCATCGATTCGGGTATTGGATACGTGAGCAATTTGCGCGGCTCGTCGGCTTATATCGCGCAGCAAGGGACCTTGCAGGCGGACCGTTTCGGCTTTCAGGGTGTCGAGGAAATCGGCGCGGGGCGCTCGGTGCTGTTCAGGCTCGAAAGCGGTTTTGTCACGACGACGGGTGCATCCGCCAGCAGCACGACGTTCTTCAATCGACAAGCCTATGTCGGAATGTCCGACGCGACGCTCGGCACGGTCACGCTCGGGCGTCAAACCGACTGGAACTTCGACTGGCTCGGCTCGGTTTCGACAGCGCAGTTGCTCGGCGACTTTTCCGCGTTTCATCCAGGCAATCTCGATGGTCTCGGCAGCACGCTTCCCGTGCAGTTATCGAGCACGGTCAAGTGGAAGAGCGCTGCTTATCGCGGCCTGAGCGTCGGCGCGCTTTATGGATTTCCGGGCGCGTCGGCCAGCAATACCAACGGGCGGACAATCAGTTTCGGTGGAAACTATGCCAATGGTCCGCTCAAACTGGTGGCGGTGTATTCGGAGTACCGCGACCGGCTGCTGCCGCTATCCAGCGGGCTCGGGCTGACTTCGTTCGAAGGCCAGACGCTCGCGCCCGGCGCCACGTTCAATGCGAGCCAGGTGCGGGAGATGGGTATTGGTGGCTCGTACCGGTTCGAGCGCGTCACGCTGCATGCGCTCGCAACCGATATGCGCATCGCGTCCAAGGGCGGCAGCGAACATTTTCGCAGCATCGACGCCGGCGCGAATCTGCGCGTGACACCCGCGGAGGAAATCGGCGTGGGCGCATGGACGGCGACGCTCGGCGCGCGTCGCTGGACGCAATTCACGGCGGCCAATGTGTATTCGCTATCGAAGACAACCCAGCTTTATGCCGATGTGATGTTCGAAACGGCGGGCGGCGGCGCGGTGGCCAATACGCTTGGCATCGGGGCGGCTTCGGGTGGGAAGCAGGTGGTGTGTCTTGCCGGGATTCATCACCTGTTCTGAGAATGATCGATCTTTCGGCAGCGTGAGGCCGCCGACGAAGTCAGCGGCCCACGGCATATGTCGCATCATTGCAGTTTCCAGATTTGCGCCGCGATCTCGCCTTCGTCCTGGAAAGCATCGAGGATGGTTTCCAGACCCACGAACGGCACGTTATTCACGGTCAGGAAGAAGGCAAGCCGCCGGCCGCTCTTTGCATCGATATACCCCGCAAGCGCCTGTGACTTGAGAAGCGGCAGGGGCGGTGTGGTGTTGCTCAAACCGCCATACGTGCCGGTCTTGGCGTAGACGCGACCCTTGGCACCGGCTAGCGTCGGATCGGCCTCGAAGCCGGTGACGGTCGTGAGCGAGCCATCGACGCCGAGTACCGGCAAAGTATCGACGTATGTCGCATAGTCGGGCTTGAGCCGCATGGCGCGCAGCAGCGTGATGACAGCCTTCGCGTTCGCGGTGGTATCGCCGCCGCCGCTGCCGTCGATGAAGTGATACTGGTCCGGCGAAATGCCGAAGGTCGAAGACAGTTCGCCTTGTTCGGTCGTAAGCGCCGTGGCCATGGTGCGCGAGCCGTTCTTCGCCAGTCCGTATTGCATCAGCGTAATGTCCGCGCCGATGTTGTAGCTGACCTTGTTCACGAAACGCAGATCCTGCGCATACGGAGCGGCGGTGAGTTGGGCGACCCGTTGCGCGCTCGAATAAGAACCTTGCGCCGGCAAGGATGCAACCGGATTCGCCTTGACGGGCGCGGCCGTCACGGTCACGCCCGCGCGTGCGAGCGCTTCGATCAGCACCGTGCGCGCATACGTGGAGGGATCGGTGATGCGAAACGTCTGCACCAGCGGATACGCGCCGGTCAGCGCGGGCGGAACCCCCGCCGGCACCGTGCCGCTCACTTCGCCGACACAGGTAGCCTGGCCGATACAGTTGAGCGGCTCATCCGGGAATGCCTGATTGAGCACGACGGCAAAGTCCGACGTCGGCGCGCCCGTGGTGAGCGTCGATAGCACCGTGAACGCCGCCGACTGAGGCCGGTACACGAACGGCAGCAGCGCGCCTTGCGCGCTCGCGCTGAAGGCGACATCCACGAGATCGTCGTTGACCAGGATCGGCGTCACGTTGAATTCATCGCGGAAGTCGAACGCGTCGAACAGACGATCGTCGATCACCACATCGCCATTGACCATCTTGATGCCCGAGGCGGCGACCTGCGCGGCCAGCGCGTTGTAACCGGCGAGCGGATCGGGCGTGGTCATTTGCGCGTTGCCGACACTATTGGCTTCGTTGTGATCGAACGCGGTGAGCGCGATCGTTCCGTCCGGATTCGCGCGACCGCCCATGGTGAGATCGCCGCTCGCGACGAGTACGAGATTGCCGGTGAGCGTGCCGTTTGCATCGACGGTGCCTTGCTTGTAGACCGGCGTCACCAGTCGATGCTGCGCACCGATGACGTCGAGCGCATTGGCTGTGGAGAAGAGCTTGCGCACGGACGCGATGAACACCTGTGAGCCCGAGTCGAGCTCGTAGATGACATGTCCGGAATCCAGATCGACGACCTGCATGGTCCACGTCGCGCCGCTGTACGCAGGCTTTTTCATCACCTGCATGATGGTGTCGGGCACCGTGGTATCGGTATGGTCCGAGCCGCCGCACGATGCCAGCAACACGGCGGACGCCAGCGCCATGCAGCGCGTGAGGGTCGGTTCCATCAAAGGCTTGATTGCCGAGCGGAAAGACATCATTGCGTCGTATCCTTTTTGGTTGTAGCGCAATGCGTTGAGAGTCGCCGCTTGGAGGAAGCATTTGACCGGACATCGGTCGCGGGTGATCAGGGCGGGGACGTTTTTTGCGGTGCCGATGCAAATATAAGTTAGGAAGGCGGGACTGACTACGTACTCCCATACACGAACTGTGCGATGACGAACAGAGACGCGGCCGTCCGAATGTTCTGCGGGAATGGAAACGACCGGATAGCCAACACGTTCGCGTCGCGGTCAGGCGTTGCACGTGCCCCGACACCTTGCATGATCGTTCCGCCAGGCTCCCGTCATGCTGAACCCGACTGCTCCACGCGCTTCGAACGCTTCGCCGCTGACGGTTTCGCAGCGAGTTTCGGCACAGCGTCCGAACTTGTCGCAACGAGCGCCCTGATGCCGGCAGCGGCAAATCTCACGATCTAAATACGTCGTTCGGCAGCCGGTCGTATCAAGTCTATTCGGCGAATATCGCGGATGAACACTACGAACCGGGGTTCAAGGCATCGCTCGGACTAAAGGATCTGCGACTCGCGTCTGAAGCCGCGCAAGAGTTGGGTGCCGCGTTGCCGATGCTTGCCGCCGTCTACGAACGCATGACTGAAACCGTCGCGGCAGGATTGGGCGAGCGAGACTGGTCGGCCATGGCGAAAGTCACCATCGAGAAACCACGCACCGAGAAGTGAAGGGCGTCACTCAAGGCGCTTCCTGTTGCATGAGCGCTCCTTACCGTTGGATTCCGTCGACGTCCTGTAAGAGAGGCTGCCGACGCTGCTCGCTGTCGATATGGCTCGGCGCATGCAACGAGCGCCGTAACCGCTAAAATTGCGGTTTTAGCCCGGAATACCTGCATGTCTTTTGCCTCGCTTGGCCTGATCGATCCGTTGCTGCGCAACCTGCAGAAGCTCAATTACCAAACACCCACGCCGGTACAGGTCAAGGCGATTCCTGCTGTGCTCGGTGGCCAGGACGTCATGGCGGCCGCGCAGACCGGCACGGGCAAGACCGCGGGTTTCGCGCTGCCGCTGCTGCAACGGCTGGTGCAACACGGGCCGGCGGTGTCCAGCAATCGCGCGCGCATTCTCGTGCTCGTGCCCACGCGCGAACTGGCTGAACAAGTGCTGCAAAGCTTTATCGATTACGGCGAAGGCCTCGACCTGCGATTCCTGGCCGCGTATGGCGGCGTGAGCATCAATCCGCAGATGATGGCCTTGCGCAAAGGCGTCGATGTGCTGGTCGCCACACCGGGCCGTTTGCTGGATCTGAATCGCCAGAACGCGGTGCAGTTCGATCGAGTACAGACGCTAGTGCTGGATGAAGCCGACCGCATGCTCGATCTGGGCTTCGCACGCGAACTCAACGCCGTGTTCGCCGCCTTGCCCGCAAAGCGTCAGACGCTGCTGTTCTCCGCCACGTTCTCCGATGAAATCCGCACGATGGCCGCGAGCATTCTGCGCGCCCCGGTGAATATCAGCGTCAGTCCGCCCAATGCCACGGCCAGCAATATCAAGCAGTGGGTGGTGACGGTGGATAAGAGGAACAAGCCTGAACTCTTCATGCACCTCGTGGCCGAGAACAAGTGGGAGCACGCGCTGGTGTTCGTCAAGACCCGTAATGGCGTCGACTATCTGGCGGCCATGCTGGATGAAGCGGGCTATTCGGTCGACACCATCCACGGCGACAAGCCGCAACCCGCGCGTTTGCGTGCACTCGAACGCTTCAAGACCGGCGAAGTCCATATGCTGGTCGCCACCGATGTGGCTGCGCGCGGACTGGATATCGACGACCTGCCTTTGGTCATCAACGTCGATCTGCCGATCGTGGCGCAAGACTATGTGCACCGCATTGGCCGCACCGGCCGCGCGGGCGCGAGCGGCGTGGCGGTGTCGCTCGTATGTGCCGATGAAGCGCCGCAACTCGCCGCGATCGAAGCGCTGATCCGGCAAACGCTGGTACGCCGGGAAGAACCAGGTTTCGAAGCCGAGCATCGCGTGCCGCAAACCAGCGCGACAGGCGAGATCGTCAAAAAACCTAAAAAGCCCAAAAAGCCGAAAGTGCCGCAGGTTACGCCGGGCGCGGCGCCGGTGCCCGGCAAGAGGTCGCGCCCGCAGGATGGTGAAAACAAGCGCAAGCCTGTGGCGCAACAAGACACAGGATTGTCCGGCGTCAATCCGTTTAGCGTGAAGAAGCCGCATGGCAAATCCGGCAGCAAGCCAGCCGCGGTTGCAGGTAAGCCGGCTGGCGGGCGTGGCAAACGCTAGCTCTCGTCGGGGTGTGATCGGTCTCGCGATGCATCCCGACCGCCGGCCAGCGTCTTCCGCCTGTCACGTCCGCTCACTCCAACTCCACACCCTTCAACTCCGGAATCAGCACGACAGTCGCGACGACATCGACGATATAGATACAAGCCAGCGCCGCGATGGCCGTGCCGAACGAGTAATAGCTCGCCACCGCGCCGATCGCGAGCGGTCCGAACCCGCCGACCGCGCGGCCGATGCTCCACAGCACATTCTGCGCGGTGCCGCGTGCATGGGTCGGATACAACTCGGCCATGAGTGCGCCATAGCCGCCCATCATGCCGTTTACGAACACGCCGACCACCATGCCGCCAATCAGTAGCGCCTCGGGCGTCGTCATGCGCGAGTAGACGAACACCATGACGAGCGCGCCCAACTGATAGATCACGAAGGTAGGCTTCCTGCCGATTCTGTCCGCGAGCTGCCCGAAGATCCAGATGCCGACCAGCATGCCGAGAATCGACGCCGCCGTCCATGTCGCCGACTTGGCGAGCGTGAAGCCGAACGCCTTCGTCAGATAGCCCGGCATCCAGATGATGAGACCGTAGTAGCCAAAGTTCTGCACCGAACACATGACGATCATGCCGATGCTGCGGCGTCGCGTTTCCCGATCGCGAAACAGCGTCTTGAGGGGAAATTCGTGCCGTCTCCTGATTGCTTTCTCGATGAAGATCTTCGGTTCGCCAATCGCCTTGCGGATGACGAACGACAACACGGCGGGCGCGAGTCCCACGAGAAACATGCCGCGCCACCCGATATGCGGTAACAATACCGGCGTCAGCAGCGCGGCGATCAGCACGCCGATCTGCCAGCCCATGCCGACATACGAGGAGACGCGTCCGCGCTTTTCGGCGGGCCACGCCTCGATGGCGAGCGCCATGCCGATACCGAACTCGCCGCCAAGTCCCAGGCCCGCCACGAAGCGATACGCTAGCAGGTCGTGGTATCCGGTCGCGAAAGCGCACAGACCGGTGAACAGCGCAAAGAGCAGAATGGTGTAAGTGAGCACGCGCACGCGGCCGAGATAATCGCTGAGTATCCCGAAGCCGATGCCACCCGCGACGCCGCCGACTAGCGTCCACGTAACGAGCGAGCCCGCCTGCGCGGAGCTGAGTCCAAGGTCCGCCGAGATGAGGCTCAGCATAAAACCGAGGATCAGCAGGTCGAAGCCGTCCATGGCGTAGCCGGAAATCGATGCGACGAGCGCGCGCACGTGCGGCGGTCCAAATATCGATTTGTCCGTGGCGCTTTGTGGCGAGCTGCCGTAAGACGCCGGCCGTGCCGACGCCGATGCATCTTGCGTGATGTCGTCGTTCATGTGTGGTCTCCCCGTGGACGCCTTAATTGAGCGCGTCCGGATCGTGCGGCAGCGGCGCGCCCGCGCCGGTGCGCTCGACGATCAGCCCGTAATGTTCCGGCCGCCGATGCTTCGCGAAGTTGAAGACGTGCTCGCGGAACGTGTCGCCGAGCGCGAGATCGACGTTCGCGAAGATCACCTCGTCGTCTTCGCTCATGCTTTGCGCGGCGATCTCGCCCGAAGGCGCGACAATCACCGAGCCGCCGATCATATGAAAGCCGTCTTCCTTGCCGCATTTGGCGGCGGCGGCAATCCACATCGCATTCTGATAAGCGCTCGCCTGCAACGTGACGAGATGGGTATGCATGCGCAAATGGACCGGTTCGGGCCAATGAATGTTCTCGGACGGCGTGTTGTAGCCGAGCACGCCGAGTTCCGCGCCTTGCAGCGACATCGCGCGCCATGTTTCCGGCCAGCGGCGGTCGTTGCAGATACACATGCCGAGGCGCGCGCCCATCGTGTCGACGACAGGAAACCCCGAGTCGCCCACCGCGAAAAACTTCTTCTCCAGATGCTGGAAAGGCGCGTCCGGCTTGTGCTCCGAATGCCCCGGCAAATGCGTCTTGCGATACTTCGCGACGATCTTGCCGCTGTCATCGACGATGATCGACGTGTTGAAGCGCTCGCCTTGCGCCGTCAGTTCCGCATAGCCGAGATAGAAGCCGATGCCCGCGTCGCGCGCGGCGTCGAAAAGCGGCTGTACGTCGGGATTCGGCATCGATCGCTCGAAGAAGCGTTCCATGGCCGCTTCCTCGCTCATCCAGTAGCGCGGAAAAAACGTGGTGAGCGCGAGCTCCGGGAACACGACCAGCTTTGCACTGCGCGCTTTCGCTTCGTGCAGCATGGCGACGAGCCGCTCGACGACCGCCCGACGGTCATCGGCGAGGTGGACCGGTCCTATTTGCGCGACGGCCAGGCCGATTTTGCGTGACTTGCTCATGACTTCCTCTTTTGTTCCGGGTGTTGATGTTCGGGGTATCCGAAAGACGGGTGGAGAGCGCCTGTCCCGGCGTCGGCAAGCGCGCGGAAAAACCGGCCGCTCGCGGAGACTTCGCGCGTGGCCTGATAGGGCAACGGCGTCGAGCGTGCAATGAAGCGGCCGCTGCCGGGTTCGGCATGAAAGCCGGCGTCATCGACGATCACGCGGCCCGCGCTCACCACCGTGCGCGGCCAGCCCGTTACCTTCGTCCCCTCGTAGGGCGTGTAGCCCACGCGATCGTGCAATGCGGAGGCTGTCAGCACGACTTCATGGTGTGGGTCCCAGACCGCCATGTCCGCATCCGCGCCCGCTTCGATCAGCCCTTTGCGCGGCGCGATGCCGTACATGCGCGCATGATTCGTCGAACTCAGCGCGACGAACTCGGGCAGCGTCATGCGCCCCTTGTGAACGCCTTCGGAGAACAGCAGCGGCAGGCGCACTTCGAGTCCGGGCATGCCGTTGGCCATCTGCTTGAACGTGGTGGCTTCGCCATGCGGCAGCTTGCCGGATTCGTCGAAGCGATACGGCGCATGATCCGACGACACCGTCTGCAACACGCCCGCCTTCAGCGCCGTCCACAAGGCTTCTTGAGCGTTCGCGTCACGCAGCGGCGGGCTGCAGCAATACTTCGCGCCTTCGACGCCGGGAAGGTCCATCGCGTCTTCGGTGAGCAGCAGATAGTGCGGACAGGTCTCGCCGTACACTTGCGCGCCCATGCGCTGCGCCGCGCCGATGGTCGCGAGCGCGTCCTGCGCGGACACGTGAACGATGAGCACGGGCGCGTCGAAAAGCCTGGCGAGCTGGATCACGCGATTCGTCGCTTCGGATTCCGCCAGCGCCACGTGACTCGTCGCGTGGTACTTCGGCGCGGTGCGGCCGCTTTCGAGCAGCTTTTGCGAGACCCAGCGGATCACGTCGTTGTTTTCGGCATGTACCATCACGAGCGCGCGTTCGCGTGCGGCGAGAGCCAACACGTCGAGCATCTGGTAGTCGTCGATCTTCAATTGATCGTAGGTCATGTAGACCTTGAACGACGTGATGCCCCGGCGAATCTGCTCGACGAGATCTTCCTGAAGCGTGCGGTGGTCCGTCTCAGAGACAATCAAGTGATAGCTATAGTCGATCACCGACTTTGCCCGCGCGAGCGCCGCGTAGTCGTCGGCCACTTGTTTGAGCGATTGTCCGCGATGCTGCGCGGCGAACGGCACGATCATAGTGGTGCCGCCGTGGGCCGCCGCGACGCTTGCGGAGTACCAGTCGTCGGCGCCCATGATTCCCATGCCCGAGCGTTGCTCGACGTGACAGTGCGTGTCGATACCGCCCGGCAGCACGTAGCGTCCGGTCGCGTCGATATCGCGTTTGCCTGCGGGCAGGCCGCGCGCCACTTCGACGATCCGGTCGCCGACCACGCCGACGTCCGCCTCGAAGACTGCCTCGTCCGACGCGACGAGTCCATGACGTATGGTCAGATCAAATTGCTGCATGTCTTTTGTCCGCTTGAGAATTCAGAGGTGTTGGTTCGCTCGCGCGCGGCGAGCCACCAGTCGACGCTTGCACGCGCGAGCGCTTCGGTCGGGTCGATTGCGGGTACGTCGAGCGCAACGCCCGCCAGCGCCACCGGAATTTCCGTGCACGCCATGAGCAACGCGTCGGCGCCGCGATCGATCAGTGCATGAGCGGCGCTTTTGAGCCACGCACGCGCTTCGTCGATTCTCCCGCCTTTCACGGCGGCGATTGCGCCCATGACCTGCGTCGTCTGCGACATCTGACCCGGTTCGATCGCGTCTATGCCGCTTGCAGCCAGTTGATCGTGATAGATGCGCGCTTTGAGCGTCGCTGTCGTCGCGAGCATGCCGACTCGCCGCGCACCGGGGCACTTCACCGCAAGCGCTCGAAGCGCTGCCTCGCCGATATGCAGCACCGGCCGCGTCGTCTCCTGCGCGAGCCGCTCGTGCCAGACATGCGCCGTATTGCAAGGAATCGCGATGGCCGCGCAACCGGCCGCTTCGAGCGTGCGCAGGCCGTCAAGCAGATGCGGCCAAGGCGCGTCCGATCCCGCGAGAAAGGCCGTGCTGCGATCGGGTACTTGCGGCACGTTATGCACGATGACCGGCATATGCTCTTGATCGGACGCGGCGGGCGTCGCCTGTATCAGCTTGACGAGAAAGTCGGCGGTGGCGAGCGGCCCCATGCCGCCAAGCACACCGAGACGCGGAAGCGCAATGAGTGCGGCGTTCATGTCGGACGCCATGGGTCCTGCCGCTCGCGACAGATGGCGAAGGCGAGCGAGGCGGCCGTCGAGCACGGATCGATTACCGGCACGCCGAGCGCCGCTTCGATATCGGCGCGAAGCGGCGTCATGCCCGCGCAGCCGAGCACGATGACATCGGCGCCATCTTCGTCACACAGCGCGCGGCCGGTCGCGATGAGCTTGTCGAGCGCGGCGTCTCGGTTGCCCGATTCGGCCACGCCAAGATTCACGGCGCGTTCTCCCGCGACCGTCTGTGCGATGCGCGCCGCATGATAAGACCGCCAGTGACGCGGCATGCCGTGCGCGCTCGCCGCGATCACGCCGATGCGCGACCCGCGCGCAAGCGCGACGCCCATGGCCGCGGCACCGATGCCGAGCACCGGCTGTTGCGTGAGTTCGCGCGCGGCGTGCAAGCCGGGATCGCTGTAGCACGCGATGACGAACGCACTCGCCGACGCTTCATGCCGCGCGACGTACTCGGCCACGGCGACGGCGGCGCGGTCGGCATCGCGCTGGGTTTCGATGCCGCCGTCGACCGCGAAAAGCGTCTCGAAGCAAACGGGCGCGTCGTCCGCGCCTCGAAGCGCGCACACGGTCTTTTCGATCTCGCGCGTGACGGTGGCGAGACCGTTCGGATTCAGGAAATGGATAAGCTTGGGCATGGCTCGGATCGACTCTCTTCGCGGGGCTCGACTAGAACGAACCATAGCAACGTCGATATTCGCCGTGAAATAGTTCAAATTTCGTATCCCATAGACGCGCTGCATGGATTCGTCGCGCGGCGGTGCCCGCGCTACACTGCGGGCGGTTCACATACATCCGAAAGCGGCGGCGCGGCAACATGACGGCGCGATGAACAACGACCAAGCCCATGAATTACGACGAGGAAATTCCCAACACGCGCACCATGAGCCTGCGGCAGATTGAAGTATTCCGCGCGATCATGATGACGGGTTCCATCAGCGAGGCCGCGCGTTCGCTGTATGTGGCGCAGCCCTCCGTGAGCCGTGTCTTGCAGGTGACGGAAAGCCGACTCGGGTTCTTGCTCTTCGAACGCATGCGCGGCCGGCTCTATCCGACGCCCGAGGCAAAACGTATCTTCGACGAAGTCATGCGCGCGTATGAAGGCATCGAGCGCGTCGATAATCTCGTCCGTTCTCTCGCCGACGGCACGAGCGGCAAGCTCAACATCGTATGCAGCCCGAGTCTCGGCGTGCATCTCGTGCCGCTCGCCATTGCACGATTCCACGCCGAATTCCAGCAGTTGCCCATTCAGTTCGAACCGCTCACGCACAACCATCTCGTGCCTCGCGTGCTGTTCGGCAAGAACTGCATTGGCGTATCGATGTTCGCCGTCGAGCACCCGAACCTCGTCACCATGCCGATTGCAAGCGGACGGCTTCTCTGTGTCGCGAAAAAAGGCGCGCTGGCCCGGCGGCGTGCGCTCGACCCGAAACAGGTCGCCGCCATGCCGTGGATCGATTACGAGCACGACACGCCGCTCGGACGGATCGTCGGGCACGTGTTCAGAAACGAGCGGCGGCCGGAGCCGGTCGTGCGCGTGCGCTCGGCCATCAGCGCCTGCACGCTCGCGAGGGAAGGCGTCGGCGTCGCGGTGGTCGATCCGTTCTGCATCGATTCCGCCATGCGAGACCTGCTCGATGTCGTGCCGTTGCGTGCCGAAGCCGAGCATCGGCTGACCGCGAGTCTCATCTATTCGCACGTCGAGCCGCTGTCGAACGCGGCCCGGCGCTTCGTCGAGATCCTGCGCGACGTGCTGAACGCGCATGGCGTCAGCCGTTCGACGTAGCTTTGTCATCGCCATTGGCGATGGTGCCTTGCCAAATGACCACGTCCAAGCCGGCCGGCCTGATGCAAGATGCTTCTCAAACAGCCACCGACAACAAAACTGCACCGCGCCTGACGAGGCGGTCATTTGACGGAGCGAGACGAAGCAATGCAACTCGAACAGCTTAGCGCGGGTCCACGCACGCTTTACGACAAGATCTGGGACAGCCACCGCGTGATGTCCCGCGACGACGGGCAGGATCTTCTCTACATCGATCGTCATTACATTCACGATGTCACCGCGCAGTCGTTCGACCTGTTGCGCCAGCGCGGGCTCAAGCCGCGTTCGCCCGAGCGCATTTTCGGCACGCCGGATCACTACGTTTCCAGCACGGCGAACGATATCGCGGCGGTGACCGACCTCGAACGGCGCGCCATGATCGAGTCGCTGCAACGCGACGCCAACGAATCGCGCATCACCCTGTTCGACATGAACGACACGCGGCGCGGCATCGTCCACGTGGTCGGGCCGGAGCAGGGCCTGAGTCTGCCCGGCATGACCGTCGTTTGCGCCGACAGCCACACGTCCACGCATGGCGCGGTGGGCGCGCTGGCCTTCGGTATCGGCGCCACCGAAGTGGCTCACGTGCTCGCCACGCAATGCCTGTGGCAGCGCAAGTCGCGCAACATGCGTATTACGCTCGACGGCATGCCAGGTTCGGGCGTCACCGCGAAGGACCTGATTCTCGCGGTCATCGCGCGAATCGGCGTGGCTGGCGCGACGGGACACGTGATCGAATATGCCGGCTCCGCCATCGCCGGCTTGTCGATGGAAGGGCGGTTGACGCTCTGCAACATGACCATCGAGGCGGGCGGTCGCGCCGGCATGATCGCCCCGGACGAAACCACCTTCGCTTATCTCGCCGGACGGCACTACGCGCCCACGGGCGACCGGTGGCAAAGGGCGCTCGCGTCTTGGCGCGGCTTGTTCACGGACCCAGGCGCGGTGTTCGATCGCGAAGTGCTTATCGACGTGACCGAGATCGTCCCGATGGTCACATGGGGCACCACGCCCGGCTATGCCTGCGCCATCGACGGCCGCGTACCGGACCCCATGGAGCAGCCCGATCCCGACCTGCGCGCGGCGATGTCGCGTGCGCTCGACTACATGGGCCTCGCGGCGAACGAGTCGCTCGAAGGCGTCGCAATCGACCGGGTGTTCATCGGCTCGTGCACCAACGGGCGTATCGAGGACATGCGCAGCGCGGCGGAAGTGGCGCGCGGCCGTCATATCGCGCCAAGCGTGGAAGCGTGGGTCGTGCCGGGTTCGCATGAAGTGCGTGCGCAGGCGGAAGCGGAAGGGCTCGACCGCATCTTCATGGAAGCGGGTTTTCAGTGGCGCTATCCCGGCTGTTCGATGTGTCTCGCGACCAACGGCGATATTGCCGAACCCGGCCAGCGCTGCGCTTCGACATCCAACCGGAATTTCGTGGGCCGTCAGGGACCCGGCGTGCGCACGCATCTGATGAGCCCGGCGATGGCGGCCGCCGCGGCGGTGACCGGACGTCTCACCGATGTCCGCCGTCTCCTGGGAGTGTGAACATGGAACGACTGGAGTACCTCGATGCAGTCGCGGCGCCGATCGTCGCGATCAACTGCGATACCGACCAGATTCTGCCCGCGCGCTATCTGCAAAAACCCCGCTCCGACGACTTCGGCCAGTTCCTGTTTCGTGCGCTGCGCTTCGATGCAAATGGCGCGGAACGTCCCGACTTCCTGCTCAACCAGGCACCTTTGCGGGAGTCGCGCATCGTCGTGGCCAACCATAACTTCGGTTGCGGTTCGTCGCGCGAGCATGCGGTCTGGGCGCTCTATGACTACGGCATCCGCGCGGCGATTGCACCGAGCTTCGGCGACATCTTTTTCATCAACTGCCTGAAGAACGGACTGCTGCCGATCGTGTTGCCCGAGGCCGTGGTGCTGCCGCTGCTCGATATGTTGTCGGAGAGTCCGGGCAGCCGTATCGCCATCGACTTGCCCGCGCAGACCGTCACCTTGCCCGACGGGTCCTCGCACGCGTTCGAGCTGGAGCCCTTCGCCAAGGATTGCCTGTTGCGCGGCATGGACGAGATCGACTACACGCTTTCGCATCTGGACCGCATCGTGGCATTCGAGCGCGACCGTGCCGAAACCTTTTGACGGCGCGCACACGGCGCGCTGTTTCCAATAACGACCAAGGAGATTACAGATGAAGATTGCAGTCATGCCCGGCGATGGTATTGGCCCCGAAGTTGTCGCGGAGGCGCTCAAGGTGCTGCGAATCGTGGCGCCGCACGCCGAGACGCAGGAGGCTGCCATCGGCGATGCCGGCATTCAGGCGCACGGCGTGCCGCTGCCGCCGCCCACGCTCGAAGTGGCGCGCAAGGCCGATGCGATTCTCTTCGGCGCGGTAGGCGTGGCCGACGAAGCCGATATCCCGCGCGAGGAGCGTCCCGGCACCGGGTTATTGCAATTGCGCGAGGCACTGACGCTCTATGCCAACTTTCGCCCGGCCTTCATGTTCCCGGAGCTGATCGGCGCTTCGACGTTGCGTCCGGAAGTGGTGGATGGACTCGACATCGTGATCGTGCGCGAGTTGAACGGCGACGCCTACTTCGGCCAGCCGCGCGGCTTCGAGACCAATCAGGCGGGCGAGCGTGTGGGGTTCAACACGATGCGTTACTCGGAGTCGGAAGTGGAGCGCGTCGCGCATGCCGCCTTCAAGGCCGCGCAGCGCCGTCATCACAAGCTCTGCTCGGTGGACAAGGCCAACGTGCTGGAAGCAAGTCAGCTGTGGCGCGAGGTCGTCACGCGCGTCGGGCGGGAATACCCGGACGTCGAACTGAGCCATCTCTTCGTGGACGCCGCCGCGATGATGTTGATGCGGCGCCCCAAGCAATTCGATGTGATCGTCACGGGCAATCTCTTCGGCGATATTCTGTCGGACGCGGCCGCCATGCTGACCGGCTCGATCGGCATGTTGCCTTCGGCCTCGCTAGGCTATAACCGCAAGGGCTTGTACGAGCCGGTCCACGGGTCGGCGCCGGATATTGCCGGAAAGGACATTGCCAATCCGCTTGCCGCGATTCTGTCGTGCGCGATGATGCTGCGCGAGAGCTTCGAAATGGAAGACGACGCGCGCCGGGTCGAGCAGGCCGTGCGCACGGTGCTCGCGGCCGGTTACCGGACCGCGGATATCCAGCAGGAAGGCACGCAGCGCGTCGGCACCCGCGACATGGGCGATGCCGTGGTCGAGGCGCTGCGCAAACAGGCGGCCTAAGAAGATCGCGTTGCGCGGACCGGCTCCGCTATGTCGATAATCAGCAGTCGCGGGAGATGCGAGGATATTCATAAGCCGGTCCGCAATTGACACTCTGTCGTCCCTGAAGTACCTAAAAATCCCTAAAAAGGGAGGAGACAACCATGAAGCTGAAACTCGCCATCGCGCTGTGTGCCGCGTTCGCGCTCGCCTGCGGTTCCTTGACGGCCGCAGCCAAGGATGTGCCTGAGAAGCCCGAACTGCACATCGCGGCGGCTTCGGTGGGCATCACCTACCTGCCCATGCTCGTCGCCAAACAGCGCGGCTATTTCAAGGACGAAGGGCTCGACGTGACCATCGCCGCATTCTCCGGCGGATCGAAGACACTGGAAGCGCTGCTCGGCGGCAGCTCCGACATGGTGGCGGGCGCGTATTCGAACACCATCACCATGGCCACCAAGGGACAGCATCTCGTGGTGGTCGCGGCGCAAGTCATCTGTCCGGGATGGATCTTCGGGGTGTCGCAGAAACGCGAGGGCGAAGTGAAATCGGCCAAGGACCTGAAGGGCATGCGAATCGGCGTGAGCGCGCCGGGTTCCAGCACGCACATGGCACTCAATTACATTCTGCACAAGGCGGGGCTGCAGTCTTCCGACGTGTCGATCATCGGCGTGGGACAAGCGGCCGGCGCGGTGGCGGCCGTGCGGGCCGGGCAGATCGATGCGCTGATCGTCAACGACCCGAGCGCCACTATCCTCATGAAGGATGGCAGCCTCAAGCCGCTTGAGAACATGCGCACGGCTGAAGGGAACGTCAAGGTGTTCGGTTCGGATTACCCCGAGTCGAGCCTCTTCGCGACGCAAGAGTTCATCGGCAAGAATCCCAAGACGGTGCAGGCCGTCGCCAATGCGATCGTGCGCGCCGAGAAGTGGATCGCCAAGGCGACGCCGCAGGAAGTCGCCGACAACGTGCCCCCGCAATATATCGGCGAGAACAAGGCGCTCTATGCGGAGGCCTTCACGAACAGCCGCCGTTGCATTGCGCAGAACGGCGAGATCACGCCGAAGGGCGCGCAGACGGTGCGCGAGGTGCTGGCGGCATTCGACCCTGCAGTGGCATCGGCGAAGATCGATCTTGCATCGACGTATGACAACCGGTTCGTCAGGAAAGCGGCGGAGATCCAGCCATGAGCACGGCAACGTATGGAATCAAGGGCACCCCGAGCGTCCCCCTCGACAGCGAAAAAAGCGAAGTGCGCGAAGCCCTGCGTTTCGACAATGTGACCTGCACCTTCGCCGGCAACGGCAAGAGGGCGCAGACCTACACCGCCGTCTCGGAGGCCACGTTGTCGATCGGCGACGGCGAGTTCGTGTCGATCGTCGGTCCCACGGGCTGCGGCAAATCCACCTTGCTCAACGTTGCTGCCGGGCTTACGCGGCCCTCGTCGGGCAGCATCAGCGTCTTCGACAAGAAGCTGACGCAGGGCTTGAATACGCAGGCGGCCTATCTTTTTCAGGTCGATGCGCTCATGCCCTGGAAGACGACCGAAGACAACATCGCGATGGGTCTGATCTTTCGGGGAACGCCGCGCGAACAGGCGCTCAGCGTGGCGCGCGGCTGGCTCGATCGCGTGGGACTTCAAGGACACGGCAAGAAGTATCCGCATCAGTTGTCCGGCGGCATGCGCAAGCGTGCCGGTCTCGCGCAGGCGCTCGCGCTCAACCCTCGCATCATTCTGATGGACGAGCCGTTCAGCGCGCTGGATATCCAGACGCGGCACCTGATGGAAAACGAGTTGCTGCAACTGTGGTCGCACGACCGCAAGTCCGTGATGTTCGTGACGCACGATCTGGAGGAGGCCATCTCGTTGTCGGACCGCGTCATCGTGCTCTCGGCCGGGCCTGGAACGCGGCCTATCGCCGAGTTCAAGATCGACCTCGAACGTCCGCGCGAGATGTCGGAAATCCGCATGACGCAGCGTTTCCTGCAACTGCACACCCAGATCTGGGACGTGCTCAGAGGCGAGGTTTTGAAAAGCTATGCGCGCAATCGAGTTTGACTCAAACAATCGCTTCACCGTCCTGGTCACGCGGCTTTTGATCCTGTTCGGTGTCTTGTTCCTGTGGTGGCTCGGCACGCATCAGAAGTGGCTGTCGCCGTTCTTCTTCGGCGATCCGCTCGGCGTGGCGGTGCGTATCGTCGACTGGTTCGTGACGGGCTCGATCTACCGTCATCTGTACACGACGCTCGTCGAAACCATGCTGGCGTTCGTGATCGGCACGGTCCTCGGGTTGGCATGCGGCCTGTGGCTTGCGCTCAGCCCGTTCCTCGCCACGGTCTTCGATCCGTTCATCAAGGCGATGAACTCGATGCCGCGCCTGATCTTCGCGCCGATCTTCGCGCTCTGGTTCGGACTCGGCATCTGGTCCAAGGTGGCGCTGGGCGTGACGCTCGTCTTCTTCGTCGTGTTCTTCAACGTCTTTCAGGGCGTGAGAGAGGTCAGCCCGACGGTGTTGTCCAACACGCGGATGCTGGGCGCCAACTCACGTCAATTGTTGCGGCATGTGTACTTGCCATCGGCGACGAGCTGGGTCTTTTCCAGCCTGCATAACGCAATCGGCATCGCCTTCGTGGGCAGCGTGGTGGGCGAATATCTCGGCTCGGAAAAGGGCGTGGGTTACCTGATCCTGCTGGCCGAAGGCGTATTCGATATCAACTCGGTGATCGCCGGCATTCTGGTGCTGACCGTGTTCGCCTTGATACTCGATACCGCCGTGTCGATGGTCGAGGATCATTTGCTGCGCTGGCGTCCTGTCGCCGGACAGACGGTGGCCACGAGCGCTTGAACCCCCGGCGCAATCGAAGATCACTAGAGGAGACCGTTTTGCAGACCAATGCAATCGATTTGAGGGGCCGCGTTGCCGTGGTGACGGGCGGCGCGCAGGGCATCGGCTTCGCGGTCGGCCGCAGGCTGCTTGCTTCCGGCGCGCGGCTTGCCATCTGGGATATCAACCCCGCCGGCATGGACGAGGCGCGCGAGCAACTGGGCGAGCACGATGTCCACTTCGAGCGTGTCGACATTGCCGATTACGCCAGCGTGCAGGCCGCCGTGGCGGGCACGCTGAAGGCCGCGGGGCGCATCGATATTCTCATCAACAACGCGGCTATCGTGGGCCCGAACGCCACGCTGATCGAGTATCCGATCGATATTTGGAAGCAGGTGATGGATATCGATGTCAACGGCACTTTCCACTGCTGCCGTGCCGTGGCCCCGGTGATGATCGACCAGAACTATGGGCGCATCGTCAATCTGTCCTCGGTCGCCGGCAAGGAAGGCAATCCGAATGCGGCCGCGTATAGCTCGGCGAAGGCGGCCGTCATCGCCATGACCAAGTCGCTCGGCAAGGAACTGGCAAGCCACGATATCGCGGTGAACTGCGTGACACCCGCCGTGGCGCGGACGCCCGGGGCGATGGAGCAATCGCCCGAGCATATCCGCTACATGCTCGGCAAGATTCCGCGCGGCCGTTTTCTCGAACTCGACGAAGCCGCCGCGATGATCGCGTGGCTCGCCAGCGAGGAAAACTCATTCACCACCGGAGCGGTTTTCGATCTGTCCGGCGGTCGGGCCACTTACTAGCAACGTCAGCCTGGGAAGAGGGAGACATCATCGTGAGAACGCTCAGGCGCCTGTCGTTGCCAGCGCTCGCCATCTGTGCGGCACTGGCCAGCCAGTCGGCGAGCAGCGCCGCTCCCGTGCCGGAAAAGCCCAGGCTTCATCTGGCCGCGGCGGGTGTGGGCTTTCCGTATCTGCCGTTCGTCATTGCGGATAGCCGCGGATACTTCAAACAGGCCGGGCTGGAAGTCGAAATCGGCGTCTTCAGCGGCGGCGCGAAAGCGCTTCAGGCGATGATGGGCGGCAGCGCCGATATCGTCGCGGGCGCGTATTCGAACACCATCACGATGGCCGCGAAAGGCCAGAAGCTCGTGTCGTTCGTCACGCTGGCTTCGTGCCCCGGCTGGGTGTTCGGCGTGACGCGAGCGAGTCACGACAAGGTCAAGACCTACGCCGATCTGAAGGGCATGCGCATCGGTGTGAGTTCGCCGGGGTCGAGCTTTCATATGGGCGCGAACTATCTGCTGAACAAGGCGGGCGTGAAACCGGGCGATGTTTCGATCATCGGCGTGGGCTCGTCGGCAGGCGCGATTGCCGCCGCGCGCAGCGGGCAGATCGACGCCTTGATGAGCAACGACCCGGTCGCAACCGTGCTACAGACGAGTGGCGATCTCTTTCCGCTTGCCGTGATGCGCGACCCGGCCGGCACCCGAGCAACGCTTGGCGGCGATTATCCGGAAGCCTCCATCTACACCACGCGGGAGTTCGCGGCCAAATATCCCAACACGGTGCAGGCGGTGACCAATGCGATTCTGGAAGCCGAACGCTGGATGGCGCAGGCGACGCCCGAACAAGTCGCCGCCGCCGTGCCGGCGCAATACGCTTTAGCCGACAAGGATGTCTTCGCGCAAGCCTACGCCAACATGCATGACTGCATTTCGCGCGATGGCCTGATGACCGATGCGGCGGCCCACACCGTGCACGACGTGCTGGCCGCGTTCGATCCCGACATCGGCAAGGCGTCCATCGATCTGAAGGCGACTTACGACAATCGTTTTGTCGAGCATGCCGACAAGCGCTGAAGGGAGGACGACAGCGATGGAAAGCCCAATACAAATCCTGGCGGAAGGCTTGAAGTTCCCGGAAGGGCCGGTGGCGATGCCCGACGGCTCCGTGGTGCTCGTCGAGATCGAGCGGGAGACCATCAGCCGCGTTTCGCCCGACGGTAGAGTGAGCGTGCTGGCGGCGGTGGACGGCGGCCCCAACGGTCTGGCGCTTGGGCCGGATGGCGCCTTCTACATCTGCAATAACGGCGGTTTTCTGTTTCGTACCGTTGCCGGACTGAATCGCACGAAACCGGGCGTGCATCCGCGTTATACGAGCGGGCGTATCGAGCGCTTCGACCCGCAGTCGGGCTCGCTCACGACGCTGTATGACCACTGCGGCGATCATCCGCTGTGCGGTCCGAACGACATCGTGTTCGACCACGACGGCGGCTTCTACTTCACCGACTTCGGAAAGAACCGGCTGCGCGAGCGCGATCACGCGGGCCTCTATTACGCTCGCGCCGATGGTTCGGCCATCGTCGAGGTGGCGTATCCGCTCACCACGGCCAATGGCGTCGGTTTGTCGCCCGACGACAGCATCGTCTATGTGGCGGAGACCGAGACCGCGCGGCTCTGGGCATTCGATCTGGAGGCGCCCGGCCGGGCGCGCAGGCATCCTTATCCGTCGCCGCATGGCGGGCGTCTGGTTTGCGGCTTGCCGGGTTATCAGCGCTTCGACAGCCTGGCGCTGGACGCCAAGGGCAACATTTGCGTGGCCACGCTCGTGACCGGTTGCATCACGGTCGTCGCGCCATCCGGTGAAGTGCTGCGACAGGTGCCGGTGCCCGATGGCATGGTGACCAACATCTGCTTCGGCGGCGCCGACATGAAGACGGCCTACGTGACGCTCTCCGGCACGGGCCGCCTGGCCAGGCTGCAATGGCCGCAAGCAGGATTGAAGCTGGCTTATTCGTGATTGACCGATTGCCGGCGCCTAATGGTGTGCCGCATCCTGACTTGCAAGCAGATGCTTGAGAAACAGTTGCACCGGCACGGGAAGCGACTCGGCTTCGCGCACGCAGATTTTCCAGTGGCGCTCCGCCCAGGCTTCATCCAGATGCACGGCGATCAGCGGCGCGGAACTGACGTACCGTTCGGCGTGATGCTCCGGCACGAGCCCGATGCCAAGCCGTGCTTCCACCATGCTGCGCACCGGTTCGAAACCGTTGACGCGAATCGACAGCTTGAGCGGGTGATCGAGATCCGCCGCCGCGCGCAGCACCAACGAATTCAGATAGCTGCCCACTTGCGGCCCCACGAGCGGATACTCGGCGACTTCGCGGAACGTGACCCGTTCGGCGCGGCCGAGCGGATGATCGGGCGGCATGATGACCACCAGCCGGTCGCTGCGATAAGGGAAGACCTGCAGGCCGGTGGTAACCGTCGTGCCGCCGAACACGCCGATATCCGCCGCGTTTTCCGCCACGGCGCGGACCACCGCGGGGCTCAGGCTTTCCTGAAGATCGATGCGCAGCCCGGGGTGCATCTCCAGAAAAACGCGTATGTCGTTGGCGATGTACTGAACGATGGTCGAGAGGCTCGCATGTAAGCGAATCTGACCGCGCACGCCTTCGGCGTGGTCCAGTAACTCGCTCTCCATTTGGGCGATGTCTCGCAACAGCACGCGGGCGTGCTGCAGGAGTGCCGCAGCGGCGGTCGTCAGTTCGAGTCCCTTGTTGCTGCGCACGAAGAGCGCGTTCTTGAGCGTGTCTTCAAGATGGGACATGCGCTTGCTGAGCGCGGAAGGCGCAATGTTTTCCGCATCCGCCGCGCGGGCAATGCTGCCGTGCTCGCACACGGCGATGAACAGTTTCAACGATTGCAGGTCGAATCGCATCGAGTCTCCGGGGTGCGGTCTTTTCGCCGCAGCGCTGCTTCCGAAGAGAAAGTATGCATCGGGTCTGGGGTGAGCGCAAAGGTTTAGGCGTCATGCTGCCTCCGGTTTGGGCTGCGGAAAGCGCACCTCGTAGCGTTCTCCGCAAGCCTTGAGCGGTGTGTCGAAATCGGCATGCAGATGCACGCCATTCTTCAGTTGCTCGGCCCGCCTTGCCATTGCGCGCTCGCCGGGAAGGCGCACGGGGTCGTTGATCGTGCGAGGCGGGTTGGTGCGGCAGGCGTCGCCGAGCCAATCCATCTGCCTCTGGAATGCTTCGATACCGCCGAATGCTGCCGGATCGTGCAGCGACATGAACACGGTCGCGCCCCAGCCTTCGTGTGGATCGGCGCGGCCAAAGCCGGCCAGTCCGCCTGTCAGCGCCTCGATCATCAACGCCATGCCGAATCCCTTGTGACCGGCGGCCAGTCCACCGAGCGGCAGGATCGATCCGGGTGGATCGGCAAACAGCACGCCGGGATCATGCGTCGCGTTACCTTGTGCATCCATCATCCAAGGTTCGTCGAACGATTGGCCGTTCTGATGGCGGCGCGCGCTCATCGCGTTGGTGGTCACGGAGGACGAGATGTCGATCAGCATCGGAGTCGTCGATGTCGGTATGCCGAGAGCGATCGGGTTCGGCGTGAACAAGGCCCGCGTGCCGCCGAACGGCGCGACGCTTTGCACGCTCGGATCGGAGCTCGCCAGCATCATCACCAGGTTTATTTCGGTGGCGCGCAGGAGATACGCGGCAAGACATGCAATGTGATGACTGCGCCGGATCACGAGCGTGGCGGCGCCGAGTTCGCGAGCGCGCGGGGCAAGGACGTCGATGCCGGCATGCACGAGCGCGGGTCCGGGCAGACGCCGTCCGTCCCACAGCAACGCGGCAGGACGATCAGAGATGACTGCGGGCGCGCCGTCGCGTGTCATGGCGCCTTGTTCGAGCTGCTTCACGTAGCCTGGCAACAGCGCGAGTCCGTGCGTGTCGTGTCCCATCAAGTCGCCATCGACGAGAGTGCGTGCCACGTCCCGCGCATGAGCGCTCGCGAGCCCCGCCAGGCAAAGCACTTCCATTGCATATTCAAAGAGCGCGTTCGCGTCGTAGCGGGTCGTTCTCATCGACATCTCTCCCTTGGTGGTGTCATGCGTCGAGCGGTACGTGAGGCACGATAGTCGATCGATGCGACCCTGAGAAGACGTTGATTCAACGATCAAGTATTGTGCGCTAAAGGGCGGCTCCCCTAGACTGGCTTCGTCGATGTAGCGACAGGAGACTAGAGCCGTGAGCAACGAATACATCACCGGCAAGGTGAAAGCCATCATCGGCGCCGAGACCGAATGGGTCACGTCGACGCATGCCGTCGAAGCAAGCGAAGTGCGCCGCTTTCATCATGCAATCATGGATGACGCGCGTCGTTACTGGGACGAAGACTGGGCCGCGACAAGTCGTTATGGCGCACTGGTCGCGCCGCCGGGTTTTCCGGTGCATGCCTTTCGCAGACCGCCGTCATCGCCCGACCCGCTGGATGACATGAACAAGCCTGACTACGATGGCCTGAGCCGCAGTTTCAGCGGCCTGCCGGCCGTCGAAGTGGAGTTGCCACGCGATCTGAACGGCGGCTACGAATACGAGCTCTACCGTTATGCGCGCGTCGGCGAGAAGGTGCTGCGTCAGGCGCGCTACAAGGACATCGTGCAGCGCGACGGCAAAAGCGGACCGATGGTGCTCGTCATCATCGAAGAGACCTACGTGAACGAGAAGGGCGAGAAGCTTTTGAAGGTCACGAACACCCAGATCATGCGCTAGGCGAGGGTCATCATGGCTGCACTGTATTTTGAGGATGTCGAAACAGGCATGGAGATCCCGGCGCTCGTCAAGGGACCGATGACCACGGCGCATATCGTGCGCTGGTCGGCATCCATGGAGAACTGGCATCGCATTCATTACGACTGGCGCTTCGCCACGCAACACGACAAGTTACCCGACGTAATGGTCAACGGCTCGTGGAAACAGCACATCATGCTGCAACTGCTGACTGACTGGGCCGGTGAAAGCGGCTGGGCATGGAAGCTCCAGTTCCAGTTTCGCGGCATGAACGTGCCGGGCGATCTGCTCACGGCGTGGGGCCGCGTGACCGGAACCGAACGGCGCGGCGGCTTCGGTCTCGCGCATCTGGAAATCGGCTTGCGTAATCAGGAAGGCAGGGAAAGCACGCCCGGCAGCGCAACGGTCGTTCTGCCCTTGCGCAACGGCGCGCCCGTGCCTTATCCCTTCGATCCAGCCGTTCTCGACGAGGCCGCATGAGCGCCGCTGATTTCGTATCCCCAGCGCGCGTGGTCGCCGCGCCGCTCGCCGGCGTGCGCGTGATCGAATGGAGCGACGCCATGCCCGCCGCTTTCTGTGCGCGCGTGCTGCGCGACCTCGGCGCGCAGGTGCTCAAGCTGGAGCCGCCCGGTACTGGCGATACGTTGCGTCGAACCGGCCCGTTCGCACCCAATGCTCCTTATGGTGAAGATGCCGCGCTCTTCGCGTATCTGAATCACGGCAAGGAAAGCGCCACGCTCGATCCGTCGCATCGTCAAGGAGCTGCGTTGCTGCGGCGTCTCGTGGAATCCGCCGATCTGCTGATTACGTCCAATACAAGCCGCCTTGCGGAACTGCAACTCGACGGCGATACGCTCAGGCACATTCAGCCCGCGCTCGTCACGCTTTCCGTCACGCCCTGGGCTACGCATGCGGGACCCGACGCGCCGTTCGCGTACACCGACTTCACCCTCACGCATCACGCGGGCTATGCATTTCATCAGGCGCGCCCCGTTCACGCACCCGATCAGCAAGCGCCCGTCGCCTGTGCCGACCGCGAAGTGGCGCTGGCCACGGGTGCGGCCGCCGCGAACGCCGCGCTCTGGGGCTTGCTCGAAGCGCAGATGAATGGCGAGGGACGCAGTATCGAATGCGCGGAGCTGGATGTGATCGCGCATCTGCTGATCGAGCCCGTCGCCGATCATGGGCGCGGCGAACGCAGCTTCAGCCGGCTGCGCGAGGAACTGCAGGGCACCGAGGTCGCGGGCGGGCTGATCTGGCTGTTGCCGTGCAAGGACGGCTTCGTGATGATTTCGCCGCGCGAACAACATCAATGGGAACGCTGGGTCGAATTGCTCGGAAACCCGGCGTGGTCGCGCGATGAGGCGCTGTGCGGCGAACGCACGGCGCGCAACGAAAACTGGATGATCTTGCAAGACGAGATGTCGAAGTGGACGCGCGAGCATAGCCGCGCCGACGTCTTCGAGCGCGCGCAGGCGGCGCGCGTGGCGTGTTTTCCAGTGAGCGGTGCGCGCGATCTTCTGGATAACGCGCAGCTGAATGCGCGCGGGTTTTTCGATCGCTGGCAGTGCGCGGGCGGCACGCCACTGTCGATGCCCGGCCTGCCGTTTGCCATGCGCACGACTTCGGGCGCAGAGTTGCCACGCGCGCGCGATGTCGTATCGCCCGCACTTGGCTCCGCTAACCGCGCGGTGTTCGAAGAGCGCCTCGGACTGTCGCCGGATGAAGTCGAAAGCTTGCGCCGGCATGGAGTCGTGTGATGACACAGAAAGCATTGGCGGGCTTGCGCGTCGTCGATTTCAGCTGGGTGCTGGCCGGACCCATGACTACCAAGATGCTCGCGGGCATGGGCGCGGAGATCATCAAGATCGAATCCGCGACGCGGCCCGAACATACGCAGCGTCCGCCCTGGTGGGCAGTGGTGAACGCCGGCAAGAAGAGCTGCACGATCAATCTGAGCCGGCCGCAAGGTCCGGAACTGATCCGGCGTCTGATCGCGCAGAGCGATATGGTCGTCGAAAACTTCTCCAACGGCGTGCTGGCGAAGTTTGGCCTCGATTACGCGACGCTTGCGCAGATTCGCCCCGATCTGATTTTCGTGTCCGCGTCGGGCACGGGTCGCGAAGGCCCGCAGCGCGATGCGCTTGCCTACGGCTCGTTATTGCAGGCGTACAGCGGTCGCGCCAGCGTGGTGGGCACGCCGAACGAGCGCGTGGAGGCCATGGGCATTCTGCCTGCGTGGACCGATCCGATCACTGCGCTCTGGGAAAGCTGCGCGGTGCTTGCGGCCATCCGGCACCGGCGCGTGAGCGGCGAGGGCGCGTACATCGATCTGTCGATGCTCGAAAGCACCGTCGCGCTATTGCCCGAACAGCTGTTTCGCGAGGCGCTCGGCAGCAAGACGCCAACGGCCACGGGCGCGCGCGAATGGGACGCCGCACCATCCGGATGCTTCCGCTGCTCAGGCGACGACGCCTGGCTCGCCGTTTCCATTGGCAACGACCGGCAATGGCGAGCGCTCTGCGACGCCATGCGCAAGCCCGAACTTGCTACCGATCCCCGCTTCTCCGATGCGTTCGGCCGCGCCGCGCATCGCGCAGCGGCGGACAATTTACTGGCAGAGTGGCTGCGCGACCAGACGCCCGCGCAAGCACTCGATGCGCTGCAGTCGCGTGGCGTGCCGGCCGCGCGTTCGAGACACATTGGCGCGGTGATGGAAGACCCGTATTTCGCCGATGGCGGCCTCTTCCCGCTGCTCGCGGACGGCTCACGCAGCATTGCGCTTCCGTGGCGCGATAACGCCGGCTTTCGCGGCGATTTCACGCCGCCGCCGCGCCTCGGCGAACACAACGACTACGTGTTCGGTGAGCTGCTCGGCCTCGATGCGCACGAAATTGAAACCTTGACCGAAGCGGGCGTGCTGCGTTGATGACGAGCGCGTTCGTGCAAAGACTCATTTTTGAAGGAGCAGGACCATGAAAGAAAAAGTGATGGTTTGCGAAGTCGGGCCGCGTGACGGTCTGCAAATGGCTCACGAGATCATGCCGACCGAGCAGAAAACGCGCTGGATCGCGGCAATCGCGCAAGCGGGTATCGGCGAAATAGAGGTCGGCAGTTTCGTTCCGCCAAAGCTCGTGCCGCAAATGGCGGACACCGAGGCAATCGTCAAGGCGGCGCTGCTACAACCCGGCTTGCGCGTGATGGCACTCGTGCCCAACCTGCGCGGTGCGCAGGCGGCATATGCGGCGGGCGCACATGGCGTCGGCATACCGGTTTCGGTGAGCGAGGGACACAGCCGCTCGAACACGCGCAAGGGCACCATGGAGCAGGTGGACGAAGTACGGCGAATCGTCGAATGGGTGCGCGAGCAGGAGCGGCCAATGGCGATCGAGCCGGGTTGCGCGACGGCTTTCGGCTGCGCCATCGACGGCGAGATTCCCTTGCAAAAGGTAATCGAAACGGCCGTCGCGCTAGCCGAAGCAGGCGTCGATGCCGTCGCGCTCGCAGATACCGTCGGCTACGGCAATCCCGTTCAGGTACGCAAGATGGTCAAGGCCGTGCGCGCGGAGATCGGCGACAAGCTGACCAAACTGCATCTGCACGACACGATGGGACTCGGCCTCGCCAATGCGCTGGCGGGGCTCGAAGAAGGCATCCGTTCCTTCGATTCCGCGCTCGCGGGCCTTGGCGGCTGTCCGTTCGCGCCGGGCGCGTCGGGCAACATCGTCACGGAAGACCTCGTCTTCATGCTGGAAAGCATGGGCTTCGATACTGGAATAGACCTGGAACGGCTGATCGCCGCGCGCGAACTGCTGCACGAAGGGCTGCCTGGCGAGCCGATGTACGGGCAGGTGCCAAAGGCCGGCATTCCCAAGACTTTCCGCCGGACGGCTGGACTTCATGCATAGACGGAGCGTGTTCGACCGCGGTACTGGCATGACCCGATTGTGAGCATCCACGCGTTTGATTATCTTGTGGTTCACTGTGCCCCGTCCGGCGCTTTTGCGCTGGCAGCTTCGCATGGGACCAGGACGGGCGCTTCGGCGCCCGTCCTGGGTCGACAGGAGACCAAGGTGCAATCGAACCCGCATGATGCCGCCAGCGCGCCGCCCGACGCGCCCGGCGATTATCTGACACGCGCTGAAACGCTCGCGCTGCTGCAGATCAAGCTGCAAACGTTGTACGCCTACGTCAGCCGCGGCTTGATTCGCAGCGTGCCGCAAGGCGACAAGGGGCGCCGGCTTTATGCGCGCCAGGATGTCGAACGCGTGAAATCGCGCGCCGATGCCCGCAGTGGCCACGCGCCCGTCGCCGCGGCCGCCATGCGCTGGGGCGAGCCGATCATATCGAGCACGCTCACCGAAATCACGGCCGAAGGTCCGCGTTATCGCGGCGTCGCGGCGCTCGAACTCGCGCGCAAGGGAAAGACCTTCGAACAGGTCGTGAAAGCGCTCTGGAATCCACGCGACGACGTGATCCTTTCGTGGCAGCCGTGCGGTCGCACGTTACGTTTCGCCGATGCCTGGTCGCGCACGGCGGGTCTCCAGCCACGTCGAGAACTCGTGCGCTTCTTCGCCGATATTGCAATGCGCTTCGGCGGCGAGCATCTGCGCGCGTTGCAGGCCGGCGACGCGCAGTTCATCGAATGCAGTCGCATGATCGCAACGATGGCGCATTGCCTTGCGCATTTGCGACGCGCAACGCCGGGCGCTGCGGCGGGCGTCACGCGCAAACGCGCGGACGGTCTCGCCGCGACGCTGTTGACCGTGCTCGGTGGTTCGGCGTCTGCCGCGCATCGTGCCGCGCTCGACGCCGCGCTCGTGCTGTGCGCGGATCACGAACTCGCGCAGGCGACCTTCGTGGCGCGTATCGCGGCGTCGGCGGGAGCGGATATCGGCGAATGCGTGGCGGCGGCCATCCTCACGCAGACGGGGCTCACGTCCGCGCGATCGTACGAAGCCACCGAGGACCTGCTGCGCGCATGCCGCACGGTTGCAGAAGCGCAACGGCTCTTCACGGAGCACTATGCGGCACACCGGAATCTGCCGGGCTTCAATCATCCCTTGTATCCGGATGGCGACCCGCGCGCGAGCTACCTGATCGATCTCGCGCGGCGGCTCGAAGGGCGGCACGCCGCGGTCGATCCGCTCTTCGAGGCACTCAAGATCGCAGCGGGCTACGGCTGTCTGTCGAGCCTGGAAGTTGGGCTGACCATGCTAACCGTGGCATTGGGGCTGCCGCCGCGCAGCGCGTTTTGCCTGTTCATCATCGGACGGTCGGCGGGGTGGGTGGCGCATATCATCGAGCAGCGCGAATCCGGCGCTTTGATACGTCCACGCGCGGACTACCTCGAGGCGAACGCCCCGCAGAACGATTCGGACGAGACGCGCTTGCTGACGTCGATCCTGCCGCCCTGAATCTCCGCATCGCACGACATGACGCCGACGGCCCTTCGCGAGGGCCGTTTTTCTTGGGCGCCGCGATCAAGTTGATTCAACGATCAAGTATTGTGGGCCGCTCCATGCGTCACTAGACTGGGCTAATCGAAAGGAGACAGCGGCCCGGACAAGCTAGCGACAGACAATGCGAACCAAGCCAGCAATTCCACACCGTCCTCATCGAATAGTTAGTATCCCCGATATTCACGACCGGTACGATGCGCCTTCGGCATTCAGCCGGCTGCACAGGAGGAGAAGAGGATGAACACCCCGAACAGGGCCATCGGCGCCGATGTCGCCGGGTCGCTCGACAGCGCGGATTATCCGGCGCGCGTCATCACGGCAGGCGGCGTGACCGCACGCTTCGACCGGTTGCCAATGACCGCCACGCTGTGGAAGCTCCTCACCCTCGTCGCACTCGGCGGCTTCTTCGAACTCTACGATGTGTACTTCGCGGGCTATATCGCGCCGGGCTTGTTCCGCTCGGGCATCCTCACGGCGACCACGCCCACTTTCTTCGCGATGAACGGTCTCGCCGGCTTTCTGGCGTCGCTGTTCATCGGGCTTTTCATTGGCACGATCTGCTTCGGCAGTCTCGCTGACCGATTCGGCCGGCGCCGCGTCTTCGCCGCATCCATGCTGTGGTATTGCATTGCGACGGTCTTCATCGCGTTTCAGGATACGGCGCTAGGACTGAACGTGTGGCGTGTGATTTGCGGCATCGGCGTCGGCGTGCAGTACGTGACGATCGATTCCTACGTCTCCGAATTGACGCCGCGACACGCACGCGGCATGGCGTTCGGGCTTGTATATGGCGTGGCGCAGATTTGCGCGCCGCTGATCGCGTTCCTTGCGTGGGTGCTGGTGCCGATTTCCCCGCTGGGTTTCGAGGGCTGGCGCTGGGTGATCGCGCTCGGATCGGTGGGCGCGCTGCTCGTGTGGTATCTGCAATTGCGTCTGCCGGAATCGCCGCGCTGGCTCGTGCAGAAAGGTCGCCTCGACGAGGCTGAACGCGTCATGCAGATGATCGAAACCCGCGTTCGCCGTGACTACGGCAAGGACCTGCCGCCACCGGCCGACGCGCCCGAAGCCGAGGAGCAGGAAGGCACGTTGCGCGAGGCATTCAGCCCGCGCTATCGCGGTCGCACGCTGATGCTCGTGGTCGTGAACTTCTTTCAAACGATTGGTTACTACGGCTTCGTCAGCTGGATTCCGACGCTGCTCATCGCCAAGGGCATCATGGTGACGCGCAGCCTCGAATACACTTTCCTGATCGTGCTGCTTTATCCAATCGCACCATTCATCGTCATGCTGGTGGCTGACCGCTTCGAGCGCAAATGGCAGCTCGTGTGCAGTGCGATCTCGGTGGCCGTGATCGGCGTGATCTTCTCGATGCTCAAGGCGCCGGGCTGGCTCATCGCGGTGGGGATCGTGCAGACGCTCGTGGTCAATTGGCTGTCGACTATCGTGCATACCTACCAGGCCGAGTTGTTCCCGACGCGCATGCGAGCGGGCGCGGTGGGCTTCGTGTATTCGTGGAGCCGGCTGTCGTCGATCTTCGTGGGCTTTTTCATCGCGTTCTTTTTGCGCGAGTTCGGCGTGCCGGGCGTATTCGCCTTCATCTTCGCCGCGATGGCGATCGTCGTCGTGGCGGTGGCGCTCTTCGGGCCGCGCACCACGGGGCTGGCGCTCGACGACATCGCGCGGTGAGTACGCGCATCGACGCCCTTGCGGAGCAGCCAATGGATTCCGTAGACCCGAAGGTCGTATCCGGCACCATCAACGGCAGGCTCGACCGGCTGCCGATGACCCGGCACATGTGGACGCTCTTGATGCTGATCGCAGCGGGCGGTCTCTTCGAACAATACGATATCTATTTCACGGGTTATATCGCGCCGGGTTTGTTCCAGAGCAAGCTGCTGACTTCGACCACTGCATCGTTCTTCGATCTCAACGGTCTTGCAGCCTTTCTCGGGTCGCTGTTCCTCGGGCTGTTCATCGGTACGATCTGTTTCAGCTATATCGCCGATCGCTTCGGGCGGCGGGTGGTCTTTCTCGGCTCGATGATCTGGTATAGCGTCACGACGTTCATTTTGGCGTTTCAGGGCTCGGTGCACGGTCTCGAGATATGGCGGCTGATAGGCGGTATAGGCATCGGAGTCGAGATGATCACGATCGACACCTACATCTCCGAACTCGCGCCCCGCGGTGCGCGCGGCAAAGCATTCGCGTTGTTCTACGGGCTGGCGCAAATCAGCGCGCCGCTCGTGGCCTTTCTAGCGTGGATGTTCGTGCCGACGAGACCGTTCGGCTTCGATGGCTGGCGCTGGGTGATTCTTTTCGGCTCGTTCGGCGCGGTGCTCGTGCTGTTCTTGCGGCGCCGCTTGCCCGAGTCGCCGCGCTGGCTCGCGCAACATGGGCGGCTCGCCGAGGCCGACCGCGTGCTTTCGGTTATCGAAGCGAAGGTGCAAAAGGAGTACGGCCAAGCGTTGCCCGAACCTGAAAAGGCCGTTGGCACGGTACATCCGGAAGGGCGTATCGCCGAAATGTTCGGGCCGGTTTACCGCACGCGCACCATCATGTTGATGATCGTGAACTTCTGCCAGACCATCGGCTATTACGGCTTCGTGAGTTGGATTCCAACGCTTCTGATAGCGAAGGGCATTCTTGTCACGCGAAGTCTCGAATACACGTTTCTCATCGTGTTGACCTATCCGGTCGCGCCGCTTCTCGTTATGCTCGTGATCGACCGCTTCGAGCGCAAATGGCAGCTCGTGTGCAGTGTGATATCCGTGGCGATCATCGGCGCGATCTTCGCCATGCTGAACGCGCCGGGCTGGCTCATTATGGTTGGATGCCTGCAGACGCTTGTCGTCAACTGGATGTCCACCATCGTGCATGCCTACCAGTCGGAACTGTTTCCAACCTGGATGCGCGCTCGCGCGGTCGGCTTCGTGTTCTCGTGGAGCCGGTTGAGTTCGATATTCGCAGGCTTCTTCATCGCCTTTTTCCTGCGTGAATTCGGGCAGGCTGGCGTGTTTGCGTTCATCGGCGGTGCAATGGCGATCATCGCCACGACGGTGGCGTGGCTCGGTCCGCGTGTCACGGGCCGAGCGCTGGAGGAGATCGCCCATTGAGCGAGCTGGAATGTGTCGGCAATACGCGCGATGTACTCGGGGAGTCTGCGTACTGGTCGGTCGAAGAACAGGCGCTGTATTGGGTCGACATCCGCAGCCATCTGATCCGCCGCCGCAAATGGGGCGACGACCACACGCAAACCTGGACCATGCCCGAACTCGTAGGCTCGATCGCGCCATGCGCGTCGCGGCTCGGATTAATCGTGGCGCTACGCTCGGCCATCGCGTTCTTCGATCCGGCGAGCGGCGCCATTGAACGTTTCGACGCGCCGCACGCAAGCCAGCCACAAATGCGCTTCAACGATGGCAAGTGCGATAGACAGGGACGATTCTGGGTCGGCTCGATGGATGACATTGGACGCACGCCGGTGGGCGCGCTGTATCGCTTCGAAGCGGGGCGTTATACGCGCGTGATCGAACGCGTAGCCGTGCCCAACAGCCTGTGCTTCTCGCCGGACGGCGGGACGATGTACTTTGCGGACGGCATCGAGCCCGTGATCTGGGCGTTTCCATTCGATGTTTCGACGGGCATGCCGGGCGAGCGACGTCTATTTGCGCGGCTCGACCGCGACACGGGAATTCCCGATGGCGCAACCGTCGATCGTCATGGCTACCTGTGGAGCGCGCAATATGGCGGCGGTGTCGTCAAGCGATACGCGCCCGATGGACGCATCGACCGCGTCGTGCCGATGCCGGTCACGCAGCCAGCAAGCTGCACGTTCGGCGGGCCGGATATGCGTACGCTTTTTGTGACGAGCGGTACGCGTAAGTTGTCCGTGGAAGCGCTCGAGACGCAACCGCTTGCAGGGGCGTTGTTTTGTTTGCGCACCGATATTGAAGGATGCGCTGAAGCGGCATACGTTGGCTGAGCGCGCCTTACAAACTCGAGCCAATCCCACGTCGCCCCCCTCATCGCGGCACGTCCCCCTTGAGCGTGATCCGCTGCATCACCCGCCGAAACCCGTGATAATCGTTCACCGGATTATGCTGAGCCGCGCGATTGTCCCAGAACGCAATCGCGTTGTTCGACCAGACGAACCGGCACGTGAACTCCGGTTTCACCTGATGTCGAAACAGGAAGTCGAGCAGCGGCGCGCTTTCGTCGGTGGTCATGCCGTCGATGCCGACCGTATGCGCAATGTTCACGTAAAGCCCCTTGCGTCCCGTTTCCGGATGCGTGCGCACGACGGGATGCTTCGCCACGAAATCGTCCGGCTTCTTGCCCGCGCCGTCCGTTCGAATGCGATCCTCCCGGGTACGCGACACATCCGCCTTGGCCGATGAACTGATGCCCTTCAGTCCTTCGAGCAGCCGCTTCATGGTGTCGGACAACGCGTCGTACGCAAGCTGCTGGTTCGCGAACAGGGTGTCGCCGCCATAGGGCGGAATCTCGCGCGAGAGCAGCATCGAGCCCATGGGCGGCACGTCGAGATAAGTCGTGTCCGAATGCCAGATGCCGCCGAAATTCACGCGTTCCGTTTCCAGTTTCTTGACTTCGATGATGGTCGGAAAACCTTCGAGGCTCTTCACAAAGGGATATTCGATAGGCTCGCCCATCGCCTCCGCAAAATCCAGGAACTGCCGGGGAGCGAGGTTCTGGTCACGCAGAAAGATGACGAGATGCTCGTTGAGCGCCGCGCGCAAAACGCTCGCTTGTTCGCGCGTCACGCCCCGCGACAGATCGATACCGGAGATTTCGGCGCCCAGCGCGCCCGCCACTTTGCGAATGTCCATGCGAACTCCTCGAAGCCGGGCGTGTGTCAGTTCGCGCCGAGCAGCATTGTCGAAAGCGAAGGAAAAATACCGATGAGCGCAAGAACGCCCATCATGATGAACACATAAGGCAACGTGCCGAGCACGATCCGTCGCAACGGGACATCGGGCGCGACGCTCTGCACGACAAAGAGGTTGAGTCCCACCGGCGGATGGATGAGCGCCATCTCCATGTTGATGACGACGACCACGCCGAACCAGATCAGATTCCAGTGATACGCCTCCACGACCGGCACGAGCACGGGCATGGTCACGACGATGATCGCGATCGTCTCCATGAAGCAGCCGAGAAAGATCAGCAACACGTTGATGCTCACGAACAGCACCCACGGTTCGACGTGCGCGCCCGCGACGGTTTGCGTGAGCGACGCCGCAACCTGGCTCGTCGTCATCACATAGCCGAACACGATGGCCGATGAAATCACCGCGAGGATCATCACGCTGCTTTGGGCCGCGCTGATCAGGATCTGCCGGAATTTGCTCCACGAAAGCTCCCGGTACACGACGCCCGCAAGCACCAGACTTGCGACGATACCGAGCGACGCCGCTTCCTGAGGCGTTGCAAGCCCGCGATACAGCGAGCCGAGAATGATGAGAATCAACAGAGCGAACGGGCCGACGTCTTTCAATGCGACGACACGTTCGCGCATGCTCGCGAGCGGCCGCGTGCGCCTTTCGCTCTCGCTGCCGCGCGCACGATCGCGCATGGCGAGCAGTATCTGATAGATGCCGAAAGCAGAAGCCATGATCGCGCCGGGGATGAGTGTCGCGACGAACAGTTTGCCGATACTTTGCTCCGCGATCACGCTATACACGATCAACGGTATGCTCGGCGGTAACAGAATGCCGAGTGTGCCGCCGGCCGCGACCGCGCCGCATGCACGCGCTTCGGGAACGCGGTGCCGGCGCATCTCCGACACAGCGAAGCCGCCGATGGCCGCCGCCGTCGCCACGCTCGAACCGGATACGGCCGCCATCACGCCGCATGCAAGCGTCGTCGCGACGGCGAGGCCGCCGGGCACGCCGTCGAGGATCGTCGCCAGCGCCGCATAAAGACGCGCGCCCATGCCCGACGCGGAGACGATCGCGCCCATGAACATGAACATCGGCACGGAAGTCAGCGTGAAGGTGGCAACCGATCCCCAGTACGTGCTCGGTACGAGACTCAGTGCATCCCATCCGCCGCCCGTGACGAACAGCGAGGCGAGGGCGACAAACAGCAACGCGAACGCAATGGGCACGCCCATCGACAACACCGCGAGCAAGCCGCCGAACATCCCCGCACCGATGACGAGCTGATTCATTCTTCTCTCCCGAGCAGCATGTCGTCGATGGCGACTTCACGGCCTGCCGGTTCGCGTGCGAATACGATGGTCAGCAAGCGTACGATCTGCGCGATGCACAAAAGCAGCATGCCCGCGAAGAAGCCCGAATAAGGAATCCACAGCGAGAGCGAGAACATGCCCCACGAACGTTCACCGCTCGTGTACGCCTCCCACCAGAAGTCGAATGCGAGGCATGCGAGCGCGAACGCGACCGCCGTGACGATGGCCGTCGATATGAACGCGAGCGCGCGCTTGCCACGTTCGCCGAGATGTGCGCTGAGAACGTCGACCTTGAGATGCCGGCCTTGCCACGCCAGCGCCGCGGTGCCCACGAAGGTCATGTAGGCCATGAGGTAAGTCGTGACCTCCGTGACCCAGACATCGGAAAGATGCAGCGCTTCGCGCGCGAGCACGCCATACGAAATGACGAGCACTGTCGCGATGACCGCCGCGCCGACGGACAACGCGACGCCCCGGCAAAAAGCGTCGAGCCCGCGCGAGAAGCGGTCCAATGCGTGGCGCATCGCGGCCTCTTATTTGTAGAACGCCGTGCTCTGATCGAGCAGACGTCCGCCGTCGGGCACTTCGGCGCGGAACTTAATGAAGCTGACTTTCTGGAACAAGGTCTGCCACTGGTTCCACTCATCGAGCGTCATCTTGTGGATCTTCGCGTTATGGCTCGCAAAAAGTTGCGCGACGCGGCGATCGTCCGCTTTCGCCCCTTCGAACGCGCTCTGCTCGAGGCTTCGACCCACGTCCGTCATGATCTTTTGCTGCTCGGGCGTGAGCTTGTTCCACGTCTTCATGCTGATCGCGATCGGCTCGATCGTGTAGTAGATGCTGTAGTCCTCGGGCGAGTTGTAGTACTTCGCCACTTCGTAAAGCCGATACGAACCGAAGGTGCCGGACGACGTCCACAAGCCATCGAGCAAGCCGAGTTGCATCGCGCTATAGGTTTCCGACGACGCCATCGACACGGTACTCGCGCCAGCGCTCTGCAAGGCCGCCTCCATCATCTTTCCGGCGCCGCGCACCTTCTGCTGCGGCAGATCCGCAGGCACGTTGATGGGCTTGGACTTGGATGCCATGCCGCCCGAGATTTGAATCCAGCAGAGCGTCTTGAAGCCATATGCTTCTATCTTCGCTTCGAGTTCTTTCCAGGGCGCGGAGGTGCGGAATTTGAAGACGTCCTCGGGCGTTTTCCAGAGGCCCGGCAGGAGGATGAGGTTCATCTGCGGGATCGCGCCCGCCGAATAGATGTACGGATAGATTGCGAGATCGGCGCTGCCGTTCTTCAAGGCCGTGTGGGTGTTCAGCGATTTGACGAGCGACTCGGCCGGAAAGATGTTGATGTGTATCTTGCCGCCCGACTTCTGCTCGACCTGCTGCGCGAACTTCTTGCCGGTCTGCACCACATAATCGTTCGGGTCGTCGGGCCATTGATGCGCCATCTTGAGCGTCACGACGTCGTCGGCGTGTGCCGCTGTCGATATCGCGGCGAGCGCGAACATGGCGGTGAACATGCGGGTCCAGCGCTTTGCCTGCATCTTCCGTCTCCTGATTTTCTATTTATCGAACCATCGTTTTAGCGCGTCTGTTCTTCCTGAATCTCGCCGATAGCCGCGCGTATGCGCGCCGCGATGCCGTCGAGCGCGCCTTCCATCCGATACCGTGGCCCCGCGACCGCGATGCCGAGCACTTCCCGGTTCACATGCACGGGCATGGCAAGTGCGAAGACATCGCTCACGCTTTCACCGCGCGTGAGAAAAAAGCCGCGTTGCTTCGACTCCACGAGGTCGGCCATCAACGCGTTTGCAGCGGTCAAAGTGTGCGCGGTGACCGGCGCGAGCGTCGTGCGCGCGAGCCAGTCGGAAAGCGTTGCATCGTCGAGTTGACCGAGCATCGCCTTGCCGATCGACGTCGAGTAGAGCGGTTTGAGCGCACCGGCCGGCGCGCTGTATCGAATGGTCTGCGGACCTTCGTACACGGCGAGATAGACGATGTGATCGCCCTGACGTTTGCCAATGATCACGGTCTCTTGCGTGGCCTTGCGCAACGCCAGCAACGACGGCTCGATGCGTTCGAGAAACGGGTCGTGCGAGGCGATCTCGAGCGCCATGTCGAGCAGCCGCCGCGTTGGAAACAAGTCTTTGCGACGCCCGGTGACGTAGAGATAGCCGCGCTCGGTCAGCACTTTCACGATGCCGTGACTGGTGCTGACCGGCATGCCCGACGCCGATGCGAGTTCCGACAGCGTCATCGGGCGGCATGCGGCTTCGAATGCCTCGAAGATGCTTAGAGCACGGTCAGTCGGCTTCAATTTCGTATGTTCGAAAAGAGTTTCGCCAAATCGAAACCGAGTATAAAAGATGCGAGCGTCCTTCCGGTCGCTGATTGGATCGGGATTTACCCTTTGAAATGAGGTGCCGAGGCGACGCCGAGATTCTCATGCGCCGCCGTCCGTAGGCGGCGCGGCGTTATCGCTGGCGAAGTTCAGCTCTGCGTTGCAGCAGGGCGCCGCTCGCGCACGGAGTCCAGTACTGCCTCGACGACCCGGTCGACAGAAGGCCAGTTTTTATCCGGTGCACGTTCGACATAGCTATCCGGCGAGACACTCCGATACTGTTCCGGATAGCCCCAGATCGCGTCGTGAACGTTCGGCCTCGTGATGCTGCCGCCGATCACCGCGACCGTCGGCCGACGAAACGCGGCCGCCACGTGCATGAGCATGGAAGAGTTCGTCAGCACGACATCCGCCGAGTCGGCAAGCGCGAAAACCGTTCGCATCGACAACGTTCCCGCCACCGAACGAACCGGCACGCCCGGACCGGCGGCGGCGATCGCTTCGGCGGCGCGCGCCTTGTCGGCGGCGCTGCCCACGATCAGGATGTCGCAGGCGTCGTCGGTTCGGTTGAGCGCCGACGCAACCCGCGCGAGCGCCGCGCCGACCTGTTTTGGGTCCCAGACCTTGGTCGGCACGCCTGCCCCGATGCCGACCAGCACGCGCACCGTGCGATTGCCAGACTCGGCGGCGCGCCAGACGTTCGCGGCCTGCGCGCGCTCATCCGCGGTAAGAAAGAGTTGCGGCCGCGCTTCGGGCAGATCGGTCGCGCCCAGCAGTTCGGCCTGCGCAAGCGCGGCGCGTCCACTTTGGCGACGCGCGAAGTCGATAAATTCCTGGCATCCGCTGTGACCGCCGCGATAGCCGCGCACGCCGATGCGGTAGCGCACGCCTAAGCGCATCATCAAAAGCGCGCCCATGTAGCTGCCGAGCACGTCGATGCCGACATCGAAGCCGCCACGCCTGCGCAGCGCGGCGACTTGAGGCGACGACAGTAGAAAGCGCAGGACGTTACGCGGTGAACGGTCCTGGACGAGCTTGTTGTTCCAAGGCGCATCGATCTCGACGATCTCGTCGATGAACGGATTGTTTTCCAGAATCGGCCGCCCCCAACCGCCGATGCCCGCGACAAGGCGCGTCGTCGGAAAACGCTTCTTGAGCGCCTCGAAGATCGGCGTGGTGGTCAGCAATTCACCGAAATCGTTCGGGCGCAGCACGAGGATTTCGCGCGGCACGTCGCGATGCGGATCATGCCGTGCCGGGTTCAAGCGTCCAATCGTCCAGACCGGCAATTCCGTCAGCAGACTCTTCCAACCCATTGCTCCTCCGTGCACGCGGTGGGCGCCGAATGGCGCCGCGTTTTCCGGATCGATTGTGCATCGCGGAGCCGTTGCGATCTGTGGGCGTGATTACAGAAAGCGGTCCGTCGCGCAGCGAGCGGTAGTTCGACGCGCCGCTCAGACGGCGCTTGCACTCCGATACTCGCGCGGTGCCGTATCGTGATATCGCCTCCAGACACGGCGAAAGTCGCGTACCGACGCGAACCCCGATTGCTCGGCCACGCGTTCTATCGACAGCTCCGGGCTCGTCAGCAATCTTTGCGCGCGAGCCACGCGAAGACTTTGCTGATACGCCAGCACGGTGACGCCCGCATGCTCCGCGAACAACCGGCTCAAATGCCGCGAGCTCACGTGCGCGGCCTGCGCAAGCTCGGCCACGCTCCAGGCGCGCGCGGGGTCCCGCGCGATGACGTCCTGCGCCCGGTGCACCGCCGGATGCATGTGATTGCGATGCGCAAGCCACGGCGACAGCTGCGATTCGTCTCCCGCGCGGCGCTGGTACATCACCTGACGTCGTGCCACTGACGCAGCCAGTTCCGCCCCCGCGATCTGCTCGATCACATGAAGCGCCAAGTCGATGCCCGCCGTGATGCCGGCGCTCGTCAGCACGTCGGTGTCATCGACGAACAGGCAGTCGTCCTGCACGCGCGCCGTGGGTTCCTCGCGCTTGAGCAGATCGATTAACGCAAAGTGCGTGGTGCAGCGGCGCCCGGCGAGCAAGCCCGCGCGCGCGAGCAGCACGGCGCCGGAACAAATGCTGGCGATGCGCGTGTCGTCGCGCGGCGCGGTTCGCAGCCAATGCGTGACCGCATCGAAGGGCGCGCTCGTGCCGGGCTCGGGCGATTCCGTGGTGCCGACGACCATGACGAGGCTATTCGGCGGCAGCTTGTCGGGCAGCGGTTCGAGGCCGTCGACAAACGTGCCGATGGAGGTCGCGACGCGAGGCAATGGGCCGCAGTGATGCAAGTCGAACGAAGCGCCGGATTCGGCCGCCATGCGAAAAGCCTCGGCGGGGCCCGCATAATCGAGCATCAGCACGGAGGGCGTCAGCACGAACCATACGGATGTCGCGGGCTTCATGCCGCGCGTGACGTTTGCCAATTGGCGAGCGCATCGTCGACGCTGGCGATGCGTGCAAAGCGATTCTGCAAGACCAGTTCCGTGTGCGCCTTGATTTCTGCCGGCGAATAGACGCGTCCGCTCGTCGCGTGAGTCATCGGGAAGGTGAGCGTGGCGTCGGTCACATAGTCGACCGTATAGCCGATGTCGGAGGCTACGCGCGTCGTGGTTTCGCAGCATTGCTCGGTGCGGATGCCGGTGATGACGAGATGATCGATCTGCCGGCGACGCAACCAGAGATCGAGGCCGGTATCGGTGAACGCGTTGTGCGTGTGTTTTTCGAAGACCACGGAGGGCGCGCCCGGCAACCAATCCTGCGGCACGACAAAGCCGGATTCCTTGGTGAACGGACCAGCCTTGCCGATGTGAAAGATGTGGACGACCGGAATGCCGGCTTCGCGCGCGCCACGGTCCAAGCGGAGGATGGCGCTTTTGAAAGCAGGCAGATCGGCATCCGACCAGTCGGCGGTCTGACGAAACGATTCCTGTACGTCGATGATGATCAGCGCCGAGCGGGGGAGGGTGGCGGACATTTTTGACGCTCCTTGATTGGGAAAGTCCCATCATAAGCGGGCTTTTTGCGGGAATCGAGAATGCTTGCGGTCAGGATGAGGACAAAATCCGCCAAGCGTCTGGCGAAGGCGACTGGTTGTTTCCTAGGGCCTAAGCACCGCTGCGACAGATGAGGTCCACGAATTGCTATAAGGCGTCTCAAGCGTCGTTCGGAATTTCAACAGTCGAGGTCTTGCCGAAAGACGCGTCTGATCAAACAGTTCCAATCGACGAAGAACCAGCGCTTGCCTAATGGTCCAGGCAAACCTGACGTGGGTCGCCGGGCGCATCTCATTTCGCTTCAACAGCCAGTACACCGCCTCTTGGCGCGAGCTCTAATTCAACGGGAGCAATCATGCATTTCGTTATCAACGGCAAGGCAGTCGACCTGGACTTCGATCCAAGAACGTCGCTGCTCGATCTGCTGCGTGAACATCTCCATCTTTTCGGCGCTAAGAAAGGCTGTAATCAAGGCGCATGTGGCGCTTGCACGGTGCTGGTCGATGGCACGCGCATCAACAGTTGCCTCGCGTTGGCCGTTCAATATCAGGACCGCGAGATCACCAGCGTCGAGGGACTTGGCGCACCGGGGGCGCTTCATCCACTTCAGGAAGCCTTCGTCGAGCATGACGGTTTTCAGTGCGGCTACTGTACGCCCGGTCAAATCTGTTCGGCTATCGGAATGGAAAAGGAGTTGAGAGGCGGCGTGCCGAGCTATGTCAGCGAGGACGTGAGTGCGGAAGGCTTCTCACTGACCGATGCGGAACTGCGCGAACGGATGAGCGGAAACCTGTGCCGCTGCGGTGCGTATAACGGTATCGTCGACGCCATTCAGATCACGTTCGGAAAGGTTCAGACGCAGAAAGAGTCCGTCGAGCAAGGGGTCGAACAATGAATCCCTTCTCCTATGAACGCGCCCTGGATCAGCAGGCGGCGCTGACGTCCGGCGCCCGTTCGGATGCAAAGTACCTAGGCGGCGGCACCAATCTCGTCGATCTGATGCGAGAGACGATCGAGCATCCGACGATGCTGATCGATATCACGGGCCTCTCATGCGCCATCGACGACACAAATGACGGCGGCCTGAGAATCGGCGCCGGCGTAAAGAACACCGCCGTGGCCGCTGACCGGCGCGTGCGCGAACGCTACCCGCTATTGTCCGAGGCCATCCTTGCAGGCGCTTCCGCGCAGATTCGCAACATGGCAACGGTCGGCGGCAATCTCCTGCAACGCACCCGCTGCGGCTACTTTTACGATGATGCCGCCCGCTGCAACAAGCGCGAGCCGGGTTCGGGCTGCGATGCAATGGACGGATTCAACCGCATGCACGCCATCTTCGGCGCGTCCTCCGCGTGCGCGGCCACGCATCCCTCGGACATGGCGGTAGCGCTCGCCGTACTCGGCGCGAACGTGGAAGTCGAAGGCCTCAATGGCGCGCGACGTATTCCCCTGATCGATCTTCACGTCCTGCCCGGCGACACACCGAACATCGAAACGGTGCTCGAGGCAGGCGAACTGATTACGGCTGTTACGTTGCCGCCTGAATCGGCGGGCCGATCCGCCTATCGCAAAGTCCGTGATCGATCTTCCTATGCCTTCGCGCTCGTTTCCGTGGCGGCGGTTCTCGACGTGCAGGGCGGCATGGTCAAGGAGGTGAAAGTCGCCCTGGGCGGTGTCGCGCACAAGCCGTGGCGCGCCTTCGCGCTCGAAGCGGCGCTCAAGGATGGACCCGCGACCGAAGCCGCGTTTCGCGCTGCCGCAGCGGCGGAATTTGCGTCCGCTCGAGGTCTTCGCGACAACGCCTTCAAGATCGAACTGGGTCAGCGCGTGATTGCCGACACACTGGTCAAACTGACCGCTCGCAAGGAGATCCGCTAATGCCTATCCTCAAGGACGCCGCGCAGGCGGTCATGAAAAAAGCCATCGCCCTCGCACCCGATAGCTTCATTCCCGGCGGCAAGCCGGACCCTTTGATCCTTCACAAGCACGGGCTGATCGGCGCACCGGTTAGCCGTATCGACGGACCGTTGAAGGTGTCCGGTCAGGCGACTTTCTCGGCCGAGTTTCCAGTCGATGGCATGACGTACGCGGCACTCAAGTACGCATCGATAGCGCGCGGCCGCATCGTGCAGATCGATACGTCGGCGGCGGACGCCGCGCCGGGCGTCGTGCTCGTGATGACGTACAAGAACGCGCCGCGTCTGAAGCCGATGCCCGCGTTCATGACGAAGCCCAAGGCCGCAGGTGGCGACGATGTGCCGATCATGCAGGACGATCAGGTTCACTGGAACGGTCAACCGGTTGCGCTCGTGCTGGCCGAAACGCAAGAGCAGGCGGACCACGCGCAGTCGCTGATACAGGTGACGTACGAGACCTCAGGCGATGCGGTGACGTCCTTGGCGGCAGCGAAGGCGCACGGCTCGGAGCCGGGCGTGTTTCAGGGCGAGCCGCTCAAGCTCGAGATCAAGGATGCCGAGGCAATGCTCGCCGCCGCGCCGCACAAGATCGACGTGCGCTACACGACGCCGCGTCACAATCACAATCCAATCGAGTTGCATGCGGCGACGCTCTATTGGAAGGACGAGACGCTGCGTATCCACGATACCGTGCAGGCGGTCGCGCACGAAGCGTGGACCATTGCGCAGGTGTTCGGCATCGACGAGAAGGACGTGCATGTCACGTCACCGTATGTCGGCGGCGGATTCGGTTCCAAAACCATCTGGCAACACCAGGTTTTGGCCGCGGCTGCATCGAAACTCGTGAGACGTCCGGTGCGGATCATGTTGACGCGCGAGGGCGTATATCGCATCGTCGGTGGACGCACGCTCACCGAGCAACGCGTGGCGCTCGGTGCCCAGGCTGATGGAACCCTGGACGCGTTGATTCATACCGGCACGGTCGCCATGACGCCGCATAACAACATGCCCGAGCCGTTCATCTTGCCGGCAAAGAGCGCATATGCGTCGCGCAGTTTTCTGCTCGATGTCGAGACCGTCAAGATGAACATGACGGCCAATACGTTCATGCGCGCGCCCGGCGAGGCGGTCGGCACCTTCGGGCTCGAAAGCGGCATCGACGAACTCGCGCACGCCATGGGCATGGACCCTATCGAGTTGCGACTCAAGAACGAGCCGGAGAAAGACCCGACGACGGGACTGCCATTTTCCCAGCGCGGAATCGTCGAGGCATGGAAGACCGGCCGTGAACGATTCGGTTGGGCCGAGCGCGGCGAGCCGGGCGCACGCCGCGACGGCGACTGGCTCGTTGGCGTGGGCTGCGCAACGGGAACGTATCCGTACTATCGGATGCCCGGCGGTGCGGCGCGCATCACGCTCAATAGCGCGGGGCGTGCGACCGTCAGCATCGCCGCGCACGAAATGGGCATGGGAACGTCGACCGCGCAGACGCAAATCGTGGCCGAACGCCTTGGACTCGCCATGGAGGACATCGAGTTCAAGTACGCCGATTCACACTTGCCAGGCGCGGTGCTCGCGGGCGGTTCGCAGCAGACGGCGGCCATTGGCGCTGCGGTGATCGCGGCGCATCACAAGCTCGTGAAGGAACTGCTCCGTCTTGCGGGCAACAGTTCGCCGCTGTCCGGTCTTTTGCCCGACGACGTTGGCGGCCACGACGGCGGCCTTTGCGCGCTCGACGACGAAACCCGGCACGAACGCTACGGCGCCATACTCGCTCGCGGTCAGCGCGATGAAGTGACCGTGGAGGCCGAAGCCCCGATGCCTTTCGAATTGCAGCACTGGTCGATGCACAGCCATAGCGCGCTCTTCTGCGAGGTGTGTGTGAACGTCGTCACCGGCGAGATTCGCGTGAGCCGTTTTCTCGGTTCGTTCGATTGCGGCCGCATCATCAATGCCAAGACGGCTGCAAGCCAGTTTCGCGGCGGCATCATCATGGGACTCGGCCTTGCGCTCATGGAAGAGACTCAATTCGACGAGAGAAGCGGCCGCGTGATCAATCCATCGCTTGCCGATTACCATGTCCCAGTTCATCTCGATGTCCCGAGAATCGATGTCATCTGGAACGATGAAGCCGATCCGCACACGCCGATGGGCGCGCGTGGCGTCGGCGAGATCGGTATCACGGGCGTGGGTGCGGCCGTGGCGAATGCGGTTTTCAATGCCACGGGCAAGCGGGTTCGGGATCTGCCAATCACGTTGGATAAGGTGATGTGAGGTTTCGGCGCGGGCGCGGACTGTGTACGTGTTCCGGTGACCTTCAAGGTAATCAGCTTCGAAAGACGTGGCCGGTTGCCGAAAAAGAAGTGAACGTCGCGCACGCATCGCTCGCCGGGGCATCGCGGGCTACGCGATCGTTTGGCGAAGACATGCGCGACGCTCGCTTGAGCAGGCGACAGCCAGCTCAAGCCTTCAGCGCCTTCAGCTTATTCCAGTCGAACTCGATTCCATGCCCCGGCCTTTCCGGAGCGATAGCAAAACCGTCTTCGATACGAAGCGGTTCGGCCAGATACTTCTCCAGCCCGAAACCGTGCGCTTCGAGATAAGAGCGATTCGGAACCGCCGCGAGCAAATGCACGGTCACGTCATGGGCGCCGTGGCTGGTGACGGGAAGGTTGTGCGCTTCCGCAAGATGGGCGATCTTCATGAACGGCGTGATGCCCCCGCAATTCGTGACATCGGGCTCCGGGTACGTCACACGACCGATGGTGATCATCTGCTGGAACTCCCAGATCGTGCGCATGTTTTCCCCTGTGGCGACCGGCAAGCCGCCTTCGCTGACGATCCTCGCGTGACCCGCGATATCGTCGGGAATGGTCGGCTCTTCGAGCCAGCCGGGGTTGAACGGTGCAAGTGCGCGCGCGGCGCGGATGGCCTCGTCGACGGACCATTTCATGTTGGCGTCGACCATCAGCGGGAAGCTGTCGCCGAGCATCTCGCGCATGGCCGCGACGCGCGCCACGTCCTCCGCCAGATTCTTGCGTCCCACTTTCATCTTGATGGCGCGAAAGCCTTGGTCGATGAAACCTTCCGCCTGGCGCAACAACTGATCGAGTGGAAAGTCCAGATCGACACCACCCGCATAGACCGGCACCTTGGGATCGTAGCCGCCGAGCATGCGCCAGAGCGGCAGGTTCGCGCGCTTCGACTTCAGGTCCCAGATCGCCATGTCGAAAGCGGATAGCGCGAGGACAGTCGGGCCGCCGCGCCCACCGTAATGCATGGCCCACCAGATCGATTTCCAGAGCGCTTCGGCCAAGTCCGCATCCTGATGCCGGGCCAGTTCGGCGATCTCGTTTGCCGCCGCCTGAACCGAACGGCCGTTGCGCCCGACGGTGTAGGTGTAGCCGACGCCTTGGGCGCCATCGGCATCGCGAACGGTTACCGTGACCAGCTCGAAATTGGGAATGAGGCCGTGCGTGCTGTCGGACAGCGGCACGGGCAGGGGAATGCGGAAATAGTCGCTACTGACATCACTGATGATCGCCATGACACGTCCTCACGATTGATCAAACGAAAGATGATGCGCGGCACCACTGCGCGCTTACGCCTCTGAGCCGCTGTCTCCTTGCAGCCGTGCGGAACGTCGACGGCGCGCTTCCGTATCGACGAGATGTTCCAGCATGGCGGCGCTCGCGCGCGGGCCGTCGCCGCCGATAATGGCATCGAGCACCGCCTTGTGCAACGGCAGCGAGATCGCGTGAGTTTTCGTCGGGCGTCGAGTTGGTCAAATGAAGCGAAGCCATTCGCGCCACGGACCCTGGTTCGGCTGGCGATCGCGCGCTTGCACGAATGAGCATCGCACGTTCGTCAGGCGCATCGATAGATGACCGACTCAATGTCGCGACGGCTCGTTGTTGCGGCATTGGCCACTGCGCTTGGCTGCTATTTTCGCTCGCGGCATGACAACGCAGTTTGCGGCACGATACGGTATATGTAGCCCAAGGCCACGTGGCTCGGGCTCGATTGAACCGTTCATCTCAGACCATACGAGGCACTATGCGCATTGGATTCATTGGCACCGGCACGATCACGCGAGCCGTTGTGACCGGAATGATTCGGTTCGACGTTCCTTTTGAACACATTGCGCTTTCGCCGCGCAATGTCGAAATCGCCGCGAAACTTGCGAGTCTCGACGCGCGCGTCGCGGTGTGCAGCAGCAATCAGGAGGTGCTCGACACCAGCGACGTCGTGTGTCTCGCGGTCGTGCCGCAACTTGCGTCGACGGTGCTTGGCGAACTCGAGTTCGATGTGCGGCATCAGGTCATCAGCTTCATGGCGGGCGTGTCGATCGAGCGAGTGTTCGGCATGGTGCGCACGGCCGCGAGTGTTGCGCGCGCGGTTCCTTTGCCGGCCGTCGCGGAAGGCAAGGGCAGCACGGCCATCTGTCCGCCGAGCGAACTCGCGCGAGCGCTCTTTGGACCATTGGGTAAGGCGGTCGAAGTAGACAGCGAATATCAGTTCGATGCGCTGTCGGCAGTCACGGCAACCATGGCCAGTTTCTACGCGCTACTGGAAGAGCAGGCTGCGTGGCTCGTTCGCCAAGGGCTGCCGTATGAGGCGGCCCGATCGTTTTTGTCGGGCTATCACGTCGGCTTGGCACACGCTACGACGCGAGGCGATCAACCGTTCTCGAAGATGATAAAGGAGTCGAGCACGCCGGGCGGCATCAACGAGCAGCTTCACGCGGAGTTGCAGCAGAAGGGGACTTTCGCGAGTTATTCGGAGGCGCTTGATCGGATCATGCGACGGGTTCAGGGGAGGGAGTGAGGCTTGCTTGGGTTGTTCTGGGACGCACACGAACTTAATCGACATTATGATATTAATGTCTAACTTGGAGATTGGGTTGATTTAATTTTTTGCGTATTACGTTGATTATCTTGACCCGTATTTAGTTTCATTCGCTTCTTTTCTGAAGGATGTCCACACGTTGCCGATCCTGCAAAGTCAATTTGGCACGCTTCACGCGGCCCTTGGCCTGACTCGTGTTTGCGCAAAATGCGTCGATGTTGAGCTCGTATAAGGCTCGCCCGAATTGCGTCACGCCTTTGCCCGCCGTGCTCGAACGGTTCTTGACATTGAACACACTGGCCTTGTCGCTACGGAACGCCATCGGTTTGCCGTGTGCGCGCAAGTACTTTGACAGCGCCTCGAAATAGCTGAAGGTCGACTCGGTCGCGGTGAAGTGCAGCGTCATCAGCCGGCTCGTCGCATCGTCGATAAACACCAATAATGTGCAGGCCGGTGCGCAATCCTCGAACCAGCGATGATCGCTGCCATCGATCTGAATCAGCTCACCCAGGCACGCGCGCCGATTACGCGGCTGGTGAATGCTGGGCGGGCGCTGCTTGCGGGGAACCCAGAGTCCGGCGGCCGTCATCAACGTTCGCACTGTCTCGACAGCCAGTCTGATGCCGTGGCACTCCCGTAACTTCCCGCATGCCAGGGTGGGTCCGAAGTCGGCGTAGCGCTCGCGGATCAACCCAAGCGCGCGCTGCGCCACGCCCTCAGGTAGTCGATGATTGCTCGCGCGTGCGCGCTTAAGCGAGACCAGACCGAGCGCACCGGTCGCTCGATAACGCAGCATTAGCTGCTCGACCTGTCGCACGCTCAACTCCAGCCGCTCAACGGCCTGGCCCGGCTTGAGCTGCCGCTCGATGACAGCCTGAATGACCCTGAGGCGATCCACTTCGTGCATTGACATTGTGAGGGTCCAGGTCGTGTTCATTGCCCGCGCTCCTGACACGCTTGTCCGGCAATGAACTTAAGCCAAAAGGCGACATCTCTACTTGGCAGAAACACGACATAATGAAATGGCCAGCCCGATCCCAGCGATCGTCCTACGATGAGAGGTTCGATCCAACGTAGATGGAGGGTGACATGGACGAGGTCACGCTGATCGGCATCGATCTGGGCAAGCATGTGTTTCACGTTCATGGACAGGATGCGAAGGGCCATGCGATCTTCCGCAAGAAGCTTTCGCGTCAGCAGTTGCTTTCGTTCTTTAGCAATCTCAGGGCTGTTACTGTTGTCATGGAAGCTTGTGCTGGTTCGCACTGGCTAGCACGCAAGCTGAACGCGATGGGGCACGTGAGCAAGCTTATTTCGCCGCAATACGTGCGGCCGTTTGTGAAGAGCAACAAGAATGACTACATCGATGCTGAGGCGATCTGTGAAGCCGCGTCCCGACCGGCGATGCGCTTCGTCGAACCTCGAACGGAAGCGCAGCAACTTCTAGCCGCGTTACATCGAACACGTGAGGGTTTGGTGACTGAACGTACGGCGACCATCAATCGAATTCACGGTATCTTGCTCGAATTCGGCGTTGTGGTGCCAATGTCCAAAGCAACCTCACGTCGTTTGCCCGATGTCATCGCGCTCCATGATCTCCCGTCGAGACTTCTGCAAATCATTCAACGGTTGTACGAACACTATAAATATCTCGATGCGCAAGTTGTCGAGACCGAGAAGGAATTGGTCGCGCAGCTTCGTGCCGACGAGAACGCTACTCGATTACTTTCGGTTCCGGGGATAGGCACCATCACGGCAAGCTTGCTCGTATCGGAGATCGGAAGCATCGCACAGTATGCGGGTGGAAGAAATTTCGCGGCATCGATCGGACTGGTTCCACGTCAAAAAAGCACGGGCGGGCGAGCGACTTTATGTGGCATCAGCAAACGCGGTGACAAACATCTGCGTCATCTGCTCGTGCAGGGCGCGCGTGCCGTCATACAACACGTGCACAAACGTAACGACCGGCTTGGAGAATGGATTCGCTCCATGCTGAGTCGACGACACTCAAACGTTGTTGCATGCGCGCTTGCTAACAAGCTTGCTCGAATAGCGTGGGCAGTTCTCACGAAGCACACGGAATATCACGGTTCGTTGTTGGTTCGCACGATTTGAGATTTTGCTACCAGGTTTTGCGACTGCTGGAGATTGATGGTCAACGGCTCAGCGACCGGACGAATAACCTGACAAGTTCTACAGCTCACAAGCAGCTGCCGACATTTTGAGGTTCGACCGGTGCGGTTTTCATCTCGGAACAACGGACGAGCGTCCGGCACGATTCCGGATAGATTTGCGCACGCCACACACTGTCAAAACCAAAGGTTGCAAAATTCGGGCTGGCCATAGATTTGAACTTGGGACCTACAAGTTAATGATCGATAATTAGGATTATGTAAATTACCAAATGACCAACGTTCGTTGAACACAGCCCGACGGACTCTCGGTTAATCCGGAGCCACTAAACGGTGGCAAGCCGCGCTTTCAGTCGATCGCATACCTTCCCCTCGGCCCTCAAACGGCTTCGCACGCGGACACATACAGCACCCGCTATTCGAGGCGGCGAAGGCACGCATTCTTGTGAAGGCGCGACGGCCGCTTTCCGGCGCTGCGGAACAACTGCTGAGTCGGATTCTTCAACGAATGAGCGCATTCGCCGCAAGCGCTTGAGGCCGCGCTCACGCTTTCAGGACTGAGCGATGTCGCGAAGGATATGTTCACTCTCACTCTTGGCTTCCATCACGTATGAAATTCCGGAAGCCCGAAGCAGCCCATGCAGGTCTGCGTATGGGTCAAAAGCAATTGGACCGGGCGCACATTCCCTGTGCGTTGATGGATCAACGATGCCTTCATGCGAAGCGTTGTGCACGTGCCGCACGCGGCGGCGTCCAGTCCAATCGGCGATCCAACGATAGACCATGCGAGCATGCTGGCGCGTCGATAGACACGCTGCCACCTGCAGCCGACTCGGTAAAGTAAATCGATAGATTTCAGTCGATCTGAACTCTGTCGAGAATCTCGTCCGAACCTACCTCGAGAGGAGCGAAATTGGTCGAGCGCACATAATCCGGTCGCGGCTGCTCCACCTGTTCAGGCTTGTTCTCCACCTGGTTGTAGACAACATAGGCTTGCCATCGATCGTCACCTGAAAGGTTGTGACCCGATGAATGCACGATGTTTGCGTCGAAGAACACCACTGTTCCCGGTCGGCCGATGATAGGCACGGCCTTGGGATGGCTGGACAAGATATCGAGCATGGTCGGCTTGGGTACCACGTAGAAGCGATAACCGGTCGTCTCATCGAACGTTGGATCGAGTGAGCCTAGTTTGTGGCTTCCCGGAATAAAGTAGAGACATCCGCCCATTTCGGTCGGCTCATCGAGCATGACCAACGCGGTTGTCATATGCGGTTCTTTCACGCCGTCCATATGCCAGGTGCCGAAATCCTGGTGCCACTGCCAGACCGAACCGTCGATTGCCGTCTTCAAATTGCACTTCGTATGATAGACGTAAAGTTGGGGATTGTTCATCAGTTGTTGTGCGGGTTCGAGCAATCTGGGCGAGCGCACTGCGGAGTGAAAAATTGCCGATGCCGTTGGACTGGCGGTCTCATGAACTTTATAAATCGTTTTTGCAATGCCGCCCGTTTTTTCACGAACGAGATGGTCGGTGTCGATTTTTTGGATTCGGCGCAACTCGCTCTTCATATGCTCGACTTCTTCTTTCGAGAAAAGCTCCGGCAGAACCGCGAAGCCATCGCGCTCGTACGCTTCCAACTGCGACGTCGTAAGTTTCATGGGGGATCTCCTGACTTGTTGGTGTGGTCTCACGATCCTAAAAGCGTTCGCATCCGATGTAAAAGATATAATAGGTTGCGTATCGATACTCGAAAGGTTCCAAATGGAACTGCGTCATCTTCGCTATTTTCTGACGGTGGCACGCACACTCAACTTCACGAAGGCGGCGGACGAACTGCACATGGCGCAGCCGCCGTTGAGCCGGCAGATACGGGAACTGGAAGAAGAAATCGGCGTAGCGCTTTTCGAGCGCCAAAGCAAACGCGTGTTTCTCTCATCGGCGGGCCAGGTCTTCGAGGAACGGGCCCGGCAGATTCTTAAGGACACGAACTCCGCAATCGTGGATTCGCAACGTGCGGCAAGAGGCGAAACCGGCCGGGTGGCGGTCGGGTTCTTCGAACACATTGCGTACACACTGCTGCCACCGCTCTTGCGCGATTTTCAACAGCGCTACCCTGCAGTGACCGTCGACCTTCAATGGTTTTCCTCTGCGGAACAGATCAATGCCTTGAACCGAGGAGACGTCGATCTGGCTTTCGTCCGTTCGTTGCCGCCAAATAATCAACTGAACAGTGTCTTGTTGCTCCAGGAGCCGTTTTACGTTGCCATCGCTAAAGACAATCCTTTAGCAGCCAAACGACGCATTTCCATCAAGGACTGTAAGCAGTTGCGCGTCATTAATTATCGGAAGGATGTCGCGCCGGATTATCACGCCGCCATCAACCAGTTGTGCGCGCTTGCCGGATTTTCTCCCTCCACGAGCTTTGAAATGGGCCAGATCTACGCTTCCCTTGGCCTTGTAAGCGCCGGCTTTGGTGTGACGCTCGTACCGGCGTCGGTTCAACGAACGCACATGGAAAACGTCGTCTTTCGTCCTCTGCGCGAAGAGCACACGAAGAGCGAACTCTACCTTGCGTGGAAGGAGCCCAATTCGTCTGCTGCGCTAGGCGCTTTTGTCGAACTCGCGTGCAAGATAGCCGCGCATCCGCCGCGAAAAGCGAAGGTCGAGTAAGTGCAGCGGTACCGCTTCAATTGCGATCCAAAGCTTCGTTTGCAAGGCGAAACCGTCAGCAAACCCGAATGCGACCTTTTCGGAAAACTCCGCGACAGCAAGACGGTCGTCACCGTTGGCGGTCGACATCGAGCTTCTCGCGTAATTCACAGTAAGTGCATCGGCGGCCATTACGTGGAGCAATACATTTGCATGGCTATCGGTGAAAGCCATCCGATCGTAAGTGGCAGCACCCTCACCCATGCTCAATGGCGTCCGCTGATGCGGTGATCGCAAACATGCGCCCTCTGCACTGAGCAGAAAAAAGAGAAGATTTTCCGTGGACGGAACAACTATCCAGGGCACGGGTTTCGGCAAGTCGGGCGCGGCTACGCGATGGCTTCGAGGCTGTCACTTTTCAGCGTGTCAGATGGAAACTGTGCATGTTCGCGAATCATTCAAGCCGATAGGATAGGAACGAACTAGCTCATCTCTCTTCGACTCTACCGCCCATGCAACTGAAGCTTTATCAGATAGACGCTTTCACCAGCGAAGTATTCAAGGGAAACTATGCGGCGGTCATTCCGCTCGACGCGTGGCTTCCCGCTTCGCTAATGCAAGCCATCGCCAGCGAAAACAACCTGTCGGAAACAGCGTTCATCGTGCGTCGAGACGATGGCGTTTTCGACATCCGGTGGTTCTCACCGATCAAGGAAATCGCCTTCTGCGGACACGCGACGCTGGCGAGCGCTTTCGTTCTGTTCAGACACCTCCCTCAAGACGATCACCTCGTCTTTCATGCAGAAGCAACGGGCGCGTTCTCTGTTCATCGGCGGGAGCGGGGGCTAATCGAAATGAACTTTCCTCGACGACAAAGTGAACGGATTAAAGATGTTCCGGACCAGCTCGCGTATGGTTTGTCGATCAAGCCAACGGCAGTCTTCATAAACCAGCAGTCATACATCGCCCTCTACGACACCGAGGCCGAGGTACGCGCCGTCGTGCCAAATCTGGAACTGCTCGCGCAACTTGGACCATTGGATGTCGCGGTCACCGCTCCTGGCAACCAATACGACTTCGTCTCCCGATACTTTTGGCCAGCGAACGGCGGCGCCGAAGACCCGGTGACGGGGTCCATTCACGCGGCGCTTGCTCCGCTCTGGTCCGACATTCTCGGCAAGCCGAAGCTCGTCGCGCTACAGGCTTCCCAACGAAGCGGCGTTCTACATTGCGAGATCGAACCGGAGCGTGTGTTGATATCCGGTCACGCGGTTCAATATATGGAAGGAACCATCGAACTGCCCGACTAGCGCGCGCTTTACAATGCTGCGGCTCGACTGTGCGGAAACGGCAGCGCTGCCGCAGCTCAATACCCTTTAGAATCGAGGCGCGTTCCTGAGACTCGACTCAAGCACTTACTTCGCTACCTCAACCGGAATCATTCTTCTGCCGAAGTCCGGGCTCATCGTTTCCCAAGGCTGCGTCGTCGATTAGAAGTCACGCACTTCGGCCGGGCAACGCCGACAGGCGACTGGATCGAAATGTTCATCTCGCACGATGACTTACACCGAACTTGGCACGATTCATTGCAGACACGGCCAGCAACTAAGCGCACGCCAAAGTAAGCGAAGTCCAAAGACCTCCGCACTTCACGTTCGGCTAAGCGACGCGCGCAGCTTACCCGGCGTCACACCGTACGCTTCGCGAAAGCCGCGAATGAAGTGCGCCGAATCCGCGAAGCCACATTCGTAGGCGATCGCGGTGACGCGCTTCGCCGAGTTCAAGAGTAGCCAGCGGGCGTATCGCAAGCGCATCGTCCGGTAGAACTCCTTTGGCGTCACGCCCATTTCAGACATGAACACGCGCTCCAGTTGCCGCGCATTTGAACCGGTCATCCTGGCAATTGCGGCGATCGTCAGCGGGGCTTCGAGATTCTCCTCCATCAACACGATCGCGTGACGCAGCAAGAGACTATCGACGGCGAGGTAGCCGAGCGCACGGCGGCGTTCGACGAAGGACGTGCCGCTCTTGCGACTCACCGTCATCTGGTGAATGACCTTCGACGCGCGGTCGGCGCCGCAATGCACGGAAATCAACCGCGTGGCAAGTTCGATGGCCGACACGCCGCCCGCGCACGTAATGCGGTTGCCGTCGATCACGTAGTCGGCGTTCGTGACCACGCGCAGGCCAGGAAACATGGACTGGTAATCGTCGTAGTGAAAGGAATGCACGCACGCGACGCGGTCGTGCATGTAGCCCGCTTTCGCCAGCACGAAGCTGCCGGTGCACAGGCCGATGAGCGGCACGCCGGCTGCGTCGGCGTCGCGCAGCGCGTCCCAGTAGCGCGGGTCGACATGTTCGAGCCTGGGCAGCAAGCCGCCGATCACCACGAAGTAGTCGAATCGCGACGCCTTCCCGGAATACGCCCGGACTGGCACGCTCACGCCGCAACTCGCTTCCACGGTGTCGTCCGTCGGCCCGAGCAAGGTCCACGTACACCGTAACTGGCGGCTCTGGTCGCCGAGATCCGCGGCGTGCCGCAGGCAGTCGCAAAAACTGGCGAGCGAAAGCAGCGGAAAGCTCGGCCAAAGTAGAAGGCCGACGCTGAGCTCGGCGCCCGCGCGTCGCGCAGATACCTTGCGATCCACGCCGTCCATGCGATCGAGCCGCTCGACAAGTCCGCGCCCGAGCGTCGCGGTATCGGACTTTTTTGCGTTCGCCATTGCCATCCATGCACTCCTTGAATGCCGTGAGGTCGTCGGCGCCAGTATAGGAGCGCCGAAAAGCGATCGGTGCGACTTGTCGCATTCGTTCTATTTTTCCGCGAGCGCGTGCAATGCCGCCTATTTCGTCGCCGTTACATTGAAGTCAGTTCCGGGGTGAAGACGGCCGGAAAGAACCGATTCAAAACAGGGAGTGCGTCATGTCAGCAGCGTTGCATCTGGCGGTTTGCGCCGCATTTGGAAGTGCGTTCGTCGTCCTGCATCCGGTCGAGGCGTGCGCCGATGAAGTAGTGAAGATCGGCCACGTCGCGCCTCTGACGGGGGCCAATGCGCACCTCGGCAAGGACACTGAGAACGGCGCACGGCTTGCCGTCGAGGAGATCAACAAGAAGGGCCTCGTGATCGGCGGACAGAAGATCACGCTTGCGCTGGATGCGCAAGACGACGCCTCCGATCCGCGCCAAGGCACACAGGTCGCGCAAAAGCTCGTGGACGACAAGGTGGCGGCCGTGGTCGGGCACATGAATTCCGGCACCTCCATTCCGGCCTCGAAAATTTATAGCGATGCCAACGTGCTGCAGATTTCGCCCTCGGCCACCAATCCGGTCTATACGCAGCAGGGGTTTCGCACGACGTATCGCGTGGTCGCCACCGACGCGCAGCAGGGTCCGGCGCTTGCCGACTATGCAGCCCGAGTGCTGAAGGCGAAGTCGGTCGCCATCGTCGACGACGCCACCGCTTACGGTCAGGGTCTCGCGAACGAATTCGAAAAGCGCGCCAAGGCGAACGGGATGAACGTCCTGTCGCACGACGCAACCACCGACAAGGCCGTGGACTTCCGCGCGATCCTGACCAAGGTGAAGAGCGAGCATCCCGACGTGATCATGTACGGCGGCATGGATGCGACAGGCGGCCCGTTCGCGAAGCAGGCCCGCCAGCTCGCAATCTCCTCGAAGGTACTGGCCGGCGACGGCCTGTGCGCAGCGTCGCTGTCGCAACTGGCGGGCGAGGCGGCGGACAACGTCGTGTGTTCCATCGCCGGCATGCCGCTCGCTAAAATGCCCGATGGCCCCGCGTTCGAGCAACGCTACGAAGCGCGCTTCGGGCAGAAGGTGCAGCTCAACGCCCCGTTCGCGTATGACGCGGTGTACATCATCGTCGACGCGATGAAACGCGCGAATTCCACCTCACCAGACAAGATTCTCGCGGCGATGCCCAACACCGACTTCAAAGGCGTACTCGGCGAGACGCAATTCGACGCGCACGGCGACCTCAGGCAGGGAATGATCTCGCTCTATCACTACGTGGGCGGAAATCAAACGTTGCTCGACGTCGTCAAGATGTAATGGCCGCACATTCACAAGGACGACGCAAGCCATGAACATTCTGGTGATCGGCGCGGGTGTGATCGGTCTCACGACCGCATACCGCTTGCGCGAGGACGGCCACGAAGTGAGCGTGATCGACCGGCGCACGGAGGTCGCGGCGGAAGCGAGCCGCGCCAACGGCGCGCAGCTTTCTTACAGCTACGTGGCGCCGCTCGCCGGTCCTGGCGTGCTTGCGAAGCTTCCCGGTTGGCTTATGCGTCGCGACGCCCCGGTGCGCGTCTCGCCCGCCATCGACATGAATCAGTGGCGCTGGTGCTGGCAATTCGCACGGGCCTGTACTCAGGCGATGAGCGAATCGACCACGGCGCAACTCCTTGCGCTGTCCTTTCTGAGCCGCTCGCTGATGCACGAATTTACCGCCGCCCATCCCACGCTTGCCTTCGACTACGTCCGCGCTGGCAAGCTCGTCATGCATCGAAGCGCAATGGCGATGTCGCGGGCCGCGTCCTTGCTGTCCTACCAGCGTACGCTCGGTAGCGAGCAGCAAGCGCTCGGCGTGAGCGATTGCGTCGCGCTCGAACCCGCGCTGGCCCAGGTGGCAGATCGATTCGTCGGCGGCATCCATACGCCGGGCGAAGAGGCAGGCGACTGTCACCGGTTCTGCCTGGAACTCGAAAGCTTGTTGCGCGAACGAGGCGTGGCGTTCGAGCTAGGTACGGCCGTGAGTTCGCTGTCCGTGTCGAACAAAGGCGAGGTCCGGGCAATTGCCGGAAGCCGCAGGTTTGACGCGGAACATGTCGTCGTGGCGTCGGGTTGCGACAGCGCGGCCTTACTGCGCACGATTGGCGTGCGGGTGCCGGTCTATCCGCTCAAGGGCTACAGCCTGACGCTCGACGCAGTCGCGGTAAAGGCTGCGCCCGCGACGAGCGTGACGGACTTCGACCGCAAGGTGGTGTACGCCCGGTTGGGCGACCGTCTGCGCGTGGCGGGCATGGCGGACATCGTGGGGCATTCGAGCGCGATCGATGCGACCCGGCTCGCGACGTTGCGGCGCGAAGCGCAGGCCGTCTTTCCGCACGCGGGCGATTATGACGCGGCAGCCGCGTGGGCGGGCTTGCGGCCGGCCACGCCGCGCGGGACGCCGATCATCGGAGGGTCCAAATACCGGAATCTCTGGTTCAACGTCGGTCATGGCGCGCTTGGCTTCACCCTCGCCATGGGGTCGGCGCACGTGCTCGCGCAACGGATGGCCGGGCGCAAACCTTCGCTCGACGACACCCCCTTCTCGCCGCGTGCTGCATCATGATTGCGCGCGTCGTCATTGTCGGCACGGGCGGCACCATCGCGGGGCGCGGTGCGTCGGCCGCGCATACCGCGACCTACGACTGCTCTGTCGAAACGGTGGATGATTTGCTCGACGCGTTGCCCGGCGCGCGCGATCTCGCCGATATCCAAACGGCCCAGCTTTTCCAGACCGGCTCTGAAAACTTCGGCAATGAGGAGTTGCTCGGGCTCGCGCGGCATGTTCGCGCGCTTCTCAAGCAGGACGACATCGACGGCGTCGTGGTGACGCACGGCACCGATACCATCGACGAGACGGCATACTTTCTGCACCTGGTGGTGCCGAGCGCGAAGCCCGTCGTCGTGGTCGGCGCAATGCGCCCGGCGTCTGCGCTCAGTGCCGACGGACCGCTCAACCTGTACAACGCGATCGTGGTGGCGTCGAGCGCGGCATCGCGCGGCAAGGGTACGCTCGTCGTTTCGAACGACGAGATTCACTCGGCGCGCGACGTCGTGAAGACCAGCACCTTCAAGCAGGAAGCGTTTCGTTCGACCTTCGGTCCGCTAGGCTACGTGGTCGAGGGACGCGCGCGTTTTTATCGGCTGGTGGCGCGGCGGCATACGGTGGAAAGCGAATGGAACATCGACACCATCCAGACCTTGCCCGAGGTCGCTATCGTCTACGCGCATGGCGGCATCAACCGAACGGTGGTCGAACACATGGCGTGCTCCGACGTGGATGCGATCGTGTACGCCGGGACGGGCAACGGCAACGTGGCGCACGAGCTGATCGATTCGCTCGTGAAAGCGCGCGCGAGACACATTCATATCGTGCGTGCGTCGCGCACGGGCAGCGGCATCGTCATCCGTAATGCCGCACAGCCGGACGATCGCTATGGATGGATCGCAGCGGACGATCAGGTCCCGCATAAGGCGCGAATCCTGATGATGGTGGCGCTCACGGGAACGAGAACCACGCACGCGTTGCAGGAAGCGTTCGTGACGTACTAGAACCCCGACCGCGCGCCGCAGGCATGCCTGTTCCCTGGCCTCAATGCGCCCCAGCCGCCTCCGCCGAATCCCCACCCTTCACCGGCCGCGTAATCCAGATAAGCGGAATGATCAAAATGAAAATGAACGTGGACGCATAGAAGAAATCGTCGAGCCCCATGACGGCAGCCTGATTCGCCACCATCAACTCGAACGATGCGTAAGCCGCACCCACATCGATATGAAGCTGCGACTGCAATGCCGCGATGGTCTGATTGAAAATCGGATTGTCGACGCTCGCCTGTTCGGTCAGCCGCACGTGATGTACGACCGTCCGATGATTCCATACGGTGCCCGCGATCGACGTGCCCACCGCTCCGCAGAAAATGCGCGCGAAATTCGACAACCCCGCCGCTGCGGGAATCCGTTCGGGCGGCAAGCCGGAAAGAATGATCGACACGAGGGGCACGAACCAGAGCACGGTCGGAATACCTTGCAGCAAGGTCGGTATGACGAGATGCCAAGCATCGACCGTACTCAGATACTGCGTGCGCATGAAGAACACACCGGACAGTCCCATGAACGCGACCGTCACGAGAACGCGGGCATCGAATAACTGTAAAAGTCGCCCGATAAAAGGCGAAAGCAATACCGTGAAAATGCCCACCGGCGCGGTGACGAGGCCGGCGTCGTAAGCGCGATAGCCGAGATACTCCTGCATCCATTGCGGCAGCAGAACGAGGTTGCCGAAGTAGAGCGCGTAGGAAACGGAAATGGCTATGGTGCCGCTGCTGAAGTTGCGCAATGCGAAGAGCCTCAGGTCGACGACCGGATGCGCCTCCGTCAACTCCCACACGAGAAAGAACGCGAAGCTGACGAGGGCGATGAGCCCCAGCGCAACGATGAAGGGCGATGCGAACCAGTCGAGGTCCCTGCCCTTGTCGAGCATCACCTGAAGCGAGCCCACCCACACCACGAGCAACGCAAGGCCGACCGTATCGATGGGCAGTTTCTTCGTCGGCGTCTCGCGCTTGCGATAGATGATCCACGTGGCGCCCGCCGCAATGAAGCCGACCGGAATGTTCACGTAGAAGATCCACGACCAGCTGTAGTTGTCGGTGATCCAGCCGCCTAGCACCGGTCCTGCGATCGGACCGACCGTGGCGGTCATCGCCCAGAGCGCCAGCGCCATGTTGGCGCGCGCCTTCGGATAAGAACTCAGCAGCACGGCCTGGGACAAGGGAATGAGCGGCCCGGCCACGAGGCCCTGCAAGATCCGCGCGCCCAGCAGGAAAGGCAGGTCAGGCGCGATGCCGCAAAGCCACGAAGCGAACACGAACATCAGAATCGCGCCGACGAACAGGCGGATCTGGCCGATCTGCTGCGTAAGCCAGCCCGTCAATGGAATGGATACGGCATTCGCGGCCGCGAAGATCGTGATGACCCACGTTCCCTCGTCGACCGATACGCCGAGGTTTCCCGAGAGATTCGGCACGGCGACGTTCGCAATCGACGTATCGAGGACGGTCATGAAGGTCGCAAGCGCCACCACGATGGTGGCAATCACGAGCTGGCCGCCCTGCAACGGCGGATGCGGGACGGGTGCTGCGGGAGACGGCGATCCCTGCGTCATGACTGCGGTTCGGGGTTGATTGTTGTAAGCAGAAGCGGTTCTTCAGCAGGGCGCGTCCTCGAAACGAGCGATTCAACCCGCTCGTCTCGCGCGCGCCGCAACTGTCGATGACGTGAGAATAGCGGAGCCCGCTGCTTTATTAAACGCCTATTTCATTAATTCGCTAAGGTGATTGCTTTGCGGAAGGGTTATCCCCTAGGCAAACCGGATTGACACAGATCATTAACAAACACACACTGTGATCACAGATCACGGAGCAACTCCGGCTCTCTTGCCGATGCCCGTGGCGCGGACCAACGCATCAACATGCGCGAGATGCAAAAGCGCGAAATGGGCCATGCGAGCAAGAACAGCACACGCCTATCACCATCGCCCGCGCTTCGAAAAGCTGACCAAATAACAACCGTCCTACAGGAGTCAACCACATGGATTACCTCAAACTGCTCGCCCCGCCCGCCGGATTGCGCGTGCTGATTACCGGCGGCGCGTCGGGCATCGGTTTGACGATCGCGCAGGCGTTCGTGTCCACGGGCGCGCGCGTGCATGTATGCGATGTCGACGCCAAAGCCATCGATGCCCTATCGACTCATGCGACCGGATCGCCGTCGATCACCGGTACTCGCGCCGACGTATCGAACAAAGCCGACGTCGCGCGCGTGTTCGACGACGTGAAGCGCGAACTCGGCGGCCTCGATGTGTTGATCAACAACGCGGGCATCGCGGGACCGACGGGCGGCATCGACGAGATCGAGTCGGACGACTGGGAACGCACCATCGACATCAATCTGAATAGCCATTACTACTTTTCGAGCCAGGCCATGCCGATGCTGCGCGAAGCAAATGGCGGCGGCGTGATCGTTTTCATGTCGTCGGTCGCAGGACGTCTCGGCTATGGATTCCGCACGCCCTATTCCGCGACCAAATGGGCGATCGTGGGCCTCGCGAAGAGTCTCGCCATTGAACTCGGCGCGGACAACATTCGCGTGAATGCGGTGCAGCCGGGCATCGTCAAGGGGCCGCGCATGGAAGGCGTGATCGCCGCGCGCGCGAAGCAACTGAACATCAGCTATCAGGAAATGGAAGCGCGTTATCTGGAGAAAATTTCGCTGCGCCGCATGGTGACGCAAGAGGAGATCGCCGCCAGCGTGCTGTTCTTGAGCTCGCCAGCTGGCAGCGCGATTTCCGGTCAGGCGCTGTCCGTCTGCGGCAACGTCGAAACGCTCTGAATATCGCTTCAAACAAGTACGAGAGGAGATCGAACACCATGGCAAGCAAACGCAAAGTCATCATCACCTGTGCGCCGACGGGCGCCATCCACACGCCTTCCATGTCGCCGTATCTGCCGGTCACGCCGGATCAGATCGCCGATGCCGCGCTCGCCGCCGCACGCGAAGGCGCATCGATTCTTCATTTGCACGCGCGCGATCTTGAAGACGGCCGGCCGACGCAAGACCCCGCGGTTTTCGAACGCTTTTTACCGCGCATCAAGGCGGAAACGAACGCGGTCATCAATCTCACGACGGGCGGCAGTCCGCATATGACGGTCGCCGAGCGCCTCAAGCCCGCGCATCATTTTCAGCCGGAAGTGGCATCGCTCAACATGGGATCGATGAACTTCGGGCTGTATCCGATGCTCGACCGTTTCAAGGACCTGAAGCACGACTGGGAACGTCAGCATCTGGAAAAGAGTCGCGATCTCGTGTTCAAGAACACATTCGCGGATATCGAGTACATCCTGAGCTCGTGCACGGCGAACGGCACGCGCTTCGAGTTCGAGTGCTATGACACCTCGCATCTCTACAACCTCGCGCATTTCGTCGATCGCGGGCTAGTGAAAGGGCCGTTCTTCGTGCAGACCGTGTTCGGACTGCTGGGCGGCATAGGCGCGCACCCGGAAGATCTGGCGCATATGAAGCGAACCGCCGATCGCCTTTTCGGTTCGGATTATGTGTGGTCCATTCTCGGCGCGGGGCGCAATCAGATTCCGCTCGCGTCCATCGGCGCGGCGCAAGGAGCGAACGTGCGCGTTGGCCTTGAGGATTCGCTGTGGATCGGTCCTGGCCAGCTTGCCGAATCGAGCGCGCAGCAAGTGCGCCAGATTCGCCAGGTGATCGAAGGCTTGTCGCTCGACATCGCGACGCCCGCCGAAGCGCGTCAGATGCTCGCGCTCAAGGGCCACGACAACGTGAACTTCTGAAGATCGCACCGAAGCAAGCGGACGCGCGCCAAGCGACGTCCGCGCCATGACAACGAAAAAATACACGGAGACAAGTCATGAAAGCCTACCTATCTCGCCGCGACGCTTCACCTCGTCGTCCATGCGCGCCCTACTCTTCCAATCCGTCCTGACGCCGGGAGTCATCATGTCCACGCCCAGTTCTTCGCGTAACTCAACACATGCGTCACCCCATGCGTCGCTGAACGCGCTGCTGTTTCGCAAGCTCATGCCGCTGCTCGTGATCTCGTATGTGATCAGCTTTCTGGATCGCACCAACATCGCGCTTGCCAAGCATACGATGAGCATCGATCTTGGCCTGTCATCCGCCGCCTATGGGCTAGGCGCGGGGCTGTTCTTTCTGACGTATGCCGCTTTCGAGATTCCGAGCAATCTCGCGATGCATCGTGTCGGCGCGCGCTTCTGGATCACGCGCATCATGGTGACATGGGGCGTGCTCTCGGTGGCGATGGCCTTCGTGCGCGGCGAGACCTCGTTCTATGTGATGCGTCTTCTGCTCGGCGTGGCCGAAGCGGGACTCTTTCCCGGCGTGATGCTGTATCTGACTTACTGGTTCGGACGCGAGGATCGCGCGCGCGCCACCGGCTACTTCCTGCTCGGCGTGTGCGTGGCCAACATCGCCGGCGGCCCGCTTGGCGGTGCGCTGCTGGAAATGGATGGCGTGCTCGGTTTTCACGGCTGGCAATGGCTGTTCATGGTCGAAGGCGCGCCTGCCGTGCTGCTCGCGATCGTCGTGTGGAAGATGTTGCCCGACCGGCCGACACGCGCTTCGTGGTTACCGCGCGAGGAAGCGCTGGCGCTGGAGCGACGTCTTGCCGCCGAACAGGAAGCCATCGGTACCGGTCACGGCGGTCATACGTTTCGCGCGGCGCTGGCGGACAGACAGATCTGGCTCTCGATCTTCGTCTACTTTTGCCATCAGTTGACCATCTATACGGTTATCTTCTTTTTGCCAGGGATCATCGGGTCTTCGGGGCACTTCTCGCCATTCGTCGTCGGCGTGCTGACGTCCACGCCGTGGGTCGCCGCCGCACTCGGCGCCGCCCTTTTGCCGCGCTTCGCGAGCAATTCATCGCGCAGCCGCCGCATGCTCGTGGGCGGCCTGCTGATCATGGCCGCGGGCATGCTGGTCGCCGCCTATTCGACGCCCGTCATCGGCTTTCTCGGCGTGTGCGTGTCCGCTTCGATGTTCTTCGTGGTTCAGTCGATCATCTTCACGTTCCCGTCTTCGCGGCTTTCAGGCAGCGCGCTTGCGGGCGGACTCGGGCTCGTCAACACGTGCGGGTTGCTCGGCGGCTTCGTCGGGCCCACGGTCATGGGGATCATCGAGCAATCGACCGGCAAGGCGATGAACGGGCTGGTGTGTCTTGCTGTCGCGCTGATTGTCGCGGCAATATGCAGTGTGCGGTTGCGGCACGGCCATGAAACACGCAAGACTAGCGATGCGGATCGACGGGCGACGAACGCGGCTTGAACGATTGATGGCTTTCCGGGATGCGGAATCGGCGAGCGGGCTTGTTCATCCGCTTGCCGATGGCACGGTTAACTTCGGCTCGTCAGGGACATGTATCGGGCACGCGTTGACCTTGGCGATGAGCGACCCTAGCAAAACGCGTCGCCTCAACCAAGGTGGCGATCATCGCCAACTACGACACTGCGAATGCATCTCGCCGTCATTCAACGCCATTCGCCACGGCATCAGTCGTCTTTCCGGCGAGCGACGTCACCGGAAAAGTGCGCGCCGACAAGCTCACGCGCCGCTTCCCACAACTGCGGCGATCCGCGTGCAATCACAGGCCCGTACCGCTCCACGACCTGTTGCTCGTTCACGCCGTTCTCCGTCCACGTGCCTCCGCCAGTCAAGGTATTGATCAGCAACGGCTGCAGCCGATCGAGCGATTTGGCGAAGATCGCCTCCGGTGTCTCAGCCGCCTCGAATTCCATCCATAGTTTGCGCAGTTCGCGCCCTTGATCGTCGGGCAATAACCCGAAGATTCGCTCCGCGGCCCGTTGCTCCGATTGCTCGATCGACGCGGAATCCGCGCCTGGCGCGTGCAGCGGATGATCGCCAGCATCGATCTCGACGATGTCATGCACGAGCAGCAGTTTGATGACATGAAAACTGTCGACATCCTTCGCGCAATCCGAAAGTACCAGCGCGAACATGGCCAGATGCCACGAGTGCTCCGCCGAATTCTCCCTGCGGCTGCGGTCGATGAGCGGCGATTGCCGCATAACCGACTTCAACTTGTCCAGTTCGATCAGAAACCCGAAGCGCCGCGAGAGCGGCTCGACCTCTTTGTCTTGGTTCAAATTCATTCTCCCGGAAGACGGTTGCACGAGGAGAAGTCTACCGCTCGTCCTAACCTCCTCGCGCCGCGTGTACGAACCGCCGCACCTTGTCTTCATCGACGGGATTCCACCACACGCCGCCCACCTTCAGCGAACTCGCGACGATCACCGCATCCACGACCGACAAAATCTCCGCGACGTTGGTTTCCGTGCAGCCGCTGCCCACCAAAAGCGGAAGCCTGGTCGCGGCGCGAATCTGCCGAAGATAATCGAGGCTCGCGACATCGCCCGTGCGCTGGCCGGTGGCGATGATCGCATCGGCATCGAAGAATTCGACATCGCGCACGAGTTCCTCGAGCGCACGATCCGCGACGATTGCATGCGCGCCGTGCTTCACGTGCGCGTCCGCAAACACGCGGATGCCTTCCGCGCGCAACCGCGCACGATATCGCAAGGCCCGCGCCGCCTCGCCTTCGATGATGCCTTCGTTGGCCACATAAGCATTCGCCCACTGATTGACGCGCACGAACGCGGCATTGCTCGCGGCCGCGATGGCGAGCGCCGGCACCGAAGCGTTGGCAAGCACGTTGATGCCGATAGGCAGGCCCGTTTCGCGCGCAATCCGGTCCGCGCTCACGGCCATGAACGCCGATGTTTCCGGTCCGATGTCATCCGGTTTTGCGAACGGCACGTCGCCATGATTTTCGACGATGAGACCATCGACGCCGCCTGCTGCATACGCGCGGGCATCGGCAAGAGCGGTTTCGTATAGCGCCTCGCTCGTGCCTCCGTCGTAGCGCGGCGCGCCGGGAAACGCCGGGCAGTGAATCACGCCTATGACCACGCCGCGCGGGCGGCCGAAAATATGCGCGATGCTGTCGGTGCGTCCGCGTCCAACCTCGTGTCCGGTGTCCATGAGAATCCTGTCGAAGTATCGGTCAGATGAAGCGCGCGAGTTCGAGCATGCGCGCACGATCCGGAAAACTTGCCTGCGTGCCGTGCCGGCCGACCACATAGGCGGCAACGGCCATTGCGCGAGGCAGGATGTCGCGCAGTCGATGGCCGTGCGCGAGCCCAGCCGCGAGCATGCCGCAGAGTGCATCGCCTGCGCCGACCGTGTCCACGGCAATGACTTCAGATGCGGGCATCTGCTCGATGCCGCCGTGCGCGCCGCACCAGACGACGCCGCCCGCGCCGAGCGTGACCAGCACCTCGGTCGCGCCTGCCGCGTGCAATGCGAGCGCCGCGCGGCATGCATCGGCGTCGCCCGACAGCATTTCGGCCTCGACGCTGTTGACGACGAGCACATCGACATCGGGCAGCAGCGCGTTGACCTCGAATTGCACCGGTCCCGGATTCAGAAGCGTATGCCGCCCGCCGCGACGCGCCGCGCGCAACCACGTCGCCGTCACCGTGCGCGCCAGATTGCCTTGCAGCACGATCCAGTCGCCCGGCGCGCTCACGGCGTCCAGCAACGCGGCATCCGGTGCGTAGCCGCTGGCGGCTTCGTTGCGCGTGACGATGGTGTTTTCACCGGCAGCATCGACGGTGACAATGGAAAGGTCCGTCGGGCAATCGAGATGGTCAACGTGCCGCGTATCGATGCCTTCCTCACCGAGCATGGCGACTATGCGCGCGCCGTCGGCGTCGCATCCGACAGCCGCAAGCAACGTCACCTGCGCGCCCGCGCGTGCAGCGATCACCGCCTGATTCGCGCCCTTGCCGCCGAAGTCCAGCGTGCTGCCAAGCGCAATCGACGTCTCGCCGGGCTTCGGCAACGAAGCCACGCGGAGCGTCATGTCCATCGCCGCGTTGCCGATCACGCAGACGCGCGCGCTGCTCATGATGGTGCCATCCGGTAGCCGGACATCGCTCGATACGAGCCGAGCGCCTCACGCGGGCGAGCGTCGCGGCAAGCCGCGCATGCCGCGCGCGCGAGGTCGAGGTCGAGGTCGAGGTCGGCGATACCGAAATACATCATGCCGCGCGCGCCTCGGTCAGCCAGTCGAGACACTGCCGCCAAAGCCGTCCATAACCGTCCCACGCGGAGAACTCGGGCGGCAGCCAGTGCACGGACATGTCGCTTGTCCAGGCAAGCGTGCGGCCCTCGCCATACTGCCCCGCCACGAGCAACGGATGGCCCGTGTCCGGCACGGTTGCGATGAGCGTCGCACCCGGCTTCAACTCGACTTCGTTGTAGCCGAGCAGATGCGGCCATTGCGTGCCGAGGCCCTCTATCACCGGATGCCGCGCGACGATACTCGGCGTGAACCCCTCGGGCACTTCCACGCGGTCGTCCCACGCGAGGCACTTCACGGGCAGCACGTCCTCGACGGGCGTATTGCGAAAGCGCGCACTGCCGTTGATGCCCTGAAAGCTCAGATAGCCACCGATCATCATGAGACCGCCGCCTGCCTCCACATACTCGCGCAACAACTTCAGGCGGTTCGGCGTGCGCTTGCTGTGCACCCACGTATCCGGATGCAGCAAGAGCGTATTCGCGCCGATGTCGGAAAGAATGATTGCGTCATACTCCTTGAGCCCTTCGAGCGTCGTGGGAAATCGCGTCTGCGCGTCGTGACTCGGCATGTGCGTGACCGCGTACCCGGCGCTGTCCTTGAAGAGCGCGAGAAACTGCTCGGAGCCGGTGTGATACGTCACCGACGCGAACAGATCGAACCCCTTCACATGGGTTGCCGTGCTGGTCCACGACTCTCCGGCGAGCAGGACTTTCTTCGTCATTCTCAATCTCCTTGAACACGACGGCTCGTCACGCCAGATGCCGCCGCCGAGAACACGCGAGCGGGATTGGTCACGAGCATGGTTTCGATCTGCGCGTCGCTCACGCCGTGGCGTCTGAGTCTCGGCACGAAGTGTTCGAGGATATAGCCGTAGCCGAAGCCGCCGTAACGCGTGAGCATCATCTTGAGGAACACGTCCTGCGAGAGCAGCAGATTGCCGATGAACCCCGCATCGATGAGCGCGCGGATAGCGCGCGCGTTCTCTTCATCGGACGGCGATTGCGCGTCTTCGTCGGCGTAGTAGTAGTCCATGCCGATCATGTCGTATTCGAGCCACGCACCGCGCCGCGCGATGGAATGCTGATACTCGATATCCGCGTGGCTCGGGTTCATGTGACAAAGCACCGTATGCGCGAGATCGGCGCCCTCGCGCTCGACGATATCGAGCACGCGATGTCCATGCCGCACCCATCCCGGCAGATGCACCGAAAGCGGCACGCGCGTGGCGGCGCTCGCGCGAGCCGCCGCGCGCAGCGACTTCTCTTCTTCCGCCGTGAACGCCGCCGACACGCCGATTTCGCCGATGAGCCCCGCGATCACATCTGGCTTGCGCTCGGCGCCGCCCACGTCGAAGATCATCTGCTCGGCGAGTTCGTCGATGGAACGCTCGCGCACGTACGCCGGATGCGAAGGCTCCAGATAAAAGCCCGTCGACATGACGATGTTGAGCCCCGTGCGCCGCGAAATGCGCTGCAGCGCGAGCGGATCGCGGCCAATGCCGAGGTTGGTCGGATCGACCACCGTCTGGCCACCCAATTCGCGGAACTTCATCAGTTCCTCGGTGGCGGCATCGACATCGAATAGCTGGCAGTTGTCGCGGTTCATGAGCGGATTCATGCGCAGCGCGCCCAAAATGCCGACATGCACCTTCTGCTCGCCGATATGCCGTTCGCCGCAACAAGCCGGCGCGACCCATTTGCCGGAGGCATCGACCAGAATATGCTCGTGCATCAGCGTGATGCCCATTTGCTCGACCGGTAGCGGACCGAGCACCGTCATTACGTGGCCGCTGCCGACACCTATGGGCAGCGTCGCCGGATGACCGAATACGGGTTTCGTCGACATCATGCTCAGCCCTTCTTTCCACGCCGGGCGGAAAAGATGCGCGTGTTCAGCCAGATCGCGAACAGCATGATGGCCCCCTGGATGATCTGCGTATAGAACGGCGACACGTGAACCAGAATCAGCCCGTTGCCGAGCACGGCAATGGTCAGCGCGCCGAGGAGCGTGCCCAGAATGGTGCCGCGGCCGCCGAACAGATTGGTGCTGCCGAGCACGACCGCCGCGATCACCGCGAGCTCGAAGCCGACGCCCTGATTCGACGAACCGCTCCCGAGCCGCGCGGTCGTAATGAGCCCGGCGAGCCCCGCCGCGATGCCGCTCAGCACATACACCTTGATGATGACGCCGCGTGTATCGACGCCCGCGCGCCGCACGCCTTCCGCGTTCGTGCCGATCCCGATGATGTAGCGCCCGAAGCGCGTATGACGCAGCACGACCCATCCGGCGAGCATCACGGCCACCGCGATCACGGCGGGCAGCGGAAGTCCCAGGAACCACTCGCGGCCGAGCGCGACGAACCAGCCGTTGCCATCCACGGGCACGGAATAGCCTTGCGTGATGAGAAGCGCCGCACCGCGCACGATCGACAACGTGCCAAGCGTGACGATGAACGCGGGCATGCCCGCGATCGCGATGAAGTAGCCGTTCGCGAGCCCGATGACCCCGCCGAGCACAAGGCCGCCGATCAGAACGAGCGTATCCGGCATGCCCGCGTGCAACGCGATGGCCGCGAGCGCGCCGACGAACGCGAGCGTCGAGCCCACTGAAAGGTCGATGCCCGCGGTGGTGATGACGAGCGTCATCGTCGTGGCGACGATCAGCAACGGCGCACTCTGACGCAGCACGTTAAGGAGATTGCCGGTGGTGAGAAAAGTGTCGGTGGCGATGCTGAACGCCACGACGCAGATCGCGAAGAAGGCCGCGATGCTCGCGACGCCTGCACGATGGCCCAGCCGGTGCGACAGCGAAAGCGCGCGCCGTGCGGAAGATTCGGAGGACACGGTGGTACCCATGATCAATGTTCGGCGTGTGGACGCGCGGAGCGCGCGTTGAATTTGTGCCCGACGATCAGATCGACGATCTCCTGCAGATTCGTCTCGCCGATAGGCCGGTCCGCGATAGCGGTGCCTTCGTACATCACCGTGATGCGGTCGCAGACCAGAAACAGGTCCTGTAGCCGATGACTGATGAGAATCACGCTGACGCCGCGCGCGCTTACGGTTCGCACGACATCGAGCACCGCTTCGACCTCCGCGACGGCGAGCGCGGCAGTCGGCTCGTCCATGATGAGCACTTTCGGATCGAACGAAACCGCGCGCGAAATGGCGATGGCCTGACGCTGTCCGCCCGACAGATTTTCCACGTCTAGTTTCGTGTCCGGAATGCGGATGCCGAGCCCGTCCAGCATGGAACGTGCATCGCGATGCATCTTCGCGTGATCGAGAATCGGCATGCCGAGCACGCGGCGCATGGGCTCGCGGCCGAGAAACAGATTGCCCGCGACATCGACCGTATCGCACAAGGACAGGTCCTGATAGACCATCTCGATGCGATGCGTGCGGGCATCGCCCGGATTGTCGAAATGGACCGTCTTGCCGTCGATCTCGATCGATCCGCTGTCGGGCACGACCGCACCCGACAGCACTTTCGACAGCGTCGATTTACCCGCGCCGTTGTCGCCGACGAGGCCCAGCACTTCGCCCGGCGCGACATCGAGATTCACGCCGCGCAACGACTGTATCGCGCCGTATTGCTTGGTGATGCCGCGCATCCGCACACGCAGCGGCGCGCCTGTGTCCACGCTCGACATGAGGCTCTCCCGGTTTGGACGCGGCCTACTTGAACACGCTGCGATACTTCGCCACGTTCGCCTTGGTGACGATGGTCACCGGAACAGAGATGTTCTTCTCGACCGGTTGCTTCGCGATCAGCTTGAGCGCGGCGTTGACGGCCGCCTTGCCTTCGCCTTCCGGGTCCTGCTGCACCACGGCCACGACAAAGCCCTGATCGATGCCCTTGATGGCCTGCGCGCTCAAGTCCCAGCCGAAAATCTTGACGCGATCCGTCGCGCTTTGCGCCGACACGGCGGCCACGAGACCGATCAAGGCCGGTTCGCCGGTTGCATAAACGACCTGCATGTTCGGGTTGCCGGAGATGAGATTTTCGGCGGCCGTCTGCGCCTGATCCTGCACGTTCTGGCCATCGACCGTGGACACGATCTTCGCATTGGGCGCGCCCGCGAGACCGGCCTTGAAGCCGTCCAGACGCACGTTCTGAATGTACGAATTCAGCGCGCCGACCACGCCCACGCTTGCCTTGCCGCCAAGCGACTTCTTGACGTAATCGGCCGTGTAGGTGCCGATGTCCTTGCCGACCTTGAGATTGTCGACACCGACTTGCACGTCGTTATCGCCGTTCACGATAGCGTCGATGGTGACGACCGGAATGCCGGCCTTCTTTGCTTCGGCAATCGCCGGCTTGATCCCGTTCACGTCGATGGCGACCACGAGAAGCGCATCCACCTTCTGCTGGATGTATGTCTCGATGGCGTTGTTCTGCGCGTTCGGGTCATTGTTCGAATTGAAGATGGCGAGGTCCGCACCCGCGGCCTTCGCGGCCTTTTGCGCGCCGTCATCCATCTGGGTGAAGAAGAGCGCTTCCTGATTGATCTGGACCAGCGCGATCCTCTTCTTGTCGGCGGCGTGCGCGCCGCCCGATAGTGCAATCAGCGATCCGGCGGACATCACGGCGACCGCGGACATGATCCGGCGTGACAGCATGGCGTTCATCACAGCTCCTCCATCGCAAAGGCGCAGGACGAGCGACTCGTCGGCTGGTCCTGGCATGGTTGAAACTTCAGAGGGCGCGGATAAAACGCGCCGCTTTGTAAACCGGTTTACTTAGGCTACGGCCGTCGCCCCTTTCATGTCAACCGGTCAAAATTAGAATTTGCGTGGAGTGCGCGTTGACGCTGAGTTCAGCGCAAACGTGGTGGCGCGACGGACGCGCGTTGAATCAAACTCACGGGCAGCCGCCGCACGGTGGACGGTCCGCCGCCCGAGAGACGCGCAAGCAGCAACTCGACGCCCGTGCGGCCGAGATCGCGCGCGGACTGCCGAAGCGTCGTGATGGGCGGCATCAGCAGGCTCGCAAACTCCATGTCGTCAAAGCCGACGATCGACATATCGCGCGGCACGTCGATACGTCGATCGCGCAGCGCTTCGAGCAGGCCGACCGCGAGGTAATCGCTCGCCGCGAAAATCGCCGTGGGCGGCGACGGCAGCGCAAGCAGACGGCCGAGCGCCGTCGCGCCGAACTCGCGCTCGTACGAGCCGAAACAGACGAGCGTTTCATCGAATTCGATATTCGCCTGCGCCAACGCCCGCCGATACCCTTCGCAACGCTCCTGCACGGTGAAAAGACCGAGCGGGCCGCTGATATGAGCAATGCGCCGATGCCCCGCCTCGATCAGATGCTGCGTGGCGAGATAGCCGCCCTGCACGTTATCGACGAGCACTTTGGGCACGTCCGCGCCGGGCACGTCTTCATCGATCACGACGATATTGCCGCGCGTGCCGATGAGCGTGCGCAGCGTGCCGTCGTCGGGACGGTTGGAGACGAGGATCAGGCCATCGAGATGCTGAATGTCGAGCCAGCCGACATACAGCGATTCGCGAGCGAACTGGTTGCGCGTGATGCACAAGGACAGACCGTAGCCATGCTCGGAAGCGGCCAGCTCGACTTCGTCGGCGATCTCCGCGAAGAAAGGATTCGCCACGTCCGGCATGGCCAAGCCGATAGTCTCGCTGCTGCCGAGGCTCAGGCGCCGAGCAAGGCTGTTTTGCCGGTACTTCAACGCCGCGATGGCGGCGTCGATGCGTTCGGCTGTGTCCGGCGGCAACGCGAGGCTGCCGTTCAGGTAGCGCGATACGGTCGCCTTCGAGACCTTGGCATGTTCCGCCACTTCGCGAATCGTGGACACTTTGGGCACAGCGCGTTCCGGCTTGGAAAAGCCTGAGTGTAGCCTCGTTCTCGCGCCAGCCGTCATCGAGGCATCGCGAACGCGCGCTTGTGCGCCTTATTCCTGCTTGGCGGAAAGCGCCGCATACGCGCCGTCTTGCGTATCCCAGCCGCCGCCGAGCGCCTTGTACAACGCGACGAGATTCGTCGATACCGTCGCGGTGCTGTCGACCCATTGCTGCTCGGCGGTGAGCAACGCCTTTTGTGCCGTCAACACGTCGAGGTAGTTCGACAGGCCACGAATGTAGCGCTTGTTTGCAATGTCGAGCGCGCGTTTGGACGCTTGCACGCTTGCCTCCAGGCGATCGCGGCGGCGCTGTTCGGCGGCGAATCCCGTCAGCGCGTCATCCACTTCCTGGAATGCCGACAGCACGGTCTTGCGGTACGTGATCGCCGCTTCCTGTTGCTGGGCTTCCCGCAACGCGAGCGTCGCACGCAAGCGGCCACCCTCGAAGATGGGAAGCGAAAGACTCGGCCCCGCACTGTAGCTGCGCGCGCCCCAACTACCGAGATTCGTGAATTGCGTGGCCTGAATGGCGACGCTTCCCGACAGCGTGATCTTGGGGAAGAAGTCCGCCTTCGCCGCGCCGATGCTCGCCGTTGCCGCATGAAGCTGCGCCTCCGCCTCGCGGATATCCGGCCGCCGATGCGCCAGTTCCGATGAAAGCCCGACCGGCACGCGCGGCGGCGCCATCGGCACGGCGGATGGCGGCGACAGCTTCGCCGCAAGCGCTTGCGGATACTCGCCAAGCAGCACGCCGATGGCATTGATCAGCTTCGCTTCCTGCTGCTCTTCCTGCGGAATATCCGCGGCATTCGATTCGGCCTGGCTCTGCGCATTGGCGACATCGAGATCGGTTGCGAGTCCATGCTTCGCGCGCTCCTCCGTGAGTTGCACGGTACGCTCTGCAAACGCCAGATTCTCTCGCGTAATACGCAGCTTTTCCTGCGTCCCACGCAGATTCAGATAATCGCGCGCGACTTCGGCGGCGGTCGAGACGATCGCATCGTGCCGCGCCTCGTTCTGCGCTTCGACCGTGGCGCTCGCGCTTTCCGTCGTGCGTCGCACGCGGCCCCAGAGGTCGAGTTCCCACGATGCATCGAAACCATACTGATACAAATTGAACGGCGGCAGTGCGTTTTGCGCCGCGCTCGACGTCGGAACACCGCCTTGCCGTCCGCCGAGCCCGTTCGTATCCGTGGCCGATGACCCGCCGCCGCCCAGCAAGCCGATGACGCCATCGGCGCTCTGCAGCTCGCGCGTGTAGGAAGCGTTGCCGTTTAGCGTCGGAAGCTCGTCGGCCTTCGTCTGGCCAAGCTGCGCACGCGACTCCAGGAGCCGCGCCGCCGCGACCTTGATGTCGAGATTGCTGTCCATCGCGCGCGTGACGAGCTCGGTCAGCACGGGATCGCCGAAGCTGTTCCACCATTGCGGATCGACAGGTTCGGGCACCGCGACCGACCGGTTAGCCTCGCTCGTGGACTGCGTTTCGGGCCACGGCGCCGGTGTCTGCAATGCAGGACGCTGAAAGTTTGGGCCGACCGTGCAGGCGGACAGGAAAACGACAAACGGAATCCATCGATAATCAATGCGCATTGACTTGTGCCCCCTTCGGCAGCTTCGGCAACAAGATACAGACGGGACACAGCACGAGGGATATGACGCCGAGCATGATGAACACGTCGAGATAACTCATGACGGACGCCTGTTGCTCGACCCGTCCGGCGATGGAGCCGAGCGCATTCACGAAGCCGTTATACGGCGTGATGTGCTCGGCGAGCCGTGCATGATGAAACTGATCGCGCCACGCCAGTTGCGTCGTCACGAGCGACACGCCGAAGCTGCCGCCGAGATTGCGCATCATGTTGATGAGCGCGGATGCGTTGTTGTTCTCTTCCGGCGGAATACCGATGAACTGCACGGTCGAAAGAGGAATAAAGAGGAATGGCAGCCAGATGACCTGATAAAGCCGCGACAACGAGACATCCCAGAAGCCGATGTTCAGATCGAGACCCGCCGAATGCAGTAACGCGACGCCCGTGCCCGCAAGCGACATCATCACGAGCCATTTGGGCTGGAACACGCGCCCGGTCACGATGCCCGCCACGGGCATGAAGAACAACGTGACGAGACCACCCAGGCCAAGTGTGAGGCCGGCGTTGGTGGCATCGTAGCCAAGCAGTTCCTGCGTGAATTGCGGCAGGATCTGCGTCGTGCTGTTGATGATGAACCCGAACGCGAACATGACGCCGCAACTGATGGCGAATGCGCGCGACTTGAAAAGCCGCAAGTTCACGATTGGTTGCGCGGTCGTCAGTTCACGAAAGACCAGCGCCACCAATGCGACGCATGCAACCGCCGCGAACGAGCAGATGAAGTTCGACGAGAACCCGTCCTCGCGCTCGAATTTATCCAGCACGATCTGCAGGCAGCCGAAGCCGACCGCCACCAGAAAGAAGCCGAGATAGTCGATGCGCAAGCCTCGGTCGAGCAGCGCGCGACGCTCTTGCTGAACGAGCTTGCTGTCGCTTACGAACATCCACGTCAGGACGAGCGAAACCATCCCCACCGGCAGGTTGATGAGGAACACCCAGTGCCACGAATAGTTCTCGGTGATCCAGCCGCCAAGCATCGGTCCGATGGCGGGCGCCGTGACGACCGTAAAGCCATACAGCGCAAACGCCATCGCGCGCTTGTCCGGTGTGAACGTGTCCGCGAAAATGCTCTGCTCGACCGGCGCGAGACCGCCGCCGCCCAGTCCTTGCAGCACGCGAAAGACGATCATCATCGGCAGCGAGGTGGCGAAGCCGCACGCCACCGAACTGACCGTGAACAGGAACACGCAGATCATGTAGAAGCGCTTGCGCCCGATCACGTTCGCAAGCCATCCGCTGATAGGCAAGACGATTGCGTTGCTCACCAGGTAGCTCGTCGTGATGTACGTGCTCTGGTCGAGACTCGCACCGAGTCCGCCCGCGATATGCCTGAGCGCCACGTTCGCGATGGTCGTGTCGAGCACTTCCATGAAGGTGGCAATCGACACGATGACCGCGATGAGCCATGGATTGAAGGGCCCCGCCGCCGACCTCGGCAATGCTGCGTGCGTAGCGGCCATGTCAACGTACCGTCACGCGCGGACTGACGGAGAGACCCGGCGCGAGCGGCATGTTGCGCCAGTCGTCGCCATCGAAGACGATCTTCACGGGCAGACGCTGCACCACTTTCACGTAATTGCCCGTGGCGTTTTCCGCAGGCAGGCTGCTAAACACCGAGCCCGTACCGCGTTGCAGGCTCTCGACATGCGCGTGGAGAACCTTGTCCGGATAAGCATCCACGGTGACATCCACGGGTTGTCCCACGTTCATGTGAACGAGCTGCGTTTCCTTGAAGTTCGCGGTGACCCACATCTCGTCGGGCACCACTGCAACGAGCGCCTGTCCGGGCGTCACGTAGTTGCCAAGGTTCACGGTGCGGCGCGTCACCTTCCCTGCCTGCGGTGCGACGACTTCCGTGTAGCTCAATTGCAGCTTCGCGTTATCGACATCCGCATGCGTCTGACGCACCGATGCCTGAGCGGCGTCGATCTTGGTTCGTTGCGACGCGACCTGCGCTTCGCCCGCCTGAACGGCCTGCTTCGCGCTATCGAGCCTCGCGAGCGCGCTCTTGGTGGTCGCCTGACTTTGTTCGAGTTGCTGACGCGTGATGGCGGCCGGGTCCGTGCCCGTATAGCGCGCGAGATCCTGCTGCGCCTGCAGTAGATCGGCCTGCGCGACGCGCACCTGCGCGGTCTGCTGCGCGAGATTGGCTTGCTGATACAGCAGGTCGGCATGCGCCTGCGCAACTTGCGCAACGGCATTGGCTTCCTGTGCCTCGGCTTGTTCGAGCTTCACTTCGAAGTCGCGTGGATCGATGCGCAAGAGCGGCTGATTCTTTTCGACGTGCTGGTTATCCGCCACCAGCAATTCGATCACGCGACCGTTCACCTGCGATGCAATCTGGCTTTGATTGCTGTCGATGAACGCGTCGTCGGTACTCTCGTAGTGCCGGCTATGGAGCCAGTACGCAACGCCTCCAGCCACACAAATCAGTAATACCGTTCCGCCGATGATGGCATTCATGCGCTTGCGCTTCGGGCTCATCGGCTTGGACGTTTCCTCGCCCGGCTTCTTGTCGGCTTGCTCGCGGTCGCCTTCTCCGGCATCGCCGGAGGGCTTGCTATCTTCGCTTTCACTTCCGGCCATTGCAGTCTCCCAACCAATATTGAGATGCATTCTACAATAGAACGGAACGGTCTCGTTCTTTTTTTAATAAGCGGCGTCTGTGTTAATCTTGCGCTGGAGATTTATGCAAGGATCAGCCGTGAAACGCACGATGAAAGATGGCAACGGACATGCCTCCCTATGCCCCATAGGAGCCATGTTCTCGCGGAAGAAAGGCCGTCCGTCCAACGCGATGGCAGGCGATGTGGAAGAGCGCATTCTGGACGCGGCGAGTACCGTCTTTCTGCAGCAGGGTTTCGCTGGAGCGTCGCTGGAGCGCATCGCCGAGGCGGCGGGCGCAGGCAAGGCAACGTTGTACAGTCGGTATCCGAGCAAGGAAGCGCTCTTCGCCGAAGTGGTCAAACGAAATTGCGAGCGGTGCTTGCGTCCCGTGTTCGAGGCGCCGCAATCCTCTGCTCTCGTCGAGCAACTCGAAGGGGTGACGCGCGCGCTCGTCACACGCTTGCTCGACGACGAGGTGATCGGGTTGATCAGAGTAGTGGTCGCGGACGCGCCGCGATTTCCGTCGCTGGCGAAAATGACACGCGAGGCGGGGCGCCTACGCGGCATCGATGCGGTCGCGAGCTTGATGGCGGAACATTCGCAAATTGCGCGCGACGCCAGTACGCGCGCTGCCATCAAGCGCAATGCGTTGATCATCGCCACTCAGATCCTCGATGCAATCGTTCCGCCCATGCTCATGAGAGCATTGATGGATGAAAACCTCGATGATCTTCGCAACGAGATCCGCTCGCATGTCAAGCGGACTATCGCTGTATTCGTCGCGGCGGGTGCGCTGAATGCGTTTTTATAGAGGCACGCAGTAGTCGCTCGACCCCTGCTTTGAATCGACGAGCAACTTTCACACGACTTCAAGCGGCGCCTCTATATGTCATTGAGCGCACGGATAGCCGACCTTATCCGGTCATATGGCTCGGGTCCGATGACATGATCGTACATGGCTCATTGCTCCTTCTTGAACAGGTCCTGAAAGATCAACGCCGCCCAATGCTTGTCACGGGCCTGTACGAGTTGACCGCCTTCGGCGAGCTTGCCGAGACTGACCGGCGCATAACCGAGCCGTTCGACGAGCGCCGCGACGGTTGCATTGGCGCCCTCATCATCGCTCGATAAAAAGAGCACTCGGCGTCCCGCTGAAGTCGCGGGTTCCTGCGCGAGCACGCGCGCGGGCAGATGGTTGAACGCCTTGACCAAATGCGCGCCCGGCAGCGCCTTCGCCACGACCGCCGAGGAAGGCAGATCGTCCAGTTCGTTTAGCGGCACGCCATAGGCATTGGTGGCGTCGATGACGACTTTGCCTTGCCAGCTAGCCATAGCCTTGGCGACATCGCGATGCGCCCAGAACGGAACCGCGAGAATGATCACGTCGGCCTTGAGCGCGTCCTGCAACGTCATAGGTACGATCTTGTCGCCGAGCTCTTGCGCGATAGGTGCGATGGATTCCGGCCCGCGCGTGTTCGCGATGCCTGCCGTGATGCCGCTGCGAACGAATTGACGGGCAATCGCGGCGCCTACGCTGCCGCTCCCGATGATCGAATAAGTCATGAGAATTCCTTTTTCTGGTTGGTCACGAGTACGTCGTTGCTTAAGTAGATCGTGGCAGTGCGTGAACGATCTGGGAAGACGGCATATCGAGATACAATCCATCACGCTCGGAGATGGATGGCCGCCATGCTCGATGGAGTATCGCTGGACCAACTCAGAACCTTTATCGCCGCCGTGGATGAGGGCAGTTTCTCGGCGGCAGCGCGAAAACTCAATCGCGTTCAGTCGGCGGTAAGTGGTTGGGTCGGAGGATTGGAAGATCAAACGGGCGTCATTCTTTTCGAGCGCTCTGGACGATTCCCGAAGCTCACGCCGGAGGGCGCGCTGTTGCTCGCGGACGCTCGCAATATCGTCGCCGGGGTGGATGCGTTGAAGGCGCGTGCGAGGCTCATGACATCGGGCGTGGAAGCCGAACTCTCGGTAGTGGTCGACGTTTTCTTCCCGACTGACGTTATCAGTGCAGTGGCAAAGGCCTTCGCCGAGCAGTTTCCACTGACGCCGCTACGTCTCTTCGTCGAAGGACTGGGAGCGGCTTATCTACCCGTTCTCGACGGCCGATGCAGTCTCGGCATACTACCGCCGCTGCCACAGGCATTTTCATCGCTGACGAGCGAGCGGCTCGGCGACGTGCCCGTGGTCGCGGTGGCTTCGGCGCAGCATCCGCTTGCAGCCATCGGTCGCCGAATAACACGGCGTGAGCTTGGCCGCCACGTTCAACTGGTGCTGACCGACAGATCCGATCTCACGGCAGGTCGCGACTTCGGTGTGGCCTCCGCTTCAACCTGGCGCTTGGCGGACTTGTCCACCAAATATGCGTTTTTAAAGGACTGCGTGGGCTGGGGAGGCATGCCCTTGCATATGGTCGAAAAAGACATCGCCGCAGGGACGCTGGTTGTTCTCGATACGGACGAGATGCCGCCCAGCGGCTGGCTTTTGACGATGTCCATCTTTCAGCAGCCTTCGCAGCCGCCCGGACCGGCAGGCAAATGGTTCATCGAACGATTGAAGACTCAGTGGCAAAGTTGATGGTTCAAACGGCCGCTCGGGCTTTCAACGAGTCGCCTGGTAAGCGCTGCCAGTTCCGCAATCCGTGCTGACCGTACGGATCACACGCCCGGCCTGCATCAACGTGATGCTGACCTTGCAAGCCTCCCCTTTCGCCGATGACACGGCAAGCGTCGAGACCGCTCGGCTCTCGCCACCGCGCAAGTGCAAACTGCCCGACTGCGACACGTTCGACGTGCCCGACGCGCCCGACTTGAGCACGTGCAAGTCGTAGTCGAGGCCGGTGTCGTACACGCTGACGACGTACGGAACGACGCGGATCGAACCGTTGGCGGAAGTGACATCGAAGGACACGGCGACATCGGAGAACGCGATCATGATTGGCTCCTCTCAGGCAAAGCGCGTCTGAATGGAAAAGCACCCGGCGTGGTGGCTGTGAATATCGACCGGCACCACGCGGGGTGAAGGAAAGCATCGATCAAACGGCCGGGGGCTCGGCCGTTCGAGTCGAACCCATACAACGATCTTAACTACGCCCCTTAGTGCTGAGCGATCGTCGTCGAGTTGTGGATGCCTGTTTGCGTCACGGTGGCGATGTTGCCTGAACCGGCTTGCGTGACCGATGCGTAGTTGCTTCCACCAACTTGCGTCGATGCAATGCGGTTGCCGCTGCCCGATTGCGACGAGTACAACTCGTTGCTCACGCCATCTTGCGATGCCAGCAGCGTTTCTTCCATCCCGGCCTGATACGCCACCGCATTGTTGCCGCTGCCATGCTGGAGCAGATCGAGCTTCGAGCCGAATGCGCCGACTTGCGAAAGGCCCGCCGTGTTGACGGCCGTGCCAGTCGAAACCTGGGTCGACGTGATCTCGTTGCCGCTGCCGTTTTGCTGCAACGTACTGACATTGTTCACGCCTGAGCCACTTTGCGACACGGTCGCGCTCGAACCTGCTTCGCTCACCTGCGAAACCGAGGCCTGACTCTTCGAGCCCATCTGCGACACCGTGACGTTGCCGCCTAGCGCAAGCATCGTCGAGACGGCCGCGTCGTTATTCGAGCCGGTCTGCGAGATGGAAGTCAGGTTGGCCGCCGACAAAGTCTGTGCGACGTTTGCCGTGTTGCTCGGACCGGTTTGCAGAATCTGCGTCGTGTTGCCGAGCGCGCCGAGTTGCGAGACCGTTGCCGTCTCCAGCGAGCCATGCTGCGCGATGTTCGTGGTGTTGTCGTAGCCGAGCGTCTGAGAGACCGTTGCGTTGCCGCTGGCGCCATCTTGCTGCACATTCGTGTTGTTACCCGACGACGAAGCCTGGCCCACCGATGCCACGCCAAGCGCGCCGGTCTGGCTGATGATCGTCGTGTTATCCGAACCGACATTCTGCGCAACACTCGCCGAATTCACACCGGTCTGATAGATCGAAGTCGTGTTGCCGGTGCCATTGTTCGAGTTCACGTTGGCGGTCGAACCACTCACGAAGCCGGTCTGCGTGATGTTGACCTTGTTCTGCACTTCGCCCGTCTGCACGACTGACGCCTTGGCTGCGGTCAGCACACCGCTCTGATCGATGTTCGTCGCATTGCCCGCACCGCCGCTCGTATTGACCGATGCGTTGTTCAGCACACTCGACTGGTTGATCACAACTTTGTTGTCGCGTGAGCTCGATTCGGTGACACTCGCGCGGTTGCCGGCCGCGATAAGGCCGCCCTGCTGCGATATTGCGACGTTATCGCCGTTCGTGTCCTTCTGGTCAACCAATGCATTGTTGTATGTACCGGTCGTGGTCACGGTGACGGTGTTGTTGATGGCTTCGGCGAACACGCTCGACGAGGCCAGTGCCAGAAACCCCATTGCAACGACGGATGCTTTGATCTTCATGATTGGTCAACCCCTTATATGAACCAGTGAACGATGGTTTCGTGTTTGTGCTTTTGCTTTCATTTCAGCGGTCCGGCCTGCTTGGCATTTTTCATGGTGTGCACTTGCCGCCTTTCCCCTGCTGCTGCCGCTACTTCACTCGTCGTTTCATCGAATGGCTGCTCCTTGATTCGTTGCTCGTCGTTGTATGCTTATCGGGCGATCACCAACGCTTTTGCTCCGTTACCCGTTTGCTGGACCTGAATGCCGCTGCCGGCGCCTCCTTGAATGATGGTTGCCTGATTACCGTTGCCGCGTTGCGCCACCGATGCGTCGTTGCGAGACCCGTATTGCGTAACCGACGCGTAGTCGCTATTGCCTCGTTGCGTCACGCTGGCCGTGTTGTATGACCCCGATTGCACGCCGACATACTGATTGCCGTTACCTGACTGCACGAGCGACTGCCAGTTCTGCGTCCCGGTTTGCTGCGACGCCGCCACGTTCGCCACGCCAATCTGATTGATGGTGATCGCGTTGACGCCGGTTTGCCGGGCCTGCACCGTGTTCGCTGAACCCGTCTGATTCACCGTCGCACTTTGGCGGCTCACCGTGAAAGCCGGCTCCCCTGCACCGAAGTCCGAGATGAAGGACAGGTCAGCGGCACTCGCGGTCGACGCAACAATCATAAGCATTCCGTATATTTTATGAGCGAGCGACTTCTTGATTTTTCGGTTCTTCATTTACGGCTCCTGATGCGAGCTACTAATCGCGTGCGCCGGAATCAACCGCCCGACGATGCCTTTTCCGGTTCGACCTTCGACGGGTCATACGAGGTGTTGACCTTGTCCATCTCCGCGATGTAGTTCTGGTTTTCCTGCAGATAACGCTGAACCGTCTGGTCGTACCAGTCCTTGTCGTCCTTGAGCGCCCAAGTCTGGTTCTTCAGTCCCTGCACGATCAGATGAACCACTGCGGATTCGATCGCTTCCTTGACGCATAACTGCGCCGGCTCATTGCGCGTCAAGCCTGCTTCAGCCTGGAGCAGATCCTTGAAGCCAACGAACTTGTAGACGCCGACATCCACTTGATACGAGTAGATGGTTTTGGTCGTCGAGACGCTATTCAGGATTTGCCCGTTGCGTATATCGACGGTGCGTAAGTTCACGGTCACCTGATCCACGCGATATTGCTGCGAGCCGCTGATCCCGAGATACGCCACGCCCGCGCCGCCGGTCTTCACATTCGAGTCGTACGCCACGATCCCGCCTTCGAGGATGATGCTGGCTGGCGCCAACGCGCCGATCTGCGGAATGACGCGGTTCTTGTCGTCCGGTGTTTCGAGCGCGCGCATGATCTTGCGTTCGGTCAGCAGGTCCTGAAGATTCTCGCGCTCGACCGGCGTGAACCAGCCGGAATCGCGCATGGCGGCAACGAGGAACGACGCTCCACCTTGCGTAACCTGCGATGAAAACGAACTGTCGGGCGACGGCTTGTACTGACCGGTCAGATCACGAAAGCCATAGACGGCAGCGAGCACGCGGCCCTTGGGCGGCGGCAGATGCACGAGGTCGCGGGTCACGCGCGTGGGCGGCGTGAGCGTCGCGTTGCCCGCCACATTCTGCGGCGATACCGCGCAGCCTGAGAGCGTGAGCACGGCGGCGCTGACGAGCGCGAGCGTTGCCCGGAGTGCGAATCGGTTCATGATATTCCCCGTGTCTTGCTGTTTCTTGTTGGTATCGATCTGGATGACGGCTGGTCGCAGCCCTCGCTCCAGCATTTGGCGTAGGCTGCGTTACTGGCCGCCGCTCACCACGAAAGTCGTTGAAGCACCCGAGGTCTTGTCGGTCGTCGTCACTTGCAGATTGCCGTTCGCTATCTGCGCGATGTTGATCGAGAAGTTGCCCGTGTTGATGGTGCCTGGCTTGAGCGATCCATCCGTGCCCACGATCGAACTCGTGACCGAACTCGCCACGCGTGACAGAATGGCCTGCTGCAACTGACTGTTGAATTGATCGAGCGTGGACTGCGAACTGGTCAGGCTCGCCAGACTCGGGTCCTGATGCTTGTTCTGTGCGGTCGCCTGATCCATGAGAACAGGACCATTCGCGGGATTCCCGCCGAACGTCGGATTGATGGGCTCGTACACCAGCGGCGATGCATACGCTCCGCCAATCAGTCCCGCGTTGGCAATCGCGGTAAGCAGTATCCGCGTGAAGGTCTTTTGGTTAGTCATCCCGAATTCCTCGAACTCTCTTTTATCGTTTGAATGCTGTCTTTGTCTTTCTGCTACCGTATGCCGCGACTTACATTTCATCCGATGCGAGATCGGCTTCATGAAACAGCAGGCGCGATATATCCGCCTGCAGCACTGTCTGCAACGCGCTCGCCGCCGCGCTTTCGGCAATAGGCCGCACGTTCGCCCGGGCAATAGGCAAGAACGCCTGAAACACGCGACGCTGATCGTATTCGACCCAGATCAGACTGCCGTATCTTGCAGAGGGACGCTCATGGACCGACACGTTATAGCGTTCGCTCATCGGCATCTGCGTCCATGCCTGAGCAAAAAAGTTATAGAAGTCTTCGCCTACCAGCGTCACCGCGTCGTTGGTAACGATCCCGCCAAGCGTATCCACGAGTGGAGATCTGGCATCCGGCTGACGGCTGGTCGCAGCCCTCGCTCCAGCATTTGGCGTAGGCTGCGTTACTGGCCGCCGCTCACCACGAAAGTCGTTGAAGCACCCGAGGTCTTGTCGGTCGTCGTCACTTGCAGATTGCCGTTCGCTATCTGCGCGATGTTGATCGAGAAGTTGCCCGTGTTGATGGTGCCTGGCTTGAGCGATCCATCCGTGCCCACGATCGAACTCGTGACCGAACTCGCCACGCGTGACAGAATGGCCTGCTGCAACTGACTGTTGAATTGATCGAGCGTGGACTGCGAACTGGTCAGGCTCGCCAGACTCGGGTCCTGATGCTTGTTCTGTGCGGTCGCCTGATCCATGAGAACAGGACCATTCGCGGGATTCCCGCCGAACGTCGGATTGATGGGCTCGTACACCAGCGGCGATGCATACGCTCCGCCAATCAGTCCCGCGTTGGCAATCGCGGTAAGCAGTATCCGCGTGAAGGTCTTTTGGTTAGTCATCCCGAATTCCTCGAACTCTCTTTTATCGTTTGAATGCTGTCTTTGTCTTTCTGCTACCGTATGCCGCGACTTACATTTCATCCGATGCGAGATCGGCTTCATGAAACAGCAGGCGCGATATATCCGCCTGCAGCACTGTCTGCAACGCGCTCGCCGCCGCGCTTTCGGCAATAGGCCGCACGTTCGCCCGGGCAATAGGCAAGAACGCCTGAAACACGCGACGCTGATCGTATTCGACCCAGATCAGACTGCCGTATCTTGCAGAGGGACGCTCATGGACCGACACGTTATAGCGTTCGCTCATCGGCATCTGCGTCCATGCCTGAGCAAAAAAGTTATAGAAGTCTTCGCCTACCAGCGTCACCGCGTCGTTGGTAACGATCCCGCCAAGCGTATCCACGAGTGGAGATCTGGCATCCGGCTTGGCGGGCAATGTGTTGCTGCCCGTGATCGTCGACTGGCGGCTGACCGTCGCACTGTCGGTGAGTGCAGGCGACGCCGCTTGCGGCCGGACCCTCGTAAGCGGACTCGGCGTCGGCGGGTTCGGCAGCGTGACGAGCGCACGTGCTTCATTACCCGAAGCGGAGCCATGAGCGCTCGACGGCGAATCGGCGTCCTGCGCGCCTTGAGCATATGCCGCGTTATCGACCATGTTGCCGAGTAGCGCGGCCGTGGTCACGAACGTCATCGACGCGACCCAGAACTGCGGCATGCGCCACGCGCCCTTCGTCGAGATCCTGTTTGCATCGCCATCGTGTCGCATACGAGCCTCTCGTCGTCATTCCTGCAGACTTCGTTTGCCGAAGCGATGCAGTGGTATGGAACGCATTCTGGCGGATGGCGATGGCGGATGTCGATGGGTCAAATGAACACCTCTCGCTGCCATGAAACTTCCGCGACTCATGTCGCGGGGAACACGTTACGGTGTTACGAGAACGCACGTGCAGCGGGCGTTTGAGACGCTCGTTCGTTTGAGTCGATCGTCCTTAAAAGCCGCTGCGCAAACGTTAGCGACCGAAAGCGGGACGTTCGTGACTGAAACAGTTTTGGTCCGCCTGGTTCAAATTCGTGCGGATTTCAACTAGCGGTGAGCGGCTTGTTGGAGACCTCTTGTCCAACAAGGCTTCGCAGGATTTGGCATACAAATTGCCTTTGCCTGGTAGACGCAAGAGTGCCAACGTGATGGCTCCAAAGCCGGCCTAAAAAAACACCGAAGGGGATGAAATGCTGGAATGTATCGTGGCATCGGAGATGAACGTGGCGGTTTCGATCAACGCGCAGGAAGCGATGTCGGACGCTCGGACGGTCAAGGCCGTCGCGCTCGAAAGCAGCGATGCCGCAGCGCTGGTCGATTATCTGTTCAACGAAGAGACCACGGTCGTCGCCGTCGATGCCGATCTGAACGTCATGTGCAAGATGTCGAACGCGTTGGCCCTACTTGGAGACCAGGGTGGTCTCGCTATCCGCAATGGACAGCTCATGCATCCGAACGCGAAGGCCTACGAAGGACTCAAATCTAGCGTAGCGAAGACGCTGGCTTGCGGTCAGTGCAGCACGATCGTCGTGACTGGAGCTTGGGGACATGCGTGGCATATGGTGATCACGCGCGCGGACGATCTTGTGCTTTCCTCACGGCCGCGAGCGGTATTGCGCATTGAGCGCCGTCATATTTTTCGCCGGCCGGAGGTAGCGACACTCCAAAGTGTGTTGGGCTTATCGCAGGCTGAAGCGCGGATGCTGTGCGAGTTGATCTGCGGTCACAGCGTCAATGAATGCGCAGCGATTCTTGACGTGTCGATTGCGACCGTACGCAAGCACCTTGCCGCAACGCTCAAGAAAACGTCCTGCTCGCGTCAGTCGGAATTGATGCGGCTAGCGAGCATCGTGACGTAACGTGCGACCTGGTGAACGTTGACCATCGGTTGAATGGGAACGGGCCTCAACGCTTACCGAAGAAGAAAGAAAGAGCCCGAAGGCCCTTTCTGACTCGCTTTACTTCGGGTGACTTGCAATGAAACTCTTGACTGCGGTGAAGGCAGGCTTTTGCGTCTTGCCATCGCTCGTCATAAGACCGTATGCGCCTTCGCTGTCGTCGTACATTTCGAAAGCCTGAATCGACTGGATGTTGTACTTTGCCGCGTTGTTGTAAAACTGCTGCATCATCAAGCTGCCGGTGAAGTACGACGCGATTGCCGAGTACGTACCGTAGGTCGGACGCACACCGTACTCGTTGATCCAGACCGGTTTGCCAAACGAGTTCAGCACGCCGAGGATGTCATGGCAACCTGTGTTGCCGCAAGCGTGGGTCATGTCGCCCTGGTCCGAGTACCAGTGCCATGCCGTGATGTCCCAGCTGACAGTCGGGTGACCATGCGTGCCGTCCGGCTGCGAGCCGTCCGCAAGCATCTGAAAGAACGCGGTGTGCTTCCACGTGCCGTCGACGATGATCTTCGCCGAGCTATTGACCGACTTCACGCCCGCGATCATGCCGCGAATCAACCCGCGCGCGACTGTGAACGGCTGATTGCTGTAATGGTTCCAGACGTTGCCGTCGTAGTTGCCAGAGAGCGTGTTTGCTTCGAGCTCATTGCCGACTTCGTAGTACGTGTAGTTGTACGTCTGCGCCGTCTGCTGGCCCATCGTGTAGCCCGCGTTATAGGCGGCCTGCTCGCTGTTGTAGTTCAGGCCCAGCAGCATCACCGGATAAACCTGTACGCCGCCTGCCGCAAACTGCTTTGCGACCGTGGCGAGAACCTTCGCCGATGCCTGGCTGTACACGTCGTTACGGTAAATCTTCACGCCGAGATTTTGGAGTTGCGAAAGCTGCGTTGCGTACGACGTGGTGTCATACGCGCCGCCGTTCGTGATGTGGCCGTTTGCGCCGTAGAAGATGGAACTGGTGGTTGCGGCCTTTTCGGTCGATTGCGGCGTGGCGGCGGACTTGTCGACTGCGGCATCGACTGCGCTTTCGCCGCCGCCACCGCAAGCTGCGAGCAACGTGGAAGCGACCAGAGCAGTGGCAAGCGCTGCGGCTTTAGTTTTCGACAGAACTTTCAGGAAATGGGAAGACTGATTTTCATTCATGTTAGTTTGCATAACTAATTGCCGGGCTAGCGCCCGCACATGTTTAAAAGGTTGCCGGCACTTTCCGCCGACAGCTAGCACACAGTTCGCTAGTTGCGAGGTTCGCCGTAGCACCACGTCGACTTCGCGACGAGTCACGGCTTTCCGCGGCTTGCTTTGTACTCAGCACGTAAGCAAACGATTGCTTTCGATACTGCAGGAACTGCCGATCGAAGCTTCCGAACGTAAGACACAAGAGACCGCGTTAGATGTAGCAACTATTACCGTATTCAGCTGTGCGAATTCTTGCTTAGAGCAAGATGTGCCGAATCGGTGAGAACGGAAGCAAGGTTATCGTCTTATGAGATGACTGTAAATGTGAAATTAAGAAAAAAATGCGTTAAGTTTTCCTGACAGTGAAACATATACCGATTGATATGAAGTTTTCATTTCGAAAGGATGGCGGCGGTTTCAGGGGTACAAAAGTTGGACACAGTTGGTCTTAAAGGCGTTGTGCGACATTGCGCAATCGTTGGATCGACGCGTAGCCCGTTAGAACGGTAGCGAGCGCACAGGGCGTAGGCGCTAGCGTCGAGTCGCGAGACGTTGCCATGTGTGATGGAATCGACGCGACAGGCCGACGAGTTTTGCTAGCGCAAGCTGCTTAGAGGATCGCTAAAGACAGCGACCCCTATCGCACTTCTTAGGGGAAGAAATTCGGCCGGGCCATTTGCGAAAGCCGGTAATCTCAGGCTCTCAACCGCCCGCAACGGCTAGAGCGTTACTCTAGAAGCAAAGCGCAATGCCCCCTGTCATCGTGATGCTCGAAAGCTGGGTAACAAAGTTGACTAAGCGATACTTCTTAGCGACCTCTCGATACCATCGCGAAGCGTCGTGATGGCAAAAGGCAAAGTGGAATCGCATGCGCTATGCATGCTGAATGGATAACCCGCCTTAAAGGGCCGTTCGAGGACTCCAAACTATTAAATTCCGCTTCATTGGCAGGGCTGCTTTGTGCGCTCGCTTCGGGAAATACTGAGAGGATGAGTTCCAATATAGAGCACGCCGGATCAGGATTCAACCGAAGTCGCCGTCGAGGCTCGACGCAATCAGCCTGATTCATCGCCGCCAATATTAATAAGCCGCCTCGCGGTTTAAACTTGCGCTCGCCGCTTCGCGACGTAGGATCGCGAACCGAACATCAGCTTCTTCCACGGTGCACAAAGATGAGCCGAATGCAAAGCGTTGTCGACGTACATGTCCTGTTCAAGAACGACAATAACGAATATCTCTTCATCCAGCGCGCAAATACTGGCCATAGAGACGGTCAGTATTCGCTGGTCGCCGGTCATCTCGAACCTGGGGAATCCATCGAGGAATGCGCGATCCGCGAGTCGAAGGAAGAAGCCGGCGTGAGCATCGCGCCAGGTTCATTCGACTTCACGTTGGTGATGCGACGCGATTCGGAACAGAACCGAATAAGCTTCTTTTTGACATGTCGTTCTTGGGAAGGCGTCCTTGCGAACATGGAGCCGCACAAGTGTTCTGCGTTTGTTTGGGCGCCGCTGGACCATCCGCCTGAGCCGACCGTCGACTACATAGCCCATGCGCTTGAAAATATTCGCAACGGCGTGATACTGGCTGATTTCAAGCCTTGATTCAGCGTGCTAAAGTCGGCGGTGTCTCAGCCGGATTCACGAGGCGCCAAGTCAACGTGGCCGACAACAGCATGAACAATGCAGCCACGACGAACAGCGCTTGATACCCTTTGGCGAAACTAATCGCACCGAGTGCATGCAACGCGGCATCGCTCCAGCCTGGCAAGGTTGCGCTCTGAAGATGCCCTGCAGTGATATCCACTACGAGATGAAGGCGCTGCTGCGAATCGACGGAAGGCATCGAATTCGTAATGACATTTTGGACACGCGCAAACATCACCGCGCCGAGCATTGCGATTCCGATGACGAGTCCGGTAAAACGGGTCGTGCCCGACACACCCGACGCCATGCCGGATCGCTCCTTTGGGATCACGGTCATCGAAACCTTGGTCGTCTCGCCGTTGAGCATGCCCGCGCCGATGCCCGTCACGACCATGCCTACGATGAGAGGCGCATAAGCAAGCATGGTCACGACCGCCGCGAAACAGACGAGCCCGATGCACACCGTAAGCAACCCGAGCGTAACCAACGCGCGCCCTGTCAGGCGATGCGCGAGATGACGCGACACGAGACGCGGCACGATAAAGAGTGGCCCGACCATCGGCAGCATCATGAGACCCGCACTCGCCGATGTCGCGCCGAGACCGCTTTGCAGAAAGATCGGCACGAACGTCAGCATCGTGAGCATGCCGATGGAAAACGCAAACTGCGCGAGCGTCGCACCGAGAAACGTTCGATTGCGGAAGTACGATAGATCGAGCATCGGCCGCGTCTGACGTCGCTCGACAATGACGAACAACACGAACAGCACGCCAGCGCCTACGAATTCAGCGATGATCCAGCGATCATTCCAGCCGCGCCGATTGCCTTCGATAAGCGCAAGCGTCGTTAGAAAGAGCGCCGTTCCGAAGCATGCGACGCCTGGCAGGTCGAGTCGCATCGAGTGCGGATCGCGCGACGATTCGATCACGCGCAAGATCAACGCAAGCAATACGACGCCTATCGGCACGTTGACATAGAACGCCCATTGCCAGCCGAACGCCTGCGTGATGAGTCCACCGACCACCGGACCGCTCGCGATCCCGATGCCCACTACGGTGCCCCAAAACGCGAACGCTCGCGCCCGTGCTTCGCCGTGGAATGCGTGCGACAAGGTGGCGAGTGCGGCGCTCAATTGCATGGCCGCGCCCGCGCCTTGCAACGCGCGCGCGGCTATCAACATCGGCAAGTTCCACGCGGACCCGCATAGCAGCGATGCAAACGTAAATAACATCAGCCCTGTAACGAGCAAGCGCTTGCGTCCGAAGCGGTCGGCGAGCGCGCCTGCTGGCATCAACAGCGACGCGAAGCTCAACATGTACGCCGTGATCACCCACTCGATGCCCGCGAAATCCGCATGCAGCGAGCGCGCAATGGAGGGCAGCGACACCGACACGATGTTCGCATCGAGTTGCAGCATGAAGGACGGCGCCGAGGTGCAGATGAGCACGAGCCACTCATGCCGCTTCGTCGCGGCGTCCGGTCTACTTGCGAGTGAACGATCCATGCGGCGCGCTCCTCAAACCGCGTATTGCGCTAAACCGTTGCCGAACGACCAGTTCTCTTTCTTCACTTCGACCAGATTGATGAAGACGTTCTCAGGCCGTATGCCCGGCGATGTCGAGAGTCCCTCGGCAATTGCGCGGTATAGCGCTTTCTTTTGATCGGTGCTACGTCCTTCGTTCCACGTGATCTGGATGATGACAAGGTCGTCGTCGCGCGCAATGCCAAGATACGTCGGATCGAACATGAAGTTGGCGTCTTCATGCTCGTTGATGACCTGGAAGCGGTCGTTCTGCGGCACACCGACACTGAGCATCGCTTCATAAACGACGAGGCCGATCTTCTGGCGATAGTCGGCATTCTTTCCCTTCTTCAAGTCGATACGAACAAACGGCATGATGGAGCTCCATTTGATGAGGACCGGTGCGGCAAATTATCAGCATATGCTTGCAATCTGTCAATTGCCTGCATATGCTGATAATGGAATAATGACTCTGCAGGAAACTTCGCAGAGGAATGAGTGATGGCAACGAAAATGGCGGCAAAGAATGTGAATCGCGGGCGACCCGGTTGCAGTTGCACCGCACTGCGCAAGGCCACGCGACGTATTTCACAACTCTATGACGCGGCAATATCGCCAAGCGGCCTGAAAATCACGCAGCGCGCGGTGCTCGCTCAGATCGGGCGATCGGAGCCGACCAACGTAGGCAAGCTCGCTGCAGCGCTGGTAATGGATTCGGGCGCGCTCGCGCATACGCTTAAGCCGCTTGAGCGTGACGGCTTCATCTCACTCGAGGTGAACCCTGACGACAGGCGGCATAAATCGATTGGTCTCACGCCCGAAGGACGCGAGAAGCTCGCTGAATCCGACGTTCTGTGGCGCAAGGCGCAAGCTATCTTCGATTCATCATTGGGCCGCGCCGAAGCCGAAGTATTGCGCGGCGTGCTGGACAAGCTCTTATCGGATGAATTTGCGGAGCGCTTCGAAAAGGACATGCAACGCTAGCGGATAAACGCTAACCAGGGAGACGCCCTATGCCGACTTACCTCGTATCTGTCACGGACGGACTGCTTTCCGATGACGCGAAAGCAAACATCGCGCGCGAAATCACCCGAGCGCATAGTCAAGCCACGGGTGCGCAAACTTTCTTCGCGCAGGTCATGTTCAGCGCGATTTCACGAGGCGCTCATTTCATGGGCGGTAAGCGGATCGATACGAATCATATCTTCGTGCATGGACACATTCGCGCAGGAAGAACGCCTGAGCAAAAGGCCAGGTTGCTTGCCGATATCGTGGAATCCCTTCATCGAATCTCGAAGTTGGAAAAGCGTTTTTTATGGGTTTATCTCTCCGAGTTGCCGCCTGCGAACATGATCGAATATGGACAAGTCTTGCCTCAACCTGGAACTGAACAACAGTGGCTTGACGGGCTCCTTGAGGCAGATCGCGCCTATTTGCTGGGGCTTGCGGGCACACCGGACTGATCGTCGACTCACGCTCTTCGATTATGTTGGCGGGTCATACGAAATTATTGTTTACGGCTTGCCTCAAGAATCACTTACGCTCGTCGATACGGACGGGGATGCCATCCAACACTTCGACCGATCTAAACGTATGACGATAACATCCCCAACGCCCATTACCAACGTCGAGCAGCGCGCCTAAGAACCGCTAACAAGCAATCGAGGTCCTCTAAAAAAGCGCCCCGGCGCATTCCCGCTTTTTCCAAATCAATCTGCAATACGCTTGAAACTGACGTAGTAATCTTCAGTGTAATAGCAGTCATTAGTCTGTTTGCGCTGTCCACCGCACACGATGCGTCGTTGCCCGCGATCCGTCGCGCCCGGCGTGCGCACGGTATAGGCGCGGTAGTAGCCACGCGGATGTTGCGGCAGCATTGCGGCGCTATTGCGGAACATGACACCGTCCTCGGCGAAGGGGAACGGACCACCGGCCTTGATCAGACGCAGTGTCTCAGTCGCCTCGCCTGGCAATTGCGCTTTGGTGGTAGTGGTGACGGCGGCTGGCGCGCTGTGTTCCTGCGTGGCCGATGCGGCTTGCGTACCGCTCGCGACCTGTCCTGGTTGGACTGGCGCCTGACTCGCTGATGCGCCCGCATCTGGAGTCGCGCTTCGCGATCCGTCTTTGTTGCATGCGCAGAGGATTGCGCTCAAGGTAAAAATGCAGCAGAAAGCCAGAGTTCGCTTCACGAAGTTGTTGTCCCCGGATTGACCAGCATTCGATTACTGCAAGCGGTTCAAGAATAGCGCTAGTAGCAGCCTGAGGCAATGTTCGCGCGTTGTCGACGAAACCGCACCAACGATGCTTTAAGAACTCAACCAGGAAGCGCAAACGAAAACGGCCTAAAGGCGCAGGTATCGCGCCTTTAAGCCGCACTTTGAATACTCCGTCACCTCGTTCGATCGTTTCAACCCTGAACCACTGCCGAACGAAGCGAATTCGACACCCTAAAGCTTAGGGCTTCGGTGCCGACGACGGGATCGGGGCAGCCTTCGTCGTGTTCTTGTGATGCTTGCGGTGATGCTTTTTAGTCTTGGTTCCACTTGCGGGCTGCGCGGCGTCGGCCGTCGTGGCAGCCGGAGCTGCAGGGGCTACGGCAGGCGCCGAAGCCTGTGCGAATACACCAACGGAAAACAAAGCGGCGATCGATGCGGCAACGAGTTGCTTTTTCATGGCGGTCAGGCCCTTCGTGGTTGTTTAACAGTGTCGCGGCTTAAGTACCGCGAGTACTTGCTTAACGCCTCGCCACGCTGTGTGTTGACACGCATCGAAAAAAAATTTCCGGTCCTTGTTGGAAGACATCCCTGACAAGCCAGCTACTTAATCTCCTTCAATGTTGTAAGGTCTACCACACCATTCTGACTGGTAAACGCAGGGCCATGCCCTGCGCCACTTCCTTGGGACACCCCGCTAATGCGATGGTCCGCGCTGTCATAAGTCTTTAACGTGCCGTTGTCTTCGATTAAAAGTCGCTTCGCATCCGCAAAGAAGGCGTAGCGCAGACCGTTCTGTGCACCACTCGTTTGCGGCTCGCCGAGATTGTCCGGCCACCAATGTTCCATCGGCTTCATGGGCTCCATCGGTTGCATCGGCGTCATGGGTTTCATGGGCTTCATCGGTTCCATCGTGTTCCTTGTGGGCTGAGCGCTGGTTTGAAGGTCAGACGACGTTCACTGTCAGCAACACGCGTACCGCCTTTCATTCATTCACGACGCGGGCGCTTTAGCCTCCAAGGAACTGCACCGCATTGTTGCAGAGCCAATCCTCGCGAACCTGATCCGCCATTCCAAGCGCATCGAACTCCTGCAAAGCCTTATCGACCGGCATCATCGGAAACGCGGACCCGAAGATCATGCGCTTCTTAAGCACTGTCTTGCCGTATTGCAAAAGCGGCTCGTAACCCGAGTGCGCGGTGGCAAGTAGCTTCGGCCGCACAGCCACGGTGCCTATCCATACATTCGGATGCCGCCACGCCACCGCAAGCAGTTCATGCACCCACGGCCATCCCGGCGGCGAAGCGCATACCCGCAACGCGGGCAACGACATCATCACGCGGTCGAGCGCGGCAGGATGGCCATGCATCATCGAGGTATGCGTCGAGAAGTTCGTGCCGCAATGAATATTCACCGGCACGTTTAATTCGACACATTTGCGATAAAGCGGAAACAGCAAGGGATCGTCGATAGCCAACTTATGCTCGAAGCCCTGCACATTCAACCCACGCAGACCGAGTTCGCGCACCGCCGTCTCGAACTCCGCGACCGCCGCATCGCCTTTATGCGGATCGACGCCTGCAAAGCCGATGTAGCGCTCGCCATGCGTGTGACAAAACGCAGCCACGTGCTCGTTCGCTATCTTCACGCCGAACGTGCTGGTGAGATCGCGCGCCTTCAACACGACATGTCGCGCCTTCAGTCGCTCGTAAGTCGCGAGATAGTCGTCGAGTGGATCGACACCATTCGCGCTCGCGACTTGACGCTCCGTACCCTCGTACACGCGCCGATAATTCGCCAGATGAGTGACAGGACCGTCGAACTGCAACGACGGAGGACGGCTCGAAAAGTCCACGAACATGGGCAGCTCCGGCAAGCGTCTGGCGTTACCGCCAACGCGACTCCTGACGATCGAAGGTATCGACGAACGGATCGGTTGTCTCGGCAATCAGGCGTTTTTTCGCGATCTTGCGCGAAGGCGTACGCGGAAAATCGCCGACGATATATTGCAGATAACGTGGCACCTTGAACGACGCGAGATGCAGCGCGCAATGCTCGAACACCGCCGCGGGCGGAACGTCGCTATGCGTGAGTCCTTCGCGCAACTTGAGGTACGCCTTCACTTCCTCGCGACGCAGCGGATCGGGCACCGGCACGACTGCGGCTTCATCGATTGCATCCATGCTGCGTAGAACGGTCTCCACTTCGGTTGCCGAGACATTCTCGCCCGAGCGCTTGATCATCTCCTTGATGCGTCCCACGATGAAATAAAAGCCCTTTGCATCGCGTCGAAACAGATCGCCCGTGCGAAACCAGTCGCCATCGAAACTCTCGGCGTTGGCCTCTGGACGCTTGTAGTACCCCCATAAAATGCCGCGCCCGCGAATCCAGAGTTCACCGACTTCATCTATATCGGCGATACTGCCGTCATCGCGACGAACCTGCAGTTCACGAAACGGGGCAGGCAGACCGCAAGTGCGTTCGAGCGCCTCATCATGGGCCCACGCGGGCACGAGTGCGCCCGTTCCTACTTCGGTCATGCCGAAGCCTTCGCGAGCAATCACGTTGAAGCGCGCCTGCACTTCTTCGCGCGCGCTTCTGGTCCATCCGTAGATGCTCACATACTTCAGGCATACATCGGCGTCGCGTTCGCTCTGTGGATGCGCGCTCAAGGCAGGCTCGGGAAAGATGCAGTAGTGAATCCGATAATCGATGAGCCACGACATGAAGCGCGTGAGACTCATGCGCTCGGCAATGTACGCGGTGCCACCGAGCTTAAGCGTCATCAGGAACTGCCACATCGGGTCCATGTAGAAGAACGGCGCCCAGATCAACACGTTCTCGATGCCCGCTTCCGGCCCGCGCCTATTACGCGCCGCACCGTGGCAATGAATCATCCAGTAATCGTGAGTCAGCATGCAGCCCTTCGGAAAGCCCGTCGTGCCTGAGGTGTATTGCAGATTCAACAGGTCGTTGCGCGACACCGTTCCGGGCGCATTGAACATGGCGCTGCCCGCATCGAGCAAAGCCTGCCATTGCAGCGGATGCTCGCTCTCGCCGCACACGATCACACGTTCCCATGCAAGCAGTGCGGGCAGCGTGGGCGCATCGGCGAGACGCGGCAGGAATTCGGCGTCGATCACGAGGTACTGCACGTCGGCATCGGTAAGGACGAACATCATTTCGTCCTGCGTGTAGGCGGTGTTCACGGGCACCATGACCGCGCCGATACGGCCCAGCGCGATCCACGAGATGGGAAACTCGGGCGTGTTCTTCAACATCAGTCCAACGTGACAGCCCTTGCGAATACCGCGCCTAACAAATGAATCGGCAAGCTGCGAAGCCGCGCGATCGATTTGCGCATACGTCATCTCGATACCGCGATCGAACCACACCGCAGCGGTCTTATCGCCATATAGCGCGGCCTGTTCGCGCACGAAATCTCCGAGCGATTCAGGCAATGCGAGTTGCTCCTGACGCTTTCGACGGACGAGTTCGTCCGCCACGGTCGGCGACTGTGTCTTCATACATGCTCTCCACGAAATTCGAAACCTCGCACGGCGAGGCGCGCCTGTCGCGCGTATTTAGTCTTGAAGAATGATCTGGCAATCCTCCGGCGCCCAGTCGACGAGCACCGGCGCGCCGCGCTCATGTTCGGCGCGCCGCCGTGTGCCCTGTTGCTGGACGACGATCTGCGTATCGTCGGCAAGACGCACGTGATGACGCACGACGCTGCCGAGCGTGATCGAGTCTTCGAGCGTGCCGGAATGACAAATGCCATCGACAGCATGATCGTCAGGCGGCCGATGCGCGGACGTCATTCGCACGCTTTCCGGTCGCACCAGTAGCTTCACGGCCGCACCGCGCGACATCGTCTGCGATGCCGTCGCGGCGCGCAGCATGCCAAGCGGAGTCGACACGACCACATGCGTCCCGATGTCGTCCTGCACGGTGCCCGAGATCAGATTGGCCGTGCCGATAAAGCTCGCCGCGAACGCCGTGCGCGGCGAACGATACAGCTCGTCGGGTGTCGCGATCTGTTCGACGCGCCCCTGATTCATGAGCACGATGCGGTCCGACATCGAAAGCGCCTCGTCCTGATCGTGCGTGACGTTAAGCATCGTGATGCCGAGTTCCGCATGCAGCCGGCGAATCTCGAGTTGCATCTGTTCGCGCAGCTTCTTGTCGAGTGCGCCGAGCGGTTCATCGAGCAAGATCAACGCCGGGTTATAGACGATGCAACGCGCAAGCGACACACGTTGCTGCTGGCCACCCGACAGTTCCTTCGGCTTGCGCATCGCGATGTCGGGCAAGCGCACCATGTCGAGCACGTCCCTTACCTTGCGGCGAATCTTGTCCTTCGGCATCTTGCGCACGCGCAGCGGGAACGCAATGTTGTCGAACACGGTCATGTGCGGCATCAGCGCATAGTTCTGGAACACCATGCCGAGTCCGCGGGCACTCGGCGGCGCGTTCGTGATGTCGACGCCGCGCACGAAAATCTGCCCGGACGATGGCGTGACCATTCCCGCTATCACGTTGAGCAGCGTAGTCTTGCCCGAGCCGCTAGGGCCGAGCAGCGTGACGAACTCGCCTTGCTTCACGCTGAAGTCGAGCGGCGCGAGCGCCTGCACTTCGCCGTAGCGCCGCGAGACCTGCTTCAGTTCGATCATGTTCATCGTCGGATTCCGTGAATGATGCCGCTCAGTGACGCTCGCTGCGCATCACGACTTGCGCCGCGTTGTGGCCAGGCACGCCCGTCACGCCGCCGCCCGGATGCACGGATGCCCCGCATTGATAGAGTCCCTTCACCGGTGTGCGATAGTCCGCGGCCCCCTGCACCGGCCGCCTGAAGAAGATCTGATCCGCGCTCAGTTCACCGTGATGCACATGACCGCCCGGCAGCGCGAAGATGCGCTCCAGATCGGCGGGCGAAAGCACTTGCGCATCGTCGATGCAGTCGCGAATATCGGGCGCATGCAACGCAAGCGTATCGAGCACGATATGAAAGAGACGTTCGCGCTGCGTGTCCCATGTTCCTTCGCGTAACGTATAAGGCGCATGCTGGCCGAAGATGCTCATCAGATGCTTGCCCGCAGGCGCGACGCTTGGGTCCATCACGCTTGGCGTCAGCACGACGAGCGGCGGTCGCGGCGATAACTCGCCGTACTTGGATGCATCCCACGCGCGTTCGAGATACTCCACCGAAGGTCCGATACGAACTTGCGCCGGATAAGCAAAACCTGCTGCATTGGAATCGAAATCCGTGAAAGTGGGCAGGCGTCGCAACGCGAGATTCACTTTGAACGCGGTGGAACGGTCGCGTATCTGCGCGACACGCACGAGAAATTCGGGCGGCACATAATCCGCATCGACGAGTTGCTGAAACAGGATCTTGGTCGCCACGTTCGATATGACGCAACCCGCTTCAATCGATTCGCCCGATGCGAGCCGCACGCCCGTCGCTCGTCCGCCGCTTATCTCCACCGACGCCACCGGCGCATCGCAACGCACCTCCATGCCATGCGCCCGCCCCGATGCCGCGATGGCTTCGGAGATGGAACCCATGCCGCCGCGCACGAAGCCCGCCGGCCCCTCGTTCGTGGTGTGATCGCGAATGAAGCCGCGCAGCAACACATACGCCGAGCCGGGCGAGCAGATGCTCGTGGCCGCTCCGCCGCACGAGGCGTAGAAGCCCAGCGCCGCGATCATCTGATCGGACTCGAACCAGCGCGACAGGTAATCGCGCGCGCTCAACGTGAGTACGTCGTACAAGTCGTAGAACTGCTCGCCCATATCGCGGAAACGCCAGGCGAATCCAAGCAAACGCCCGCGCGCGCCGAGCGCGGCATCGGCGGGATCGGGCGGAATCTCCCAGAGCATCTCGGCGACGACCTTGCCGAGCCGAGCCATATGCGCGCGATACTTACCGTATGCATCGGCATCGGCGCGGCTAAAGCGCGCGATGTCCGCATGAAGCCGTTCGCCTTCCCCGCGAAACACGAGACTCTTACCATCGCCATAGAGATGCAGCATGGGCGGCGGCACGACGATCTCGTAACCGTACTTTGCAAGCTCGAGTTCGCGGATGATACGCGGCTGCAACAACGCCATCGTGTAGGACGCGGTCGATACGCGATACCCCGGCCACACCGCTTCGCTGACGGCCGCGCCGCCTGCAAGTTCGCGCCGTTCAAGCAGACATACCTTGAAGCCTTTGCGCGCGAGATAAGCACCGCACACGAGGCCGTTGTGTCCCGCGCCGATGATCACCGCGTCGTACCTGTTCGCCATGTTGGTCTCTAGTTCAAGATTAGTCGGCGGACGCGTCGCGCCGTTGCAAAGCCATGATGCCGATGCACACCAGAAGCGATATCAGCGTGAGCAGCGTCGAGACGGCGGCGAGCACCGGCGATACTTCCCAGCGGATCGCGCTGTACATCTTGACCGGCAAGGTCGTGGTCTGCGGTCCCGAGATGAAGTACGCGACCACCACCTCGTCGAATGACAGAAGGAACGCGAACAGCACGCTCACGGCCACCGACGCGCGTATCTGCGGCAACACCACTTGAAAGAAGATGCGCACGCGGCTTGCGCCCATCAGAAGCGCGACGGCTTCGAGCGATGCATCCGCGTGACGCAAGCCCGAGCCCACCGCAATGATCACGAACGGAACGACGAGCACGGCATGCGCGAGCGCAAGTCCCCATACCGTGTTGACGAGCGAGAGCATCGAGAACTGCTTATACACGCCAAGACCGAGCACGACGACGGGCACGAGCATGGGCGTGATGGCGAAGGTTTCGAGTACGCGCTTGCCCGGAAACCGGCCGCGTGCAAGCGCATAAGCGCCTGGCACACCGGCCGCTATCGAGATTACCGATGCCAGCAGCGCGACCATCACGCTCGTCACACACGCGCCCCACCATGCCGGATCGGCGAAGAACTGCCGGAATAGCGCAAGCGAGAGGGTCTTCGGCGGAAACGTCAGTTCGCTGCCGCCGCCGAACGAAATCGGCACGATCACGAGGCTTGGCAGCAGCAGGAACAAATAGCCGCACCATCCGCCGATGGAACCGAGCACGCGCATGAATACACGCGAGTCGCGGCGCTTCGGTTCGGGCTTGACGAATTCGTTGCTGACACGCGTTGCGGTATCCATCATGCGAGCGCCTCCGTGCCGCGCTGAACGCGTCCGAGCACCGCGATCAGCGCCCCGGACAGCACGAGCAACATCATCGCGATGGAAGCGGCCAGCGTCCAGTCGAGCGTCTGCCGCGTGTAGAAGTCGATGAGGTTGGCGAGCATCATGTCGCGCGGCCCGCCGAGCAACGCGGGCGTGATGTACATACCCATAGAGAGCGTGAGGCACATGAGAACGCCTGCGAACACGCCGGGCATCGACAAAGGCAACGTGATGCGCGCGAAGATCATCGCGGGACCTGCGCCCATGAGTTCGGCGGCGAACTTGAGGTTGCGGTTCTGCGTGGTGAGGCTCGTGAGAATGGGCAGCACCATGAACGGCAGAAGATAGTTGGTCATTCCTATCACGACGCCAGTGCGGTTGAACATGAGGTCGGGATGCCATGTATCGCCACTCAACCATCCCGCGAGTTTCGCGACGATCCCCGCGCTGCCCAGCACGACGGTGAAGGCATAACTCTTCACGAGCACGCTGGTCCAGAACGGCAACATCACCATCACGAGATACGGCGCGCGCTTCGACATGGGCATGCGGGCGAGATGCAGCGCGACGATATACCCAAGCACGAGACTCGTCGCCGTGGCGAGCGCGCTGATGATCATCGTGTTGCCGAGCACGCGATGAATGAGCGCGCTCGTCAGCACCTGTTCGTAGCCGCGCAGCGTGAACGCGTGTTCGTAGATGCTCGACCAGCCGACTACGCCGAGCGGCCACAAAAAGAACACCGCGAGCAGGCCGTAGAGCGGCAGCAGCATCACGACGACGGCCTTCAGGTTCAGCGTGTAACTCATCGCGCGCCCCTTGTTTTACGCTACTTTATGTCAGCATCCAGGTCGTGAAGCGGTTTTGCAACGCGTCGTAGTGATCGCCCCACCACGTGTCGTTGATGATCACGCTGTTCGGATCGTGCATGTCCGGTATGCGCGCCTTGGCGGCGGCGGATACGAGCGGCATGGCCTGCACCGCGTTCGGCGCGAACTCGACCATCTCGCAGAATGCGGCCTGGCGGTCGGGGCGCAGACAGAACGCCACGTATTGCATGGCAGCTTGCGTGTTCTTGCCGTACTTCGGCACCGCGAGATATTCGAGGCTGTTGAGCGTCTGCTTCATCGACATCTGCACCGACGTACCCGCTCTTTGCGCGGGCAAAACGCGGCTCAGATACGTGTACGTGAAATCGAGTTCGTTACTCGCGATGAGCGTCACCGTCTCCGGCGTCGTCTCGATCCACTTGCGCACACCCGGCTTGATGCGGTCCATCGCCGCGAAGGCGCGTTCGACATCGAGCGGGTAGAGCTTGTCGGGCGCGACGCCATCCGCGAGCAACGCCATTTCCAGGTTCTCGCTCACCCGTGGGCGCAAACCCCGACGACCCGGAAACGCTTTTACATCCCAGAACTCCGCATAGGTCGTCGGATGCTTGCTGCCGCGCTTCGGGTCGAAGCCGATCCCGCCCGCATACGAATACGTGCCGACGAAGTCCGCGCCCGTCTTCGTGATGAGGCCATCGGTCTTGACGATGGCCGGGTCCAGCTTCTCCCACATGCCCTGACGCGAACCCGCGACGATCTGCGGTCCAATGCTGTCGAACACATCCCACGACACATTCTTCGATTCGACCTGCACCTTCATGCGCGCGAGATCCGCGCTGTTGACGAGATTCACCGCGATGCCCGTCTCTTTCGCAAAGGGTTCGGCGAACGAGGCACGCACCGCCGCTTCATAGGCGCCGCCCCAGCATGTCACGCTGATACTCTTTGCCTGCGCACGCACAATGGCCGGTGCGCCGAGCAGCGCGGTGCCGGCGAGCGCGCCGGCTTGCAGCAGGAAGGTGCGTCGTGAAGGCGACGGACTGGTCGATACGGTTTTGGCTTGGGATAGTGGCGCGTTCATGTCGGTCTCCATGCGAGGTCGGGGCACTGCTTCATCCGGCGATCCAGATCGCCTTCCAGTCCATGTATTTGTCGAAGGCGTGCATCGACTTGTCGCGGCCGAATCCCGATTGCTTGAAGCCGCCGAAGGGCGAGGACATGGTGCCGCGATCGAAGCAATTGACCCACACCACGCCCGCCTTCAATTGACGCGAGACCTGCTGCGCCCGCGCGATGTTCGAGGTCCACACCGCGGCGGCGAGGCCGTAGATCGTGTCGTTGGCGACGCGCACCGCTTCCTCCGGCGACTCGACCGTGATGGCTGACAGCACCGGCCCGAAAATCTCCTCGCGCGCGATACGCATGTCGTTGCTCACACGATCGAACACGGTCGGCTCGATAAAGTAGCCGCCCGATTCCGGCCGCGCGGTACGCCCACCAGCGATGACACGCGCGCCATCGGCACGACCCGCATCGATATACGACATGACCGACTCGTGCTGCGCCTGGCTCACGATCGCACCCATCTTCGTGGCGGGATCGAGCGGGTCGCCGGGCACGAGGTCCCGCGCGATGGCCGCGACTTTCTCCAGCAATTCGTCGCGTACCGCCGCGTGTACGATCAGCCGCGAACCCGCGTTGCACACCTGTCCGCTATTGGCGAAGATACCGGCCGCCACGGCGCGCGCGGCGGCGTCGAGATCGGGGCAATCGTCGAGCACGATATGCGGGCTCTTGCCGCCGCATTCGAGCCCGATGCGCTTGATATTCGACTGACCCGAGTACTGCATGAACAACTTGCCGACAGCGGTCGACCCGGTGAAGCCGACAGCATCGACATCCATGTGCAGACCGAGCGCGCGCCCCGCCGTTTCACCGTAGCCCGGCACGACGTTGAGCACGCCCGGCGGCAAACCCGCTTCGGCCGCAAGCGCGGCGATACGAATCGCGCTTAGCGGCGATTGCTCCGCGGGCTTGAGGATCACCGAGTTGCCTGCGGCGAGTGCGGGGCCGAGCTTCCAGCTTGCCATAGAGAGCGGATAGTTCCACGGCACCACGGCCGCGACCACGCCGAGCGGCTCGCGCACGATCATGGTGGTCACGTCGGGTGCGGCGGGCGCGGTTTCGCCATAGAGCTTGTCGATGGCCTCGCCATACCACTGGATGCAGGTGGCCGAACTCACGATGTCGCCGTTGTAGGCATTGGTGATCGGCTTGCCGACATCGAGCGATTCGAGCAGCGCCAGCTCTTCGCGATGCGCCATGATCAAGCCCGCGAATTTGAGCATGACGGCTTTGCGTTCGGCAGGTGCGGCGCGCGACCAGACGCCGGATTCGAAGGCGCGTCGCGCGCTTCTGACCGCGACGTCCACGTCTTCCGTTCCGCATTCGGCGACTGCGGCGATGGTGCGGCCCGTGGCCGGGTCGATGGTCGCAAAGAGCTTGCCGGAGAGCGCGTTCACATAGCGCCCGTCGATGAACGCGCGGCCCTCGGGCCGGATTTCTTGCGCGCGGGCGCGCCACACCGATGCGTCGGGAATGCTCACTGCAAAGCTCCTTGAGTTGGGTCGATTGCCTGCGTGCCTTTCAACATCCAGCGTTGAAATCAAGTGTAGGGTTTCAAAAGTATGAAAACCAATACATTCTGATAACCTTGTTCCTGCCAGAAAGTTATACCTTCGACGGGTCCGCCATGCTCAAAGTGCGTCATCTGGAAATCTTCCGCGCGGTGGTCAAGGCGGGCAGCGTGTCCGCTGCGGCACGTCTGCTCTACGTGTCCCAGCCTGCCGTGACCAAGACTCTGCGCATGCTGGAAGAAGACATCGGGCTTACGCTTTTTCTGCGTGTGAAGGGGCGGCTCGTATGCACGCCCGAGGCGGAGGCAATCCTGCCGGAGATAGAGCGGTTGTTTGGCAGCGTGCAATCGATTGCGCAGACCGCACGCGAGATTCAGGAGGGCCAGCGCGGGTCGATTCGCGTATCGACGGTCTCCATGCTCGCAACCACTATCGTCGCGCGCGCGGTCGGCAAGTTCCGCGAGACGCATCCGCAAGTCGAATTCGATATCAGGGCGTTGCCTACGCGTCACGTCGTCGAATACGTGAACAACAATCAGGCGGATTTCGGCATTCTGGATGTAGCCGCGCCTTCAGGCACGCTCGAGGTGGAGGAGTTCTGTCGCGCCGAACTATGCTGCGTGATGCGTGCGGAGCATCCGCTTGCTGCGCGCAAGACGGTCACGCCTCGCCTTCTGGATCACGAGACGCTAGCGACCTTCGGGGAAGACACGTTGACGGGGTGGCGCCTGCGCGAAGCGTTCCGCGCGCAGGGACGGGTCTTTACGAGCGCGTTCGTGTCCAACAGCACGCCGGTGCTGTGCGCGCTCGTGCGGGAAGCCAATGCGGTGGCGCTGGTGGACCCTTTCTCGCTGATGAGCCGTTCGTTTCCGGACTTGATTGCACGACGATTCTCGCCGGCCGTACCGGTCGAACCGCGCTTTCTGTTTGCGCCCGGCAGACCGCGGTCGGTCATCGTCAATCAATTCGTCCTTCAATTGAAGGAGACTGCGGCGGAGTTCGTGATGGGGTGAGTCTTTAAGTGCATGCGTTACGGACTAAGGCCGACTCGTGCTTGCAGCGAGCGCCGAAGTATCGGCTGTCATGCGATTCTCACCCGTTTCGATCTTGCCGACGGCGACAGCGCCACTCTCCGAATCACCCGACGTGTGAGTGGACCAGAGCGTAATGCCTGCCAGTGCAACGAGGCAGACCGTCGTCCATGCGGCTACGGTGCTCAAGTGATCGCGCAGACGCCTTGGCATCCGCAAAGCAGGCTTGCTGGCCTCGACGATCTCGGGTGCCGGTTTCTCCATCACGAATCCGCATCTCGGGCAGTTCGCTACTTCCGTGCGTGCTTCCGCGCCGCATTCCTTGCATATGATGGAAAACATCCGTACCTCTGTCCGCCTCGTGTGATCGCTTCTGAGGTAACGACACGGCGCGCGCGATCTTTAGCTTTCTCCCTTGAAACGTGAGGTTTTATGCGTTTTCGGTTGATCCGGTGCGGCGCCTTTCGACGGGGCAAGCCTGTGCGCAGCGCCGACGACATCGCCCGAACGCGATGCCTTCGTCACGCGTATGACGGCGGGAATCGCATGCTGTAACGCACAGCCCGCGCGTCTCGTCAAAAATGCCATGCTGCTCGACGGATTTCGGCCCGGCATTCCTGCCGCACTTTTTGCGCTATGCCTTAAACACTTTCGAGCGCGAGCGCGATGCCCTGCCCTCCGCCGATGCAAAGCGTCACGATGCCTCGCCGCACGCCATCGCGACGCATCGAGTGGATTAGACGCGTGGTGAGCACCGCGCCCGTGGCGCCGATGGCATGACCATGCGCGATAGCGCCGCCATCCACGTTCACGATGTCCTCGGGAATCCCGAGTTCAGCTATGACGGCGAGCGGCACTGCCGCGAAGGCCTCGTTGATCTCGAAGCGCTCCACGTCGCCCAGCTTCCAGCCCGCGCGCTCCAATACCTTTGTCACGGCCGGGGCCGGTGCGATGCCAAACAGCCCCGGCTCGACCGCCGATACCGCGAAAGCAACGAGCCGCGCCGAAGCGACTACATCTAACGATTCAGCCGTGGCACGACGCGTGACGATCATCGCCGATGCGCCGCTATTCAGGCCCGGCGCATTGCCTGCGGTGATGGTGCCGTCCTTGCGAAATGCGGGCTTGAGCCGAGCAAGCGTTTCGAGGTTGGTATCGGGACGCGGTTGTTCGTCTGTATCGAACGGAGACACGCCTTTTTTGCCAGGAACGTCGACGGTCACGAGCTCGTTTGCGAAGTGACCTGCATCTCGCGCATCGCTGAAGCGCCGTTGCGAACGTTCTGCCCAGCGGTCCTGCGCCTCGCGGCCGATGCCGTACTTGCTGACGAGGTCTTCCGTGTGCCAGCCGGAATGCTGGCCCGAGAACGCGTCGTCGAGTCCATCGCGCAACATGCTGTCGATGACCTGTGCCGCGCCCATGCGTTGACCCCATCGCGCCGCAGGCAGCAGATACGGCGCGCGATCCATGTTCTCCATGCCACCGGCGATAACCACGTTCGAGATATCGAGTGCTATTTCCTGAGCCGCCGATGCAATTGCCTGCGCGCCCGACCCGCATACCCGATTCACCGTGACAGCAGGCGATGCCACCGGAATGCCGCCGTCGATTGACGCCTGGCGCGCGGGATTCATGCCGCTGCCTGCCTGGATGACGTTACCCATGATGACTGCATCGACCTTTCGCGGCGCCAGACCCGCGCGACGCACGCTCTCGCGGATAGCGGTGGCGCCCAGCTCCGTTGCCGCCACTTCTTTCAAGCTGCCGCCAAAGGCTCCGATTGGCGTGCGCACCGGCGCGCATAGAACGATTTCGTCTTTGAACATGACATTCTCTCCATGGTTAGTGCATATGCACATTTTTCCATGGATTTGAGAAGCTTGCAGAGACGATGGGTGGTTGAGCGTTCGACGTCGGGACGACTCGATCAGGGCCGGGATGACTCCAAATAGCACCCTGCGCGTTAGCAAAGTTGAGTTGTTTCGATATTCGAAGTGTGGACGGCGGTAGCCAAGGACTCGTGAGACTTGGCTGGGACTACATTTTTTTCACGTCTCTGTCTTGCGGACCAAGAGGACCTTCCACTGTGTCTGTTCAGGACAGTCATTTTCGAAATTTATGTCGGCTCCATCAAAACACAAATGTTTCTACTGATCTTTCTCAACCTGATCGAAGCGTGCGACCAATTCAACTTTTATTATTTTAAATCAATCATTTAGACAGCCAAACCAAATTTATTTGCGTCGTTGGCATGCCTCTCGCGTATGTAGCTACGAGCGCAACAAGTTATCGCTCGACCAACCCAACCACTTAGGAGATTCACCATGCTGACGATCAAAGACCTCGCCGCTTCCAAAGAACTCGGCCGTGCTGAAATGGGCGCTATCACGGGCGGTAGCTCGTTCTTCTCGAATGCCGGTTTCAACAGCAACGTTCAAGCAGGCGGCGTGTCCTTCGCTTCGCCCCAAGCGAACATCGCACCTGTCACGCAAGTCGATGCATCGACCACCACCAACGTCGATCTCAAGACCGTCAACAAGTCGATTACCGCCGTGGGCAGCCTGCTCGGCGGCATGGCGCTTTAATTCACACCATCCAATCACATTGTTTAGGAGATTTATCATGCTGACCATCAAGAACCTCGTTGCTTCCAAGGAACTCGACCGCGCTGAAATGGGCGCCATCACGGGCGGTAATTCGCTCTTCTCGAACGCCGGTATCAACAGCAACGTGCAAGCTGGCGGCGTGTCGTTCGCTTCGCCGCAAGCGAACATTGCACCTGTTTCGCAAGTCGATGCATCGACCACCACCAACGTCGATCTCAAGACCGTCAACAAATCGATCACCGCTGTAGGCAGCCTGCTCGGCGGCTTGGCACTTTAATTCACACCATCCAAACACATTTCTTAGGGGATTTATCATGCTGACCATCAAGAACCTCGTTGCTGAAAAAGAACTCGATCGCGCTGCAATGGGCTCCATCGCGGGCGGCTTCTCGATCTTCTCGAACACCGGCGTCAACTCGAACTATCAGGCAGGCGGCGTGTCTTTCGCGAGCCCGCAAATCAACGTCGCACCGGTCACGCAGGTCGATGCCTCGCAACACACGAACGTGGACGTCAAGAGCATCACCAAGGCGGTCGATGCGCTCGGCAGCATGTTCGTCGGCATGAAGGCCTAAGGGCTCGCAGGCTCAGAGAGGGAAGGACCACGTGCCTTCTTCTCTCGTTGATTCTTGCCGATAACGTCCGAGCCTCAACGAGAGGACCGTATCTCCTTGCGGCCCTCTAGGTGAAGTGTTTTAGCCCGCTTGTTAGCGGGCTTTTTTTGCGTCCGTTCAAAGCGACGGTACAACACGCTCCCTCGAAAAACCACGAGCGATGAATCGTCTACCGCGTCGAAGATAATCCGCCAGCAAATTTATCCGGTTGACAACGCTTTTTGGCCAGAGAAACCTGACGTTGTGCAATGCACCAATTTGGCTGAATCGCGGCAGAAGCCAGGAATACACGTCACGCCGCTCAACGTTCATCTTCGAGGTCCGTCATGCGACTTTCCATCCTGCTGGCTGCACTCACGACCTGTCTGACCTGTACGGCACGCGCAGAAAATCCGGCTTCGCCACAAGACTCGGCCATGTACCTTTCGAGTGTCGTCGGCAATTCGCAGATGAACGCAAATCCGCAACTGTTGCAGCCAGTCAGCGCGTCGTCGGACAAACCATGCACGTCACCCGGAAGACGGGTTCAGCGGGACATTCGTGGGTCGATCGACGGTGGCTCGCGCTGCGACAATGCAACGGCCACCGCGTTCTAACGACACGCGCGAAGCAGCGTGTTCGACGATTGCGACGCGTGCATCACTTTAGGTGTAACTGCTCGACGACAAGCGCAGGACAACGATTTCGCTCGGAGGCCGCTCAAGTGCGAGCGCGGAAACGGCCCTAGCATTGCTCGATGCATCGCGCACCTTCGCGCCGCCAAAAACTAGCACGCGCAATGCCGCGCTAAAGAGGAAGAGGGACGCGCCTCAAAAGTCGTCGGAGAAACTCAGTTCATAGTCGACGCTCGCGCCCACGCGCAACTCACGCCCCGCGCCGTCAAGAGCAATCGCGTTCTGCCCGAACGTGAGGCCGCCATCTACACGAGCATTAGCGCGCCAGCCCATCATCACGTCGAGCGGTTCGTTGGGCCATTGCGCGTCGCGCACGCCGTGCGTCTGATCGACCGTCGTGATCGGACAGCGCGCGCACGGCTTCACCATGCGCAACACGATGCCATCGACCGAGATCGTATCGATGAAGTCTTCCTCGAAGGCGTCGAGACCGCTCAAGACGACATTGGGCCTGAAGCGATTCATCGGCACGCGCGGCGCGCCCTTCGCTTCGAGACGCGCGTTGAGATCGTCGAGCGAGGCGTGGTTGGTGACGAGCAGCGGAAAGCCATCGGCGAATTGCGTGGGTGCGTCGGCATCGCGCGTCCACGTCTTGCTCACGAGGCGCGTGACGTCGTCGGCAAAGCGCACGAGCCGCACGGGAACGCCGAGGCGTGCGGAGAACCAGCGCGCGGCGCTCACGCCTTCGTCTAACGCCTCGAAGTGATCGCGCCAGACATTCACGGCAACGCGCGCCGGGTCTTTCGCGCGCGCAAGCGGCACTTCGAGCGGTTCCGCAGTATCGGGGGAATTCAGCACGAGCGCATCTGCCGTGAGCGTTGGAACGATGCGCGCCATCGCCGGGAATTCGCGTTGCGAGACGAAGCGCCCGCTTTCTTCGATGACCATCCAGTGGCGATCCCACGAAAACCCGTGAACGGCGAGCTGCACGCAATCGAGTGCGATTGCGCCGCATGACTTGACTGGATAGACGAATAGCGCGCTGATGGTAGGCATGATCGGGGTGTTCGATGGCGCGAACCGCTCATCTGGAAAAGCCTCATTGTCCCGTGCTCATATTGTTCCGGCAAGCGGTGCGTTCATACGCTTTATAACCGCTTCCCCGCATCCGCCGTGACGCGCTCGATCAACCGCTGCACACGAAGCGCATCATCGCCGCTGACGCTCGGCGCGCGATCATCCCGCACGGCATCGAAAAAGTCCTTCAACAATGCACGATGCGCGGCGTGCGAGAAGTCCATCGGCTTCGCACCGAAGCCCGACGACGAAGGATCGCGGAACTCGTCGATGCTTCCATCGCGGAAAAACACGCGCAAGTGCCCGCCTTCGAGCGTTGCCGTGCCTTTATCGCCGATTAACTCGATACGCTCCGGAAAGCCCGGAAACGCCGCCGTGGTTGCAAGAAGATGACCCACGGCGCCGCTCGCGAACGTAAGCGAAGCGCTTGCAAAGTCCTCGGACTCCATCGTGTGCAACGCGGTGGTCGCGGTAGCCGCCGCGACCGAGGACACATCGCCCGCCAGCCACAGAAGAATGTCGAGCGAATGAATTGCCTGCGTCAACAACACGCCACCGCCATCGCGCGCATAAGTGCCACGGCCCGGTTCGTCGTAATAGGATTGCGGCCGCCACCAGCGCAGATCGAGTCCCGCGCATGCAATCGAACCAAGCGCGCCACTCGCCTTCACTTCCGCCAGCCGCTGCACGGCGGGACGAAAGCGATTTTGAAACACCACACCGAGTTTGCATTCCGCAGTACGGCAGATATCGACGATGCGCGTGGCGCGCGACATCGACACATCGAGCGGTTTCTCCAGCATCACGTGCTTGCGCATTGCGGCGGCCTGTTCGACCAGTTCGAGATGCGTATTCGGTGGGGTGAGGACGAGCATGGCGTCGATGGTCGCGTCGTTCAATATCGCATCGATAGACGCGCCGACAGGAAACCCGTGCGCGCTGGCGAACCGTTCTACTCGTTCAGGCGAACGGCCGACGACCGCCACGACCTCCACCTCCTCACGCAATTCATTCAATGCGAGCGCGTGAGGCGTTGCAGCCAATCCAGCGCCGACCATCGCGATTCGAATTTTGCGCATCGAGCCTTCCTTGGGCGTTGATATGTCACACGATTGTCGTCAGCTCCGGAACGGCTTCGAAAAGATCCTGAGCCAGACCATAATCCGCGACGCTGAAAATAGGCGCTTCCGGGTCCTTGTTAATGGCGACGATGACCTTGCTGTCCTTCATGCCGGCTAGATGCTGAATTGCGCCCGAGATGCCGACCGCCACGTACAACCGCGGCGCGACAATCTTGCCCGTTTGACCCACTTGATAGTCGTTCGGCACGTAACCGGCATCGACCGCCGCGCGCGATGCGCCCAGCGCAGCACCGAGTTTATCAGCGAGCGGTTCGAGCACCGTCGTGTAGTTCTCGCCATTGCCGAGGCCGCGTCCACCCGATACGATGATCGAAGCCGAAGTCAGTTCCGGCCGATCCAGCTTCGTGACTTCACGGCTGACGAATGACGAGATGCCAGCGTCGGCTGCCGCTTCGATCTTCTCGATCGATGCACTGCCGCCTTCTGCTGCCACCGGATCGAAGCCCGTTGCACGCACCGTGATGACCTTGATCGGATCGCTCGATTGCACCGTCGCGATAGCGTTGCCCGCATAGATTGGACGCTCGAAGGTATCGGCACTGTCGACGGCGGTGATGTCGCTGATCTGTGCGACATCCAGATGCGCCGCGATACGCGGGGCGATGTTCTTGCCATAGGCCGTCGCGGGCGCGAGGATGTGCGAATAGTCCTTCGCGATATTCAGCACCGTGCCCTCGACATTCTCAGCCAGACCTTCGGCGAGTTGAGGCGCATCTGCAAGCAGCACTTTAGATACGCCTGCGATCTTCGCTGCCGCATTGGCCACGCCTTGCGCGTTCGCACCGGCGACCAGCACATGAATAGCGCCGCCGATTTTCGCCGCCGCCGCTACCGTATTCAACGTCGCCGCCTTGATGGACGCGTTGTCGTGTTCCGCAATTACCAGAATCGTCATCAGATCACCTTCGCTTCGTTCTTCAACTTCTCGACCAGCGTCTTCACGTCCGGCACCACCACGCCCGCCGAACGCTTCGGCGGTTCCGCGACTTTCAGCGTCTTCAGTCGCGGCGTCACGTCAACGTCAAGATCAACGGGCTTCAAAGTCTCCAAAGGCTTTTTCTTTGCCTTCATGATATTGGGCAGCGTGACATAGCGCGGCTCGTTCAGGCGCAAGTCGGCCGTCATCACCGCAGGCAGCTTCAACGTCAACGTTTCGGCGCCGCCGTCGATCTCGCGCGATACCGTCGCCTTGCCGTCCGTCACCACCACCTTCGATGCAAACGTCGCTTGCGGCAACCCAGCCAGCGCGGCGAGCATCTGGCCGGTCTGATTGCAATCGTCGTCGATAGCCTGCTTGCCCAGAATCACGAGCTGCGGCTGTTCCCTGTCGATGAGCGCCTTCAGTATCTTCGCCACGGCGAGCGGTTGCAGTTCATCGCCGGACTCGACCAGAATGCCGCGATCCGCGCCAATCGCCAGCGCGGTACGCAAAGTCTCCTGGCACTGCGCGACGCCGCACGATACCGCGACGACTTCCGTCGCCACACCTGCTTCGCGCAGGCGCACGGCTTCTTCCATCGCGATCTCGTCGAAGGGATTCATCGACATCTTTACGTTGGCGAGTTCGACGCCGCTGCCGTCGGACTTGACGCGCACCTTCACGTTGTAATCCACCACTCTCTTCACTGCCACGAGGATTTTCATGAGCTAACCGTCCTTCAACGAATGCAAGTATCACTTGATGATCAACACCTTCGACCGATCGAAAGCCACGGTGACGGCGACGATCAGGATCAGACCGAACACGATCTGCTGCGCGAATACGCTGATGCCGACGAAGGTCATGCCCACGCGCGCCACCGACACCAGCAGTGCACCGACGAGCGTCCGTCCAATGCCGCCCGCGCCGCCCGTCAGCGCCGTGCCGCCGACGATCACGGCGGCGATGGCCGGCAAAAGGAATTGATCGGCAAGCGTGGGCGAACCGCTTCCAAGACGCCCTGCCATCACGACGCCCGCCAGTCCCGCGAAGAACGACGAGGTGCCGAACACGAGGCACTTCGTGACCGACACGCGCACGCCCGAGGCAATGGCGGCGGGTTCGCCCGCGCCGATGGCATCGGTGCGACGGCCGAACACCGTCGAGCGATGCAGGAACAGGCAGAACAAAAACACGGCCACGCCAAGCAGGATTTCATGCGGCACGCCGAACGACGTACCCGTGGTCCATCCAAGCGATGCATTGCGCATCTCGTCGCTGATGCCGATGGAACGCGTACCCGACAACGTCAACGCCGCCGCCGATGCAATGCCGCCGACCGCGAGCGTCGCGATGAACGAGGGAATGCGCAGCACAGTCTGAATGACGCCGCTCAAAAGCCCGATGCCGAACGAAGCCGCAAGCGCGATCACCGCCGCCATCGCGCCGTAACGCGGCAGCAGCATCGCGACGATCACGCTCGACAAGGACGCCACCGCCTGCAACGAAAGGTCGATGCTGCCGAGCAAAACCACGAATGTCGTGCCGGCCGCCATGATGAAAAGCGTCGAGCTATCGGCAAGCAAACCGAGTTGTGTCGATGGCGCGAGAAAGCTCGGCTGTGCAAGCTCGATCAACACGTAGAGCACGACGAGTGCGAGAAACGGCGCGTTGTCGCGCAGCTTCGCCGCAAGGGGAGCGTTCAGTTGTGGCATATCGACCTCAGACCATGTGTTCGACGATTTCGACCTGCGAAGGCTTGCGCCCGACTTCGCACGGCAGGATTTTTTTGGCGCGGCCGTCGCGCATCACCATCACGCGGTGACTGAGGCCGAGGATCTCTTCGAGCGTGTCGCCGGTCAGCACCACCGCCACGCCGTCCGCCGTCAGTTCGCGGATCAGCTGATAAACCTCTTCCTTCGCGCCGACATCGAGACCGCGTGTCGGATGATCGAGCACGAGGATTCGGCTGCCCGCGAAGCGCCATTTCGCGAGCACCACTTTCTGCTGATTGCCGCCAGAGAGATTGCGGCACGACGCATCGGCGCCGGGCGTCTTGATGTGCAGACGTTCGATCCATTCGTTGGCAAACGCACGCTCGCGCGCCTTCTTCACGATGCCGCCACGGCTCACCGCATTGAGACGCGGCAAGGTCAGGTTTTGCGCGACGCTCATTTGCGTGACGAGACCTTCGACCTTGCGCTCGCGCGGCACGTAGCCAATGCCCAATGCAACGGCATGATTCGCATGCGGCTTCAGATGCGTGCTGCCCACCAGCACTTCGCCGCGATCGAGCTTTTCGAGTCCCGCGATGACGCGGCACAGTTCCTCGCGCCCCGAGCCGACCACGCCTGCGACTCCGAAGACTTCGCCGCAGCGGACATCGAAGGACACGTCATCGAGCACATGTCCGAGCGACGCGTGACGCACCGAAAGCGCTACATCGTCGCGGCAAGGCTTCTGCAGATTCTCGCGGTAATACTCGCCATGCAGCGTACGGCCCACCATCAGTTCATGCAGCTTCGTCACCGACGCCGTTCCCGACGCCATCTCGGACACGACCTTGCCGTCTTTCATGACATACACGCGATCGGAAAGTGACAACAGCTCGTCGAGCCTATGCGAGACGAACACGAACGAGGCGCGCGACTTCAGTTCGCGCACGAGGCCGAAGAGAATCTCGATCTCGCCTGCTTCGAGCACGGAGGTCGGCTCATCGAGCAAGATGATCGGCGTGCCGCCCGTGCGACTCGCCAGCGACAAGGCGCGCGCGAGTTCCACCATCTGCCGCTGACCGAAGGACATGTCTTCGCAGAGCGTCAATGGATCGATATTCAGACGCACGGTCGCCAGTTCCTTCTGCGCCGCGCGCTTGAGCTTCGACCAGTTGATGCGGCCGAAGGTCACGAACTGTTCTTCGCGCCCGAGAAACAGGTTCTCCGCGACCGTCAGGTTCGGCAGGATCGACTGCTCCTGATACACCATGGCGATGCCCTTGGAGGTCGCATCGCGCGGATTGCGAATCACGAGCGGCTTGCCGTTCAGCGTGATCTCGCCCGCATCCTGACGATACGCGCCGGTCAGGAGCTTCATCAACGTGGACTTGCCCGCGCCGTTCTCGCCGATCAGACCGACGATCTCGTTGGGCCGCACGTCGATGGACACATCGTCGAGCGCAAGTACGCCCGGAAAGCGCTTGGTGACATTCTTGAGTGACAGCATGTTCATCTCCTCACGCTCATTTGACGATGCGCCGGCGCGAACGATTCAGCGCGAGCGTTACCGCCGCGATGATCAGCACGCCTTGAATGCCCTGCTGCACGTAAGGCGGAACGCCGAGCAGCACCATGCCATTGCCGAGCACGATGACGATGAGCGTGCCGACGAGCGTGTTCATCGGGCTGCCGTTGCCGCCCGCGAGCGACGTGCCGCCGACCACGATTGCGGTGATCGCCACGAACAACTGACCATCGGCGATACGCGCGTGGCCCTGACCGTATTGCGCGACGGCCAGAATGCCCGCGACGCCATAGAACGCACCGGCCAGCGCGAAGACCGCAATGCGCACGCGCGATACCCGCACGCCGCTCAGACGCGCGAGGTCCTCGCCTCCGCCGATGGCAAGCGTATGCCGGCCGAGCAGCGTGTGCTTGTAGACGAACCACGCGATTCCCAGCACCAGCACCGCGATCCACACCGACAAAGGCAAGCCGAAATAACGCGTGATGGAGATGGCGCGCAACATCGGGTCGCTCACGCGGACGGTGTTTCCCGACAGCCACGCAGTGCCGATTCCCGTCGCCACGAAGCCGACGGCAAGCGTCGTGATGAACGAAGGGATGCGCAGGAACACGTGCAGCACGCCATTGGCGAGGCCGAGCAGCGCGCCCGCCGCGATCGCCACGGCGAGCACCCACAGCCCGTAGTGGTTATCGTTGTACGAGTTCTCGACCAGCATCGACACGGCAATCGCCGCGACCGCGACGATGCCTTCCGCCGACAGGTCGATGCTGCCGAGCTGAATCACGAACGCGGCGCCCAAGGCGATGGTCAACGGAATCGCCGCGCCCACCGCGATTCGCGACAGGTTCATCGGATCGAAGAAATCGTGGTTCAGCGCGCCGATGCAAAGACCGAGCGCCACCAGCACCAGAACGGGTGCGAAACGTCGCAGCAAAGCCTGCTTCGATACCAATGGAGTCCCGGTTGTTGTTATGCGGACGGCCTGCCGGGTGGGCGCCACGGTCAACTTGTTCATCGATAAATCACCGGACCCGACACGCGGGCATAGAGGTTGTTCCAGTCACCGCCAGGCGCGGCCGCCCGCTTGATGACGTCCTGGACGTTCGCCTTCGTCACGAACGTGGCCTTGCAATACGATTCTCGCCGGTCCTTCGGCAAGGCGGCCACGTCGATCTTCTTGTCCTTCGCCTGCAAGCCCATCGACAAGCCGATGCCGCCAAGCCAATACGGGTCCCAGTCCACCGACGCGATCAGTTCGCCCGCCTTGATCGCGGCGAGTCCGGGCGGCGTGCCGTCCATGCCCGTCACCGGCATCTGGCCCGCGAGCCCCTCGGCGCGCAACGCTTCGATGGCGCCGAGCGCCATGTCGTCGTTCGCGGCCCATACGCCCTTGATCTTCGAGTTGAAGCGCGTCATCCACGCCTGCATGATCGGAAACGCCTTTTGCGAGTTCCAGTCGGCCACCTGGAAGTCGAGCAACTGGATGTCGGGGAACTTCTTTAGCGCGGCTTCGAGACCGGCCTTGCGCTCGATCGCCGGGACATTGCTGAAGATGCCGCCGAGCGCAACGACGCCGCCCTTGCCGCCCATCGCCTTGAAAAGTTGCGTCGCCGCTTCCTCGCCGTACGCGACGCCATCGTAAGAAAGATGCGCCACGTAGTTCGGGTTGTTGTCCCACGGATGCAAGTCCTTCGGCTTGTTCCAGATCGTCGTCACGAACGCGCCCGCCTTCGAGCAGGCTTCGACGATCACGCGGGCATCGGCGGAGTCGTTGGGATCGACGTTGAGGACGAGGTTGCCGTTGGTACGTTGCAGGAGCGCGCGAATGTCGGCAATGCCTTTCTCGGAGCTGCCTTCGGTCGTCAGCGGTACATAAGGCAGGCCGGCGCTCGCGGCAAAGCCCTGCGCGCCCTTGTTGAATGCCGCGTGATAGGGATTGGTGAGCGAGCGGAACGAACAGGCGAGCGTCGTCTTGTCCGCGCCGAGCGACAGGCTCGAAAAGCCGCCGCCCGCCACCGCGAATGCGGCTCCGGCGCCCAGCCTCATGAAGTCCCGGCGCGAGAAAGCCGTGCGTTGATGTTGTTCAGACATGATGTCTCCCACGAATGTAATAAATAGACGGATAGTTATTTATGGCTCGAAGAATCCGATGCTGCCGAACCCTTCAGGCGCCTACGCCACGCTCACGGTGGCGTCGTGCAGCGAGCGGCCCGCGTGCGCCGCCAGTTGGCCCGTCGCGGGCGCCTTCGCCGCAACGAGTCCGCGAATCAGGTCCGAGGCTTTCTCCGCGATCATCAGCGTCGGCGCATTCGTGTTCGAACTGACGATACGCGGCATCACCGATGAATCCGCCATGCGCAGCCCTTCGATGCCATGCACGCGCAACTGCGGATCGACCACGGACATTTCGTCGATACCCATCTTGCAGGTGCCGACCGGGTGATAGCCCGTGCGTCCGTATTGCTTCGCGTACGCCTCGTATTGGGCCTGCGTGCGTACCGAGCCGCCCGGAAAGTGCTCGCTCTTGATGTACTTGGCGAGCGCGTTCTGACTCATGATTTCGCGGCTCTGACGAATGCCCTCCACGGCCACCTTGAGATCGTGAGGATCGCGAATGTAGGCAGGATCGATGACCGGTGCATCGGCGGGATCGGCGCTGTGAAGCGTGACGTTTCCACGGCTTCTCGGACGCAGGAAATACGAGTTCAGCGTGCAGCCCGAACCGGACGGCACCGGCGGCACGCCCGCTTCCACGCCCGCGCCCGGCAGAAAATGGAACTGCAGGTCGGGCGTCGGCACGTCGCTGGCCGAATACCAGAAGGCGCCGCCTTCCGCGATATTCGATGTCACCGGTCCCTTGTTGAAGATTTTGTATTCGAGACCGGCGAGCAGCATCATGTGCTTCTTCGCATACTTGTCGAGACTGTACGGACCGTTCAGCTCATAGACGATGTCGATGTCGAAGTGATCCTGCAGATTGGCGCCGACGCCGTCGAGTGCATGCAGCGGCTCGACGCCGACGCGTTCGAGATCCGCCGCGCGGCCGATGCCCGAGAGCATCAGTATCTTGGGCGAACCGATTGCACCCGCCGTCACGATCACCTCGCGCTCGGCGCGCGCCACGATCACATTCGAGCGCGCGTTCTGATCGGCATATTCGACGCCCACCGCGCGACCGTTTTCGATCACGATGCGCGACACGAGACAGTTCGTCTTAACGGTGAGGTTGCCGCGCGAGCGCGCCTGTTGCAGATAGCCGACCGCCGCGCTGCAACGCCTGCCGCCGCGCTGCGTGACCTGATACACGCCGACGCCTTCCTGCTGCGCGCCGTTGAAGTCGCTGTTATACGGCAGGCCCGCTTCCTGACCCGCCAGCACGAAGGCCTTGGTCAGTTCGTTGACGCTGATGAGATCGGACACGCCGAGCGGCCCGCCCACGCCGTGATATTCGTTGCACAAGCGCTCGTTGTCTTCCATGCGCCGAAGGTAAGGCAGGACGCCATCGCGAAAACCCCAGCCCGTGCAGCCTTCGCGTTCCCATGCGTCGTAGTCGGCGGGTTGGCCGCGCGTGTAGACCATCGCGTTGATGGAACCGCCGCCGCCGAGCACGCGGCCTTGCGCGAACGGAATTTGCCGCCGTTGCGTTTCCGCCGCCGCGACCGTGCGATAGCCCCAGGTCAGCGGGCCGCTCGTCATCTTGAAGAAGCCGACCGGCATATGGATGTACGGGTCGGTATCGGCGGGACCGGCTTCGAGCAGCAGCACACGGCTGCTCGCGTCTTCGCTCAGACGCGCCGCGAGCGCACAACCCGCCGCGCCGCCGCCAACGATCACAAAGTCATACATTGCTGTCTCCGATTCTTTGTTCGCCACGAGTCGCGCGTGGCCGTCCGCGCGGCTCTCGAAGGCCGCTCTCGTGAACCACTCGCGCTATGCGATCCAGCGCGGCCGATTGCCAAGCTGCACATGCACGGACTTGATCTCCGTGTATTCCTCGACGCCGTAGCGTCCCGTCTCGCGGCCGATACCCGACTGCTTGAATCCGCCGATGGGCATTTCCGGTCCGCCGGTAATCGTGCAATTGACCCAGATGCGTCCGGCTTGCACATCGCGCAGAGTCTTGAACGCGCCTTGCAGGTCGCGCGTCCAGATGCTCGCCGCGAGACCGTACGGCACGCCGTTCGCGAGTTGGATAGCCTCCTCGAAACCGTCGAACGGCGTCACCGAAAGAACCGGCCCGAAGATTTCGTCCTGCGCGAGCGAACTGCCCGGCTGTACGTTGCGAAACACCGTCGGCTGGATGAAGAAGCGCTCGCCATCGCTGCTGGCGTTACCGCCGCAAACGAGTTGCGCGCCGTCGTGCGTGCCTGCATCGATAAAACCGCGAATCTTGTCGAACTGCCGCGCCTCGACGATTGCACCGACATGATTCGACGCATCGAGCGGATCGCCCATGCGCACCTTGGCAAGCACCGCGCCGATACGATCGACGAGCTCCGCTTCGACCGAGCGATGCACCACGAGCCGGCTGCCCGACACGCAGCACTGTCCTGCGTTGAACGCGATGCCGAAGGCGATGGCGTCGGCGGCGTCGTCGAGATCGGCATCGGCGAACACGATCTGCGGATTCTTGCCGCCGAGCTCAAGCCCGACCTTCTTCATGTTGCCGCCCGCCGCCGCGAGGACCGAACGGCCCACTTGCGTCGAACCGGTGAACGAGATCATGTCGACGTCCATGTGTTCGGCAAGCGCCTGCCCGACCACCGGACCGAGACCGGTCACGACGTTGACCACGCCGTCGGGCAGACCCGCTTCGGTGAGCAACGCGGCGAGCTTGAGCGTCGTGGTCGATGTCAGTTCGGACGGCTTGACGACCACCGTGCATCCCGCAGCCAGCGCGAAGGGCAGACGCTCCGAAAGAATGAAGAACGGAAAATTCCACGGCGTGACGATGCCGACGACTCCCACCGGCTGACGCATGACCAGCCCGAACATGTCGGCCCCGAGCGTGTCGTGCGAGTCGCCATGGACCACGCGTGCAAGGCCCGCCGCATATTCCCAGATGCCCGCGGCCGCCGTGACTTCGCCGCGCGACTGGCCGACAGGCTTGCCGCTTTCGAGCGTTTCGAGATACGCCAGCGTCTCGACGTTGTCGCGAATCAGGCGCGCGGCTTTCAAAAGGACCGTTGCGCGTTGCTCGCCGGATAAGCGCGACCAGCGGCCATCGTCGAAAGCGCGGCGGGCAGCGGCAACCGCTTTATCGAGATCGCCGGATGACGCACGCAGCGTCGCGGTGACGCCCACGCCGTGCCCCGGACTCTTGCGCGTCACCCATTCGGCGGATGAGCCCGCATGACTTTTTCCGTCGATGTACATCGGCGTGCGCAGCGGCTCGTCGGGAAGATGCAGCGAGGCTGCGAGTTCGCTCAAATCACTCATATCCGTCTCCAATCAACATTTCCGCGGTGCGCCCGGCATTCGCTGCAAGCGTGAGAACAAGGTCACTGCCTCACGTCAACGGAACCCATTCTGCACCATCCGGTTACTTCCGTACAAGCCGATTTTTGGTTTATAGTCCCTGACATACCGAGTGCCTTCTGGCATCCCGACCGCTCATCCTTCGACCACGCACATGACCCTCACCCCCGCTACGCCGAGAAGCGCATCCAAGTCCGCCGAAGCCGTCGCCACCCGTCAACCCAGACAGCGGGACCCCGAAGTAACGAAGGCCCGGATTCTCGATGCCGCGAAGAAAGAGTTCGCCAAGCTCGGCATGGCGGGCGCACGAGTGGAAGCCATCGCCACGCGCGCCAAGGCCAACAAGCGGATGATCTATCACTACTTCGGCAGCAAGGAGGAGTTGTTCGTCGCGGTGCTCGAAGACGTGTATGCCGACATCCGCTCCGCCGAACTCAAGCTCGACCTCGACCATCTCTCGCCCGAGGAAGCCATCGTCGCGCTCACCACGCATACCTGGAACTACTACCTGAAGAACCCCGAGTTCATGACGCTCGTGAACAGCGAGAACCTGCATCGCGCGCGGCACGTCAAGAAGTCGCAGCGCTTCAAGGAATTGCACCAGGGCTTCATTTCGATGCTGCAACGTATCCTCGATCGCGGCGTCGAAGCGGGCGTGTTTCGTAGTGGCGTCGATGCGCGGCAACTGCATATCACCATGGCTGCCATCGGCTATTACTACCTCACGAATCGCTTCACGAGCGGCGTGATCTTCGACATCGACTTCATGGACAAGGCTGCACTCAAGAGCCGTCTCGACTTCAATATCGACACCATCCTGAGGCTCGTGCGGCCTTGATAACAGCACGGCGAGCAGCTTGGGAAGCGGCGTTGCCATGTCACGCCACCTTCTCTTGCGCCGCCGACATACGCGCGAGCAACGCTGCATCGACGAGCGGACGAAACGCCATGCGCGCCAGCACGTCGCGCTCCATATCCAAGCCGTCCGCAACCTCGATCAGCCGCACGCCTTCGGCTTCCAGCCGGAACACCGCCCGCTCGGTCACGTAAAGCACTTCCTGCGCGCTGCGCAATGCCTGCTCGCCGCTGAACGTGATGTGCTGCACGCGTTCGACGAGCTTCGGCACGCTGCCCGGCGACACGATCTTCAAGCGCGTTCCCGCCTGTTCGACATCCAGCCCTTTCGCCTCGAAACTCCCGCAAAACACGATCTTGCGTGCGCCTTGCGTAATGTCGATGAAGCCGCCCGGCCCGACGACCGTCGACCCGAGCTTCGACACGTTGATGTTGCCTGCGCCATCCATTTCGCCCATGCCGAGAAAGGAGACATCGACGCCGCCGCCGCTGTAGAAATCGAATTGATCGACACTCGACAGAATGGCGTGCGCATTGCGCGCGGTGCCGAACATGGGGCCGTCGAGCATCGCGCCGTTGTGAATGCCCTGCTCGACCGATCCCCAAAACGTGCCGAGACGCCCTTGCTCCGCGAGCAGCGCGGGAATGCCGCCCGGAATGCCGAAGCCGAAGTTGGCCGATTGTCCTTCGTGCAGTTCGAGCGCCGCGCGTGCCGCGATGATGCGGCGAATGCCCGTCGGCACTTCGTAGAAGCCTTCGCCGATGGTACACAGCGCTTCACCGCTCAAGGCCGCGTCGTAGTCCGACACCACGCATTGCACTTGCTCCGGTGTCTCCACGAGCGTGTCGACGAGAATGCCCGGAATGCGCACGAGCCGCGCCGGCACGTAGCCTTCCGGGGCGCGCTCCTTCACCTGCACGATCACGCGGCCGTCGCTGTTATGCGCGGCGAGCGCGGCGGCGTAGACATCGAGGTCGGCCGGTTCGCGGCGCAGCGTGACATTGCCGCTCTCATCCGCCGATGAACCGCGCACGATGGCGAAGTCCACCTTGAACGGCTTGTAGCGCAGGAATTCGCGGCCATCGAGTTCGATCAGCTCGACGAGGTCTTCGCTTGCGCGCTCGTTGATCTTCCCGCCATCGATACGCGGATCGACGAAGGTGCGCAGTCCCACATGCGTGACGAGTCCGGGCCGCCCCGCGCCAATCTCGCGCAGCAACGTGCTGATGGCGCCGGCGGGAAAGCTGTAGGCCTCGAAGGCGTTGTCGCGAGCGAGCTTCTGCATGGCGGGCGCCCAGCTCCAGTGTCCGCCGATCACGCGTTTGACCATGCCCTCATGCGCAAATCGGCCGAGGCCGCTGCCCTTTGCGTCACCGATGCCGAGCGCGTGGACGATGGTCAGATCGCGCGGATGTCCCGTCTCGAGAAAGCGCTTTTCGAGTTGGGCAAGCACGGCGTCGGCTTCGAGCAGCCCGCCGCCGGAACCCGCGAGTGCGATGGTCGCGCCATCGAAAATCTGCCCGACCGCAGCGGCAGCATCCGTCCACTTGTTCACTGAAAGCTCCTTTGGGAAGCAGCCGCAAAAGCCATTGACAGCGGCCATTCGTTGGTCTTAAATAACCCACCAGATGGTTACTTGCTGCGAATGTTGGCACACGAAACCTCTGAATTCAAGCGGTATTTCGACTGGCTGCGGGTAAACCTTCAACGCAAGTCCTGCCGCAAATATCTGATCTGACGATAGGCATGGAGACAACATGAGACTCTCGGAAACGCACGAGCAAATTCGCGACACGACGCGGCGGTTTGCGCAGGAAGTCATCCGGCCGCTGGCCGAGGAACTGGATCGCGAAGAGCGTTTTCCAGCGGAGATCTACAAGCAGATGGGCGAACTGGGACTCTTCGGCATCACCGTGCCGGAGCAGTTCGGCGGCGCGGGAATGGATGTCACGGCTTACGCGCTCGTGATGGAAGAGTTGTCGCGCGGCTATGCGTCGGTGGCGGATCAATGCGGCCTGCTCGAACTCGTCGGCACGTTGTTGAGCGCGCATGGCAGCGACGCGCAACGTGCGAAGTACCTGGAGTCTTTGCTGCGCGCCGAGTTGCGTCCGGCCTACTGCATTACCGAATCCGACGCGGGAACGGACGTTTCCGGCATCCGCACCACGGCCACGCGCACCGCCGACGGCTGGGAACTCAGCGGCGCGAAACTGTGGATTCATAACGCGCCCGTCGCCGACCTCGCCTTCGTGCTCGCGCGTACCGACCCGGCTGCGGGCAAGCGCGGCATGAGCATCTTTATCGTCGATTGCCACTTGGCGGGCGTATCGAAGGGGCCGAAGGAACACAAGATGGGACAGCGCGCATCGCAGGTGGGCGAGCTTCATTTCGACCGCGTGAAGCTTGCCGAAGACGCGCTCCTCGGACAAGAAGGACGCGGCTTTCACATGATGATGAGCGCGCTCGACAAGGGCCGCGTGGGCATCGCCGCGCTCGCGGTCGGCATTGCGCAGGCGGGTCTCGAAGCGGCGCTCGAATACGCGCAGACACGCAAGCAGTTCGGCACGCATATCGCCGAATTCCAGGGCATTCAGTGGATGCTCGCCGACATGGCGAAGGACATTCAGGCCGCGCGCCTGCTCGTGCACGATGCCGCCGCGCGCCTCGAATCCGGCGAGCGCGCGAGCATCGCCTGCTCGATGGCCAAGTGCTTCGCGGGCGACACGGCCGTCAAGCACAGCGCCAACGCCGTGCAGATATTCGGCGGCAGCGGCTACATTCGCGGCTACGAAGTGGAGCGGCTTTATCGCGACGCGAAGATCACGCAGATCTACGAAGGCACGAACCAGATTCAGCGCACGATCATTGCGCGCGATCTGATCGCGAACGGAGCATCGTTATGAGCGCGCGTCCCGTTGCGCTCGTCACGGGCAGCCGGCGCGGCATCGGCCATGCGATTTCCGTCGAACTGGGCCGCGCGGGCTTCGATATCGCGCTGACCGACGCCGTGGCTTCCGACGAACTCGATCGAGCCGTCGCCGATGTCGAAGAAACCGGCGCGCGTGCCATTGCCGTCGTATCCGATCTAGCGGATATCGCCTCGCATCACGCCACGCTGAACGATATCGAAACGCGGCTCGACGCTCCTATAGATTGCCTCGTGAACAACGCGGGCGTGTCGGTCATGTCGCGCGGCGATCTGCTCGATGTAACGCCCGAGAGCTTCGACCGGTGCATGGCCATCAACACACGCGGCACGTTCTTTCTCACGCAGGCTTTTGCGCGGCACTTTCTGTCTCGCATACGCAAGAGGATGGCGGCGCATCCGAGCGTCATCACGATCACCTCGTCGAATGCGGTCGCGGCGTCGCCCTTGCGCGGCGAATATTGCGTGTCGAAGGCGGGATCGTCTATGGCCACGACGCTGTTTTCGCTGCGCCTGGCCGAACACGGAATCGCCGTCTACGAAGTGCAGCCCGGCCTGATCGAGACCGAGATGACAGCGCCTTCCCGCGCGCGCTACGACGCGCAAATGGAGCAAGGGCTCACCGCCATAAAACGCTGGGGCACGCCGCGGGAAGTGGCGACGGCCGTGCGCTCGCTCGCGACCGGCGGCTTGCCATACAGCGTCGGACAGGCCATCCGTGTCGATGGCGGCTTACTCGTCAACAAATACTGAACCGCATATGAACTCAACGCTCAAGCTGCCGACCTCGCTCGGCACGATAGAAAGCTACCGTCTGCAAGGCACACCGCTCGATGTGCGTACGCCCGCGCGGCCGTTCAATCGCATCGCGTATTCGGCGGCGCATGTCGTGGCCGATCCGCTGCGCGCGGGTGAACTGAACGCGCCACCCGCCATCGACTGGGAACGCACGCTCGACTATCGGCGCTATCTCATCAAGCAAGGTCTCGGCATTGCCGAAGCAATGGACACCGCGCAACGCGGCATGGGTCTGACGTGGAACAGCGCCCTCGAACTCATCACGCGTACCATGGAAGGCACGCGCGATATTCCCGGCGCGTCGATCGCATCGGGCTGCGGCACCGATCACGTCTCGCCCGGTTCGATCACCAACTGCGATCAGGTCATTCGCGCCTACGCCGAGCAACTCGAAGCCGTGCAGCGCGTCGGCGGACGCGTCATCCTCATGGCAAGCCGCGCGCTCGCGCGAGTCGCGCGCTCGAGCGACGACTATCGGCGCGTCTATCGCGAAGTGCTCGCCATGTGTAACGAGCCCGTGATTCTGCACTGGCTCGGCGAGATGTTCGATCCGGAACTCGCCGGCTACTGGGGCGAATCGTCGTATGAGCGCGCGGCGCAAGTGTGCCTCGATGTGATCGGCGACAGCGTCGATCATGTCGATGGCATCAAGATTTCCCTGCTCGACGACGCCAAGGAAATTTCCTTCCGGCGTCAGTTGCCGCCCAAGGTGAAGATGTACACCGGCGACGACTTCAATTATCCAAGTCTGATTGCGGGCGATGAACGAGGCTTCTCGCATGCGCTGCTCGGCATCTTCGATGCGATTGCCCCAGCCGCTTCGCAGGCGCTCGCCGCGCTCGCCAACGACGACCTCCATACATTCCACACGCTGCTCGCGCCGACCGTGCCGCTGTCACGCCATATCTTTCGTGCGCCGACGCAGTATTACAAGACGGGCGTCGTATTCCTCGCGTATCTGAACGGCTTTCAGGACCACTTCTTCATGCTTGGCGGCCACCACGGCATGCGTCCGCCCGCCTATCTCGCCGAGGTCTTTCGTCTTGCCGATCAGGCCGGCCTGCTGCGCAATCCCGACGACGCCATCGGCCGAGTGCGGAAGGTCATGGCAGCGCTCGGTTGCGCCGAGTAATCGCGGCGGATCGTCTTCGACATCACACGAGATCAACATGAGAAACCTGCAGGGAAGACTCGATCTGTGCTCGATCAACACCGCGACGCTTGGCCATCGCGAGGCGTTGAGCGTCACGATCGACCGCATCGCCGCAGCGGGATTTGGCGGCATCGCGCCGTGGCGTCACGAGGTGGAGAACGCGAACGTCGCCGACATCGCGCAGCAGATCAGGGCGCTCGGGTTGAGCGTCACGGGCTATTGCCGTTCGACATATCTGCCGGCGGCGAATCGCGCGCAATTCAAGGCGAATATCGAAGCGAACAAGGCAGCCCTGCGCGATGCCGCGACACTCGGCGCACGCTGCTTCGTGATGGTCGTCGGTGGTTTGCCCGAGGGCAGTCGCGATCTGAATGGCGTGCGCGCACAGGTGATCGAAGGCATCGCCGAATTGCTGAATACGGCGCGCGAGTGCGGCGTGCCGCTCGCGCTCGAACCGCTTCATCCGATGTACGCGGCGGATCGCGCCGTGCTCAACACGCTCGCGCAGGCGCTCGATATCTGCGCTCAGGTCGATCCCGGACATGGCGGCTTTCTCGGCGTTGCCGTCGATGTCTATCACTGTTGGTGGGACCCGGCGCTTCAGGCATCGATCGCGCGGGCCGGACAAGACGATCGCCTGCTCGCGTTTCATGTATGCGACTGGTTGCGCGAGACACGCGATCTGTTGCTCGATCGCGGCATGATGGGCGATGGCAGCATCGACCTGGCGGCCGTGCGCAGTGACGTCGAGCAAGCCGGATATGACGGACTCGTCGAAGTCGAGATTTTCTCGAAAGAAAACTGGTGGCGGCGCGATCCGGACGAAGTGCTGCGCATCTGCGCGGATCGCCTGCAAACAGTGTGCTGACTGCGAAGGACAATCATCATGCAAGAGACAGTTCGTTGGGGCGTGCTCGGCGCCGCGAAAATCGCCGACAAGTTCGTGGTGCCCGCCATTCAGCGGTCGTCCAATGGCCGCGTGGTGTGCGTGGCGGCACGCGATCGCGAGCGCGCGGCCGCTTTCGCTGCACGACACGACATCGCACACGCATATGCAAGTTACGACGAAGTTCTCGCCAGCGATCAGGTCGATGCCATCTACATTCCGCTGCCAACGGCGAGTCACTTCGAGTGGTGCAAAAAAGCGCTTCTCGCCGGCAAGCATGTGCTGTGCGAAAAGCCCATCGCCATGACGGCTTCGCAAGTTCGGGAGTTGATCGCGCTGCGCGATTCGACGGGTCTCGTCTGTGGCGAGGCGTTCATGGTGGCGCACCATCCGCAATGGGCGTTTGTGCAGGAGTGCATCGCGCGCGGGACACTTGGCGAACTGCGGCTCGTGGAAGGCTCCTTTACGTATTTCAACGACGATCCCCATGCACTCAAAAACGATCTCGCATTGGGCGGCGGCGGTGTGCGTGATATCGGCGTCTATCCGGTCGTCACCACGCGCATGGCGACTGGTCTCGAGCCGCTTGCGATCGGCGCGGACATCACCATCGATCCGCGTTACGGCACCGACAAGCTCGCGGTCTGCGACCTCACGTTTTCTGGCTTCGATCTACACTTTTACTGCGGCACTCAACTCGCGCGCCGCCAGCATATGATCTTTCATGGATCGAAAGGCTGGCTCTCGCTCGATGCGCCGTTCAACCCCGGCGTATACGGCGACGCGAAGGTTCATATCCGTCTGGATGGAACGGGCAAAGCGGAGACTATCGAGTTCGGCGATGTCGATCAGTATCAGTCGATGGTCGAAAACTTCGGCGCGGCGGTGCTTCGGCCGGGCGAACCGCTTTCATTTACGCTCGAGAATTCGCTCGGCAACCAGCTTGTGATCGACGAGGTGCTCTCTCATGCCAACCGCTAGCACGACCATGACCAAGAAAGCGACGTCGATGATCGACGTTCAGCAACTTCGCGAAACGCGCGCGCTGGCGGCCGCGTGCGCCAATGCGGACGACGCTTCCCTGTGGCGCTGGTTTTCGGCGCTGATGGACAGCGGAAAGATTCGCTGGTGCCTTGCCTCGGAGGGCTGGCTCGTGAGTGTGAACCATCGGCACGTGGCGACGGCTGCATCGTTCGATGAAGCGATCCGCATTGCCGAGGATAGCTCCAGTTTTTCTCTCATGTGATGATGTCGCCGACATCTACTTTCGACCGGAGCCGCGACATGACGACAGACAGGACCTTTCATTGCGACAAGCTCGTGCGGTTTCAGCACTGCGATCCTGCCGGCATCGTGTTCTATCCGCAATACTTCGTCCTGTTCCATGAGGTGCTCGAGGACTGGTTCAATGACGGACTGGGCGTGGATTACGCACATTTCATCGGCACGCAAAGACTCGGCATTCCCACGGTGCATATTCAGGCGGATTTCGTCGCGCCGAGCAAGCATGGACAGACGCTTCGTTGCTCTCTGAACGTCCGCGATCTGGGCAGAAGTTCGATCAAACTCAGTCTTGAAGCTGCGGTCGAAGATGAGTTGCGCGCGAAAATCGAGCAGACCGTCGTGCTGTTTTCGTTCGACGATCAGACTTCGGTCGCGCTGCCGGAAGACTTGAGGCAGCGCATGATGCAGTTCGCGGCGCAGGATTGACCTTGAAAATCCACGCCGCGCGCATTGCCAAGGCTTGATGCGCCAGCGCGTTACCTGAAGACAGCGACCGCATCTCACCAGCAAAGATAACCGCCGTCCGCCACGACGATGGACCCAGTCATCAAACTCGCGGCGTCGCTGGCAAGGAACAGAATGACGGACGCGATTTCGTCCACGCGTCCGAGGCGGCCCATCGGTGTGCCGCCTACCCAATACTGTCGCAAGTTCGGGTCCATCGATACCTTCCTGACGAGATCGGTATCGATATACGTCGGCGCAACCGCGTTGACCCGCACACCGCGCGATGCCCATTCCACCGCGAGCGAGCGCGTCAGATGATGCACCGCCGCCTTCGACGCGTTGTAGTTCGCCTGCTCCTGCGGTCGCGTCGCGATGAACCCCGCCATCGAACCGACGTTCACGATTGCCCCGCTGCCGCGTTCGAGCATCGATCTACCGAACGCGCGGCAACAGCGAAACAAGCCATTCAGATTCACGTCGAGGACCTTGTTCCACACCTCATCCGACATCGTCTCCGCCGGCTCGTTTGAGATGGCGATGCCCGCGTTGTTGACGAGAATGTCGATCGCGCCGATACGCGCGGCAATGTCATCGTGAATGCGCTGCGGCGCGGCCGGATCGGTCACGTCGAAGGGCACGCCGTGAGCCGCGAAGCCCTTCGTGTTCAAAGCATCGACGGCGGCAGCGAGCGCGGCGGGATCGAGATCGGTGAGCACGACTTCGGCGCCTGCTTCGGCCAGCGCTTCGGCTGTCGCCTGGCCGATGCCGCGCGCCGCGCCCGTTACGACCGCGCGCTTGCCATCGAGTGTGAGTTTGTCGAGATACATGGAATCTGCCTTGAGAAACGAGTCAACTCAGCACGATCCCGCCGCACACGTTGAGCGATTGTCCGGTCACGAAAGCGGAGGCATCGGAGGCAAAGAAGCACACCGGCCCGGCCACGTCTTCGGGTTGTCCGAGCCGCGCGAGCGCGGTCTTGTCGACCCACTGCTTCGCGATTGCAGGGTCCTCGAGATTCGTGCGCCCCATGTCCGTCACGATGATGCCCGGACACACCGCGTTAGCCGTGATGCCGAACGGGCCGATCTCCTGCGCGAGCACGCGCGTGAAGCCCATGACCGCCGCCTTCGATGCCGAGTAATGCGCTTGCAGCGGCGCGCCATGCTTGCCGCCAATCGACGCGATATTCACGATGCGTCCGTACCCGCGCGCCTTCATGTGCGGCAACAAGGCTTGCGTCACGAGGAACGTGCCTTTCGCGTTGACGTCGAGCACCGCGTCCCATTCGTGCTCGGCGAGTTCATCCACCGACCGTGCGATCAGAATGCCCGCGTTATTGACGACGGCGTCGACCTGACCCGCCTGAGCGACGGCCGCCGCGATCATGTCCGTTACCTGCTGTTTGTCGCTGACATCGGCATAGAGCGCGAACGCGCGCCGCGACTTGCCGCGAATCTCTTTTGCCACGCCTTCGAGCGCATCGCGCTGCCGTTCGATATCGTTGACGACGACATCGAAGCCATCGTCGGCCAGTCCCAACGCGAGCGCCCGGCCAATGCCCCTGCTCGCGCCCGTCACCAGCGCCACCCGTCCATTCGATGCTTTGCTCATGATGATGTCCGACTCCTTGTTTCGTGAGGTATTCGTGCACGTGAGGCGATTAGCGGAAGAAGCGAATCTCGCCGCGTAAGACCGCCAGCCCGACAGCCGCGATCATCACGATGCCGCGCACGATGTTCTGCAAATAGAACGGCGCGCCGATCAGATTCAGGCCGTTATCCAGCATGCCGATGATGACGACGCCGACCAGCGTGCCCTGAATGGTCGCGCGTCCCGGCTTGAATGCGGTCATGCCGAGGAACACGGCGGTGAGGCTGTCCATGAGGTAAGCATCGCCCGCACCGGATTGACCCGTGCCGAGTCGCGCGGTCAGCATCACGCCGCCGAGCGCCGCGCCCGCCGCCGACAGCACGAGCGCCGTGACACGCGCGCGGTTCACCTTGATGCCCGACAGACGCGCCGCCTGAATGTTCGCGCCCGTCGCGATGACGCTGCGCCCGAGCCGCGTTCGATTGAGCAGCACGTAAAAGACGAACACGGTAACGAGCGCAATCACGATAGGCATCGGGATCACGCCGAACACCGTGCCCTTGGCAATGGCGTAGAAGCTGTCGGGCATCTGCGCATAGATCGAATCGCCGCCGGTGTACGCGTAATTGACGCCGAGCGCGATGGGTCCCATCGCGAGCGTCGCGATCAGCGAGGGAATGCGCAGCATGGTCACGAGCAGGCCGTTGACGAGCCCGATCACGACGCCCGATACGATTGCCACCGCAATGGCAAGCGGCACTGGCAAGTGCGCCAGCACGAGCATGCCGGCGACGAGTACGCCCGCGAGACTCGCTGCCTGACCGATAGACAAGTCGAATTCGCCGCTCGCCACTGCCACGGTCAACCCCGACGAGATGACCATCAGCACGGAGATCTGCACGAGCACGTTGCTGATGTTGTCGATCGACACGAAGCGGTCGGTGCCGAGCGCGAACGCGATGAAAATGATCACCGCCGCCGCGACCGTGCCCCAGCGGCTCGCGAGATGACTGAAGTCGAAGCTGCGTGGCGCGTGAGCGGCGGGGTCTTCGGATCTTTTGGCGGCCAAGGTCTGTCCTTTCATTTCAGTTCACCTCGAGCAAGAGTCTTGCTTCGGAAAATTCGGTGCGGTCGAGACATTCGCCCACCACGCCATCGGCGATGCAGTAAATGCGGTCGCATAGCTTGAGCATTTCCTCGAACTCGGCGCTCGCAATCAGCACGCTCGCGCCCGCCTTGACCAGTTCGTGAATCAGCGCATAGATTTCCGCCTTGCTGCCGACATCCACGCCTTCGGTCGGATTGTCGAGCAGCAGCAGCGGATGCTTCGCCGCGTGACTTCGGCCCATGCGAATCAGCCAGCGGCCGAACGCGACCTTCTGCTGATTGCCGCCGGATAGCTGAAGCACGTCCTGCCCGATGCCGCTGCACTTGATACCCAGTTGCTTCACGGTGTCGTGCGCGAGCCCGCGCATGAGCGTGTGCTGCATGAAGCCGCCGCGGCTCGTTTGTTCGAGCGTGCCGGTCATCAGATTCTCTTCGACGGTCAATCCCGGAAAGAGCGCCTTGCGCAAGCGCTCATCGGCGACCAGGTACACGCCACGGCCGATTGCATCGGCGACATCGCGCGGCAATCCGCGTTTGCCATTGACGATGCATTCGCCCGTGACCTTCGCGCTCATCGATCCCGCGAGCGCTTCCAGCACGCCGGTCTGCCCGCCGCCCATCACGCCTGCAATGCCGACGATCTCGCCCGCATGCACGACGAGATCGGGCACATCGAGATTGCCGATGCGCGCGTCTTGAATGCGCGTCGTGACAGTGTCGCGAGACGCGGAAGACGACCAGTTCTGATCCTCGATCCTGCGTCCGACCATCAGATGCACCACTTCTTGCAACGTCGTTTCGGCGACGAGGCCATCGTGCACTTTTGCGCCGTCCTTGAGCACGGCCACGCGATCGCACTGCTCGAAAATCTCGTTCAGGTGATGCGAGATGAAAAGAATCGACAAGCCGTGCGACTTGAGATCGCGCAGAAAGCTGAAGAGCTTGCGGCTTTCGTTGAGCGTGAGCGAGGCGGTCGGTTCATCGAGAATCAGAATGGCGGGCTCGCTCACCAGCGCCTTCAGGATGTCGAGAATCTTGTTCTCGCCGAGCGTGAGATCGCCGCATTCCCGGTCGAGATCGATATCGATGCCAAAGCGCTGCGCGAAGCGGCTCGCTTCGACTCGCAAGGCGCGCGAGCGGATCAGGCCGCCGCTCAACGGTTCGCGTCCGAGCATGATGTTCTCGGCGGCGGTCAGCGTCGAGATGACCGCGATCTGCTGATGCGCCACCGCGATGCCCGAGGCGAGCGCGTCGCCGACGCTCTTCATCGAGACCGGCTTGCCGTCGATAGAGAGCGTGCCTGCATCGGCTTGCTGCGCGCCGCAAATGATCTTGACCAGCGTGGATTTGCCCGCGCCGTTCGCGCCGACGAGCGCGAGCATTTCGCCGCCCCACAAGTCGAGATCGACGCCGCGCAGCGCCGGATTGCCGTGGAAGCTCTTTTCCACGCCACGAGCGCTCAGGCGAGGGGTTCCCTTCGCCAGATTGTCATTCATGTGTCTGTCTCCTGACACGGCGGGCCGGCGTAAATACGCGCGGCCGGCCCGCCGCCCATCACATGCCGGCCACGGCGCGGTCGCGATAGATGTAGTACAGATCTTTCGCGTTATAGGTCGGCTCGTTCGGCCCGGGAATATTCACGCCGCGCACCAAGAGAGGCGCGGGAAATTCAACGGTTGGAACCGGCACGAGCTTCTTCGCGTCGCCACCCTTCGCCACGATCTCGTTGATGAGCCAGCCGGTGTAGGCGCCCCAGACTTCAAAGGCCTGCGCCGTCGTGCAGATCAACGGATAGTTCGGCTTGCGCATGCGGTCGAGTGCCGTCGGATGCCCGTCGTGGCCGATCACCATGATCTTGTCCTGCATGCCGCGCGACATGACGACTTCTGCCGCCGCCATGGCCGGTTCGTCCCACGGGCACCAGATCACATCGAGATCCTTGCCGTAGGTCGTGAGCCAGTCGTTGACGGTGTTCTGCGTCGCCTCGTAGAAACCGGAATACTGGATCACGCGTTCGTTCTTGAGCGAAATCCATTCGTTTTCCGTGAGGGCCGTCTTCATCACCTTGCCGCGCTTGCGCGTACCGTGGTGAAAGTTCGCGATGATCGCGCACATGTTGGCCTTGGTCTTGCCCTGGGCCAATAACGTATCGATCATGAACTGCGAGGTCTGCGCGCTCATTGCGTAGTTGTTGCTGGTGATGTCCGCAATGGCGGGCGCCTGCCATCCCGAGTCGAGACTGAAGAACGGAATCTTCGATGCCGTGAGGTGATCGAGCGCGCTCTTCGCCGCGGTCAACGTGCCGTACAGCACGAGAATGGCATCGGACTTCGCGGTGATCGCATCCTCGATCTGGCTCACGAGCTGACCCGGATCGCCCTTTGCATCGGTCTGCTTGATCTGCCAGGTCTTGTCGAGACCCGACTTCTTGAGCCACTGCTGCAGGCCGTTCCACGAGCGCTGGTCGGATTGCGCGGACATCTGCTGCGCCACCACCGCGATCTTCAGCGGCTTGCCGCCTTGCGGCGACGATGCCGGCGTTTGCGCGTGGGCGCTCGTCGCCCCGAACAGCATCTGGGCGAACTGCGTACCGCCGACGGCGGCCGCCATGCCGAGCAGACGGCGGCGCGAGAACTCCGGTTCCTGGCTGTTGCTGTCTTCCATGTTTGTCTCCTGTTCTATTCGACTGCGTGTTATATGAAGAGCGCCGCCACCTTCTGCGGTTGATCCCAATGCGGCATGTGACCCGCCTGGGGGATGAAGTGCACGGGAATGTCCGGCCCTGCGCGGCTCGCGTGCTGCCATGGGATGATCTGATCGTCGAGCCCCCAGATCACGCGGGAAGGCGCGTCGAGCGCGGACAGTTCGGAGCGGATATCGATCTGCTGACGCCCGCTGCTGACGAGATTGCCCGCGAGCGCCGCCAGCGCGCCGCGCTTGCTGATGGCGCCCGCCATCTGATCGAGTTGTTGCGCGGACAGAAGCGGCGGATTGAGCGCGGAGCGGCGCAGCAGATGCATGAGCCCGCCGCCTTTTTGCACGTGCGCCATGCCGTCGATGAAGTCGTCGTCGATCTCCGTGCCGAATCCGGCGGGCGCGATCAAGGTCAGGCGCCGCACTTTCGACTTGAGCGCCGTTGCGACTTTCGTGGCGACCGCCGCACCCAGCGAATGCCCGGCGAGTTCGATGCCGCCGAGCCCTAGATCCTCGATCAGCGCGACGATCGCGGCAGCCATGCCATCCACGTCGGCGCTGTCGAAATCGGTGGCGCCGTGAGAAGGCAAGTCCGGTGCGATGACGTGCTTGCCACGCCGCTGCAACTGGCTTGCGAGCGCGGACCATACTTGCGCGTCGCCGGAGAAACCGTGCAGCAGCACGAGCGGGGCGCCGCTCGCGTTCGGCGCGCGCCATTCGCGATACGCCACGCGACCGCGCGGCAGATTGCGATAGAGCACGCCTTCTGCCGAGACTTCGCGCGCCTGATTTGCGTCGCCGACGCAACCCGTGCCGTTCACGCGCGCTTCGACATCGTGGCGTTCTATGCGCCCGCGTCGTCCCGTTCCGGCGATGTCGTCGAGCGCGATACCGCCTTGCCGCGCCACGCGTCGTGCGGCGGGCGTGGCGCGCAAGCCGGTCGTGACGTCCTGGCGGGTGCTCGCTGCCTGCGAACGCATTTCAGGCGCAGGAGCAGCGGCAACGGCAGGCGCGGCGGCGGCGGCCTCCTCGGGCACGGCGCTGCTCTCTTCGCCGATCACGTCGTATTCGCCGAGCATGCCGCCAACATCGACGTCCTCGCCCACCTCGGCGACGATCTTGCGCAACACGCCATCGGCGAGCGCGGGCATCTCCACGACCGTCTTGTCCGTTTCGATTTCGACGAGCGTCTCGCCGCGCGTGAAAGACTCGCCCGGCTTCTTGAACCACTCGACCACGCGCCCCTGCTCCATCGTTTCGCCCAGGCGCGGCAGCAACAGGGACTTGCTCATGCCGGCACCATGTTCGAGATCATGTCGACGATGAGCTGCGCCGTCGGAATACTCGCGCTTTCGAGCGCGGGCGACACCGAGATCGGCACGTCTTCGCCCGCGAGCCTGAGCACCGGATCCTCGAGGAAGTCGAAGCACTCCTCCGAGATACGCGCCGCAATCTCGGAGGCGACGCCGCACGTCGAAGCCGACTCGGTGACGACGACCGCGCGCCCCGTGCGATTCACCGACGCCACCACGGTTTCCATATCGAGCGGATTGAGCGTGCGCAAGTCGATCACTTCGACATCGACGCCATTGCGCGCCAGCGCCTCGGCGGCTTCGAGCGCGACATACACCATGCGCGAATAGGTGACGAGCGTGACGTCCTTGCCGTTGCGCCGCACCGCTGCCTTGCCCCATGGCGCGATGGGCGTGGTCAGGTCCGCGTCTTCCTTGCGTGCATAGAGCGCCTTGTGCTCGATGAACACGACGGGGTCCGGCAAGGTTAGGCTGTGACGCAACAGATGGTAGGCATCGGAAGCCGTGGCGGGCATGGCAAGGCGCAAGCCGGGCGTGTGCATGGCGAGCGCTTCGAGACTCTGCGAATGCTGCGCGCCCGCCGACCGGCCCGTGCCGCCTTGCGTGCGCAAGACCATCGGCACGCCGATCTGTCCGCCGAACATATAGCGGATTTTCGCGGCCTGATTGCCGACCTGATCCATCGTCATGCCGAGAAAGTCCACGTACATCAGTTCCGCGACCGGTCGCAGGCCGGTCATCGCCGCGCCGACCGCCGCACCGACGATGGCGGGCTCGCTGATCGGCGTATCGATCAAACGCGCGGTACCGAATTCCTTGATGAGGTCTTTCGTGACGCCATACGCGCCGCCGTACACGCCGACTTCCTCGCCAATCACGACGACGGTGTCATCGGCCTGCATGGCGTCGCGCAACGCCTGGCGCAGCGCGTCGCGGTAAGTGATTCTGGTCAGACTGGACATATCAGCTCCTTGCCAGCACGCGTTCCAGACGCGAGCGAACGGATTCCGGTTGCGGCTCGCCGACGCCGTAGACATCCTCGAACATGGTGTCGAGCGCGGGCGCGGCGGAGTTCGCGGTGAAGTCGATCGCGTCGCTCATCTCGCGGCTGATCTCGGCATCGAGTGCGTCGATCTCGGCGGCGGTCACCGCGTGGCGCTCGATCAGCGTGCCGCGCGCACGGACGATCGGGTCGCGCTTGCGTCCCACTTCTTCTTCATCGGGCGTGCGGTACGGACTCTTGTCCATGCGGCCATGACCGAAGAAGCGGAAGCACGAGATCGCCATGAAGCCGGGCTTGCCAGCGCGCGCGCCCGAGACCAGGTCCTCCGCCACGTCGAGCACGGCTTCGACATCCTCGCCATCCACCATGCCGGTGCGCAGGCCGAACGCCTCGGCGCGCTTGTCGAAGGCGGTGGAGCGTGTCGCCTTGTCGATCCGCGTGCCCATGCCATATTGATTGTTGATGCACACGAAAAGCACCGGCAGGTCCCACAGCGCCGCCATGTTCATGCTCTCGTAGAGAATGCCTTGCTGCATGGCGCCATCGCCGAAGAACGCCACCGATATCGCGTCTTTCTTCAGGAGCTTGTAGCTCAGGCCCGCGCCGACCACATGCGAGATGCCGCCGCCGACGATCGCATTCGCGCCGAGGTGACCCAACGCCATGTCGGCGATATGCATCGAGCCGCCCTTTCCACGGCAGTACCCGGAAGCCTTGCCGCCGATTTCCGCCATCATCCGGTTGGGCTCGGCGCCGCGCGCGAGAAAGATGCCGTGGCCGCGATGGTGCGTCGTGAAGCTGTCCTGCGGCTGCAACGCGCCGACGACACCCGCCGCCGCGCCCTCTTCGCCGATGGACAGATGCAGCATCGACCCCGCCGACAGCTCGCGCGCATACAGCTCGGCGACATGTTCCTCGAAGGTTCTGATGCGGCGCATCGTGCGATAAAGGTCTAGCAATGGAGGCTTGGATTGCGAAAGCATGGTTTCGACTCTAATTGGAGGGTTCTCGATGAATGCGCGGACCGGTATCTCGGCGTGCGGGCTTCGGCAGGCCTCGCTTACGCGGAAGGTCGCTCGCTAAAGCCGCGCAGGGCCGGATAAAGCTTCTGATACCGTTCGTAAATCTCGTCGTAGCGGGCGGCTTCCGCTGCTCTCGGTTCAATGCGGCGGCCCGCTTTCACCATGGCCGAAATACCTTCGTCGATGGAGCCGAAATGGCCGACGCCCGTCGCGGCAAGAATGGCCGCGCCGAGCGACGGCGCTTCGCTCGCCTTGGGCACGCTCACCGGCAAGCCCGCGATATCGGCATGGAGTTGCAGCCACAGGTCGGACGCGACCACGCCACCGCCGATGGCGATTTCACTCGCGGGAAAGCCCGCCTGCGCCATGCGCTCGAAGATCAGGCGCGAGCCGAAGCAGATGCCTTCGATGGTCGCGCGAAACAGATGCGGCATGCCGTGCGCGAGCGTCAGTCCGACGAAGGCGCCGCGCGAGAGCGCATCGACATGAGGTGTGCGGTTGCCCTGAAAATGATCTAGCGCGAGCAGACCGTCGCAGCCCGGCGCGATCTCGCGGGCTTCGTCGTTGAGCGCCTTGAGATCGAGATTGCCGCCCGCGAGCCGCCGCAACCAGTTGACGATGGAGCCCGTCGATGTCTGTCCGCCTTCGATGATGTGCCGGCCGGGATAGACGGCATCGGCATACGTGCCCCATAGGCCCTTGGCGGCGGCCGAGCGGTCGGAGACGCCGAACATCAGATGCGACGACCCGGTGATGAGCGCCACTTGTCCCGGCTTCGCAACACCGATTCCGATCATGCCGATGAGCGCATCCGCGCCGCCTTGCACGACCTTGACGCCCTGCGGCAACTGCAAATGTTCGGCGGCACGCGCGCTCAACGTGCCGACCACTTCGCCTGGCGCAATAACGGCGTCGGGCCACTTGTCGAGCAGCGAATCGAGCTTCAGCGCCGCGAGCAGACTCTTCGCGTAACCTCCGCGCTCGGTCGAGTAATGCCAGCGGATCGACGCGTTATCGAGGCTCGCGCAACGCCGGCCCGTGAGCCGCAAGTTCATGAAGTCCTGATACTCGCAGATGGTCGCCGCACGCTCGTATATCTCGGGCTCGTGACGCGCGATCCACAATGCTTTCGGGATCATCCATTCCGCCGATACCGGACCTTCGCCCGCGCCGTTGACGACGAGCGCCGGATCGCCGGTGGCGAGCACGTCGGCGGCTTCGGCTTCGGCGCGTACATCCATCCAGATGATGGCCGGACGCAGCGCCGCGCCTTGCGCGTCGAGCGCGACGACGCTGCAACTCGTGGTGGCAAGCGCCATGGCATCGATGTCGGCGGGCGCGATACCCGCTTCCTTCACGGCCTGCCGAACCGCCGTGCCCATGGCATTCCACCAGTCTTCCGGATTCTGCTCGGCGCGCGCGCCCGCCGAAAACTGCGTGGCGTACGGCTGCGCGGCCGATCCAAGACAGGAGCCGGTCAAATCGAACACGCGTGCACGAATGCTTTCCGTTCCACCATCGACGCCGATTACGTGGCTCATGCTGTCTCCGTCTCTCCAACTATCGTTTTGCACATTTGTCGTCATGCGCGACATTTGTGATGAGTTTGATTTTCGGGGTGGGCTTTGTCAAGATGGTGTGCATAAACAGAGGGGAAACACCTAAATGCTGGAGCTGAACCTTGCGCACGAGTCCGACGACGCGCTGATCGTCCGCGCTGCGTGGCTGTATTACGTCGGTGGTTTGAATCAGGAGCAGACGGCCTCGCGGCTCGGTCTGCATCGCAGCCGCGTCAATCGCCTGCTGTCCGAGGCGCGCGATCGCGGGCTCATCAACGTGACGATCAATCACGAATCCGCGCGCGATATCGAAGTCGAACAGGCCATTGCGCGTTGCTTCGGCCTCGACTTCTGCATTGCCACGCCGACCTTGGGATTCGCCGACGGGCCCGCCGATCCCAAAGCGGATCGCATTCGCGCGGCCATCAGCCGGCGCGCGGTCGGCGCGGCGGGCGCGAGCTTTCTGAAGGGCAAGCTGCTGGACGGGCCCATTACCGTGGGCGTGAGCTGGGGACGCACGATAGAACAAGTGGCGACGCAGCTTGCGGGCGTGCGCAATCCGCAGGCGCGATTCGTCTCGCTGCTCGGGTCGCTCAAGCGGAACTCGACATCGAACCCGTTCGAAGTCGTGCAGTTCTTCGCGGCGCGGACCGGCGGCGAGGTGCACTTTTTGCCCGTTCCGTTCATCGCCAATTCGGTGGCGGACCGGAAGGTCTTTTTCGAGCAGCGCATCGTGCAGGACGCAATGCATCTCGCGCAGAACGCCGATCTTTATCTCATCAGCGTGGGCGAACTCGAGGAAACGTCGGTGCTGCGGACACAGGACATCATGACGGCGGACGAGCTGCGCAATATTCAGGAAAGCGGCGCCGTCTGCGATTCGCTCGGCAAGCTGTTCGATATCGACGGCCGCGAGATCAAGCATCCGCTCAGCGAACGAACGGTCGCCATCGCCACGGACGAATTACGCGGTCGCAATGTCGTGCTTCTGACGGGCGGTCTGGAAAAAGTACGCGCGACGATTGCGTTGCTGCGCAGTGGCATCGTCAAGGGGCTCGTTATCGACGGCGACACGGCGCTCGCGCTGGCGAAGTCGATGCAGTTGACTGACGGATTGGTATGACGCGTGAATTGGGCGCTCGGGGAAGGCAGAACAAATCCGTCCAGGCCGGGCACCCAGCAAACAAAGCGGTTGCGCTCCTATAATCGCGACTTTCCAATCCGCGAATTCCTACCATGAGATTGCTTGGACGCGCATCGATTGCTGCTGTCGTGTTTGCCATGTTTGCCGTGTTGCCGGCGTTTGCGCAGCAGGTTCCACCTCACGATGAATTCTTCTGGCTCGGCGAGATCAACAAGGCGACCGTCGTCATCAACACGAGCGAAGGCTTGCTCGACAAATCGATGGCGCCGCGCCTGGCCGCTGGCGTCGCCAAGGTCATCGCCGATGGCGACCAGCCCGGCGCGAAGCGACCGCGAACCGTCATTACCTTCGAGCCGCTTCTGATCAAGGCAGCGGGCGAAGACATCACGCTACTGCACGCCGGACGCTCCAGTCAGGACATGCACGCGACTTACCGTTCCGCGATCCTGCGCGACGACCTGCTCAATCTCGCCGATCAGCTCAACACCACGACCGCCACCATCGTGCGCCTCGCCGACAAATACAAGAGCGTGGTCGTGCCGAACTACACGAACGGCGTGGCCGCGCAGTCCAACAGCTATGGCCATTACTTGCTAGGCTTCGCCGCCGGCCTCGACCGCGATGCGCAGCGAATTCGCGAGACATACAAGCGCGTGGACCGTTCGTCGATGGGAACGACAGTGCTGAACGGTACGAGTTGGCCGCTGGATCGCGAGCGCATGGCGCAGTATCTCGGCTTCAATGCGCTCGTCGACAACGCGTACGACGCGTCGCAGATTTCTTCCGTCGATGAACCCGTGGAGGCTGGTGCGGTCGTCACGAGCGTGGCGCTGCATACCGGCGCCTTCATTCAGGACGTGATGACGCAATACGCCGAGTCGCGCCCTTGGATTCTCTTGCAGGAAGGCGGCGCCAATACGTACGTATCGAGCGCCATGCCGCAAAAGCGTAACCCGGGGCTTTTGATTCGCACGCGCTCGGACGCATCGACGGCAATCTCGCAGGCGGAAGGCGTCGTGATGCAAGCGCATAACCTGCCGCCGGGCATGAGCGATCCGAAGGACGTGAAGGCCAACAACGAGATGGTCGAAAGCGGCATTGCAGCGCTCAAGGGCTTCGACGAGGTGCTGAACTCGCTCGTCATCGACCCGAACCGCGCACTCGAAGAGCTTAATAGCGACTGGACGGCATCGCAGGAAGTGGCCGATGTCCTCATGCGCAAGTACAAACTGCCGTTCCGGGTCGGCCATCATTTTGCGTCGAACGTGGTGGAATATGCGCGGCAGAAGGACATCAAGCCGCTCGACTTTCCTTACGCCGATGCGCAGCGCATCTACAGGCAAACGGTCGAAGGCACGCCCTACGCCGGCGATTTTCCGATGAGCGAAGCCGAGTTCCGCTCGACGCTGGACCCGGTGGCGATCGTGAACGATCGCGCGACCGTGGGCGGCCCGCAGCCTTCGGAAATGACGCGCATGCTGAAAGATGCGAATGCGCGTATCGCCGAGCAGGACAAGTGGATCAAGAGCAATCGCGCGCATATCGCGAGTTCGCTGGCGCGGCTCGACAATGACTTCGGCAAGATGGTCGGGCATTGAAGCTGCGTACATGCTCGAGCGTATCGCACTGGTGCGGCTTGTCGCTTTGCCGGTGACAATCCTTCTTTCTGGGGCGCTCTGCAACGGCTTTCGCCAATCCGTACATCTGATGAATGCGGTAAATGCGCTTGTACCCGCGTTTGCCCGAAACGCGCGAAAACGATAGTCCGCCAATATTTCGTCATTACGACAGCGCGCTCGACCGCGAGCCGAATCGGCGATATCGCAACATCTTCATCATGTGTTCAAGCGGCTATTTTGCATTTGACGATTCGGTCGCTAACCTCTCGACAGAGTCCCCGTCAACTCGTCCGGAGTGCAGGCATGAAAAAAACGCGAATCGCATGGATGCTGCCATTGCTGTTGATCGGCGCTAACGCACGGGCGCAGAGCTCGGTCACGCTGTACGGCTTGATCGATGCCGGCCTGATGTACACGAATAACGTCGCCAAAGGGGGCTCGCAAGGCTCGCTTTGGCAGGCCACGAGCGGCAATATCAACGGCAGCCGCTGGGGACTGCGTGGCTCGGAAGATCTCGGCGGCGGATTGAAGGCCATCTTCGTGCTCGAGAACGGCTTCAACCTGCAGACCGGCCGCCTGGGCCAGAACGGACGCGAGTTCGGCCGTCAGGCATATGTGGGCCTTGCATCGAGCGACTATGGCGCGCTGACGCTGGGACGCCAGTACGATTCGCTCGTCGATTTCGTCGCGCCGCTGTCCGCAACCGCAGGCTCGTTCGGCGACACGGGCTTCGCCCATCCGTTCGATAACGACAACCTCAATCACTCGGTCCGCATGAGCAACGCGGTCAAGTACATGAGCAGTTCGTACGCCGGACTCAAGTTCGGAGCACTGTACGCGTTCTCCAACAGCACGGACTTTTCGATGAATCGCGCCTACAGCGCGGGCGGCAGTTACAGCTACGGACCGTTCAACGTCGCGGTCGGCTATCTGCAGATCAATGGCTCGAACGGCGCGAACACGGCCGGTGCCATCGATGTCGCCGAATCGACCGCCAATGGCACCGGCGGCTTCGTGGTCGGCGCATCGCGCGAATGGGTGCTCGGCGCTGGCGCGAACTATGCGTACGGTCCGGCGCTCATCGGCTTCGTGTTCACGCGCAGCGTCTATCAAGGCACGACATCGTTCAACTCGGTGAACGGCGCGATGAGCTTCTATAACTACGAAGTGAACGCGAAGTATGCGCTGACGCCCGCGATCAGTCTCGGTATAGCCGATACTTATACCGACGGCCACGCCGCCAACAGCCGCACTTTCGGCGACGATCCGAAATACAACCAGGTCAATCTGCAAGCCATCTACTCGTTCTCCAAGCGCACGGACGTGTACGCCGAAGCGATGTATCAGCACGCAATCGGCGCGCAATACGTGGCCTTCATCAATACCTCGGGCGGCGCTTCGTCCACGGCCAACCAGGTGGTCGGAACGGTTGGGCTGCGGCATCGGTTCTGATTGGTTCGAGCGCTCGTCGGGATGCAGCCACGATAGCTGGCTGCATCTTCATCGAGCGTCGCTTTGCTTGGCCGTCACGGTCCGCGCGCATAACGGCACGAGACACAGCAAAACGACGACGACCCAGAAGGCGCCGGGAAGGCCCACTTGTCCCGCTATGAAACCGATTCCCGCAGGCCCTGACAGAATCCCGGCGTAACCCACTATCGTCACCGCGGCTACCGCAAGCGCGGGTGGCATGAGCCGCTGCGTTCCGCTTCGACGATAAAGAATCGGGACCGTGTTCGATGCTCCAAGCCCCACCAGCACGAAGCCGCCCAGCGCAACGAAGGCGATGGGAACCGTGAGCAGAAGCACGAACCCGACGATGGTCAGCACGCCGCCCCAGAACATGACCGCGCGCTCGCCGAGCCGCTTGATGACGGCATCGCCGCATAAACGCCCGCCTGTCATTGCAATCGAAAAGAGGACGTATCCGAGCCCCGCTTCGTTCTTGCCGACGAGACCCGTGTCCGAGACGAGCAGCGCGCTCCAGTCGAGCACCGCGCCCTCGGCGAGGAACGTGATGGCAGCGAGAATGGCGAGCAACAGCACGATGCCGCGCGGCACGGCAAAGATAGGCCCGCCTTCGCTCTTTGCATAAGGCAGAAGTCTGGGCGTTGCGAGGACCAACGTTCCGAGCACGAGTGCCGAGCAAAGGAGGGTGCCCGCCAGCGTGCCGACATGCATCGACAGCAGGAACGTCATGAGACTCGATCCGGCGAACCCACCTACGCTGAACAGGGCATGGAACCCCGACATGAGCGGCCGTCCCGCGTCACGTTCGACTTCGACGGCATGAACGTTCATTGCCACTTCGAGCGAGCCTAGCGATGCACCGAACAAAAAAAGCGCTATGCCTAATTCAGCCGGCGTATTGACGACCGTGAGAAACGGCAAGGTCAGGACGAGACCCACGCCTCCCGCCACGATCACCGGCTTGCTGCCGTAGCGCGCGGTGAGCATGCCCGCGAGAAGCATCGCCAGCACCGAGCCTAAGCCGATGCACAAAAGCAGCAGGCCGAGCGTGGTGTCGTCGACACCGAGCCTGCTCTTCGTGAACGGCACGAGAGGCGCCCACGACGCAATGCTGAAGCCGGCCACGAGAAACGCAAGACGTGTGGCAAGACGCGTACCGGAGCGATTGGACGACACCCCCAGATTGGCCTCGCTCATGATTTTTCCACCGCGGTCATCACCGTCGGGCCGGACTTCGACAGCGCCGCGAGAACATCACCCGGTGCATCTTCCTCAATGATAAGGAAGTCGATTTCCTTCATGTTCGCCACGCTATAAGGTGCGCGCGCATGAAGTTTCGCGGTCGTGGCGAGCACGACCTTCTGCGCGCTTGCAGCGACGACCGCGCGTTTGAACGCAGCGTCGCTCAAGCCGAATGCGCTGATGCCGCGTGACGTCGATACCGCGCACGCGCCGATGAAGCACATATCGAAGCTCATGCGCCTGACGAACTCCACCGAAGTGGGATCGACGCTGCCGCCTACGTGTTGATCGACCAAGCCGCCGGTCATGACGAGTTGCAGGTCCGTTCGTCGCAACACCGCAGCAGCGATATCGACGGAGTTCGTGACCACCGTGAGCTCGAATTCCGCAGGCAGGATGTTCGCAAGCGCGAGGTTGGTGCTGCCGCTGTCGAGGAACAGGAACTGGCCCGGCTGAATGAGGGACGCGGCCGTTTGCGCGAGGATGCGCTTGCGGTCGGCGTCCATGTCGATGCGCGCCGCCATGGGAAGCGCAGCCGGCAATACCGGCAGCGCGCCGCCATAGACGCGACGGCATTTGCCTTCGGACGCCAGCGCCCGAAGATCGCGGCGGATGGCGTCTTCCGATACGGCGAATTCGACGGCGAGATTAGCGGCGACGAGCGACTGGCCGGAAGACAGACGGCTGGCCAGTTCGTCGCGACGGGCGAGTGGGAGATCGGGGTTCATGCGCGCAGCATAACGTGCACGAACAAGAATGTAAACGTGCATGAACGTGCATCACCCAACTCTTTATCTCGTAGCAAGCACCTCCGCAGCAACCTCTCGATGCGGCCGCGCGCAAAGTATCAGCACGCCGCCGAGCGCCCCGAAACACGCCAGGACCGAGAACGGATACTGAAAGTCACTGCCCTTCCCCGCGAGCATTCCGACGAGCGTGGGCCCGACGAAACCCCCTACGAGATTGCCGAACGCACCGATGACGGCAGTCGCGACGATCGCATCGGCGGCCGACAAAAGCTCGGTCACGTACGTGAAGATGAGCGGAAGGAACATTTCGAGGAAGAAGCCCATGGCGGTGAACAACGACATTCTCAACACGAGCGATGTCGCCGGCACGTTGGCAGCCGCGAGCAACAACACACTCGCAAGGATGATCGGCACGCCCGCATGCAGCCGCCGCTCCTGACGCGCATCCGAACTGCGCGTCGCCACCAGAATGCCGACGATGCACGCCGCCCACGGGCACGCCGAAAGCAAGCCGACTTCCACCGACCCCAGGTTCGGCGCCGCCGCGGCAATCGAACTCGGCAGCCACAGCATGAAGCCATAAACCACGAGGTTGATCATCGCGAAGCCGAATCCGAGGAACCACGTCGCCTTCAGCCCCAGGACACGACGGATGCCCGATTGCGATGAGACATCCACGAATTCGGCTTGCTCGTCGGCGAGCACGCGCGAGAGTCCGGCCTTCTGCTCGTTCGTGAGCCACTTGGCGGCCGTGATGTTCTTCGGAATGCTTGACCACCAGACGACTGCCCAAATCCACGCGGGCAAGCCTTCGATGATCATCATCGCGCGCCAGTCGTGATGCGCGAGCAGAAAGCCCGAGATCGGTCCGGCAAGCAGCGCGCCGAGCGGCGAACTGACAGTCCAGAAGCCGAAAGCCTTGCCCCGTTCGCGGCGCGTGAACCACGACGCCGTGAGACTCGAAGCGGACGCCCACACCGGCCCTTCCGCCACACCGAGCACGAGCCGCACCGCCATCAACTCGTTCATCGTTCGCACGAGCCCGGTGGCCATCGCCGCCGCGCCCCAGCAGATGAGACACACGAGCACGACCTTGCGTGCGCCGAAGCGCGACACGAGCCATCCGCCCGCCAGAAAAGTGATGACGTAGCCCCAGAAAAAGATGCCGCCGACAAGGCCGGCGTGGGTCGCATCCATGCCGAGATCGCGCCGGATCAACGGCAGCGCGAGGCCGATGTTGGTCCGGTCGAAATAAGAAATGGTGTACATGAGAAAGATCACGAGCGTGATCCTGATCCAGCGAGCTGAACCCGATGACTCGGCTCTCTCGAGGGCTGCATCCTTCATCGCTTGTCTCCTTCGTCTCGTGTCTTCGAGACTTCTTCGGCTGCTTGTGATTGGGGCGGGTTTCTCTGCTGTCCTCGATGCGTTCGGGCATGACGCACTTCATCGCTTTCCTTCGTTCAAGCTTTTGCTTATACCGGCGTTGCTTCCTCTCTTTCGAGCCGTGTCCACATGTCCGCGACCAGGCCCTTGAGCAATTGCGCTTCTTCCCAACGATCCGATAACTCGTAGCCATTTCTATCGGTCATTGCGTATTCCTTCGGGCCGAGTTCGCAGAGAAACGTGAGCACGGCATCGCTTCCAGCACGCTTTCGCCAGCTGCGAAAACCGTATTCCCACCAGCCGAGGAATAGATCGAGCCATTCCTTGTGATGCGCAAAGCTGATCTGCACCTGTATCTGCTCGCGGCTTGCCACGCGTCCATGAAAGCCCCAGCAGTTGTCCAGAATGCGATGCATGAGCCGATGGTTGTCATCCGATACCGGCCACGCGAACTCGCGGCCCACGAGGTAATGCGAGATGTCGCCGGTCAGACGCAGGTCAGGAAAGCAATCGAGCAGACGCAGCGTGAATAGCAAATCCGTCGTCATGCGGTCGCGATGCGTTTCGATATGAACCGCGATGCCCGCATCGTGCGCAAGCCGGCGCCATCCTTCGATGAGCGGAATGCACTCCTCGATCGAGTACGGCCGCACGTCCGGCTGAAGATTGATGTGATCGGCACCGAGCGCCTGCACGTGCTCGATGATCGGCTTCAGGTCATCCACGGTTTGCGGATAACACTGCGCCTGCCACGTCATGCCGTATTCCTTCAGCGTGTGCGTGACGCGGCTCGCATACGCGTAATCGAAGAAGCGCACGCCCACGCCGTCGAAGCCGGCATCGCGGATCATGCGCAACTGCTCGTCGAGCGGCCACTCATGTCCGTCCGGGCGGCGTCGTTCCATGGCCCATAGCGACTGATACACCTTGAGTTGCTGCATGCGGTTTCCTTTCCGACGCCGCGCTACATCGCCTCAGCTGTCGTGGCGAAGAAGCGATTCTTGAGCGATGTCTGGTTCTCGTAGATCGAGCCTTGCTTCGGCGCGGGCGGCAGCGGCAGGATGACCGGAACGTTCTCCATGCGCGGCACGATAGTCGGCTCGCCCGCGATGATCCGCTCGTTGAACTCCGCGAGACTCTTGTCCTGCGTGGGACCGCCGATAAGCGGCCAGGCATCGACGGCGGCAATCTCATACAGCAACAAGCGGCGCGGCCGGTTCGACGTGTTTTCCGCGGAACCGTGGATTGCGCGCGCATGATGAATCGAGAACGATCCCGCCTTGCCCGTGCACGGCACCGCCTTGCCGAAGTCGACGTTGGACGTCGTCGGGTCCATCGCGCCGCAAAAATAGCCGTCCGTGTGATGACTATGAATCTCGCTCTTGTGGCTATCCGGAATGATCAGCAGCGGGCCGTTTTCCAGTTCGCAATCGTCGAGCATCACGCCGACAGCGAGCACGTCCTGATTCGTGTGCGGGTAAAACGCCCAGTCCTGATGCCATTCAACCGGGTCGCCGACATGCGCTTCCTTCAGGTTCAGCTTGGTGTTGCGCACGCGCAGATTCGGCCCTAGAAGACTCGTCAGCGCGGCGATCAGCTTGGGATGCTTGAGCGCTTCCATGAACACCGGATCGACCTTGATCGGGTCCTTGATGCGCCGCACGCGCGGCTTTTGCGCGGTATGCGAGGGCGCGAGATCGAATACATCGTTCGATGCCGTGAGCGCGCGGGACTGCTCGACGAGTTCATCCGTGACGCGCCGCATGCGCTCCACGAGGTCATCGCTGAAAACGTCGGTGACGACTACGTATCCTTCCTTGGCGTATTGCTCTACTTGCTCGTTCGTAAGCACTTTCATCTCCTGAAGAACGGACCTGCCTTTTGGGAGCGCTCCCATTCGCAAGCGCCGACGCGGCGCGTTGGCAACGTCATTGCACTGCATCATGCTCGGTTCGCAACCAGCTATGTGCGCGCTCCCATTCAAGGTAAAGTGGAACCGTCGGAGTGTCAAGCAGCGGTCTTCCCTGATCGACCCTCCGCGCACGAAACACAGATCACCAACGAAACGAAACGAAGCACCATGAAAACAAGCGCCACCGCGTCCGAACCCACCTTGCCCCGGCCCACCATGGAAGACGTCGCTCGCGAGGCGAAGGTCGGGCGCATGACCGTTTCGCGCGCGTTGAATCAGCCCGAGCTCGTATCGCCCGAATCGCTGGCGGCGGTGCAGGCCGCAATCGAAAGACTCGGTTACGTGCAGAACCTGAATGCAGGAAGCCTGGCGTCGAACCGGTCGAAGATCATCGGCGCGGTCATTCCGACTATCGAGAACGCGTTCTTTTCGGACACCATCAGCGGGCTGTCGCAAGCGCTGGCCGACAAGGGCTATCAGTTGCTGCTCGGTCAATGCCGTTACGACGCAGCCGAGGAAATGCGGCTCATCGATGCCTTCATCGGGCGCCGCGTCGACGGCATCATGCTCATACGCACATCGACGCCGGCGGAAGTGGACAAGCGCATTCGCCGTTGCGGCGTTCCGGTGATCGAGGCATGGGACACGTCCAACGATCAGATCGACATGCGTATCGGTTTCTCGCATCGCGATGCCGGTGCTGCGGTGGCGCGCTATCTCGCAAGCAAGGGACGACGCAATCTCGGTTTTCTCGGCAGCATGGATGTCCGTTCGACCGGCCGCTTGCAAGGCTTTCGGGCGGGCGCGAAGCAGTCGGGGCTTCACAAGATCGAGGCCATCACGCTCGACCGGCCAATGGGTATCAACGACGCGCCCGAGATCTTCGACAGGCTGCTCGAACGCCGCTCGGACCTCGACGCCGTGTTCTGTTCCAGCGACATGCTCGCCGCGGGCGTGTTGTTCGAGTGTCAGCGGCGCGGCATACGCGTGCCGGAAGACGTCGCCATCATGGGCTTCGTGGACTTGCCCATCGCGGCGGCGACGCATCCGGGCATCACGACGATCCGCGTTCCATCGCTTGAAATCGGCAAACTGGCGGGCGACATGCTGCTCGATTATCTCGAAGGCAAGCGCCCCGCGAATCCGCGTATCGACCTGGGCTTTACCATTGTCGAGCGAGGCAGCGCATGAAGCGGGACATGACGGGCATGCAGCACTATCGCACTGCCTGATCGACGTCGGCTTCGAGCTTGCCGATGCGCGCCATATCCGCATCCGACTTCATCGACGGCGGACCCGCAAAGGTCTTGCGCACCCCGAAGCCGTACCAGATGACGAGCAACGCGATCACGAATCCAACGAGCACGTACAGCACTTTTTCGTTCGGCGGCTGAATGCCGACATACGCGAGCACGCACGCGCCAACCGTCGCCAGCAACGCGAGCGGCTTGGACCAGAGGCCGAGCTGGAACGGTCCCTTCTCGGTCCAGCCATGGCCTTCGGCGAACATGCCGAGCGCAATCGGCATCGCGTAGGAAATGTACAGGAAGACCGCGCTGCCGGCGCTGAGCACGGAGAAGGCATCGCCATACAGCGTGATGAGAATGGCAAGTATGGCGCAAGTCCAGATCGCCGCGCCCGGCGTGCGATGCTTCGGGCTCACGTGACGCAGAAACTTCGAGCCGGGCAGCCCGCCATCGCGCGCGAACGCGTACATCATGCGCGAGGTGGACATGATGGCCGCAAGCCCGCAGACATAGTTGATGAAGAACATCGCGAGTTCGAGACACACGCGCAACGTCGTCGGAATCGGCGCGAGAATGGCTTCGAAGAAACCGGTGCCCTGTTTCATGCCCGCCGTGAGATCCGGCATGACGAGCACGAAGGTGCAGACCATGACGTAGCCAAAGACCGCCGACCAGAACACCGAGCCGATGATCCCTTTCGGCACGTTGCGCGCGGCATCGTGCGTTTCCTCGGACGTGTGCGCGGAAGCGTCGAAGCCGGTAATGGTGTACGTCACGAGCAGCAAGCCCGCGAGAAACGCGAGCGGCGTCGATTGCTTCGGCCACGCGCCGCCATCGACGCCCGTGAAGTTGGTGAACGTGACGAGCCGATGCAGATCGAGCGGCACGGACGAGTAATAGAGCAGCGCCACGACCAGAACGATGGTGACGACGAAGATGAGATAGCCCGAGAGATCGGTGATCTTGCTGGCGATCTTGATCCCGCGTGCATTGAGCAGCGCCTGCGACAACGTGATGATCGCGAGGAACGCGGTCTGGTGCCACCACGTCAGGCTTTCGGGCGCAACGCCGAACATCGGCGCGATCAGCGTCTTGAAGAACGGATCGTAGGTGCCGAAGTTGATCGCGCTGATGACGAAGATCAGACCAATCAGGTTGAGCCATGCCGTGAGCCATCCCAACTGCTTGCCGCCGAGGATCGAGCCCCAGTGATACAGCCCGCCCGCTGTGGGAAACGCGGACGCGATCTGCGCCATCGACACCGCGACGATCAACGCGAACAACGCGCCAAGCGGCCACCCGAGCCCGACGGACGCGCCGCCCGTCGCCGAAAGCGCCAGCTGGAAAGCGGTGATGCCGCCCGACAGGATGCAGATGATCGAGAACGAGACCGCGAAGTTCGAGAAGCCGTTCATGCGCCGGGACAACTCCTGCGCATAACCCATCTTGTGCAACAGGCTCACGTCGCTGTCGCTGCTTGCTTCAGACTGGTGCTTTGCGTTCATATTCACTCCGTCACGAATGCCTGCCGGGAAGGAACCAGAATTCGACGTCCGTATTGCCTGTCACGCTAACGCGCGACGCGCAACAGGCACGGTAAGTAGCCAAATTTCGAAGCGCTACCTGATTCTTTACACGGCGGAGAAGCCGTTATCCACGAAGAGATGCGTTCCGTTGACGAAGCTCGCTTCGTCGGATGCCAGAAACAGCGCCGCAGCAGCGACTTCGGACGGCTCGCACAGCCTGCCCTGCTGAAGCGCGATGGCGGCCTCAGTGGCATCGACACCCATTGCCTGCAGGTCGCGAAGCTCGCGCATGCCGTGCGGCGTGCGAATGAATCCAGGCGCCACGGCGTTGCAGCGAATGCCCCGATCGCGGTATTCGACGGCTATCGCGCGGGCGAACATGTGGCATGCGCCCTTGGTGGCGTCGTAGAGCACTTCGCCGGGCGTGGCGTAGACCGCCGAGATCGACGAGGTGCACACGATGCTGCCCTTGCCCTTTTCGAGCATCTGCGGCAGGACCGCCTGCGTCATGAGGAACATGCTTTTGACGTTCACGCCCATCAGCCAGTCCCATTCCGATTCCTCTATTTCGAGGAACGGTTTGACGATCAGCGTGCCGGCGTGATTGAAGAGGATGTCCGCGTTGCCATATTGCTCTTTCGCGGCTGCGACGGCTTTCCGGACATCGGCTTGACGGGAGACGTCCGCACCCAGACCTAGCGCTTCGAATCCCGCTTCGTTGAGCCGGGAGGCGAGCGCAATGGCGGCATCCACGTCCCGGTCGATGATGGCGACCTTCGCGCCCTGTTGCGCGAACAGTTCCGATGCCGCTGCGCCGCATCCACCCGCGCCGCCGCTGATGATCGCCACCTTGCCGGCGAGGCGGCCGTCGTTTCTGGAAACCATATCGTTGTCCTCGGTAACGTTGACCTGCGTCCGACAGAGGGTCGCTCCGTGCATCGACGTTACTGCGCCAAAATGCGATCTACTACTGGTTTTCGGCGTAGCGGGCTTTGGGCGAGGCCGCGTAACGAGGAACGACAACGCCGGAACCGGCCTGCGCCCGGCGCTTCATCGATGTCCCTAGGTAAGCATCGGCGTCAGGTCGGGATCGCCCTTCTTCATCGCTCGCCGATACGCCGGGCGTTCGCCGATTCGCTGCAGATAAGCCCGTATGTTGGGATACGGCGAAAGGTCCAGCGGCTGAAAAATACGCATGGTAGTCAACGAAAATACGCTCATGATGTCGGCGGCCGTAAAGTCGCTGCCCGCAAGATAGTCCGCCTGTCCCAGCCGATCTTCGATGAGCGCCAGCACTTTATCGAGCCGTCCCTGCACGGCGGTTTGCACCGGATGATCCACCGGCAAACCGGCGCGGCCGATCATCATCGAGCGTCCCATGACCGGCTGCAGGTTGCCGTTCGCGAAGTGAAACCAGTAGAGATAGGACGCGAAGTCGGGATGATCCGGCGCGTGCTGCAATCTGCCGTCGCCATGGCGCGCGAGAATGAACTCGACGATAGCCGCGGACTCGGCGAGCAACATGCCATCGACTTCGATGAGCGGCGCCGCGCCCAGCGGATGCAACGCGACGAGTTCGGGCGGTGACAGCATGGTGCGTGCATCGCGCGTGTACTTGACGAGCTCATATGGAACATCGAGCTCCTCGCACAGCCAGACGATACGCTCGGATTGCGAGTGCCCGAGGTGATGGATTTTCAGCATGAGTCAGTTTCCTTGAGTACGAGTGAAGTCGAAGCGCGATGAACCTGGCGTGCAGCGCAAGCAGCGAGCCTGGCGCCCGCCGTCCGAAAGGCATCAAGCCTACCGAATTTCGAACGACTTTCTTGAACCTTCATATTTCTGCCAAAAATTACCTTTACATTTCCGTCAGAAATCAGGCGCCTGCTTACGAACATGGAATGTCCGGCCGGAAATTCCATCCAGTTTCTCACTCGTTCTTTTTCTGATGACGACAACCATGCCCCACCTGACTGCGCTCGGCAGACCGTCGCTGGCAAGCGTGCTGATTTGCATCGCGCTTACGCTCGCCGCTTGCGGAGGAGACGACAAGTCGGCAACGCCCGCCTCGACCAACGCGTCGTCCTGCAAGATCAGCCACTGCGCGCCGGCTCCCTGAGTCGCATTCCCACATCAAAAACTCATCAATGGCATGACATTCAGTCCATCTAAACGAAGCTTCATCAAGACGTCGCTTGGCACCGCCGCTTCCGCCGCCGTGCTTTCCACGTTCCCGCCTGCTATTCGGCGCGCGCTCGCCATCGACGCGAACAACGTCACGGGCACGATCAGGGACGTTCAGCACGTCGTGTTGCTGATGCTGGAAAACCGTTCGTTCGACAGCTATTTCGGCACCTTCAAGGGCGTGCGCGGTTATGGCGACCGCTTTGCCATTCCCTCGCCCAACGGCGCAAACGTCTTCTATCAGAACTACACGAGTTCCGGCTCGACGAGCACGCTGATTCCCTATCATCTCGACGAGTCGAAAGGCAACGCACTGCGCGCGGGCAGCACACCGCATACGTGGTCCGACTCGCAGGCCGCATGGGACAACGGCCGCATGGCGGCATGGCCGACAGCGAAGAAGCCCTTGTCGATGGGGTATTACGAAACGGTCGAAGTGCCCTTTCATCGCGCGCTCGCGGACGCCTTCACGCTGTGCGATTCGTATCACTGCGGCATGCACACCGGCACGATTGCAAACCGTCTCTTCTACTGGACCGGCACGAACGGTCCCAACGGTTTGAGTCCGTCGACCAACGCGCCGGTCAAGGTGGCCGCATTGAACAACGAGTTCAATGGCGGCAATGACATTGGCTCGTCGTCAACCGGCTGGACCTGGACGACCTATGCGGACCGTCTGCAAAACGCGGGCGTGAGCTGGAAGGTGTATCAAAGTCTCATCGACAATTTCGGCTGCAACGAGATGATGAGCTTTCGCCACTGGCGCACCGCAATCGAGCAGATGCCCGCCGCACGGCGACCGGTGTACGTGGCGAACACGGACATCACGCAACCCGTGACGGCGGCGGGCGCGTTCTACGATTCATCGATCGACGACGCCCTGAGTCCGCTCGCGAAAGGCTTCGGCAACACCATGCCACAAGGCTTTCTCGAAACGTTTCGCGACGACATCCAGAAGGGCACGCTGCCTGCCGTATCGTGGATCATCCCGCCGTCCGTGTATAGCGAGCATCCCGGTCCGTCGAGTCCCACGCAAGGCGGCTGGTACGTGCAGGAAGTGCTCGATGCGCTGACCGCGAACCCGGATGTGTGGAGCAAGACCGTGCTGCTCGTCAATTACGACGAGAACGATGGCTTCTTCGATCACCTTCCGCCGCCGAGCGCGCCGTCGCACGCAAGCGATGGCACGCTCGCGGGTGCGAGCACCTTGTCCGACACCGACATGGCGGTGGAATATCACAACTTCGCGCCGGCAACGAGCAATCAGCCGAAGACCGACGGACGACCTTACGGCCCCGGCCCGCGCGTGCCGATGTGGGTGATCTCGCCGTGGAGCCGTGGCGGCTTCGTGAACTCGCAGGTCTTCGATCACACCTCGACGCTCATGTTCCTCGAAAAGCGCTTCGGCGTGACCGAACCGCAGATCAGCAGCTATCGGCGTGCGATTTGCGGCGACCTGACCTCGTGCTTCAACTTCGTCAATCCGAACGATGCCGCGCTGCCGACGCTCTCCGGGCGCACGACGAAGGACTCGGCCGATGCGCTCGCCAAGTCGCAGGCGGCGGCATCCGCGATCCAGGCGCAGTCCGTGACGGCGAGTTCGCCGTTGCCCGCGCAGGCTACCGGTACACGTCCGTCGCGCGCCTTGCCTTACGAGCTGCACACGACCGCGCATGTGAACGCCAACGCAAGCACGGTTGCGCTCGAATTCGCGAATGGCAGCACGAACAACGCGGGCGCGGTGTTTCATGTGTACGACAGAAACCATCTCGAACTCGTGCCGCGCCGCTTCGTCGTCGAGGCGGGCAAGTCGCTGACGGGAACGTGGACCGTGCCTGCCAGCGATGCGGGGCGATACGACCTGTGGGTGCTTGGACCCAATGGTTACCACCGCGAGTTTGCGGGCAATCTGAAGGAAGTGAGCGCATCCGCGAATGCCGAGATTCAGGTTTGCTATCAGCCGTGCGATACGTCGCTCGTCAGCGTGAAGCTCTACAACCGCGGCAATCAGTCGTGCACGTTCACGACGGCAGCGCTGGCCTATCTCACGAATGGTCCGTGGGTCACGACGGTGGCTGCGAACTCGGTCGTCGAAGTGACCTGGCCAATTGCCGATAGCGGCAACTGGTACGACTTCATGGTCACGTGCAGCGGTCTGAACGCGTTCAAGCGACGCTTCGCGGGACGTGTGGAGAATGGCAAGGACCTCGTTTCCGATCCGGCCATGGGGATGGCTTCTTAACGTGCATGAGCGGGTCCGTGTCGGCTCGACGATGACGCGGACCGCTTACGCTCTTTATGCCGATGCCGGAAAAGCCGGCCCGCGCCGCAAGCGAATGGGCCCATGACTCATTGCATCGGGGTCCAGCGTCACGTCCCCTTGTGTGATCAGCACTTTGCCTTCACGCGCCATTTGCGCGGCTACGTCCCTGACCAAAGGCATCAGCGCGCGCCATCCATCTTCGTCGCTCACTAGATTGCGTGCCACATCCGATGGACAAATGGAAGAAGTCGCGGCACGTCCGCCAAGCAAATCCAGCGCGCAATTTTCGATGTCCCGCGTAGATACGCTCATCACGCAACCGGGCGCGCAGGCGCCGGCTTGCCCGCTTCCGCCGCGATCCGGCATAGCTCATCGAACGCGGGTCCACGCGACGGAATCTCGACATGGAACACTTCGGCCATCACGCGGGTCCAGCCGTAGATGAAGTAAGTCCACCCGTCTTCTATCTGCAATTGCTTTTGAAGCGCCTGCGCACGCGCCTGTTCGAGAAAGACCAGATCGCCGCGATAATTCAGCTCCCAAACCACGGCGCGTTCCGGGAACACGGCTGCGTCGCTGAGCGGCGAACCTGGCGCGTCCTTGCCAAGTCCCGTCGCATTGATCACCAACGCGCCCGAAGACAATCGCGCGAGCACCACGTCATTGTCCTTTGCGTCCTGCACGAGCACGTACTCGCATGCAACGCCAGCGCCGATCTCTCGATGAATCCGCTCGATCTCCTCGAGCCGCGCCGCGGAACGGTCCGATACGATCACCTTCGACGGCCGATTCGCGCCACGGCCTGGTTGCATCAGATGCCATGTCATCGCAATGGTCGAGCCGCCCGCGCCCATCGAGAACGCTTCCGCGCCCGTCGTTGCGAAATGCTGTTCGGGCAGGAAGCCATCGAGCGCGAAGCCGGAAGTGATCGGGTCCTTGGCGTGACAGACGAACTTGCCGTCGCGCTTGGAGAGGCAACTCGTTTCGCTCATCATGAGCGCGTGAGGATCGATCTCATCGAAGAGATCGCGGCACGCAGCGTACAAGTCGATCTTGTGCGTGGTGACGAGCGCGCCAACCGACAAGGGATCGTCGCGCAAGAACTCGACGGCTTCGCGATACGCATTCGCCGGCGAATGCGGCTCGAAGTCGATGCCCTTCATCTCGACATTACCGAGCCCGAGATGCCTTGCCCATGCGGGAAACACGCGCATGATCGAACTTTGCGCGGTCGTCACGCCGATGAAGTAAAACGTCGGCCGTTGCGCGGCTTGGTAACTCATCGCGCCGCTCCTTCGGCACGCGCGCCGCGCGCGATCAGCGCTTCCACGTCGGCTTGCGAACGCTCGCGATACGCAGGATTCGCTTCGCTGCGCCAGCCGCCCTGACCGTCATCGACGATACGCAAGCGCATGCCGCCCGCTTGTTCGATGATCGCGTAGTCCTGCCCCGAATCCGCCGGATAGCAGAACAGCATCACGAAGTCTTCCGCGCCCGTGTTGACGGAACGATGAATCCAGCGCGGCGGCACGTAGCACACGGTATGCGCGTGTATTTCGACGATGCGTGTCTCTCCGTCCGGCGACTCCATCGACATGAGCCCGTCGCCCTTGAGACCGAAATACAACTCCGGCCGGTCGATGTTCGCGTGAATATGCCCGCGCGTCATGAAGTATTCGCGGCCGACCTTCCCTGGCGACATGCGCGTGACGCCGGTGATGAGGTCGCCCGGCTGATCGCTTGGGCGATGATCGGTCACGTCGTACACGACATCCTTGCCGCGAGCGGAAGCCAGCGCGTCGAAGGCGGATGCATCGGCGTACAAGCCGGCGAGATCGTCGAGGCGCTTCTGGTAGCGCGTGCCCGTGCCTTCCATCAGCCCGGTATTCAGGTTCACATCGAATGAGCGCGGTTCAGGCCATTGCATGAGCCATCTCCAAGGAAGGTTGCAAAAACGGAAGGGTCAATGCTAACTTAAGTGGCGTCATGCGTGACCGTGACGCATGACGCCGTCACGCAATCGACTTCGGCATGCGCGGATTGCGCTGCAACGAAGGCGAGCGCTCGGTGATACGCGGCCCGGCGTGCGCCTCGGCAACATCACCGGCCGCGAATTGTCTTCGATAAGCGACGGGCGTGAGGTCCTTCATCGCCTTGAATTGCCGGTTGAAGTTGGCGACATTCGGAAACCCGGAGCGCGCCGCGACGACGGACACCGGCGCGGACGTATGCGCGAGCATGCGGCAGGCATGTCCGATTCTGACCCGCGTGATGTATCGTCCCACGCTCTCGCCCATGTGCTGCTCGAAGTAGCGCGCAAGCGAACGTTCCGACACGTTGGCCGCCTCGCAAAGCTCGGAAAGACGCAGCGGTTCGGCAAAGCGCGAGTCGATCATCGAGAGCACGCGGTTGATGCGTTCCGGTTCGTGACCCGAAGGACCGTCCGTACGCTCACTGAACGCAGCAGGCGATGCAAGCGGTTGACCAGGCGCTTCCGCCAGCGAGCAAAGCACGTTCAGCGCGGCGGCCAGGCGTTCGCGAGGCGCGTTGCAAAGCAGCTTGTCGAGTTGCGTGCGCATCGCGGCGCCGACTTCCTCACCGAACGCCAGTCCGCACGCGGCTCGGCGCAAGAGGTCGCGCAAGGGTGTGTATTCGGGGCAGACATCCGCGAGCCGCCGCGCCCATTCGCCACTGAACCAGATCACGATGGCGACCTGAGGCACGCTCGAATTGATCGAACGGTTCGACGCCCACGTATGCGGGAGATTCGGTGGCACGAGCACCAGATCCGCGTCGGAATAACCCTCGATCGAATCGCCGATATAACGCTTGCCGTGGCTGTTGAGCGTGAGCGTCAACTCGTATTCGGGATGATGGTGCCATTCGAAAGGAATGCGCGGCAGACGCCGGTGGTAAACCCTCACCGAACATTCATCACCGAATTCGACGTGTTCGTATGCGGGTTTCATGGCAGAAGACGCGAAGAAGTTGTCCGGATGGTATCACTTCTGCAGGCGTGATCGGCCTATTCTGCCGGTATGGCAAAACCCATACGGAGACAACCATGGCACTTGAAATCGACGATTTGCCGGCAACCATCCGGCAAGCCAAACGAGCGCTTCGCGAGCGGCTGCCGAACTATCGCGAAGTCTTCGCCGAAGTGGAAGAAGCAATCCACGCCGAGGCCAGCGAGATTGCCGAGCGACGTAATCGCGGCGAGAACGTCATCCCTGAAATCCAGTTCTCCGAGATCGCGCAGCAGCGGGTGAGCGCGGAGCAGATCGCACTCATCAAGTCGCGTGGTGCGTGCGTGATCCGCAATGTGTTCGAAGCATCGATCGTCGAACAATGGGACCGCGATATCGCGGAGTATGTCGAGCGCAACGACCTCGATACGCGACTGCAGAACCGCGCCGAGGACAAATACTTCGGCCAGCTCGCCTCGAGCAAGCCGCAGATTTACGGCGTGTACTGGTCGAAGCCGCAGGTGCTGGCACGGCAGGCGCCTTCCTTGACTGCGGCGCGCTTGTTCCTCAACCGCTTGTGGCGCGTCGAGAGCGAAGGCCGCGTTCATTTCGATCCCGAGCGCGTGCCGGTGTATGCCGACCGCATGCGTCGCCGTCCGCCCGGCTCCGAGTCGTTGGGTTTGTCCGCGCATTGCGACGGCGGCTCGGTCGAACGATGGATCGAAGCAAATTTCCGCAAGGTGTACCGGCATGTGTTCGACGGCAACTGGCGTCAATATGACCCATTCGACGCCGCGTTCCGGCCGGATGTCGAGGAGATCGCGTCGCCCGCGGTGTGCTCCATGTTCCGCACGTTTCAAGGATGGACCGCGCTCACGCCGCAAGGTCCGGGCGACGGCACGTTGCAGCTCGTGCCGATTGCGAACTCGATGGCGTATATCCTGTTGCGCGCCCTTCAGGACGATGTCGCCGACGACGACCTGTGCGGCGCCATGCCCGGCCGCGCGCTTTCTATCAAGCCCGAATTTCATGCACCGCTTTTCGAAGCGTTGTCTTCGATCCCGCACATGCAGGCGGGCGACACCGTCTTCTGGCACAGCGACGTGATCCACGCCGTGGAAGACGCGCATCGCGGCGCGGGCTACAGCAACGTGATGTATATCGCTTCGGCGCCTGCGTGCGCCAAGAACGACGAATATCTCAAACGCCAGTTGCCCGCTTTCCTCGAAGGCAGAAGCCCGCCCGACTTTCCCGCCGATCACTTCGAAGTCGACTTCGTCGGACGCGCCACGATGCAAGACCTGACGCCGCTCGGCAAAGCGCAACTCGGGTTCGATCTTTAAAGCTCATGAGTCGTCGATAAAACGGGCGCACGCCATCGCAACCAGGACCGAATAAAAGCCTTCAAATCCGCTTCCACTGCCCGTACTTCGCTACCTGCGATTCATCGAAGGAGAAGCCGAGGCCGGGCGCGTCGTGCAGCTTGACGCGCCCGTTCTCATGCGACAACTGGCGGTCCACTAGACGGCGGAAGTTGAGCACCTGATCGTCCCAGAAATATTCGACGTAGCGCGCGTTCGGCGTGGCAGCGACGAGCGGCGCGTGCAGGTCGTGGAACCAGTGCGGACACATCACGACACCATGACTTGCCGCCGTCGCCGCGATCTTGCGCCATTCGGTAATGCCGCCGCACACCGCCGCATCCGATTGCAGAATCGCGGCCGCGCCCTGGTCGAGCAATTCCTTGTGATACCAGCGGCCATAGCCGATCTCGCCCGTCGCCACCGGAATGCGCGTGGCCTTCGCAAGCCTCGCGTGATTGTCGACATCGTCTGGCGAAAAGGGCTCTTCGATGAAGTACGGATCGTATTGCTCGATGCGGCGCACATGCTGCAAGGCCTGCGTGAGATCGGTCCAGCCGTTGTTCATGTCGATCATCAGTTCGACGTCCGGCCCGACGGCTTCGCGTGCCGCCTTCACGCGCCGCTCCTCTTCCTGCGGCGACAAACGCCCGCCTTTCATCTTCACCGCCCGAAAACCCATCTCCACGTAGCCGGCCATTTCCTCGCCGAGCTTTTCAGGTGTCTTGCCGTCGAGATAGTAGCCTCCGCTCGCGTAGGCCGGCACGCTTTCGAGCTCGTTCGCGCCGAGATATTTGTGCAAGGCCACGCCATGCGTGCGCGCGTTGAGATCCCACAGCGCGACATCGAGAATGGACAGCGCACGCATCACGGTGCCCGCGCGTCCTTGCAATAACGCTTCGTTATACATCGTCTGCCAGAGTCCTTCCACAGCGTACGAGTCGCGGCCGATCAGCACCGGCGCGAGCAACTGCTCCACCGCCACGGTCAGCAATTCGCCCGCCGAGCTGCCGATATAGCAAAAGCCGATGCCTTCGACGCCATCGGTCGAGCGCACCTTGACGAGGCCGTAATGACGCGTGGACACCGTGCGCGTCGAAAAGGACGTGACGCGATCGAGCGGCACCGCGGCCGCGCATACGGCGATGGATTCGATGATAGGCATGGCTGTCTCCCTGTATTGTCGTCAAGAACCGCAAGAACGAGTCTGATGACATGCGCGCCGCAGAAGAAGTATCCTTTGGCTTCTTCAAACCCAAAATTTTTTATCGATGGACTCGCGCTATCTGCAGAGCTTCGTGTTCGTCGTCGAACTGGGTTCGATCGCGGAAGCCGCGCGCAGGCTCGATCTGACGCCCGCCGCCGTTGCGCAACGCGTCAAGATGCTGGAAGCCGAACTCGGCGCCACGCTCGTGCGTCGCTCGGGCCGCACGGTGGGCGCGACGGAAGCCGGCGAGCGCATTCTCGCGCGGGCGCGAGCGGTGCTGCACGACATTCGCGACTTGCGTTCGGACATCGAGGACACGGATCAATTAGGCGGTCAACTGCGTCTTGGCGGCATGGCGACGATGATGGGCAGCCTCATTCCCGACGCGCTCGCGGTGCTGCTCGGTCATCATCCGCAGATGGACTTCTATCTGGAGCCGGGCACGTCGCTCGATCTTTATCGCAAGGTGACGGCAGGCGATCTCGATGCCGCCGTGATCGCGCAACCGCTTTTCAATCTCCCGAAAAGCTGCGACTGGCATACGTTTCGCACGGAGCCGCTCGTGCTTCTGACGCCCGCCGCGATGAACGTCAACGACGTCCACGCCACCTTGCTTTCAGAACCCTTCATTCGCTACGACCGTAACGTGGTCGGCGGCCAACTCGCGGATGCGTATTTACGGCAGCAAGGCATCAAGCCGAATCAGCGCTGCGAACTCGATGGCCTCGCGGCCATCGCCACGCTGGTCGATCGCGGGCTGGGCGTCTCGCTCGTGCCGGACTGGGCGCCGCACGAGTATCCGGGCATTTCCGTGCGCAAGTGGGCGCTCCCCAACGCGGCGCCCAAGCGTCTCGTCGGCTTGTTATGGGGACGTTCATGCGCGCGCATCCGGCTCGTGCAGGCGTTTCTCGGCGCGGCGGACTCTATCGAACGGACGCGGCACGGGTCGGGCAAACCGAAGCAATAGTCACGTCCGGAAGCAAGAAGTTCTATGGTTTGAAGCAAGCGCGAGCGTGTCGCGGCAACGCAAGCCAGCCGCGATAATGCGGACACACCTACAGGAGACGCCAGCAACATGAGCGACACATTCAAGAAAAAGTCCGGCGCTGAACAAGACCCGCAACCCGGCGGCCTGCGCAAATCGCTGACGAGCTATGGCGACAGCGGCTTCTCGCTCTTTCTGCGCAAGGCTTTCATCAAGGGCGCGGGCTATACGGACAGCGCGCTCGACCGGCCGGTGATCGGCATTGTCAACACAGGCAGCGCGTATAACCCGTGTCATGGCAACGCGCCGCAGCTGATCGAGGCCGTCAAGCGCGGCGTGATGCTCGCGGGTGGCCTGCCAATGGACTTCCCGACCATCTCCATTGCCGAATCGTTCTCGCAGCCGACCAGCATGTATCTGCGCAACCTCATGTCGATCGACACCGAGGAGATGATTCGCGCGCAGCCCATGGACGCCGTCGTGCTGATCGGTGGATGCGACAAGACCGTGCCCGCGCAACTGATGGGCGCGGCATCGGCGAATATCCCGGCGATCCAGCTCATCACCGGTTCCATGCTGACGGGCGCGCATCGCGGCGAGCGCGTGGGCGCATGCACCGATTGCCGGCGCTATTGGGGACGTTTTCGCGCGGAGGAGATCGACGAGACGGAAATCGCGGCGGTCAACAACCAGCTCGTCGCGAGCGTGGGCACGTGTTCGGTGATGGGCACGGCAAGCACCATGGCGTGTATTGCCGAAGCGCTCGGCATGACCGTTCCGGGCGGCGCCGCGCCGCCCGCGGTGACATCGGACCGCATGCGCGTCGCCGAAATGACCGGCACGCAAGCCGTGCAGATGGCGAAGGACGACCTCACCATCGACAAGATCCTCACCGCCGATGCCTTCGAGAACGCCATGCGCGTGCTGCTGGCTATCGGCGGTTCGACCAATGGCATCGTGCATCTGACCGCCATTGCCGGACGCATGGGCTACGACGTCGATCTGAAAGCGCTCGACCGCATGGGCCGAGAGACGCCCGTGCTGCTCGATCTGAAGCCGTCCGGCTCGCATTACATGGAGGATTTTCATAAGGCGGGCGGCATGGCCACGCTGCTGCGCGAACTCAAGCCGCTTCTCAATCTGAACGCGCTGACCGTCACGGGCCGCACGCTCGGCGAGGAGATCGAAGCGGCGGGTCCGGCCTTCGTGCAGGATGTCGTGCGCTCGTTCGACAACCCGATCTATCCGCAAGGCGGTATTGCCGTCCTAGAAGGCAATCTCGCGCCGGGCGGCGCGATCATCAAGCAATCGGCGGCGAACGCCGAACTCATGGAGCACGAGGGCCGCGCGGTGGTGTTCGAGAACGGCGCGGACTTGGCCACGCGCATCGATTCCGCCGATCTCGACGTCAACGCCGATGACATTCTGGTGCTCAAGAACATCGGTCCGAAGGGCGCGCCCGGCATGCCGGAAGCCGGGTACATTCCGATCCCGCGCAAGCTCGCGACGGCGGGCGTCAAAGACATGGTGCGCATCTCCGATGGCCGCATGAGCGGCACCGCATTCGGCACGATCGTGCTGCACGTGACGCCCGAATCGGCGATCGGCGGGCCGCTTGCGCACGTGCAGACGGGCGACCGCATTCGCCTGTCCGTGTCGAAGCGCGAGATCAGCCTGCTGATCAGCGACGAGGAACTCGCTGCGCGTGCGGCCCGACATCCCGTGACGATACCGACAGCGGAGCGTGGATACCGCAAGCTGTTTCTCGATACGGTGACGCAAGCGGATAAAGGCGTCGACTTCGATTTCTTGCGCGCGACGGAGAAGCGCGGCACGACGCCAAGAAGCTAGACGCGTCATGCTGAAGCACGCCAGGGCCGCTTTCGAGCGGCCTTTTTTGCGTTCACGGGAAGCGTCCGCATAAGACACAAGAATTTTTTGTCTTTGAAGCAAGCGCACCCTTGTTCTTCCATATCCAACCCACGGCGATACTGGCGCGACCCTCGAACGACACCGGAGACGCTTGCCATGACTACATCAAAGACCTTTCAGGGCGCGCTGTCGCCCGTTCTCACGCCATTCGACGATAACGGCGCGCCATCGGCCGAGCGTCTGATTCGCCACTGCCGCGCGTTGCTCGACGACGATGTCGGGCTGGCCGTGTTCGGCACGAATTCCGAGGCCAACTCCATGTCCGTCGCGGAGAAGCGCGGACTGCTCGATGCGCTCATCGGCGCAGGCCTGCCCGCTGCACGCATGATGCCTGGCACCGGCGCTTGTGCGTTGCCGGACACCATCGAACTCACACGCCATGCGGTAGCGAACGGCTGTGGCGGCGTGCTGATGCTGCCGCCGTTCTACTACAAGGGCGTGAGCGACGAAGGCCTGTTCCGCGCATACGCCACCGTGATAGACGCTGTCGCCGATGCGCGTCTGAAGATTTATCTCTATCACATTCCGCCGGTCGCGCAGGTGCCGTTGGGCCTTGCACTCATCGAACGCTTGCTGAAGGCGTATCCGGGCACCATTGCGGGCATCAAGGACAGCTCGGGCGACTGGAGCAACACGTCGGCCGTCATCGATGCTTTCGCGTCCACGGGCTTCGAAGTCTTCGCGGGCAGCGAGACGTTCCTGTTGCGCACGTTGCAAGCGGGCGGCGCGGGTTGCATCACCGCGACGGGCAACGTGAATGCGGCGGCCATCGGCAAGCTCGCGCGCGAATGGCGCGCCGTCGATGCGCCCGCACAGCAACGCCGCCTAGACGAAACGCGCGCGGTGTTCCAGCGCTTCCCAATGATCGCCGCGATGAAAGCGGCCATTGCATGGCAATCCGGCGATGAAGGCTGGGCGAATTTGCGCCCGCCGCTCGTCGAACTCGATGGCACGCAACGCGTGCAGCTTGAAAACGCGCTGGACGCCATCGGCTTTTCCATTCCGCATGCCGATCAGCTCGGCGTTCGCGAACCCGCGCACTGAACCGCCGTACAACCATACGAATAAAAACGGAGACAAATCTTGTACGACAGCCCTTCACTTCCCGCATCGATAGCAACCGACGACGCCGATTCCATCTTTCGCCGCGTTGCGCTGCGCTTCATGCCACTCTTGTTCGTCGGCTACGTGGTCGCTTATCTGGATCGCGTCAACGTCGGCTTCGCCAAGCTGCAGATGTTGAACTCGTTGCATCTGAGCGAAGCCGTGTACGGCCTCGGTGCGGGGTTGTTCTTCGTTGGCTACTTTTTCTTCGAGGTACCGAGCAACCTTCTGCTGCATCGCATCGGCGCGCGGCGCTGGATCGCGCGGATCATGATTACCTGGGCCGCGTTATCGATGGCCACTGCCTGGGTCTCCACGCCCATGCAGTTCTACGCCGTGCGGTTTCTGCTCGGTGTCGCGGAAGCGGGCTTCTTTCCGGGCATGGTGCTGTATCTGACCTACTGGTTCCCCTCGCATCGGCGCGGCAAGATGATTGCGCTCCTGATGGCGGGCAATCCGGTGTCGGGGCTTATCGGCGGACCGGCGTCCGGCTGGATCATGCATTCGATGAGCGGCGTGGGTGGCTTCGAAGGTTGGCAGTGGCTCTTCATCATCGAAGCGGTGCCGTCCATCGTGCTCGGCTTCGTGATCCTGAAGCATCTCGATGACCGCGTCGCCGACGCCACCTGGCTCTCCGAACCCGAAAAGCGCGTGATCCTCGATGAAATCACCGCCGATACCGCCACGCAAACGCACGGCTCGGTGCGCGCGGTGTTCACGTCGGCGCGCGTGTACCTGATGTGCCTGATTCTCTTCGGCATTGTCATGGGTTCGTACGCAATCGGCTTCTGGCAGCCGACCATCCTGCGTTCGACGGGTATAGAAGACGCGTTCATCATCGGCCTTCTGACGATGATTCCGTATTCCGTCGCCCTCATCGCGATGATCCTCACCGGCAAGCACGCCGACCGCACACGCGAGCGGCGCTGGCACGTCGCGCTGCCCGCGCTCATTGCCGGAGCGGGCTTCGTGCTGTGCGCGCTCTTCGGCGCGTCATCGGCGATATCGGTGGCCGGCCTCACGCTCGCGACTGCGGGCGTCATCACCGCGCTGCCGATGTTCTGGGCGCTGCCCACGGCGTTTCTCGGCGGCACGGGCGCGGCGGCGGGCATCGCGCTCATCAACTGCACGGGCAATCTTGCCGGATTCGTAAGCCCGGCCGTGATCGGCTGGCTCAAATCGATCACGCATTCGCTTTCGTCGGGACTGTTCGTGGTTGCGGCTTCGCTTGCGTTGTCGGCGTTGCTGATTTTCGTCTTTGTGCCGGCGAAGCTCGTCAACAAGTAAGGATTCGACGATGACCGCCAACGACACGAATGTGCCACCCGTTTTGCGGATAGGCGAGTTTCCTGCCATTGCCGAGGCCTTGCTGAAAGAGCGCCTCGCTCTACACACGCTCGCCGAGATCGGCGCTGACGACGCGCTCCGCGCGCGCATCGGCGCTATCGTCACACGGTCCAACTACGACATCGACATCGCGCTCATCGAACAATTACCCGCGCTGCGCATCATTGCGACGAGCGGCGTCGGCTTCGACCGCATTCCGGTCGAGTTTGCGCGCGAACGCGGCATCGTCGTGACCAACACGCCCGATCTGCTTAACGCGGCCGTCGCCGAACTGACGATAGGACTCGTGCTCGCGATGCTAAGGCAACTGCCGCGCGCCGACCGCTTCGTACGCGAAGGCGCGTGGTCGAACGGCGTACTGCCGCTCGGCTCGAACCTGGCGGGCAAGCGCGTCGGGATTGTCGGCATGGGGCGCGTCGGCAAGGAGATCGCTCGAAGACTCGCGCCGTTCCATGTCGAGATCGCGTACTTCGGGCGCACGCGTCAGGCGCTGCCGTTCGAATGGTTCGAGACGCCCGTTCAGCTTGCGCGCTGGTCGGACATTCTGATCGCGAGTTGTCCGGGCGGCAGCGCGACGCGTCATCTGATCGATGCTACCGTGCTCGACGCGCTTGGGTCCAAGGGCATGCTCGTGAACATTGCGCGCGGTTCTGTCGTGGATGAAGCGGCGCTAGTTGCAGCGCTGGAACGTCAGGCGCTCGCGGGCGCCGCGCTCGATGTCTTCGAGCACGAACCGCTCAACGATTCGCCTTTGCGACAGTTGGACAATGTCGTGCTGAGCCCGCATATCGGCAGCGCGACGCATGAGACGCGGCTTGCAATGGCCAAACTCACCGCCGACAACGTCGTCTCGTTCTTCACGACAGGACGGGCATTGACGCCCGTACATATCGAGTAATTAGAACTGATACAGCGTGGCGGGCGTATCGACGAGAATGCGCTTGCGCGTCGCTTCATCCGGCACGACGTTGGCGAAAAGGTCCGCGAGCAAGGCATCATCGGGAATGCGGTTCAACGGCTGCTCCGTCGGATGCGGCCAGTCGCTTCCCCACAGCACGCGCTCCGGCGCGACCTGAGCAAAGCCCGCCGCGAGCGCGACGCTATCCGCATACGAAGGCGGCCCGACCTGCGTCTCGTTGTAGAAGCCGATCAGCTTCACGTACGCCTTCCCGCTCGTCAGCAACTCGGAGACCATCTGAAAAGAAGCCTGATGCACCGCATCGGGTTCCGGCACGTGCGCAAGATGATCGAATACGACCGGACACGGCAAGTCGTACCACGTGCTTCGCGCCTGCATCAAAAACGCAGCGGGTGCGTTCACCTGCACATGCCACCCCATTGGCGCAATACGAGCCGCAAGCGGCTTCACCATATCGAGCGTGGTCGTTCCCGGTGGCGCGAGATTGAAGCGGATACCGCGTACGCCAGCGCGATTCAAGGCTTCGAGTTCCGTCTGAGTCACGCTCGTATTGACGACCGCGATGCCGCGTGCGCGTCCGTTGAAACGCGCGATGGATTCGACGAGCAGACGGTTATCGACGCCATAACTCGACGGCTGGATGATGACATTGCGTGTCGTGCCGATGCGCTTTTGCAGTTGCCGATAATCGTCGACGGTTGCATCGCCGGGCTTGAGCGTCGCTTCGGGCGCCCACGGATAGCGATGATCGTAGATGTGATGATGGCAGTCGGTCGCATCGGGCGGCATCGCGAGCTTCGTGCGCTCGGTGCCGGTGGACCATTTCACTTGCTGCGCGTCACTCTGTACTCGCGTTTCTGCGCAACCGCTCAATGCCAAACCACCCGCTGATGCAACGAGCGCACTCAGCGCCTTCAACGTCTCACGACGCTTTCCATTCCACTTCGACAAGGCTGTCTCCTGTTTTATTCGAATGTGCCTGCACGTATTAATCGATGCGCTGCGTGTCTCCCTCGAACTCGCGAAGACAACCGAAGCCGCCATGAAACAGCGCCTCGGTCGCGTCTTCCGCGTCGCTCGATGAGGAGATTTCCAGCGCATGCGTCTGCGCATCGTCCTGCGGTCGATAGCCGAGCGCACGCGCATTCGCATTGCTCCAGCGATTGCGCGCATTGTCGGACACGCCATAAACGATGACGAAGTGATAGTCCGGCGCATCGATAGCGCGACGCGTCAGTTGCACCATGTCGCGATGACTGATCCACGAATAAAGGTGGCGCGGTTCGGTCGGCTTGTCGTCGGGACGAAACGAACCGATGCGCAAACACGCCACCGACATGCCGTACTTGTCGGCATACAAACGCCCGAGCGCTTCGCCGAACGCCTTCGACACACCATAGCGGCTATCGGGGCGAACCATGACCGTGTCGTCGATCATCCTGTCGCGCCGATGGAAGCCCACCGCATGATTCGAACTCGCGAACACCACGCGTTTCACGCCCGCCTCGCGCGCCGCCTCGAAGACGTTGTAGCAGCCATCGATGTTCATGTCGCGAATCTTCTGCCACGTGTCCTCGTCGGGAATGCCCGCGAGATGCACGACCACATCGACGCCCTCCATGATCTCGCGCAAGCGCTCGGGACGCGTGATGTCGGCAGTGACGATTTCCTCATGCTCGCCCGCGCTCGCTTGCGGCGCGATGTCCGCAAGGCGTAGCGCGTAATGGCCCGCGAATCCGGCGCGTAGCGCGCGGCCGATAAGTCCGGCCGCGCCCGTGATCAAAACCCGTTTCATGCGTTGTCTCTCCGTGTTTATCGCAAGGATTGGCTTGCGATGCCGAGTTCGGATGCGCGGCGGTTATGCACGAAAAGCACCATGGCGATGACGCCGGTGAAGTCGATCAGCGCGCCGAACAAGAACGCGCTGTGATAGCCGCCGAAGTATTGGATGAGAACCCCTGTTAGCGCCGGTCCGATGATGCCCGACAGGTTGCTCAGGAAGTGGATGAAGCCACCCACGCCGCCCTGCCGATGCAGCGGCAGAATCTCGTGCTGGATCGCCCAGATGGCCTGGCACGATCCGGTGAGGAACAGGAGCGCCGCCGCGATGAGCGCGACCGCCGCCACGAGCGAAGTGGCCGACGTGATGCACAGCACGGCGACACCGGACAGCGCGAGCGGAATCGTCGCGACGAGCTTGCGCGCCTTCACTGGATCGTCCATGCGACGATAAATCCAGTCGCCTACCAGCCCGCCGCCAAAGTAACCAATGGCGCCGCAAATCCACGGAATGGACGTGATGATGCTCATCTGCTTGAGGTCGAGATGCATCACGTTGGTCAGATAACTCGGCAACCACGAGATGAACACGTACTGTGTGTAGTTCACGGCGAAGAGACCCGCGCCGAGCGCGAGCGTGCTTGGGCGGCGCAGATACGCGCCGAGCGTCATGCCGTCGTCCTCCACGTTCGCGGCTTCGGCAATGGAACGGCTCTCGTCGATCATGCGACGTTCGTCATCGCGCACGCGCGCGTTTTGCGCGGGCTTGTCGGTCACGAAGATGCGCCACACCACGAGCCACAGGAAGCCGAGCACGGCGATCACGATGAACGACGTGCGCCAGTCGAACGCATACGCGATCAGACCGACCACCGGTCCCGCAATGGCATTGCCGAGTGTCTGTCCGGAGAACGTGAAGCCGATCATCGTCGAGGTCTCGTGACGCGGAAACCAGTTCGAGATCGTGCGATTCGTATTGGAGCTCATCGGCCCTTCGCCAATGCCGAAGAACACGCGGCATACGAGCAGCGAGACGAATCCCGTCGCGGCCGCTGTGAGTCCGCAGAACAGCGACCAGATGCCCATGGCGTAAGTGAACACGCGCACGGTGCCCCACTTGTCGGAGAAATAGCCGCCGAGAAAGGAGAAGATGGAATAGCCGATGAAGAAGCTGCTGAAGATGATGCCGAGTTGCGAGGGCGAAAGATCGAGCGTCTTGCCAACGATGGGCGCGACGATGCCGAGCGCCGCGCGATCCATGTAGTTGATCGCGCCTGCCGTGAATAGCAGGCCCGCGACCACATAGCGGTATTTGCCGGTCTTCATATGTCTCCTTGACTGCTTTAGTTATGGAGCGGCCATGAAGCCCTCGGCCGCGAAGGTCCTGCCTTGCCGATGCTGTCGCGTCTAAATCCTCACTCTCAACTCATGATGCCGATCTGCCACGGCACGAATTCGTGATCGCCGAGGCCGAGCAGTTCGCTCTTGCTGCGCTCGCCCGAAGCGGTGGCGAGCAGCGCGTCGAAGATGACCTGCCCCATGCTTTCGATGCTCGCTTCGCCATCGAGAATGGCGCCGCAATTCAGGTCCATGTCCTCGGTGAGACGGCGATACATCGGCGTGTTGGTGGCGAGCTTGATCGATGGCACGGGCTTCGCGCCGAACATGGAACCTCGCCCTGTCGTGAACGCGATGAGGTTCGCGCCACCCGCGATCTGTCCGGTCGCGGAGACCGGATCGAAGCCCGGCGTATCCATGAAAACGAGGCCGTTTTGCGTCACGGGCTCGGCGTAGCGATACACCTCCATGAGCGGCGTGGTGCCGCCTTTCATCGACGAGCCGATCGATTTCTCGAAGATGTTGGCGAGGCCGCCGACCTGATTGCCCGGACTCACCTTGCCGTTGATCTGCACATCGCGACCGACCGAATATTCTTCCTTCCACCAGCGGATGCGATCCACGAGTTTCTCGCCCACCGAGCGGCTCACGGCGCGGCGCGTCAGCGTATGTTCGACGCCATAGACCTCGGGCGTTTCCGACAGGATGGCGGTGCCGCCGTGACGCACGAGAATGTCCATCGCGGCGCCGAGCGCGGGATTCGCGCTGATCGAGGAAAAGCCGTCCGAACCGCCGCATTGCAGGCCGATCTTCAGATGGCTCGCATCGACCGTGCTGCGCGTGACGTCGTTGGCGCGGGGCAGCAACGCCTTCACAGCTTCAATGCCCGCCTCGATGGTTTTGCGCGTGCCGCCGGTTTCCTGCATCGTGAAGGTATGCAGTCGCGAACTTGCGCTCAAATGCTCCTGATCGAGCAGGCCTTGCAACTGATTGCGTTCGCAACCGAGTCCGACGATAAGTGCCGCCGCGAGATTCGCGTGGCGCGCGTAGCCGGCCATCGTGCGGCGCAGCAGTTGCATGGGCTCGCCGCTCATCTCCATGCCGCAGCCGATCGAATGGCTGAACGCCACCACGCCATCCACGTTCGGGTAATCCGCCACTCGCTCGGGCGTGAACCATTCCGCGATCTTGTGCACGACCGTGGCCGAGCAATTCACGGTGGAGAGAATGCCGATGTAATTGCGCGTCGCCACGCTGCCATCCGCGCGCACGATGCCCTGAAACGTCGCGCGCTTCCCGACAGGCAACTGCTCGACCGCGCGATAGTCCTCGCCATAGGCGTAGTCGCGATCGAAGTCGCGGAACTCGACGTTGTGTCCGTGAACCAGCGTGCCCGGTGCGATATCGGCGGCGGCGAAACCGATCACCACGTTGTATTTGCGGATCGGCTCGCCATGCCGGATGGCGCGGGCGGCGATCTTGTAGCCTGCCGTGACCTGGCTTCGGCTCACGAAGTCTTCGGCATCCACGCGCGTGCCCATCGCTACATCCGTGCGGGCAATCACGACGTTGTCATTGGAATGAAGACGGATCACCGGGCCGGCGACGCGCTTTTCGGACTGCTCGATCATGGGTTTCGTATAAGTTATGCGCCGCGAGTACGCGCCTGATGGACCGCTTCATGAAGTACTGGATGGACCACTCGCTGCGCCAATCATACGGATCGGGGATTTGCTATGGTTTGCTTGAGAAGCAAGAAATTTTTTAGTCCGGCGCGCTAACCTGCGGGCTGAGACACCGGGAGCGCCGGGACCGCCGCCGCGCCGACGCTGATAACAAGGAGACATCTCATGTGGCAACAGACCGAACGCTATCCCGACCCGCGCGTGATTTCGCTCGATCCATCCTTCGATCGCTATCGTGTGGCGTTCTCCGCGGTCGAGCGGCTTGCAACGGGCTTTCGGTTCACGGAAGGTCCGGTCTGGTTCGGCGATGGCCGCTTCCTCTTGTTCAGCGATATCCCGAATAACCGCATGCTGCGCTGGGAAGAGGAAACGGGGGCGGTGAGCGTGTATCGCGCTGCATCGAACCATGCGAATGGCAACACGCGTGACCGGCAAGGACGGCTCATCACGTGTGAACATGGGCGCCGCATCACGCGCACGGAATACGACGGCCGCATAACCGTGCTGATGGATTCGTTCGATGGCAAGCCGCTCAATTCGCCTAACGATGTCGTCGTCAAGTCCGACGGTTCGATCTGGTTCACCGATCCGCCCATGGGCATCTGGGGCCACTATGAAGGCAACAAGGCCGAGCCGGAACTGCCGCATTCCATCTATCGCATCGACGCAAAGACGCTCGAAGCGAGCCTCGTCACGGCGGATCTGAAAGGACCGAACGGTCTGTGTTTTTCGGCCGACGAGAAACTGCTTTACGTGACCGAATCGCGCGGCGTGCCGAACAAGCTCATCCACGTGTACGACGTGTCGGAGGACGGGCGCGGAATCGGCCGGGGACGCGTGTTTTACGACGCGGGCGTGGGAACGGTGGACGGCATACGCGTCGATGTCGACGGCAACTTGTGGTGCGGCTGGGGCATGGGCAGCGACGAACTCGACGGCGTGATGATTCTTTCGCCTGCGGGCAAGCCGATCGGACGCATCGCCCTGCCCGAGCGATGCGCCAATCTTTGCTTCGGCGGACCGAAGCGCAACCGTCTCTTCATGGCGGCGTCGCAGTCGATCTATTCGGTGTACGTGAACACGCAGGGCGTCGCGAACGTTTAGCGCGAGCGCCCTGTTTCATCGCTTAGAACGTGGCCCAGTCGCCGTCGCCGGCTGCGACCGCGGGTTCTGCGCGCTTCTTCGGCGCGGCAGGCTTGACGGCCTTCACGATCGACGCGGGCGCAGGACGGTGCACGGGCGATGCGTTCGCACGGGTCGCGGCAACGACAGTCTGTCCCGTGCGAAACACGGCGACGGTCGTGCGCAATTGCTCGGCCTGATCTTCCAGCGATCCAGCCGCTGCCGCCGCTTCTTCGACGAGTGCCGCGTTCTGCTGCGTGACCTCGTCCATCTGCGAGATGGCCTGGTTCACTTGCTCGATACCGCGCGTCTGTTCATGCGATGCCGACGCGATCTCGCCCATGATGTCCGTCACGCGTTGTATCGCCGTGCCGACCTTTTGCATGGTTCCACCCGCGCGGGCAACGAGTTCCGTGCCCGCCTGCACGCGGCCGCCCGACGTCTCGATCAACTCCTTGATCTCCTTAGCGGCACTCGACGAACGCTGTGCGAGGCTGCGCACTTCACTTGCAACGACGGCAAAGCCGCGACCCTGCTCGCCAGCCCGAGCGGCTTCGACCGCGGCGTTCAACGCAAGGATGTTGGTCTGGAACGCAATGCCTTCGATCATGCCGATGATCTCCGCGATCTTGGCCGAACTCTGCTCGATGCCCGCCATGGTCTCGACGACCTGACCGACGATAGCGCTGCCTTCGTTGGCGACGGCGTTCGCGTTGTCGGCGAGGCCGCTTGCCTGCATCGCGTTCTCGGAGTTCTGCTTGACCGTCGCGGTGAGTTCTTCCATGCTCGCGGCCGTTTCCTGCAGCGAAGCGGCCTGCTGTTCGGTACGCGATGAAAGATCGGTATTGCCCGCTGCAATCTGCTTGCTGGCGCTCGCAATGGCCTCGCTGCTCGTGCGGACGGAGCCGACGGTCGCCGCGAGCTTCTCCTTCATGGCGGCGACGCCGGAGAGCAACTGGCCCATCTCATCGTGGGTCTTGATCGTGACCGTGCGTGTCAGATCGCCTGCCGCGATGTGCTCGAAATGCTCGAGTGCATCGGCGAGCGGCGACATGATCGCGCGACGCAGGAAGTACCAACCGAAAGCCGCGCCCGCAATACCCACGACGAGCGAGATGAAGCCAACGGTACGCACGGTTGCGTAGCTGCTGTCGTTTTCCTCGTCCTGGCGGGCTGCGTCGATGAGTTGGAATTCCTTCAGCTTCTTGAAGGCATCGCTCGTGCGATTGTAGGCATCGGGCACGTCTTTCTGTGCATAGCGAATGATCTCGGCCTGATCGCGTTTCTCGATGGCGGCGCCAAAAGCTTCGACTGCCTTGCGCATTTGAGCGCGGCCTTCGACCACGTCCTTCGCGAGGACGTCTTCGTCCGCGCCACGCGGGATGACATCGTACTTCTTGTACCACTCGTCCGAATCGGCCAACGCTTTCTCGGCGCGAGCGCGCAGGTCTTCCCCTCCGGTGCCTTCGCGGTCGAGCGCAAAGCGGTCGAGCAGCACGCGTGCGCGGTTCAGGTACACGTCCGAGACACCCAGCGCGTTGACGGAGGGCAACGTGCTCAGACTCACGTCTCTTGCGGACGCCTTGATGGTCGCCATGCCGTATAGACCGATTCCCACGGACAAGCTGAGCAGCACGCCAAGAAAAATCATGGTGAGCGCGAGCCGCGCCCGGATTGTCAGGCTCTTCATTCGTTTTGCTTCCAGAGTGGTCGTAGGTGGAGACGAGGCGCGATGCTTATCGACGCCGGTTGCAAGCTTGTCCACCTTCTTATCGGCGTGAAGCAGGGAAACTGTAATGAGGATGTAGGTATGACGGCCGCCGTTACGTCACGGCGCCCGCTGCAACGACACCGCTCGGCTCAGGCACGAGCGTCGAAAGTCCCACGACGAGTTCCGGCGCGACCGGCCGGCTCAGCAAGTAACCTTGCACGAAGTCGCACTGCGCTTGCCGCAGCATGTCCAGTTGCGTTGCGCGCTCGACACCTTCCGCCGTGACGCTCACGCCGAGCGCATGCGACATCTGGATGATGCCGCACACGATGCCATGCGTCGCGGCATCGCTTTCCAGGCGAGCGACAAACGAACGGTCGATCTTGAGCGTATCCGGCGCGAAATCCGCGAGGTAACGCAGACTCGAATAGCCCGTGCCGAAGTCATCGATGGCGATGCGCACGCCGAGTTCCTTCAACGCACAGAGCGTGCGTTGCGCGAGCTCTGCATTCTCCATCAACGCACTCTCGGTCAGTTCCACTTGCAGGCTCGACGGCGGCAGTCCGTGCCGGCGCAAAGCGTTATCCACGACATCGACGATAGCCGTATCGCGCAACTGCCGCGCCGACACGTTCACGGAGACGCTGAGCGCGCTCGCACCGTTTCTGCGCCAGTGCGCAAGCTGCCGAAGCGCGTCTTCCATGACCCACGCGCCGACCTCGATGATGAAGCCGCTCTCTTCCAGGATCGGAATGAACACGCCCGGCGAGACGACACCGCGCGTTGGATGACTCCAACGGATGAGCGCCTCGACACTGCGGACCGCGAGCGAATGCGGCTCGTGAATCGCCTGATAGTGCAGCACGAACTGGTCGTTGGCGAGCGCGGCGGGCAGGTCGCGCTCCAGGTTGAAGTCGACGATACGCTTGCTTGCGTCCTTGTCGGCAAAGCGAAAGCCGTTGCGCCCGGCCTTCTTCGCGGCATACATCGCAATGTCGGCACTCGTGAGCAAGGTCTCGTGATCGGCGCCGTTCTCGGGGAACACGGAAATGCCGATCGACGCGGTGACGAACGCGCCGGCGCGAGGCGCATCGCCTGTTTGTGCGAGCACGCCGAGAATGATTCGCGCGATGCTCGCAAGCCGTTCCTTGTCGCGTGCCTCGTCGATCAGCACGGCAAACTCGTCGCCGCCGAGTCGCGCAAGAAAGGCATCGGCCGGGAGCGCCGCCTGAATCACTTCGCTCAGCGACTTGAGCAGACGGTCGGCTGCCGTATGGCCGAGCGTGTCGTTGAGCACCTTGAAGCGGTCCAGATCGATGAACATCAGCGCGAACACGTTGTCCTCGCGGCAGCGTTCCTCGATGGCCCGCAAAAGCGCAACGCGATTCGCGAGCCCTGTCAGCGAATCCGAGAAAGCCAGCCGGTCCAGTTCCGCGACACGCTCCTGCTCCGCAGTGATGTCCTCGCTGATGCCGATGATGCGCGCCACGCCGCCCGCCGCATCGCGCACGGGATAACCCGTGCTTTGCACCCAACGCACGCCGCCGCCGGGCCGCTTGATGCGGTATTGCACGCGCCCGCCAATCGCGGTGTCGACGATGCGGCGCATCGCGGCTTCGACTTGCGGACGGTCTTCGGGCAGCACGACATCCATCCACGCTTGCGGACGTTCCAGCAGCGTCGGCGCGTCCACGCCGAACAGGGACGCGCAGCCTTCGCTCAACCGATGGAAGTGGCTGAAATCCGCGCTATACGAGTAGAAGCAGAGACCGGCGTGCGCTTCCATCTCGGTCATCAGCGCGTCTTTCGCGCGCAGATCGGCGGCGAGGTCGGCTTCCTGAGTGACATCGAGCGACGCGCACAAAATGCCGTAGACGCCACCCCTACCGTTTTCGATAGGGATCAATCGCGACTGCCATACCTTCGGCTCGCCTGTCGTCGTCGGGCACGCGCCAGTGAAAGACGTGCGCGCGCCTTGCAGCGCGGCGGCGAATGCGCTGCGAGCGGCGATGGCGTCATCGTTCGACCAGAAGCTCAGCCAGTCGGCGCCGGCAAGCTGTTCCGGGCCGCTCGCCTGCATCAACTGCGCGCCATGCTCGGAGATGCGCAACATGCGCCCTTCTTCGTCCAGCAGCTTCAGGCATTCGCGGTTCGCGTCCAACAGCGCCCGTGCGAGCGCGCGGGTGGCATTCTCGCGCCCGGCGGCGCGGCGTGCACGACCAAGACCGATCGTCAGCACGACGCCGCCGGCAAAGACGCCAACGCACGACGCCGCAACGTTCGACACGGACGCGAGTGGCCAATAAACGAGCGCGAACGCGCCCACCGCACCGAGCATGTGCTGCGCGACGCAGGCAGAGGAAAGAATTGCGCTACGTGCCTGAGTTTTCAGGAAGAACGACAGGAAGCCCTGGTTCTGCGCGGATCGAGTCTCCGACCGTGCGCGGTCGACTGAACCCTGGGTGGAATGATGGGACATGGGCATTGCAAAACCAGGCTTTCGGTGGACGTGGTGGACGAGTCGACCAAGCCTCGTGCTTGATGGAGCCGATCAGGCGATTCCTGGTTTACGACGCACAAGTGCAAATGCTTTAGCCCTGTGCGGACGAAGAAATACGTGGCGCGGGCGATGGAGCCGTCAGGGAGAGTGCGAGAACAAGGCTCCAAGCGTGCCTTACCGATACGTGAAGCGCCGGTGCGTCCTCTTCGTCCGAGGGACGCCCGTGCATGCGCTTCGAAACGAGCGTGCGGCCATTCGTCGAGCCGCTTCTGCGCGCTCGAATCGTTCACCCATGACACGCTCCAGCAAACATGCTTGTATATTAACGGGACGACATCGGCGTCGCGACTACGCGTCGCGTCGGCGAACCGGGACCAATGATCGACCATCCGGGCTAACCATGAAATACAAAGACTACTACGCGGTCATGGGCGTTCCGCGCACGGCGAGCGAAGCGGAAATCAAGACCGCTCACAGAAAACTCGCGCGCAAGTTTCATCCCGACCTCAACAAGGACGCGGACGCCGAAGCGCGCTTCAAGGAAGTGGGCGAGGCATATCAGGTACTCAAGGACCCGGAGAAGCGCGCCGCGTTCGATGCCCTCGGCACCGGGCTCAAAGATGGCGACGAGATCCGTCCGCGTCCCGATGTCGGCGATGGCTTCGAGTATCGCGGTGGCGAAAGTCAGCAAGACGCCGACGACTTCTTCAGCGACCTGTTCGGCGCACGCAGCGGCATGCACGGCGGCGCACGCGCGCGGCATGGGACACGGTCGCGCATGCCCGAGTGGCCGGGCGAGGATCATCATGCAAGCGTCGCGGTCAGCCTGGAAGATACCTACACCGGCGCGCAGCGCACCTTCAGGCTACAAATGCCCGTCATCGACGATGAAGGACGCGTGACGTATCAAACGCGCACGCTCGATGTGACGATACCGAAGGGCATTCTCGACGGCCAGCGCCTGCGCCTCGCGGGTCAGGGAGGCGCCGGTTCGGGCAATGCGCCGCCAGGCGACCTCTATCTGGAAGTGACGGTCGACAAGCACAAGCGTTATACCGTCGACGGCCGCGACGTCACCGTCGAATTGCCGCTTGCGCCATGGGAAGCCGCGCTTGGCGCAGAGGTGGTCGTGCCGACGCCATCCGGCGATGTGACCGTGACCGTTCCGGCCGGGTCTGCCGCCGGACGACGTTTGAGGTTGCGCGGTCGAGGCATTCCCGGCAATCCGCCCGGCGATGTCTACGTCATGCTCGGCATCGTGCTGCCTCCCGCCGATACCGACGCCAGGAAGGCTGCCTATCACGCCATGCGCGATGCGTTCGACTTCGATCCGCGCGCGCACTTTTATGGGTGAACCATCATGAATGAAAACGAGCCGGTTTATCTGCAGGGCGATATCGTCGAGGAGCACGTCGAGTTCACGATGATCGAACTGTGTCGCATCACGGGCGCTTCGGAAGATCAGCTCGCGCTTTGGGTGCAAGAAGGCGCATTCGAGCCGCGAGGTGCGCGTATCGAGGAATGGCGCTTCAGCGGCACGTCGTTGCGCCGCGCCATGACCGCGCAACGACTGACCAGCGATCTCGAACTGAACGCGCAAGGCGTGGCGCTTGCACTCGATCTGCTCGATCAGATCGATGCCTTGCGCTCGCGTCTCGCACGCTACGGCGACCGCGGTTGATACGCATGAGCCTTCGTGCGACCTTTCCCCGAAACGTCGCACGAGCGCTTCGATGGTGCGCCGATCATCCGGATTTGGTGCACACGCATGGCTGAATCATGAAACATGCGCTCATTTGCGATGGCACGCTTATCGCTTATAGCTACAGCAAGGAGCCGGCGCTTCATCCGGTTTAGCACCAACAATTTGCAATAGATAACTAGGGTTCCGATCCGCGTAGCGTCCATGAGGGACGATCCATACGCGCGATGCTGGTCCGAGAGTTGTCGACCTCAAGGTTCTGCGCGAGGTTACACGGCGGGATAAAAGCCCGGGAGAGAACGCGATCGAGAGTCGCGCCGCTCCCCGCCGTCGATAACCCCTTCGAGGTCAACCTCATGCGCAAGCTATCCCGTTTCATCGGCATCGCCGCCCTCTCTCTCGCCGCGTTTGCTTCCACCGCTTCTCCCTCGTTCGCCGCCGGTCGTCAGGACTTCAAGGTCTGCTGGACCATCTATGCGGGCTGGATGCCGTGGGGCGAAGCGAAAACTCAAGGCATCGTTTCCAAGTGGGCCAAGAAATACGGCATCAATGTCGATGTCGTGCAGCTCAACGACTACGTCGAGTCGATCAATCAGTACACGGCCGGCAAGTTCGACGGCTGCGCCATGACCAACATGGACGCACTGACGATTCCCGCCGCGGGCGGCGTGGACTCGACCGCGCTTATCGTCAGCGACTATTCCAACGGCAACGACGGCGTGCTCGTAAAGGGCACTGGCAAGAAGATCGCCGACATCAAGGGTCAGCAGATCAACCTCGTGCAGTTTTCCGTATCGCACTATCTGCTTGCCCGCGCGCTCGAATCCGCCGGCATGAGCGAGCGCGATCTCAAGGTGGTGAACACATCGGATGCCGATATCTCGGCCGCGTTTGCGACACCCGCCGTGAAGCAGGCCGTCACCTGGAATCCCATGCTCGCCGACCTGAAGGCCAAGCCCGATGTGACCGAAGTCTTCGATTCGAGCAAGATTCCCGGCGAGATCATGGACATGATGGTCGTCAACACGAAGACGCTGCAAGAGAACCCCGCACTCGGCAAGGCACTGACGGGCGCATGGTTCGAGATGATGTCGCTGATGCGCGCCAACAGCGCCGACAGCACCGCCGCCCTCAACGCGATGGCGAAGGCATCCGGCACCGATCTGCCGGGCTTCAAGGGCCAGCTCTCGACCACCGCGCTCTTCTACACGCCTAAGTCCGCGCTCGACTTCGCGACGAGTCCCGAACTGCCGCGCACCATGACGCGCGTCGCGAAGTTCTCGTTCGATCACGGTCTGCTCGGTCAAGGCGCGCCGAGCGCGGACGCAATCGGCATGGCGTTCGACAAGGGCGTCGTGGTCGGCAGCAAGAGCAACGTCAAGCTGCGCTTCGATCCGACCTACGTGCGCATGGCCGCCGACGGCAAGCTTTAACGCCTGCGAACCGGAGGCTGCGCGATGCGACTCATCAACCGACACCCGAGCAAGAGCGGCGCCATGCTGCTGCTCTTGATGCCGTTCATCGTGCTGTTGGCGGTGTACTTCACCAGTTCGTCGCTACGGCTCAGGGACAATCCCGGCGACAAGGTGCTGCCGAGCGCGAGCCAGATGAGCGAGGCGATCACTCAGTTCGCCTTCACCGAAGACAAGCGCACGGGCCAATATCTGCTTTGGACCGATACGCTCGCAAGCCTTAAGCGCCTTGGCATCGGGCTTGCGGTGAGTGCGGTGATCGCGCTCGTCGCGGGCATCGTGACGGGCAGCATTCCGCTCGTGACCGCAACGCTCTCGCCCTTCATCACTGTCGTCTCGATGATCCCGCCGCTCGCGGTGCTGCCCATTCTCTTCATCGTGTTCGGCCTCGACGAGTTGTCGAAGGTCGTGCTGATCGTGATCGGCATTACGCCCATGATGATCCGCGATCTTCAGCAGCGCGCACGCGAGATTCCCGACGAGTTGTGGGTCAAGGCGCAGACGCTCGGCGCCACGAGCTGGACGCTGATGCTGCGCATGATCCTGCCGCAACTCATGCCGCGCCTGCTTGTCGCACTGCGTCTCGCGCTCTGTTCGGCGTGGCTCTTTCTCATCGCGGCGGAAGCGATCGCATCCGTCGACGGCCTCGGCTACCGCATCTTTCTCGTGCGCCGCTATCTCGCGATGGACGTGATCCTGCCTTACGTCGCGTGGATCACGCTGCTCGCGTGGCTTATCGACGAGAGCCTGCGCCGTATCACGCTGTGGGCGTTTCCCTGGTACGGCGGAGGCGCAAGATGATCGAAGTCCGCAACGTGTGGAAAGAGTACGGCAACCAGGTCGTGCTCGAACGCCTGAATCTCAAGATTGGAAAAGGCGAATTCTGTTCGATGGTCGGTGCGTCGGGCTGCGGCAAGTCCACGTTTCTGCGCCTTCTGCTCGGTCAGGAACGCGCGACACGCGGCGAGATCCTGCTCGATGGCGAACCGCTGCCAGGTGAACCGGACGCGCATCGCGGTGTGGTGTTTCAGCGCTATTCGGTGTTCGAGCATTTGAGCGTGGTGCGCAACGTGATGCTCGGTCACGAGTTGCGCGAGTCGAGGCTCATGGGCCGTCTTTTCGGCGCGCGTCGACAGGCTGCACGCGACGAAGCCGTGGCGATGCTCGAACGCGTCGGTCTTGCCGCCGCGCTCGACAAGTATCCGCATCAGCTTTCAGGCGGCATGCAGCAGCGTCTTGCCATTGCGCAGGCGCTCATGATGAAGCCGCGCATCTTGCTGCTCGACGAACCCTTCGGCGCGCTCGATCCGGGCATCCGCCGCGACATGCACGAACTGCTGCTCAAGCTCTGGCGCGAGTCGGGCCTGACCATCTTCATGGTCACGCACGACCTGAAAGAAGGCTTCACGCTCGGCAGCCGCGTGCTCGTCTTCGACAAGGTACGTGTCGATCCGCAAGCGCCCGGCGCGTATGGCGCGCGTATCACCTACAACATTCCGCTCGACCATAGCCGCGACTCGGCTTCGTCGATCCACGTTGCACGGGCGGCCGTCGAAGGCGCCGCGCGTGCGGAAGCGATACCTGCTTAAAGGAACCCAGGAAGATGGACTTGCTACTCGAAGAAACCGTTCCCGGCGGCGGACATGCGTCGCTGATCGTCAAGCGGGGACAGTCGTTGCGCCTGACCGATATGGATGGCGGCGCGAATGTCAGCATCATGATGTTCAACGCCGCCGAAAAAAGCGAACGCTTGAATTTACCCGATACGCTCAAGTGCCAGCACACGGCCAAACTAAGCGCGGGCCATTGCCTCTACTCCGACATGGGCCGCGTGCTTGCCGCCATCGTCGCGGATACATGCGGGTGGCACGACAGCATCGGCGGGGTATCGAATGCCGGGGAAGTGCATGAGAAGTATGGCGCGGGACGCTATCAGGAACTGCGTAACGGCTTTTATCGCAATGGTGTGGACAACCTGCTCGTCGAGATGGGCAAATGGAATCTCGGCCTCTCCGATCTCTTGATGACGCTGAATCTCTTCAGCCGCGTCGACGTGACGGACCAGGGGGCGCTTACCTTCGTCAGCGGCAATTCGAAGCCCGGCGATTACGTCGAGCTCTATGCGCCGATGAACACGCTCGTCGTGCTCACCGCAATTCAGCATCCGCTCGATCCGAACGCGAACTATGCGCCGCAACCCGTGAAGCTCTCGTTGGCAAATGCGGATCGAGAAGTGGCTGAACTCTGCCGCACTTCGTGCGAGGAAAACGTGCGTGGCTTCATCAATACCGAGCGCTTTTATCTTTGAGCGGAGACCGACAAACATGACGACCTACCTCACCGCCAGCGACCGCCGTGCAGAAGATGCGATCCACCGCGAAACGCTCGGCGCCGGCGAGCCGTGGCTCAAGGAACTGAAGGCCGGACAGACGCTGCGCATTCGCGATATGGAAGGCAATCAGGCTGTCGATACGCTCTTCTACAGCCTCGACAACCCGCGCGAACGTTTCGATCCGCAACGCACCCTGCGCCGCCAAAAGAGCCTCTATCTGACGACGGGAACCGTGCTGTATTCCAACCTCGGCAACCCGATGCTGACCATCGTCGCCGATACATGCGGCCGTCACGACACGCTTGGCGGCGCATGCGCTCAGGAGAGCAATACCGTTCGCTATGCGCTCGAAAAGCGCTACATGCATAGCTGCCGCGACAACTTCCTACGCGCCTGCGCGCACGACGGACGGCTTTCCAAACGCGACCTGAGTCCGAACATCAACTTCTTCATGAACGTGCCGGTGACGGCCGATGGCGGACTCACGTTCGAAGACGGCATCTCCGCGCCCGGCAAATACGTCGAACTGCGCGCGGAGATGAACGTCATCGTGCTCATCTCCAATTGCCCGCAGTTGAACAACCCCTGCAACGCCTACAACCCGACACCCGCGGAGTTACTGATATGGGAATGAGGCGAATGAACCGCCTGCGTGAATGGTTCTATCTCGTGATGATGATTCGCGCGGGACGACTCGGCGCCTGTTCGCGCGACTCGCTAAAGTCTCATCAAACGAAAGTCTGAGGACGCTGCCGGGGACGACCCCGGCGTGCATCTTTCAATCGACGGGACGACCCGCCGACGCATCCGCCCCTGTCATGTTCGACAAAGTCCTGATTGCCAATCGCGGTGCCATTGCGTGCCGCATCCTTCGTACCTTGCGTTCGCTCGATATAGCAGGCGTCGCGGTCTATAGCGAAGCCGATCTCGCGAGCCGCCACGTCAGCAAAGCGCCCATCGCGCATTCGCTCGGTCAGGGCGCGGCTTCATCCACGTATCTGGATGTCGCGAAGATCCTCGAGATCGCGCGCCGCGAAAACGTGCAGGCCATCCATCCCGGCTACGGCTTTCTCTCGGAAAACGCGCTATTCGGGGAAGCGTGCGAAGCAGCCGGCATCGCGTTCATAGGACCGACGCCCGCGCAATTGCGCGCCTTCGGGCTCAAGCATACGGCTCGCGCCATTGCGGCCGAGCAAGGCGTGCCGATGCTCGAAGGCACCGGCCTTCTCGAAGACGCCGAAGCCGCGTTGCAGGCGGCTGGGCGCATTGGCTATCCGGTGATGTTGAAAAGCACGGCGGGCGGCGGCGGTATCGGCATGCGCGTGTGCTGGAATGCCGATGAACTCGCCGCGCAGTTCGACGTGGTGAAGCGCCTCGGGCAAAACAACTTCAGCGATGCGGGCGTGTTCATCGAGAAGTACATCGAACGCGCGCGGCATCTCGAAGTGCAGATTTTCGGCGATGGCCGCGGCAACGCGCTTGCACTCGGTGTACGCGATTGCTCGGTGCAGCGGCGTAACCAGAAAGTGCTCGAAGAAACGCCCGCGCCTTCGTTGCCCGATGGCATGTCAGAGGCATTGTGCGAAGCGGCGTTGCGGCTTGCCAGAGCGGTGGCTTATCGTTCGGCTGGGACGGTCGAATTCGTATACGACAGCGGTGCCGCGCAGTTTTATTTTCTCGAAGTGAACACGCGGCTGCAGGTCGAACACGGCGTGACCGAGCAAGTCTGGGGCGTCGATCTCGTTCAGTGGATGATCGAACTCGCGGCAGGCACGCTTGCGCCGCTCGACGAACTCGGCGCCGCGTTGAAGCCCGTTGGTCATGCTATTCAGGCGCGGCTCTACGCCGAAGATCCCGGCCGCGATTTCAAGCCGAGTCCTGGCTTGCTGACCGAGGTCGCGTTTCCCGAAGCGGATGGCAGCGCGCTGCGCATCGACACATGGATCGAAGCCGGCTGCGAAGTGCCGCCCTATTTCGATCCGATGCTCGCGAAGCTGATCGCGTGGAAACCGACACGCGAAGCCGCGCGCCACGCGCTCGCCGAAGCACTCGACGCCACGCGCATCTACGGCGTGGAGACCAATCGCGTGTATCTGCGGCAGATCATCGACGACACGCCGTTCGCTTCGGGCGAGCCGTGGACGCGTTGTCTTGAAAGGCTCAAGTATCGCGCGAGCACCGTCGAGATCGTGAGCGGCGGCACGCAGACCACGGTTCAGGACTTTCCCGGCAGACTCGGGTTTTGGGCGGTCGGTATTCCGCCCTCGGGCCCAATGGATGATCGAGCGTTACGCCTTGGGAACCGGCTTCTCGACAATTCGCCGGATGCGTCCGCGCTCGAAATCACGATGAGCGGCCCCACGTTGCGTTTCAATACGGACGCGGTGATCGCCATCACGGGCGCGGCGTTGAGCGTGACCGTCGATGGCATCGAGCAGCCGATGCACACGACGCTCTTCATTCCGTCAGGCGCGACACTCGCACTTGGTGCCATTCGTGGAGCGGGCGCACGCGCCTATTTGTGCGTGCGTGGCGGCTTCGATGTCGCGCAGTACCTCGGCAGCCGCAGCACGTTCACGCTGGGTCAGTTCGGCGGCCACGGCGGACGTGCGTTGCGCGCGGGCGATGTACTGCATCTGCATCCCTCGATGGATCGCGCACATGGCGTGCGCCTTTCGTTCACGCCCGCGCTCGACCCGGTTCGCACACTGCGCGTGATCTATGGTCCGCATGGCGCGCCGGAGTATTTTAGTCCGCAATACATCGAGACCTTTCTCGACACCGAATGGGAAATTCACTTCAATTCGAGCCGTACCGGTGTGCGCCTGATCGGACCGAAACCCGAATGGACGCGCGAGGACGGGGGCGAAGCGGGACTGCATCCGTCGAACATTCACGACAATCCGTATGCGGTCGGCGCGATCGACTTCACTGGCGACATGCCTGTGATTCTTGGTCCCGATGGCCCGAGCCTCGGCGGCTTCGTGTGTCCCGTGACGATCATCGAAGCGGACCTGTGGCAGATCGGGCAGTTGAAGGCGGGCGACAAGGTGCGTTTCGTGCCTGTGCAGATCGATGAGGCGCGCGCGGCGGCACGGGCGCGTCTCGTCGAATTGAAGACGCTTGAGCCGCTTGAAGCACTGCCTGCAAGCGCTGATGGAAGACGCGCGTTGACATCGCCCATCGTGCTGGACATCGGCGCGAATCACGACCGGCTGGTTGCGCGTGTGTCGGGCGATACGCACCTGCTGCTCGAACTCGGCCCCGCGGAACTGGACCTCGTCCTGCGCTTTCGTGGCCATGCGCTGATGCAATCGCTCGAAGCGCTCGAGTTGCCCGGCGTGATCGATCTAACGCCCGGCATTCGCTCGCTGCAGGTTCACTATCAGCCTGAGCGCCTGCCGCTTGCAACGTTGCTCGATACGGTCGCGCAGACGTGGCAACGCGTGTTGTTGCAAAAGGACTTGCGCGCGCCTTCGCGCATCGTGCATTTGCCTTTGTCATGGGACGATCCCGCTTGCCGCCTGGCCATCGACAAGTACATGACCACCGTGCGGCCGGATGCGCCATGGTGCCCGAGCAATCTCGAGTTCATCCGGCGTATCAACGACCTCGAATCGATCGATGACGTCAAGCGCATCGTCTTCGACGCAAGCTATCTCGTGATGGGCTTGGGCGATGTCTATCTCGGCGCGCCAGTTGCAACGCCGCTCGATCCACGCCATCGGCTGGTGACGACCAAGTACAACCCGGCGCGTACGTGGACTGCGGAGAACTCCGTTGGCATCGGCGGCGCGTATCTTTGCGTCTATGGCATGGAAGGTCCGGGCGGCTATCAGTTCGTCGGGCGCACGTTGCAGATGTGGAACCGTTATCGCGCGATTGCCGATTTCGCGGGCCGTCCGTATCTCTTGCGCTTCTTCGATCAGATCCGCTTCTACGAAGTCCCGGCCGATGAACTGCTGCATATTCGCGAGCATTTTCCGCTTGGACGTTATCCGCTCAAGATCGAGGAGACAGAGCTGTCTCTCTCCGACTACGAGGCGTTTCTGAAACGCGAGGCGGCTGGTATCGATGCATTCCGCGCCCGTCAGCAAGCCGCGTTTCAAGCGGAACGCGAGCGTTGGCGTGAAGCGGGACAAGCACAGGAGAGCTTCGAGCCTCCGGTTGTAACCGAAGGCGAGACCGTGCCGCTCGAAGACGGTCAGACCGCGGTGGACAGCGAGATCGCGGGCAATCTCTGGCAGGTGCGCGTGAAGGCGGGCGAGCGCATTGCGGCAGGCGACGTGATGTTCGTGATCGAATCGATGAAGATGGAGATCGCCGTGTGCGCGCCCTGCGCGGGCATCGTCGCCGATATCCATGTGGCGCCTGGCACGCCCGTGAAGGCGGGACAGCGCGTGGCGATCATCGGGAACGTCTGAATGTCGTAGCCAAGGGAGCCGCAAGTCCCCGTTGAATTTCATTCAACATGTCATTTTTTTTTTGAACTGGCAGCCCTCCCCCTGCGAATCTAATCTGAACGCGGATTGAGAACACGCGGCTACCCACGCCGCGACCGCATTCACTTCGCAGAGGGTTCAAATGAACGGACTGAAAAGACTAGGTGCTTTCTTCGCGCTGAGCGCCGCATTCACATTGCAAACCCCTGCGTTTGCCGTCGATTGGGACTTCGCCACCGCGAATGCGCCGGGCAATTACCAGACGAAACTGGACGAGAAGTTCGCGGCTGAAGTGGCCGCCGCCACCAACAACGAAGTGAAGATCAACATTCACGCGGGCGGGCAACTCGGTTTCAAGGGCCCGGAAATGTTGAGCGTGATTCGCGATGGACTCGTGCCCATCGGGTCGTTTCAGTTCGCGCAGCAAGTCGGCATCTCGCCGATTCTCGGGGCATCGTCGGTACCGTATCTCGTATCCGGTTTTGATGAGATGAAGACCTTCCGTTCCGTCTCGAAGCCCTACTACGACGCCGAATTCAAGAAGTTCAATCAGAAGCTGCTGCTCACCATTCCCTGGCCCGGCCAGAACGTCTTTTCCAAAGTCGAACTGTCGAACTCGGACACCTTCAGGACCATGAAGATCCGCACGACCGACCGCAACGGCAGCGACTTCTTCCGCAGCCTTGGCGCATCGCCGGCGCAGATTCCCTGGGGTGAAGTCGTGCCCGCGCTGTCGACGGGCGTCATCAATAGCGTGTCGACATCGACATCGTCTGCCGTGGATGGCCAGTTCTGGGACTTCCAGAAGGCGTGCAACGTCGTCAACTGGCAATCGAACTTCGAAGGCGTGTCGGTCAATCTCGACGCCTGGAACAAGCTCAGTGCGAAAAACCAGAAGGCTATCGAAGACGTCGTCGCACGACTCGAACCCGTGTTCTGGGACGCGGCAAAAGCGGAAGACAGCAAGAACTTCGAGACCCTCAAGGCGAAGGGCATGGAGATCTACACGCCGCCCGCGGCCGTGCGCGACGCCATGGCCGCCAAGGGCAAGCCGAGTTGGACCGCCTTCGAGGACGCGGTGCCCGCCGCCAAGCCACTCCTCAAAAGCTATCTGACCGCGGTCGGCAAGCAGTGAGCCGCATCCGCTCTTCGAAAACCACGGTCACAGCGGAGTCAATGCCCATGGAAAACATCGACACAAGCGCGCATGTCGAGAGTTCGAAGGGACGTGCGTTCGTGCAGAAGGCGTTGTTCTCCATCGATATGCTCGCCCGTCTGGATGGCTGGCTCGGCGCCCTCTGCCTCTGCCTGCTATGTCTCTTGATGATTGCCGGCATCGTCGTGCGGACGCTGTCGACCGTGGTGAGCTGGTTGCCCAAGGACATACCCATCGCATGGGAATACAGCTCGTATCTGATGGCCGTGACCTTCACGTTCGGCGCCGCGCTCACGCTTCGCGCAGGCGGCCATATCCGCGTCAGGGTGCTGTTGTCGAACGCATCGCCTCGCGTCGTCAAGGGCCTCGAATGCGTATCGGCGGCGGCGGGCTTTGCATTCGCGGCGTTCTTCTCGGTCGCCATGACGCACTTCTCGTATCAGGCGTTTCTCACCGACGAACGCTCGCTTGCCAGCAGCACGCCCTTGTGGATACCCAAGGCATTCGTCGCGTTCGGCGCGATGCTGCTTGCGCTGCAGTTACTCGCGCGCCTCGGCCAGTTGTTTCTGGACGAGCCTGTCGAAGACAAGAACCTGATTCATTGAAGGCTGAGACACATGGGAACGATACTCACGACAATGGCCGTGCTGCTGTTCGGCGGCCTGTCCATCGGCATATGGGTTGGATTGACGCTTGCCATTACCGGGTCGCTCGCGCTCTTCATTTTCAGGTCCATTCCGGTCGACCGGCTGATCGCTCAGTACGCATGGAACGTGATGACGACGCAGGAGCTGCTGGCCTTGCCGCTTTTCATCGTCATGGGCGAGATTCTGTTTCGAACGCGCATCTCGACGTCGCTCTTCAAGGGACTTGCGCCGTGGGCGAGCTTGCTGCCTGGAAAGCTCTTGCATTCGAACGTCATCGGATGCTCGATCTTCGCCGCCATCTCTGGCTCGTCGGCGGCGACGACGCAGATCGTGGGCCGCGTCACGCTTGCGGAGCTCAATCGCCGCAACTACGACAAGCGGATATCCATGGGCAGTCTGGCAGGGGCGGGTACATTGGGCTTTCTCGTGCCGCCATCGAACATCATGATCGTGTATGGCGTGCTGGCGCAGGTTTCCGTGCTCAAGCTCTTCGCCGCAGGACTGATACCGGCCATTCTTCTCGCGTCGTGCTTCATGGCGTGGATCATGATTCACACCACCTGGAACAAGAGCCTGATTCCCGAGGAAGAAAGTTTCGCGACCATGCCCTGGCGCGAGCGCTTTGCTTCGCTCAAACATCTTGCGCCGGTCGCGTTATTGATCGGCGCGGTTCTCGGCAGCATGTACGGCGGGCTCGTCACGCCATCGGAAGCGGCTGCGGCCGGTGTGGTCGGCGCGCTTGCCATCGCGGGCTTTCAAAAGGACCTGAGCGTTGAAAAGCTGAAGGAAGTCGGACTTGGCGCGGTAAAGACCTGTTCCATGATCGCGCTGATCATTCTCGGCGCATCCATTCTCGGCAGTGCGTCCGCGTTTCTCGGCGTGGGACAGGCGGCCGCCACGTTCGTGCAGGAACTGCACCTGTCGCCGGTTGCGCTGCTGTTCGTGCTGTTCATCGGCTATATCCTGCTTGGCTCGTTTCTCGAAGGCTTTTCGATTATCGTCATTACGTTGCCTATTGTTCTGCCGATGGTTCTCGCAGCCGGATTCAACGCCATCTGGTTCGGCATCTTTCTGGTGATCGCGGTGGAGATCGTTCAGGTTCACCCGCCTATAGGCTTCAATCTCTTCGTGATTCAAGGCATCACGGGAGAGAAGCTCTCCGTCATCACCAAGGCCACGCTGCCCTATCTCGTGCTGCTCATTCTGTTCGGCATTGCATTGATCGTGTTTCCGCAGATCGCGCTTTGGTTGCCGGAGCAACTCGGCTTGAAGTGAGCATGCGCTGTCGTATCTCGCTGATAAATGGAAAATATGATGACGTCTAGGTTTGCCATCTCAGTCGATATCGGTGGCACGTTCACCGACTTCGTATTGCTGGACAGCAAGAAGAAAAGTGTCACGACCGCGAAGGTCCTGAGCACGCCCGAACGCTCGGAAGAAGCGATATTTTCCGGCTTCGAGCACTTACGCCGCGATGCGGAACTGGACCTCGCGGATTGCGATGTCTTCCTGCATGCGACGACGGTCATCACCAACGCCGTCATCGAACGCAAGGGGCACGACTTCATTTTGCTGCATACCGAAGGCTTCGGCACGACGCTTGAAACCGGCCGTGAGCATCGTTACAACGTATCGAATCTGAGGCTGGCTTTTCCGAAACCGCTGACCAAACACCGGTTGAAGGTATCGGTACGTGAACGCATTGCCTACACCGGTGATCTCGTGCGGCAACCCGACCAAGCTGAACTCATCGCGGACGTGCGCCGTCTCGTCGAGGAAACGGGCGTGACGAACTTCGCCATCTGTTTTCTGCATGCCTTTCAAAACCCCGCCAACGAGCAGTTGGTGGAAAGCTGGCTTGCAGAAGCCTTCCCCAATGCCGTCATTTCCACATCCAGCGCCGTGGCCCCGCGTTCGGGCGAGTACGAGCGCTGGATGACATGCGCCGTGAATGCGTTCACCAAGCCGTTGCTGAGTCAGTACGTGAAGCGCCTGGAGACGAGAGCCGCCGACGCGGGCTTCAATGGCCGCCTTTTGATGATGACGTCGTCCGGGCTGCCGCTGCCCATCGGTCACTGCGTCAGAGCGCCCGTCCGTTTGATCGAGTCGGGTCCCGCGGCAGGCGTTCTCGCCGCGAGAGAGATCGCCGCGCGTAATGCACCAGCGCCGCAAGACAGCGGTGCCGTGGACGATACCGTGCTCGCCTACGACATGGGCGGCACGACCGCCAAGGGCGCGTTCCTCATCGCCGGCAAGGTCGATGTGCAAGCGGGCCTCGAAGTGGCGCGCGAAGGCGCATTCGAAGCCGGCAGCGGCTTTCCGCTCATCATTCCCGCGCTCGACTTGATCGAGATTGGCGCGGGCGGCGGCAGCATCGCCGAGATCGACGAACGCGGCGCCATCTCCGTCGGACCGAAGAGTGCGGGCGCCGTTCCCGGCCCGGCATGCTATGCGCGCGGCGGACAAGCGGCGACCGTCACCGATGCAAATCTCTTCCTCGGCTTTCTCGGTGAGGCGAACTTTCGCAATAGCGGCATCGACGCCACCCGGGTTGAAGCCAAGCGTGCGATTCAGCAGAACATCGCGGAACCGCTGGACATCTCGGTGGAGCGCGCGGCTATCGGCATTCATCGCACCATCAACGAAAACGTGGCACGCGCGTTTCGCGTGCATGCAGCGGAACTCGGTGTCGACTACCGGCGCGCCACGCTGGTCTGCACCGGCGGTTCGTCGCCCGTGCATGCGTTGCCTATTGCGCAGCTTCTGTCCATCCGGCGCGTCATCTTTCCGTTCGCCGCGGGCGTGGCTTCCGCCATGGGCCAGTTCGCGAGCAGCGAAGGGATCATCCTGCAGCAAACGAGAAAGATGAGTCTCGCCGATGTCACCGATGACGTCATCGCGCAAGAAGTCGCTCGACTCGTGCAGGCCGAACCATACGCAAGCCAGCTCGTCGATGGCGGCGCGCGGACCATCGTGAAACTCGGCATGCGCTACGAAGGACAAGACTCGGAAGTGACTGTCGAGATATCCGATGAAGGGCGTTATCTGAATGCGGCAAACATTCGCGCCAGATTCCTCGATGCCTACAAGGACATCTTCGGCCTGAACTTTCCGGACTACGGTATCGAGATCAGCACGTGGGTGGTCGAAGTCTCCTTGCCCGAGCATCTCAAGTCCGTGCGCGACTTCAGCTACGACGCGCTCACGCCTTCAGCAAGGATGGAGAAGGAACCCAGGTCCTGCTACATCAGCGACGGCGCAACGGAAGTCTGGACCGAAGTCCCCGTCTTCAACCGATACGCCTTGCCGGTTGGCTGGAAACGCTCCGGCCCCGCGCTGATCGAAGAGAACGACACCACCATCTACGTTCCAGCGTTTGCCGAAGCACGGATTGCATCGACGCTGGATCTCATCGCGGAGCTTAAGTCGTGAATGCTACAGTCAAGATGGACCCGGTCGATGCCGGCATCATCTGGTCCCGTTTCGTCTCGGTTGCGGACGAAATGGTTTCGGCCATGGAACGCACCGCTTTCTCGACAATGGTGCGCGCGAGCGGCGACTTCTCGTGCATGATCTTCGACGCACGAGGCAAGCTGATTGCGCAAGGCGCGACGAGTGTGCCGTCGTTCACGGGAACCGGCCCCAGCACGCTTGCTCATATCCTCGACGTGTTCGACGCGGCCGCTCTGCGCGACGGCGATATCATCGTGACCAACGATCCCTGGATCGGCACGGGACATACGTTCGATATCAACGTCGTGAAACCGGTGTTCTTCGAAGGACGCATTGCCGGATACTGCCTGACCGTTTCGCATCTTGCCGATGTCGGCGGCGTGGGAATGGGTTCGGTCGCGAAGGACGTCTACGAGGAAGGCTTCTCGCTTCCGCCCGTGAAACTCTTCGAAGCGGGCGTGGAGAATCGCTTCGTGTTCGACTTCATCAGAAACAATGTTCGCACGGTCGATTACGTGTTGGGCGACATCTATTGCAATGTCGCGGCATGCAACGTCGGCGCGCAAGGGCTCGTCAAGATTCTCGTGGAGCACAAGCTGTCCACCACCATCGACGCCGCCGATGCGATCTTCGCGCTCACGCGCAAGTCGATCAACGCGAAGCTCGAACGCATGCCCAAGGGAAGTTATGCGGCGACCATACCCGTCGAAGGCGGAAAGGACTTCCCCGACATCTCGCTCTCCGTCACCGTCACGTTGAGCGACTCCGGCTTCGCGTACGACTTCGCCGGAACGGACCCGGTGGTGAATCGCGGCGTCAACGTGCCGATCTGCTATACACGCGCGTTCTGCTACTTCTGCACGAAAGTGCTCGTCGCGCCCAGCATTCCCAACAATCAGGCCATACTCGATTTCGTCACCATAGCGGCGCCCGACAACTGCATTCTCAATGCGCTCAGGCCGAACCCGACTGGTGCGCGGCATGTCTTCGGCCATTTCGTCGGACCGCTCATTTTCAATGCGCTGGCCGAGGCCTTCCCCGACGACGTTCAAGCCGACTCGGGGATGGTGTTCCAGATGAATCTTCGCGGCCAGACGCGCGCGGGAAAGCACTATTCGTCGATCTATTTTTCGGCGGGCGGATACGGCGCGCTAGCAGGTTACGATGGCCGCCCTGCCTTGCCCGCACCGGCCAACATCATCGGCGGCTCGGTTGAATTCTGGGAGCAGCAGATTTGCTGCACCTTCCTCAAGAAAGAGATACTCAGAGACTCGGGCGGGCCCGGCGAGTTTCAAGGCGGCAACGGTCAGATCTTCGCGATCAGGAACGACACGGGTCATCCCATCGAGGCATCGTTCATGGCGTCGCGGACCAAGATAGCCGCGAAAGGATTTGCAGGCGCGGGCGCCGGCGCGCATCGGCTCATCTTCGTGGACGATGTCGAGACCGATCCAAAGGCGCGCGTGCTCATTCCAGACGGCGGTATCGTGGAGATTCGCGACGCGGGCGGCGGCGGATACGGCAACCCGGATCGCAGATCGCTCGATGACATCGCAGCCGACCTCGAAGCCGGGCTGATCAGCGCGCAGTTCGTCGACGACAACTATCCCCGGCAGGCGCGTCAGCTCGCGCGCTCCGTGGGTGCATCGTGAAGCCGGCTTTTTGGCCCGATACAATGCACAACACGCACCTTCACTCAGAAAGAGAACCGACATGTCAGGCGTGATAGACCTTGGCGGCAAGTCCTTCACCAGGCGCTTCGTGCGAAGCGGAGACATCCGCTTTCATATGGTGGATGGTGGCGTCGGCCCGACGGTCGTGCTCGTGGCGGGCTTCCCGCAGACCGCTTATGCGTGGCGTCGCGTGCAACCGCTTCTGGCCGATTCCTACCGTACCATCGCCATCGATTTGCCCGGTCAAGGTTACTCGGACAAGCCCACCACCGGCTACGACACCGAGACCGCCGCCGCGCGCATCAATGGTCTCTTGCGGTCGCTGGATGTCGAGCGTCACTTCTACGTGGGCCATGACATCGGATCATGGATTGCTTATCCGTACGCGCATCGCTATGAGGCCGAGCTCGACGGCATCGTGTTCATCGATGGCAACATCCCCGGCATCACGCTCAGGCCCGAAGTATCGGTCACCGCGCCTTCGAACTGGAAGAGCTGGCACTTCCTGTTCAACGCGGTGGACGACCTGCCTGAAGCGCTCATTGCAGGCAAGGAGCGCGTGCTGATCGAATGGTTCTTCAACAAGAAGACCGCCAACGCAATGGCCACGTTCGAGCCTGCCGACATCGACGAATACGTCAAGGCGTATGCGTCGCTCGGCGGCCTGCGCGGCATGCTCGGCTATTATCGGGCCGTCGAAGAGGACATGAAGCAGAACCAGAAGCTCTTTGCCAGCAAGATCAAAAAGCCCGTGCTCGCGCTTGGAGGCGATGTGGGCAGCGCGCCCACCATCCATGAACTGATGAAGCCGCTCTGCGAAGACCTGAGCGGCGGTGTGATCCAAGACTGCGGGCATTACATTCCCGAAGAGCAGCCGCAAGCGCTGGCAGCGGAACTCAAACGCTTCTTCGAGACATGTCTCGGTTGATCGATGTCGATGCTGCGAATGTCTTCCGCCCTGCAATGCTTTATCCTTGCCGTCATTGGGGCACGGGGGCATAGATGACGGCCGGTTCGAGAAAGAAGGAAAGCGATGAAGCCGAAGCCGTTCCGGACACGCGCCGTGTGCGCTTTCCGCCGCTCAAGTCGCTGATCGCGTTCGAAGCGGCCGCTCGGCACGGCAGCTTCACGCAAGGCGCGGAGGAGATCGGCATCACCACGTCGGCGGTGAGTCATCACATTCAGCAACTCGAAGACTTTCTCGGCGTTCCGCTCTTTCAGCGACATGCCGGGCGCGCGGTGCTGACCGTCGCGGGCCGAACCTATGCGCGCGAACTGGAAAAAGCATTCGGCATGATCGCCACTGCGACGAGTCTTATCGCGCCGCAATCGTGGGGCGGTCATCTGTCGATTGCCGTGCCCAATAGCTTCTCGGTAAAGTGGCTGCAACCGCGTTTGCAAAACTTCCTGAAAGCGAACCCGCTGTTTCGCGTTCGACTTGCGACGCTCCACACACATGAACTCGATGCCAACCGCTACGACATAGCAATCGCGCATGGGCCTCAAACGCCGGGATTGAAGCTTGCCGAGCCATTGCTCATCGAACGGCTCAGGCCGCTTTGCAGTCCGCAACTCGCGGAGGAACTCGGCCTGAAAAGCCCGAAGGATCTGGCTAAGGCTACGCTCATCCACTCCAATAATCCGCTGAACTGGGTCGATTATTTTCGGCGCATAGGCAACCTCGTCGTCAAGCCCGCGCACGACTTGTGGCTCGACCGCTCCGCCATGGCAATCGAAGCTGCGGTAAAGGGCTTGGGCGTGGTGCTGGAAAGCGAGATCCTCGCGGAAGAAGAGTTACGCGATGGCCGGTTGATCGAGCCATTCTCCGACCCGAAGTTCCACGTCGAAAACATCTCTTACTATCTGCTGCGCTCGTCGAGTCTGCGCAATTCGGCCGAAGCGGCCGTGTTTGAAAAATGGCTTCGAGCTGAATTCGAGTTGGCCAATCTAAAAACGATGTTCTGAGTGCTTGCTCAAGCCTGCGGCTTGCGTAAAGGCTTGACGCCAATCGAGTCCAGCGGCAGTCGTTCCACGCGGACGGTACTCGCATCCTATCCAGCCTGAATAGCCGCTATCGGCTATCGCTCGTGCAATCGTGGTCCATGACATGTCGCCCGTGCCCGGTTCGTTTCGTCCTGGTACGTCGGCGACCTGAATGTGCGCCACGTCACGACGATGCATGGCGAACGCATCCAGTACGTCCATGCCGCTCATTGCCGCGTGATAAAAATCGAAGAGCAGTTTGACGTTGCCTTGCGGGATGTCGCGGACGTACGCGCTCGCCTGAGCGAGACTCTTGAGGATGTAACCCGGCACGTCTTGCTGGTTCAGACCTTCGAGCACAAAGGTTACGTTCTGCCCTTCCGCGCGCTTTGCGGCCCACGCGAGATTCGAACGAAAGACGGCTTCGGCCTCGGCTGGCGAGCAGCCGTCCGGCACTCGTCCCGCCATCAAGTGAATCAGGCTGCACTCCAGCGCGTTAGCGTAGTTCAACGCGAGATCGACACCTTCGCGAAAAACATCGACATAGCCTGGAATACAGCCAAAGCCGTTGGAGCCTACGGCTCCTGCTTCGCCCGCCGGCGTGTTGATCAACACTTGTTTCAAGTTCCACTGGCTCAACACGTTGCGAAGCTCGGTGGCATCGTAGCCATATGGCGATGCGTATTCGACTGCCGCGAAGCCATGCAACGCAGCGGCTTCGAATCGCTCAAGAAATGGCAACTCGGTAAAGAGCCATTTGAGATTAGCCGCGAAGCGTACGCGCGAAGACCGTGCAGTCATTTCAACCCCACGATCATTTCGACTTCCACTGCCGCGCCATGCGGAAGCTGCTGCACGCCGATCGCGCTTCGTGCATGCTTGCCGCGTTCTCCGAGCGTTTCGATCAATAGGCGGGACGCGCCATCGATCACCGCGCCCTGTCCGGTGAAATCCGCCGCCGATGCGACGAATCCCGTGATCTTCACGATCTGCGCAATGCGCTCATGCCCGCAAAGCGCGTGCGCGAGTGCATCGAGGCATGCTTTTGCACATAACGCTGCCGCTTCTTGTGCGTCTTCCGCCGATAAGTCCGCGCCGACCTTGCCGCTGTATTTGATCGCTCCGTGTTCGCGCGGAAGCTGGCCGCTCACGAATGCGAGATTGCCGAACACCGTAACGGGCGTGATGAGGTGACTGGGCGTTTGCTTGTCGTCTGCGCGCTGCATGAATATCGTCTCCTCAAAGAACCGTTAGGCCAAGCCGCTCATACGCGTGGCGCGCTGTATCGGAGAAAAGGGATTGCAGCAAGGCACATGCACCTTCCGATTGTGCGCGACCAGAAAACATCCCGACATAAAAGTCGGTATGGAACTGAATCTCTTCCGGAAGCGGGCCGATGATCTCGATGCCCGCCACCATGGCCAGTTCGCTCATCTGTTGAATGGCGACGTCCGCCTCGCCACGCACGATGCATTCGCCCGTAAAGCCCTTCTCGATGATGGTCGCGCGCTGATTGACCTGCTCCGCGATGCCCATCTCTTCGATCAAGGTGGCGAAATAAACGCCGCTTGCGCCGGTCTTCGAATATGCGACCGATCGCGCGTTCAACAGAACCTCGCGCAAGTCTTCAACGCTTCTTATCGACCGAGGCACGTCCCGCATAGATGCCGCTACACCCACGCCGGTTCTGACCAACCCGCGCATCGTCGGTACATCCAGTACGTTTTCATCGGCGAGACGCTTCACATAGGCGCGAGTCGCAATCAGCATGTCCGCTCTTTCACCGGCAGACACGCGCTCTTGCAGCACGTTGGTTGGATCGAACATAGCTTGCACGCGGATGCCGCTACTTCGTTCGAACGCTGGAATGACGACATCGACGAGCGCGCTCTTGACCGCGAGCGTGCTCATCATCGAAACGGCTGGCGCGAGCGATGGAGTAGGCATCGTTGAATCCATGACGGTAAAAGACTTCAGCGCGACAAATGCAGGCGCTTCTTCAGATCGGCAACCGCGCTGCGCGGTGCGGAAAATACCGGACAACTCGCGACTGAAGTCACGGCATCGAGTGCCTGAGCGGTTGAGAAATGGGCCAGCATGATCGCGTCGTAGCCATGCAGGCTCGCGGCCTTTTCTGCAACGAGACGGTTGTGTGTGTCGCGGTCGCCCGCACGCAGCTTGTCGATTGCATCGTCGACCACGAAGGTGGCCAGCGTAGCGTGCGGGTTCATGTTCGATGCTTCCTCGAAGAACTCCGCCACCATGGTCGGCAAGGCCGGCGCGAACGTTGCGATCATCGCGATGTTTCTGCCTTCTGCAAGCGCATCGGCGAACATGGCGGTGTTCGGCTTGCAAACAGGTATGGGAAGCGCCGCGTCCGCGGCATCGATGGCGGGACCGAAGGCCGAACACGTCGCGAGGACCGCATCCGCGCCGCTTTCGTACCCGTATCGCGCAAGATTCACGAAGCGTGTCTGCAATGATTCGGGCAGCTCTTTGCTGTCGCCTCTGGCCGAGGTCAGACCGTCGTCGAGAAGATTGGTGAGCCTGGCTTCTGGCCAGTCGCGCAGGAACGCGTCGTGTATCGGCGCGATGGCAACGGGCGTGGCGTGCAACAGCACGATGGAAAGGTCATGTCTCATGGATGTCGATTCGCCGCTGGTCGGCTGCCGGGTCATGCGCCCGGCATCGATTCAAGCGTAGCGAATGACGCGTTGGCATTCCAACGCAAAGAAATCAACACCCGTTGAGTCAGAGTCACGACAGCAGGCTTCATGCGTTAATACAAGCGCGCGACTCACGCCGCCTTGCCGTCCATCACCTGTTCCTGTTCGATCCAGATCTGGCTGTCGGGAAACCAGAACGCGTCAGGCTTTGGCGGTACGGCCAAGGTAGTCGGCAAATCGGGATTCAATATCTTCGACCATGCCGACAAGTAAGAAGGCATCTTTACGAGGTATCCGCACTTCGAAAGCAGCAGGCTCGATACCAACGCTTCGCGCCCGATCTCCAAACCCGGATAACCGCTGAAGTGCACCGGCATGTCGCCTGTGGACAGCAGCTTGGCCGGTGCGACACTGACCGGGCGATTGAACGGCCACGCGCGGAAGAAGTCGATGAACGCCTGCTCATCGCTCGAAACGAAGATGTTGGTCAGATGCGGATTGAGCGCGAGGGTCTGCTCGACCAGCCGGCAGAAGTCAGCCCAGGGCAAGGTCATCGCTTCGAACTTCTTATCCGTGCCCCGGTAGTGAACACCGAGTGTCGATTGGCCGATATCGAGTTTGGCGCAGGTTGCATCGACTTCATCGCGAATGGCTGCAACCGGCCGGTAATGCGAGCGAAACAAGTCGCTCGAACTTTGCAACCGCAGACCCGCTTCATGGCGTTGCCGCAAGCCGAGTTGCACGAGATCGCGCACGGTAGAGGTTCTCACTCTGCGCGGCAACTTCACATCGCCGGATGCCCGCACGCTTTCAAAGAGCGCCGAGAACCAGTCTATTTTGCCTTCCGGGTCGCCATAGAGACCGCCGCGTGCCGAGATTTGCGGTGTCAGCCGTTTCTCTTCGCAATGCTTGAGGATGAAGAGCACCATCTGCATCACGGAAAAAAAGCCGGAGTTTTCCCTGATCTCGATAGCGAACACATTGCGATTCAGCCGCTGTCGCGCATGCAGCGACAAACGCACTGGAGCGGCGAGAGAATGCTTGAAGCCTTCACTGCGCCGAAAGCGCCTGACACGATCGACCACCGTTCGCAACATGTGCGGTCCCCGACTCGGATTTGTCTTTTGGAATGACCGTATGGTCCAGCGCTACGGTAACTATGACGGGAGAGTAGCACCGTGCAACGTGTAACGGATCGACCCTCGTCGGCGTTCTGTTGGCTAGCTAACGTGATGGGCGGAAAAAGTTACTGGCGAAGTTTCAATGGCGTCCTGTCGATGCGACATCGGCGACGGAAGCGATAAACGCATTGGCCGTCATTGGCTTGCCGAGCAAAAACCCTTGGAGAATGTCGCATCCCAGTTGCGTGAGAAACGCCTGCTGTGCAGTAGTTTCGACGCCTTCCGCCACGATCCTGAGATTGAGCGTTTGTCCGAGCGCCACGATGGCCGAAACAATGGCCGCGTCTTCCGTACCGTGAGCTAGTTCACGCACGAAGCCGCGATCGATCTTGAGTTCGTTGGCGGGCAAGCGCTTGAGATAAAGCAGGCTGGAGTAGCCGGTGCCGAAATCATCGATAGAGATCTGCACGCCTTCTTCCCGCAGCCGTTGCAATACCTTGAGGCTCACTTCGACATCGCGCATGGCCGTCGATTCAGTGATCTCCAGAATCAGCGATTCCGCTGGCAGGCCATTGCGCCGCAGCGCGCCGCGAACCGCTCGTACGAGACCCGAGTGAACGAACTGCAATGGCGAAAGATTGATCGCGATGGTCCACTCTGTGTGACCGCGATCGTGCCACGCCTTTAATTGCCGGCATCCTTCGCTCAGCACCCATTCGCCGATAGGCACGATCAACCCTGTCTTCTCCGCCATCGGAATGAAGCGGTTGGGCGCCATCAGTCCGTGCACGGGATGGTTCCAGCGCAATAGCGCTTCCGCGCCCACCGCCGGACCATTTGGCGCCTTGAATTTGGGTTGATAGTGCAAGGCGAGCTCACCGCGCGTCAACGCCACGCGAAGCTCGTGCGCGAGTTGCATCTGCTCGTAAGAGTCCGCATGCATCGACGGTTCGAAGAAACAAAAACCGCTACGGCCAAGGGCTTTCGCGTGATACATGGCGGTATCGGCATTGCTCAGAAGCTCTTCTTGAGTCGCACCGTCGTCGGGAAAGATCGCAATGCCCACGCTCACGGAAATCTGCACTTCCTCGCCTTCCATGCGAAATGGCTTCTCAATGGTCTCGGTCAAGCTCGCGGCGATTTGCGCGGCCACGGTTGCGTCGTCGACGTTCGAAAGCAGCACGAACTCGTCGCCGCCGACCCGCGCAATGGTGTCGTGTGACCTGACGTTGGCGCGGATGCGCTTCGACACTTCGATCAGCAACAGGTCGCCGACATGATGTCCGAACGCGTCGTTGACCGCCTTGAAGCCATCGAGGTCCATGAACATCAACGTGAAGCGACGCCTTGCATCGCGCGCGCCATGCACCAATTGTTCGAGTCTGTCTTCGAGCAAGACGCGGTTCGGCAACTCAGTAAGGCTGTCGTGAAGCGCCAGATAAGCGAGTTCCTTGTTCGCCTCCGCGAGCGACGCCGCGAGCACGGCGGTGCGCGATTCGAGCCGCAAGTCCAGAACGGAGATGATCAGCGCGATGGCCAGCACCGAGAGTGTCACGACGATCACCACGACGGCCAGCCATCCGGTATCCGCGCCTTCCTTAGCGGCACCGCATATCGCGCCCGTGGGAAAGCGCGCGGCCGCCATTCCGGTGTAGTGCATGCCGACGATGGCAAAGCCCATGAGGAGCGACGCGCTGCCGCGAAAAAACAAGAGCCGCGACGCCTGCTGACGCAAGCGAAAGGCAATCCAGAGCGCAGCGCCCGAGGCGACGATGGCAATGGCCACCGACACAATGGTGAGCCATGGGTCGTATTCGATCGGCGGCCGCATGCGCATGGCGGCCATGCCCGTGTAGTGCATGCCGGCGATAGCCGGTCCCATCAATAGCGCCCCGATCACGATCCTGAACGCGGGCAGCGTCTTCTGACAGACGAGCCAGAGCGCGAACATCGATGCCGCGACGGCAATCAGAAGCGATGCAAATGTGATCAGCGGGTCGTAGCCCAGCTTGATGGGCAAGCTGAACGCCAGCATGCCGACGAAGTGCATTGCCCAGATTCCGAGTCCCATTGCACAGGAACCGCCGATGAGCCACCAGCGCGCCGCGGGCCCCCTGGCTTGCGCGATACGCCCTGCCATGTCGAAAGCCGTGTACGCGGCCAGGATTGCCACGAGAAGCGAGCAGACGACAAGCAAAGGGTTATATGAGTAAGCGAGCATTGAGCGCTATTTTCGCAGGCTTTCGTTGTCGCTCCCGGGTAGAGAACAGCATCGCGGTGACGAATGGAGACCTGTCATCGACAGGAGCCCATATCTTAACCAAGGCATGGACAAATCCGGGCTCTATTCATCCCATTCGTCGAAGAAAGCCTTACCCACCCTGCGACATATCCTGGACAGGGCGATGTAAAACGTTTGCTAACATCGTCATACTTTCGTTCATCTTCATATTTTCCCGGCGCTGCCGTAAGCGATGCAAGAAAGAACCCGCGCTCGCCGCGTAAAGGACGGCGAGCGTCAACGACAGCACTGCCATCAAAAAGGAAAAGAACGAGATGAACCTGCAACCCATGCGCATGAAAACGAAGCTTTCCATTGGCTTCGGCCTGCTCACGGCGGCAGTGCTGATCGTCGCCGCGCTCTCAATCGAGACGCTCGGCGAAGCGAACCAGCGCTTTACGTCCTTCGTCAACGGCATCAACGCGCGCGCGCATCTGGCCGAAAGCATTCGCACCGCAGTGGACCGGCGCGCGATCGCCGCACGCAATCTCGTGCTCGTGACGAAGCCCGCCGATCTCGAACTCGAGAAAGCAGCCGTCCTTCAGGCGCATGAAGACGTGCAACGCGATTTGCGCCGCTTCAAGGAAATGGTCGCGAGCGCGCCGGATGTCTCAGCCGAAGTAAAGACGCGCGTTGCGGAGATCGATCGCGTGGAATCGCTTTACGGACTGGTGGCGCTCGCCATCGTCGATCTGGCGCTGAAGGGCCAGCATCAGGAAGCGATTACGAAGATGAACGACGAGTGCCGTCCGCTGCTCGCCGCGCTCATCAAGGCCACGCAAGATTACCTGGACCTGACGAGCCAGCGCGAAGCGAAGCTCGTGCAAGAGTCGGCGGAGGATTACGCGTTCTCGCGCATGCTGCTGATCGCCGCGTGCATCGCGGCGGCCTCGTTGGCCGTGGGCGCGGGGTTCATCATCACGCGCAGCATCTTGCGAGCCTTGGGCGCGGAACCCGATGCACTGAGCCAAGTCGCGCAGCGCGTCGCTTCCGGCGATCTGAGCCCGGTCGCGCACGCGGATAACGCCCCGCAACACAGCGTGCTCGCCTCCATGCGCACGATGCAAGGCAATCTCGTCAGTCTGATCGGCAATGTCCGCTCTTGCGCCGATGGCATCGCCACGGGATCGAGCCAGATCGCCACGGGCAACGTCGATCTGTCGACGCGTACCGAACAACAAGCGGCATCGCTGGAAGAGACGGCGGCGAGCGTCGAAGAGTTGACCTCGACCGTGCGGCAGAACGCCGAGCACGCGCAACAGGCAAATGCGTTGTCGGCGGATGCATCGGCGGTGGCGCAGCAGGGCAATGCCGCCGTGGGGCGCATGGTCGCGACCATGACGGAGATCAGCACGCGCTCGGAGAAGATCGCGGATATCACCGGGATCATCGAAGGCATCGCGTTTCAGACCAACATCCTCGCGTTGAATGCGGCGGTTGAAGCGGCGCGCGCGGGCGAGGAAGGACGCGGCTTTGCCGTGGTCGCTTCGGAAGTGCGCAACCTGGCGCAACGTTCGTCGTCCGCCGCGAAGGAGATCAAGGAGTTGATTGGCGCGTCGGGCGTGCGTATCGCGGAGGGTTCTTCGCTCGCGGGCGAAGCCGGGACGACGATGGCCGAAGTGCTGCAGGCCGTCTCGCGCGTGAGCAGCATCATGGGCGAGATCGCGGCGGCATCGAGCGAACAAAGCCGGGGCATCGAACAATTGAGCCAGGCGATTGCGCAGATGGACCAGGTGACACAACAGAACGCGGCGCTCGTGGAAGAATCGGCGGCGGCTTCGCAATCGCTCGATCAGCAGGGGCGCAAGCTCGTGGATGCGGTGTCGTTCTTCCAGGTCGCAGGATGATGGTCGGGGCGCGGCGCGTCGGAGAGTTTTCTCGTCGCGCTGCGCTCACCAAAAATACGCTGGTTTAACGCAAAAACTGGGAATAGTACGTTCGTACATGTGTAGAGGTAATTTGTTCACTCTCGCGCAAAACAACGAAAAATGGGCAAATACTCCTATAAAGCACTGCAGCAGAGTCGCACTATTTTCCTCTTCCATACGGCAACGCCATGCGTTCGTTACTTTTTGCCCGAAAACGTTCGAATTCTCACACGCTTTTTGTAACATTGCGTAAAATCCAACCTATCGTATGAACTTTGAAGAAGGTGGTTGTGAGACACAGACGCGGCGGCTTTGCATCGCGTGTCGAACGAAGTTAGGGCAACACGGCAGGCCGGTGGTTACTGCACGAAGTTCGCTCTTTCCCTGCTACAACGGCCAACTTTGAAGCATCCCAGGTAGGCAAGGCAAACACTGCTGCATCCTTGGCTCATTCGTTAGTCGTCCTTACTTAATAGGACATTGATATCGATCTCTGACCTTAAGGAGTGTTCCGCCAGACCAGCGGAACTGCGAAATGATGATTAATCGACGTAAATTTCTGGCTAGCATGAGCGCGTTGTCCGGGACCTATATGCTTTCCGCATGTGGCGGCGGCGGTAGCGATCTACCGCAAGCGGCAACCAAGGCTTCCGACGATTCCACGCAACTGGATTCCACAGCAAAGGCCGCGGTAATCACGCCTTCCGCCGATGGCACGACCATCCCGAGCGGTACGTCGATCGTGGACAAGACGGGTGCGGTTTGGACGGTGACCGGCGCCATCGTGTACAAGAACAAGACGGCTGTTTCAATCGCCAATGTCGCGATGCTCCTCTGGTCGGGCGGCAAGATTTACCAGAAAAACACGAGCGGCCAGTTCTACGTGTGGTCGAACAAATGGCTCATCTGCCGTGACCCGCGCATTGCGATGGCAGCGACGCCGGGCATGTTCTTCGGGATGAACGGCCATTACGACTACACCTACACACCTCCGCAACTCATCGCGATCCTGAAGGGCATGGGCTGCAACATGTATCGGGTGGGCTGCAATTCGACGTCGAAGCAGATCAGCGCCGTCGCCAAGCTGGCATCGGCCTTCAACGGAACGGGCATCAGCATGCTTTGCCTGATTCAGCAAGGTTTGACCGATGCTTCAGGCGCGCTGTATGGCAGCGAAGCCGCCGCTTACGCCGACGCCTACAACACCGGCCTGACGGTTGCGAGCGCGCTCAAGCCTTATGGCGTGACCATGTACGAATGCGGCAATGAGTTGACGCGCCGCTCGCAAACCGTGCTGTATTCGAACCGCGCGGGAACGGACGTAGCCGACTTCAACAACGCAAACTGGCCCGTCATGCGCGGCGTCATGCGCGGTCTCATCGCCGGCGTGAAAGCAGTACAGCCGGACGCGAAGTGCGGCATCAACTTTTGCGTGGCGGACATCGGCGCATCGGATGCATTGTGGGACGGCTTCCAGCCGGATGGCACGAGTGGCTATCCGAAGGTCCGCTGGGACATCACGACGTGGCACAACTACGAAGTGTATGGTGACCTGTTCGACATCGGCTCTGACGGCGCGGGCCCGCATTTCGATCTGCCGCAGTACTGCAAGGCGCGCTACGGCGTACCTTTCATGATCACCGAGTGGAACGCGAACCCCGAGCAGACGGATGCTTATCGCGCGACCTTCGTGCAGTCTCGCCTGCAATCTTTCTACGACGCACGCAAGACGCACAACATTCACTCGGCCATGTACTACGTGCTCGACAGCGGCAATCACACGTTTGGCATCATGATCAACGGTGCGCCGATCACGCCGACGTACAACAGCTATGTGAACTTCACGAGCACACATGCCGATGTCTGAGCGTCTCTGAACAAAAGCCCACGGTTTGCCGCATCGCGCAAAGCCGTGGGCCTTATCGTTTCAGATCATCGTTCACGCGTGCCGCATGAACGCGCGCGCTAGCGCATGTCGTCGACAGGCTTGCCATCGAGGCCACGACCGCCACTGAGCGGGCCTTCATAGCCAAGCCCCCAGAAGGTCCCGTTATCGTCGATGCGCATCACGCGGTCTCGTTCGATGTGGTGCCGGCGATCTTAGTCGCCCCGACATGGCGTCATCCATCTTCCTATGAACAGTCGCGGCGTCATCGTGACTCCTCTGCCTTGTTCGGGCTTGCGGGCATCTCGTCCTTCGTGCGTTCGCCGACGGCCCAATGCGCGGCGGGCACCGCGGTGGCATACACGCGGATGGTGTCGAGCGGTGCGCCCAGCGTTTCATGGACCGTGCGCGCGACTGCCTTCACGCAGGCCTTGACGGCGGCTTCATCGCGTCCTTCGACGAGGGAGATATGTACGATAGGCATGTCGGTTCCTCAATGTCCGGTGCGTTCGAGCACGGCTTGCTCAGGTCGCGGACCGGTTGTCTTGCCAGTGATAGGCGGCTTCGGTAGCCTGGCTTCGCCGGGTTCGATAACGAAGTGATGATCGAGCGAATACCACGGCCCTTGAACGTCCGCGCCGGGTGCGGTCTCGCCGTCGTGCAGCACATATTGCCCGACGAGCGCGCGCGTCACGCCGAACTGCACATCGGTCTCAAGATTGGGATCATCGCTCGAATAGACCTGCGAAAACTGTGTCTTGAAGCCCGGCTTGTAGATCATGAAATGGATATGCGCAGGCCGCATGTTGTGCCGGCCTTGCGCGCGTAGCAGCGCGCCGACCGGGCCCGACAGCGGAATGGGATAGCCCGCCGGCTTCACGCTGCGAAACGCGATGTGGCCGTTGGCATCGGTAGTGAACTTGCCGCGTAGATTCATATCCGCCTGCGCGGGGTCCTGATTCTCGTAGTAACCATCCGCCGATGTATGCCACACGTCCACCTCGGCGCCTTCCACCGCACGCCCGCTCGAATCGCGCACCCATGCGTTGACGAAGATAGGCGCGCCCGGCGTCGGCGAGCGCACGATGCTGCCGCCGCTTTCAGTGCGCGGCGAGTCCATGCGCCAGAACGGGCCCATGAGGTTCGCGGTCGTATCGGTCTGACCGCGATCGCCGTTGTTGAGCAGGCACACGAGCGCGGACAGCCCAAGCGATCCGGCGATCAACACGACTTCGTTATGCGATTCGGTGGTCAACTGCCCGAGCTTCGCGATGACCGCGCATGCCTGATGAAACTCCGGCTCGGACAGCCGCGCCTCGCGCGCGAAGCCATGCAGATGACGCACCGCCGCCGACATGATCTCGCAAAAGCGCGCATCCGGCGCGCGGCTCAGTTCGGCAAGCACGGCTTCGGTCACTTCCTGCTGATTGCTGACTATCATTGCTGTCTCCATGGCGGCTCATGCTTCATTAGCAAGCCGGTGCGGCGGTAGTAACGCATCTGCCCGAGTTCCATCGTCTGCCTCGCAATGGTATCGCGGACGGCGGGAATGCATCGTTCGCTACAACGGGGCAACTGCATTCCAGTCATCGACGAACACGACCTCACAACATCCCCACCCAGACCCTGAAAAGCAAAGCAGAAAAAACCGTTTGTCATTGCAATGCCGCGCGGCTTTTAATAACAGGCTCGCTTGGCGCCAAGTGCGTCACCGCTCAAGCACCTCTTTCACGGCATTTCATGGAACCGACATGGCGGACCTGACATCCACTCGCAACAGCTATGTCGCATCGAAACGGCAACGCTTCGGCGTGTCGAAAGGCACGTTCTACAAGCTGCTTTCGTGGCTGGTCCCCGCATGTGTCGTGGTGATCTGGGAAGCGGCAGCACGCGCAGGACTCATCACGCCGCAAGTGCTTCCGGCGCCCAGCAGCGTTCTTGAAACCGCGCTCGGTCTGATGCGCTCCGGCGATCTCTTCGTTCACCTCGGTGTGTCGCTTTTGCGCGCCGTCACAGGCTTCGTTATTGGCGGGACGGTTGGTCTCGTGCTCGGAATCGCAGTCGGGTTTTCGCCGCTCGCGCAAGCGCTTCTCGATCGCTCCATTCAGATGGTGCGCGCCATTCCCTTCCTCGCCATGCTGCCGCTCGTGATCGTGTGGTTCGGTGTCGGCGAAGTCGCGAAGATCTTTCTGGTCGCGCTCGCCGTGTTGTTTCCCATCTATATCAACACCATGCTCGGCATCCGTCAGATCGATCCCAAGCTGATGGAACTCGCCAAGGTGGTCGGCCTCGACTGGACCGCGATCGTGCGACGGATCATTCTTCCCGGCGCCATGCCGTCGATCCTCACGGGCGTGCGCTATGCGCTCGCTCACGCGTGGCTCGCGCTCGTCATTGCCGAGACGCTCGCGACGACCAAGGGAATCGGCTTCCTCGCCATGGACGCCCGCGAATTCCTGCAAACCAATGTCATCGTGCTGACCATCGTCATCTACGCGGTCATCGGCGTGGTGGCGGACGCGTTGGTGCGTCTGCTCGAAGCGCATTTCTTATCGTGGCACGCGAACTACGCCAAAGGAGCAACCCAGTGACCGAGAGCATCGCCCTGTCGCGCGACTCCGACATCCGCGCGCGCGCCGCCGAACGCGTGAGCCACGCCTCCCTTGCCGTATCGGTGCGAGGTCTGCAGCGGCGCTATGGCAAGCGCGTCGTCATCGATGCACTCGACCTCGATATACGCAAAGGCGAATTCGTCGCGTTGTTAGGCGAAAGCGGCTGCGGAAAGACGACACTCTTGCGCGCGCTCGCCGGGCTCGACCGGCCGGATGCCGGCGAGATTCGCGCGCCCGAGCGGCCGTCCGTCGTGTTTCAGGAGCATCGGCTGCTGCCTTGGGCGACGTTGTGGGAGAACGTCGCGCTCGGCCATGAAAGCACGGTAGGACGCACGGGCGCCGCGCGCGCGCTGGGCGAAGTCGGACTTTCGGGCCGTGAAGATGACTGGCCTCGCAATCTTTCCGGCGGTCAGGCGCAACGCGTGGCGCTCGCGCGCGCTTTGGTTCGCGACCCCGCGCTCCTGTTGCTCGATGAACCATTCGCGGCGCTCGACGCGCTCACGCGCATCAAGATGCACGGGCTCGTCAAGGAACTCGTCGCGCGTCATCTGCCGGGCGTGCTGATCGTGACGCATGACGTCGATGAAGCGCTCACGCTCGCCGACCGGATTCTCGTGATGCGCGCGGGTCGCATCGCTGCATCGTTTCGGCCCGGCGATCACGCGCCGCTGCAATTGCGGCCGATTCTGCTCGATGAACTGGGCGTCCAGTCTCACTGATCCACCAATCGTTTCCTGCAAAACTCGAAAGGTACCAACAAGAATGATCGATTCCTCGCTGAACCGCCGCCAGTGGTTGCGTGCGGCAGGCGGCCTCGTGGCCGGCGTCGCCGCAAGCAGCCTGATTCCCACGCGCGCCGCCGAACCGCGCAAGCTGACGCGCAACACGGACACGGTGCGCATAGGTTGGGGTTACGGCAGTCTTCCCGATATCGCGCGGCAACGTGGCGTGTTCGAAAAGACGCTCGCGGCCAAGAACATCAAGGTCGAATGGATCGGTCCGTTTCCGAATCACGCGCCCTCGCTACAGGCCGTGGTCGGCGGCAGCGCGGACTTCGGCTTCTGGGGCTCGACGACGCCCGCGCTTGCGTCGATGCTCGCAGGCTCGCCACTCGTCTTCAATGCGTTCGATGTCTATTCGCCGCGCTCGACCGCGATCATCGTCAAGAAGACGAGCGGGATCCATTCGGTGGCGGATCTGGCCGGGCGCAAGGTCGCGGTCAACCGTTCCGGGCTCGGCGAGTTTCTGTTGATCGCAGCGCTGGAAAAGAATCACATCGACCGCGGCAAGGTTGAATTCGTCTATCTGAATCCGCCCGACGCAGCGCCCGCCTTCGCGCAAGGCAAGGTCGATGCATGGTCGATGTGGTCGCCCGCCGTGGACATTGCGCGCAACGCCAACGACGCGAAGGACATCTTCAACGAAGGACGCGATCTGGATTTTCTGATCGACTACAGCTCGCTCGTGACGCGCCGCAAGTTCACCGAGGAAAACTCCGAGCTGATTCGCGCGGTCATCGACGCGTATTACGTCGAAGGCGCATGGCAGTCGAGTCATTCCAACGAATCCGAAAAACTCGTGCAGGGTGAAGCGAAATATCCCGATCAAGTGCGCGATTATCTGGCGAGTCTCAAGCGCGTGAATCAATTCCATGAACCCGATGACGCTGCCTTCATGGCGCAGCTTCAACGCGCCGCCGACTGGCTTGCGGAACGCAAGATCATCAATTCGCGCATCAAGGTGGCCGACTACAGCATCAAGGTCTGACGAGGCGAGCCATGAACATGCGATACACACTGGCCTGCGATCACGGCCGCAATCTGTCGAACGCGTGGTCGCGCAACTTCGCACGAGAGCGATCCCATGTCTGATACGAAGAACATCGACCCTACCGCGCCGAAACTGGTCTCGCCGCTGTCAGCAAGGCTCGGTTTCGCGGAAATCATCGCGGACATTGCACCGACTGCGGCTGCACGCGAGCTTGCGCATCGTCTGCCGCACGATGAGATCGCAAGGCTCAAGGCGGCGGGCTTCGGCCGCTCGCGTCTGCCCGTCGATGCGGGTGGCCTCGGCTTGTCCTTGAGCGAACTGCTCGTCGTCGCGCGAGATGTCGCGGCGGCGGATTCGAACATCGCGCACGCGTTTCGTAACCATCTCTGGCAAATCGAGGCAGCGCTCAGGCGGCGCGACCTTCCGTTTCATGCGCACGTTCTCGACCTCGCAAGGCAGAACAAGACCGTCGGATTGAGCTTCACGCAGACCGATGTGACTGCCGCTGGCGCGCGACCGACGCAGGTCCTGAGTCGTTTGGAATGGGACGCAAGCCGCGATGTCTACGTCGGCTCCGGCGACAAGGTTTATGCCACGGGCAACCTCTACAACGATGCGTTCATCGGCCTTGCCGTGGAAAGTCGCGCGGGCCGCAACGTGCAATACGTGCTCGATCGCGGCGAAGGCGTGGACGACGCCGACGACTGGCAAGGCTTCGGCCAGCGCTTGACAGGTTCGGGCACGGCCAGGTTTCGCGCCGTGACGGTGCCGGCCGCGCATGTCTATCCGACTGACCCGCCAAGGTCGGATGAAGCCGCGCCTTGGGGATACACCTTCCATCAGGTTTATCTGACCAACTGCATTGCCGGCATCGTGCGGCGCGTGGCGCTGGATGCCGTCGAGGTGCTTCGTTCGCGCGGCCGCAACTTCTATCATGGCGAGGCCGCGCATCCGGCAGACGAACCGGTGTTGCAGACCCTGCTCGGGCGCATCCGTGCTTATGCGGCGAGTGTCGAGGCGACGGCGGACCGCGCGGTCGCGGCGCTGCAGCGTGCATCGGAAAGCTACGGCACGCGCGATGAATACGACACCACGCTCGCAGCCACGTTCGCGGCGGCCGAAGCGAAGGTCGTCATCGACGATCTCGCGCCGCAAATCGCGTCGTGGCTGATCGATCTGGGATCAGGCTCGGTCGTCTCGCGCACGGGCGCTCTCGACCGGCACTGGCGCAACATCAAGGTGATCGCGTCGCATAATCCGCGGCTCTACAAGGAGCGCTTGCTTGGCCAGAACTTGCTGAACGGACAACTGCCGCCGACGGGCGCGTTTTTCTGATCTCGGGCTGCGGCGTTGTCGCTCACCAAGCGGGAACGCGCTGCGCGGCCCCAGCGGCGCACGTCCGCCAATGCGTGCCGCAGCGCTCCTCACGCATAAACAGAAGCGCTACCCCTTCGTTTTACGCAGCAAGCAATCGACGCACGCGCGGCACGACCTCTTCCGCAAAGCCGCGCATGTCGGTTTCGAACGGCTGGAACTGCAGCATGAAGAGTTCGATTCCCGCCCGGTGAAAGTCCGCCACGCGCCGCGCGACCGTATCGTAATCGCCGACGAGACCCGCCGCCGTGCCGCCGTTCGATCCCACGCGCGCCGTCTTCGCGAAGGTCTTGTGCATGACCGTGTTTGGATCGGTATTGGCCTTCTGCTGTTCGCGCAGCGGCTTGTCGAGTTCCGCCAACGCAAAGAGATGGTCGAGATGCGCCTCGGCCTGCGCCTGCGTCTCACGCGCGATCACGAAGGCCGACAAGCCGAAACGCAAGGCATCGGCGCCAGCGGGACGCACGCGCGCACCGACATCGGCGATCAGGCGAGCAACATCTTCAGGCGGCTGGCCGTTGATGAACCACACGTCGCCATGCGCGGCCACGAGCGAGCGCGCCGGTTCCGATTCGCCGCCGACATAGAAGCGCGGCCGCGCGCGAAAAGGATCGGCGGGACGCAAGCGGTATTCGTCGATACGAAAGTTGTCGCCATGATGATTCACGACCTCGCCGCGCAAGAGCTTGTCGAGCACGGCTATCCACTCGCGGCCATAGGCATAGCGTTCGTCGTGCTCCGGAAAACCGATACCGGCGCGCTCCAGCTCCGGACGATTCCACGCATTCACCAGATTGATGGCAAAGCGCCCGCCGCTGATGTGCTCGATCTGCTGCGCCATCTTCGCGAGCACCACCGGATGATAGAGATAAGGCTTGATCGCCGTGATGATCTCGATGCGCGAGGTCAGCGCCGCGAGCGCAGCCGATGCCGTCCACGCTTCGAGCTGATCGAGCGAGGGATCGTGCGGATTGATCGTGTGCTGCGCGACGAGCACCGAGTCGTATCCAAGACGCTCGGCTTCGAGCACGAGTGCCTTGTTGCGCGCCCATGATGCGTCATAAGGTTCTGCGGGGTCCTGCAGCGCCGCGCGGCTGCCGTGCACGAGCGCCCAGACGCCGAAGCGTGGAAAGTTGGAAGACATCGATTCGATACGCGAGAAGACGCAATGAAGGGGATCACATGCTAACGCCGCACGCGTGCGCGCTTTCGAATTTTTGAAGATAAGCAACTGCGCGAAACGCATTAAGCGAGCATGACTTTCGTTCATGCCCGGCGCAGAAAACCTCACGAGCGCAGGGCTCATATGCATATTCGATTTGCTCGCTTCGCAATAGGCCGGGCGCGCGTCATCATTGCTTACTCACCTGCACGCTCCCTACCTAGCTCCCATCCATGCGCACGTTTTCGTCGGTCCTTCGCGGACTGGTTTTCGCCGCCGCTTTGTCCGGCGCGTTCATCGAACCTTCACTGGCGGCGAGCACGGCTCCCGCCGTCGATCGCGATACGGTCGTGATCGGCGTCGAGAAGGAGTTCTACAACCTCGACGGACTCGTGGCTGTCAGCGGCGATTCGCTGCGCTACGGATGGCAGATTTACGACACGCTCTATGGCTTCGACCTGAAGGGCGATCTCGTGCCGCGTCTCGCCACGAGCGTGAAAGTATCCGACGATGCGCGCGTCTTCACCTACAAGCTGCGTCCCAACGTCAAGTTCCACAACGGCGCAACGCTCACGTCGCGCGACGTGAAGGCATCGCTGGAACATGTGCTCGATCCACGCAGCAAGAGCACGCGTCGTCCGTTCTTCGCGCCGGTGATCGACTCGGTGGAAACGCCCGATGACCTCACCGTCGTCTTTAAGCTCAAGGCGCCGGACGGCGCCTTCGCGAACAAGATCGCGGGGTATTTGTATATCGTGCCCGCCGACTATCTCGCGAGTCTGCCGAATCCGGATGCCTTCGCGCAGAGGCCGGTGTCGCTCGGGCCGTACAAGTTCAAGTCGCTCGCGCCCGGCGGCAGCGAACTCGTTTTGGAGCGCTTCGACGACTACTGGGGCGAAAAACCCCGCGTGAAGACGCTGATCTTTCGCGCGATCACCGAGCCCGCGAGCCGTGTCAATGCGGTGCTGCGCGGTGAAGTGGATATCTCCGTCGCGCTGCCCTTCTCCGACTATGCGCGGCTCAAGAAGGAAAGCGGGCTGGACGTGATCGAAAGCCGCGTCGCGTCGCCGGTGTACGTGCGCGTCTACACGACCGACAAGAACTCGCCGTTCTCTAACGTCAAGGTGCGCCAGGCGCTGAGCTATGCGCTCGATACGCAAGCCATCATCAAGAGCGTGCTCTATGGCGTGGGCGAGCCGCTCGGCACGATGATCTCCAACTACTATCCGTACGGCGCGGATCGTTCGATCAGGCCGTATGCCTACGACCCGACAAAGGCGAAAGCGCTGCTTGCCGAAGCGGGCTATCCGAAGGGCTTCGAGACCACGCTCAACATCCAGGGCGACATGCCGCAAGGCGTGGCCGAAGCGATCGCCGCGTACTGGGGGCAAGTGGGCGTGAAGGTCAAGCTCAACCGCCTCACCTATGCGACCTTCCAGCGGCTGAACAATACGCACACGTCCGGGCCGCTCGCACTGAGTCAGTTCACCAATGCGCTGTATGACCCGGTGCATCCGGTGGGCGGCGCGTTTGCATCGAATGGAAGCTGGTCCGACTATTCGAACCCGAAGGTCGATGCGCTGCTCGCCGATGCCTCACGCGTCAGCGATACCAAGAAGCGCGGCGAGATCTTCCAGCAGGTCGGACGCGAACTGCACGACGACGCCGCTGCGTTCTTCATCTCCGAATTCACCTACGTGTATGCGAAGAAGAAGACGTTGCAATGGCAACCGCAGCAAGGCGGCGGCTTCCTGAACTTCCGCTCGGTGCAATGGGCCGCGCCGACCGTGGCGGGGAACTGAGCTGATCGCCTACGGTCTGCGGCGGGTGGGCTCGGCCTTGATCACGGTCTGGCTGATGTCGGTCCTGATCTTCGTGCTGGTGCGCATGGTGGGCGACCCCGCTTACTTGCTGATGCCGCCCGAAGCCACCGAAGCGGACCGGCAGCTCTTTCGCGAGCAACTCGGACTTGCCGATCCCGTGCCCGTGCAGTACGTGCGTTTCTTGAACGGCATCCTCCACGGCGACATGGGCAACTCGTTTCACTTTGGCGCGCCGGCCTTCACCATGGCGCTCAGCCGGCTTGCATCCAGTCTGCTGCTCGTGGGTGTGTCGCTGGCGGTGGCGCTCGCGCTCGGGTTGACGCTCGGCGTCGTCTCGGCGGTGCGGCGCGGATCTCTCTTCGATCGGGCGGCGTCGTTTTTTGCGGTACTCGGTCAGGCCGCGCCGCCGTTCTTCGTCGCGCTGCTGCTCGTCCGTCTTTTCTCCGTGCAATGGGGCTGGCTTCCGACCGGCGGCCACGGCTCGTGGCGTCATCTGATCTTGCCCGTCGCCGCGCTCTCGTGGTATTCGGCCGCGGGCATCGCGCGGCTCGCGCGCGCCAACATGCTGAGCGTGCTCGAAGCCGATTACATCCGCATGGCACGCATCAAGGGCTTGCCGGAGCGCGTCGTGATCGTGACGCACGCGCTGCGCAACGCGGCGCTGCCGATTGTCGCGTTCACGGCTTCGCAGTTCGGCGTGTTGATAGGCGGCGCAGTGGCGATCGAGACCGTGTTTTCGTGGCCGGGCTTCGGCAGCCTCATGGTAGAGGCCATCAGCACGCTCGATTTCACGGTGGTGCAAGCGGCCGTGATCGTGTCCGTGCTGCTGTTCGTCTCGATCAATCTCGCAGTCGATGTGCTCTATGCGCTCATCGACCCACGCATCCGGTATCGACAATGAGCGCGCGTTTTCCCTCCAATAGCGGCGAGCACGCATGGGGCCGCCTGACATGGCTGGATAGCGGCGTCGCGATCAACGCCGGCGTGCTGGTGCTGATCGTCGCGGGCTCCGTGCTCGCGCCGTGGCTCACGCGCGTCGATCCCAATGCCATCGACCTCGCGGCGACGCTTCAGGCGCCTGGCATGCATCACTGGTTCGGCACGGATCAGATGGGTCGCGACGTCTTCACGCGCACACTCCATGGCGGACGCATCTCGCTTTCCATCGCCTTCTGCGCGGTGCTGCTGGCGGGCTTTTTCGGCGCGCTGGCGGGGCTCTTGTCGGCATATGTCGGCGGACGTTTCGATGCCGCGCTCATGCGTGTCGTCGATGCCCAGTACGCGCTGCCACCCGTGTTCCTCGCCATGCTGATCGTCGGCATATGCGGGCCGAGCATGACCAACATCGTCATCGTGGTGACGCTCGCGAACTGGGGGCGCTTCGCGCGCATCATCCGCGCCGAGGCATTGAGTCTGCGCGAACGCGATTTCATCCTGATCGCGAAACTGGCCGGCGCCACGCCGCTTCATGTGGTGCTGCGTCATTTGCTGCCGAACGTGCGCAATACGTTCATCGTCTTGCTGACGCTCGACATCGGGCTCGTCATCTTCATGGAAGCGGCGTTGAGCTTCGTCGGACTCGGCGTGCAGCCGCCCGATCCTTCGTGGGGCGGCATGATCGCCGAGGGCCGCAATTATCTCGATACCGCGTGGTGGCTCTCCGCGCTGCCGGGCCTGGTGCTGATTGCGACGGTTCTATGCAGCAACCGCATCGGCGAGAGTCTGCAACGCGGCGAACGCGCCGGGGAGGACTGGCGATGAGCAACGAGCCCGTGCTTGCGATCGACGATCTAGTGGCCGAAGCGCCCGGCGCGAACGGCCGCATGCGACTCGTCGACGGCGTGAGCTTTTCCGTGCACGCGGGCCGCACGCTGGGTCTCGTCGGCGAATCGGGTTCGGGCAAGAGCGTGACGTGTTTGTCCGTGCTTGGTTTGCCGCCGCGCGGCGTGCGCTTGAAGTCGGGCCGCATTCTGCTCGATGGCGTCGACTTGCGCGACAAGACACCCGCCGAACTGAACGCGCTGCGTGGCCGGGATATCGGCATGATTCTGCAAGACCCGATGACCTCGCTCAATCCGCTTCTGACCATCGGCCGGCAGATCACGGAGATGTTTCGTTATCGGGAGGGCGTGACGAGCCGCGCCGAACGCGAGGCGCGCGCCATCGAGTTATTGCGGCGCGTACGCATTCCCGCGCCCGAGAGCCGGCTCAAGAGCTATCCGCATCAGTTCAGCGGCGGCATGCGCCAGCGCGTGGCAATCGCCATGAATCTCGCGTGTAATCCGCGCCTTCTAATCGCCGACGAACCGACCACCGCGCTCGACATCACCGTGCGCCTGCAGATACTCGACCTGTTGCGCGAGGTGCAAGCCGAACGCGGGACGGCGATCGTGCTCGTCACACACGATCTGCATCTCGTGCGCCGCTACTGCGACGACGTCGCGGTGATGTATGCGGGGCGCATCATCGAGCAGGGTCCGGTGGAAGAAGTGTTCGCGCGGCCGCGCCATCCTTATACGAAAGGGCTGCTCGGCGCGGTGCCGCGACTGTTCAGCTTGCAGCATCGGCTGACGGTGATTCCCGGACATCCGCCCTTGCCTGGCAGCATTGCAGAAGGTTGCCGCTTCGCGCCGCGTTGCCCGCGCGCGCAAGCCGATTGCCTGAGCACTTATCCCGCGACGCGCTCGCTCGATGCCGGCCGCGAAGTCGCGTGCTGGCATCCGCAAGAGTACGACGTCACCGCGCATCCTCTTCTTGCGACGGCCACGACATGAGCGCTTCCGACACGCAAGTCTCAGCGATAGAAGTGGCGCGCGTCGCCAAAACGTTCCCGGTGCGCGGTGGACTTTTCGCGCGTCCGAAGATGCTGCGCGCCGTGGAAGACGCATCGTTCGTACTGCCGCTTGGCGGCACTTTCGGACTCGTCGGCGAATCGGGATCGGGCAAGTCCACGCTGGCGAAGATCATCCTCGGCGCGGACGATGCAAGCCAGGGCAACGTCTTCTTCGGCGAACGCGTCTTCGGCAAGCACACGCAGGCGAAGGACGTCCGCTGGCGGCAACGCGCCGTGCAAGCCGTCTTGCAAGACCCGTTCGGCTCGCTCGATCCGCACATGACGATCAGCGACATCGTGCTGGAACCGCTGCGTATTCAGCGCAGCGGGCTTGCTCGCGCGGTACTCGACAAGCGTCTCGACGAACTCCTCGCGCAAGTCGGCCTGCCTGCGGAATTCAAGCGGCGGCGCCCCGGCGAGTTGAGCGGCGGCCAGCGTCAGCGCGTGGCCATTGCGCGCGCGCTCGTGCTGGAACCGGAGATTCTCGTGCTGGACGAGCCGGTTTCCGCGCTCGATGTGTCCATTCAGGCGCAAGTGCTCAACCTGCTTAAAGACCTGCAGGATGCGCTCGGCCTGTCCTATCTGCTGATTTCGCACGACCTCGCCGTGGTCGCGTTCATGAGCAGCCATATCGGCGTGCTCTATCTCGGACGCTTCATGGAACGAGGCACGCGCGAGGATATCGTCGAGCGCGCGGCGCATCCGTACACGCATGCGCTGATCGCCGCGTCCGAGCCGGATTCGTTCGCTGTCGAGCCTATTGGTGGCGAGATTCCTTCGCCGTTAGCGCCGCCTTCCGGCTGTGTCTTTCATACGCGCTGCCCCGCCGTGCGCGACGTCTGCCGCACGGAAGCGCCGCCCGAATTTCAGTTGTCCGCGACGCATCGCGTGATGTGTCATTTTCCCATCGCATCGAAGCAGACATAGGACGCACGCCATGTCGAAGGAAATCCGCATCAACGCGTTTCTGGCCTTCGCGCCGACGCACCTTTCGCCGGGGCTATGGGCTCATCCGCGTGACCGCGCGCTCGACTACAACTCGCTCTCGCTCTGGACCGATCTCGCGAAGACGGCGGAACGCGGTGGCTACGACGCGCTTTTCTTCGCCGATGGCATCAGCCAGTACGACGTCTATGGCGGCTCGAACGCCGCGGGCGTGCGCTGGGGCCTGCAGTTCCCGCGCCTCGATCCGCTCTTGCTGGTTTCCGCGATGGCGCAGGTCACCGAGCATCTCGGCTTCGCGGTGACGAGCAGCGTGAGCTACGAAGCCCCGTTCCTCTTCGCGCGGCGCATGTCCACGCTCGATCATCTGACGCGCGGGCGCATTGGCTGGAACATCGTGACGAGTTTCGGGCAGAGCGGCGCGCGGGCGATAGGACAGGACGGCGCGCGGCCGCACGACGAGCGTTACGATCTCGCCGACGAATACATGGAGATCGTGTACCGCCTGTGGGAAGAAAGCTGGGAAGACGGCGCGGCGGTACGCGATACCGAGACCCGCGTTTTCGCCGATCCGGCGCGCGTTCACGAGATTCGCCATGAAGGAAGATTCTTCTCGATGCAGGGCACGCATTACTCGGAGCCTTCCCCGCAACGCACACCGCTTTTGTATCAGGCAGGCACGTCCGGTCGCGGCAAGGACTTCGCCGCGCGTCATGCCGAATGCGTGTTCCTGAGCTCGCCGACCGCGCATCTGGTCGCGCGCGATGTCGCCGATGTGCGCGCACGGGCCGCCGCGCTCGGCCGCGATCCCGCTTCGGTGTTGTTCTTCGCGCTTGCCACCGTGATCGTCGCGCCGACCGCCGAAGAGGCGCAGGCGAAGTGGCAGGACATTCAGCGCCACGTGAGTCTGGAAGGCGCGCTTGCATTGTTCTCGCGCTGGAGCGGTATCGACCTGTCGAAGTACAGCCCCGACGATCCGTTGCGCTACGTGAAGAGCGAGGGCATGCAGTCGGCGATAGAAGCATTCACCGTGGCCGATCCCGGGCGCGTGTGGACCATAGGCGAACTCGCGATCTTCAATGCCATTGGCGGCAAGGGACCGGTGTTCATCGGTTCGCCCACCGAAGTCGCCGATGCACTCGAAACCTGGATGGCGCAAACCGGCATCGACGGCTTCAATCTCAGTCACGCGCTGTTGCCCGGCACGCACGAAGATTTCGTCGATCTCGTCGTGCCCGAACTGCGACGTCGCGGCGTCTATAAACCGGCCTATCGCGCAGGCACCTTGCGCGAAAAACTCTATGGCGAGGGCGCGGCGCACCTTGCCGCGCCGCATCCCGCCGCATCTTTCCGAAGCGCTCACAGCGTTTCGCCCATCGAGGACGAAAGCCATGCTTGATACCGCATACGAGACCATCACCGTCGAGCCGCTCACGCGTCATATTGGCGCGCAGATTGGCGGCATCGACCTGACGCAGCCGCTTTCCACGCAGCAGGTGGCCGACGTGCGCCGCGCGCTGCTCGCGCATCAGGTGATCTTCTTTCGCGATCAGCCGATCACTCTGGACCAGCATCTCGCGCTCGGCCGGCATTTCGGCACGTTGCACGTGCATCCGAATAGTCCCGGTCCCGAAGGCTACCCGGAGATCCTGACGATCCACGCAGATGCCGGCAGCAAACGCGTCGCGGGTGACCACTGGCACTCGGACGTGTCTTGCGACGAGGCGCCGCCGATGGGCAGCATCCTGCATCTGCATACGCTGCCATCGCATGGCGGCGACACGCTCTTTTCCAGTTCCTACGCGGTGTATGAATCGCTGTCGCCCGGCTTTCGATCCTATCTCGAAGGACTGACCGCCACGCACGATGGCGAGCCGACTTATCGGCAGCGCAATCGCCTGCGCGGTATCGACGACACGGGCAAGCGCTTTCCGAAGGCATCGCATCCGGTGATACGCACGCATCCGGAAACGGGACGTCGTGGCGTATTCGTCAATTCGAACTTCACGACGCACATCGATGGCGTGTCCGAGGCGGAGAGCGAAGGCATTCTGCGCCTGCTCTATGCACGCTTCGCCGCGCCCGAGTTCCAGGTGCGCTTTCGCTGGCAGCCGCATTCCATCGCCTTCTGGGACAACCGCGCGGTTCAGCATCTCGCCGTGTGGGATTACTACCCGGAAGTGCGCTCGGGTTTTCGCGTAACGATCAACGGTGACAAGCCTTTCCTATGAGCCACGACGCACAGCGCATCAAGAAGGAAATCCGCGTCAATGCATTCGCCTTGCACAGCCCCGTGCATCATTCGCCAGGCATGTGGCGGCATCCGCGCGACCGCTCGCTCGAATACAACACGCTTGATTACTGGGTCGATCTGGCGAAGACGCTGGAGCGCGGGCTGATCGATTCGCTCTTCATGGCCGACAGCATCGGCGTGAACGACGTGCACGGCGGCAATATCGATACGGCCTTGCGTCACGGAGCGCAGGTGCCGAAGCAGGACCCGATCATGTCGCTCTCCGCGATGGCCTACGCCACGCGCGATCTCGGCCTGTGCGTCACGAGCAACGCCAATCACGAGCCGCCGTATGTGTTCGCGCGCCGCATGTCCACGCTCGATCACCTGACGCGCGGACGCATCGGCTGGAACATCGTCACGGGCTTCGCACAGAGTAGCGTGAGAGTGCTCGGCAAGGACGGCGTCGCCTCGCGCGACGAGCGCTACGATATCGCCGACGAGTATATGGATGTCGTCTACAAGCTATGGGAAAGCAGCTGGGAAGACGGCGCGAGCGTGCGCGACCGCGACACCGGAATCTTCGCCGATCCGTCGAAGGTGCATCGCGTCGATCATCACGGCAAGTACTTCAAGGTGCAGGGCATCCACATGACCGAGCCTTCGCCGCAGCGCACGCCGGTGCTGTTCCAGGCGGGGTCGTCGGCGCGCGGGCAGCGCTTCGCGGGACGTCACGCCGAAGGCATTTATCTGAGCGGGCCGAGCAAGAAGGTGCTGACGCCCGTGGTGTCGGGCACGCGCGCGGAAGCGGTCAAGGCAGGACGCGACGGCCGCGACATTCAGTTCTTCACGATGGCGACCATCGTCACCGGCCGCACCTCGCGCGAGGCGCGCGACAAATACGAGGACTATCGCCGCTACGTGACGCCCGAAGCTGCGCTGGCGATGTTTTCCGGCTGGACGGGCATCGACTTCTCGACTTACGACCCCGACGAGCCGATCCGCTACATGCAGCTCGACGCGGGCACGTCCTCGGCGCTTGAAGGCTTCACACGGCTCGATCCGGAACGTGTGTGGACCGTGCGCGAACTGGCGTTGCATAACGCCATCGGCGGACGCGGTCCGGTGTTCATCGGCGCACCGGACGAAGTGGCGGATGCACTCGAAGACTGGGTCGATGAAACCGATATCGACGGCTTCAATCTGAGCTATGCCGTGACGCCGGAAGCCTACGAGGACTTCGCGGAATTGATCGTCCCCGAGTTGCAGGCGCGCGGCCGCTACAAGACGCGCTATGCGCCGGGCAGCCTGCGCGAGAAGCTCGGCGGGCAAAGCAGCTTCCTGAACGCGCGTCATCCCGGCGCCGCGTTTCGCCGATAACACCTTCCACGACTTCACCATGAGCACTTCCAGACGACTCTCCGACGCACTCGCCGCCCTGCCCGCACTCGCCGACGAAATCGGCGCCGATGCCGCCCAGCGCGAGCTGCGCCGGGAACTGCCGTTCGCGGCCTTCGACGCGTTCCGCCGTTCGAGCCTCGGCGCGTTGCGCATACCCGCCGAACGCGGCGGCCTGGGCGGCTCGCTCGAAGACGCTATTCACGTCGTCACGACGCTCGCGGCGGCCGAGTCGAACGTCGCGCATGCGTTGCGCGTGCATTTCGATGTCGCCGAATCCATGCGTCTTGCACCGCACACGCCGTTTCACGAACGGCAAGTGCGCCGTATCGTCGAAGGCGGGTTGTTCGGCGGCGCATCGGGCGAACAGGGCACGGCGCGCGCGGGCGAAATCGAAACGGCATTGCGGCGCGAGGGCGACCACTTCCGCGTCACGGGCAAGAAGTACTACACGACCGGCACGGCGTACGCCGACTTCGTGCGCACCAATCTGGTCGATGAAAACGGCAAGGGCGTGACGGCCATCATTCCGGTACGCACGGAAGGACTCGAAGTGCTCGACGACTGGGACGGCATGGGTCAGCGCATGACGGCAAGCGGCAGCGTGGTGTTCGACAACGTGAAGGTGGACGCAAGCGAAGTGATCGAGAAGGGCTATCCGTCGCTCGTCGGCCGGCACGGCGGCGCGTATCGGCAGCTGCACCTCGTCGCGGTGGCGGCGGGGATCGTGCGCAATGTCGTGTCCGATGCGCGCGGCTATGTCACGGGACATGGGCGGCCGGTCATGCACTCCACCGCGGCCACGGCCCGCGAGGACGTGTTCATTCAGCAGGTGGTGGGCGAACTTTCGGCGTTGAGTCACACGATCGATGTGCTGGTGCGGGACAACGCGCGCACGCTCGATGTGTCGTCGAACGCCATCCGCAATGCCGATCCGGCCGCGGATGAACTCGTGCTGCAAAGCGCGCTCGCCACGGCGCGCACGCAGATCATCGTCGGCAAGCTGGCCTTGCAGGCGGGCGAGCGTCTCTTCGATGCGGGCGGCGCGTCCGCGACTTCGCGCAAACATAACTTCGATCGGCACTGGCGCAATCTGCGCACGATCTTCAGCCATAACCCCCTGCATCATAAGGCGAAGGTCGTGGGCGACTACGTGCTCAATGGCGTGAAGACGCATTTGGTGGAAGGCCGGACGTTTTAGGCGCGCGTCGCTTGTTGCATGGAAACGGGTGGACCGGTAGTTGCATTTCGCCGCGATGCCACCGGAAGTAGCGGCACTTTTAGTGATGCGCGACGCCGCTTTGGTTGCAAGAGGTTGAAGCCAGCGCAAACCACGCCCGACTCTCCCGCGTGATAAGGTCACAGGAAACCTTGGGAGCGAACATCATGCAAAAACTGACTCCGGCTGGCGAGCAAATCATCGGAGAAATTGCCCGGCGACACGGCTTTAGCACCGATGCCGTGATGAGCATGCTCGAATCCGTGATTCGGGGAAACGGCGGCATGGCGCAATTCAGCCACCCTGAGTTCGGAGGTTCCGGCCAGTGGATGCTGGGTGGCATGACCATGGTCTCGGACCTGTTCAACAACCACCTGAAGGGTCAGGTGAACGGCTTGTGCTCCGAGCTTTCTGGCCTGATCGCCAGTCAGCCCGACCTGATTCGCAGCGGCAGTTTTCAGTCGCAGAGCCAGGGTGCTCAGTATCAGCATCGCGATGGTGATGGTCATCGACAGCAGACTGCAGGCGGCCCCGTCGGCTCGGTGAGTCTCTTCGTTCCCGCCGATACGAGCAACTCCGGCAACTGGTGGCCCGCCGATCTAGGCTGGCCGAATAGCACCGGCGCACAGAACGGCATGCGCTACGCGTTCTTCTCTCAAGCCAAACGCCTGGCGATAGAAGTGAACGGAAAGACGACGCTTTACGACACGCTCGATCACGAGATCGGCGGCTTCTCGCAGCAGCAGTCGCACGGTGCGTCTCTTACGTTTGGAAGCCAGCACGGTTTGGTCGATGTCGGGAGCCTTCCTGTTGTCTCCTCAAGCGGGGGTTTGCCTGTGCAGGAGGCGCCGGTGAGTGCTCGGTCATCGGCGGCAGAGTCGGATGTATTTGCCACCATCGAGAAGCTCGCTCAATTGCACGCTAAAGGAATTCTTAGCGATGAAGAGTACGCTTCGAAGAAGGCGGAGTTGTTGGGACGGTTGTGAGCGTCGGGCCGTGTTTGTTGATTGGAGAGTACGTGGTGGGGACGGAGCCACGGGGTTGGTCGTTGAGTACGTGAGTGCGGTCCCGCTTTCTGCCTTGATGCAATTCGTTGAGCGCAACGCGTGGTTGGTCAGGCGCGTAATCGTCGACTATGCGCTTCAGTTGATTCAACGGTTTCGCATCGATACGTCGGTTTCAACTGAGAGTTGGCCACGCTCGAATGGGCAACCTGATCGATCGAATCGATCCGGGTTTCGTTTGTTGCCCTAGTCGCCGGCTTCCAGCCCAGTGCGTTCGGGTTCGTCGCCTGCACCTTTACCTTCGATTGCTTCGCGCCGTCCCACCACTCGTAGCTATAAGTCGAGGTCGTGCGCGTGTCGTTCGAGTCGTCCGGCTTCGAGTCGATCTGCGTGAGCGTGCCATCGGCCATGCGCGTGTAGCTCGTGCTCATGCCGTTCAATGCATCGCGCTCCGATGTCTGCAGGCTGTCGGCATCCCACACGCGCGTGACGTTCGACACCACCTTGCCCGTTTTTACATCGCGCTCGATCTGCGAGGTCACCCGACCCATCAGGTCATTGGTGCGCTCCTGCGCCACGATGCCGTTGATCGTCTGCGTCTGCAGATAACCATTCGCGTCGTACGCATAGCGCTCGGTGCGGCCGTCCTTCGCGTACACCGCGAGCACGCGCTCGCCCGCTGCGTTGTAGCCGAGCTGCACGCCATCGCTTCCCATCGGTCCGGCGACGATGTGATCGCCCGCGAGCGTGCCCATCGTCACCGTGAAGCGATTCAGTGCGTCGTATTCATACCAGTAATCTTGCGTCTTCTGGTGGTAGCCCACCATGTCCATATAGGTCGCCGTCATGCGACGCCGGTTGCCCACCGCGTCGTACTCGTACTTCACCTGATAAGCGTTGTCCGTGATCGATACCACGCGATTGAGCGCGTCGTACTCCACGCGCGATTGCGCGAACACATACGAATCGCCGAAGTTGGTGAAGTATTCCGCCGTGCGATTGCCGTCGCCATCGTATTCGTACAGCGACTGCGTCTTGGTCGCGTGGTCCACGATCGAGCGCACCAGGCCATGCGAGTAGTACGTGTAGTCCACGTCCTGACCCGTGCTGCCGGTTTGCTTGGTGACCAGACCGGCCCAGTTGTACGTGTACTGAAACACGTGGCCGCCCAGGTCCGTGTGTTTCGTCACGCGGCCGAACGTGTCTTGCTCGTCGATCGTGGTGCGGCCGTTGGCGTCGGTCATGGTCTTGATCCAGCCACCCGTCACCGATGTGCCCACCGAGGCGATGCTGTTCGCACACTTGTAGTCGTACTGAACCGTGCGGCCCGCGGCGCTCACGGTCTTGACGATGCGGCCATCGGCATCGTAGTACGTCTTCTCGCGCCCGCCCAGCGCATCGGTATGCGCGATACGTTGGTCCAGATCGTCGTACTCGTAACGCTCGACGCTGCGACTGTTTTGACACATCGCACAGTCGATCAGGTACAACCCCGGTTATTACATATCACGGCGGGGGCGGGGCGCACTTGAACCAGACATCGCCCCCACCGCCCCGCGCACTCGCCCGACCGAATGAACAGTTGAGCCTTTCCTCGCCCTATCGAATCCAAGCCGCACCTTGTCTCGTACTCGTTCGGATAGTACTAAGAAGCCCACACGGTTTTGTCCGGTAGCTTGCCCTGCTTCCACCCTCGCATGACCTTGAGGGCAGCTCGATTAAACAAATGTCCTTGTCGATCACCGTTAGCTTGAATAAGCAATTTGACCTCGCCGGACTGCTTGTTTATTTCGAACTCACCGCAATCGTTTTCGACGCTCCAGTATCTATATGTAGCCACTACGTCATTCTCCGTATTCTTTTCAATCTCAATGTAGAACGCCATGTTTTTACTCCGCAATCCAAATACGCCCAGATCGAATGGCCGCATCGTGGGCTGTACGATAATCAGTCTCGAAGATCGACTCGAATTTCGATTCGAAACGTTCGTGCTGCAGCAAACTTAAATCCGACTCCACCCAATCGCCGACCGTCAAGCGATTCCATGAATTTACAATCCCAGGATCTGCATCAAACCGTTGGAGCACTGACTCGATTCGGTGCTCATTGAAGAACACGTGATCTTTGATACGTGCAATGCTACTCTCCGACATCCCTGTGTTCTTTGAAATTAGCGCAACGTCAGCCCTGTCTGCGCGAATAGCATCATAAGCCCGTTCCGCCGCATCCCAACCCTCCAAGGTGTCTGGATTCCGAATTAATCGCCGCGCACCTGTCTGGAATACACCTCCTCCGTCCGGTACAACGTTATATCGAAGCCTTGGTACAGTACGCTCAAACGCTCTTTCAATCTGCGGTCCAAAACTCTCAGCCGCCGTTCGCGCCACACGTCCAATACTCTGTCCTGCGATTTGGCTAGGCAATACCGTAGCCCTTCGGATCGATCTCGAGTGTCTTTTGCCCCGAGTTGTTATAGAAATATAGCGTGGAATTGCCGGCTGGGTCCGTCTTGACGATGAGGAAACCGCGGGCGTCGTATTGGTACTTCGTAACGAGTTCGCTGCCCGACGTGAGGTAATAGGCGCCACGTTGATCGTCGCCACTCGTCGGGTCGAAATAGCCGTTGGCCACGTTCATGACTCGCGACTCGACGAGATGCCCGTTTGCATCGTAAGACGCGCGGGTTTCCCGCACATTCCCCGCGTTCTTCGGCGCGGGCGGCTGCGACCCGGCCACGGCCGCGACCGCGTCGGCATACACCCGCGTGCTGATGACGTTGCCCGCCGCATCGAAGGTCAAAAGCGTGAGCGTGCCTTCGGCATCTACTTCGCCCGTGCGCCTATTGGCGGCGTCGAAGTACCAGGTCGTCGTGTTCCCGTTCGGATCGGTCTTCGAAGTAAAGTTACCGCGCGCATCGTAAGCATAGTGCTCGACCGTCGGGACATAGAGCGTAAAGTAAGTTCCAGGGTTCGTCTTCGATATCACCCGATCCTGAAGGTCATAGGCATATTGTGTGACGCGTTCGGCGATCTGCCAGCTTTGCAGATCGAGCTTGGCGTTTTCGGTCACGGTCATGCAGTTACCGCGCGAATCGTACTCGTACGTGTTGGTGGCGACAGTCCGGCAACGTCTTGGTCACGCCATCTGTCAGAGCGTTCAGGGCGAACATGACGCCCTCGCGGTTCTCACCCTCGATCCAGCGTTGGAATCCAGTATTGCGCAGAACCTGAACAGCGCTGACGGCCATGCGCCCTTCGTCATCGACCCGCGCCTCGCCGAGGCATTTCTTGGGCGCCTTCTCGCCCAATCCGATGCGATGCTGCGGCAGGGACTGTCTCCTGTTCTGTTATGCCGCCCCGACATTCGCCGGCACATCAGGAACTTCACGCGGCGCACGCTGACGCGTCTCGTCGTGTTGTCGATGAACGAGGTTCCACACCAGATCAACTTGAGATCTTTCGCGATGGTGAGCATCGAGCGCGCGACGAATTCGGTGCTGCCGCCACAAACGCGGGCTCCCGGCGATACGGCGGTTCATGCGGCAGCCTGATCGCTGCAAACGAATACAGAAATCAGCGAACACGGAAACGAGAATGGACGGCATCATGGCATTGGGTACGGGTCTGATCGGAGCGGAGACGCGGCGCGTCGAAATCGCAGGTCAAAACATCGCGAACGTGGCCACTCCGGGGTACAAGCGCGCGGTTGCATTTCGCGACGTGCTCGGCACAAGCGCCGACGCAATGGGCAAAAGCGCATCGGCAGACACGGTGGCCACCGACTTCTCGGCAGGCAAGCTGATCCATACCGGCAATCCGTTCGACCTCGCGATCAACGGACCCGGTTTCTTCGAGGTAGCCACCACGGACGGCCCCGCCTATACGCGTCTCGGCGCTTTTCAGCGCGACGCATCCGGCCGGCTCGTCACATCGCAAGGCTGGCCGCTGCAAGGCTCCGCCGGCGACATCAAGGTCAGCTCGGACGCTTGGCGAGTCGAACGGGACGGCACAGTCATCGACGGCGGTAACTCGGTCGGGGCCGTCAACATTGTCGACTTCGCGAAGACGGCTGAACTCAAGCGCACAGCGGACGGCCTCTTTGTTTCCAACGGCGCCGCAGCCACGCCGGTAGACGCCGCGCAGTTGAGTCAAGGGTATATCGAAGCATCGAATGTCTCCGTCGCCCAGGACATGCTGCAGATGATGGAAGCCATGCGCCGTGTCGAGTCCGGCCAGAAACTCATTCATGTTTATGACGACATGATGGGCGCGGCAATTCAGCGTCTTGGAGAAATGTGAGCGTGAACAATGTCTTCTATATCGGCGCGTCCGGCCTCAACGCGCAGCAGAGCGCGGTCGACATCACGGCAAACAATCTGGCCAACATGAACACGGCGGCTTTCAAGCGAGGGGCGGTCTCGTTTTCCGAGTTGCTCGTTGCGGCGCCTCAACGATCGAACGCCATGCGTTTGCCGACGGAGGACATTGCAGGCAGCAGTCCGGCCGGCGTCGCCGTCGATCCTTCTCTGCGCATCTTTAGCCCAGGCACGTTGCATGAAACGGGCAATGGCTTCAATCTCGCAATCAAGGGCGAGGGATTCATCGAACTGAACTCCGAGCGAGCGTCCGGTGAAGCCCTACTTTGGCGCGGCGGCACGTTGCACGTCGGGACGGACGGCTTTCTCGCCGCGCCCAACGGCCAGGCATTGAAGTCGATGATCTCCGTGCCACGCGATGCAACCTCCATTACGGTCGGCTCCGACGGGCAGGTGCTGGCCACCGTCCCAGGACAAGCTGACCCGCTCGAAATCGGGCAAATCGAGCTCGTGATGCCAGGCGACACGCGCGCCCTTCAGTCCGAAGGCAACGGCGTCTATCGCGCGCCGGATGACGGTGTCGCGCTGTCGCGCGTTCGTTCGGGCGAGGACAACGCGGGCACGCTGGTCCAGGGATACAGCGAGGCATCGAACGTTTCGCTCTCCGATGAACTCGTCAACCTCATGATGTATCAGCGCGCCTATGCCGCCAACGCGCGGCTCGTTCAGGTGGGCGACGAACTGATGTCGATTGCCAACGGCCTGAAGCGCTAGGACGCCGCAAGATGATTCCATACAGCCTACGCATCATCTTCATGCTCTGTTGCGCGTTCACATCGCTCGACGTGCATGCCGCGAATCTGTTCAGTGCCGAGGCATATCACTCGCTGACGGCCGACCGGCGCGCGTCGAACGCCGGCGACATCGTGACCATTCTCGTCTATGAAAATTCATCGGCCAGCAATAGCGCGGATACCTCCACGAATACAGGCTTTGCCATAAACGGCAAGGTTTCGACGCTCTACGCCGGAAACAATATGGCGCAGGTGGGCGCGGGCGATAACTACGGCGGCAAAGGCAAGATCGAGCGCGCCGGGCGCCTGCTCGCGCAGATCAGCGCGAGCGTGACGGATGTCATGTCGAATGGCGACTTGATCGTGGCGGGCGATCAGAACATCGATGTCAATGGCGAGAAGACGCGCATCCATCTGAAAGGGCGTGTGCGTCCAGTCGACATCGCGCAGAACAACACCGTCCTGTCGAACCGGCTTGCCGATGCACAGATCGACTACACCGGCGAAGGGTTCATTACCGACCGCTCGCGCCCCGGTCTGATTCCCCGCTTCTTCGCATGGCTCGGGCTCTGGTAATGCGCAGACCTCCACTTCTTTTTTCAGCGGCAGGCCTTGCGCTGCTCGTTCTAATCGCCTTCTCGTCACAAGCCAGCGCGGTGACCTCCGAAGTGCGTCTCAAGGATCTCGGCCGTTTTCTCGGCTGGCGCGACAACATGCTCGTTGGATACGGCCTCGTTTCGGGGCTTGCAGGATCGGGCGATACACCGCGTTCTCAGGCTACCCGTCAGGCGCTCGCCAACATGATGTCGCAGTTCGACATGGCGATTACGCAGGACCAGATTCAAAGCCGCAACGTCGCGCTCGTCACGGTGACAGCGACGCTGCCTCCCACTGCCGACACCGGAGATCGAATCGACGTCAACGTGACCTCGATGGGTGACGCACGCAGCCTGGCCGGAGGAACCCTCATCATGACCTCTCTCCGCGGCCCGGATCGCAAGATGTATGCACTCGCGCAGGGCCCGCTTTCGGTCGGTGGTTATAGATACGACGCCAATGGCAATACGAAGCTCAAGAATCACCCTACCTCGGGCGTCGTGCCACTTGGCGCTACCGTCGAAGTTCCGGTGCGCGCCGATCTGGTCACCGACGATGGCTATCTGCGCTTCGTACTGAAGGACGCGGACGCCAGCACTGCCCGACGCATCGAACAACGCATCAATCAAGGTCTTGGCTTAGGCGCCGCGCGCGCGCTCGATGCGAAGACCGTACAGATTCGTGCACCTGGAAGCTCGCTCGCCTTGAACGACTATGTCGCTCGCATCGAGACGCTTGCCGTCGAACCAGATCAGGTTTCGCGCGTCGTCATCAACGAACGTACCGGCACGGTCGTGTCGGGCGGCGACACGCGCATCTCGCCGATCACTATCTCCCATGGCGACATAAGGGTATCCATCTCCACCGAATACACCGCTTCGCAGCCGGGGCTCGTCAGCTTCACGGGACCGGGCGTGCGCAGCATGGTCGTTGGCAATACGGATCTGACGGTCGAGGAATCAGGTCCGGCGGTTTCCGCATCCTTCCCGCGTGGCACGGTGGGCGATCTCGTCCGCGCGCTGTCCGCATTACATATCAGTACCAGAGATGTCATCTCCATTCTTCAGGCGATCAAGACTGCCGGATCGCTTCATGCAGAACTCGTTATCCAGTAATCATCAAGGCAACAGAGAAGGCGCAACATCATGAGCATCGACCTCGTGTCTGCCATCGCGAGCAAAGCGCTTGACGGACTTTTCGTCAAGCAGATTGCGACGGCGAATAACATTGCGAACGCCAGTTCCGAAGGCTTCATGCCGACGAGCGTGTCGTTCGAGGACGCGCTGCGTAACGCAGCCGAAGTCCACGCAGGCGACGACACCGCACGTATCGCGACACGTGTGGCGAACGTCACGCCTCTATTGACCATCGAAACCACCGGCCTAACCCAGGGCTCACGACTCGATCGGGAGATCGCGACGGCATCCGAGACCTCGGCGCGATACGCCATGGTGACCGGCATGCTCGACCGCACCCTGCAAATGCAGATGCTGGCGATCAAGGGAGCCTGACGCGATATGTCGACAGGAATCTTCGCTATCGCCCGTTCCGGCATGGATGTCGAGCATCAGCGCATGGAAGTCATCGCGCAGAACCTGGCCAACGCAAGCGCCACGCGTGCGGCCGGCAGCCAGCCGTATCAGCCCATGCGCCTCGTGTCGGGACCACGCGCATCTGACGCATCCTCGCTGGCATTTTCAAGCGAGCTTTCGCATGCTGCGCTAGCGAATCTCAGCGGCGCGCAGACGCTGTCAGTCGAACCGGTCGATGCCGCGCCTCGTCTCGTCCATGACCCCGCGCACCCCCATGCCGATGCGAAGGGCTTCGTCCGCTATCCCGGGATCGATCACGCCGGTGAAATGGCGTTGATGGTGCAAACGCTGCGCGTTTATGAAGCGAACACGGTGATGTTCAACGCAGCGAGATCGATGTACATGCGCGCGCTCGAACTGGGGAATAAGGGATGAACATTGAAAGCATCGGATTTTCGGGCATGCCGGAGTCCCCGGCGGTGCAATGGCCGGCCGGTTCGTCGGCTGCCAATCAGGACTTCGGCACGATGCTGGCGAGCGGCGTGGTCAACGTCGACCGCGCCGTGCAGACAGCGCAAGACGCCGTTACCCGCTTCGCTATCGGAGACGATACTCCGCCTCACCAGGTGATGCTGGCACTCGAAGATGCGCGCTTGCAGTTGCAGTTCGCCCTGCAGGTCCGCTCGAAGCTGGTCGAGGGTTATCAGGAACTAATGCGGATGCAGATCTAGCATGAACTCAACCTCCTCGCGCCTGTTGGAGCGCTTCACCGACGCGTCGTTCATGCGCCGCTGCGCACTTGTCGCCGGTCTGCTGTTGATCATCGCCTTCGTGGCGTTGTCGGCATGGCTGCTCGTGCGGCCATCATACGAGGTGATGTTCAGCGATCTAAAGCGTCAGGACGCGGCCGTCATCGCTACCGAACTCGAAAAGCAAAAAATTCCCTTCCGCTACGACGAGGAACACGCGGCCATTCTCGTGCCGAGTGGCGACACGCGCGCCACGCGCCTCAAACTCATGAGTCGCGATCTGCGTTTGCAAGGCGTCGTGGGCCTTGAGCTTTTCAATAACTCGGATCTCGGTCTCACCGAATTCGCGCAGAAGGTCAATTATCAGCGCGCATTGCAAGGCGAACTCGCGCGCACCATCATGACGCTCGATGAGATCGATCTTGCGCGGGTCCACATCACCTTGCCCGAATCATCGGTCTTTCATCGCGATAATGCCCGGCCCAAGGCGTCCGTTGCCCTTTTCATGCGCGACGGCCAGACGCTCGGCGTCAATGCGATTCGCGGCATCCAGCGTCTCGTCGCGGCGGCGGTCCCCGAACTGACTCCCGCCGATGTTTCGATACTCGACGCGAGCGGCGCACCTGCCAGCGCTTCCAGCAGCGAAGTCGACGATCCAGCACTGCTATTGAAGCAAGCCATCGAACAAAATTATGAACGCAAGATCGCGGCGCTGATCGCAGCCGTGACCGGCCCAGGACATGCATCGGTGAGCGTGGAGGCATCGATCAATACCGATCAGGTGCGCTCGACGCACGAATCGACGATAAACCGGCCGGGTTCATCCGATTCAAGCTCGAATGTACCGCTTCCTTCTTCGCGCGCCATGCCCGACGCCGGCAAGCCGCCGTTGCCCGCGCCGCAGTCACCGGCCTTGCGCGAAGACGCCCGGACGGTGCACGAGACCGAACAGATCGTGCGAACGCCGGGCGCGGTGCGTCGTTTGTCCGTCGGCATCGTGTACGACCGTGCCTTGCCACAGGAACAGATGCAGCGCCTGACAAGCGTCATCTCGACCGCGATAGGACTCGATGCGTCGCGCGGCGACGTGCTCTCCACGTTCGTTCGCGACGCGCAAGTTGGCGCTTCCACGACCGACCAGGATATACGAACCCTGCAAAACGCGAAGCAGGCCGAGAGCATTCAACCGGAGGAAGCAGCGGCTTCGGCTTCCGTGCATGCGGGCCAGCCGGGTTGGCTGAATGCATCGCTCGGACTGCCCGCCGTTGCAATGACCCTCGTCTTGCTTGGAGCGCTATTGATCCACGCTCGCTCGCGGGTCAATGCGTCGAATCGCTCGAAGCGGCTTACCGCTTCGGAACGCGATCGACACGTGGCACGCCTTCGCCAACTGCTCGCCGTCGAGGAGTCCACGCATGAGTAAGCGGCAACGCGACCTGCGCCGGGCCATGGCGAATTTGCTGTCGAATCCGATCGAAGACGTCGAGGCAATCTGGAATGCGCTTTCTCCGGACGAGCGCGAGCGACTCAAACCCATGATGGCATCGGCCTCGGGATTGCATCGGGAAGTAGACATGACTTGGGCCGCAGGCACCGGAGATCATGTTAAGTCCAAGACATCGAATACGAGCGACGATGACATCGCGCGCCTCGTGCATCGAATGCAAACAATGCCGGACATGCTTGCGCGAAGTCTCCTTTGCAGCCTCGATCCAGAATCTGCGAAGGCCGTCGTTGGCTGCTTGCCGGAGAAACGTCGCCGGGATCTCGAGAATCGGGAGGACGCGCGGTTGTTGACCGCACACGCTCGCGCAGCCTGGATCGAAGCTTGCCTGCAAGGCGTGGCGCAGGCCGACATCGATCAGCCCTCTCGCGACGTTGCGAAGCAGCCTGGCGCACCCGCACGGCTGATCAAGCACTTCCTTTGCGTGCTGCGCCAACGAACGACAAGGAAAGCATGGGCTCGGTGATCAAGGCTCGTAGTGTGCGCTATTCCTCACTTTATGCGACGGTCGAGTCCGTGCGCGCTGAGGGCTCTTCTGCATCCGATGTGTCGGCGAGCGACGCAATGCCCGATACTCGCGATATCGAGTTGCTCGCCTTGCAGCAGCAGGTTGCCGACCTTCGCGCGGCCTATGCCCAGCTCGAACTCGATGCCGTCGCCACCCGGACGAATGCACGTGAAGAGGGCTACGCGGAAGGGCTCGCAGCCGGTAAGGTTCAGGCTTCGCTGCGTCGCGCGGAACACGAGGCAGCGCTGCGCGATGGCTTGAATACCGCGATGGCAAAGTTCGACGCGACGCTGCGCGCGCTCGAGCCGCTTTCCATCGAGATCGCTTTGACAGCACTCGAGAGAATCTTCGGCGATGCGGAAGGCCTGACTCGACTGGTCGAACGGACTGCCCGGCACCATGTGTCACAGCTATCGGCGAAATCGATCGTCATGCTCGAAGTATCGGCGGAGGACTTTGCCTCGGATGCGGAAGTCGCAGACGCAATGTCACCCACCTTGCGTGGTGACTCCGTTCGACTCCGCGTCAATCCGCAGCTTAAGGCAGGACAATGCCTCGTCCGGCTCTCGCTTGGCACGCTCGACATTAGTCTCGACAGTCAGCTCGGCCGCATCCGCGATGCACTGCAGGAAGCGGCCACGTGACTTCGCCCAGCAATCCCTCTTCGCATCGTTTCGTGGAAGCAGTGCGCGCCGCCGACGTCCTGACGCGTAAAGGCGCCATCACACGCGTCATGCCAACCTTCATCGAGGCGGATGGTCCCGGTGTGCCGGTCGGCGCGTTGTGCCGCATCGAAGGGACATTGCCGATTCTCGCCGAGGTGGTGCGCACCGAAATCGGCCGCATCACACTGGCACCGTTCGCTCCATTGAATTCGATACGTATCGGTGACGAAGTCTGCTCCGTGCGGACGGAAAGCGAGGTGCGCGTAGGCGACGGCCTGCTTGGTCGCGTCATCGATCCGCTCGGCCAGCCACTGGACGGCGCAGGCGCCGTGGGTCTTCTCGAAGCCACCTGGCCTCTTGCTGGAATTGCTGCCTCGCCGCTCGAACGGACTTCGCCGTCCGTGCCACTGCAAACTGGATTCCGAGCCATCGATACCCTGCTCACCCTTGGCATTGGCCAGCGCGCTGGCATTTTCGCGGGAAGCGGCGTCGGCAAGTCGACCCTGTTGGGAAGCCTCGCACGGAACATCGAAGCCGATGTCTGCGTGGTGTGTCTGGTCGGCGAACGTGGACGAGAGGCCGAGGAGTTCTGGCGGCGCACTTTATCAGACGAGGCGCGCGCCCGGTCGACCATGGTCGTTGCCACCTCTGATCAGCCCGCCATCCTGCGGGCCCGCTGTGTCCTTCATGCACTCGCGATTGCGGAGTATTTCCGCTCGAAGGGCCTTCATGTCCTGCTGTTGCTGGACTCCGTGACGCGTTATGCGCTTGCGCTGCGCGAGATCGGCCTTTCCGCTGGCGAACCGCCCACCATGCGCGCCTATACCCCAGGCGTGTTCGCCGCCTTGCCGAAAGTCGTCGAACGTTGCGGCGGACTGCTCTCCGGCGGCGCTATCACCGCGCTCATGACGGTGCTTACGGAAACCGACGAGATCGACGACCCAATGGCGGAGACGATGCGCGCGCTCCTCGACGGACACATCGTGCTCACGCGTTCTCTCGCGGAACAGGGACACTATCCGGCAATCGATGTGCCTCGCAGCATCAGTCGTGCGTTTCAGCATGTCACGACCGCTGCTGAACGCCACACTGCCAGCGAAGCTATCGCACAACTCTCCACGTACGAGTCGTCGCGAACGTTGATCGAGTCCGGTCTCTATGTGGCGGGAAGCCAGCCTTTACTTGACAGAGCGCTTGCCACACGCAGTCAAATGATCGAATTCCTGCGTCAGGACTCGGACAAGCAGATATCCCGCGCCGATGCCAACGCCGCGCTCGCCGCACTGCATGGACATGCCACATGAACAAGCACGAACGCCTGCGCACCGCGAAGCAAGTCGCGCACATTCGCACGTTGCAAGTCGAGCGGCTGCGCGCCGAATATGAGCGCATGAAAGTCGAGGCATCGGCCGCGAAAACAGCCTGGCGCAACGCAAAAGACTACGTGGACCTTCAACGTGCCGCCTTGCGCCATGTTCTGGAAGCTCGCGGCGGAATCGATTTGACATTGGTCGTCAATCTGAATCAAGCGCTCAGTTCAGCAATGAACGCCGCTGATGCTGCCCGGCTTGAAACTGATCGCAGGAACGAGCAGGTGAACGCACAGCGTCAGGCATGCACGCGAAGCCAGCAGTTAGCCGATCTTGCCGATACTCTCGCATCCCGTGCCGCCTTGTCGCATGCACGCAATCGCGAAGCGAGGCAAGCCGATGCTATCGAGGACAACATGCGCGCCCGGTGGAACCTGCCGTGAAGATCGACACAAACCTCATCCCGGCAAGCGAACTCAAGGTAACTAAGCAGTCAGTTGGTGATGCAGTCGCGTTCTCCAGTACATTGCGCAGCCTCGAGCGTGACATGTGGCGCGGCGCCGCGTCGGGCAGCAAGCCAGGCGCTGCGGCGCTGCGCCTTCATTCATCGATGCGCCTCGAAGAACGCGCTCGCGTACACATGGGCGCTATCGTGCCGCACGAACGAGCGTCCGAGCTCCTTAAGGAACGAACGCGCCCGCCGGCAGACGACGGAGAGCATGAAGGTGTTGCCAACACGCCCTCTTCAGACGATCCGTCGGCTCGAAGCGACGATGTCAAACCTAATCAGTACGGCATTTCGCCTGCGGCCTCGCCATTGCTGTTAGAGGCACGCGCCAGTCGGACTTCGCCGGCATGTGGGACTGAACCACGAAGACGCGCTGAAACGCTGACCCTCAGACGCGCGCCCGACACCGATGTCCAGTTGAGCCTTCTCACCGGCGAGTTGGACACCACGCTCGCAATTCGTTGCCCCGCCGACGCATCTCACGAACAGGATGCACTCGTGCGACACGCGCTCGAAGCCTTTAGAAGACACGGCGCGCAGCCTGCGAAAGTCATCGTGAACGGCGTCGCACGTGAGGTTGTCCACTTCGATCAACCAATTCATACCTTGACGAACAGAGGAAAGCATGGCCATCAGCCCTATCGGCTCTACCCAGAACGTGAACCGCGGCAACAACACCAGCCTGAGTTCGATGGGACTCGACATGCAGTCGCTGCTGCAGATCATCCTGACTCAGCTTACCTATCAGGACCCGCTCAAACCGGTCGATAACTTCGAGTTCGTTTCACAGCTTGCGCAGTTCACTTCGCTCGAACAAACGCGCCAGATGACCGACAAGATGGACAGTCTTCTATCGGTTCAGTCATCGGATCAGACGTTGTCCCTGCTCGGCCGAAATGTCGATGTTCAGACTGATACGTCGCTGCTTTCCGGCGTCGTCAAAAGCATCTCTTTGCAGGGAACTCAGCCGCAGTTGACCGTGGAAACCGCCGACGGGCAGTTCCTGACCAACGCGACGCTTACGCAAATCGTCACCGTGCGATAAGCGATCTTCCAACGGGAGTTTTTCGATGCTCGACAGTATCTACATTGGCATGAGCGGGCTGACCGCATACTCGCGCGGCCTGCAGACCATCAGCAACAACGTGGCGAACATGAACACGCCCAGCTTCAAGACCTCGACGCCACAATTCGAGGACGTCTACTATGGACAGCGCTTCGCACGCGATACGCCAGGCTCGGCAGCGACGTTGCGCTATGGCAGCGGCGTCGACTACGGGTATGCGGCGCTCAACATGTCGCAAGGCGACATCCGCAACAGCACGGGACAACTCGACCTCGCCATTCAGGGCAACGGCTTCCTCACGCTGCTCGACGGCGACATCGCACGCTACGCCCGGACTGGCCAGTTCACCACAAGCGACGACGGCTTTGTCGTCGACACGGTGAGCGGACTCAAGCTGGGCGCGCTCGACACGGCGGGTAAGCCGCAGCCTATTTCGATGACGGGCAAGCAGTCCAATTCGCCGAAAGCGACGAGCGTCGTCAAATTCACCGACAACCTCTCGCCGGGCTCGACGAACTTTTCGGTTCCCAATGTCGAGGTCTACGACTCCACGGGCGCGAAGCGCACCCTCGGCATCGCCTTCATGCCTGATTCCACGATCATGCCTGGCCGTTGGAAAGTAACGGTCACGGACGAAAACGGCTTGCCGGTCACCGAGAGTTCGTTGCAGTTCATTGGCGGAATGCCGATGCCCGGCGCGGATACGATCAACTTCACGCTGACGTCCGCGGACGCACCGCCCACCACCATCACGCTCGATTTCTCTAGTGGCGTCACGAACTTCTCGGCGGGCAGCACCTCCACGCTGCACATGACCGAGCAAGACGGCTATGCAACAGGCGCGCTGACCTCCATGTCCATCAACGAGGATGGACAGCTCGAGTGGCACTACTCGAATGGTCAGACAGACCACACGGGCGTCGTTGCTCTCGCCACTTTCGCCGATCCCGAGCGTCTCGTTCAGAGCGGTAAGGGCCTGTTCGACGCGGCTCACGCCGGTCCGCCAATCTATCGGGCAAGCGGTCAGGGCGGCGCCGGGCAACTGCTTTCCGGAAGCGTCGAGGCATCGAACGTCGACCTGTCGCGCGAGTTTGGACAGTTGATCCTGATTCAGCGCGGCTTTCAGGCGTCGTCGCAAGTGCTGACCACGGCCAATGAGATGATCATGCAACTCTTCCAGATGCGAGGACAGGGTTGATGTCGAAGGCAATTCGCTGGCGTCCGCTGGGTCCTGCCGATCTGGACCGCGCCCGTGATCTGGTTGGCGAAGCCATTACGAGCTGGCGTGATGACTGGTTTGGCACAAGAGGCATGGCCGCTATGCATCTTGAATCGGTGCGCCTGATTTCCAAGGACACGCCCTACGACTTCGCCCGCGCCCGCGCCGTGTCGCATGGCGGCTCCGCCGCGTCGTCTCCGTGGTGGAGCATCGACAGAAACGCGCGGCGCTTGCTCGCCGCGCTGGCGTTGGATCTAACCGGGCCTCTACCTATACCGGCAACGTCCGGCGCAGCGTGTCCGCTCACGACGCTCGGCGAGCGCATCATCGAGGAACTCGGCAACGCGTTATGCACCCTTTGCGATGGCACGCTTGCCGCCTGGACACCGCCTGAGCCCGCGCGTCTGCATGATGCGCCCGTAAGCGGCGTGCTGTTGCGGCTCGTCGCGGCCTGCGGCGATGCGTTATGCGAGATCGTCTGTCCTGCACCGCTGATCTTGGATCGCCCTGTCACGCGGCGAGAACCGACTCGCGCGAATCCACTTACATCTGCGTACGACGCCCTGGCTACCACGACGGTACGGATATCCGCCAGTCTCGGGCACGCGCAATTGTCCTTACATCAACTGCTCGATCTCGCCCCAGGTGATGTGATCACCGTCGATCGCAAACTGCATGATCCCATCGCGCTCGTGGTTTCGTCGTTGAACACGCGCGAAAGACCACCGTTCGCATACGGCCGCCTCGGTCGCACCAGCGACAAACTCTCGATTCAATTAGCCACGCCCACATCCCTGTAGAAAAGCATGACGAATTCCGCCCAGAACGCTCGCGCTGCGATGGCGCAAGACGAGGACATGATCACGGTCGATGCAATCGACCTGCCAATGTTCGACCCTTCTTCGAACCTGAACAGTATTTCGTCGCCCAATACGCGCTCGCTCGATCTCGTCGGCGACGTGAAGATCACGCTCGACATTCACCTTGGTTCCGCAACAACATCGATTGGTGAACTGATGGCGCTCACGCCAGGCTCGGTCGTCGAACTTGAACGGCATCTTGGCGATCCGGTGGACGTTTTACTGAACGATCGCGTCGTTGGCCGCGCAGAAATCGTCGCCGTCGGCGACTGCTTCGGCATCCGCATGGTCGAGATACTCAATGGCGCCCGTGGCAGCGTCTGAACTCGCGGCGAGCGCTCCGTCCGCGGCAGCCTGGCGGGGCCTCCCCCTCAAAGACGCCGCCCAGTCCATGCATGCGCTCGGCGGAGTACTGGGGCATGACGGCGTGAGTCCGCTACGAGTCGTCGCGGCGCTCGCATCGTGTCTCTTGGTGGGCATCGTGATCATCGTATTGATGCGGCGAAGCGGACATTTCGCCATTGCCCGGCGCAGCGCCACCGCGTCGCACGTCCGGATACTGCAAAGCGTGCGCCTCAATTCCCGAACCACGCTCTATGTACTGGCTCATGGCGATGTGGAAATCATCATTGCCAGCGACGCAGGCGGCGTCAAGACCCTTCACACCGCTAGCTCATCGAAGCAGGAGCCAAGGCCTTGAACTTCTATCGCCTGATACATACGCTGGCGTTGTGCCTGATCGTTTGTTTTTCGTTTGCAAGCGCGCCACGAGCCGTAGCCCATGCCCGTCCTGCGCAAGCGCAGCCGCTGACTTTCTCCATCTCCGACTCCGTCAGCAAACAGTATTCGGCCGGCGACGCCACCTCGAACACCGTGCGCATGGCCGCGCTTCTGACCGTACTCAGCGTGGGTCCCGCGCTTGTGATTTCAATGACGGCGTTCATCCGGATCATCGTCGTGTTGTCGATGATCCGTCATGCGTTCGGCATGCCGGAAACACCGCCCACGCCGGTGCTGATCAGCCTTGCGCTCTTCCTTACCGTTTTCGCGATGTTGCCCACGCTCGAGGCCGTCAATCACGATGCTTTTCAACCCTTCATGAGCGGCCATATCGGTCTCAATGACGCGCTGGCGCGAGGTGCCGCGCCCTTGCGCGACTTCATGCTGAGGCAAGTCCGAGACGACGAATTGAAGCTGACGTATGAGTTGTCGGGTAAAGCGCTGCCTCAGACACCTGCGGAAGTGAGCTTGTTGCAATTGACGCCGGCGTTCATCCTCAACGAACTGCGCGTTGCATTTCAGATTGGTTTCGTCGTCTTGCTGCCGTTCTTGTTGATCGACCTCGTGGTATCGAGCGTACTGCTCTCGCTCGGCATGATGATGGTTCCACCGGCAACGATCTCCTTGCCGCTCAAGGTGCTGATGTTCGTGCTCATCGACGGCTGGGGACTCGTGCTGCGCGGCGTCCTGGGCAGCTTCCGATGACGGATCCCGACAGCGAGGTCATTACGCCTTCTGCTCGTTCGGGCGATGCGCTATTGTGGGAGCGTTTCACAGCCACGCGCTCCGTGGAGGCGCGCGAAGCCATATTTCTGCGCTACATGCCCTACGCTCGCGCGCTCGCGGCGCAGTTGTACGCCGGACGACATCGCAATGACGTGGACTTCAACGATTTCAGACAACTTGCGTTGGTCGGCTTACTGGAAGCAATCGATCGTTTCGATAGCGTGCGGTCCGTTTCCTTCGAGACCTTCTGCACGCAACGCGTCAAGGGCGCGGTGCTGGATGGCGTGCAAAAGCTGACAGATGCACAGGAGCAGATATCGTTCATGAGGCGCGCGCAGCGTGAGCGTATTGCTTCGCTCGAAGATCGATCCGACCGAGACATCGACGCGAAACGCGACACCTTCGACCACTTGACGCAGCTTACCGCCGGGCTCGCAATAGGTTACATGCTCGACGACACCGGCATGCTTGCCGGAGAAAAAGACAAACCAAGCCCGGCGCCTGCGCCATGGCACGGCGTGGCATGGCGACAAACGCGTGACCGTTTGCTCGACGCCGTTTCCGGCATGGTCGAACGTGATCGAAAGATCATTCAGTATCACTATTTCAACGGCATGCGTTTCGAGCAGATCGCGAACATACTAGGCATTAGCCGCGCGCGAGTCTCGCAACTGCATCACGCCGCGCTGGCACACCTGCGTGAAGAGCTCGGCGGCTCACGTCACCTCTATACGATCGGATAACAATGACTGACAACCTGCCTTCGCGTTTGCACGCGCATATCGACGAAATCAGCCATGCGCTGACACGACCGGGTATCGATGGAACGCGACTGCTCCACGATGCACTAGAGCGCTTCCCCCACGACGATCGCCTATGGTTTTTTCTCGGCGCGCACCTGGCCAGCGCCGGAGACCAAGATGGAGCGCGCGACGCGTTCGTGCGCTGCCTTGCCGAAAACCCCGAGTTTCACGCTGGTTCATTCATGCTTGGCTTTTTGGAACTCATGACTGGACACGTGGATCGAGCGAAGCATGTCTGGTACCCGCTCGATCAACTTCCCGCGCAAGATTCTTTGAAGCTTGTCGCGCAAGGCTTGACGCTGCTCACCCACGACGATCTGGACGGAGCCTCGGAACAGCTCTCGCGCGCCCTCCAGGCCAATACCGCTTTTCTGCCTTTGAACGGTTATGTGAGCGCGGTACTCGCGGGAATCGAAGAGAGCAAGGCCGACGCAGAAACCGACGGGAAGGTTTCTGCTAATCATTTGCTGCTGGCGGGCTATCTCGGCAGTGTCGCGAGACATTAAGAAGGTATGGAGATGGATTCCGTGTCTACTTTGAATCAGGTCATGGCGCTGTTACGCCAGCAAGCGCGCGGACATGATCGGACGCCAAGCGGCGCCTGCCCGTTGTCCGGTGAGCCAAGCGATCCTTCGAGTCCGTTTGCACATCCGGGCGCCAAGGACGTCGGCTCCACGTTGAAGGAGAAGCTGGCCACACTGCAGGCAAGCGGAGTCACCGATGCGCACACACTCACGCGCTTCGCCGTGGAAACTGTTCTGGACCAGGCGTTCGGTCAGTCTCTGAGAAACGATCCACGATTTCAGGCGATGGTAGATGTGGTTCATCTCGCGCTCATGGACCACGAAAACAGTCGCGCGTTGTTCGAGCGTTTGTTGGCGGGGTTGGCCTGAGCGCTACACCCTCTGTCCACTGAATCGGGAAAACAGTATTTCTTCTTTAATTTGATTTGTTAGATTGATCTCGCAGCGAGCCCATGAGGCAAACGCACCTTTTTCATGCGCTAGACGCATGCATCTGTCCGCTGCTCGTCTGCCGCAGCCGGAAACGGAGCACCCGCCGCGAGGAATTCAATCATGGATATGCATCGCAAGCAGCGCCAATTTCATCGCGCACAAGCTGCATCAGCATCGAGCTTGAAAAGCCCGCTATCCATATGATTGCCCGCTCCCTCACCTCGACACCGGATACCCGACTCATGAACGAACGCCAGCTTCGTATCGATCTCGCTGCCGCATTCCGATGCTTCGCCCGGCTGGGCATGCACGAGGCCGTCGCGAATCACTTCAGCGCGGCCGTATCGCCAGATGGACGCAAGTTTCTGATGAACCCGAAGTGGGTGCATTTCTCGCGCATCCGCGCAAGCGACCTGCTGTTGCTCGATGCCGACGACGCCGACGACCTGGCCGGCCGCGACGATATCGATCCCACCGCGTGGGCCATCCACGGACAGCTTCACAAGCTCGCTCCGCATATCCGCGTGGCGATGCATCTGCATCCGATTCACGCTACCGCGCTCGCATGTCTCGCCGACCCGGAGATCAAGCCGGTCGAACAAAACACGGCGCGTTACTTCAATCGCGTTGCGCTCGATACGTCCTTCGGTGGCATGGCCGATACCGCGGCAGAAGGCGCGCGTCTGGCCGGCCTACTCGGTGACAAGTCGCGCTTGATGATGGGAAATCACGGCGTCATGGTGACATCTTCGACCGTTGGTGAAGCGTATGACGACATGTACACGCTCGAACGCGCCTGCCAGATTCTGTGCATGGCGTATGCAACAGGACAACCGCTGAAACTGCTGTCGCCAGAAGTCGCCGAGAAGACGGCGCGCGACTGGGAAGGCATTGCGGATTTCTCCCTCGCGCACTTCGAAGAGATGAAGCGCATTCTGGACAAGGAAGACCCGTCCTACGCCGACTGAGATGAAGCCGTTTCGCGACACCGCGGCGCAACTCGAACGGCCTCGCGCAGCGTCGAGGCAAGTACGCTTCAAACGCCGACCGCAGGCTCGTAGCCAATCTCTCGCTTGTCGGCGGTGATCACTCGAATGGGCTTGCCTTCGATCCACGCGCGAATATTCTCGACCGATTCGCCATAGTAGATGGCGTACGAGTCCTCGGTCACGTAACCGATGTGGGATGTCGCGATCACGTTGCTCATCGAGCGAAGGGAATGCCCGGCGGGCAGTGGCTCCATATCGTAGACATCGAGCGCCGCGCCCGCAATCTGTCCGCGCTGCAACGCCTCGATCAACGCTCGTTCGTTGACGATGGGTCCGCGCGCCGTGTTCACCAAAAGCGCATTCGGCTTCATGGTGGCGAGTTCCGCCGCGCCTATCAGGTCTCGCGTGCGCTCCGACAAGCGGACGTGAATGGAAAGAATATCGCTTCGTGCAAGCAGTTCTTCCTTTGTCACATAGGTCGCGCCATGCTTGGCGGCCGCCTCCGGCGTCATGTTCTGGCTCCACGCAATCGTCTTCATGCCGAACGCCTGTGCCACGCGGGCGGTCACGCTGCCGGAATAACCCAGCCCGAGAAGACCGATCGTCTTGCCGTTGAGATCGCGGCCGACCGACACTTGCCAGCCTCCTTCGCGAAACGAAGCCGCCTCGCTGGGAATGTGGCGCGCCGCCGCGAGGATGAGCGCCCAGGTGTGCTCCGCCGCAGCCGTCAACGAAGAAGCCGTCGCGCAGACCATGATACCGAGTTCGTCGGCGGCTTCGATATCGATAGCCGCATTCCACGGCCCCGTGCTCGCAAGCAGCTTCAGGTTCTCGAGCTTCGACAGGACGTTTCGCGTGAAGCGGGTGCGCTCGCGCATGACGCAGAGAATGTCATACGGGCGAAGACGTTCGATGAGTTCCGCTTCGTCATCGATATGGTCGGTGAACACATCGATTTCGGCGTGCTCTCGCAAGCCGTTCCAGTTGCCGAACTTGAGCGATGTATTCTGGAAGTCATCGAGAATGGCGATCTTGTGCATGAGCGTCGTGTTTTCGTGAGAATGTATAGAGAGCGTGTCGGTCATCTCAAACCGGCTTGCTTGTCTGCGGCTTGAACCCTACGAGCATGACGATGATCCCGAGGACGAGTATCGCCGTCATCACGTAGAGGCCGCTCACGAGCGTGCCGGTCATCGTCTTGAGCCAGCCGATCACGAATGGGCTGCAAAAGCCGCTGAGCAAGCCGATGCAATTGACGAACGCAATGCTTGCCGCCGCAGCAGGCGAGCCATGAAGATAATCCGCGGCGAGCGACCAGATCAGCACGTTGGTCGCGAAGATGCCGATCGATGCAAAGGTCAGCAAGGCGACGGTCAAGGCCGGCGAGTTCGTCGGATGCGACACGAGAAGCAACGCCACCGCACCCACTACACCCGCGCAGGCCGCGTGCCAGCGCCGTTCGAGCATGCGGTCGGAACTGCGGCTGATAGCCACCATGCCGATAGCGCCCATGGCGTAGGGAATCGTCGAAAGCCAGCCCAATTGCGAGAGGTTCGAGATGCCTGAATCTTTCATGACGGTAGGAAGCCAGAAAGTCACCGAATACGTTCCGCAGACAAACGCAAAGTCGATGAAGGCAAGCATATAGACCTTCGGGTCCGCAAGCGCATCCGCAAGGCGTCCGTGACCGCGATGTTCATTCTTGCGCTTGCGTTCGGTCTCGACGAGAAAGCCATCGCGAAGCACTTTCTTTTCTGATTCGCTGAGCCAGCGCGCCTTGTCGATATTGTCGTCCAGCAAGAACAACGTGACGATGCCAAGCGCCACGGCCGGCAACGCCTCGACGATATAAAGCCATTGCCATCCCGCCATGTTGGCGACATGCGCGAGTTGCGTCATCGCCCATCCCGAGACGGGACCGCCAACCAGACCCGCGACCGGAAAGCCGACCATGAAGCAGGCGATGATCACGCCGCGCCGCTTCTCCGGAAACCACGAGCTCAGATAAAAGATGACGCCTGGAAAGAAGCCCGCCTCGAAGACGCCGAGCAGCAACCGCACGGCGTAGAACTCGGTGACGTTCGTCACGAACGCCGTGCACATGCCGACGATTCCCCAGCAGATCATGATGCGCGCAATCGTCTTCTTGGCGCCCACCCGCCTGAGCAACATGGCGCTCGGTACTTCCAGCAGACAGTACGAGAGAAAGAAGATGCCGGCGCCGAGACCGTAGACGCTGTCGCTGAAACCGAGCGCGTTCTGCATCTGCAGTTTCGCAAAGCCGACATTGATGCGGTCCAGAAAAGCCACGACGTAGCAAACGAACAGCAATGGCACGATGCGAAGCGTGACGCGCAGATAGAGCGCCCGCTCTTCGGCGCTCGACGTCGAGACGGTTGATGATTCGTCGGATACCGCCGGCTCGGGTTCAACAAAGGTACGATTCACAGCGTGTCTCCTTCGTTCGATAGTGTCTCTCTCTATCCCGACGTCTGCGCGGCTTTTAATCGGCTGCCGCTGCGCGGAACCTCGGACCGGTCCAGTGTAAAGAGGCCGCGCTCAGGCGAGATAATGAAACCTTCCGATCAGGTGAGATGCGCGGGTTATATCGGTGATAACCAGTATCGAACGTAATGACACCCAGCGCGGATTCACTGGCTATTTGCGCTTTACAACTTACGCGCAGCCGTCGCAGAATGCGGCCTTCAGTGCTGACGTTCACGCATGACCGTTTCCGGAGCCAGACATCGATGCATGATTCATCGGCAGAGCAGGTTCGTCCCGCCGCACCGCGATACACCTTCGTCCTCATTCATGGCGCGTGGCATGGCGGCTGGTGCTGGCGCTTCGTCGCCGACAAGCTGATCGCGCGCGGTCATCGTGTCTTCGCGCCGACACTGACGGGGCTGGGTGAACGGCGGCATCTGCTGGAAGCCGCGACGTCGCTTGATGTCTGCATCGAAGATATAAAGAATCTGATCGATGCCGAAGAGCTCTTGAACATCGTCATGGTAGGTCACAGCTTCGGCGGACTGGTGGCTTCGGGCGTCGCGGACCGCATGCCTCACGCAATACGTTCGCTCGTCATGCTGGACGCGTTGCTCGTCGATAACGGGCAAGCTGCTTTCGATGTGCTACCGCCGGAGGTGGTGCGCGAGCGCATGGAATCCGTTCAGGTGAGCGATCAGCCGCTGGCGATGCCCGTCAACGGATTGAAGGGCACCGGAATTCCGGAAGATCATGCACGCGCCGCGTGGGTGCAAAGGCGCCTGACGCCTCACCCGCTCGCAACCTACACCACGCCGCTCGACTTACAGCATCCGCTCGGCAATGGGCTGCCGTGTACCTACGTGCATTGCACGAACCCTTCATACGAGACGCTCGAACCCGTGCGCGAACGCATCAAGGGTTTGCCCGCGTGGAATTGGGAGACCATCGACACGGGACACGACGCGATGGTGCTCGCGCCGGATCTGCTCGTCGATCTGCTGGAGAAGCTCGCCTTGAACGCGTGAGGGTGAACACCAGCGGCGAGCCCTAAGCCGCCACGGCTTCCCCTGCTCGCACGAACGTCTTCGGCAAGCCTGCACGCGCAATGGCGCCTGTGAATGGTTCGCCCGGCAACCACGCGGCAATCGTCTCGCGTATCGCCAGCAACTTGTCTATGTCGATGCCCGTGGTCATGCCCTGCGCTTCGAGCATGAACACCGTGTCTTCGGTGTTGATGTTGCCCGTGGCGTTCGGCGCGAACGGACATCCGCCGAGTCCGCCGAGCGAAGAGTCGAACGCACGCACACCCGCATCGAGTGCGGCCATAACGTTGGCCAAACCGAGTCCGCGTGTATCGTGGAAATGACACGCAACCGGCAAGGGCCCCGCAAGCTCCATGACGCGACGCATGAGCGCATAGACCTGCGCGGGATTCGCATAGCCGACCGTATCGGCGATGGTGATTTCCTGCGCGCCCGCCTCGATCAACGTTTCGACCAGCCCGAGCACGATGCCTTCATCCACCTCACCGGCAATGGTGCAGCCGAACGCCGTCGCCACGCCTGCGCCCAGCACGACGCGCCGGCCGAGTTCGTCACGCGCCGCCGCAATCCGCACGAAGTCTTCGACGGATTCCGCCGTGCTGCGCCGAACGTTCTTCAGGTTGTGCTCGTTGCTCGCGGACAGCACGTAGTGGACCTTGTTCAAGCCGACATCGAAGGCACGCTGCGCTCCCTTCAAGTTCGGCACGAGCGCTGCCGCGTGCAATCCCTCGATGGCAAGCGCGCCTGTCGCCACCTCGACCGCATCGGCAAATTGCGGCACGATCTTCGGCGGCACGAAGGACGTCACTTCGATATCGGTCACGCCCGCATCCACCATGCGCGCGCACCATTCGAGCTTTTGCGCGGCGCCGAGAATGGTGCGGACCATCTGGAGGCCGTCGCGCAAGCCGACTTCACGTATCTGTACTGCTACGTCTTTCATTTCCACTCCCTTCGTTCAGATGGTTGCATCCGGTACGCGTTCACCGCCTTCCTCGGCGCGTCCTTCGCTCACGGGCGCGCTCGATGTGGACGGCGCAAGCACGACAGCCGCGATGGCGCCGAGCACCATCAGCGTGGCAATCGCGCCAAGGCCGCCTGCCATGCTGTTGGTCATCGTCTTGATGGAGCCGATGATCATCGGGCTCACGAAGCCGCCGAGCAGACCCACGCAATTGATCACCGCCACGCCGCCCGCCGCGCCGCTGCCACGGATGTAATCCGTCGAGATTGCCCAGATGAGCGGGTTGGGCGCGAGTATGCCCGCGGTCGCCACCGAGAGCGCCGCAAGCGACAGCGCGAGATTGCCGGTCGTGAACGCCGCGACGACGAGTCCCGCGGCACCGAAGATCATGGCGATGGCGCAATGCCAGCGGCGCTCCATCGTGCGGTCCGAATGACGGTTGAGCATGATGAGCGCGACCCAACTCACGAAATACGGAATGGCGGAATAGCAGCCGATCTGCAACGCGCTCGACACGCCCGCGCTCTTGATGAGCGTCGGCAGCCAGAAGCCGATGGCGAACACGCCGGCAATCTGCGTGAACCACACGAAGCCCATCACGTAGACGCGAAAGTCCGTGAGCGTGCGTCCGAACGTGTGCTCCTCGTGCTTCGCCGACACGCTCGAACTCTTGCGGATATCCGCGAGCACGACGGCCTTTTCGCTTTCCGTGAGCCACTTCGCCTGCTGCGGGCCGTCATCGAGATAAAAGAACGCCACCACGCCCAGCACGGTCGCGGGCAAGCCTTGCACGATGAACATCCATTGCCAGCCGTGCAGACCGAAGTAGCCGTTGAAGTACGTCATGAGCGCACCGGACAGCGGCCCGCCGAACAAGCCCGCAATGCCCGTTGCACACGTGAAGAGCGCGATGACCTTGGCGCGCCGTTCGACCGGATACCAGCGCGTGAGATAAAAGATCACGCCCGGATAAAGCCCCGCTTCGGCAAGCCCAAGAAAGAAGCGCACGGTGTAGAGATGCGAAGGCAGCGTGACGAATGCCGTGCCCGCCGCGATCAAGCCCCACAGGATCATGATGCGTGAGAACGTCCGCTTCACACCGATGCGCGCCAAGAGCAAGTTGCTCGGCACTTCCATCAGCACGTAGCCGAGGAAGAAGATGCCCGCGCCGATGCTGTATGTGAGATCGCTGAAGCCGACATCGTGCTTCATGTCGAGCTGCGCAATGCCTATGTTGATGCGGTCGAGAAACGCGAACACATAGCACAGGAACAGGAACGGGATGAGCCGGCGCGTGATCTTGCCATACGTCGCTTCGGCTTTCGGCATGTCGAAGCTGCCGATGTTGGGGGTCATGTCTGTCTCCTCCGGTTATCCGGGTATAGGTATGCCGGCTGTTGCGTTCGAACTAAACGCCCTTGAATCGCGGTGCGCGCTTCTCGTTGTACGCGCTGATGCCTTCTAGACGGTCCGCCGTCGGAATCAGCCGGTTATAGGCTTCGATTTCCAGATAAAGGCCCGTGCGCAAGTCGCCCTGCATGCCGAGGTCGACCGCCTTCTTGGCTTGCGCGACGGACAGCGGTGCGCTCGTGCAGATGTCGCGGGCGGCGTCGATGGCATCGGCGAGCACGCCGCCCGGCTCGCAAAGACGATTGACGACGCCCCACGCCAATGCTTCCTGCGCCGTGAATTTCGCTCCCCGGAAGATCAGTTCCTTCGCGCGGCGGGCGCCGATGGTGCGCGGCAATTGCTGCGTGCCGCCGCCGCCCGGCATGATGCCGCGCTTCACTTCGGTGAAGCCGAAAACGGCATGTTCCGATGCATACGCGAAATCGCAGGCGAGCAGCAGTTCGAGTCCGCCCGCGACCGCCGCGCCGTTCGCCGCGCAGATGATCGGCACGGGGCAATAGGTGATCGCGCGGTTCATGCGTTCGAACAGATAGTGCTGCACGCCGAAGTGCTCGTCGGTCATGCCTTCGCGTTCCTTGAGATCCGCGCCGCCGCAAAACGCACGCTCTCCCGCGCCCGTCAGAATGACGCAGCGATAGAGCGTGGGATCGGCTTCCAGCGCGCCGAAAACGCGGATGATCTCCTGTCCCATCGTCGTGCTGATCGCGTTCGACACATTCGGGCGGTTCAGGGTGACGACGAGAATTTGCTGATCGATGTCTTCGAGCGACAGCGTGTCGAGCGCGCCGCCAAGTTGCGATGCGAGTTTCAAGATGTCTCCAGTGGCGTCTTCGCCAGCAGATGGTTATGTTCGCCGAGCTTGGGCGTGATGCCCACATGCGCGGGCCGTGCCCCGCCGAACGATATCGGCACGCCGACGACCGTGGCCGCGCCATCGTCGGTCGTGCGCAAGAGGTCGAGCGCTTTCGTCTGCTCGTGCGCGACCACCTGATCGATGGTCTGGATGGGCCCGCACGGAATGCCCGCCCCGTCGAGCGCTTCGAGCCAGTGCGCGGTGCCGTGCTTGCGAAACTCGAGATGCAGCAAGTCGATGAGCGCGACGCGATGGCTCACGCGGGCGCCGTTGGTCACGAAGCGCGCATCGTCGGCGAGTGTCGGGATAGACAGTACGGCGCAGAGGCGGCGGAACAATCGGTCGTTACCGGCCGCGACCATGATCGTGCCATCCGCGCATTCGAACGCCTGATGCGGCACGATCGCAGCCGTTCCCGATCCCCAGCGGCCCGGCAGCACGCCTGAGGCGAGATAATCCGCGATCTGAATGCCGGCCCAGCTGATCGCGGTTTCGTACAGCGACACGGTGACGACCTCGCCCACGCCCGTCGCCTGGCGTCGGAAGAGCGCGGCCAGCACGCCGATTGCCGCCCACAAGCCGGTGCCCATGTCGTTGACCGACACCGGTATGCGCGAGAGCGGCTCGCCCGGCTGACCCAGAAAACTCATGAGACCCGAAAGCGCCTGCACGAGCGGATCGTAGCCGGGCTTGTCGCGCAGCGGTCCCGCCGTGCCGAACGCGCCGAGATTGCAATAGACGAGCGAGGGCTTCATGCGCAGCATCTGCTCGCCGCCGAGGCCGTACTTCTCCGTGCCGCCGGCCTTGAGATTCTGCAGAACGACATCGGCGCGGCGCTCGATCAGCGCACGCAATGCCTCCGCGTCGTCGCGATTCGATAGCGTCATCGCAATGCTCTTCTTGCCGTGGTTCACCGCATGAAACAGCGCGGCGGCGCCATCGACGAAGGGCGGGCCCCAGTCGCGCGCATAGTCGCCGCCTTCCGCGCTTTCGATCTTGATGACCTCCGCGCCCAACGAGCCGAGGATCATGCCCGCATAGGGCGCGGCAAGACTATGGCCGATCTCGACCACGCACACGCCCGCGAGCGGCAAGGTCGGGCTCATGGCTTCGCCCGCGCTCATTCCGCCGCCACCGCGAGCGATGCGACTGCCGGCTCTTCCGCTGCCGGCTGTGCGCTCGGACCGTAACGTTGCGCGGCGGCTTCGGCGCTGACGTAGCCATCGGCGATATCGGCTGCCACGAGCAACGGATCGCGCTCGTGCGGATCGCCATAACCACCGCTGCCTGCCGGCTGCACCGACACGCGATCGCCGCGATACACCACCGTCTGTCCGCCCTTCGCCGCTACCGCGTGCTCGCTGCCGTCCGCCCGCTGCACGATGCATTGAAAGCGCGTGCCCGCCATCCCGCCAAAATGGCCTTCGGGCGCCGAGCGTCCGCGTTCGCCGGAGACGGTGAAGGTCGCCTCGTCGTATTCGACGCGATAGACGCGCCGCGACGTCAGGCCGCCGCGTCTGCGTCCCGCGCCGCCGCTGTCGGTCACGAGCGACCATTCCTCGACGACGAGCGGCGATGTCGCCTCGATCATCTCGATGGACTGGCTGCCCGCGTTGCCCACGTACACACGCACACCGCTCACGCCATCCTTCTCGGCGCGCGCGCCCATGCCGCCCGCGTGGACGTCGTGCATCGTGACGAACTCCTGGCCGGTGCGGCCAATGCGCGCCGGGTCCGTGTCGCGTCCGCTGAAGATGCCCGCGCACGACGCGCAGTTGCTTTGCCCCGTGATGCGCTTGGGCACCGCGGGCGCGAGTGCCTTCAGAAGCAGATCGATCACGCGTGGCGACGTTTCCGTATTGCCCGACACGACCGAGGCCGGATAGCGGCAGTTCAGCACGCTGCCTTCGGGCGCGATGATCGTCACCGGTCGATAGCAACCCTGATTGATCGGAATGCCCGGGTCGGTCAGCGCCTTTACCGTGAACCAGGTGCTGTTGCAGGTGACCGACAGCGGACAGTTGATGCCGCCGCGCACTTGCGCGCCGGTGCCGGTGTAATCGAACGTGATGTGATCGCCCGTCTTCGTCACCTTGACCTTGAGAAGCGGACGCTCCTGTTTCCAGCCCGGCGCTTCGATCGGATCGAGATACTCCTCGGCTTCGTAGACGCCATCGGGAATACGCGCTATTTCCGCGCGAATCAGCTTCTCCGAGTGATCGAGGCTCTGGCTCATCACGTCGCGCAAGGCATCGGCGCCATACTTCGCAACCAGATCGCCGATACGCCGGTCGCCGACGAACGTGCCCGCGTATTGCGCCTGAATGTCGAGCCGTAACTCGTGCGCATTGCGGCTATTGCGCGTGAGCAGGTTGAGCATGTCCTGCACAGGCTCGTCATTGCGATACAGAAACACCGGCGGAATGCGGATACCTTCCGCGAACACGTCCCATGTGGTGACCGTATAGCTGCCCGGAGACTGCCCGCCGATATCGGTCCAGTGGCCGCGCGTCATCACGAAGGCGACGATCTTGCCATCGGCGAAAACGGGGCGCGTGAACTGCACGTCCGGTTGATGATTGCCGCCGCCGACATACGCGTCGTTGCTGACGATGACATCTCCGGGGCGCAAGTTCTCGCGTCCCATCGCCTCCACCGAGACGCGCGTCGAGATGACGGCGGAGCCGAGCATCGTCGGAATGTCGTTGCCTTGCGCGACGAGCTGCATGTCGGCGTCGAAGATCGCGGCGGACGAGTCGCCGCTCGCATGCATGAGCGGGCTGCCGGCGGTGCGCATCATCGCGATCTTCATTTCACGCGCGACGGCAAAGAGACTGCTGCGGATGATTTCGTAAGTAACAATATCCATGAGGATGTCCGTTTATTCAGGCTGCCAGTTCGATGACGAGATTCAGATCGGGATCGACGCGCGCGACGTGCGACGCCTTGAGCACGGCGCAACTGCTGTGCTCTTCGATGACGGCGGGCCCTTCGATCGTCGCGCCTATGGGAATCTCCATGCGCGCGAACACGGGAAGCGTGCGCACGCCGCCGTCGAAATAGACCTCGCGCGTGCGCACCGGCTTCGGCATCGCGCCGCCCTTGCTGCTTGCGACGCCGCCGCGCCAGCCCGTCGTCGTGACGAGTTGCAGACGCACGTTGGCGACCACGACCGGCTTGTCCTTGCTGATGAAATTCCATTGCCGCTGATGCGCCGTTTCGAAGGTTTGCGCAAGCGCGGCGCGAATGCCTTGTGCATCGCCCTGCACTTCGACCGTGATGACATCGGGCTGACCGGCATAGCGGCAATCCGCGAGACGCACCACTTTCACGCCGTCTGCATCGACACCATGACGTTGCAGCTCTTGCATGCCTTCGGCGGTGAGTTCGTCGAGCGCATGCTGCAAGGTGGCGTCGTCGATCATCGCGAGATCGCTTTCCAGCGGGCGCTGATAGTCGTATTGCTGGTCCGCGACCGTCATGCCGAAGGCGCTGAAAAGCCCCGGCAGCGGCGGAATCACGACTCTTCGAATGCCCATCTCGTGCGCCAGATCGACCGCGTGCACCGGCCCCGCGCCGCCGTAACAGATGTACGAAAATTCGCGCGGATCGTAGCCGCGTTCCACCGTCATGATGCGGATGGCTTGGGCCATCAGTGCATTGGCCACCGAGCGCACGACTTGCGCAGCTTCCGGCACCGAGACGCCAAGCGGCTTGGCGATGACCTCTTCGACCACGCGCCACGCCGCCTGTGCGTCCAGTTTGAATTCGCCACCGAGGAAGCTGTCGGGATCGATATAGCCGAGCACGAGGTTGCAGTCGGTCACGGTCGGACGCGTGCCGCCGCGCCCATAGCACGCAGGGCCCGGATCGGCGCCCGCGCTTTCGGGACCGATCCGCACGCCGCCGCCCGCATCGATCCAGACGATAGAGCCGCCGCCCGCGCCCACCGAGTCGATATCGATGCTGGGCGAGCGCACGGTATAGGTATGCAGCAGGCTTTTGTTGCGCAGCTCCGGCCGAAACTCGCGGATCAGCGATACGTCGAACGTGGTGCCGCCCATGTCGCCGAGAATCGCGTTCTTGAGATCGCTTTTCTCGCAGTTGCGGATGGCCGCGGAAACGCCGCCCGCGGGACCGGATTCGAGCAGCACGATCGGCTTGTCGGCGACCATCGCGGGGCTTGCCAGACCGCCGTTCGACTGCATGAAGAGGAACTTGCCCGCGAAGCCGTGTTGCGCGAGCGTGTTGATGAGCCTGCCGATATACCGGCCGCAGACCGGACCGAGCATTGCGTTGATGACGGTCGAGCTCGTGCGCTCGTATTCCATCGCTTCGGGATTGACCTCGTGCGATGCGCAAATGAAGCGGTCGGGCAGCAAGCGGCGCAACGTATCGACGGCTTCGCGCTCGTGCTGCGGATTCACATGCGCATGCAGGAAGCACACGGCGACGGCTTCGATATCCGACTCGCGAATCTGTGCGGCAAGGGCTTCGAGTCCGGCGTGATCGAGCGGCATTTCCATGCTGCCGTCGTAACGCAGACGCTCCCCGACTTCGAGCCGCCAGCGCCGCTCGACGAGCGGACGCGGATTGTCGAACAGCAGATCGTACAGATCGGCGCGGTCGTGACGCGACACGCGCCGCAGTTCGAGGATGTCGCGAAAGCCGCGCGTCGTGACGAGTGCGGTTTTAGCGCCCGTGCCTTCCACGACCATGTTGGTCGCCATCGTCGTGCCGTGGCCGAGAAAGGCGACGTCTTCGCTTTGCGTGCCTGAAAGCTCCAGAATCTTGAGAAAGCCTTCGATCGTTCCGACGACGCGATCCTTCGGCGTCGTCGGCACCTTGGTCGACCAGATTTGCCCCGTTTGGTCATCCACCATCACGACATCGGTGAAGGTGCCGCCGACGTCGATACCGATTCTTTTCAATTTGCTTCTCTCCATAGGGATGCATGATTCATCACGCCGCCCGCTCGTTCGCTTGCTCGTTCGTCGATCAATGCGGCTATGATCGAGCCGCGTGGCCGAGCATGGGCGGCGACGTCTGAGCCAGTGTAGGGAGAGAACGCCCTGGCCAGATAATGAAACCTTCGGATCAGGTGACAGGCTGGAGTTATATCGGTGATAACCAGTATCGATGCGATTTTGCGTAGATTGCGCGGCAATCACATTGCGTTGTTGATCGCGCTGGACGACCACGGCTCGCTGCGCAAGGCGGCGCATCAGGTCTCGCTTTCGCAGCCCGCCACGACCAAGTCGCTGCGCGAGATCGAGTCTTTGTTCGGCGCGGAGCTTTTCGCGCGCTCGCCGCGCGGCATCGTGCCAAACGAACTCGGCCGCTGTGTGATTCGCCATGCGCGCGCGGTCCGTTCGGAGATCGGCGCATTGCGCGATGAACTCGCGGCCCTCTTGCGCGGCGGCGGCGGCACGCTCGCGGTCGGCGCGGTCATGGGCTCGGTCCCCGTATGGCTCACGCCCGTGCTTCGAGAGTTGCGCGGCATTCAGCCGGATATTTCCGTCGAAGTCTGGGAGGACAACAGTGCGCGGCTCTTGTCGATGCTCGATCAGCGGCTGCTCGATCTCGTGATCGGTCGGCCGAGCATCAGCGTTCATCCCGAGGCTTACGACTTCATTCCGCTCGAAGTGGAGGAAGTGTGTTTCGTCGTCGATGGCGCGGACCCGCTGGCCACGGACGCGAACGTGACGCTCGCGGGCATCGGCGAGAATCCGTGGATCGTCCCTCAGGCCACCCTGCCAATGCGCTCGCTTCTCGAACAGCTATTCGACGATGCGCAAGTGCCCTTCCCGCGCTATGCGATCGAGACGTCATCGACGTTCGCGACCTTGTCGCTCTTGCGCTCCGGCGCGGGGACGGTGGGATTGATGCCGCTCAAGGTGGCGAGATACTTCGAGGAGCATGGACTGGTGGCGGTGCTGCCCATACGAATCGACAGGACAGGCGCGCCTTATGGAATTGCCACGCGGCGTGGGGCGACGCTTACGCAGCCGGTGCAGCGGTTCATCGAGTTGTGTGTCGCGAAGCGGGACGCAATGACGTAAGTGGGAAGTCGAAGCCGTGCGGTGGGTGCGTGGGCCTGGCGATGAATGGCGAACATTTCCACCGATGCCAAAGACCTCCACCAACACGCAGCCCGACAACTCAAGTCCCCGCCAGCTCGCGCCGAAACAACTCATAGGTCCGTTCATTCGCAAGCTCTGCCGCGGCCGCATCGTAATGCAAACCTGTGTGCCGCGCGAACGCATGACTGCATCCGGGATACGCGTACACCGTCACATTCGTCCTGTCTTTCATCGCCGCCTTGATTGCGGCCTGTGCATCCGTCGATATGAATTCGTCTTCGGTACCGAGATGCATGATAATCGGCGCTCGTATGCTGTCTGCTTCGCCCAAGTACTGATCAGTCTGACCGCCGTAATAAGCCGCGGCGGCATCGACACCCTCGCGTGCGGTCGTCAGGAAAGTCATCAGACCGCCGAGGCAAAAGCCCATTAACCCGCACTTGCCGTTCGACTCGGGCAAGGCACGTCCCATGGCAACCGTGGCGCCGACATCTCGAACACCCAGATCGATGTCGAATGCCTGATAGAGCGCAAAGCCCTTTTTCCATTCCTCCTCGGACCAGCTATTCAATTCGACGCCCGGTTCGAGCCGCCAGAAGAGATCGGGACACAGCGCGATGAATCCTTGCCTCGCCAACTCCTGACATGTTTCCCGCATGTCCGCGTTGATGCCGAAAATTTCAGGCAGCACCACGACGGCGGGCGCCGGCGTGTTGGCGGGAAGTTCGACATAAACGGCGAAGGTGCCATCGTCGGTATGCAGTTGCCTATATTCGCCCATGAGATACCTCTCCAAGAGATTTCAAAAGATGCCAACGGATGGCCTCGTTCAACGCGACTACGTGTCTTCGCTCAAACGCCTCTTCTAAGCGGACTTGTCGGTCTGCTTGACCTGAGAAGCTTCTTGCAACGCGTGCCGAAACCAGACCTTGTCCAACAACCACTGAAACAGCGATGTGCCTTTTTCTTCTTCCACCGGCATGGGATTCGTCAACTGGCCGAGCTTGTCCTGACGATAAGCGAGGAGCTGACACAACTGCTTCGCGACGTCCCGATGATCTTTCAGGAACGACGTCATATCGTCCTTACCGAGTTGATATAGCACTACGGGTGTGAGCGTCGAGATGGATACGTGCATCGGCAAACCGGCAAGCAGCCCGGCCTCCCCGAAGGCCTCTCCGGGACCGACGCGGGCAACTTCGCGATCTCCTGTCGCTTCGTGATAAGTGACCGACAGCACACCCGAATGAACGATAGAGAGACTGTCGGGCACCGTGTCAGGCGCGAGTATCTGCTGCCTTGCCTGATACTCGTGCCGCAAGAGCCGCTTGGCAAGCCGCTCTATTTCATCGCTCGTCAGACTGTCGAACAGGCTCACGCGTCTGAGCAAGGCTTCTCGTGCATCGTGCGCGGTCACGGCGGGCGCGGGAATGCCGAGCGCGCGCAGCGCCACGGACGAAGCCGCGAGATGCCGGTAACAAAGATCGAACAACTCGTTGGATACGGATGACTTCTTGTTCATGTCATCGACGAACGCCACGACTTCGTATTGCACCGAATTGAGCGTGGCGCGCTTCATCCGCGCATAAGGTGCGGGGCTGTCGAGAATGACATTGCAGCCGGTCAGGGCACGGCCCAAGGCATCGAGCACGGTCTTTGGCCGGGCTTCGGGATCGATCTCGAGAATGAGAGAGATTCCGTGGATGTTCGCCGGCCTGCTGTTATTCGAAATCTTGGCTTTCGATGCAACCGCGTTAGGCACGATAAGCGTATTGCCCTGGCCCGTGAGCAAATGCGTGGCGCGCCAGTTCATTTCGATCACTTTGCCTTCGACGTCATCGATCAAGACCCAGTCGCCAACCGAATAAGGCTCCGTGGTGTTGAGCACGATGCCCGCGAACACGTCGCTCAACGTGCTTTGAATGGCGAGACCGAGCACGATGGCGAGCGCGCCCGACGTCGCAACCAGCCCGCGTACCGGCAATTCGAGCACGAAGCCGAGCGCTGCCACGGCCGCTGCGAGAAAGACCACCGCACCGAACACATCTGAAAATAGCCGCTGCTTGCGCCAGGCGCGCGGCAAAAGCAAGGTGTCGAGCGAAAGCGTGAGCAACCGCGCGCCCGTCAGCCACCAGATGATTTCGAGCACTTGTCCAAGCCAGTGCAATTCGACGACGGCAGCGTAAGGCGCCTGAGTGAACGGATTCAGGTCAGAGGAAAACAGGTCCCAGCTCAACGCGACGAAAAGCGCGAGCCGTATGAACAGCCGCGCGAGGTCTTGCGCGGGCAGACGCGCGCGCCACACGACGACATCCAGCGCGACGATAGCGAAGCCCAGTATGAGTGGGTATTTCACAGGGGCATCCTCGAATGACGACATCGAGAGGATACACATCCGCAAACGCGCGTGCGTTGGTCCGTGCCATGGCATATTAACGCTGCCTGCGCACGCATTTGCGCACCCGACGGTAAAAACACGGAAGCGATATGAACGGTCCATCACTCGACGAGCACGTTCGCGCCCTTTCCAGCGAAGCGGACTTCCACTCGGTGCGCTTCGTCGATGAACGCACGGACGATCACAAGGTTCGCAACGACGTGATCCAGCCACTTCGCACCGCGCGCGATCGCGGCGCAATGCTCACTGCATGGCACGGCGCCGGCGCGGGCTATGCGGCGACCGCCGACTTGTCCCCGGCTGGCTTGCAGGCGGCGCTCGACCTCGCCACGCGCCGCGCCAAGGCAAGCGCACGCGTCTCGCTCGTCGATCACAGGCTCGCCGCGCGTCCATCGCAAAGCGGCGAATACGCGTCGCCCGGCATCGAGGCCACGCTGCCGGCGCGGCGCGAATGGCTTGAACGGCTCGCGGAAGAATGCGCCGCGGCGAGCGTCGACCCGCGTATCGTCGAGCGCACCGCGTCCATGCAGGTCATCGAAAGCGAACAAACCTTGATCACGAGCGACGGCGTTCGCATCGAGCAGCGTTTCCGGTTCGCCATGCCGCAATTGGCGGTCGCGGCGCACGCCCACGGCGATACCCAAGTCCGCACGCTGGGCGGCGATTACGGAACCATCGCGCAAGGCGGCGTCGAAATCCTCGATCGCTTCGCTTTCGATGGCGCCGGCGAGCGGCTGGCCAACGAAGCGCTCGCGCTTCTCGCCGCGCCGAACTGCCCGAGCGGCGTGCGCGACCTGCTCCTCATGCCCGATCAGATGATGCTGCAAATCCATGAGTCGATCGGTCATCCGCTCGAACTCGACCGTATTCTCGGCGACGAACGCAACTTTGCCGGATCGAGCTTCGTGAAGCCCGAGTTCTTCGGCACCTACCAATACGGCTCGCCGCTCTTGAACGTGACGTTCGATCCCGGCGTGGCCGCTGAGGTCGCCACCTACGCATTCGACGACGACGGCGCCGCTGCGAGCAAACACCATCTGATCCGCAACGGCGTGCTCGAACGCGCGCTCGGCGGCACGCTCTCGCAACAACGCGCGGGCATCGGCGGGGTCGCGAATTCGCGGGCATCGAGCTGGAACCGCCCGCCTATCGACCGAATGGCGAACCTCAATATCGAAGCTGGCGAGAGTACGCTCGACGAGATGATCGCGAACATCGAACAGGGCATTCTGATGCGCACGAACACCTCGTGGTCCATCGACGACTATCGCAACAAGTTTCAATTCGGCTGCGAGTTCGGGCAACTGATCGAGAATGGCCGGCTTACGCAAGTGGTTCGCCAACCGGGCTATCGCGGCATTTCGGCGAATTTCTGGCGCAGCCTGGTCGCGGTCGGCAACGAAGGAACGCGCGGCATCTACGGCACGGCAATGTGCGGCAAGGGTGAGCCAATGCAGATCGTGCGCGTGGGCCATGCATCGCCTGCATGCGTGTTCAGCAACGTGGATGTGTTCGGAGGCACGCGATGACAGCCGCCGCGGCAAACTGGGAACTTCGCTTCATGCGGCTCGCGGATGTCGTCGAGCGTCGGCTCGTCACAGGCGAAGTGGCATTGACCACACTTGCCGCCGAGGAATCGGACTTCGTGCGCTTCAATGCAAGCAAGGTCCGTCAGATCGGGCACGTCTCGCAGGGCGCGTTGACGCTGCGGCTCATCAGGAACGAGCGCCAGGCCTATTCCACGCTCACGATAAGCGGCGACGCGCATACCGACGACGAAGCCATCGCCGGGACGCTCGCCGCGCTGCGGGCCGCACTCGAAGACGCCAGCGCCGATCCGCATTTGCTCGTCGATACGGCGACATGGACCCAGGCCACTCGACGACGCGGCACGCTGCCGGAGATCGAATCGCTCTTGAGCGTGGTCGAACGATGCGCGGCACGGCTCGACTTCGTCGGCTTCTATGCCGGTGGATCGATGGCGCGCGGCTTTGCATCGTCGAATGGGAGCCGTGGCTGGCATGAACTCGACAACTTCAACTTCAGCTGGTCGCTTTACGATGCAAGCGGACGCGCAATCAAGACGACCTACGCGGGCGAGCAATGGAGCGACGAAGTCTTCGCAAGAAAAGTCGAAGAGGCCGCGGCGCGCATGCCGGTGTTGGCCCGGCCCGCGCGCACGCTTGCGCCGGGGAATTATCGTGCATGGCTCGCGCCGGCCGCGCTTGCCGAACTCATCGGCACGGCGTCCTTTACGGCGTTTTCGGCACGCAAGCAGGCAACATCGCGTAGCGAGTTTCATCGCCTGAATAGCGGCGAGGCTTCGCTGGACGAACGCGTCACGCTCGCCGAGGACATCGGTCTCGGCATTACACCGGGCTTTAGTGAAGACGGCTACGAGCGCGAGACCGTCCCGCTGATTCGAGAAGGCCGCGGCGCGCAGCAACTCACCAGCGCGCGCACGGCCCGCGAATACGGCTTGCGTCCCAACGGCGCGCCCGCGAATGAGATGCCCATATCGCTTTCGATGCAAGGCGGCGATCTCGCCGACAGCGACGTGCTCGCCGCGCTCGACACCGGTCTTTATGTCGGCAACCTGTGGTACGTGAACTTCTCCGACCGGATGGATTGCCGCATGACCGGCATGACGCGCTTTGCCACGTTCTGGGTCGAGCATGGCGAGATCGTCGCGCCCATCGAAGCCATGCGCTTCGACGACAGCCTTTATCGGCTGCTAGGAAGCGAACTCGACCGGATAGGCGCCACGCCCGAACTGCTGTTGAACGACTCGACGTGGGGCGAACGTTCGACAGGCGGCCTGCAATTGCCAGGAGTGCTGGTGCGCGGTTTCAGGCTAACGCTTTAGTCATTGCCTTGAGTTCATTCGAGCGTCTGCGCGCCACGCCATATCTGACATTGCTGCCGCACGACTTCATGCAAGGAGTCATGCGCGCCATAGACGCGGCGCAACCACGTGGCATCGCTCGTGCCGGTCGTCACCGCACGCCTGATCGATTCGAGGCCTGCTTGGCCGCCGAGAGCCTGAGCGTGGCCGCTGATCGCATTGAGCGTGGCGAGGATGTCGTCTCTGATCGGTTTGCTTTGCCCCGTCTCCGGATTCACGCATGTTGCATCCAGACCAAAGCGGCAAGCCATGAACCGGTTCGTCCGATAAACCTCGTAGTCGCGTTCACTCAGCGTCACGGGTTTATCGATCAGCAGATAGCGCGAAAGCGCCTGAATGTAAGCTGCGATGGCGGCGGCTCGTTCCACGCGTAACGGCGTATCCATGACGCGTACTTCGATCGTTCCGAATCCAGGACTCGGACGAATGTCCCAGTAAAAGTCCTTCAGACTCTTGACGAGACCCGTGTTGGTCATGCGCTCGAAGTACTGTTCGAACTCGCTCCACTTCGTCACGAAGGGCGCCTGGCCCGACAAGGGGAACGGCGCGACCGAATTGAGTCTTGCGCACTGGAACTGCGTGTCGCTGCCCTGCACGAACGGCGAAGAAGCGGCGAGCGCGATGAAGTGCGGGACGTAGCGCGAGAGCGAGTGCAGTAGGACGAGCGCCGAGTCGGCGTCCGGGCAACCGACATGCACGTGCTGACCGAAGATGGTGAACTGCTGATAAAGCGCCCCGTATAAGCCCATGAGATATTCGGAGCGTTCGCGTCCATCGGAACGTTGGTCGTACCAATTCTGGAAGAAGTTGGTGCCGCCACCGCATACGCCGACGTTGAGAAAGTCGGCGGCGCGAACGAGCGTATCGCGAAGCACCTGCAACTCGTTACTGACTTGGTCGAAGTTCCTGCACACGCCGGTGGAGAGTTCGATCATCCCTTCGGTCGTCTCGGGGTCGATGGCCCCCGCGAAGGTTTCCTCTCGAACGCGGTTCAACAACTCCGTGGTCGCCTTCGTCAGGTTGTAGTCATGCGTATTGACGACCTGGACTTCCAGTTCGACGCCAATCGTGAACGGTTCTGATGATGCAAACGGCTGCAACATAGGGTGTCCTGTCATTCGAACGAAAGAACGGCGGCAACGCGATTTTACGCGAGCGCGTCCGATGCAACGGCGTCATCGGCTATTGAGGGTTAACGCGTATTTAACAATAATTACTTGTTCAGTCCGCACTTAATTCCCTAGCACGTGCCGCCTAGACTTCAAGCACTGAAACGCAAACGGGTGTTTGCGCAAAAACGAAGCCTGGAGGTAAGCATCATGAAACTCGTTCAATCGCTCATCGTTGCCGCTGCTCTTGCAATCCCTGCCGTGTCGTCGTTCGCTCAAACGAACCAGCCGGTGACTCGCGCTGAAGTGAAGGCGCAACTGGTTCAGCTCGAAAAAGCCGGCTACAACCCCACCGGCGATCAAACGCAATATCCGGCCAATATTCAAGCCGCGGAAGCTCGTGTGAACGCGCAAGGCAATAACGCAACGGATGTCGGCGGCGCCGCGGATGGCACATCGGCTTCGGGCGCACACCATACGCTGCGCAATTTCGACCATGCAGTGGCTCGCGTGGGACACAAGATCAGCGCTTCCGTCCGTCCGGATGCCAACGACGGCATGAAGCCTGTATTCTTCGGCTCCTGATCTGTTCAGTTGTTTTCGTTCAAGGTCTGGCGCGCAATCGTCTTGTGCGCCTCGTCTCCACGATCCTCCTCCGGTGGCCTTCAATCACTGGATTGCCCAGCGCTTAGTAGCTGGGCCCTTTTGTGCGCTAAGCGAAATAGCTTGATTTCGTTTGTCTGGCGCGTGGGCTTTATTGCCAAGCGCGTGCTTTCTTAGCGTGTCACGGCAAGACGCGCTCGTACAGGTCGCAAGATATTCCCTAAAGAAATTCGATCAAGCGCCAAGCCGTGTCTTAGCCTTGAAGATTGTCCTCGCAGTCTGCCCAGTACCGTAAAGGATCGCGATGGAATGGATAATTCGAGTTGAGCCACGTCGACAGCCGTGTCCAATCGGGATGGTTAGTGCCACTTTGCGCGGACCAGGTCGACGATCTTTCGAGAATTTGACCGTTCGATCGATCGCGGACGAGCAAACTGCCCAGCCCATTTGAACCGTTGGTCTGCGATTCAAGGGAATATCGCGGCAAGATTCGCAACTCGGCATCCTTGGCCCAACCAAACACGGCGCGCACCACGCCCGCCGGATCTCGCACTTCGATAGGACCGCTCTCCGGGCGAAGCGCCGACCATCCTTCAGGAAATTCCGTCACGATTTCGTGACCGCTTTCCCTCACCCATCTCAGGCGCCATGCTCGTGCCATCGCATCGCGCATGCGTGCGACCGATTCATAGCCAGCGGGCAGCTCGACCGCCATCGGCAGCGTGATCAGGTTGTCTTTCCAGAGCTTGGCTTCTTCGTCGATGCGCTCGACAGGCTCGAACGCGCCAGCTTCGAATGGATTCTCGGGCCGGCCGGATTTACGCTCGCTCGTGCTGGATTTCGGCAGACCTTCGAAGAGACGCTCGGCGTCGTCGCGGGTGAGCTTGGGTTTTCCTTTCTTCATTTGTCTCTCTGCGGCAAGGGGTCTTGTCTAGCGACGGTGCTTCATTCGCGCGCGGTTAAAGTCGCTCTTGGCGTCATTGTGCACTGTTCGCTTGCACTAGCCCGTGAAGGTGGCTTAGGCGACGACTTTACACGACGCTCAAAGTCCGCTAAACGCCACCGCGATGCCAACAGTCACTCCACGCCAGCACAAAGCAGCGCAGCGATAGCGGCCGCCGCATCGCTCATTGCCTCGCTTCCCGCTGCGCAAGACTCACCGTAAAAATACCCATTTCATCGATACGCTGTTCCAGCTTGCGGAAACCTGCGCGCCTGACGAGTTCATCCATCTCGGCCTGCGAGCGACGCCGCATGACCCGGCTTGCCTCACCGCGATGAGTATTCGACGAACGCGCGATAAATTCGCGTCGCGGATGCCACGGCTGTGCCGTATAGACGAGATAACTGCCCGGCAGCACTGCTTGCGCAAGCGCATGCAGCGAGCGTTCGATCATCGCGTTGTCGCCGTAAAGCTCGTATAAACCCGCCGCGATGGCAAGCGTCGGACGGGGTTCGAGCGTGGTGAACGACGCTTCATCGAAGGCATCGGCTTGCTCGAAGTGGGCGATCGACTCGAGTCCCCGCCGTGCGATCGAAGCACGTCCCGCTTCGACATTGATCGCACTCACATCGCGCAGCACGATGCGATCGACGGTCACGTTGGCGTCGTCGGTTGAATTTGCTATCGCGTCGAGCACGTGGCGTCCATGCCCGGCCGCGACATCGACGAGACGCACGGGTGAGCCCTCACGAACCAGCCGCGCGATAGCCAGACCCAGGAGCGCTTCGATATGCGTCTTGCGCTGCCGCATACCCTTGCACCCTGGCGCATTCAAGTAAAAGCGATCGATGAGACGTCCGATGCCACCGCATCCACGTGCCTCGTTGCGGTAGACATAGTCGAGCGTCGCGTCCGAATCGAACCCAAGCGAAAGACCAAGCGCGATGCCTTCCGAAAGCGCCCCGCCCGCCCTCAGCGCCAGCCGGTTCATCCACCAATAAAAACGTTCGAACGGCTTGGTTGGAGGCTTCAGCATCGCCTCGTACTCGTCGCGGAATGGTCCGCGCTTGTTCGCGTGAACGAGTGATACACGCGGGCTGCGCGCATTGAATTCACGCAAGATAAATGCGCGCAATGGTTCCAGCGCCTTGGCGCGATCCCGCTCGCCTAGCGTATCGTGACGAAAACGCGGCAGCACGACGCGCTCTTTGCGAGCCGAACGCAGCCGATCATAAAAAAGGTCCTGCGGCGCACGCTGCACGACCCGGTCCGCACCTGAAATCAACACTTGCGTAGGCACGGTGATGGCAGCGGCATCGTCGACGATACGCTTCGACGTATCGTGCAGATCCAGCAACATGTTGACGGCGATCGGCCGCGTAACGAGCGGATCGGCCGCATAGCTCGCGATGCGTTCTATATCTTGCGTGAGCAGCTCGGGCCTCACTAGACTTTTCACATGGAACGAGCCGCGCAGCTTGTGCGCGAGCCGTAACCCAGCCCGCGCAAACGGTATATACCGTTTCATGCGAAATGCGGGCGATGCCAGCGCGAGACAGCGGACAGGCGGCGCGTAATCATGAACCCACGTCGCTGCAAGCACCGCACCGACGCTTTGCCCGATAACAGCGATGTCTTCCACGGCAATGCCGTGCGCATCACGGATATGATCGATGAAGCACTGCAGGTCACGCACCGACGCAGCCACGCTCGGGCTATATCCACGTGGCCCCGGCGACTTGCCATGTCCGCGCGCGTCCCATGCGAAGAAGGAGAAGTCACGCAACTTCAGCTCATCGACGAGATGCGCGACGCGTGCCGAATGTTCGTGTCCGCAATGCAGCAAGACGATTGCGCCACGACGACGCGATTTCGCCGCCGGCCAATGACGGTAGAAAAGCTTCTCACTGTCGTGCGTGATGAATTCGGACTCGTTGATTGTACGTTTGGTCATAGTGCTCTTTAACTTCGTGTTTGATTTGCTCGCAGATGCAAGGTCAATGCACCTGCTTCACTCCGGCGCTACCGCGCATGAATACGTTTGATACGCGCCTGAAGTATTCTTTCGCCGATGTTTGCCCGTAAGAAGTCTGTCGATAACGACGAGTGCCATGCGAATGAATAGTCATGGCGGTATCGACGTAAAGAATGCCGCTCTCGCGCGAACAAGTGCGCCGCATTGTTGCTCGGGCATGTGAAGCGTTCACATGCCCCGGTGATCAGCGACGCATGACTTCGACGACCGATGCGGTCGCATCGTCGGCTTCATGGAACTCGAAGCGCACCGGCAGAAAGCGCTCGATGACTTCCGCATTCGTCCTTGCGTGCATCGATATTTTCTCGACCGTGAAGCGGCCGCCGCCCGCGAGCGCGAGTGGCAACAGGAGCTGATCGCCGAGATGCTCGCCAATGGCCGCAGCGGATGCCAAATAGCGATCCGCCATTCGAACCACGGTCTGCGCAACCTTATCCGCCGATACCGCGCGTTCGCCAAACGCCGTAAATACCTCGGTGACGTGCGCATGTTCGAGCGTGACGAGCAACGCGTTTCCCGGCCCCGGTTCGGCTTCCAGACCACGCACGAGCAGCTGCGAGTCGTCCCATCCCATGCCGGGACGAACCACGTCGAGTTCATGTTGCGCAACGCCGGCGGGCGCCGCCGCGATGAAGCTCTCCGCATACGCGGTATCGAGCGCGCCACGCGCAATCCACTCGCACGGACGCAAGCCCTCGCACGGCTGCACCGTGGCGACAATCTCTCCACCGCCGTCCGGATAAAAGCCGAAGCGCTTGAGCTCGATGTCGATGACCGCGCCCATGTCGCCCATCGCGCGACGCCATGCACGTTGCAGAAAATGCGCGGGCGGCGCCATCGGATTGTGTGTGCCGCCGCGTATACGCACGGTAGATGCTTTATCGGCGAATAAAAGCGCCGGCAGAATCGTTTGCAAGACGAGCGTGCAGCTTTCCGCCGTACCGATATCGAAGCTGTACTCGCCGCTCTTGATCGGCCCCGGCGTGAACATCAGCATCCGCGATCCGACGTCTGCTCCGGAACATTGCGCACCGGATATTGCTTGCGCTGCCGCCACCGCTAAGAGATGTCGATGCAACAGCCCTGGCTCACTTCGCCTTGCGCGGATATTCCCGATCCTGAAAGGCTGCCCCGTGAAAAGCGAAAGCGTGAGCGCCGTGCGTAAAACCTGGCCGCCACCTTCGCCGGCCGATCCATCCAGTTCAATCATTTGCTTGTTACTTGGTATTTAGAATTCGTTCCGAAACCCCGGCGGCACGCATTCTCCGCTGTCGGAGCGTGATCCTGCAACCCTCCGTGCGCACGACAACCTTTGGTCTTGCGTGCAACATACAGCACGCCGGTACACAAAATGCAAAACACTAAGCCATGCGCACAAAAATAGACTAATCTCCATCTGGCGCAACAGCCCGTACCGCATCGTCCAGCCAGCAAGCGCCCGCGCCCCGACGCCAGGAGACGCCCATGAACGACGCCTCACGCCCCGCCGCCTCCGACTCGGGCAACCTCGAGCAAGCCACCAACGTCCCCATGGAGCCGCGCGTTCAGAAGATCGTCGTGGCGATACACGGCATCGGCAATCAACTGCACAGCGATACCGTGCGTTCGGTCGCGAGCCAGTTCGGCGCACGCTACGATCCGCCATTGCCCGTCATGCCGTTGGGATACTTCGATATCGCGGGTGTCGGCGAAGTGGATGTACGCCAGCTCGATCTGCCGCAAGGCGGTCCTTATACCGCCGAGCAGCGCGAGTTCTATTCCGCGCTTGGCTTCGCGGAAGTGTATTGGGCCGACATCCCGCGCGAAGTGGTCAAACAGGACGACACGCTCGAAGAAAGCAAGGCCTGGGGGTTGTCCATCGTGAGCCGCGCGCAGGCGGCATACATGCTGACCGTCGCGGATCGCAAGCTGGAGCCAGCCGATTTCTCGCTCGCCGCGGGTGTGGTGGAAGAAGTGGTCGAAACCGTCGCCATCATGCAAAGCCTGCTTGCCGTGACCGAGAAGGCCGGCATCTTCAAGTTCGATCTGGCGCCCGTGCTGCGCGACTATGTGGGCGACGTGCAGCTTGTCGCGGATTTCAAGCAGCATCGCGACACCATCGTGTTCCGGTTTCATCGCGTGATGGAGCGTCTCGTCGCGCTCGTCACCGAGCGCTGTCAGTGTCCGCCCGAGGTGTATATCGTCGCGCACAGCGAAGGTACGGTGATCAGTTTTCTGGGCATTCTGCAGGCGCTTTCCGCTCCGACGGCAGCGGACCCCAAAGACCACAAGCAAGTCATCGATACGAGCTGGGTGCAGAGTCTGCGCGGCTTCATGACGATCGGTTCACCCATCGACAAACACATCCTCTTGTGGCCAAGACTCTGGGACGGCATGCAACTTCGAAGCGAAGTGCAAGGAGAGTGCATCACGCAAGTCGATCGTCCGGGCGGGCCGTTGACACTGCCCTCGCGTATCCGCTGGCGCAACTACTATGACTTCGGCGATCCGGTCGGCTTCGCGCTCGATACCGCCCGCGACTTTCTGCAACAGCGCGGCTGCGAGGCTTTCGAGTTCGATGCAGACAAGCACGACATCGGCTTCTCGCGCTATTGGCTGCCGGGCAAGGCGCATACGGATTACTGGACGGACTCGAATGTCTTCGGCCATTTCATCGAAGACGTGGTGCTGCGCAAGAACACCGCGAAGGCGCCGGGCAATCTGCCGTTACGCGGCATGGTCGGCACGGCGATTCCTTATCTGCTCAGCTTCGCGCTTCATCTCATGGCCGTGTTCTTCATCTACAAGGCAGTCACGGCCACCTCAGGTGCGGGCGGCGCAAGCACGGCGCCAGCGTTTATATACCTGACGCGCTCGGTGTTCGCGCTCGCGTGTCTTCTGATGGGCACGACAGTGGCCGCACGCATACCGCGGCTCGTCAAGGCGAGCGGCGCCACGCATCCGGTTGCACGGCTACGTTGGCGTCTCGTCGCGCTAGCTGCATTCGTCGCGGGTGTCGCCATCTTCTGGCTCGTGATCCTGAATGGCGTTGCCGAGTTCCTCGCGAGTCCAGTCACGCATGATGGCGATGCGCCCAGCGCGCTCACCGGGAAAATCATGTTCACCCTGGCCGCGCTGATCGTCGCGCTGACGGGATGGTTCGCGCCGCGCAAACCGCGATGGGGACGCCGCGTGCTCGTCGCGGCGGGCACGTTGATGACAATCCTCATCGTCGGCGTGCGACTCTGGGGCGACCTCGCAAACAAGCCGTTATGGCCCGTGGTGATCGGTGCGCTGCTGTTTCTCTATGCGTGGTGGCTGGCCATTCTGATATTCGATCTCGCCTTCGTATGGCATCGCTATGTACGCAACTCAGTCGCGCTCGATACGCTGCGCGCATGGCGTGAAACCGGTAAGGACCCGCTGCCCAAACCGATCATGTCGATGCGGGGCAAGCAAAACTGAGCATAGCGTCTATGCATGAAGCACGAGCTTCTGCACGCGCCAGTTGAGCAGTTCCGCGACGAAGAGCGTGTTCTCCGATGGACACGCCATCTCGTGAATCCAGCCGAACTGCTTCAACTGCTTGCCGGCACGGCCAAGCACGCCGAGCAGCTTGCCGTCGAGCGAGAGCTTGTAGATGCGGCCTGGAAAGGCATCGGCGCTATAGAGCACCTGGTTCGGTCCCGGTGAGATGCAGATGGCCCAGGGCGATCCGGGCGCGAAAGTGCCCGCCGCAATCGCGGCTTCATCCGGCATGTTGCCAATAGCAGGACGCGCATCCGGCGGTACGGGTACGTCGATCGTGAATTGACGCTGAAAGTTGCCTTCCGTGTCGAAGACCTGAATGCGACGGTTGCTGCGATCGGCGACGTACACCATGTTGTTTGCATCGACGGCAATGCTGTGCGGCGTATGAAACTGCCCCGGCGCCTTGCCACGCTCACCCCACGACTTGATCCAGTTGCCGTCGTTATCGACCTTCGCCACGCGCGAGTTGATATAACCATCGCTTATATAAGTGTTGCCTGCCGTGTCCCACGCAACGTCGGTCACTTGCCTGAAGCGTCCCGGCTCCGAAGCCAGCGGCGGGTTCGGATGCTTGAGCGGCGCGGTTTCTTCGTCCGCTGCTTCCTGCTTGCGGCCGAACACCATCGCCACGCGTCCTTCAGGCGTGAACTTGATGATCATGTCGGAGCCTTTATCCGTCACCCAGATGTTGTCGTGCCGGTCGATCTTGACCGTATGCGCGAACGACCACGCATAGAGGTTGTGGCCGATCTCGCGCACGAAGCGGCCATTGCGATCAAACTCCAGGAGTTGCGCGGCCGCCGCGCCATACGCGGGACCTGTGCTGTTACCGCGCGAAAGAACGAAGATGTGCCCCGCCGAATTGACCGCAACGCCCGAGCATTCGCCGAGGTACATGTCGGTCGGCAAGCGCACGGGATAGGGTATGGAGTCGAAGGATAGAGATGGCACACTGTCGTCTGCATAAGCAAGATGCGGGAACAGTGCGAGCGCCGCTGCGCTCTGCGTGGCCATCGCGAGAAAGCGACGGCGGCTTGCGACGCCCGGCTGCATGACTTCGCAGCATGGGCAGAACATCGAGTGCTGAAGGCTCATCGTTACCCTCCTCTTGTTCGTCGCCTGCATGGACGGGCATCGTCGCTTCAAGCTTCTGACGATGCGAGAGGAAGTGTAGTGTATTTGAAGCGAGACACGCGCGCAGTTCGCGCAACTGCTTTCGAATCTGAAAGGACTAAAGGGAGAAGCGCATCATGAGCGATGCATGGCAATATCAGGTAAGAATCAGGCTCGCGCCGGACTATGCGACGAAGGCTCGCCAAAACATGGATGACGTTGCGCTCGCGCCGCTCGCTTCGCTATTGCGAACGCATGACGCCGAGTTGCAATGTCAGTTCGATGCCTTCGCGGGCTACGTCGCCGAAGCGGAACGCGAGGGAACGGAACACTATCCGCTCTATCAATGGACGCGCGACACCATTGAAGACCCGGTGAAGAAGGCCAAGTACATCGAGTGGTTCACCTTCCATGTGCAAGGGCAAGAGGTCTATGACAAGCGGCTCGCCGATGCACTCGAAGCCGACCTGATCGCGCTGAACAGCGAAGCGATCAGCGAGATCAGAAAGATCGATACGAACCCTGCACGCAATCCGCAGCCGCCGAAGCAACCATGACTACGCCTTGGTTGCATCCATCCATTCGACGATATTGCGCACCGTGTCTTTATAGAACGTGCGATACAACTCTTCCGTGACATAGCCGATATGCGGCGTTGCAAGCACGTTCTGCAGCGAGCGCAGTGGATCGTCCGCGGCGAGCGGTTCTTCGTCATACACGTCGAGCCCCGCGCCTGCGATTCGCTTCGACGTGAGTGCATCGAGCAAGGCGGCATGATCGACGATAGGCCCGCGCGACGTATTCACGAGCCGCGCCGTCGGCTTCATCAGCGCGAATTCAGGCGCGCTCACGAGATGCCGCGTGCGCTCCGATAGCCGCAAGTGAATGGACACCAGGTCCGACGTGCGAAAGAGCGTTTCCTTATCGACGCGCTGCACGCCTTTCTCTTGCGCGCGTTCCTCGGTAAGGTTCTGGCTCCACGCGATCACGTTCATGCCAAACGCGCGGCCGATCACGCCGACTGCCGAACCAATACGCCCGAGACCCAGAAGCCCGAGCGTCTTGCCCGCGAGTTCGGTGCCGAGGCCAACCTGCCATCCGCCGCTTTGCAACGAACGATTCTCGGCGGGAATGTTGCGCATCGTCGCGAGGATGAGCGCCCAGGTGAACTCGATAGTGGCTGTCGACGAGTAACCCGTGTGCCTGACCTCGACGCCACGGTCGCCAGCTGCGTCGAGATCGATGGATGCATTCGCCGCACCCGTCGATGCGATCAGCTTGAGCCTTGGCAAATGCTCGATGATGTCGCGCGTGAGCGGCGTGCGCTCGCGCATGGCGCAGATGACATCGAAGGGTTCGAGGCGCTTGAGCAAAGCATCGCGCTCGGCGATGTGATCGTTGAAGACGGTGATCTCGGCGCGGCCTTTGAGCGGCGACCAGTCTGCGAGCTTGAGTGCGACATTTTGGTAGTCGTCGAGTATGGCGACGCGGACCGAAGAAGTAGACGCGATAGACATGATGAATGGCTCTGCTGCTAACGAAGAGGCCCTAGTGTGACGCAAAGCGCGATTTCGCGTCGGCGCGACATCTCGTGAAATAAGTTTGGAAGAGACTGCGCGAGACGCTTTCCCTATAGTGATCTGCATCGCCACCCACGAATCGAAGGGACTTCCCGTGAAAAGCAGATCAGACGTCACCGTATCGAACCCATCCGGCACGCATGCGACTGCTCGCGCGCTGCGTCATGTACTCGTGATTGTCACCACCGCGGCGCTCGCATTTGCAAGCAGCTCGGCCTTCGCGGGCTGGACCCGCTCAGGCTCCGCCTACACCGGCCGTGGCGAATATAACGGCGCGCACGCGAGTTCATGCGGTGGCGGCAGTTGCTCGCATGCCGGCGGCTACATGAATCCGTGGGGCGGCGTGGCGACCAACACCGGCACGGTCACGCGAACCGGCACCGGGCAGTTCGCGAACTCGGGCACCGCCGTGGGTCCGGAAGGACGATCCGTGCAGCACTCCGGCGATACGAACTGCGCCGGCGGCAGCTGCAATCACACCGGCAACATGACCACGCCGAACGGCAAGACCACCACCACCGACAGCACCGTCACGCGCAACGGCGTCGGCCAGTACTCATCGACGAGGTCGGTGACCGGACCCAACGGCAACACCTCGACGCATAACGCATCCACGAATTGCGCGGGCTACACCTGCAATCGCTCGGGCACGGTGAACACCGCGAGCGGCGGCAGCGTAACGCACTCAGGAAGCGCTACGAGCGTCGCGCCGGGCGTCGTGGTGACATCGGGTACGTCGGGTGCTTATGTGGCCAGCAGCGGCTCGCATGGCGCCACCGTGGTCACGGGTAGCACCGTGACGGCCAGCACGACGACGGTGATCGCAGCGCCCGTCGTCGCGACTCCGCCGCCGCCCGCAGCGACGGTTTATGTCGCACCGGCGCCGCGCCCTGCCGTGTGGGTTCCCGCGCACTGGGTCGGCAGATTCTGGGTGCCCGCGCATTGGGCGTGATGCGGCGAGCATGACAGGCATGACGGGCATGCCTTACCGCCTGTAAGCGGTACACTGCGGGTCAACGCCGCTCATCAACGAGACTCGCCATGGTCAATCATGCCTGTGCTTGCCGGACCTTCAGGGTCGCTCACTCATGAAGCGGCAAGACGCGAAGCGCCCGTATCTGCCACACGAACATACGCATAGCGTGCTGCACGATCTCACCTGGACTGCCGGGCCTGTCGTGCTTGCGCTTGCCATCGCCGGGGCGCTGGTCTTCTGGCTCCTCGATCCCGCGCCGCCTCGCACCATCACCATAAGCGCGGGACAAACCGACAGCTCGTTCTACTATTACGCCGAAGAGTACGCGAAGATCCTCGCGAGAAACGGCGTCACGCTCAAGGTAATGCCATCGGATGGCTCGGTGCAGAACCTGCATCGTCTGCTCGATCCGAAGGAGAGAATCGATCTCGCGCTCGTGCAGGGTGGCGTGGCGAGCAAGGAGCATGCGTCATCGTTGATATCGCTCGGCAGCGTGTCGTATGTCCCGCTCGTCGTGTTCTATCGCGGCAAGGGGCTGACGCAGCTTTCGCAACTCGAAGGCAAGCGCATTGCAATCGGCCGTGAAGGCAGCGGCACGCGCATGCTGTCGCTCAAGCTGCTCGAAGCGAATGGCATCAGACCGGGTGGAAGCACTGAGCTATTTGCAACAGACGGCCTGGACGCGGCCACGCAACTCGTCAGCAATCAGGTCGATGCCGTCTTTCTAAGCGGCGATTCCGCCACACGCGCACTCATGCTGCGCATCTTGAAAGTACCTGGCGTCTCGGTAATGGACTTTCAGGAAGCGCGCGCTTATACGCGTGTTTTTCCCTATCTCGATGAGATCGATCTGCCGCCAGGCGTGCTCGATCTGGGCCGTCGCGTGCCGTCCGAGACCGTGCATCTGGTTGCGCCAACCGTCGAACTCGTCGCGCGTCCAACGCTGCATCCCGCGCTATCCGATCTATTGATCGAAGCCGCGCAGGAAGTGCATGGCAAGCCCGGACTCTTGCAACGCGGCGGACAGTTTCCGAATTTCGTCGCGCATGAGTTTCCGATCAGCGAGGACGCCAACCGTTATTACCATTCCGGCAAGGGCTTCTTTTACCGCGTGCTGCCGTTCTGGCTTGCGAATATCGCGGATCGCGCGCTCGTGTTGTTGCTGCCCGTGGCGGTGCTGATTTTTCCGGCGCTGCGGATCGTGCCAGGCTTGTATCGATGGCGCGTGAGGTCGCGAATCTATCGTTACTACGGCGCGTTGCTGGCGGTCGAACGCGGCGCCATGCGAATGTCGAACGATGAAGAGCGCAAGGGCCTGCTGGTCGAACTCGATTACATCGAGGAGTCGTTGAACACGCTCAAAGTGCCGCTTGCGTATGCGGATGCGCTTTACGTTTTGCGCGAACATATCGGCTTCGTCAGGTCGCGCCTTTCGGCCGTCACGCGAAAAGCCGCGAGCGAGGTTTAGCATCCTCGACGATGGCTGCGTCATCTCATGGACAACGCAGCCATTGACGCCGAAACGCTTACTTGAACCCGGCCACCGCGTGCGGCACGTAAGGCTTTTCGAGCTGCGCGATTTCCTCGTCGGTCAGGTTCAATTCGAGCGCAGCAACTGCATCGTCGATATGTCCCACCTTGGACGCACCGATGATCGGCGCACTCACAGGCGTCTTCTGCGCAACCCAAGCCAATGCAACCTGCGCACGCGGTACTCCACGCGCTTGAGCGACGGCGGCAACGGCTTCGACCACTGCACGGTCCGCATCGTCCGTTCGATACAGCGTGCTGCCGAATGCATCCGACTCTTGTCTTGCGCTCGTCGCATCCCAGTCGCGCGTCAGGCGTCCTCGTGCAAGCGGACTCCACGGCAATACGCCGATGCCCTGATCCACGCAAAGCGGCAGCATCTCCCGCTCTTCTTCGCGATACAGCAGGTTCAAGTGGTTCTGCATGGTCTTGAACTCGGTCCATCCTTTGGCACGCGAAAGATACAGCGACTTGCTGAACTGCCACGCATACATTGAAGACGCACCGATATAACGCGCCTTGCCCGCCTTCACGACATCATGCAGCGCTTCGAGGGTTTCCTCGATCGGGGTCGTGTAATCCCATCGATGAATCTGGTAGAGATCGACGTAATCCGTTCCGAGTCTGCGCAAGCTGTTATCGATCTCGTTGAAGATAGCCTTGCGCGACAAGCCACCACCGTTCGCACCGGGACGCATGCGATTGAAGACCTTCGTTGCGATCACGATGTCGTCGCGTCGCGTGAAGTCGCGCAATGCGCGGCCGACAATCTCTTCCGATGTGCCATCCGAATAGGTATTGGCGGTATCGAAGAAGTTGATGCCCGCGTCCAGCGCGTGCTGAATGATCGGGCGGCTCTTTTCTTCGTCGAGCGTCCATGGATGCGTGCCGCGCTCCGGCACACCGAACGTCATGCAGCCAAGACACAGGCGCGAGACCTCGAGTCCGGTCGAGCCTAGTTTCACGTATTCCATCGTGTGATTCTCCATTCAAGGCGAACAAGCGTGTAGGCAACCAAGCCCTCTACCTTAGCGCATGCAGCCCCGGCGCGCTTTCAGCCAGCCTTAAAAGCCTGCATGGCAATTCGTGCTTGACGCATCCCTTCACTCCTGCCGGTAGCGTCCGCTGCTGCTAACATGCCCTGCTTCGAAGCGCCTTACCAGATGTTCAAGCTCGCGTGGCTTGCAAGGAAGCGCCGATAATCGTTCGAGGAATGCGTGCATGCATCAGGATCAGTTGGACGGCATCATGACGTTCGTCGCGGTAGCCGAGGAAAAGGGCTTTTCCGCCGCTGCCGTGCGGCTTGGCGTGTCGCCTTCCGCCGTAAGTCAGGCTATTCGCACACTTGAGAAGCGCGTGGGCCTCGCGTTGTTCTCGCGCAATACGCGCGGCGTGAGCCTTACCGAAGCCGGAGAAAAATTCTTCGAACGCGTCTTGCCCGCAGTGCGCGAACTCGCGCTCGCTTCGGAAGAACTCGGCGCGGCGGCCGAACGACCGTCCGGAACCTTGCGCATAACGGTGGCGCGCTCGGGTCATATGATCGTGCTGCAGCCCGTGTTACGCCGCTTTCTCGATCGTTATCCGGAGATTCGCGTCGACCTGTGCATCGACAATTCGCTCGTCGATATCGTGGCGCGCGGCTTCGACGCGGGCATTCGTTTTGGCGATCGTGTCGAGCGCGATATGGTGGCCGTACGGATCGGGCCGCCCATCGAAGCGCATATCGTCGCATCGCCTGACTATCTTGCACGGCGCGGCGTTCCGAAGCATCCGCATGATCTGGCGGCGCACGACTGTATAAGCTTTCGTCTGATCAGCACCGGACAGATCGAGCGCTGGAGCTTCAGGAAGAATGGGGAATCGCTCGATCTCGTCGTGACAGGTCGGCTCATTCTCAATGACTCGGCTGCGCTCGTGCAATCGGCGCTGGATGGCATCGGCATCGCTTATATGATCAATGGTTATATCGAGCGATTCATCGAGGAAGGCCGGCTCGTGCGCCTCCTCGCCGACTGGAGCCCGCCACTGCCCGGCTATACGCTGTATTACCCGGACCGCCGTCATGTCGCGCCGAAGCTGCGCGCCTTCATCGACTTTCTTCGCGATGAGCGTGACGGGCTCGCGACTTCGCAGCAAGACATCGAACATAGGCCAAGCGTCGATATGCTGATTCGTCCGGCGCTTTGAAGTCTTTGTCTGTCAGCGGCGCTTATAAGGGCTTGAATCTCCAGACGCTGTCGCACAAGCGGGGAATGGATCATGCTCGCGAATTGCTCATGAATAACGTTTTTTAACGGAGAATCGCACATGGCAACGACCGCTGACAAACCCGTCTGGTTCATTACCGGATGTTCGACCGGCTTCGGCCGTGAACTCGCCGCCAAGACCTTGGGCCTCGGCTACCCGACCGTGATCACCGCGCGCAACGTCGCGGCCGTCGAAGATCTTGCAAAGGAGTACGGCGATCTGGCGCTTGCGCTCACGCTCGATGTCACCGACCCTGCTCAGGTCAAAGCCGCAGTGCGCGATGCGACGGCCAAGTTCGGCCGCATCGACGTGCTCGTGAACAACGCGGGCATCGGCTACTTCGGCTCGCTGGAAGAAAGCGAAAGCGAAGAAGTGCGCAAGATGTTTGAAATCAACGTCTGGGGCTTGGTCGATATGACCCAAGCCGTGCTACCGGGCATGCGCGCGAAAAAGAGCGGGACCATCGTGAATATTTCGTCGGTCGGCGGGATCATCGCGTTCCCGGGCATCAGCTTCTATCATGCGACGAAGTTCGCGGTCGAAGGCTTGTCGGAATCACTGTCGCAAGAAGTAAAGCCGCTCGGCATCAAGGTGCTCATCGTCGAGCCGGGACCGTTTCGCACCGACTGGGCGGGCCGCTCGGCGAATCAGGCGCCGCATACCATCGCCGATTACGCCGAGACCGCGAAGGCGCGCGTCGATATGGTGCGCAACTACAGCGGCAAGCAGCCGGGCGATCCGGTGCGTGCCGCCGAAGCGATCATCAAGGCGGTCGAAAGCGACAATCCGCCGTTGCGGCTCTTGCTCGGCAAGGCCGCGCTCACCAACGCGCGCCTGAAAGTCGAAGCCCTGCGCAAGGACTTCGATGGCTGGGAAGCGGTGACGCTGGGCGCGGACTTTCCAGAAGGCGAATGAGTGCGCTGATGAATAGGGCATTCTGCATGCGGTCTGTTGAATGCAAAATGCCAGACTTACAACGCCAGCACGTTCACCGCCACGTCTATGTGGTGCGACCCGCCGCCGAGGATCATCCCGCGCAATAACGACACGTCCGTGTAGTCACGCCCCGTGGAGAGCGTGATGTGATCGAGATCCGCCAGCACGTCGTTGGTCGGATCGAGATCGACCCAGCCGCTCTGCGGGCAATGCACTGAAACCCATGCATGCGAGGCATCCGCACCGATCAGCCGGGTCTGGCCCGGCGGCGGGTCGTTGCGCAAGTAACCGCTCACGTAGCGCGCCGGCAAGCCGAGCGAGCGCAGGCAACCGATCATCACCTGCGCGAAGTCCTGGCATACGCCGTGACCCAAGTCGAAGGCGCGCGTGGCGGGTGTATCGAACGCAGTCGACGACGGGCGGTATTCAAAATCCGCATGAATGCGATGCATCAGATCGATTGCACCCACGACGAGCGGTGTGTCGGCCTCGAAGCTCTGTGCGCCGTACTCGCGCAACGCCTGATCGAGCGCGATGTTCGGCGACGCATAGCAAAACTCGCTCTCCGCGAAGAACCGCGCGCCCGCGTGGTATTGCAGGCGCTGCACGACCTTTTCCCACGGCGGCGTTTCGGCGGGATCGAACGCATTCCAGCGCGGCACGAGCCGCACCGTGGTCTCGCTCGTCATCGAAAGACGCTCGTGCGGCGCATCGAGCGAAAAGTACAGCACGTCGTTGCCGAACGCATCGACTCGGCTGTGCACATAAGACGGCACCGGCTCGATCCGCTCCGTGTGCGCGATCACCTGTTGCCACGGGCAATGCAACGGGCGAATCACCGCGAGATGCTGCGCGATCTCGACAGGCGTCGAATAACGATACGTGGTGCGATGCGTGACCGCGAGCGTCGTGGCTTCGGGGTTGCTGGATACGGTCATGAAGATACCTGCGAGGCCAGCGTGTTCGCATGGCTGAAGTAACGCGCGCTTACCTCGTTCGAAGCCACGCCCACGGCACTCACTAGCCGGTCGCACAGTTCGATCAGATTGGCGAAGCGGCCGTCTTCGTCCGTCTCGCACAGCGACTCGAGACTCGGAAATGATTCTGCATGCGGCATGATGAATGCAAAATGCGTTCGACGCGCGCCGCCCGCCGCCGCCGCGATTTCATCGAGCTTTTTGCGCAAGCGGACATACACGCCGACGAGGCCGCGCGGGTTGGTTTCATCCAGCACGATCATGTCGATGAGCGCCGGCACTTCCAGCCGTCCCGGATAGCGCGATCGATACGTCAACGTGCTGTCGAAAAGCTGCAGCAACAAGTCGAAGCCTGCCGGTGTGGTCAACGTGCCGTGCTCGGCAGCCACGCGCACGAAGCTCGCCATGTTCGCGACGCGTTCGATATGCCGGCCAATGAAGAGCAGCCGCCACGCTTCGTCGCGCGTCATGCGGTCGCCTTGCGCACCGCTGATGGCGGATAGCTGCGTCGCCAGATGTTCGAGCGCATTCGCGAGCATTACGCGGTCGTAGTGCCTGCTGACCGGCGGCGCGGACTCGCCGCTTCCGCTCGCATTCGGACTTCCGCTCGCCGAAGGCAGCGCAAGCCGCGCGAGGGCATCGCGGAAATCGTTACGCGACGCGAGAATGTTGCGCCAGTGATCGTTGGAAAGACGGTCGCGAATTTCGCCCGAGGCGCGCGCCTGATCCGCGAGATTGCCGCCAATGCTCGTCGACCGGTTTGCAAGACCCATCACCAATGCGCGCTCGAAGGCTTGCGGCGAACTGCGCGCGGGCGTATCGATCGATGGAATCAGGCCGCATTGCGCCGCGAAGTCGGCAAGCGTCGGGAACAGATCGCCGTTGTCGTTGACTTCGAGCGTGCCCAAAAGCAGGCGGCACAGGCGCACGTTGTTCTCCGAGCGCTCGCTGTAGCGGCCCGCCCAAAAAAGATTTTCCGCCGCGCGGCTCGACACCGTGCGGCGCGCGCGCACGTCGCCCGGTTTCATCGGCGAAGGCAACAGCGATGCGGCCGGCACCGGTTGACTCGACAGCACCCACGTATCCACGCTGCTGCCGCCGAACTGCATGGACACCGTGGCACGCCGGTCCGCGGCAAGCCGCGTGAAGCCGCCCGGCACGACGCTGAAGCCGCCGTCGATGTTCGCAATGGCATACACGCGCAGCACACAGGGACGCGAACCCAACGCGCCATCATTGAAACGCGGTGCGCTCGAAAACTGCAGGTTCTCCTGCACGGTGAAAACATCCGGCGAGCGTTCAATCCGTTCGCGCCATTCCGCCAGGTCCTGCACGCCCGCGTCGATGCCCGGCGGATGGTCGGTTTGCGCGCCCGGCCACGTCGGCGCGAGCAACGCTCGGTCCAGTTGCTCGAAAGCTTCCTCGCGCGCGGCGGGCTCGCCGCACCACCACGTCGGCACGGTCGGCAAGTCGAGCGACTCATCGAGCAAGGCATCGGCGATACCCGGCAGGAATGCATTGAGCGCGGGAGATTCGGTGAAGCCCGCGCCCGGCACGTTGGACACCATCACGTTGCCCGCGCGCATGACCTGCAGCAGTCCTGGCACGCCGATGGTCGAGTCGCCGCGCAACTCGACTGGATCACAAAATGCGTCGTCGAGCCGCCGTAATATTGCATGCACTCTCGACAAACCCGCGAGCGTCTTGAGATAGAGCTTGTCATGCCGCACCGTCAGATCCTTGCCTTCCACGAGCGTCACGCCCAGATAGCGCGCAAGGAACACGTGCTCGAAGTAAGTCTCGCTGAATGGTCCGGGACTCAAGAGCGCGATATGCGGTGCATCGGGAGAAGTCTCTTCGTGTTCGCCATCGTCGTCGCGCATGGTGGCGCGTGCGGCGCGTGCGAGCGTCGCGATGAGTTGCGCATAAGCGGGCGCGAGACGGCTTACGCGCATGGCGCGAAACGGATCGGCAAAAAGACTCGCGACGATGAGCCGGTTTTCGAGCGCATAACCGAGGCCGGAAGGCGCCTCGGTCCGATGCGCCATGACCGTCCATGTGCCCTTTGGCGTGCGCGCGAGATCGACCGCGACGATCTGCAGAAAGCGCCCGCCAGGCGGTACGTAGCCCTTCACGGGACGCAGATAGCCAGGATGTCCGAACACGAGCGCGGTGGGCAAGAGACCACGATGCAGCAGCGTCTGCGGGCCGTAGACATCGGCCATGATCGCTTCCATGAGACGCGCGCGCTGAGCGACGCCGCGCTCGATCACGGCCCACTCTTCTTCGTCGATCAGAAGCGGCAGCAGGTCGAGCGACCACGCGCGCGGCTCGCCGTTATCGGCATAGACGTTGTACGTGATGTCGTTGTCGCGAATCTGCTGCGCAACGGCGGCCACGCCTTCATCCAGATGCTCGATACCGTCTTCACCGAGCAATTCGAAAAACTGGCGCCAGGGCTCGCGCAACTGGCCGGAAGAATCGCGCAATTCGTCCCAGTGCCCTTCGCGCGCCGGCAAGGTGCGCATCAGCGCGAGTGCGTCGACACGCGCACCGGACGTGTCGAAGGGCAAGGTCGATTGAAACGGCAAGATCGTCTGGTTCCGTGAATGAGCGCTTCTTAACGATAGCGCAGGTCGAGCGTGAAGGGGAATTCGAGGCTGCGTTGCTGCGGCTCGATCTGTGTTGGGCCCGGCGTATGTCCCGTCGCGAAGAAACGCGCGCGCCGGCGGCTCTCCGCTTCGTATGCATTCACCGGGAACGTCTGATAATTGCGCCCGCCCGGATGCGCGACATGATACTGACATCCGCCGATGGCGCGGCCCGTCCAGGTATCGACGATATCGAAAGTCAGCGGCGCATGCACGTCGATGGTCGGATGCAGCGACGCCGATTGCGACCATGCTCTGAAGCGCACGCCGGCCACATATTCACTGACGCGTCCCGTGGGCTGCATCGGCAAGGGGCGGCCGTTCACGGTAATGACATGCCGGGCGCCGTTGAGCCCGAGCGCCCGCACTTCGAGCCGCTCGACGGAAGAATCGACGAAGCGCACCGTGCCGCCTATCGCACCTTCCTCGCCCATCACGTGCCACGGTTCGAGTGCATTGCGCAGCGTCAGTTCGATGCCATTGGTGTCGTAGGCGCCGACGAGCGGGAAACGGAATTCAAAATGCGGATCGAACCAGCTCTTCTCGAATGCGAAGCCGGCTTCGCGCAAGTCGGCCAGCACGTCCTCGAAATCCATTTCCACGAAACTGCCGAGCATGAAGCGGTCGTGCAGCTCCGTGCCCCAGCGCGTAAGGCGCGCGGTGTAGGGCTTTTCCCAGAAGCGGGCGACCAGCGCACGCAGCAGAAGCTGCTGCACGAGGCTCATGCGCGCGTGCGGCGGCATTTCGAAGCCGCGCAGTTCGAGCAGGCCGAGGCGGCCAGTCGGACCATCGGGCGAATACAGTTTGTCGATGCAGAATTCCGCGCGGTGCGTGTTGCCGGTCACATCGATCAGGATATTGCGCAGAATGCGGTCGATGAGCCAAGGCGGCACGGTGGCGCTGTCGCGACCGCCCAGCAGATCGAGCTGGCGTTGCAGTTCCTTGAATGCAATTTCAAGCTCGTAGACCTGATCGTTGCGCGCCTCGTCGACACGCGGCGCCTGGCTCGTCGGACCGATAAAGAGACCCGAGAACAGTGTGGATAGCGACGGGTGGTTGAGCCAATAGGCAATCAGGCTCGCGAGCAGATCGGGCCGTCGCAGGAATGGGCTGTCGGGCGGAGTCGCACCGCCAAGGACGAAGTGGTTGCCGCCGCCCGTGCCAGTGTGACGGCCGTCGAGCATGAATTTCTCAGGGCTCAGATACGTCTCGTGCGCCGCGTTATAGAGAAATTCGGTGTGCTCGACGAGCTGTTTCCAGTTCGATGCCGGATGAATGTTCACCTCGATCACACCAGGATCGGGCGTGACTTGCAGCACCTTCAGACGCGTGTCGCGCGGCGGCGGATAGCCTTCGACGATCACCGGGATACGCAGGTCGGCGGCCGTGGCTTCGACGGCGGCGAGCAAGTCGAGATATGCGTCGAGCGAGGTCAGCGGCGGCATGAACACATGCATGAGCTTGTTGCCGTTGCCGTGTTTCTTGAGCGCATCGGCTTCGGCTTTCGGACCTGCGGCGCGCGCCGGATTGCGTGCTTCGACGCACACGGCGGTACGCGCGATCCACTTCGCGGATTCGCCTCGTTCGGGCATGCGAGTGGTTGCCGAATACGCCGATGCATCGTCCAAGGCTGACGATCCAATCAATGCTTTCCCCGGACCTGCCGCATCGCTGCCGAGAACATCTGCGCCCGGCTCGGCATTTTGCACACCGGATTCAAAATCCCGGTCGGCGGCATATTGCATGCGAAATTCAGCCGCCCGGCGCAACGGCATGGACGGCGCAAACGGGTCGTGCTCGTGCTGATACGGATAGTCGCTCTTGGCCACCCACGGCAGCGAATCGAGCGGCATGCGGTAGCCCATCGGCGAATCGCCCGGAATCAGATACATGCGCTCGTCGCGGAAGAACCACGGGCCGCTCGCCCAGTGCGCCGGACGCGTGCCGTCGGCGGCTTCGCGGGCAATGGGCAGCGCGTAGCCGGTCACCGAGGGCAAGCCGGAATCGAACACACGGAAGAGCCGTGCGCGCTCCAGTTCGTCGTCGAGACGCGAGTCGAACGGGTCCACGTTGACCGGCAGGCGACGCTCGCGCCACAGGTAGTACCAACTGTCTTCGTAGCCCGCCTGAACGTATTTTGCATCCAAGGAAAGCTTGCCCGCGAGATGGCGAATGAAGCGCTCGGCATCTTCGGCGGTGTAGTTGGCGGGCTCGCGTTCGTCCGCGAAGAGCGTGGGATCGCTCCAGCACGGCTCGCCGTCCGCACGCCAGAATAGCGACAGCGCCCAGCGCGGCAACTGCTCGCCGGGATACCACTTGCCCTGGCCGATATGAAGGAAGCCGTTCACGCCGTACTCCGTGCGCAGCTTGTCCATTAGCGTGACGGCGTAGGCGCGTTTGGTCGGACCGAGGGCGTCGGTGTTCCATTCGGGCGCATCGCGGTCGCGCACAGCGACATAGGTCGGCTCGCCGCCCATCGTCAGGCGCACGTCGGAAGCATTCAACTGCGCATCGACCTGATCGCCCATGCGCAGCACGTCACTCCAGTCTTCCTCGCTGTACGGCTTCGTCACACGCGGCGTTTCCAGCACGCGCGTGATGGTCATGGTGTGAGTGAATTCGACTTCGCTCTCATCGACTGCACCTGAAACGGGCGCCGCGCTGTCCGGCTCCGGCGTGCACGCCACCGGAATGTGGCCTTCTCCCGCGAGCAGGCCCGAGGTCGGATCGAAACCGATCCAGCCCGCGCCCGGCAGAAACACTTCGCACCATGCATGCAGATCCGTGAAGTCGACTTCCGTGCCGCTCGGACCGTCGAGCGATTTCGTATCCGGCGCGAGCTGCAGCAGATAGCCCGAGACGAAGCGCGCTGCAAGTCCCAGATGGCGCAGCGTTTCGACGAGCAGCCAGCCTGAATCGCGGCACGAACCGGCAGCGCTGACGAGCGTTTCCTCCGGCGTCTGCACGCCCGGTTCCATGCGGATCAGGTAGCGAATCTCATCGGCGAGACGTTGATTCAATCCGACCATGAAGTCGATGGTCGGCGTCTCCGTACGGTCGATGCTCGCGATAAACTCCGCAAAGCGCGGCGTCAATTCGCGCTTGATCATGTAGGGTGCGAGGTCGTGGCGCAAATCCGGCGCGTAAGCGAACGGAAATTTTTCGGCGGACGGTTCGAGAAAGAAATCGAACGGGTTATAGACCGCCATCTCGGCGACGAGATCGACCGTCACCTTGAACTCGCGCGTTTTCTCCGGGAAAACAAGGCGCGCCTGATAATTGGCGAACGCGTCCTGCTGCCAGTTGATGAAGTGTTCCTCGGGCTCGACGTTCAACGAGTACGACAGAATCGGCGTGCGGCAATGCGGCGCCGGGCGCAAGCGCACCACTTGCGGCGACAGCCCGACGAGCCGGTCATAACGGTAATGCGTGACATGGTTCAACGCGACGCGAATGGACACACCGGACTCCTTTTATTCAAATGACGCCGCACACGGACAGTGCATCGTGCGCGTCTTATCTGTTGCTTAAGCGTTGCTGTAACGCCAGGCGGGAAGAGCGCTTAACGCGGCACGATGATTGCGTGGACTGCGCGCATCCACGAACACCGCGTCGGTTCCGACGCGAACTCCACCCCTTCCGGCTATCACGATGAAGACTTTTCACTGCAACCGCTGCGATCAGCTCGTGTTCTTCGAGAACACACACTGCGAAAATTGCGGCGCGCGGCTTGGCTACGTGCCCGAACTCAATCAGATCAGCGCATTCGAGGAAACCGGCGACGGCCAATGGAAAAGCCTGCATCCCCTCGCGAAAGACATGTTGTACCGCCCGTGTCATAACTACGAGGTCGAGAACGTCTGCAACTGGGTGGTTCCCGCCGACTCGCCGGAAACGCTCTGCTGCTCCTGCAAGCTCACGAGCGTCATTCCCAACCTCGACAATCCCGACAACCGCACCTACTGGTATCGGATCGAGGCGGCCAAGCGGCGCTTGCTCTATACGCTTTCCGAGCTCGGCCTGCCGGTGATCTCGCGGCAGGAAGACCCGGAACGCGGCCTCGAATTCCGCTTTCTCGAAGGCGATTCGCAAGGCCACGGCGTGATGACGGGTCACGACAACGGCATCATCACGCTCAACATCGCGGAAGCCGACGACGCGCATCGCGAGAAAACGCGCGCCGATCTGCATGAGCCGTATCGCACCTTGCTCGGTCATTTCCGCCATGAAACAGGGCACTATTTCTTCGATCGCCTGATTGGCGACACCGCGCGAATTGCGCCATATCGCACTGCATTCGGCGACGAGCAGCAGGACTACAACGCCGCGCTCCAGCGCCATTACAACGAGGGACCGCCTCCCAATTGGGAAGAGAACTTCGTGAGCAGCTATGCCACGATGCATCCGTGGGAGGACTGGGCCGAGACCTGGGCGCATTACCTGCATATCGTCGATACGCTCGATACCGCCGTGTCCTGCGGCCTCGCGCTCGTCCCCGACAGTCCGCATGAACCGACGCTTACCGACCAGACGCCTGTCGAGGAAACCACCTTCGATAACCTGATGAAACGCTGGTTTCCGTTGACCTATGTGCTCAACAGCCTGAACCGCAGCCTGGGCATGCCCGATGGTTATCCGTTCACGCTCGCCCCGGCGGTGATCGACAAGCTGCGCTTCGTGCATCGCGTCGTCGCGGCAGCGTCGAAACGCTAGGGACGCGTTCAAGCGGAGCCTTGCGACTGGCTCTGCGACTGACCCGTCCCCTGCGTTTGCGTCTGCGTTTGCGAGGGCTCCTGAGTCGCTTCCGGCGTCTCGGGAGCGATAGGCAAGAGAAACTCGCGGCTGATACGGCCTGCAAGATCGTTCACGCGCGCGAGAAAGCTCACGAGATACGCGTGCAGCCCCGCTTGCAGAATCTCGCTGATGCGTCCCGTTCTAAGCTCGGCGCTCAATTGCGCCGCTAGGCGCGACGCCTCGGTCTCGCGACCCTTGGTGACATGACGGATGAGCAGCTCCGCTTCGGCAATGCTCGCCGCAAGCGAGCGCGGCCATTCGCCATAGAGAATGAGGAGGCCGGCAACGCGCTCGGGCGTGATGACATCGCGATACACTCGGCGATACACCTCGAAGCCCGATACCGAGCCCAGCACGGCGGTCCAGTGGTGATAATCGAACGGCTGCGCGGAGGTATCGGCGCGCTGCTCCATCATCTCGAACTTCACATCGAGAATGCGAGCCGTATTATCCGCACGTTCGATGAAGGTTCCGAGACGCATGAAGTAAAACGCATCGTCCTTGACGAGCGTGCCGAGCTGAACCCCGCGCGAGAGATGCGAACGAAACTTCACCCACTCGAAGAAGGTATAGGGCTCGCGCTCGAGAATGCCATCGGCCAGCATGCGCTGACAGTCGAGCCACGTCGTATTGAGCGATTCCCACAACTCGCTGTTCGTCGAACTGCGTACAGCGCGTGCATTCTCGCGAGCAGCCCGCAGACAACTCACGATGGACGAGGGATTCGACATGTCCCGCGCCATGAAGTCGACGACCTCGTGGCTCTTCATGCCGTGGTGCGCGGCGGAATAGATGCCGCTTAGTTCGGAGATGGAAAGCATCGCGCGCCAGCCCAGTTCCGCATATTCGTCGGACTGCGGCAAGAGCGAAAGCTGATAGTTCGCGTCGAGCATGCGCGCGGTGTTTTCGGCGCGTTCGGTATAGCGCGCCATCCAGAAGAGATGATCCGCGGTACGGCTCAGCATGGGTTTTCCCGGTTGTTGATATGGAGGTTCGCGTCTCGATTCTCGAGCCGGGGCTCTTAGCGTTCAAGCACCCACGTGTCCTTGGTTCCGCCTCCTTGCGACGAATTCACGACAAGAGAACCTTCACGTAGCGCGACCCGAGTAAGGCCGCCCGGCACCATGCGCACCTCGTTGCCCGACAGCACGAACGGACGCAGATCGATATGGCGAGGCGCGATGCCTGCCTCCACATACGTCGGGCATGTCGATAGCGCGAGCGTAGGCTGCGCGATGTATTTGTCCGGATGCGCTTCGAGCACCTTGCGAAACTCGGCGATCTGCGCGGTCGTCGATGCCGGGCCGACCAGCATGCCGTAGCCGCCCGCGCCATGCGTTTCCTTCACGACGAGTTCGGGCAAGTGATCGAGCACATACTTGAAGTCGTCTGGCTTGCGGCACATCCATGTCGGCACGTTGTTGAGTATCGGCTCTTCGCCGAGATAGAAGCGCACCATGTCCGGCACATACGGGTAGATCGATTTGTCGTCGGCAATGCCTGTTCCTACCGCATTGCAGAGTGACACGTTGCCCGCGCGATATGCCGAGATGAGGCCCGGAACGCCGAGCGACGAATCTTCGCGGAACACGAGCGGATCGAGGAAGTCGTCATCCACGCGGCGATAGATCACATCGACGCGCTGCGGCCCTTGCGTCGTGCGCATATACACGAAGTCGTGGTCGACGAAGAGATCCTGTCCTTCGACCAACTCGACGCCCATTTGCTGCGCGAGGAACGTGTGTTCGAAATACGCCGAGTTATACATGCCGGGCGTCATCACGACGATCGTCGGATTTTCAACGCCTGCGGGTGCCGCCGCGCGCAATGTATCGAGCAGCAAATCGGGGTAATGCGCAACCGGCGCCACGCGGTTACGCGCGAACAGATCGGGAAAGAGCCGCATCATCATCTTGCGGTTTTCAAGCATGTAGGACACGCCCGACGGCACACGCAGATTGTCTTCGAGTACGTAGAACTCGCCTTGGCCGGCACGAACGATGTCGATACCCGCGATATGCGCATAGATGTCGCGCGTCACCTTAACGCCGCGCATCTCCGGCCGATACTGCGAGTTGTTGAGAATCTGCGCCTCGGGAATGATGCCCGCGCGAATGATGTTCTGCTCGTGATAGATGTCGTGAATGAACCGATTGAGCGCATTGACGCGTTGCCGCAAACCGCGCTCCAGCGCTTTCCATTCGTCTGCGGGAAAGATGCGCGGAATGACATCGAAGGGAATGGTACGTTCGGGAATGCTGCCGGATGTATCGCTCGTTCCGTAGACTGCGAACGTAATGCCGACGCGGCGAAAGTTGAGATCGGCTTCGGCGCGCTTGAGGCTGATTTGCTGTTCGCTCTGCGCGATGAGCCAGGTCATGAAATCGCGGTAATGCTTGCGCGGATCGCCCACCTCATTGAAGGCTGCCGCTGGCACACCGCGCGCCTCCAGCACGCTTTGCTCGAACATCTCGTTGAAGAATGCTTGCGTCATAACCGGTCTTCCATATGAAGTGCATGCTGGGGCGGCGCCCCTTCGCTCGTAATTCTGGTTGCACTCGCAAACGCTCGAAAGCCTAACGACGCGGCCGACCGGACTCAACCGGTATGTCGTGTTGTTTCTTAGGCGACCTCTAAGCGCGATGCCAACGATAGGCACGATTTTCGTCTGCATCGAATGCGCGGGCAGCCCAGTGCCGTTCAATCGAAAAGCAACTTCAATGCCAATGGTACAAGCCGGAATTAAACACCTTTATATTGCGCCGATGCCAACAACCATGCACCATAAAAGCGCATCGGTCCGAACGAGTGCACAGTCTGAGGAAGCCAGACGGCCGCACGGCGGTGCGCGTACGCATGAATCGTTGCGCTCCACCGGTATCATAAGCGTCTCACCGCCAGTCTCCGACAGTTTATGAATACGCCCTCTTCTCCCGCTTCGCGCCCTGCCTTGCGCGAACTCACGCCACTCGAAGCACGCGTCCTCGGCGTGCTCGTCGAAAAGCAGCATACCGTGCCAGACACTTATCCTTTATCGCTCAACTCCCTCACCTCGGGATGCAACCAGAAGACCGCACGGGCTCCAGTCATGAACGTGAGCGAGGACGAAGTCCTCACGACCATCGACGGATTGAAGCGCCTCTCGCTCGTGATGGAAGGCAGCAGCAGCCGCGTGCCGCGTTTCGAACATAACGTCAATCGTGTGCTTGGTGTGCCGAGCCAATCGGTTGCCTTGCTCGCTACGTTGTTCTTGCGCGGCCCGCAAACCGCTGCCGAATTGCGTTCGAACAGCGCGCGTCTGCATGGCTTCGCGGACATCTCCTCCGTGGAGAGCTTTCTCGATGAGCTCGCTTCCAACGACCCGCCGCGCGTGATGAAATTGCCGCGCGTGCCGGGCGAGCGCGAAAGCCGCTGGGTGCATTTGCTATGCGGCGAAGTGAGCATGAGCGATTTCCCCGTGCGCGATGTCGCTGAACGCGAGTCTTGGTCGCCATCGGAAGTCGAATCGCTCAAGGCCGAGCAAAAGCGCCTGACACTCGAAGTCAACCAGCTAAGAGCGATGGTTGAGCGCATGGCGGCTGAATTGGGTATCGACCTCGAAGGATCGTCGGACGAAGCATGAGTGTGTCGATCGATCCTGCGGGCTTTAGCGTCGAGCGTGCAATGCTGGTCGTCTTCAAAGCGGTTCAGCTTTAGCGCATCGTGCCAAGACCAACCAAAGGCGATGGTTTAGCTAATGCTCGACGTAACCGGAAAGGAACACGTAAGCATTAAACGAAGATAGCGTGACATGCGCGCATCAATTACAAATATCTTGGATAATTCGCTCGCAGCGCCAGGCGCAGACAAAAGACGATACTGTGCCGCGCCTCGAACCCGCAACGACGTATGAGGAGAACCAGCGTTGGAACCCGACACGAGCGACCAAAACAAGAACCGTCCATGGCTCTGGGCGACTCTTTTGATTCCCTATATTGCCCTGCTCTGGCTGCCGTTTTATAACGACACGCATCCATCGTTCGCAGGCTTTCCCTTCTTCTACTGGTATCAGTTTCTTTGGGTGCCGCTCACGTCGCTTTTGCTTTATGTCGTGTATCGGGGCATCAAATGAACGATCTCAATCCAGTCAATCCGGTTGCGATGACCATCTTCATCGCGTTCTTTCTATTGGTCACCGTCGTCGGCTTCTTTGCGGCGCGCTGGAAGCGTGGCGATCTTACGCAACTCCATGAATGGGGCTTGGGCGGCCGGCAATTCGGCGTATTGATTTCGTGGTTCCTGGTCGGTGGCGATTTCTATACCGCCTATACGGTGATCGCGGTTCCCGCACTGGTCTATTCGGTCGGCGCGTACGGCTTTTTCGCGCTGCCTTATACGATCATCGTGTACCCGTTCGTGTTCGCGGTAATGCCCAAGCTCTGGAAAATCGCGCACGCCAAAAATCACATCACCGCTGCGGACTATGTGCACGGCGAGTACGGCGGCAAGTGGTTCCCTGCTGCCATCGCGTTGACGGGCATCGTCGCGACCATGCCTTATATCGCGCTGCAACTGGTCGGCATGCAGGTGGTCATCAAGGGACTTGGCGTGACGGGCGAATTGCCGTTGATCGTCGCGTTCGTGATCCTCGCGCTCTACACCTACACGAGCGGCCTGCGCGCGCCCGCGATGATCGCGTTCGTCAAGGACATCATGATCTATATCGTCGTGATCGCGGCCGTGTGGGTCATTCCGTCGAAGCTCGGCGGCTATGCGCATGTGTTCGATACCGCCGATCAGTTCTTCAAGGCCAAGGGCGGCGCAACGGGCATCACGCTCAAGCCCGCGCAATTCACGGCGTATGCTTCGCTTGCGCTTGGATCGGCGCTTGCGGCATTCATGTATCCGCATACCATGACCGCCGTGCTGTCTTCGTCGTCCGCGACCACGGTGCGCAAGAACGCAATCTTTCTGCCTGCTTACACCTTGCTGCTGGGCCTGATCGCATTGCTCGGCTATATGGCGATCGCGGCGGGCATTCATGTGAAATCGGCGTCGGATGTCGTGCCCGCGCTCTTCAACACGCTGTTTCCCTCGTGGTTCGTGGGCTTCGCGGCGGCGGCCATTGCCATTAGTGCGCTCGTGCCGGCCGCGATCATGTCGATCGGCGCGGCGAATCTTTTCACACGCAACTTGTGGGGACCGCTGATCTCGCCGGACATGACGCCCGCTTCGGAAGCCGCGACGGCCAAGGTGGTATCGCTCGTCGTGAAGTTCGGCGCGCTGCTGTTCATCGTCTTCCTGCCGACGCAATATGCCATCGACCTGCAATTGCTCGGCGGCGTGTGGATTCTGCAAATATTCCCCGCTATCGTGTTCAGTCTCTACACGCGCCGCATGACGATGCCCGGCCTCTTTCTCGGCTGGCTCGTCGGTATCGTGCTCGGCACTGGACTTGCCATCTCGCAAGGGCTCAAGCCGGTGTATGTCCTGCATGTAGGCGCGGGATCGTGGCCGCTTTATATCGGCCTGATTGCGCTGGCGGTGAATATCGTCGTGACGTTCGCCGTATCGCTCGTAACGCATCGCCGCGTGGTGCCCGCGATTTAACGCCATGAACAGCCCGGCGCTTGACGGCGTCGGGCTTCTTTGCCGAGTGATAGTATCGATGGAGCATGCCCTTCTCATCTTCCGTCGAGTGCCATGTCCGCCTCTTCCATCGCGAACACGCTGTTCGCACCCGGCAAGCTCTCCATCGGCCTTACGCTTCCCTTGGTAACGTCGGGCCGGACCGTAGTGGACTTTAGCGAGCAGCTAGAACTCGCGCGTCTTGCAGATCAACTCGGCTTTCGTGCGCTATGGGTGCGCGATGTCCCGCTCAATAGCATCGACTATCCCGATCCCGTCGGACACCTCGATCCGTGGGTTCTGCTCGGCGCGCTTGCATCGAATACGCAGCGTATAGCGCTTGCAAGCGGAGCAATCGTGCTCACGTTGAGACACCCGCTTCATATCGCCAAGGGCGCCGTTTCCGTCAATACGCTTTCGCGTGGACGCTTCATTCTCGGTGTCGGCTCCGGTGACAGGCCGCCTGAATATGCGGCCTTCGGGCGCGATCCTGAAGAACGCCGCGACTTATACAAACGACATTGGGAGACGCTCGCTGCGGCCATCGAGGTGCCCTCGCGCGTCATTCCGGACCGCGAGCACGAAGGTGCGCCCGCATTCTTTCTGCGGCCTGAGCAGGACGCTTCGATTCCCTTGATCGCAGTCGGCTCCGGCGGTCAAAGCGTCGACTGGATTGCGCGTCACTCGCTTGGCTGGATGACTTATCACCGTGAACCGCAAGCGCAGCGCGGCCGCTATAGCATGTGGCGCGCAGCGGTCGAGCGCGTGTCGCCCGGCGAATTTCGCGCATTCGGCGTGGCCATGCGTCTCGACTTGAGCGAAGATCCCGACGAACCTGCCAGCGATATTCCTCTTGGCTATCGCACGGGTTATCGCGCGTTGATCGACCTGCTGCGCGCCATGCGGGATAACGGCACGCATCATGTCACGCTGAACGTTTCTTCTGAGCGGCGCGAGGCACGCGCGGTCATCGAGGAAGTCGCGGGATACGTGTTACCCGAATTTAATCGCTAAACGCATATGACCAGGCTTGCTTCCTTGCCCACCAACGATATCGTTGCACTCGACGCCATTGCGCTATCCCAAGCTATCCATGCACGAGAAGTATCTTGCGTCGAAGTGATGAGCGCGTATCTGGCGCAAGTGGATCGCCTCAACCCGCAAGTCAACGCGATTGTCGCGATGCAGGATCGCGAGAGTCTTTTAAAGCTCGCAAGCCAGCGCGACACGCAATTGGCGCATGGCGGAAGTCTTGGCGTGTTGCATGGTTTTCCTCAAGCGCCCAAGGACATTTTGCCCGTCGCCGGCATGGTGACGACCAAAGGCTCGCCCCTCTTCGCCAAGCAAATCACGCAAACCGATGCGTTCATTTTCGAACGCACGCGTCGCGCAGGCGCGGTCTTCATTGGCCGCACCAACTCTCCCGAGTTCGGCCTTGGCGGACATACCTATAACCCCGTTTATGGTTTGACGCGCAACGCATTCGATCCATCTCGGTCGGCTGGCGGAAGCAGTGGCGGCGCAGCCGTTGCGGTCGCGTTGCGCATGCTTCCCGTGGCCGATGGATCGGACATGATGGGCTCGCTGCGCACGCCGGCGGCATTCAACAACGTGTTCGGATTTCGCAGTACACCGGGATGCGTGCCGTATGGCCCCGCCGACGAAGTGTTCTATCAGCAATTCAGCGTCGCCGGTCCAATGGCGCGCACGGTCCCCGAACTCGGCTTCCTGCTTTCGGTGCAAGCGGGATTCGATGCGCGCGCCCCACTCTCGCGCCGCGGCGATTCACCGGCGGCATTTGCCAGTGCCTTGGAGCGCGATATGCGTGGCACGCGAATCGGCTGGCTTGGCGATCTGAACGGATATCTGCCTACCGAGACGTCCTTGCTCGATACCTGTAGCGCCGCCTTGCGTCACTTTGAAACGGCAGGTTGCACGGTTGAAGCGGCAGAGTTGAAATTCGATTTCAATCGCTTGTAGCAAGCGTGGATCGATTTACGCAGCTTCGCCATTGCGGGCGCTAATGCGCCGCTTTATCGCGATGCCGCTAAGCGCGCATTGCTAAAGCCCGAAGCCGTATGGGAAATCGAGCGCGGACTGGGTCTTTCGGGAGAAGACGTCTACCGCGCCGCACTGGACCGTTCGGCGTGGTATCAAACGCTCAACGCGCTATTCGAACGTTATGATTTTCTGGTGCTGCCTGCGGCACAAGTCTTCCCCTTCGATGCCACGCTCAACTGGCCTCATTCCATAGGCGCACGAACAATGGATACCTATCACCGATGGATGGAAACCGTGGTGCCCGCAACCATGGCGTCCTTACCCGCGTTGTCGGCGCCAGCCGGTTTCGGTCCTGCGGGTTTGCCAGCCGGAATACAAATAATCGGGCCGGCGCAAATGGATCTTGCCGTGTTGCAAGTCGGGCTTGCCTACGATCGCGCAAGCGGCTATTCCAGCATGCGCAGTCCGTTGCTTGCTTAGCGGGATTAAACCGCGCTAAGCGCATTTTCAAGTGTTTGCTTCTTGCACGCTTGCCGCTTTCTTTCCTGCCGGACGAGCTTTGCTCTTGGCGCCCGCTGCCTTAGACGATCCGGCCGGACTGTCACGACGCGCGCCCGTTTTGCCGTTTGATGCGCCGTCGATCAAATACACGCTACGGTCTGCTACATCCTTGATCCAGGCCGGTGGACGCGCGTGCCCACTCCAAGTCAGACCGCTCGCGGGGTCACGATACTTAGGCGGCATCTTCGATTTCTTGACGGCCTTCCTGGACGAAGCCACATTCTTCGACCCCACCGGACGCCCACGCTTCTTGACGCCAGGCGAACTGTCGCTCTTGTCGAGATCCGCCGTAGTCAGGCCATATTCCTGCATCAGCGCGCGAATGTTTGCGATCACCTCGCTCGATTTACGTTCACGCAATGCATCTGCACGGCGCTGCAATTTTTGAATCTGAGTTTCCAACTGAGCCAATGTAACCATTCTTCCCCCGTTTGATATCCTGCATAGGTCTAGGGAATGAGCGTACGAGAATTGATAAAGGCTTAAACAATGAAGCATTAATCTCGACGCGCACACTCACCCGTCGAGACATCTTAAAGCGATACCATTGTTATAGCGGCAATCGCTCAAAAGATTACTTTTTATTGCTTTCGGCCTAATTGCGTTCGATGCGCTTGACGTGCTTTAACCGCGCACGGCGCAATGGCTTAATGAATATGGCGTTGGCGAAACAATCAAAAAGCGGTGTGGCGAGGCGTGCATTGCACACGCCCTCTTGACGACTTCTCAGCTTTCCTGCGCCATCTCGGCAGGCTCGTGCACATCCGTCACGAGCGCGCCCGCAAGAATCATCGCGCCGCTATTGAGCGGCACGGAACTGCCCACGCGCCTTGGCCGATACACCGGCTGCCCGCGCCTGATCACCTGCCCGCTTAGCACGCACGTTCCGCCCTTGCGCGCCGTGCAAAGCGCCCACACCTGCTCTGAATAATTGAATGAAGTGGGATCGTGCCATGAAAGCGCCAGTGTCGATTCGCTCAAGCGCTCCAACACGCGAATGTTCACGCTTTCCGCGCCCGCCGCCCGCGCTAATGCGTTCGATGGCTCGCGCGTGAAGGCACGCGGCATCAGCCCATGGGTCTCGCCAGACTGCGATCGTCGGCTTGACCGGCTATCGAGCAATGCCAGGGTACGGCTCCAGGGATCCATCGTCGATGGAAGCTTCATGTTCCGCTCCTGCTGGCGGCAACAGACGTCCGCGAAGCAAGCCGGACCGCTGCCTGGTGAACTTTCGGGAATGCACGACGCGCCATCTTTGACACCGGGGCGAGCCGCGCCAGGTCGAACCGTTATCGACTCCTGCTCTTGGTGGAGACACTGCTCTGGACATTCGATCTAGAGTAGTACACCTGAGCATGCATTGTTTTTATTTTTCTTTCCATTCTTTTGTCGAAAATGACAAGCGTCGGTAGCTCGTGCGGGCCGTCCGGCCCGCCATTTGAGACGCGGCGGGGAAAGCGAACGCGTAATGCATTAGCGAACGAACGTTCGGCAAACCCTTTAGAATACTTTAGCGGCTTCCCACGTCACCGTAATGAAGGAAGTCGTTTGCCTGCTTGCGCACGTTTGCCGAACGATGAAGCATGCGCGGAGCGGCGAATTTCTGACAAAATAAAAACCGCGAACCGGACAACCCTGTCGAATCATGACAAGCAAGATGAACGTCAATGCCAGCGTCTCGGCGGACCGCGCGTCCGTCAGTTTCGTTGCCTTCTCGCGCGAGCAGGCCATTCAGTGCAACATCACGCGCAAGGCATTGGAGCAATATTTCTGGGCGCCCGTCGGTGCTACCGACGAGCGTCTGCTCAAAGCGTTAAGCGATGGCTACGAGCGCATCAGCGCTCGCGTTCATCGTAAATTCCTTGCTCATCCGTCGAGTTCGGTCACGCTCGACGTGGTCGATTTTTCCACTTGACGCGGCTCAACGCGCCGCCTGCGTCGACTTGCGCATTTTGGTGACGTCCTCGACGTTGACGGCGGGCGTGTTGTTGTTCCATGCGCCGCGAACGAACGTTAGTACGTCCGCTATCTGCTGATCGCTCAGTACCGGCGCATAGCGAGGCATGGGATAAGGCGCCGGCACGCCTTGAATGACGAGGTCGCCAGTGCCGTTCAGCGTCACGTTAATGAGCGACGACGCATCCTTTTCCAGCACGTTGGGATTGCCCGCCAAAGGCGCGAGCATCGGCGCAAAGCCACGACCGTCCACGCCGTGGCAATGCATGCAGTACGCCGTGTAGACACGCGCGCCCGAATCCGATGCAGCTGGACGCGCCAGGGACACCTTCGTGGCCTTGGCATCATACGAATACGGCGTGTTGCCGTTACCGCCCGCTGCCGGCAGCGACTTCAGATAACTCGCCATGGCCGCCACATCGCTGTCGTTCATGGCTTGCGTGCTGTTGTTGATCACGCTCGTCATTGCGCCGAATGCGGACGCGTGCCCGTTCGCGCCGGTTTTGAGGAACGTCGCGATATCCTGCTCGCTCCATCGGCCAAGACCGGTGTTGTGTTCGGCGGTGAGGTTCGATGCAAACCAGTTGTCGAGCAAGCCCCCGCTTAAATAGACGCTGCTCGTTTCGTCGAGTCCTTTTTCCTGGAACGCGATACCTCGTGGCGTATGACACGAGCCGCAATGGCCCAGGCCTTGAATGAGATAGGCGCCACGGTTCCAGGCGACATCCTTGCCGGATTTATCGCGGTACACGCCCTTCTCGAGAAATACCAGATTCCAAAGCTTGAGCGGCCAGCGCATGGTAAGCGGCCATTTGAAGTCTGGTTCGCGATTAGCCTGCTTGATCGGCGCGACGCCATGCATGAAATACGCATAAAGCGCATGCATGTCTTCATCGTTGATCTTTGCATAAGACGGATAAGGCATGGCCGGATAAAGATTATGGCCATCCTTGGCAACGCCCTCGCGCAAGGCTTTAGCAAAATCCTCTTCCGTATAGCGGCCAATGCCTGTGTCGGGGTCGGGCGTGATATTGGTCGTATAGATGGCGCCTAACGGCGTCATCATCGGCAAGCCGCCGGTCATGGGTTTGCCGCGCGGAGCGGAATGGCAAGCCACGCAATCGCCGGCTTTGGCAAGGTAAGCGCCGCGTGCGACGAGTGCATCGGCGGATGCATCCGCTGCATGCGCGAGTGTCGACGTCACGGCATACGCTGCAAAACAGGCAGCCACGAGCGGCTTGAATACGTTTTTCATGTCGGCCTCCGTCAAGCGCTTTGCAACTGGTTGCCGACTGGTAATTGCCTCAGTCGCTTGCCGGTGGCGGCATAAATCGCATTGGTGATGGCGGGCGCGAGTGCCGCCGTGCCCGGTTCGCCGATTCCTCCCGGCGCTTCGCTGCTCTTGACGATATGCACTTCCACCGGCGGCGTTTCGTGAATACGCAGTATCCGGTAGTCGGTGAAATTGCTCTGCTCGACGCGGCCGTCCTTGATCGTGATCTCGCTATAAAGCGCCGCCGTAATGCCGAATATGATGCCGCCTTGCACCTGCGCCTCGACCGTATTCGGATTGACGACCATGCCGCAATCCACCGCGCATACGATTCGACTGACCTTCACCGCGCCGGCTTTATCGACGGCGACGTCCGCCACGATTGCGAAGTAACTGCCGAACGCATGCATGACCGACACGCCGCGCCCCTGACCTTGCGGCATGGTTTGCTTGCCCCATTCCGCCGCCTGCGTGGCGACATCGAGCACATTGCGCGCGCGCGGCGACTTGCCGAGCAGATCGCGTCGATACTGCACGGGATCGATCTTCGCCTGCGCCGCGAGTTCGTCGATGAAACTTTCCACGACGAACGTGCCACGCGTCGGTCCCACGCCGCGCCAGAATGCGGTCGGCACCTCGCGTGGCTCCTGGCGCACGTAGTCCACGAGTTGATTCGGCAGATCGTAGGGAAGATCGGCGGAGACTTCCACCGCATCCGGGTCGATGCCATTCTTCACCGCCGGCGGCGCAAAACGCGCAAGCACCGACGAACCGACGATGCGATGCGTCCACGCCACGGGCTTGCCGTTCGCATCGAGACCGGCCGACAGCGTGTCGTGATAGCAAGGACGAAACATGTCGTGCTGAATGTCTTCCTCGCGCGACCATGTGACCTTGACCGGCACGCCAAGCTGCTTGCCTATCTTGAGCGCTTGCGTGGCCATGTCGAATTCGAGCCGTCGACCGAAGCCGCCGCCGAGCAGATGGTTATGCACGACGATCTTTTCGGGCGGCAAGCCCGTGGCTTTGACGCCTGCATCGACGACGCGCGTGGGCACTTGAGTGCCTAGCCAGACATCGCAACCATCGGCGCGCACGTGCACCGTGCAGTTGATCGGCTCCATCGTCGCGTGTGCGAGCAACGGCTGCACGTAGACGGCATCGACACGCGTCTTGGCATTGGCAAACGCCTTGTCGACATCGCCGTCCTTGCGCGCCACGGCGCCCGAGCGTCGTGCTGCGCTCGCCATTTCATCGACAAGCTGTTTCGTCGATGTGTTCGCGCCCGCGCCTTCGTTCCATTCGATCACGAGCGCGGCCGCGCCACGTTTGGCGGCCCACGTATGATCGCCGATGACCGCCACGCCGTTATCGAACTTGATGACCTGCTTCACGCCCGGGATTTTTTTGGCGTGACTGTCGTCGACGGAAACGAGCGTGCCGCCGAACACCGGGCAGTTCACGATGGCCGCATAGACCATGTCGGGCAAGCGCACGTCGAGACCGAATACCGCCGTGCCATCCACTTTTTCGGGAGAATCCAAACGCTTGGCGGGCGTGCCGATCAGCTTGAAGTCCTTGGGGTCTTTAAGCTTGATGTCTTTGGGAACCGGCAATTTGGCGGCTGCTTCGACGAGTTCGCCATAACTTGCGCTGCGCCCGCTGGATGCCTGCGTGACCTTGCCGCCTGCGGCGCTGCATGTCGATGCATCGCATTGCCATTGCTGCGCGGCAGCCGCTATGAGCGTCATGCGTGCGGCGGCGCCTGCCTTGCGCATCGGTTCCCATGCATAACGAATCGACGTTGAACCGCCGGTGAGTTGACCGCCCAGCAACGGGTCCATGAAAAGCTTTTCGTTGGGCGGCGCATGCGCAATCGCTACGCTGTCGAGCGGCACTTCCAGCTCTTCGGCGATCAACATGGGCAGCGCCGTATAAACGCCTTGTCCCATCTCGACCTTTGGCATGATGAGCGTGACCTTGCCGTTCTTGTCGATCTGCACGAAGGCGTTGGGCGCGAATACGCCGTCTTGCGGCGTTTCGACACCATCGCCGGCAATAACGGACTTGCCGCTCTTCTGATCCTGGCTCGCGGCCGGCAGACTAAAGCCGATCAATAAGCCGCCGCTGGCAGCCACGCCTATCGTTACGCCAAACTTGAGAAACGCACGGCGCGAGAATGCCCCGCGCGACGCATGACGTCCCGCCTCGATTAAGCCTTGCGACATCTCAGGCCTCCTTCGCGGCTTGCTTGATCGCCGCGCGGATGCGGTGATACGTCCCGCAGCGGCAGATGTTGCCCGCCATCGCGGCGTCGATGTCGTCGTCGGTCGGATTGGGAACGGTCGTGAGCAATGCGGTCGCGGACATGACTTGTCCGGACTGGCAGTAGCCGCACTGCACCACATCCAGTTGACGCCATGCGGTTTGCACCTTCTTGCCAGCGGGTGTGTCGCCGACGGCTTCGATCGTCGTCACCTTGCGCTCACCGACAGCCGCCACAGGCAGCACGCATGAACGCACGGCGACGCCGTCGAGATGAACGGTGCAGGCGCCGCATTGCGCGATGCCACAGCCGAACTTGGTGCCCGTCAGGCCCACAAGATCGCGCAGCACCCAAAGCAAGGGCATGTCGGGCGGCGCATCGACGGTATGCGTCTGGCCGTTGATGGAAAGCGTGGTCATTGGGCGGCTCCGGCTTATTAATGGTTATCGGATATCGCATGAGGCTGAAGGCGTGGGGCGGCCGTCAGTCTTTGAATTCATCGCGTCTCGAATGCAAGGCGACTAAGCACGAGGCAAGCGGATTGTAGCGCCGCATTAAAAAAGGAGCATGGATGGCGACGCCTTTAGCTCAGACGGCTTTAGCACCATGTTGCTTTGCAGGCTTAAGGAATGAGGCATTTGCTTTAAGGCGTCAACATAAAGTATAGAGCGCGATCGACAGTTAGTTGCATGATAAAAGCTAAGGCGAGTTGCTTCACGGCCCTCTCGCCTATTGGCAAGCTAGCGAATCATTTCCCAGTTTGCATAGAACACACGTCGCATGGACATGACGCCAAGACGCACCGCCGCGACCATGACGTCAAGCACGCGCGCAAAATGCGAAGGCCTCAAGACATCGAGAAAAATGCAGTACCGCAAGCGATCGGATTCGTTGACCGACCGATGCACGAGCGTATCGTCGAAAATGAATAGCGGATCGTCGTGCCAATAATGACGACGCCCCGCTACTTCGATAAAGACATTTTCGTCGTCGACGGGACGCAGGTTGTAAAGACAACGCAAGGTAAGACGCAGCGGTCCGTAATGCACTGAAGTACTCTGCCGCTCATTGAAAACCGATATGCCGATGGTCTTGACGTATTTGAAGTCGCGCGCCATTTCCGGTAAGTCAAGCGAACTATCGACCGGCATGCCGTACCAGCGCACGAAACACATGCCGCGGCGCTTGCTTGCCATTTGCCCTCCGAGGCGCGCGTTCACTAGCGGAAGATGGTCGTTGAAAGCGGCGATGATCGAGCGGATCTCGTCTTGATGCGCGGCCGGTAACTGCGAGAGATCGTAGACGCCGTGATTCCGTTCGCAGATGAGATCGACCAGCAAATTGAAGGGAGAAAGCACCCACGTAAGCAGGCCATTGCCAAGAAAATAACGCCGCCAGTTTGCTGCATCGAACTGGCGGCTGCGTTGAAAATCCGCTAAGCCGCTTGCCAGGAAACAGAGCGCAAGGACAGGCAAGAACCTTAGAAGAAGCGCCAGAATCGCAAGATAGAGCAGATCCTTTCGTCTCACATTCGGCCTCGGCGAGCGTCGTCGTTGACCGTTACATCTTAGTACGGGTTATGTCAGCGAGAAAACGCCTGCTTAAGAAAATGCGGCGCGCTTGCAACACCCGCTTCAAGCGCTCTTAGGCTTGAGCAAAACCTTGATTGAGTCGAGTGAATTGGCGGTCTTGATCGCTTCGTCCCATTCTTCCAGGGAAAAGTCGTGCGTGACGATGCCCTTGGAAGTCACGAGCCCGCGCGCCAGCAAGTCGATAGCGATGGGATAGCAATAAGGACCGAGATGCGCGCCGCGCACGTCGAGTTCTTTGCGGTCGCCGATGATCGACCAGTCGACCGTTGTATCCGCACCGAACACGGAGAACTCCACGAAGCGTCCAAGCTTGCGAATCAATTCCAGCCCTTGCGACACGCCGGCAGGCACGCCTGTGGTTTCGATATAGACATCGCAACCGTATTGGTCCGTGATCGAGAGGATGATGTCGAGCGCGTTGTCGCTCTTGGGATTGATGGTGATATCCGCGCCGTATTCGCGCGCGAGTTCCAGCCGCTCATCCACGAGATCGATCACGACCAGCTTCCTGGGCGTCTTGAGATGCGCGACTTGCGTCATCATCAAACCGAGCGGTCCCGCGCCTGCGATCACGACGACATCGCTTAGCTGAATATCGCCGCGATTCACCGTATGAATGGCACACGCGAGCGGCTCGACGATCGCGGCATCTTCGAGCGAGATGCCGTCCGGAATTTTGTGAACGATGGCTGTCGGCGGGAAGCGCATGTATTCGGCCATGCCGCCATCCGCCACTTCACGCTGAAAGCCGAAGATGTTATGCACTTCGCACATCCAGTATTGCCCGGACTTGCAATAGCGGCACTTCGCGCACGGCACGATCTGTTCGGCAATTACGCGGTCACCATCGTTCACGCCGAAGTGCTCGGCCGCCCCCTCGCCCAGTTCTTCCACGTAGCCGAAGAATTCATGGCCTGGAATGACCGGCGCCTTGACCCAAGGGTTCGGGCCGCCCCAGAACATCTTCGCGCCCGACCAGCATTTGCAGTCGCTCGCGCAAATTCCGCATGCGGCAATGCGAATGACGATCTCGTTTCTGCCCGGCGTCGGGCGCGCGACGCGCTCCACGCGATAGTCCTTCGGCGCGCGGCACACAATGGCCGTCATATCCGTCATGTTCGTGTCTCCGGTTATCGTTTTGGCGTTCGTTATTCTTCGAGCACGATCTGCACTTTCACATCCGTAGGCAGGCCGCTCGATGCTTCCTCGAACGCCTTGATACCATCGGCGAAGGGGAATGTGCGCGAGATGAACGGCTTCACATCGAGCTTGCCGGATGCGATCAACTGGATCGCACGCGGGAAAATATTCGCGTAGCGGAATACGGATTCGATGCGCGCTTCCTTGATCTGCACGGCGACCACATCGAGGGCAATGGCGCGCTGCGGCATGCCGACCAGCACGAGGCAGCCACCGGGACACAACAGATCGACAATGCCCTCGAAGGCCTTCTCATTGCCGCTCGCCTCGATCACGATATCCGCGCCCCAGCCGTCGGTCAGTTCGGCGATCACGTCCTTCGCATTGCGTTCGCGGATATTCACGGCCGTCACGCCCTGCACCGCGCCAATGAGATCGAGCTTCTCCTGCACGAGATCGCAGACGATGGCGCGGCTGCATCCACCTGCGAGCGCCGCCAGCGCGCACATCATGCCGATGGTGCCCGCACCCAGCACGACGGCGACATCGCCCGGCTTGATCGCGGCTTTCTTCGCAGCCTGCAAGCCGATGGAGAGCGGCTCGACGATCGCGCCTTCGGCAAAGCTCACGTTGTCCGGCAACTTGTACGTGAAGGCCGCGGGATGCACGACGAACGGCGCGAGACAGCCATGCACGGGCGGCGTGGCCCAGAAGCGCACCTTGGGGTCAAGGTTATAAAGCCCTTCACGCGATGCACGCGACTCCATGTCCGGCACGCCGGGTTCCATGCACACGCGGTCGCCCGCCTTGAGATTGCTCACTTCATCGCCGACCTCGATGACCGTGCCCGACGCTTCATGCCCGAGCACCATCGGCTCATTGACGACGAACGGTCCTATGCGGCCATGCTGGTAGTAGTGAATGTCGCTGCCGCAAATGCCCACCGTGTGAATGCGGATACGCACGTCGCGCGGTCCGACCACCTGCGGCAAGCTGAACGGCCGCAAGCTGATACGCCGTGCTTCTTCGAGAACCAGTGCTTCCATCGTCGCTCCTTCCTTGAAATGTTTATTGTTGGCTAGCCCGCCTGAAAGCCGCCGTCGATGGCGAGGCTCACGCCGCTGACCATGCTGGAATCGTCGCTTAGCAGATAGGCGATGGAGCGCGCCACTTCCACGGGCTGCACGAAGCGGTTCAGCGGAATGCGCGCGAGCATCGGGCCGGATTTGACGGGGTCGCTCCAGGCTCGCTCGGCCATGGGCGTCATCGTCACGACAGGGTTCACGGCGTTGACGCGGATGCCGTGCGGTCCGAGTTCGACGGCCATCACGCGCGTCATTGCGTCGAGTCCGCCCTTGGACGCGCAATACGCCGCATGCAACGGCAAGCCGACGGTCGCCGACAAGCTCGACACGTTGACGATGGCCCCGCCCGCATTGCGCGCGATCATGCTCTTCGCGCACTCCTGCGCGACGATCATCGCGGCGCGCACGTTGACGTTCATGGTGAGATCGAACGCTTCGGCGGTCGTCTCGAGGAACGGCTGCAATTGCGCGATGCCCGCGCAGTTCACGAGCAGATCGACCGGTTGCGCGCCGCGCGCGGCCTCGCGGGTGGCATCGGCATTTGCGAGATCGACGGCAATGGTTTCGCAGCCGGTCTCTTCCTTGAGTTGCACGAGGTCGGCAGCGCTGCGGCTCAAGGCAACGACCCGCGCGCCGCGTTCGATCAGGAGATGCACGGTCGCGTGGCCGATGCCCTTGCCCGCGCCGGTGACGAGCACGGTCTTGCCTGCAAACTCGCGGTTACGGTCGATGGTGTCGGTCATGTTCTCTTCAAGGTTCGTCGCAGAGTCGCCGCGCCGTGTCTTCATCGGTCACGAGCACCGACGGATAGCGTCCGCGCAACGCCGCACGCGTGACATGAAACTTCTTCGCCCCGCCACTGACGAGAACCACGCGACGCAGCTTGCGCAAGTCTTCGAGCGTGATCGCAACGGTGCGGCGATTCAGCGGATGATCGATCAGCTCGCCGTCTTCATCCATGAAATGCCCGAGCATGTCGCCGACCGCGCCCGCTTTTTCGAGCGTGCGCAATTGCTCCGGATTGTCGATGCCATAGGTCACGACGAGGGATTCCGTCAGATCGCCGCAAGTCAACAGGGCGAGGTCGGAGTTGCGCGCGAGTTCGTAGGTCTCGCGCACGGTGCCTTCCTGCAAGATCACGTCGCGCGCCTTCTGGCTGCTGACGTAGATGGGCGCGGCGAACAGATATCCGTCCGCTCGGCAGATATCCGCGAAGTCGGAAACGATATCGAACGTGTTGATGCTCGGGCAATGCGACAGGCCGCCTTGCAGCGACACCGCCGACACCGCGCCATAACTGCGTTGCGGCATGGCGCGCAGCACGGCGCGGATCGTGCGTCCCCAGCCAAGCCCGATAGTTTGCCCTGCAACTATCTGCCTCGAAAAGTAGCTCGCCGCGCCGATACCGAGCGCCGCGTTGTTCGCTTCGGTGTTCGCACCGGTCGGCACGACCACCGCGCATTCAAGACCGAAGCGTTTGCTGAGCGCTTCTTCCAGCGCGACGCATGGCGCTATCTTGCTGTTGATGGTGATCTGCACGAGACCCGACTCGCGGCTTGCCGCGAGCAGCCGGTTCACGCGCACGCGGTTGCTGCCTATACGTTCCGCGATCTCCTGCTGCGTCAGGTTGCCGACGTAGTAGTGCCACGCGACGCGCGCCTGCAATTCCTCTTCCGAGTCGATGGATTCGTCGGTTTCGGCGAAGGCTAGGGGTGGTACTGTCTTGCTCATATCGAGTGTCTGGTCACAATGGAAGGCCGAAGGAGTCTACTTCACCGCGCCCATCGTGAGACCTTGCACCAGCCGCCCGGACACGAGCAGCGCGAAGACGACCATCGGCAGGACGATCAGCGTACCCGTGGCCATGATCTCGCCCCAGGGCAATTCGTAACCGCTCATGTAGCTCGTCGCGGCGACCGGCGATGTAATGGCATCGGTGCGTGTCAGCACGAGCGCATAGAGCAGATCGTTCCACGAGAAGATGAAAGCGAAGATGGCGGATACGACGATGCCCGGCATCGCGAGCGGCAAGTTGATGCGCCAGAACACGCGCCACGGCGACGCGCCATCGAGCCGCGCGGCCTCGTCGAGTTCCACGGGAATATTGCGGAACTGGTCGGTGCAGATCCATACGACGATCGGCAACGAGAAGGTCAGATAAAGAAGAATCAGCACGATGTGCGTATCGACGAGATCGAGCTTGGTCGCAATCAGAAAGAACGGCACCGCGAGCACCACGGGGCTCACCATGCGATTCGAGATGAACCAGAACCACAGATCTTCCTTGCCACGAAATTCGAAGCGTGCGAGCGCATAGGCAGCGGGCGCGCCGAGCAGAATGGCAAGCACCGTCGTGCTGCTCGCGATGATGAGCGAGTTGAGCAGACTGCCCGCCACGTCATGCTCGAAAAGCGCCGCCGAATAGTGATGAAACGTGGGACTGAACAGCCACTTCGGCGGATACGCGAGCGCGTCGGACTGGCTCTTCAGGCTCGTCGTCACCATCCAGTAGAAGGGAAACACGGACGACAGAAAGACGATCGCCAGACCGAAAAAGTGCCATACGGTGGCGCGTTTGCGTGCGGCACGCGCACGCAGGGCACGCTTGGTCATGCCGCCATTTGCGGCTTGCAGGGTCGGAGAACTCACGCGGCCTCCCGGTACACGAAGCGGATATAAAGACGCGACAGCACGATAGTCAGGATCAAGAGAATGATGGCCTGAGCGGACGCCATGCCCTGATCGAAGAGACGAAAGCCCACGCGCTGGATATAGATGCTGATGAACTCCGTCGCGGTGCCGGGGCCGCCGCGCGTCATGGTGAAGACGGCATCGAACATCTTCAGCATGTCGGCCGAGCGCAGAATGAGGATGGCCGTCAAACCCGGCAGCAAATACGGTCGCTGCAAGTGCCAAAGAATCATGCTCCACTTCGGCGTTTCGAGGCGCGCCGCTTCCTCGGCTTCCTTCGGCACCATGGAAAGCCCGGCCAGCAGAATCAGCGCGCAAAACGGCGTCCACTGCCAGATATCCATGATCATCACGGAGACGAACGCAAGCGTCGGATCGGCAAGCCAGTCTTGCGGCGGAATGCCGAAGAGGCCCGCCAGATAGTTCGCCACGCCGAACTGCCGGTTGAAGATCAGGCGGCCGATTAGGCCCACGACCGCATAAGTTGTCGCCATTGGAATGACGAGGCTCACGCGAGCGGCGGCGCGCATCCATCGCAAGTCGATACGGTGCAGCATCAACGCCGCAAAGAGCCCGAGTGCGACCTCGATCGGCAAGGTAAGACAAAGGAACAACGCAGTGCGGCCGAGCGCGCCCCAGAACGAGGGATCGGTGAGCGTCGCCACGTAATTGTCGATGCCCACGAACGGCGTGCCCGACGCGAGATCGGCGAGCTTGTACTGATGAAACGAGTTATAGAGCGCCAGCAGCAGCGGGTAAATGCCGATGACCGCCAGCGCGAATATCGCCGGAATCAGGAACCAGAAGGCAGGCGTTCGCGGCACCACGCCAAAGTAACGCGTCCGCTTTCCGAGCCTTGGAGAAGTTGCCACGCCTGCCATTCGATCGCCTCCGGTTCCTGATGTTTAGCGTTCAGCCGATTACTTGAGCAAAGGCTTCTTGCCGTCGTAATAGCCGGCTTTTTTCAGGATGTCCTCGGTCTTCTGACCGATGGTCTGCGCGCCATCCTTCACCGTCACCTGACCGAGCATGATCTTGCTGCCCCATTCGCCGATGACTTCCGACACCGCCGGCCACTCGGGGAAACGCGGACGATAATCCGGCACGCCGCCTTGCCACGATTCGACCATCGGCTTCACGAACGGATACTTGTCCTGCACCGCCTTGTCCTGATAGACCGCCGTGCGTGCCGGCACGCCGCCCGCCTCGAGATAAGGCTTCGCCATGGCCTCGGACGTGATCCATTGGATGAAGAGCCACGATGCCGCTTGCTTCTTCGCGCTGGCCTTTGCATTCACGGCAAGCGAGAAGCCGCCGAGCGCGGGCTTGAGTCCCGCCGGCCCCTTCGGTTCGGTGGTGATCGCAAGACAGTTGCCGAGCTTCGACTTGCTCGGGTCGGTGAGCGTCGGATAGAAAGCGGACCATTCGGTGATCATCGCGACCTGCCCTTGCGCAAGCGCGTTGACGGCTTCGGCGTGATCGAAATCGACGATACCCGGCGGCATGTACTTCATCAGCTTTTGCCGGTATTCGAGGCCCGCTTGCGATTGCGGCGACATCAGGTTCGACTTGAACTTAGCATCGAGAAGCGATCCGCCATTGGGCCACAACACGCGCATGAAGCTATCCGCCGATTGCGTCTCGCCGCGCCGCGACTGCAACGCGAAAGCGAACTTGTCGCCCTTCGTGAGCTTCGGCGCGTAGGTTGTCAGCAACTCGTCCCAGGTCTTCGGCGGCTCGTCGAAACCCGCGTCCTTCAGCATGCACTTGTTGTAGAACATGAGGCCCGAGTAATTATCGAACGGCAGGCCATACGTGACCTTGTCCCATGTGCCGAACGAGTCGAGCAGAATCGGGAAGAAGCCCTTCAGATTGAGATTCGGGTCCGCGAGCTTGGGGTCGTCCGTGAACTTCTTGATGGGCACGAGCCACTTGTTACTCGCGAATTCGCCGATCCACACGACGTCCACGAGCACGATGTCCTGATCGCCGCCGCCCACGAAGTTGAGCACTTCCTTCTCACGCGTGTTCTCGTACGGAATCACTTCCCAGCGCACCTTGATGCCCGTCTCTTTCTCGAACTGCGGTATCAGGGTTTGTGCTGCCTTGTAGCCGGGACGATCCAGAAAGATAGCCTTGATGGTGGTGCCAGAATACGGCTCCGCGGCTTCCTTGAGCGTCCACGCCTGTGCGTTCGATGCGGCGAAAGCCGCGCTAGCCGCAAGTAGCGCGACAGCCGCTACGTGCTTGACGGGACCAAGTTGTCTCACCTGGGTGAAGCGCTTCTTCATGCCTGTCTCCTTTGATTTTTTTAGAGCAGTGATGGCTTGCGGATTCGTTCGTAGCGTCTTTCGGTTCCTGCGAGTGCGAAGGGAAACGGGTGGAAAACACGGCGTATGCGGCGAAGACCGTCTGTGTCGTTTCACTTGTAATTTCGGTTTTACAATTGTATATTTTGGCCCGAACAGGTTGTCAAGAACTAAATCGACGAAGCCATTCGATGCTGCGCTGCGATGAACATACTCGTGGCTCGGCCATAGACGGAGACAGGCATGAGCGCCGTTCATCTACAGCAGATCCGCAAGTCCTTTGCAGGCACCGATGTGCTCAAGGGCGTCGACATTCAGGTGAAGGACCGCGAGTTCATGGTCTTCGTCGGACCATCGGGATGTGGCAAGTCCACCTTGCTGCGAAGCATCGCCGGGCTCGAACGCAGCGATTCAGGGCAAATACTGATAGGCGGTGAAGACGTCACCGAACTCGAACCATCGCAGCGTGGCGTGGCGATGGTGTTTCAGTCGTATGCGCTCTATCCGCACATGACGGTGTACGAGAACATCGCGTTCGGACTGCGCATGCTGAAGCTGCCCGAAGCGCAGATCAAGGAACGCGTGCAGCGCGCAGCCGAGATCCTGCAGATCGGTCAACTGCTCGAACGCCGGCCGCGCGCGTTGTCGGGCGGACAGCGTCAGCGCGTTGCCATCGGGCGATCGATCGTGCGCGAACCGCAAGTGTTTCTCTTCGACGAACCGCTCTCGAATCTCGATGCCGCCTTGCGCGTGCAGATGCGCCTCGAACTCATCAAGCTGCACAAGCAACTCAACGCGACGATGATCTACGTCACGCACGATCAGACCGAAGCGATGACCATGGCCGATCGAATCGTCGTGCTGAATCATGGGCGCGTGGAGCAGATCGGCACGCCGCTGGAGCTTTATCGCACGCCGCATAATCGCTTCGTCGCGGGCTTCATCGGCTCGCCGAAGATGAACTTCATGGACGTGCGCGTGCAACGTGTCGATGCCGCCGGCGTCAGCATCGAACTGCCCGGTGGCGAGGCGCTCACGCTGCCCTTCAAGGCTTCGTCGGTGAAGGCGGGCGAGACGCTCACGCTCGGCATTCGCCCGGAACATTTCGTCGAGGAATGCGGCGGCGATATCGATAGCGGTCTTGCCGGCGAAGTGATGGTGATCGAGCATCTCGGTGGCGAGACGCTCTTGCATCTGCGATTGCCGAACGACCTCGTGATTCAAGTGAAGGGCTCGGGCGAGTCCACTGCGTTCGAAGGACAACGCCTGAACGCGGGCTTCAGCATTCGCCATGTGCATCTGTTCAACCAGGACGGCAGTGCGCTCGAACGTCTTCGGCCCGTGACGGAGACTGCTGCCGCTTGAGGCTGGGTCGCTCGATCAAGTTTCCTCAGCGGATGCCGTAAACGAAAAGAGGCGCCGAAGTAGCGGCGCTCGCGGCCGCGCCGTCGGCTGCATCCGTCACCGCTGTTCATCGTGAAACTCATGGCATCCAGCATCCGTTCGCTGACGGCATGGTCCGTCGTGGTGACGTTCGCGCTCAGCGCGGCACCTTCCGCTTTCGCAGGCACCGGCAACGCAGAGTTGCCCGTGACGCTGACCGTCTACGATATCTGTACGCTCGATACGGGCGCCACGCAGCCAAGCGTGGCCTGTTCCGCAGGCGGCCAGTACCGCATCCTCGCGGGCGAATATTTCGCGGACGTCCGCATCGCCGATATCAAGGCCGCGCAACGACCGCAAAAGCCGGTCGTCGAGATTGCGTTCTGAAACGTCGAACCCTTGGCGACGCATTGTTACAATCGCTTACGCTTTAACGTCTGAGGAATGCACATAATCAGGGCGTCACGACGCGCCAAAAATCTGAGAGAGCAGCACAAACGTTTGGCGCGCGGAAGACACTTCCAGAGAAGAGGTGAACAATGCGTCGCCGTAACCTTGCCGTTTCCGTGCTTTGCATCGCGTTGGCATCGGGGCCGCTCGTTCCGTTCGGAGCGAACGCAGCCACGCGAACCACTACCTTCACCGTATCCCTCACGCTGCAGAACGATTGCCAGATCGCGGCCAATCCGCTCAATTTCGGCAACTCGGGTGTTATCGCGGCGAACATCGATCAGACCACCACGTTGAGCGTCACCTGCTCGAACGGCGCGTCGTATAACGTCGGGCTGGATGCGGGTTCGGTGTCGGGTTCCACGGTGCCGAACCGGCTGCTCGCGGGCACGGGCACGCCTCTGCCGACGGTCGCCTATCAGCTCTATCGCGATGCCGCGCGCACGCTCGTCTGGGGCCAGACGGTCGGCACCGACACGGTCTCCGGCACCGGCACGGGCGCGGCGCAGACGGTCACGGTCTATGGCCGCGTCGCGCCGCAGACCACGCCGGCCGCGGGCACGTATTCATCCGTCGTCACGGCTACCGTCACGTTCTAGCATGCGCTCATCGCAGTGTTACCGGGCCGCGCGGCCCGGCAGGCGGGCGCTCGCGTGTGCGCTGGCGGGCTTCTCGTGGTGGTGCCTTCTGTACGCGGCGAACGTATCGGCGGCGGCCTTGCAAGTGTCGCCTATCCGGCTCGATCTCTCCGCCGAAAGGCCCGCCGCCGCGCTCACGCTGCATAACGACGGCAGTGCGCCGCTCAATGCTCAGGTACGCGTGTTCGCATGGACGCAGTCGCTCGACGAAGACCATCTGGAGCGCACGGCCGCCATCGTCGCGAGTCCGCCGATCGTGCAGATCGCGCCGAACGGCGATCAGACCATCCGCATTCTGCGAGTGGGAAGCGAGCCGCTTGCGCGCGAGGAGACGTATCGTCTGCTGATCGATGAAATTCCGAACGCACAGAGCGCGCAGAACACGGGCGTGCGCATGCAGTTGCGCTATTCGGTGCCGGTCTTCGTGGGCGCGGACGAAGCGCGCTCACCCGCGTTGAAGTTCGCGCTGGAACGCAAGAGCCAGGCAAGCAACGAAACCGACGTCATGCTGCGCGTGTCGAACGGCGCGCAAACGCATGCGCAATTGAGCCGCGTTCGTCTTGACTGGTCCGATGGTCAGAGCACGCAAGTCTCGGCGGGACTGCTCGGCTATGCGTTGCCCGGCGCCGCGCGCCGCTGGCCCGTGCAGGGCGCGCCTGCGAATGGCACGTGGGCGACCTTGCACGCCGTCGTCAACGGCGAGCCCGTGACCATGCGTGTGAACGTCGAGCCGGGAACGCCGGGCTCCGACCGCTAGGCCGTGGATGCCATCGCCGCGCCCGCGTGCGAGCCGGTCACGCGCTCATGTGCTTCGTCTCGTGCCGATCATCGTGTGGTCCGCCATGCCCGCGTGGTCACACGCGAACGACTCGACACCGGCGACAGCGCCCATGCAGATGCAAGGCGCCCTTCCCCATGAACGCGGCGAGCTGTATCTCGAAGTGTCGATCAACGGAACATCGACGCAAAAGATCGCGCAATTCTTCGTGACCGACGAGACGATCTACACGACGCCCGGCGAATTGCGCGAACTCGGCTTGCGCACCGACGACCTGCAAGCGCAAGCGAACGGCCGCATCGCGCTGGGTGTCGTGCCGGGCCTGCGTTATCGATACTTCGAGCAACAGCAACGCATCGACCTCGAAGCCGCCGATGCGCGCCGCGTGCCTTCCGCGCTTTCCAACATTCCGGCACGCGCGCCGGTGGCCGCAACCGGCACGGGCCTCGTCATCAACTACGAAGCGAGCGTGCAGACCAACTCGCCGGCGCAATACGGCTTCTATGGCGAGGAACGTTTCTTCTATCCGGGCGGCCTCTTCGACAACACCGGCACGGCGTACTGGTATGCGGACAGCCGCCGCTACGTGCGGCTCGATACGTCGTGGAGCTATTCGGACACCGCTTCACTCATGACCACGCGCATCGGCGACACGATTTCCTCATCGCTCACGTGGACGCGCCCGGTGCGCATGGGGGGCGCGCAACTATCGCGCGATTTCGGCTTGCGGCCCGATCTCGTCACGTATCCCGTGCCCGCGCTCGGCGGTTCGGCCGCCGTGCCGAGCGCCGTCGATCTCTACGTCAACAATGTGCGCCAGTTCAGCGGCGCGGCGCCCTCGGGACCGTTCGTCATCAATGCGGTGCCGGCCATCAACGGCGCGGGCGAAGCGGTGATCGTGAGCCGCGATGTGCTCGGCCGCAGCGTAATGACGACGGTGCCGCTCTATATCGACGCGCGTCTGCTCGCAAGCGGCCTCACGGACTTCTCCGTCGAAGCGGGCTTCGTGCGCCGCGCGTATGCGCTGCGCTCGTTCGACTATGCGGGCGACCCGTCGGCATCGGCGTCGATCAGGCGCGGCATAACCGATACCATCACGCTCGAAGCACACGGCGAAGCCACGCGCGGCGTCTACAACGCGGGCGCCGGCGTATTGTTCGGCATCGGACAAGCGGGCGTCTTCAATGTGTCGCTGGCGGGCAGCGCGGGCAACGGCGGCTTGAATCCCGCGCCCCTTTATACGTATCCGGCAAGCTTCTACAACGGCTTCGATAGCAGTTTGCCGCCTTATGTTCCGCAAGCGCCGCATGGCGGCAGCGGCATGCAGGTTTCGGTGGGATGGCAATGGCGCACGCCCGCGCTTTCCGTCGATCTGCAAGCGCAGAAAGCGACGCCTCACTACAGCGATCTGGCGTCCGCCGAAGGCACGCCCGTGCCGCGTTCGACGTATCGCGCGACGCTTGCCGCGCCCGTGCGCGTGCTGGGTTCTTCGAGCACGGCAAGCGCGAGTTACGTGGGTCTTGCCGATCCCTACTACGGCGACTCGCGCATCGGTTCGCTGGCGTACACGGTGACGTTGCCGCGCGGCACGTCGCTATCGGCGAGCGTGTATCACGACTTCGGCGACACGCGTAACACCGGCGTCTTCGTGGCGCTCGCCTTCGCGCTCGGCGGCGCCCTCAACGCGAGCGTCGATGCAGGCAGCGATCACGGCAAACCGCTCTTCGGCGCATCGGTGACGAAGACGGCCGACTACGGCGGCGGCTTTGGCTGGCAAGCGCAGACGGCGCATCAGAACGGCGTGCAGCAGTCGCTTGCGCAAGGCGCGTATCGCACTCGCTATGGCGATTTGCTCGGCACCGTGGCGAGCGTGCAGTCGCGCGTGTATGGCGAGCTGGACGCATCGGGCTCCATCGTGATGATGGAAGGCGATGTGCTCGCGGGCCGCCGTATCGACGACGCCTTCGCGCTCGTCTCCACCGATGGCGTAGCGAACGTGCCCGTGCTGCACGAGAACCGCGAGATCGGCAAGACCAATGGCGCGGGGCATCTGCTGGTGCCGGATCTGATTGCGTATCAGGCGAATCATCTCGGCATCGACCCGCTCGATCTTCCCGCCAATACCTCCATCGCCACCACGCAGCTCAATCTCGCGCCGCAATCGCGGGCGGGCGTCGTCGCGCGTTTTCCGATACGGGGTTTCAGCGGCGCACAACTGCAGCTCGTCGATGCCGCAAGCGCTCCCTTGCCGCCGGGCACGACGCTTACGCACCGCGAGACCGGCAAGCGATACGTCGTCGGCTACGACGGACTCGCCTTTATCGACGATCTCGCCGCGACCAATACGCTCGACGCCACGTCATCCGGCACGTCCTGCGAAGCGCACGTTGCCTTCACGGCGCAAGCACACGCCTTGCCGACGCTCAGCCCATTCACCTGCAAGAGCGCGTCGCCATGAAGCGCGCATGGTTCTTGGCTATCGCGCTGTTCGTCTTCATGACGACGCCGGTGCGTGCGCAAGTGTGCACGGCGTCGATATCGAGCATCAACTTCGGATCGATCGCGCCCGCGACGGATTCGTCCGCGAACGTCTCGGGCTCGGTGACGGTGTCTTGCACGGGCTTCGTGCTGACCTTGCCGGTGCGGGCGTGCATCAGCATCGGGACGGGCAGCGCAGGTGCGTCCTACGCGCCGCGCCTGGCGGCCAACGGCGCCAGCACGCTGCAATACAACCTCTATGCCGATTCGACCGGCGGCACGATCTGGGGTTCGCGGCGCTCCGCGAGTTACGGCGCGGTGGCGCTCGACATACCGCTTACCCTCGCGCTCGGCACGGCATCCGGCAGCCGTACCTTGCCGTTTTATGGACGCATCGCGGCGGGTCAGAGCACGCTCGTCGCGGGAACGTATCTATCGACATTCTCGGGCGCGACGCAGGCCGAAATGACGTATCAGCAATACGTCGTTTCGCCGCCCAACTGCTCGACCGTGACCGCCAATTCGAACGCCCTTTCCTTTACCGTGAGCGCGACCGTCATCAACGATTGCACGCTTGCCGCGACCAACATCAATTTCGGCACGGCCGGACTACTCGATGGCGCCTTGACGGCAACGGGCACACTGAGCGTGGCATGCACCAACAACGACCCTTACTCGATAACGTTATCGGCCGGCGGCGGCAGCGGCGCAAGCGTCGCGGACCGGCGCATGACGCGCGGCGGCGGCAGCGAACAGGTGCGTTATCAGCTCTATCAGAACGCGGCTTACTCGACTCCGTGGGGCGATGGCACGAATTCCGCGCCGGCTCTTGCAGGCACCGGCACCGGTTCGAGTCAGGCGATCACGGTCTATGCGCGCGTGCTGCCGCAAGCCACACCCACCGCCGGAACTTATAGCGATACCATCCTTGCGACCATCACTTACTGAGCCGCGAACGTGCGCTTTCCACTAGTCAGCATTGCAAAAGTTATTACACACAGGCTCGAAACTACAAGGCGCCGTGCACGGTGACGACGCATGCGGGCGTAACGCTTGCCTCGACGTAACGTTACCTTTGACCGATACGCTCTTCCCGATGCTTCCGAGGATCGCTCAACACCGGCAAAAATTCGGGTTTTCCCTTTCTGAAGTCCGCATCCGAACGCCGAACCGCCGCGTATATCCAAACTGGCACGACTCCTGCAAACCTTCTCTTGAACACTAAGGGAGGGCGGCAAAGCATGAGTACAACGACATCCCGCTCGCAGGTCGAGAACGTCGTGCGCGACTCCGGTCAGGCATTGAGGCGTCGCGTACTTCAGGGTCTCGCGGCTGGCGAGTTTTGTATCGCCTATCAGGGAATCTACCGAGTCGACAGCGGCGAGCTCGCGCGCATGGAAGCGCTCATCCGCTGGCGTCATCCAGACTATGGCGTGCTCTTGCCTGGCGCGTTCTGCGAGGCGTTGCAGGACCCGGACGTCATGGTGAAGATCACCTGGTTCGTCATGGATGCCGTTGCAGGCGATATCGCCGCGTGGCTCGCGCGCGGCGGCAAGCGTTATCCCGTCGCGGTCAACGTGCCGCCTTCGGTCGCCGCCATGCCGGGCTTCGCAAAACGCATGGAAGCGATCTGCGTGGCGCATGGCATCGCGTCGAGCTATATCGAACTCGAACTCTCGGAAAGCGAGGATCTTGCGCTCTTTCCGTCGATTCAACAGGTCGTCCAGCGCTTCCGTAATAAAGGCGTCAACATTGCGATGGATGATTTCGGTACCGGCTACGCGTGCCTCGCCGCGCTCGGGCCGATCGACTTCGGCACCGTGAAGATCGCCAAGGAGTTGCTCGCGGAAGCGCCGCGCTGCCCGAATGCGTGCATGGTGTTTTCCTCGGTGCTCGCGCTGCTCACGCGGCTCAAGGTATCGATCGTCGTCGAAGGCGTGGAGACGCCCGCGCAGGCGCAATGGCTCGCGCAGTGGCCGCATGTGCTCGCGCAAGGCTTCCTGCTCGCGCGGCCCACGTTTGGCATGGACAACGTGCCGGGCGTGGATGCTCACGCGGACATGCAAGGCATGCAGAGAGCCCATGCAATCACGCGGCAAACCAGCCGGCGCTCGGCGATGCGTATCGCGGACGCCGCATGAAGGCGCGCACCGCCTGTATGGAAGGTTGAAAGGACATAAGGCCGGACCCACTGATTTCATCCGGCCGCCCAGAGCTTCTGGCAGCCCTCGAAACGCCAGAACTTCGCCGACGTAGGCATGCGTCGGCGTTTTTTTTGGACGCCCGGAATCGATACCCGAGCGCGGCACTCAGAGCGGGCGCGTCTCCGGTTCCTCATCGAAGATCTGGAACTTGCGCATCTTCTCCCACAGCACCTTGCGGCTGATGCCCAGATGCAACGCCGTGTCCTGCCGGCGCCAGCCGTTCGCTTCGAGCGCCGCGATCACGCGATTTCGTTCGTTCATGTCCCACTTGCTGCGGTCGACGAGCAGCTCAGTGGCGTTATCCACGGGTTGCGCATTGCGCGCGAGCACGAGGAGCCGCTTGACGCGCCCTTCGTCCCACGAGCCGAGTTGCCGCACCGTCACACCCACGCGCTCCGCCAGATTGCGCAACTCGCGCACGTTGCCGGGAAAATAGACATCGGCGACGGCGTCCGCCAGCCAGTACGGTAACTCGGGCAAGGACTCGAGCTTCTCCTTGCCCACCACTTCGTTGATGAACGACTTGAAGAGCGCTATCTTGTCGGCCGCGCCGCGTTCTTCCAGCGTCGGAATCTTGAGTTCGATGACCGCGAGCCGGTAATAGAGGTCCGCGCGAAAAGTGCCGTCCTTCACGAGCTGCGGCAGGCTCTTGTTGCTTGCCGCGATAAGCCGGAATTCGAGCCGCACGGGCGTCGCCGAACCGAGCCGCGTGACCGCCTGATCTTCCAGCACGCGCAGCAGCTTGACTTGCTGATAGAGCGGCAAATCGCCGATTTCATCGAGAAAAAGCGTGCCGCCGTTGGCCTGCTCGAAGTAGCCTTTATGCGCAAGCACCGCACCCGTGAACGATCCCTTCGCATGCCCGAAGAACAGCGACTCGAAGAGACCATCGGGAATCGCGCCGCAGTTCACCGGCACGAACGGACCTTCGCCATAGCGGCGATGCTTCTCGTGCAGCAATTGCGCAATGCGCTCCTTGCCGACGCCGGTCTCGCCGTGCAGAAGCACGGGCGTATCGCAATCGGCGAAGGTATCGACTTCATGCAAGAGCGCCTGCATGCATTCGGCATGCGCGATCAACGCATGCGACGCCTGCGCTTCCTCGCCATGCGCGCGCAATTGCTGTGCGAGTTTCGAGACCATCGCGCGCAATTCGGCGCCGGTGAAATCGAGCGGCAGGATGTGCGAATAATCGGCGGGAAACATGGACGGATCGCGTTCGCGCGGCGCCGCGCCGACCCAGACCACGGGCATCGAATGACGCGCTTCCCAGTCGCGCAGCACGAACGCGCCGCTGTCTATCACGCTTACGCTGATGATCGCGATCGCCGGGCGCGACGAATCGCGCGGCGCGCTGATGGACGTGCCGTCCGCGCGTAATACATCCACTTCGTGACTGGACATGCAGCGCACCACGCGCTCGACGATGTCGGACTTGCCCTCCCACACGTGGATGTCGAGGCCATCGATTTTGGTGATCTGTCTCATGTCGTTCAGTACGCCAGTTGCGATTCGCCGCAGGTAAGCGACAAGTCGTGAATCGTGCTCGTGCCGATCTGCGCGCCGAGGAGTTGCAGGACGGGGACGAGGACCTGGTCCAGTCCGGCGAGTATCGTGGTCAATGCGGGCGTGAGCAAGGCAAGCAGCAGCGGTGCGATGCTATTGAGCAGCGCGGACGGAAGCAGCGGCGACGCGAGTATCAAACCGCCAGGCGCCGAGAGACTCGTGTTGAGCGAGGACAACGCGTTGGCGAGCGTCTTCCCCGGCAGCGATGCAAGTGTTTGATAGTCGTCGCTGTTGCCGCTCTGGCCATCGAACGTGAGCGTGCCCGATGCCGAAGGCACGGAGCCGGTGGTCACCTTGGCGGTGACCGTCAGCAGTCCGAGCACGTTGACGAGCGTCGCCGGTTGCGAGCAGGCGGCGGTGCCCGCGGGGGTGTCGCCGACACACACGTTCGCCACCGTGCTGTTGACGCCGATGACCGAGCGCCGCGCGAGCGGCGGCCCCTTGCATTGCGTCGACGCAAGGTACGCGGAGCCCGCCACGGCCTCCACGACCACGGGCAGATGCACGGTTGGCGCGATGTTGCCGAAGAGCGGACCGAGCACGAGCGACAGCGTGCCGACCGTGACATCGAGCGATGCGCGCACTTGCGCGGTCTGCGCCTGCGTGCGCCAGTTGCCGTTGGCATCCTGTCCCGCTTCGCCGATGGCAAGCACCGGCGGCTGAATGACCTGCACGGTCAGCCCGGCGGAAATCCCGAGCAGATTCAACCCGCCCGCCACATTCACCGCCGACTTCCCGGCCTGCGCGATCTCGGCCATGACGAAGAGCGCGTCCAACGGGCTGATGGTCGCGTTGAGCGCGGATTGCGTGTTGGCGAGCGCCACCGAAAGCAGCCCCGGCGCCGTCGATGTCTTGCCGAGCGAGATCGTCTGATTGCCCGGGATATTGGCGCTCGCGATGGTCTGCATCGCGCCAAGCGCCGTCGAGAGATTGGCGTTGGCCACGCTCGTCGTTTGCAGCGCGTTCACCATCAGGCGCGCGATCTGCGCGGCCGTGAGACTCGTGGCGAGCAGTTGATCGACCGTGCCCACGCCCGCCGCCGTCACCAGATCGGCGATTTTCACGCGGGTATCGGCGAGTCCCTGATACGACGCGAGCGAGAGATTGAGGCTCGTGCCGAGCAGCGCGTTGAGCAGGCCGTTGATCGGTCCCGGGCCGATGCTCGCGAGCGTCGTGCCGATGCTGAACGCGCCGATATCCGTGACCTTGGCGACGGCCGTCGCCGTCACCGTGCGTGCCGGCCCCACGAAGAAGTACGGCACGGTGCGCGTCGCGACGACTTTCACCGCGTTGATCGGCGTGCCGCCCGCCGCGAAGTAGTCGGGCGCGGCGTTCGCTTGCGTGTCCCAGCGGCCGCACGCGGTCGTCATGCCGTTGCCCGACGCGGTGGCATCGAAGCCGTTGACCGCCGCGCTGCCCGTCGCGGCGGCGGTGGCGCGCGTGCACGCGGCATCGGCGACTTGCGAGCCTGCTGTAGCCGCGAGATCGGCCGCGCTTTGCAGGCTGCGGCGCGCGAAAAAGAAATTGCCGACGTCGATCGCGCCGAGCGCCGCCACCGCCACGATTAGCCAGATGGCCGCGAGCGTGCCCGCCACGCCGCGTTGCGCGCGCCGCGCTGGTCGATGGCGAAAAGGCCGTGTCATGGGCCGGTCAGTCCGCGTCGTGATAGTTGACATCGAGCGCCGGCCGCCCCGCCTGTTCCAGCGACGAGCCGTAGCGCTCGGGAATGGCCGTCTCGAACGACTTCATGTAGCGCGCGTAGGCAAGACTCGCTTGCGCGCCGGGCATCGGGCGCGCGGGACCGGCTGCGGCATTGCTCGACTGCAACGTGAGCCAGGCTTCGGTTGCGTGACCGACTTCGCTTGCTGCCGGTGCGCCTTCCTCGGCCCGCGCTGCGGATACGAGCGCCATCGCGCTGAACCAGATCGCTGCCATTGACGATGCTTTCATCGACTGCTTCCTCGCTCGATTCGATTTCAACGTGACGCGATACGGCTACCGCCGCCTTCGTCCTGCACTTGCGCGCGATACGTGCGCGCCGCCTGCTGCACGCGCTTTGCATCGCCCTGAATGGCCTGCTGCACGTCCGGCGCGAACTTCTGTTGCGTCATCAATCCCTGCGCGTTCGCGGCCTGCCCGCTCGAAAGCAGGAAGAGCGCGACGTTGCTCATGATCTTCGCGTTGTCCGGGGCGAGTTCGGCGGCCTTCATCAATGGCACGCGCGCGCCCGCTATGTCGCCTTCGCGCAGCTTCGCGTACCCCAGGTCGGACAGCGTCGCGGCATCGGTCGGCGCGCGCTGCGCGGCGGCTTCGAAGCGCATTGCCGCCAGCCGGAAGTCGCCCGCCTGGCCGGCCAGCAAACCCAGTCCACGCAGACCGCGTGCGGCGAACGAGGTATCGGCGAGACGCGCATAAGCTGCTTCGGCGGGCTGTGTCTGGCCGGTCTGACGCAGTGCATCGGCGCGCAAGAGAATGGTGTCGGGCGACTCGCCATACTGCTGCTCGTAAGCGTCGATATGCGCGAGCGACGCGAAGTACAACCCTTGCGACTGCATCCGGTCGATGAGCGCCAGATACATGCCGGGCGTGTCGGGCGCGGCATCGCGATGCATCGCCTGATCGAGCGCGGCCTGACGTTCGGCCTGAATGCCGACGCCGTAGCCGCTTTCCATCTTGCTCGCGCATCCGCCTAACAGCATGCATGCGCCGATAGCGGCAAGCGTGACGAGTCGCGTCCGGTTGATTGAAGATTGCGTCATCGATGAAGCCCCGAAAGCGAATGCAATACCGCGAGAAACCCCGGCCCCGCGGTGACGATGAGCAGCGCAGGCAACAGCGTCAGCACCATCACGCCCGTCATCTTCACGGTGACTTTGCCGATGCGCTCACGCAGCGCCGCACGCCGCGCCTCGCGCAGACGGTCGCCGAACTGCCTGAGCGGCTCCTGCACCGCGCCGCCGTATTTCTCCACCTGAATCACGAGCCGCACGACCGCCGCGAGGTCTTCGTTCTCGTAGCTGCTGGAAAGGCGCTTGAGCGACTGCTCGCGCGTGCGGCCCGTCGCAAACTGCGCCTGCGCCGCCGCCAGTTCCTTCGACAAGATCGGCAGCACCGTTTTGAAGTCGTGGATCATCACTTGCAGGCTCTGATCCAGCGATAACCCCACGCCCTGCAACAACCGCAACAGATCGACGAACATCGGCAGCTCGTTGCCGACCGCACGCTGACGCGCGTTCGCCCGGCTCTGCACGAACCACTTCGGCGCCATGAAGCCGCCCGACAGCGCGACGAACAGCAGCAGCATGAAACGCGCGCCGTGCGGCGTGCCACGCGCGAGCAACATCAGCGCGACCGGCGCGAGCGCCGCGCCCGCGATGCGCGCCAGCATGAAAGCGCCGCGAGCGCGCGCGTCGAGATAGCCGCAGCGATCGAGCAGGCGGCGGTCTTCGTCGGCCACGGCGATGCGCCCGAACGAGGTATCGAGCCACGCGATGCTCGCGCGACCGATGGCGGCGAACAGGCCCGTCGGCGGCGCTTCGCTGCGCGCGGGCCCGCTATCCGTCGATACCGGCGCGCCTGCCGCGACACGTTGCGTGAGCGCACCTTCCAGCGTGCGCGCCGAGCGTTGCATGCGCGCGTAGCGGCTCAACGCGAGCGCGCCGATCAGGGCGGCGGCGCATGCGAGCGCGAGCACGGCGAACGCGGCCACGAGGTTGGGCGTCAGATGCATCGCGTCCTCTTAACGTTTACGGCGCGCGCGCTCATGTCCTGAGCCTCGCCATGCGAAACAGCAGCCACACGCCGAGCATTTGCAGGCCGAGCGCCGCGTACACGAGCCGCTGGCCGAGCGGATCGGTCCACATCGCATCGAAATATTGAGGGTTGGTGACGATCACCGCCGCGCCGAGCAGAACGGGCAGGAGACCGAGCACCCACGATGAGAGGCGCGTTTCCGTCGACAGCGCGACGAGTTCGCGGTCGGCCTGTTCCAGATCGCGCATGAGCGCCGACATGCGGTCGAGCATCACGTCCGAGCGCCCGCCGTATTTCACCGATACGCGCAGCACCGCGCCCACCAGTTCGAGCTCGCGCACGCGATACATCCGCGCCACCGCGCCGAGCGCGTGATCGATCTCCATGCCGGTACGCAGCATCGGCAACACGCGGTCGAGGCAATCGGCGAGCGGCGGCTCCGTACTTGCGAGCGCGGTCTGAAACGCCGCCGGCACGCTATGACCGATGACGATGAGCCGCACGATGCCATCCATGAACGAGGGCAACTGCCGCACGATACGCTGACGTCTTTTCTGCGCGCGCCAAAAAAGCGCTGCCGCCGTCACGGCAAGCACGAGCGCGGCGGCCGCAAGCCCAAGCAATGCGTTCGTGCGCGCTGTCATCCAGAATGCGGCCAGCGCCGCGGCGACGAGCGTGACGAAAAAGAAAGCGCGCGGCCGTTCGATTCCCGCACGCCGCATCAGATGTCCATAAGCGGCACGCGCCCGCACGATGTCTCGCGCAATCTCGACACTCACGCCCGAGTGCGTGTTCGCCGATGCCCGCGACTGCTCGGGCTGCCGTGCAGTGCGCGGCCGCGGCGTTGCGTGCGACGCCATAACCTGCCGCTCAACGAAGCGCGCGGCGAGCATGCGTTCGTGCTTTTGCGCGCCGCGCCGCCACAAGGCGAGCGCGGCGGCCGCGAACAACAGCGCGAGCATTGCGACGAGCGCCGTGCCTCTAGACACGGAAGCCTCCGCCGAAGCCGCCGAAACCGCCGCCACCGCTTTTGCCGAATCCTTCTGCAAGCGACGCGCCCAACGCCTGCCGATACTTCGCGAGCTTGGGCGAGCTCGGATGAATGCCGAGCGAGGTCCAGCGGTCGGTTTCCTCGCCATTCGCATCGGCGACGGGGTCGTAGCGATACAACTCCTGCATCGCGATGATGTTGTCCGACAGCCCGGTGACTTCCGTCACGGAAAGAATGCGCCGCTTGCCGTTCGAGAGCCGCCCGATCTGCACGATAAAGTCGATGGCGTTCGCAATCTGCCGCCGCAAACTTGCCTCGGTGCCCTGAAAGCCCGCGAAACCCGCGAGCATTTCCAGCCGGTAAAGGCACTCGCGCGGTGAACTCGCGTGCACGGTCCCCATCGAGCCGTCGTGGCCGGTGTTCATCGCCTGCAGCATTTCCAGCACTTCGCCACCGCGCACTTCGCCGACGATGATCCGGTCGGGCCGCATCCGCAACGTGTTGCGCAAGAGATCGCGAATCGACACGACGCCCGCGCCGTCGAAGCCGCCCGGACGGCTTTCGAGCCGCACCACATGCGGATGATTGAGCGACAACTCGGCCGTATCCTCGATCGTCACGACGCGTTCGTGCTTCGGAATGAAGAACGCGAGCGCGTTGAGCAGCGACGTCTTGCCCGAACTCGTGCCGCCCGAGACGAGCACGTTGCAGCGCGCCTCCACCGCCGCTTCGAGCAGCGAGCTGATCTCCTGATTGAACGTGGAGTTCGCGAGCAAATCGTCGGGGCGCAGCGGATCGCGGCGAAACTTGCGGATCGACACCACCGGCCCGTCGATCGACAACGGTTCGATGACCACGTTCAGGCGGCCGCCGTCTGGCAGGCGCGCATCGACCATCGGGTTCGACTCGTCGAGCCGTCGGCCGATGGGCGCGAGAATCCGCCGCACGATGCGCAAGAGGTGCGCGTTGTCCGCAAAGCGCACGGGAATCTTTTCGAGCATGCCGTGACGCGACACGTAGACATCGCTATAGCCGTTGATGAGGATGTCTTCCACGGCGGCATCGGCGAGCAAGTCCTCGATCGGACCGAAGCCCGCGAGCTCCTTCGTGAGCGCGGCCGCGACGAGGCGTACCTCGCTCTCGTTGAGCGGGATGCGTCGCAGGCGCACGAAGCTGTCCATCTCCAGATCGACGAATTGTTGGATGGCCTGGCGCGACCATCGCCCGAATTCGGCGCCGAGTTCCTCGATACGCGTGAGCAGATGTTCATGCGCCGCGCTCGCCACGTCCTGGAACTGCTGCGAGTGCGCGAACGCGACGGCATCCTCGGCCAGATCGTTGGAAAACGCGATGTCCTTGCTGAAGTCCTGAACCATCGTCATGACCGCCTGAGAAAGGTGGGAAGAAGTTGCGCGAGTCCGGCGGCCGGGCTTTCAGTAGCCTTGGGCAGTGCATGGCGGCCGGCGGGCGCGGGTTCATCCGCGAGACGCGCGACGAGAGGTAAAAGCGCGCGCACGTAAGGGTCGCGCGGCGCGGTTTCCGCGAGCAAGCTTCCCTGATTCACCGCGCGCCCGAGCGCCTGCGCACGTTCCGGCAAGATGCCGATGAGCGGTAGCCCGAGCCGCGCGGCCAGTTGATCCGCGCCGAAGTTGAGCGCCGCATCGAACTTGTTGACGACGAGACCGAGCGAAATCTTCCGCGCTGCGGTTTCGGTTTGCTCGCCGCCGCGCACATGCTCGACGAGCGTGACGGCCGAGACCGCCGAGACCACGTTCGGATCGCATACGAGCCAGGTTTCGTCGGCGGCCTGCACGACTTGCGCGACGAAGTCGGGATTCGAAAAACCGCCGAGATCGACGATCTGGTGGTCGAAGTATGCGCGCAGCCGGTTGAGCGTGCTGACGGCCGTGGCAAAGGAAATCGCGCGCATTTCGGCAAGATCGGCGGGCAGCGCGGTGAGCGCGAGGCCGCTCGCATGACGCGCGAAGGCGGTGTGCACGAAGGTTTCGTCGAACCGGCGCAGGTTGCGCACGGCATCGACGAAATGCAGTTCGCTGCGCGTGTCGAGCAAAAGCGCGCTGTCGGCGGCGGGCAGGCCGAGATCGAGCAGCGCGGTGGCGCGGCGCGCGCTCTGACCGCGCCGTTGCAGACTCACGGCGAGATTGGCGGCGAGCGTGCTCACGCCCACGCCGATGCGCGCGCCGAGCAGCACCGTCAGCTTGCCGCGCTTGGGCACATGTTCGGGACGCTCGTCGATGAGCCGCCGCGCCACCGTGAGCACGCTGCCAGGATGCCCGCCGGTATCGATGAAATCGCGCACGCCCGCGCGCAAAGCGGCGAGCGCGGGTGCGGGCGTCGCAAGCGTGCCGAGCGCCACGACCGGCACGTTCGGAAAAGCGTCGCGGGCCGCTTCGGCGAGTGCGGCCGCGTGGTAATCGGCGCGCTCGGTGAAGTCGATGAACACGATGGCCGGCGCGCATTCCGCGATGCGCGTGACCAGCGCGACGGCATCGCACGGCGCGATTTCCACCGCGCCCGTGCTGGTCAGCGCCTGCTGCAGCCACGCTTGCCTCGACGGTTCGGGACTCGCCAGCAGAAAGCGCGCGGTGAGCGGCTCGCCCGCTGCCGCCGCCGCTGCTGCCTTGCCGGGTCCGAATCCTTGGGTGTTCATCGCGAAAATCCTGGCGCGGTGTCGGAAGAAAGCGCTCCGCCGACGAAGCTCTTCCACACCGGTCCGTCGCGCTGTTCGGACTGCTGGCCGGGCGTCATCGGCAAGGCGGCGCCCCGGGCGATAGGCGCGACCAGGTGCGGCGTCACGATGATCACCAGCTCGCGGTCCGTCTGCGAGTACTGCAAAGTCTTGAAGAACGCGCCGATGATCGGCAAGTCGCCGAGCAAGGGCACCTTGTTTACGTTCGACGCCGTTTCGCGATCCACCAGCCCGCCGATCACGAAGCTCTCGCCGTCGCCGAGTTCGACCGCCGTTTCCGCGCGGCGCGTGGTGAGCGCGGGCACCGAAACACCGTCGATGGTGATGGCGTGCGCGAAGTCGAGCTGGCTCGCTTCGGGCGCGACCTTCAGCGCAATGCGGTCGGCGCCGAGCACGGTCGGCGTGAGCGAAAGGCCTATGCCATACGGCTTATAAACGATGGTCGTGCTCCCGAGCGCCTGCGGCACTGGAATCGGAATTTCGCCGCCCGCGAGAAAGCTCGCGCTCTGGCCCGAGAGCGCGACGAGCGTCGGTTGCGCGAGCACGCGCGCGAGGTTGTTCCCTTCGAGCAGGCTCAGGTTGGCGAACAAACCGCGCGAGCCCGAGTTGAGCAGCAGGTTGAACGCGGCGCCGATTGGCGAGGTGGACGTCACCTGCAACGCGGTCGTCGCGCCGCCGGTATAGGAACCCAGCGAACTGGGCGCGAAACTGCCGAACGCGAAGCCCGCGTGATTCTGCGAGAACAGATTGAAGCCGGCTTCCTTTAGCACGGCCTTGCTGAACTCGACCACTTTCACGTCCACCTGCACGACGCTCTTGCTCTGTACCGTCGATGTATCGACGAGCGCGCCGTCCTTGCCGACAGCCGCGCGCGCCGCCGCTGCCGCGCGCTGATGCTTGGCCATCGACGGCGTGCTGCCGCTGAGTACGGCCGTCTTGCCGAGCACGCGCACTTGCGGCGCGTCGTGGTCGAGCAGCGCGGCGTTCGCGCTGGCGGCGACATCGACGGTATAGGACGCCGGCGTGTCGCGGCCCTGTTCCCAGACGAGCAGATTGGTCGTGCCTGCCGACTTGCCAACCAGCAGCACGCCGCCATTCTTGAGCACGAGAACATCGGCGATGGCGGGATCGGCGACGGCCACGCGCGACACCGTGCGGCCATGCGCGAGAACCCGCTGCGCACTGGTCGCAAGCGCGATCACGGGAGCGTCTTGCGCGCTGCCCGTCGATGCACGCTCGATGTCATCCGCGTGCGGCGTCGCGACGGCATGCGCCAGGTTCACGTTGAGGCCAAGCAAAACCGCGCAGCACGCCATGAGCGCGCGCGTGTGGAACCGCAACGTCGTTGGCCGGTTTATCGTCATCGTCATGGCTTGCTTCGTTTCGAATTCATCGGGATAGCCGGCATCGGCGCGCTCAATATGCGGTTCGCTCGACACGGCCACCCCGGATCACTTCCACTTCGTTGCTACGCGGCGCACGCGTCACGCCCGCCGCACGAGGCTGCGTCACCGGTTCGCGGCCGGCGCGCGCGCCCGACAGCGCACCGAGCGATACCCCGGCGGCCGCGCGTGCGGCGCCGTCCGCGTCGGCATGCAAGGCAGCGGCATGCAGGGGCAGCCACGACTGCGGCGGCGGCATTTCGGCGTCGTTGGTGTTGCGCAGCGCCAGCACGAGGCGGCCCGAGCTTTCGGCGAGCGTGAGCGCATCGACGTCGGCGGTGCGCACGGCGAGCACGGCGGTCTGTGCGTTCAAATTGCGAGTCGCCTGGTTCGTGTCGCCCCCGGCCTTGCCATCGACACCCTCCACCGACGTGCCGCCCACGCTCAGCACGCGCACTTTCGACAATAGAAGGCGCGCCTGTGTCGCCTCGACTTCGGCGCCACTGCTGCCGCCGCCTTCGCGCTTGAGCGTGAAAAACACATCGACGAAATTGCCTGGGCGCACGAGATTGCCGACCGCATTGGTTTCGTCGACGCGCACCGCGACCGCGCGTTCGCCCGGCTCGACGACATCGGCAAGTCCGCTCGACAGCGTCTCGACCGTGAGCGGCGTGCCTTGGGGCACCGCGACGCGCGTGGTGCGGCCGGTGAGCGCGGCGGTATCGCCGAACACGCCGGACGCGGGTTCGGCCTGTATGCGCACCGTGAGCGACGCGGCATCGAGCGGCTTGCCGGGCTGCAAATCGCGTGCGGCGATCACCACCGGCGCGAGCTTGCGATCCACCGCGAGCGCGGGACCGGGCGCGCCGCCGTTGGCGCTTGCCGGCAGCGGCGCCGGGGCGCGCGCCAGCGTGAACGCGAAGATGCCCAGCGCGATGGCCAGCATGAAAAACAGGACCGCGAGCGTTCGTGTGACGTTGGCCATGTGAGATCAGTCGTGAAAGTTCGGGCGGACGCTCATAACACGTTGTCCGGATTGAGTTGGACCATCGCGCGCGCCACCAGCGAATCGGGCAGCGCGAGGCCGATCAACGGCAGCGTTGGGACCAGCGGCTTTTGCGCATAGGCATAAGCGAGCGTCACCTGGATGCAGCGCAGGGTCCCGTCGTAGGTACACGGCGCGGGCGTGGCGGTGCATTGCGCGAGTCCCGCAAGCCAGTTCGACAAGCCTTGCGCGGTCTGGCAGGCGGCACTGCCACGGCGCGCGAGGGCGTCGTCGATGCTCGTCGCGTTGGCCTGATAGCGCAGCGCGGCGCGTGCGCCCTCTTCCGCTGCGAGCGTCAGCGACTGCTGCGCGACGAACACGAGGCTGTAGGTGACGATGGCGTAAAAGATAAGGAAGAACAGCGGAAACACGATGGCGAACTCGACCGCCACGTTGCCGCGCTGGTTTCGTCGTGGGCGTTGCCGCTGGATTGATGGCGCGGACTTCATGCTGGCCGCCCCGTTGCGTTCAGCAGATGCAGCGCCAGCTGACCGATCCCAGCCGCCGCGAGCAATGCGCCGTAGGGCGTGCTGTTGCGCCTGCGTTCGGCCACGCTCGCATGCGCGGCAAGACTGCGCAGCGACAGCACCACGCGGTCCTCACGGCGTGCGAGCAACACGAGCGCATGCACCGCGGCCGCAAGGCTCGCCGCGACCCAGACGCCGACGAGTTCGCGCGGGCCGCACCACGCGCCGAGCACGGCGAACGCCTTGACGTCGGCGGCGCCCATCATGCCGAGCAGGTAGAACGGCAAGAGCGCGGCGAAACCCGCCAACGCGCCGAGCAATGCGAAGCCGATCGCCGTCTGAAAAGGCGAAATGCCGAGCGCGGCGAACGCAAGCGCGAACACGCCTCCGGCCGCGACCAGCGAATTCGGAATGGACCTGCGCTGCCAGTCGAATAAGACGACCGCCAGCGCCCAGCCGATAAATATCGCGGATTCAAAATAAATCATGGCAGCGTAAATCGGCAGGCAATAAGACAGCGCCCTCCGTGGTAATACGGAGGTTTAATCGAAACTCGAAAGATGTATTCGGTCCGCGCGCCGGATTGCTCCGGCGCGCGAATCGGCATCTCGTCAGCGAATAAAGATGGGATTAGCTCGACGTTTTAGCGAGCTCCGCCTTTATCGCGTTGAAAGTGGACGTGAGCTGAGTGGAGACGCCGCCCACGGCCGTCATGATGCCGAGCGCAAGCACGCCGGCAATCAGCCCATATTCGATGGCGGTGATCCCACGCCTGTCGCGGATGAATTGAAGCAAGGTAGATGTCATTCTTGTTGCCCTCGGATGGTGTACTGCCTGGCTGCGGATTCGCCTCTTCGTGCGAGGCTCCAGGCGGCAGACCACCACGCGAACGCGATGTCGTGACCCCGGGCCCATGCATCGGAGCGGCGCTCCAACTCTCTCGATATTTTTGGTTTTTCTTGTTGATCGCTACCCTCCCCAACGTTTGCCGAAAGAAGAGGACTGCGTTGGCGAATTTATATCGCATGCACATCTCAAAATCAATTACGTCAGAACATTTTGTATCGTGCAGTGCATCAATAGTTGCATCGGGTAAATAAACTCTGGCATATCAGTAAAATCAACTTGATGCGAATGCAGCGAGTCGTATTGATTTCCTGCCCCGCTCTTTTTCATTGATTGGCTCTTTATGGCGGGCCCGCGTAACGCGTCGCGTCGTAACGCGGCTCGATGTTCGTTACGTTACGAACGTCCGAATTGCCGTTTGCCGATACGCGGTGAGAGGCGGCCGCAATCTCCCGCCAAACCCCGAATTCATTTGGAAAGCGTCCTTTCGCGAGCGCTTCTCGCAGGGCGAGGAACGCCTGCGAGCCCCGTCGTCCGTACGTTGGCACACCTTTCGCAGTTACTGGCCCGCGGTTCAACCAAAACAAAGTAACGAGGGCCATCATGAATACGAGGAACGTCGGACAGGAATTCTTGCGCAAGTCTATCGTCGCGGCAGCGGTCGCGAGCGTACTCACGCTGGCGGCGTGTGGCGGCTCGGGCACGATGAGCAAGTCGGCAGGCGCGAGCGGTAGCGGCTCGGGAACGATCACGACCGGCGACAGCGGCACGGGCTCGGGCAGCAGCGGCGGTACCGGAACGGGTAGCGGCGGGGGTAGTGGTAGTGGTAGTGGCAGCGGTAGTGGCGGGGGGACCAGCGGGGGCTCCGGTGGTAGCACGGGCGGCACAAGCGGCGGCGGCACCGGAGGCGGTAGCACGGGCGGTGGCGGTACGGGTGGTGGCAGCACCGGAGGCGGTAGCACGGGTGGTGGCGGTACGGGTGGTGGCGGTACGGGTGGTGGCAGCACCGGCGGTGGCAGCACCGGCGGTGGCAGCACGGGCGGCGGGGGAACCGGCGGTGGGGGAACCGGCGGTGGCACCACGGGCAGCACGACACCTCAGCCTGTCGCGGCCGTCGTAGGCAAAACAGGCAACGTGGTGTCCGCGCTTGGCGCGACGGTATCGGGAATCGGGTCGGCAATCGGCGCGACGACCACACCGCTCGTCAGCGCGGGCACCACGAAAGCCACGGGCGATGTCGTCACGAACGCAGGCGCGGCTGTCACGACGCTCGGCGATGGCGTGTCGGCCGGGCTCGGAACCATCGGCTCGAGCACGAATCCGGTCGGCACGACGGTGGCGAGTCTTGGCGGTGTCGTCGAAAAAACCGGCGATACGGTCAGCAGCGCCGGGACGCTCGTATCGAGCCTCGGCACCGGTACGCTTTCGCCGCTCGCACCTGTTACGACGCCGGTCGGGAGCATCGTCGGAATCGTGGGTAACGCGGTGACGCAGACGGGCGGCGTCCTCGATCAGACGCTGACCAGCGCACCGGTTCAGCAACTCACGCAGCAAGTCAGCCAGGCCATCACGCCGATCACGTCTGTCGTCAGTTCGACGACGCAGACCGTCGGCGCGGCAACGGGCCTCGGCACGCCGGTCAACAACCTCCTCACAACGCTCGGCGGCGCGCTCGGTCAGGCGGGTCAGGGCATCGCAGGCACGGGCGCCAATCCGGTCACGGCGGGCGTGGGCAATCTGGTGTCGACCACGGGAACGACGGTGGCATCCGCGGGCGGCCTCGTCAGCGGCACGCCGGCGTCCAATCCGCTCGCACCGATCACTGGCATTCTCGGCGGCGCGACCGGCGCAGGCTCGGGCGTACTTGCGCCGGTCACGGGTCTGGTCGGCGGCGTCACGGGCGCACTGACGGGCGCAACGGGCGGCACTGGAACGACGGCAGGCTTGCTTGCGCCGGTCACCGGTCTCGTCGGCGGCGTGACGAGCGCGCTTACGAGCGCGACGGGCGGCGGCACGGGCTCGACGGCGGGCTTGCTCGCACCGGTCACGGGGCTTGTCGGCGGCGTCACGGGTGCGTTGACGGGCGCAACCGGCAGCGGTACGAGCGTGCTCGCGCCGGTCACGAGCGCGGTCAGCGGCGTGACGGGTGCGTTGACAGGCGCGACGAGCGGTACAGGCGCCGGTGCCGGTGTGCTTGCTCCGGTCACGGGCGTGGTCGGCGGCGTAACCGGCGCGCTTACAGGCGCCACGGGATCGGCCGGTGGCGTGCTGGCTCCGGTGACAGGCATCGTTGGCGCGGTTACTGGTGCGCCGGGCGGCACGACCGGCTCGTCCGGTTCGGGCGGCGGCGTGCTCGGCACGGTGACCACGATCACGGGCGCGGTCGGCGTGACGGTCGCCACGACGCACGGCACGACCAGCGCAGGCGCCGGTACGGGCGTAGGTATCGCGACGACGACAGGCGGCACGGGTAGCACCGCCAGCACCGCAAACGGCTCTGGCACGGGCTTGCTCGGCGCGGTGGGTTCGATCGTCGGCGGCGTGCTCGGAGGACCGCGACGCTAACGCATGAAGCCAGGCGTCACCGTTTCCGGATCGCGGCGTATCGCGGTTCGGAAACGGCGTGACGCCAGGCGAACGTCGACGCGCATGCCAGCAACACAACACGCGTCCGATCGAAGCCACGAATCGCATCACCAAACGACAACACACGACGAAGAACGCGGAGCTGCCCGTGCAGGATGTTGGAAGAAGCACGCACCGTACGACGTTCTCGCGACAACCTTCGAGGATTCATCGTGGAGATCCGCGACTGGAAACGGGTGCTCTTGCTCGCCGCAATCGGCGCACCATTCACGGCGCAACTCGCGCTCGCTCAAACTGCTCCGGCGGCGCCGCGCGCGAGCATCGGCGGCAATCCGCTCGATGCCCTGCCGCAAGTGAACACGCCGCCCAAGCCGGCGGTATCGGTGAACGTGCAGCCTCCCGCTCCCGCGCTCGACGCGCTCCTCGCACAGCATCTCACGCCGCGCAAATTCGAAATCGAGGGCGTCAAGGCCCTGCCCTTCGACGATGTCGCGCAACGCTTCGCGCCGCTCGTCGGCACGGACGTGACCATCGGCAAGCTGATCGAAACCGCCAACGGCATCACCGCGCTTTACAAGGAGCGCGGCTATGCGCTTTCGTTCGCCTTCATTCCGGCGCAAACGTTTCGGGATGGCGTGGTGCGCATAACGGTGGTCGAAGGGTATATCGCGCAGGTCGTCGTGAAAGGCAACGCGGGCGCGGCCGAGAAGCGCATTCGCGCGGTGGCCGACCGCATGCGTCAGGACCGGCCGCTCACGCAAGCGAATTTCGAGCGTTATATCAACGTGCTCGGCATGATTCCGGGCGTGAAGACGCGTGCGACCGTCGCACCGCCGCAGAATACGGACGGCGCCGCCACGCTCGAACTCGATGTCGAGCGCAAGCCTTTCAACGTGAGCACGGGCATCGACTTCAATCATCCGGGCGTGCAGGGCATTCTGAGCGCGACCGAGAACGGCATGCTCGGCTTCGGCGAATCGCTGTCGGCATCCGCGCTGTTGCCCAAGGGACGCGACGATCAAACCTATTACGCGCTCAACGGCTCGCTGCCTATCGGCACGGATGGCTTCACCGCGAAAGTCGATGCATCGCATTATCACGGGCATCCGGTCGACAATCCGGGGCTGCCGTCTTATATCGAGCGCACCGTCGTGAACGACAAGCTCGCGTTTTCCGCCGTCTATCCGTTCCTGCTGAGTAACGCGCGTAGTCTCGTCGGCACGGGAAGCGTCTATGCATCGCACGATGAAGACCGACTGAAGAACACCATCGTCGCGGGCAATCCGCAGTTGTCGCAGCGCTCGCAGATTCGCGTCGCGCAATTGCAGCTCGATTACACCGGCATTGCGACAGGCGTCGTGCGGCGCGCGAGCGTGAACGTGGCGAAGGCGTTCGACGTGCTCGGCGCCTCGAAGAGCGCGGACACCAACATTGCCGGCTACGCGCCCGTCAATCCCGTCTCGCTCACCTTCGTGCGGACCGGCGCGAGCTACACGCAGAGCAACGAATGGCCGATGAAAATCGGCACGGCGCTTTCGCTGACGGGGCAGTATTCGCCCGACTCCCTGCCGACATCCGAGCAGGTTTCGTTCGGCGCGCAGCGTTTCGCGCTGGGCTATCAGCCGGGCGAAGTGTCGGGCGATTCGGGCTTCGGCGCGTCATTCGAAGTGAACCGGCCGCTCGATATCAGCATGACGTATCTGAAGACCTTCACGCCTTACGTCATGGTCGATGCCGCGCGCGTTTTTCTCCACGGCGGCACGGCGAGTCCACGGCGTTTGTCGTCGTTCGGGATAGGTTTTCGAGTGTCGGATTCCAAGCACTACAGCATCGATCTCTCCGTCGCCAAGGCAACGGGCGATGCACCCGTCGAGAGCGCATCGCGCAGTCCGCGTGTGAACGCTTCGTTGTCGTATCAGCTGGACTGAAGCTTCACGTGACTGAGCGTCCGGTTCACGGCGTCGAAGCGGGCGCCGGTTGTCCGGCCTTCTTTGCGTTGACCTTGGCCTGCGCGTTCTGCAGATTCTGCGGATAGTCGTTCTGCTCGCCGCCGGGGTTATAGCCGTTCCTTTCGAGCTCGCCGAGTTCGGCGTTTTTCTTTGCGCGCGCTTCCTTGCGCTGCGCTTTCTTAACCTGCTTGGGCGTGGACGCGCCGGCGTCTTGCGCGTGTGCGGGCGTCGCGGGCAGCGTGACGAGCGCCGCGACGGACAGCGCGATGACGGCGAGCGGTGCGGTGCGTAGGTTAAGCATAATTCTTCTCCCCAGGAAGTGAATGAAGCGCCTGTCGCGGCAGCAAGAACCGATCCAAACCTTATTTGTCGACGATCCGGCTGAGGTTCGCCCGCACCCGCTGCAGGAGCCCGATCAACTGCTCGCTTTCCTGGCGGCTCAGGCCCGCGAGCGCCTCGGAAGTGATTTCGTCGCCGACGCGCCGCGCCCGGTCGAGCGCCTTCTCGGCTTTCGCGGTCATGCTCACTTGCCGCTCGCGGCGGTCGTCGGGATTGAGCCGCCGTTCGATCCAGCCGCCCTCCTCCATGCGATCCAGCAGCCGCCCGGCGGAGATCGGCGCGACTTCGAGCAGCCCGGCGAGCCGCGCCTGATTCACCTCGCCGTAATGCGACAGATAGGCAAGCACGCGGCATTGCGCGCGGGTTAGATTCAGCGATGACTTGGCAAGCTCGTCGAAGCGGTTGCCGCACAGGCGGTCCACATCGGCGACCAGAAAGCCGAAGCGTTTGTCGAGTTGAGTTTCCATCGGGCGATTATAGGGAAGATGCCGCCCGGTGTTCCGGAGGCGACGGGCAGGCAAACCACGATGATCGTGATCTCAACGACTTCATGCTGATGTGCGTTGTCGGTGTGATGCGCCCAGCGATGAATTGAGTCGCTAATCATTCGACGCACGCCACGGCGAAAAGTCCATGCCTATTTTTGCCGAAGAGATGACTCGACTTCTTGAAGTTAATCGTTATGTTTCGGTATCCGAATATCTCTGAATGCTTTGCCGATGGCGCGGTCGATTCGAATCATGGATGTATCAGTTCGCATATTCGAATTTGGTCACGGGTCAACGTCTGCCACAACGGCCGATAAAGAGCTCGACCGTACTAAATTATTTAGTCTCTGCACACAGGATGACGCGCGCGTAGTTGGCGCACGATTAAGTTGCACAGCGCCCGGTAAATATCGTTCCAATTGCTTTATGTTTTACCGATTTACAGCCGCATGCGTGTTAAGCTTCACAGCACGCCGCCTGAAGCAAGCCACGCGGCACGCACCATTCGCCGCTTGTGAGTTGTCCCTCCTATCGATCGTGCCCGTATCGTCCAATGGGCTTGGACAATCCATGCTCCATTCAACGAGAAAGCGCCCTTTTCGCACGACTCGCTTTATTAGTAATTAGCGCATTATTGATCTGACGATCCTTTTCAATACTCGCTTCGTTAGTTCTAACTGTAAGTGCAGCGACGGGTTGCACGATCTCCTCGGTTGCAGGCGCGTTTGAACGCAAGCCTTGCCCGCTTCTAATCCGCCAAGAGTCGCCATTCTCTGCGACTAATGTCTTGCGTGCGTCACGATCGCATCGGCGATCGATTCGCGAAAAATAGTCTTTGCCACCTTGGCCGGCGCGTCCAGGCCACCGACCATCAGCGTGAAATATCCAGCCGGCTGTTTTCCGGCTCAACAAGACTAAATGCCTACTACGTATGTGTAAATAGCTGGTTCAGGCCGGTCTACGGAGCAAACGGTGTTTACTACCGAGTGGTACCTGCCCATGAAAGCCGATTCCCTCCCTCATCCACGAGAACAAATACCGGAGAACCCCGGCTTCACGCCTGTCGCGCTACTGCTCCGTGCTCTCTCGATGCTTCCATATCGATGGGTTGCCAGAATTGGCAGCATACTTGGCGCGCTGCTGTACGAGATCCCGAGCCGTCGCAAGCACATCGTTCTCGTCAATCTGCGCCTTTGCTTTCCCGGCAATTCCGAAGCGCACTATCAAGAGCTTGCCAAAAAGCACTTTCGTCATGTATCCGCAGCTATCTCGAGCGCGGTATTCAGTGGTACGGCAGCGCGAAGTCGATACGTTCGATAGTGCAGATAGACAGCGAAATCGATCTCGATGATAAAAACGCCCCGCCAACCATTTTCATGGGCTTTCACTTCGTTGCCATCGAGGTCGGCTGTCTGGTGCATTCGACGACTTCGCCGGTGGCCGCGCTCTACACCCGCATGTCTAACAAGCGCCTGTGCGCGCTAGCCAAACGGCAGCGCGGCAGGTTCGGCGCCGAGCTAATCGAGCGGTCGACGAGCGCCAGGAAGGTGGTTGCGCTGCTTCGCTCGGGCACGCCGGTGATGCTGGCGGCCGATATGGATCACGGCATCGACAATTCGGTTTTCGTGCCGTTTTTCGGCGTGCCGGCCTGCACGTTGACTGCCGTCTCTCGGCTTGCAAAGCTGGGACATGCGCGTGTGGTACCGTTCGTCACCGAGGTGTTGCCCGATTATCGAGGATACCGCCTTAAGGTCTTTAAACCCTTGATCGATTTTCCGTCCGCCAGCGACACGGTCGATGCGAGCCGCATGAATGCATTTCTGGAAGAACAGATTCGCCTGATGCCCGAGCAGTACTATTGGGTGCACAGGCGCTTCAAGCATCGGCCGGACGGCTTGCCATCGGTCTATTGAGGTTGAAATGGACGTTGTGTGCCCGAAAGGCAGGAAATCCGGCGTTTCGCGAACCGGAGTTTGACGCAGAAGTAATTTTGCGCACAACACCAGTTGCCTTTCAGACGTAGGCAGTTCACTATAGGCGCCTTAGCGCAATCGCGATAGGAAACCGCCGCTACGCGGCAAAATTCAGGAAGAAGATATGGCAACCGGTACGGTCAAGTGGTTCAACGATGCAAAGGGTTTTGGTTTCATCACGCCTGATGGCGGTGGCGAGGACCTGTTTGCACATTTCTCGGAAATCCGCGCTGACGGCTTCAAGAGCCTGGCGGAAGGCCAGAAAGTGAGCTACGAAGAAAAGATGGGCCCGAAGGGCAAGCAAGCTTCGAACATCAAGCCTGTGTAAGGCGAACGCGCCGCAGCAGCTTTCGGGTTTGCTGCGGCGCGTCATATTTGACCTTCTGTTTAGGCACGGCAACGCGCATCGGTTTTGCGCTGCTCGGCTGCTGTTATGTAATATCGCTTAGTCTACCTGGGGCTTGATGCGCTCGTGCTTCGGCGCGGCATGTTAAAGCCGAAGATCGCGTGGGCACGATAGGTTGTGCCGCTGCTTTCGTACATGGGTCGTTTAGGCGCGTCGATCTAACTCGTCTTCCAGCACCGTCCTTCCCGTTTTCCCGGCTCGCGTCCATTCGGCCTCTGGTCTTCTTTAGAGCGTCAGCAAAGAGAGCCTTTTCTCAAAGCGCGTCTGTGTAAGTTGCGCGGCTTTCGATCGTTGCCTTCCCCATGACTTTCGCCTTGCTTCACCAGGCGAGGTGTCCCTGCCGCACTGCAGCGCCGCTACAGGCCGCTTTCACCTAACGCACTACGCATGCAACCGCCGCGTGACGAAAAGCCGTCCCAAGTTTATAAGCTGCCTGGCGTCAAGCACTGGTCCATGCTGCTTGCGAACTGAAAACCTCTCCTCGTGTTCGGACGCTTTCCGGCTGCGTTATCAATCCGGCGAGCAGGGATATTCAAAAGCGCATCTTTAGCTCCGCATCGCCTGATCGACTCGTTTCAAGCTTCAAACCCTTCTTGCAGTGAAATTTCAGGCAGGCACCAGGACGCATACGACGCCCCAGGCGCAGCAATTAACCGACCTATCTGCTGCCTTAAGGCACTTTTTCTCTAGCTTCTCTTGGCATCTCTCAATCAACGATTCGATTTCCTAAGCATAGGCAACAATGCTAATGAAAATATAAGACCAATCTCGTTGAAGCTTATTTGAGGATACCGGATCATTCACACACGCTTTGTAGAGAGCGACTCGGACGACTCCAGTGCACTGAACTATGTCGTCTGATGAGGCTGACTGTCTGGATTGACTCGCGCCTTTTTCGGCGCCAATTCAAACTCGACGCTTCACATACTTAGCGGCGATTCAACTTTAAAACAAACATTCGCAAATCTAACTGTCTGGAATCTCGTATGAAGACTTTTGCTATCTCGGCCCTCGTTGCTGGCTTGCTTGGCTTGACTGCCGCCAGCGCATTCGCCTCGGACGGAACTATCACGTTCAACGGCGCATTGACTGCCACGACTTGCACCATCAACGGCAACGACACGTCGTCTAAAGACTTCACTGTCACCTTGCCGACCGTTTCCACCAGCCAACTCATGGCCTCCGGCGAAACGGCCGGCACGACGTCGTACCACATAGCTCTATCGGCCTGCTCGCCGATTACCGCCAGCAGCAAGGCGGCGGTGTTCTATGAAGCGGGCTCGACCGTCGACCCGAGCGATGGCCGCCTGATGGTCGCAAGCGGCGGCGCCGAAAACGTCAAGCTGCAACTGTTGAATTCCGACTCCTCGCCTATCAAGGCAGGTTTTTCGCGCGACCTGCAGAACTCCATCGCGGCCGACATCTCCTCAGGCTCGGCTTTGCTGAACTATCAAGTCCAGTACTACGCAACCGGCGTTACGTCCGCTGGCGCGGCGAACTCGTCAGTCGTGTATAGCATCGACTACCAATAAGCCGTGCTTTCGGCAGCGATTGAGTTCGCATAACTAAGAGGTCATGCGAGGGTGGGCACGAGCCCGTCCTCGCGTTGGGTCAAGCATTTGGTTGGAATTTTAGTTCCCATGAGACTGGCAATCAGACTACTCACAACTACAGCGCTGTGCATTGGGTACCTTACCGTGGCGCCACAAGCGTATGCCTCCGTGGTAGTTGCCGGCACGCGCGTCGTCTATAACCAGAGTGACTCAGAAGTCACCGTGAAGCTGACGAACAATGGAAAGCTTCCGGGGCTGACCAAGGTATGGCTGGATAAGGGAGACCCGGACGCCAAGCCGGACAGCATCGACGTCCCGTTCACGATCACCCCTCCCATCATGCGCATCGATCCGGGCAAGTCTCAGACGTTGCGCATCATGTCGACCGGCGAGGCGCTGCCTGCCGACAAGGAATCGATTCTCTACCTGAACGTGCTGGAAGTTCCGCCAAAGCCTTCGGGCGATGAGGCATCGGCCAACCAGCTGCAGCTGGCGTTCCGTACACGCATCAAGTTCTTCTTCCGGCCGACTGGACTGAAAGGGCAAGCGTCGGACGCGCCCGGCGCTGTCGTTTGGCACGTCAAGCGTGATGGCTCGACGAATGCGATCGAAGCGTCCAATAGCTCTCAGTATCACGTTTCTTTCGACCGCATCGAACTTACGGGGGACGGGCATACCGCGGCATTCGATCAAGGTGGAATGGTCGGGCCGGGAGAATCAAAATCGTTTCCGCTCAAGGGTGAAGTGCCTTCATCGGGCGGAAAGGTCAAATACACGGCCATTAACGACTACGGCGGCCCCCAGTCTGGCGAAGCGAGTCTGGCTCCCTGACTAAGAGACAACCCCGGTTCGACCGCGTGGCCAACTAACCACGAGTTTGCAAACGCGCCGGATTTCCTCCAAAAGACGCGCAGGCTGGCATGCACGCCTTTAATGGCTGCATGGCTATGCACGCCCGTAATTTTCGTATGCGTCAGGGAACATGAAATACCGCAGCATTAAGTTGGCAGGCACGCACCTGAAACCGGTAAGTATTCTGGTCATTCAAGCTATCGCGGCAGTGGGTACCAGTTGCCGTGCCTGGGCGGATGCACCGCAACACTTTGCCGCCGTCGAGTTTAACGAGCAATTCCTCGATTCCAGCGATTCCGAGAAGTTAGATGTATCTCGATTCAATAAAGGCCAAGAAGTGCTTCCGGGCACGTATCGGTCCGACATTTATGTCAACGACGCTTGGAAAGGAAAGCTGAATATCGAGGTTCGAGAGCTGGGAGGGGACTCTCACGAGGTGGTCCCTTGCATGAATGCCGATCTGCTCGAACGGCTTGGCGTCGACCCGAGAAAGCTCTCGGCAGAGTCGACCGCCAAGCTCGAAACAGCAGATAAGGTCTGCCTGACTTTGCCAGATCTGATTCCGAGCGCGGTCGCGTCGTTTGACAGTGGCGAGCAACGGCTGGACGTCTCAATCCCCCAGATCGTGATGAATAGCCGTGCCCGAGGCTATGTCGATCCGAAGTACTGGGAGGATGGCGTGCCTGCGGCCATGCTGCAATACAACGCCAACGCTTATCACAGTTCATCGCCCCAATTCAATAACGACTCCCAGTATCTCGGACTGATCGGCGGGGTCAACGCGGGTGCCTGGCGCTTTCGCTATCAGGGCAACCTGACGAACACCAGTAACGGTGGTTCGCATTTCCAAAGCGTGCAGACCTATGTTCAGCGCGGGTTCAAGGGAATCAAGAGCCAGTTGACCGCCGGTGACACTTTCACCGACGGCGCGCTATTCGACAGTTATGGCGTTCGAGGCGTCACACTGGGCACCGATGACCGGATGTATCCGGAATCGCAGCGTGGCTATGCGCCGGTCATCCATGGCATAGCGAATAGCAACGCCAAGGTTCAGATCCGGCAGAACGGCAACATTATTTACGAAACGACCGTCGCACCCGGTGCTTTCGAGATCGACGACCTGTATCCGACTGGCTACGGCGGCAATCTCGATGTCATCGTCACCGAAGCAGACGGGTCTCAGCACGTCTCCACTGTGCCGTACGCCGCAGCCGTCAATGCGCTGCGTCCGGGAGTGACGCGCTATAGCGCGACGATCGGTGAGTATCGTGATGCCACGCTCAACATTCATCCCTTCGTCTCGCAGTTCACGATACAGCACGGCATAAGCAACCTGCTGACGCTCTACGGCGGGATCACCGCTGCGGATCTGTATTTCGCGGGCATGGTGGGCACGGCGCTAAACACGAGCGTTGGTGCATTCGGCGTGGACGTAACCAGCGCGACCGCGAGTTTCAAGCGACTCGGCACGCGTAACGGGGCGAGCGTACGCCTGAGTTACTCGCAGCTAATTGCACCAACCGACACGAATATCGCGATCGCAGCGTACCGCTATTCCACGAGCGGTTTCTTCAGCTTGCCTGATGCCATGACCATGCGTCAATTGAACGACGACGGTCAGCTAGCGGCTATGTCGGCGCTACAGAAATCGCGTGTTCAGTTCGTGCTGAATCAGAGCATCGGATCGAGCGGCCGTTTTGGGTCAGTGTATGCAATGGGTTCGGTCACATCCTACTGGAACCGCTCCGGTCACGACACGCAGTATCAAATTGGCTATAACAACAGTTGGAAGCGTCTGACCTATGGCGCGTCGCTTGTGCGCCAGTATCAGGTCGATGCGGACCGCTGGGACAACCGAATCATGCTGAATCTCACGGTTCCGCTGGGTTTGGGTTCGCACGCGCCGCAATCGTCAACATACTTCCAGCATGACACGAGCAATAGCAGTTCCAGTATTCAACAGTCGATCACCGGCACCTTGGGTGAGGACAACGCCATCACGTATGGCCTGAATGGAAACTTCAACGACGGCGGCCACGCACGCAGTTCGTTCAATGCAGGCGCCAATGTGGGCTATATATCGCCATTCGCGCTCCTGACGGCCAACGCCAGCACGGGACGTCAATACTCTCAGGTGGGCGCGAGCGTTTCAGGCGGTGTGGTGGCCTGGGGCGATGGCGTGGCGTTCACGCCGAACATGGGTGAAACGGTTGCCGTGGTGGAAGCCAAGGATGCGGCTGGAGCCAAGCTTGCGAACGGCTCGGGCCTTCGCGTAGACCCTTGGGGCCACGCAGTGGTGTCGGGCATACAGCCGTATTCGAATAACGACGTCGAGATCGATCCCAAAGGCTTGCCTCTGAATATCGAGCTGAAGTCAACCGTTCAGCGAACAGCGCCGACGGCAGGCGCCGTTGTGAAGCTCAAGTTCGAAACCGAGGACAAGGGCAAGTCCGCCGTGATGCGCGTCTTGCAGGCCAACGGCAAGCCGCTTCCGTTTGGCGCCACGGTTTTGGACGACGCACAGAACACGGTCGGTACCGTTGCTCAGGGCAGCCGCATTATCGCGGTGGGACTGAAGCTCGATAGCGGCAAATTGAATGTCAAGTGGGGCGATGCATCTGATCAAACCTGCTCCGTGCCTTATCAGTTGCCAGAAAAGACAAACTCGGTGACGCCGATCTTGCTAAAGATCGCGGACGGCGTATGCCAGTAATGCAAGGCACGAGTTAAACCATTTTGGAGTTATACATGAATCACGTTAAGAGGATAGTGCTGACATTCGCGCGGCTCGCGGTGTGCTCGGTGTTAGCTGTCACTATGCTCCCTAACAATGCTAGAGCCGATGTCTCATGCCGCTCGAACTATACGAGTTTTACTATCACGATGCCGGGCACGGTTGCGGTTCCTCGCGACCTGGCCAATGGTTCCATGCTGACATCCTGGTCAATGATGCCGAACACGACCAACATGTACACATGTACATCGACTAACCTTACATATTCAGGAATAGACTTCGAACTCGCAGGCATGAGTTCGACCATGACGAGCTATAAGGCCTCTTATAACGGCACGGTATTCCCTGTGTATCAAACCAACCTTCCTGGCGTGGGGATCGCGATGGGGGGGAACCTCAATGCTCACGGCCGCACGGCCGGTCCTGTCGGCTTCAACGACATGGGCTTTCACTGGAACAGTAACGGCACCAATGACAATGGGGGTCAACTGATCGCTGCCTTGGTGAAGATCGGCGATATTACTCCGGGCACGCTTTCAGGTTTGATTGCGCAAGGCTTTTCATGGGAAGGCGCTGTTAGCCCACCCGCCGGAGATAATCCTGCGTCAGGAGTTATAAGCTTCAACATTACGCCTGTCGTCGTGACCGTGTTGACTTGTCAGACACCAGACAAGACGATCCCCATGGGCATACACGGCCCAAGTGACTTACCTACTGTTGGGTCGACGTCGAGCAATCCGGCATCGTTTACGCTCGACTTGAATAACTGCCCCGGTGGTGCGCCCGTAGCAGGCCTTTCGGTTGGGCAAATTAACAGCATTCAATACCGAATCGATCCATCGAATGGAGCAGTGGCCGGCTTTACCAACGTCGCGGCGTTGAGCGGAAGCCCATCTGCCGGCGGCGTCGGAATCCAGCTCTATGACAGCACCGGTGCAGTCTTTCCGCTTAGCGTGTACAAAACTTTAAGCAACTTCAATAGCGCCACAGGTGGTAGCTACAACATTCCGCTCACGGCACGCTACTACAGAACAGGAACCCTTACTCCGGGACCGGCGAACTCGACCATGACAATGACTGTGCTGTACCAATAGAAGCGTAAAAAACGTGTTTGCACCATTCAAGTTTATAAACATTTTCGGGAAGCAAGATGAACAAACTTAAGCTCATTCTAGTAGTCTCAGCATTGGCCGCCGCGAAGTCGGTGTTTGCAGTAGACGCGACGCTCAACTTCACAGGCACAATCATTCTGCCAACCTGCACGGTCGATTCGAGTAGTGCGAACCAGACAATCTCGCTCGACACGGCGAAGACGACCGATTTCGCGGCTGTGGGGTCCACTCAAAATCCTCGACCGTTCAACGTAAAGTTGGCCGCTTGTGCTACGAATACCAACGTGACAATGACCGTGAATGGTACGAATGACACGTTGACCAGCGTGTTGAAAAACACCGGTTCAGCGGCGCAGGTGGGTGTGCAGTTGCTGAAGGCAACGAACGTTGGCGACACGACTGGATCGCCTATTACGCTTGGAAACGCTGAATCGCTCGGTGCCGTCGATCAGACGAATGAAATGACCATCCCGATGGTTGCGCAATTCTACCGACTTGGAGCAATGACGGGTGGTACGGTGACGGCAGTAGCTACAGTCAACTTCGCTTATAATTAACTGGTCTAAGGTTCGTTTTCCGAACTAACGATGTGTGAACCAATCTTAAGGATCTAGCGCGCTCTAAACGCTCCCAGATTGACTGGTCGAATAGTTACCGCGCTATCCGTCGAACATCCGCGTGACGTTGCATCGATATCCATACGTGACGACCTCGGAAAACCCATTCTCGTCAACAGGTTCGAGAATTTTTTATCAACGCTTTTACTTTAAATAGGTTTAAAAATGAGTATGCAGAAAATCACGCGAAGCGCACTCGCACAAGTCGATATCGCGGGCGCCGGTTCGACGTCATCTTCCTCATATACGAGCGTTACAATCAACATCACACGAGCCGATACAACTGGTGGCCTTAAGTCCGGAATCGTGATATCCGTTCAGTAAGATGATTAGCTAGTCACGATGTTTCGCGGAGCCATTACCCATGGCTCCGCGTTTCTTTATGTAGCGCCTCTACCCATGCGGCAAGTTACTTCTGTACATCGACATCTCGCTCCAGCACTAGCTTCGTTCGGGAGGGAGATTGTATGGATTGCTATGAAACGCCCGGCGCGCTTATCCCGTAATTAAGCCAGACGCCGATGCGCCATTTACCGCATCATCGGTCCTCGCGTCCGAAGGAACCAGCAACTCGCCAAATGCATCCGCCGAAAGCGGTCGCGCCAGCAAGAAGCCTTGCATTTCATCGCACATCAAGTCTTGCAGGCGATTCAATTGCGATCCCGTCTCGACGCCTTCCGCGACCACATCCATATCCAGCGAATGCGCGAGCGCAATGATCGCCGACACGATCGCGCGCCCTTCGTGGCCGTTCTCGTCCAGCCCGTTGGTAAAGAACCGGTCGATCTTCAATTGCTTCGCGCGAAACCGCTGCAGATACGCGAGACTCGAATAACCCGTGCCGAAATCGTCGATGGCGATTTCGAAACCATTGTCCTGAAACGCGCGAATCATCTCGATGGTGCGCGGCGCGTCCTGCATGGCGACGGTCTCGGTGATCTCGAACATGATCTGGTCGCTCGGCACGCTCTCTTCACGCACGATTCGCATCACGTTCGCCACGAGGTCCACTTCGTTCATCTGACGCGGCGACAAGTTGATGGCCACCTTCACCGCCGGCCGCCCCTCGGCACGCCAGCGCGCGATATGTCGGCAAGTCTCGCGCACGACCCAGTAGCCGATCTGCACGATCTGCCCCGAGCGCTCCGCAATCGGAATGAATTCGAGCGGCGTCAGTACGCCGATCACGGGATGATCCAGCCGGATGAGCGCTTCCGCGCCCGCCAGCGTACCGTTGGCGCCGCGAAACTTCGGCTGGAACAGCAAATAAAAGTGTCCCGCGTTCAATGCCTCGTGCAACGCCTGCTGAATCTGCAAGGTCCGGACGGCGGCTTCGTTCATGCTCGCCTCGAAGAAGCGATAGGTGCTGCGCCCGCCGCGTTTCGCTTCGTACATGGCGATATCCGCGTGCTTGAGCAAGGCATCGACCGTGTCGCCGTCCTGCGGATAAAGCGCAATGCCGATGCTCGGCATTACCTGCAAGGTATGTTTCGCGACCATCAGCCCCTGACGCATGGATTCGAGCACGCGCTCGGCCATCTTTTCGGCATCGGCGGGCTCGGGAAGGTTTTCCAGCATCACGACGAATTCGTCGCCGCCAATGCGCGCCACCGTATCGCCACCACGCACGCATTGTTGCAGACGCCGGCCGAAAGCCTTCAGCACTTCATCGCCGATGGAGTGGCCGAGCGAATCGTTGATCGTCTTGAAGCCGTCGAGGTCCATGAAGAGAATGGCGAAGCCGTTGCCGCCCGACTGCGCGCTCTTGATTGCGCGCTCGATGCGCTCGGTGATCGTGCTGCGATTCGGCAAATCGGTCAGCGTGTCGAAGGTCGCCATGCGCACGATCTGTCCGTTCAGCCGCGAGACGGAGCCGGCGAGGAACGCGGTGCGCGCATCGAGGCGCGACAACACCAGCGTGATGATCAGAATGGTGAGCGTAAAGAGCACGACGGTAGTCGCGAGCCAGTGTGTATCGACATCGTTGGCCGCGCCGCAGATCGAACCCGGCGCGAACTCGGCCGCCGCATTGCCGGTGTAATGCATGCCCGTGATGGCGATACCCATCACCAGCGCCGCCGCCGCGCGCTTGGTCAGCACGTGCGACTTGTTCGCGTCAGACAAGGTCCGCGCAATCCACAACGCCGCGCCCGAAGCCACGATGGCGATCACGATCGACGCCGCGAACAGCGTCGGGTCGTAGACGATCGCGGGCAGCATGCGCATGGCGGCATCGCCCGTATAGTGCATGGCCGCAATGCCCGCGCCCATCATCACGCTGCTGACCACGAGCCGTCGCGCCGTGAGCTTTGCGCCGGTGATCACGTAGAGCGCGAAGAAAGACGTCAGGACGGCGATGACCAGCGATCCCGTGGTGATCCAGAAGTCGTAGCCGAGCGGAATCGGCAACTGGAACGCCAGCACGCCGATGAAATGCATCGACCAGATGCCGAGGCCCATGGACGCCGCGCCGCCTGCGAGCCAGACGTGGCGCAGGCGCGACTGCCCAAGCATGGCGAGGCGGCCCGAAATGTCGAGCGCGGTGAAAGAGGCAAGCGTCGCGACGATCAAGGATGCCGCGACCAGCCATAAGTTATAGGTGCCGTGCATGTCCGGGCCGATGTCGAAGACTCAATAGTGTGAGCGTCTTATCGGCGCGGTATCGCGCTTCTTTAGTGTGCGACTGCAATTAGTTCCGCACGCAACTTTTGTCCAGGTAAGAAGCGCTTCACAGTTGCGAATCGAGAAGCGCGGCCACGCGTTCGAGCACGCGTTCGCGCAAGGACCGATGTTGCCAGTCTTCCAGCGTGATGCGTTTGGCTCGGGTCACGTCGTCGTCGAAGATAGCGGTCTGCTGGGCCGCGAAGTCGCGGTCGTAGATGTTGAGATTGGCTTCGTCGTTGAGCTTGAAAGACCGGCTGTCGAAGTTGGTCGACCCGACCGACACGAGATATTCGTCGACCACGATCAGCTTGCAGTGGAACATGGTCGGCTGATATTCGTACATCTCCACGCCCGCCGCGAGCAGGTCGCCCCAGCAGGCGCGCGAGGCTTCGCGCACCGTGTGTGTATCGATCCGCTTGCCCGGCGTGATGATACGCACGCGCACGCCGCGCTTCGCCGCTTCCACGATGGCGTTGATCGTCAGCTTGTCCGGCACGAAATACGCGCTCGACAGATGGATCGACGTCGTGGCGGCGGTGATCGCCATGAGATACATGAGTTGCATGTCGTCGCTGCCGCCCGAGGGCGATGAGCTGAACATGTGCGCGAGGCCGTCGCCCGCGGGCGCGATCTCGGGAAAGTAGTCGCCGCCGTGCAGCACGTTGCCCGTGGCCTTGACCCAATTGTCCATGAAGACCGCCTGCATCTGTCCCACCGCCGGGCCGGTTATCCTGAAGTGCGTGTCGCGCCAGTGCTTCTCGTCCTGAGCGTGTCCGGTCCATTCCTCGGCAATGCCGACGCCGCCCGTGTAGCCCGTATGACCGTCGATCACGAGCAACTTGCGGTGCGTACGGTCGTTCATGCGGCCAAGACCGGTCCAGTGCGGCTTGTGATACTGAATGACCTCCGCGCCCGCGTCCTTGAGCATCTGCAAGTAGCGCTTGTCCATCTTCGAGGAGCCGACCCAGTCGAGCAGCACGTGTACCGCGACGCCGGAGCGCGCTTTCTCGGCGAGCGCGGCGGCCACCTCTTCGCCTATCTTGCCCGACCAGTAGATGAACGTTTCGAAGGTAATGGTTTTCTTCGCCCCGCGAATGCCCGCGAGCATAGACGGGAAAATCTGATCGCCGTTGACGAGCATCTCGAAGCAGTTGCCATCCACGACGGGCGGGCCGAGCAACAGTCCCATCGAGCGGAGAAATTGCGGATCGTCGCTCGCGTAGAGCCGTTCGATCTTGTGTTCGATCTTCTTTTCGCCGCTCGTCAGATTCGCGATCAGCAGCACGATGACCACGGTCACGACGACGGTCAGGACAATCACAGCAATCAGGGCAAGCGCCGGCATGCGGGGGTCTCGGTGAAGGAACTGGCGTCCGGGACCCACAGTGTATTGGGTTTTTGTTCAACCGCTAAATGCCGTCCAGCCTGCTTCCCGGCTCACCTTGGCGATTTCCTTGGCGATGGCGTCGCCCAGGCGCTTTTTATCGGACGATACATCCGCGTGCTTCGTCTCCGATACCGCGTGCATGCCGCCCGATACCGCGAGCGAACTCGCCACATGGCCCGCCGCCGCGCCGACGCCCGCCATTTCCGCGACGCCCGGTGCGTGGCCGCTGTCGCCCTTGGCATCGAACTGTTCGATGACTTGCGGCGCGCCGTGCGCCGGCTTGAAGACGAGTTGCACGTTCGCGCCCACCTGGCTTTCGCCCGCGCCGAGTCCGATCAGGACGCGCCGGCGGCGATTGCCCGCATCGATCGTGCTGAAGTCACCGACCACGGCGAGCACGTTTTGATCGTCCGGCGGCGCGACGTCGGCGCGAATGGCGCGCAGACCCTGCGCTTGCAGCTTCGCGACGATTTCGTTGGCCACTTCCTCACGCGCGGCCGTGGCGTCCTGCGCTTGCTGTGCGGCGGATGTATCGCCCGAGAACGCGCTGGAAAGCTTCGACGCGAGACCATGCTGATCGAGCTTGACGTGGGACGCGTCGCTATCGAAAGCGTAGACGTAGATCACGTCGGGGCGTGCGACGGTCTGCGCGTTTGCGTTCGCACAACCGGCCATGAGCGCCGCTCCGGCAAACAGGCTTGCCACCGTCACGCGGCGAGCCAGCTTCAGCAGCGAGTGGAGCGAAGGGGTCTTGATCGAGTCGAACATGATGTGCACCTTGTATGCCGGCCGCGCCGGAAAGCAAAAATTCGGGGATATCGGACCGTATAACCGCGATCCTGGCTGTGCGTGACACGGCGCTTGGGTTCACTTGTTACCGCGATGTCTGCGTCACGCTGGTCGCCACTATGGACGATGCCCGCCGCGTGCGCCATCGAGCATTTATGTCGCGAGGTTTCACGTCTTTCGCGGCCTTCGCGGCCCGCGCCGGCGCACCGCTTGTGCAGAAGTGCACCACTTCTGGTTACCATGACCGCCAGGCGTCGCGCGAGGTGGCGCGCCGCATCCACGAATCGTTTTCAAGGAGCGCATATGGACCTCAAGATCGCCGGCAAGCTGGCATTCGTATCCGGATCGACCAAGGGCATCGGGCACGCCATCGCGGTGGGACTCGCGCGCGAAGGCGTGCAGGTGATCCTAAATGGCCGCTCGCAGGCTTCCGTCGATGCCGCCCTCGCCAAGCTCAAGGAGCAGGCGCCGGGCGCACAGGCCGAGGGTTTCGCGGGCGACGTATCGGATGCCGCTCAGGTCGCGGAACTCGTGAAGCGCTTCCCGAGTGTCGATATTCTCGTGAACAACATGGGCATCTTCGATCCCAAACCCTTCGAAGAAATTTCCGATGAAGAATGGCTGCGCTTCTTCAACGCCAACGTGATGTCGGGCGTGCGGCTTTCGCGCGCCTATCTGCCGAAGATGAAGGAGAAAAACTGGGGCCGCGTGGTGTTCATCAGCAGCGAAAGCGGTATTCAGATTCCCGTCGAGATGATTCACTACGGGTTGACCAAGACCGCGCAGTTGGCGCTGTCACGCGGTCTCGCCGAGACGTGTTCGGGCACGAACGTGACGGTCAATTCGGTCTTGCCCGGTCCGACGAGTTCGGAAGGCGTCACGGAATTCGCGGAGAAGCTCTCGGGCGGAAAGAGCCTGAAGGACTTCGAAAAGCAGTTCTTCGAGGAAGCCCGGCCGACCTCGATTCTCAAGCGCTTCATCACGCCCGAGGAGATTGCGAACACGGTCGTGTATGTGTGCTCGGAACTGTCTTCGGCGACCAACGGAGCGGCGGTTCGCGCGGATGGCGGCGTCGTGAAGTCGGCGTTTTAGCGCGACGCGTTCACTTCGGCGGCCTTCTCGAGCGCACTGACGATAGCCGCGACGGTTTTCTCGCGCGCGGCTTCGTCGTTCTGCCGCAGCGCATACGAAGGGTGATACGTGGCGACGATGAACTTGTCGCCATACGGCACCACGCGGCCGATATGCGCCTGCAAGGTCGCCCGCTTGCCGAGCAAGGCAGTCAGCGCCGTGGCCCCGAGCGTGACGATCACGCGCGCGCCGGTCTCCTGAAGCTCCTTGTCGAGCCAGTACGAACACGCTTCGATTTCCTGCTGCCCGGGCGTCTTGTGCAAGCGCCGCTTGCCGCGCGGCTCCCATTTGAAATGCTTGACCGCATTCGTGAGATAGACCTGCTCGCGCGGAAGCTGCGCGCGGCGCATGGCGTCGTCGAGTAACTGCCCTGCCGGGCCGACGAACGGTTCGCCCTTCAAATCTTCCTGATCGCCCGGTTGCTCGCCGAGCAGCATGATGCGCGCGTCGGCCGGGCCGCTGCCGGGTACGGCTTGCGTCGCGTGCTTCCACAGCGAACAGCGGCGGCATTCATCGAGCGATGTAGGCGCGTCGCGTTCGGGTTGCGCGGCGTCGGCTTCGACCTGCACCGCCTTGCCGCCGAGTGCGCCGACGCTGCGCGCCTGGCCGACACGCCGCGCGCCGCCGCGCGCATCGCTCACGAGCTTGGGAATGAGCGCGCCTTCGGGCAAACCTTTCCAGAACCGCACCGGCATATGCTGTTCGAGCGCGTTCTCGTTCAGCCGCGCCGGGTTGAAGATGCTGCGGTAGTAGGTCATCCAGAGCGCCTCGGCGGCGTCGGCTGTGTCGTTCGCGTGATCGGCGGCGAGCGCGCGGCGGCGCTCGAGTTGCAGGCGCTCGCCGTTGAAGAGCGCGGCGCCGTCGGGCGTGGTGATGAGCCATGACGAGCGTCCCATGCGCGCCGCGAAGTGTTCGGCGGCCCAAGCGAGCACGTCGTGATCCGGCTCGTACCATGCGACGTACTCGGGCGCGCCGAGCGCCTCGTCGCGCTGCCGGAAACGCACGTAGGCGATCATGTCGTGCTGCGCGCGCCGCACGGCCTTGGCCATCCTATAAAGCCGCGCGCCGTCTTCATCCGCGGGCGATGCCACCGAACGGTCGCCATGCGTCCAGCGCCATAACACGAGATAGAGGAAGCTCCAGCGGCGTTCGTCGCGAAAGCAGGCTGCGTCTTTCAGCAACGCCGCCAGTTCCTTCGAAACGCGGATCTGTGCGGGCTTCACCTCGGAAGCGGCGGCGTCTTCAACGACGTCGCCGAACAGCGCAGGCGCTTGCGCCGCGCCTTCGGCCGTGCGCCATTCGATCGATTCGGGCGCGCGCTCTTTTGCCAGCGCGATGAGCGCCGCGCTCCGCCAGGAGTCGAAGTCGTCTTCTATCTCGATGACGTGCATGATCCGCTCAGATGAGCGACAACTGCACGGGCTCGGTCGCGAGCGAACGCCGCAACTGCTCCGTCGACGCTTCGCGCAACGGCGGCCGATAATCGTCCGTCACGATGAACGGTTTCACCTTGTCCATTGCGCAACGCAGCCGCGCGACATCGTGATACCGCACGCGCCGCGAACGGCGCAACTCGACGATACGCTTGGCATTGCGCATGCCGATGCCCGGCACTCGCGAGATCATGCGCACGGGCGCGGCGTTCAGATCCACCGGAAAGCGCTCGCGATGCGACAGCGCCCAGGCGAGCTTAGGATCGATATCGAGCGAGAGGTTACCGGCCGTTCCGAGCAATTCCTGCGCTTCGAAGCCGTAGCCGCGCATCAGAAAATCCGCCTGATACAGCCGATGCTCGCGCAACAATGGCGGCGCCTGCGACGGCACACCCGACGGGCTGTCGGGGATGGGACTAAAGGCCGAGTAATAGACGCGCTTGAGCTGATAAGAACCGTACAGCGTTTCCGCCGTGCCGAGGATAGTGCGGTCATCGGTCTCGTCCGCGCCAACTATCATCTGCGTGCTTTGCCCGGCGGGCGCGAAACGCGGCGCGCGCGGCTCCGCTTCCGACTCTTCGCGCGCCACGCGAATGTTGCCCATCGCGAGTTTGATGGTGCGGCCGCTCTTCTCCGGCGCAAGACGTTCGAGGCTGATTTCGGTCGGCAGCTCGATGTTAACGCTCAAGCGGTCCGCATAACGCCCCGCCAGTTCGATGAGTTCCGGGTCGGCATCCGGTATGGTCTTCAGATGGATATAGCCGCGAAAGCGATGCTTTTCACGCAGCAATCGTGCTACTTGCACGAGCTGATCCATCGTGTAGTTCGACGAACGGATCACGCCTGAACTGAGAAACAAGCCGTCGATGTAATTGCGGCGATAGAAGTCCAGCGTGAGCTTGACGACTTCGTCCGGCGTGAAGCGGGCGCGCGGCACGTTACTCGACCGGCGGTTGATGCAGTAGCGGCAATCGTAGAGACAAAAGTTGGTCAGCAAAATCTTGAGCAGCGACACGCAGCGGCCGTCCGGCGTGAAGCTATGGCAAATGCCCGAGCCCGTGCTTGCGCCGAGCCCGTCGATGCCGCGCGATTCCCGTTTCGGCGCGCCGCCGCTGGCGCACGACGCGTCGTACTTGGCGGCGTCAGCAAGAATTTCGAGCTTTTCGGACAGATCCATCTTGGCTTTTATACTGTATATACGTACAGTATTCTATGTGTGTGGGTAGCGGAAAGCAATCGACCGTTTTGGCGGCTTATTTGAGAGGATCATGGCCCCAGTTCATCAGCGAATAGCGCCAGTGCGAGTGCTCGACATCATTCGGTCGTTGCGCGAGGTGTCGCTTGATATAGCCGGCCACTTTGCGCATATGCGCGTAGTCGTCATCGCTCAGGTCGGCTTTCTTCTTGCCAAGTATGTCGATAATGTGCCGCCCCGACTTGTGTCCCACGGACTCGCTGTTGCCGTCTTTCTGGCCAACTTCGCGGGATTGATCCGTCGCGAGCCACTTTTCTATCTGGTGCGGCGTCATGTTCACGAGGTCCTTGAAAGCCCCGTAGATTTGGGCTTCATCTTCGTCCGCAGGGTGTCCATGCTGCGCGTGTCGAGTGGTCATGAGCGTTCATCCGTTAAGTTTCTCGTCACGAAAGAGCAAGCCATGCACCCGGCAAGACGCCGCAAGCGTGCTAGCCTTTGTCCACTCACCTACGGAGAAATCAATGCGCTTTGATTACCGGTCCTTTCACATCGACTGCACCGCGCCACACGACGAAGACGGGAATTACCAGGCTCACGCGCGAATTACGCGCGCCTCGGAAGACGACACCGCGCATGTGGAAGTTTTCGATTCAGGCGATCTCGACTCCTTCCAGAGCCAGGCGGATGCGCTGCATTGCGCGCGCTCGTGGGCTATTGAGTGGTGTGACGAAGTGCTTGCCTAACCGCTAACCCGGTGTTCTTTCTTTTAGACGTCGACGGCTGAAAGCTGCTCGCTCGCAACGCGGCACGCCGATTGCGGTATGTAAGCAGCGACGTCGCTCCGGACACGAGGCGGCGCGCATCGAAATTCCACTCGGGAGGACATCATGAAGATTGCACAAAAAAGCTTGCTGGTATCGGCGCTGGTTCTGAGCTTGTCGGGCGCGGCATTCGCGCAGGGCGCGGGCGGTGGAGCAGGCGGCGGTGGCGGCACGGCAGGCGGTAACGGCGCGGGTCAAGGTGGCACGGGCATGAGCACACCGAACGCAAACGGCACGACGGGTTCGACCTCGGGCGCCACCGGTGGCGACACTTCCGGTTCGAACAGCAGCGGCTCGCACAAGATGGGCAAGATGAAAAAGGGCAGCTCGGGCATGTCGAACAACAGCACTGGCGGCCAGTCCAACTAAGTCGTCAACAGTTGAAAGCGCCCGGGCCTTGGTCCGGGCGTTTTCGTTTGTGCTTCAGCGAATCGATGAATCAGCGCACGTTGGTCGTAAGCGAAAACGATGCCGTGATCGACTCACCGGCCTGCAGCACGCCTCCTCCTTTCAGCGCTGGCTCGACGTTCAGATTGACCCAGTCCGCGACATTGCTCACCGGCTCCACGCAAAGCAGTGAAGGAAACACGGCCGGCGCATAGATCACCATGAAGTCCAGCGGTGCTTCGGCGTTCAGCGTGACCGAGCGGCCTTCGTTCGGCCAGTCGATTGTCGCCGTGTGCTTCCAACCCGTGAAGTGGTTATCCAGATCGAAGCCGTTTGCAGACATGCCTTGCGTCGAAGCCAGTGCATCGACGCTAGCATGCGGACCGGCGTGCAGCGGCAGCGGATCGGAACTTGCATGCCACATTGAATCGACATTTGCGTGAACGAAAGTCGCTTCGGTGCGCGGAAAGTACGGGTGATGTCCGATGCCGAAGGGCATCGCTCTTGGCGAGAGATTGCGCATGGTGATCGTCACATGGAGCGCATGTGCGTCGAGCGTGATGCGCTGTTCGGCTTCGTAAGCGAACGGCCAGTGATGCGCGGCTTCTTGCGAAGGCTCGTGCCGCAAACTCAACGTCGCCTGCGCCTCCGATAACGCGCTCACTTGCCAAGGCAGCCGCCACGCATTGCCATGCAGCGCGTGCGGAAAACCGTTGCCGTCGCCGGACAGATCGATCTCCACGCCATCGAAGGCAAAGCGCGCATCGCGAATGCGGTTGCAATACGGCAGCAACGGAAAACTGCCCATGCCGAGCGGATTCCTTGCAGCGAGCGCATCCGGCGTGGCGGGCCGCAGCCAGTGAATCACGCCGTCATCGCGCGTTTCGAAGAACGCAGCTATCGCGCCGCCAATATGCGGAGCGAGCACAACACGCCGCGCGCCATGACGCAGTTCGACGAGCGCTTCATTCCCGCGGGCGTTGGAGTCTAGAGCGGCGTTCAATATGCAAACTGCCGGTAGCTTTCGTCGAAGGTGCGCGCCGTGCTTTCGACTTGCGGGTTGTAACGCAGCAAACGCTTCGCGCGAGCGGGCAAGCTGGCGAAGACATCGCGCGGCACATCGATCCGCACTTCGGGCCGGAAATACCACGCCCGGCTGTAGCCGACCACGACCATCGGCCGGGGCGCACCGGAAAGATTCGGTGTGCCGCGATGCAAGCCGCGTACATCGCGAATCATCACGTCGCCAACTCGCATTGGCACGCGTTCGGTGGGGAAGCGGCCATCGGCGAGACCGGCGAGCGCTTCTTCGCGCGACATGCGATGCGTGCCGCGCGTGGTTTCGAGCGGACCGTTGCTGTCGTCGACATCGACGAGCGGGAAGTTCACCGCTAGCTGGAACGAAGGCGTTTCCGGCGCGTCGTCGAAGAGCGCGGGCGTATCGCGATGCCAGTCCTGAAAGTCAGAACCGCGCACGGGCGTATCAGTTGCGAGCTGGCACATGACCGGATCGGCGCCGGCTACGCGCTCGACGATGGCCACGATGTCCTCGTCGCAAAAAATCGATGGATCGGCAAATGCGCCTTCGAAGGGCAAGGTCACGTAATAGCGGCCTGGCCCGCGATTGCCGTCCGCTGCTTCTCTATGCGGCGCGAGCAAAGGCATGAACGCATCGCGCCAGGCTTCGATGGTTGCGCGTGGAAAGTGTGCCCGCAACAAAACGAAGCCATCGCGCTCGAAGTCCTGCGCGAGCGCATCTCTTGCGCTCTCGTCGTATCGGCCCATGCGTGTCGTCTCCTTGTTATGTTTGCCGAAGTGAAGCCAAGAATGGCATGGGCGTGATCCGTCCGTCAATATTATTAGTAATTTTCCACGCAAAACCAGTGAAAACCCCGAGCGGCATTTCGCGGAATCATCATTAATATTAGCGGCACGCTCACGGATGAATCGCCGCCGTTACGACGGCGCGCCAGATGAAGAAAACCACCCAACGCCGCCCGACGATGACCGACATCGCGAAACTCACCGGAGTCTCGCAATCGACGGTATCGCTCGTGCTGAACAACGCGTCCGGCGCGAAGTTTTCCGACGCCACGCGCGACAAGGTGCTGCGCGCCGCGCACGAACTCGGCTATCGCATGACGCAGCGCGAGCCGCTTTCGTTCGCGCCGCTGGATACGGCGGAGCGCAATCTGATCGTCTATCTGGCCGATGAAATCTCGACCAGTCCGCATCCGGTGGTAAGCATCGACGGCGCGCGTGATGCCGCCTTCGCCCACGGCCGCATGCTCGCGGTTTATTCGACGCACGGCAACGCGGAAATCGAGGCGCGCGTGCTCGACGCGACGCTCGGCAATCCGGACGTGCTCGGCGTGATCTACGCGACGGTCTACACGCGCCGCGTCACCGTGCCCGCCGCGCTCGAACAGGTGCCGACCGTGCTGCTCAACTGCTATGCGAGCGAAGCGAACGTGTCTTCGGTCGTGCCGGCGGAGGTCGCGGGCGGTCACACGGCGACGGATCATTTGCTGGCGGCGGGGCATCGGCGAATTGGTTATATCAACGGCGAACCTTGGCAAGACGCGGCGCGCGACCGGCTCAAGGGTTATCGCACGGCATTGGCGACGGCGGACCTGCCGTTTGCGCCGGAACTGGTCCGCGAAGGCGACTGGGGACCGGCTACTGGATTCGAGCAGACGCTTTCATTGATGCGCGAGGCGAATCCGCCGACGGCCATCTTCTGCGCCAACGACCTGATGGCGCTCGGTGCAATCGAAGCGCTCAAGCAACTCGGACTGCGCGTGCCCGACGATGTCTCCGTGCTCGGCTACGACGATCAGGAGATCGCGCGCCATACGCATCCGCCGCTGTCGAGCGTGGTCTTGCCCAACTACGACCTGGGCCGCTGGGCCGTGGAAACGCTACTGCAGGAAGAACACAACCGCGCGGCCGGCGCACCGGTGCGACGCCGCACCGTGAAGCTGGACGGCCCGCTCATCGAACGCGGTTCCGTCAGGGAAATTACCGAAGCAAAGCAACTCGCAATTAATAATATTAGCGATGACGAGTCATAAGTCGACCACGCATTCGCCTGGAAATCAACTCTCGCAGCAGCAGACCGGGCAACACATAAGCATCGGCATCAATAGAAGAAGGCACCCATCCCTATCGGAGGAAGACATGCTGTCGCTAGAAAAGAACACTCGCCTAGGCTTGCGCCCGCTCGCCGCCACGCTTGCCGCCCTGACGCTCGCCATGGGTTTCAGCGCGGCCCATGCCGCCGATGACGGCTTGCCGAAGATCGCCAACAAGAAGCCGCTCAAGGTCGGCTTTGCGCAGACCGAGAGCAACAATCCATGGCGGCTCGCGGAAACCAAGAGCTTCAAGGATGTCGCCGCGAAATGCGGCTGGCAGGTAGTCATGACCGACGCGAACAGTTCGGCCGCGAAGCAGGTATCGGACATTCAAAGCATGATCGCGCAGCACGTCGATCTGCTCGTGTTCCCGCCGCGCGAAGAGAAGCCGCTCGTGCCGGTCATCCTGCAGGCCAAGAAAGCCGGCATTCCGGTGATACTCGTCGACCGCAACGTCGATCAATCGACGGTGAAGGCCGGCCGCGACTACATCACGTTCATCGGTTCGGACTTCATCGATCAGGGTCAGCGCGCCGCCGACTGGCTCGTGAAGGCGACCAACGGCAAGGCGACGATCATCGAACTGGAAGGCTCGACCGGCGCCTCCGCGGCAAACGACCGCAAGAAAGGTTTCGACGATGTCATCGCGAAGAACTCGGGTATGAAGATCGTCGCGTCGCAAAGCGGCGATTTCGCACGCGACAAGGGTCGTCAGGTCATGGAAACGCTGTTGCAGGCGCATCCGGACGTGACCGCCGTCTACGCGCATAACGACGAAATGGCGCTCGGCGCGATCGCGGCGATCAAGGCGGCCGGCAAGCAGCCGGGCAAGGACATCGTGCTCGTGACCATCGACGGCACCAAGGGCGGACTTGAAGCCATTCAGGCGGGCGAACTGGGCGCAAGCGTGCAGTCGAGTCCGTTCTTCGGCCCGCTCGCGTGCGACGTCGCGCAGAAGTTCGCGAAGGGCGAAACCATCCCGCCGTGGGTCAAGGTCTCGGACCGCTTCTACGACAAGAGCAACGTCAAGGAAAGCATGCAGTACGGGTATTGAGCGCAGTTGGCTGGTTCGCGGGCGTCTATCCACGGACGCCCGCTCTTTTCTCCGGACGAACACCGACGCCATGCCCAACGCTCCCCTCCTCGACATGCAGGACATCGACATCGCTTTCGGCGGTGTGCCCGCATTGAAGCGCGCCCGCCTCACCGTGGCGGCGGGCGAAGTGCACGCGCTCATCGGCCAGAACGGCGCAGGCAAGTCCACGCTCATCAAGATTCTTACGGGCGCGTATAGAAAGACGGCGGGCACGATTCGTTTCGATGGCCGCGAAACCGATTTCCGCACGCCCAAGGAAGCGCGTGAAGCGGGCATCAGCACGATCTATCAGGAGATCAACCTGGTGCCGTTCCGGTCGGTGGCCGAGAACATCTTTCTCGGACGCGAACCGCGCCGCTTCGGACTCATCGACTGGAAAACCGTGCAGCGGCGCGCGCATGAATTGCTCGAATCGTTCGGCCTTCACATCGACGTCAAAAAGCCCGTGCGCGAATATTCCACCGCCATTCAGCAGATGGTCGCGCTGGCGCGCGCGGTATCGTCGGATGCGAAGATGGTGATCATGGACGAATCGACTTCCTCGCTCGACGAGCGTGAAGTCGAATTGCTGTTCACGGTCGTGCGCCGCTTGCGTGACGACGGCCGCGCGGTCATCTTCGTGTCGCACCGGCTGGATGAACTCTATGCACTGTGCGACCGCGTCACGGTGATGCGCGACGGCCAGACCGTCGCCGAAAGCAGCATGCAGGAGATGGACAAGCTCAAGCTCGTCACGACCATGCTCGGCCGCACGCTTGCCGCCGTCGTGCACGAAGACGATGCCGTGAAGGAAGCGAATCTCGCCAAGCGCGGCGCGGTGGCGTTGCGCGCGCAGGGTCTCTCGGCGGGCGCGAAAGTCACCGACGTCACGCTCGATGTCCACGCGGGCGAAGCCGTCGGACTCGCCGGATTGCTCGGCTCGGGCCGCACGGAAACCATGCGCCTGTTGTTTGGCGCGGACCGTCCGTCCAACGGCACGCTCGCGGTCGACGGCGCGGAGGTCGCATTCAAGTCGCCGAAAGACGCCATCGCGCGCGGCATCGCTTATCTCACCGAGGATCGCAAGGCCGAAGGCATCGTGCCGGAGCTTTCCGTGCGCGACAACCTCACGCTCGTGTGCCTGCCGGCGCTGACCAGACGCGGCGTGATCGACGTGGCCAAACAGCGCGAAATCGTCGATGGCTTCATCACCTCGCTCGGCATCAAGCTGCGCTCGCCGGATCAGCCGATCCGCGAGCTATCGGGCGGCAATCAGCAGAAGGTGCTGCTCGCGCGCTGGCTCGCGACCAACCCGCGTCTCTTGCTGCTCGACGAACCCACGCGCGGTATCGACGTCGGCGCGAAAGCCGATGTCGCGAAAATCGTGCGCGAGTTGCGCGATGCGGGGCTTGCGGTGTTGCTGTCGGCATCGGAACTGGAAGAGTTGACGGCGGTGGCCGATCGCGCGGTCGTGATCCGCGACGGCGAAACGGTCGCGCAACTGGACGGCGCGCAGATGACCGAGACCTCGATCATGGATGCGATCGCTTACGGCACGGGCGAGGAATCGACATTGGCTTCGGCCGCTCAAGGAACCGAGTCGTGATAGAGAAAACCGGCGCACCTATCGTCGCGGAAACCGCGCCCGCGCGGAAGAAAAAACGCGGCATGGCGATTCAACGCGAGATCGTCGTGCTCGTCGCGATGATCCTCTTCAACCTGCTCTTTACCGATCACTTCTGGTCGCTGCAGACCTTCAACGTGAACCTTACGCAGGTGGTGACGATCGTGATCGTCGGCATCGGCATGACGCTCGTGGTGGCGACAGGCGGCATCGACCTGTCCGTGGGCGCTTCGATGGCCATCTCCGGTGCGCTCGCGCCGATGCTCTTCATGAACATCGACGGGCCGGGCGGCTTGCTGCTCGCATTCACCTTGCCGATCGTGGCGGCGGCACTATGCGGCTTCTTCAACGGCTTTCTCGTGACGCGGCTGAATGTGCAGCCTATCGTCGCGACGCTCGTGCTGTTCATCGCGGGACGCGGCATTGCGCAGGTCGTCACCGATGGCAGCCTGCAGGCCTTCAACAATCCCGCGTTTCAGTGGATTGCGCTGGGCCGCGTGGCGGGCGTGCCGTTTCAGATCCTGCTCATGCTCGCGCTCGTCGCCATCTTTACGTGGATCGTGCGTAAGACGCTCTTCGGCAAATATCTGCTCGTGACGGGCGGCAACGAGGAAGCGGCGTATCTTTCCGGCATTCCGACCGCGCGCGTGAAGATGATCGCGTACACGGCGTGCGCGGCGCTCGCGGGTCTGGCCGGACTGATTTCGATCTCGGTGAATTCGTCGTCGGATGCGAATGTGGTCGGCCTCGGCGTGGAACTCGATGCCATCGCGGCCGTGGCCGTCGGCGGCACCGCGCTCACGGGCGGCAAGGCGTATATCACGGGCACGCTGATCGGCGCGCTCATCATCCAGTTGCTGCGTTATACGCTGCTTGCACACGGCATTCCGGATGCCGCCGCGCTGGTGCTGAAAGCTGCGATCATCATCGCCGCTGTGTACGTGCAGAGAAAGCGAGGCTGACGACGACATGAAGAAGAACCTCCCGATTCTCATCGCGCTCGCGGCGCTGCTCGTGCTTGGCGTCGTGCGGTACGAGCACTTTGCATCCGAATACAACGTGACGTCGTTCTGGCGCTACAACTCCATGTTCGCACTGATTTCCATCGGCATGGCGTTCGTCATCATCACGGGCGGCATCGATTTGTCCGTGGGCGCGGTGGCCGCGCTCGCAAGCGTGGTCGCGGCGCTCGCGAGTCCGCATGGCGGCGTGGCGGCGGTGCTCGCGGGCTCGGCTGCCGGTCTCGCGGTGGGCCTGCTCAACGGGCTCGTGATCACGCATCTGCGGATACTGCCCTTCATCGTTACGCTGGCGACGAGTCTCGGCGCGCATGGCCTCGCGCTTCTGCTCGGCCATAACGATGCCGTCGCCATCTCGTCGGACACCAGCTTCGCCAACTTCGGCCAAGGCGATCTCTTCGGCTTGCCGATTCCGGGGCTCGTCGCGGCCGCGGCGGCGATTGTCGGCTGGATCGCGCTGCGCAGCTCGCGCTTCGGGCGGCATGCACTGGCTATCGGCGGGAGCGAGGAAGCATCGCGTCTGATGGGACTGAATGTGGACCGCACGCTCGTCGCCGTGTATGCCGTGAGCGGCCTGCTCGCGGGCATCGCCGGCGCGATTCTCGCGGCGCAATTCGGCGCGGGACAGCCGAACGAAGGCATCGGCTGGGAACTGTTCGCGATCTCGGCGGTGGTGCTCGGCGGCACGCGTCTGACAGGCGGCGACGGCTCTATCGCGATGACCATTGCGGGCGTCGCACTGCTCGGCCTCGTCTTCAATCTGCTCAACTTCGAGAACGGCCTGGGCTATATCTCGTTATCGGCTTACTGGCAGTCGGTGATTCGCGGGTTGTTCCTGCTGCTCGTGATCGTGCTGCAGGCGCGGGTGCTGAACAGGAAAGCGTTGGTGGCGAAGGTGGCGCGGTAGAGTTTGGATGTTGCACGAGCGTTGGAGCTTGATGAAGTCTATCGCGACGAAACGCCGCTTTAGCAAGCAGCGCCGCGCCTTGCGATCGATGCAACCGGCAAAGTGCGGACCCTTCCCCGCGAACGCGTGAAGGGTCCGGTCATGCCTGGGGCATTCTGCTCGCTGCATCGCCATGGAAAGTGGCACGGAGCAGCGAGAGGTGTTGTGTTCGACATGCTCCTCGCAGGAACAATCGCCCGGCTTACCCAAGCATTAGGGCGACGTCTTCTGGTTCGGCGGAGTTGCAAACACCGTCCCTGGTACAAGCGGGGCCGGTTTAAGTTGACGCGTAAGAACGAAGTTGAGCGCATCCTTCGCGCGCGCGTCGTCGGGGCGAATGGCCAGCGCCTGACGCAGCGCACCTTCCGCCTCGGCGAATCGGCCGAGATTGAGCATGGCCATGCCTAAACCGATGCTCGCCTCGAAAAACGGCTGACGCCGTGCCAAAGCTTCCTTGAAGTGCGCCTCGGCCTCGGCCGGATTGAAGCGTCGTTCCGACACATTGCCCAGACCGCAATAGGCTTCCGCCGATTTGGGATCGATGTCCAGCGCACGATGGAATGCAGTGTCGGCTTCGGTTAGACGAACGGCGGCGCAAAGGACATCACCGAGCGCAAGATAGCCGGAAACCGACTGCGGCTGCGCTTCGATGGCAGCATGCGCTGCAACCTCGGCTTCCGGCAGACGCTGCCGACGGCGCAGCAGATCAGACAGCGCACAATGCGCCTGAACCATGTCCGGCTGATGATGGATAGCCTGGCGAAAAGCGTCCTCGGCTTCCGACTCGCGCTTTTCGTCGCTGAGGATGCAGCCGAGCATCCAGTGCGCGAGTGAAGAATCCGGCCTGATAGCCAGCGCTTCACGGCAAAAGGATGCGGCGTCGGCGAAACGCTTTTGATCTGCCATGACAAGCGCCAGATTGACGACAATCTCGGCGGACGTGGGCTGCAAAGTCCGCGCCTCGTTCAACAACGTCTCTGCTTCGGCGAAGCGGCCAAGCTGGCGCAGCACCAGCGCGAGATTGTTTTTTGCTGCAACCGAGGAAGGATTGGCCTCGATGTCTTGACGAAACTTCGCTTCGGCTTCAGCAAATGTCATCGTTACGTTTCGATCATTGTCTTCAAGCATGGTGATTATTTCTCTTGCGTAGGAAACCAAACTAATTCGATCTCAGGTAGATATCTGTTATTTCGTCTTGCGGACAGGAGATGAGGCGTTCGCTTGATCCCTCTTCGCGAATCAAGTCGCGGCGTTGTTTCCACATTCGTACCGGTGCCCGCAAAAACGAAGGCCGAACGATAACGCATCGATTTCAGTATAGTGCAAAAAGTTATGACCAAATCCAACCTGGCCCAGCCATTGAACCACCAAACAAGCCGCCTATGAAACCACTCTCCTCAAGACTCGCCGCATTCGTGTTTATCGCTTTCGGCGCCATTGCCGCGCCTGTTTCCTCGCAAGCCGAGGAGCTTCATGTCATGAGTTCAGGAGGCTTCACCGCCGCCTATAACATCCTCGGCCCGAAGTTCACGGCCGCAACCAGCAATACGCTCGATACCCAACTCGGCCCGTCGATGGGCAAGGCGCCCGAAGCCATCCCCAATCGACTCGCGCGCGGCGAACCCGCCGATGTCGTCATCATGGTGGGCTATGCGCTCGACAATCTCATCAAGGAAGGCAAGGTCATGCCGGACTCGCGTGTCGAACTCGCCGATTCGCGCATCGGCGTATCGGTGAAAGCGGGTGCGCCGAAACCCGACATCGGCAATGTCGATGCGTTGAAGGAAACGCTGCTGCACGCAAAATCGATCGCTTATTCGGACAGCGCGAGCGGCGTCTATATCCAGAACGAGATGTTCAAGAAACTCGGCATCGAAGATCAGGTGAAACCCAAGGCGAAGATGATCCCGAAGATTCCCGTGGCCTCGGTCGTCGCGGGCGGTCAGTACGAACTCGGCTTCCAGCAAGTGAGCGAACTGTTACCGGTACAAGGCGCGGATTTCGTCGGCAGGATTCCGGAGTCCGTGCAGTCCGTCACGCGTTTCGCAGCGGGCATTCCGGTTGGCTCGAAGCACCCGGAGGAGGCGCGCGCCTTGCTTCGCTACCTCGCTTCGCCGCAGGCACAAGACACCGTGCGCGCCACCGGACTCGACCCGATCGCCGCGCATTGAAGCGCAGGCAGGTGCCACGCGCCGGTTCACCTTGCGTTTCATGCGTATTTGCGAAGCGAAAACGGCGTTCCGTGCGAAAATCGAGATGCTCGCGCAAGCGCCTCCACAGGCAGGATTGGTCCGCTCAATAGTTGAAGAGCCGTTCGCTGGGCCAAGCCGGGTTAAGCCGATCCACACGCGAAACGACATGCAAAAAAGACATGCAGCGAGGAGAACCTGCGTCAATGGAAGCTGACAAGCTGATACCGGACACGCGCACCAACGCGCCCGAGCCGAGCTTTCTGCTCGGCGGCGGCGAAATGGGCGCGCTCATCCGCGCTTTCGACTGGACGCAAACCTCGCTCGGCTCGCCCGAACAATGGCCGCAGAGTCTCAAGACGGCCGTGCGCATCATGCTCACCTCGCGGCAGCCGATCTGGGTCGGCTGGGGTCCCGACCTCCTGTTCTTCTACAACGATCCTTACAAGTCGATCATCGGCGGCAAGCATCCGCAAGCGCTCGGTCAGCCGACGTCGGTGGTGTGGCGCGAAATCTGGAACGAGATCGGCCCGCTGCTCGACACCGCGCTTGCCGGCATCGAAGGCACCTTCGTCGAGCAAAAGCTGCTCATCATGGAACGCAACGGCTTCCCGGAGGAAACGTACTACACCTTCTCCTATAGCCCGATTCCGGACGATCGCGGCGGCGCGGGCGGCATCATCTGCGCCAATAGCGACGATACCCAACGCGTGCTTGGCGAACGCCAGTTGCTCGTGCTGCGCGAACTGGCTGCGTCGGCCGCGAACGCGCGTTCGTGGCGCGAGGCCTGCGAACGTTCGATGAACGTGCTCGCGAACGCCGCGCGCGACATGCCTTTCGCGTTGCTCTATACAGCCGAGCCCGGCGACGAAAGCGCCACGCTCACCGGCGCATGCGGCATCGCGCCGGGCAGTGCGGCCGCGCTGGAAGTGCTGCACGCGGCGCATGCGGGCGCGTGGCCCGTTCACGAAGTGCTGCGCGACAACCAAGCGCGGCTCGTGACCAATCTGAAGGGTTTCATCGACGGACCGCTGCCCACCGGCTCGTGGAACGCCGCGCCGACGCACGCGGTGCTGCTGCCTATCGCGCCGTCGGGCGAGACCGGGCGCGCGGGCGTGCTGATCGCCGCGCTCAATCCATACCGTCTCTTCGACGAAGGCTATCGCGCGTTCCTGAATCTCGTGGGCGGCCAGATTGGCGCGGCCATCGGCGCCGCGCATGCCTATGAAGAAGAACGCCGCCGCGCCGAGGCGCTCGCCGAAATCGACCGCGCCAAGACCACCTTCTTCTCGAATATCAGCCACGAGTTCAGAACCCCGCTCACGCTGATGCTCGGCCCGCTCGAAGACCTGCTGACGAAGCCGGAGCGCGCGGGCGACGAAGTGCGTCTGCTCGAAATCACGCATCGCAATGGCTTGCGCCTGCTCAAGCTCGTCAACGCGCTGCTCGACTTTTCGCGCATCGAGGCCGGGCGTATCGAGATTCATCGGCAGACCACCGACATCGGCGCGTTCACGGCGGAGCTGGCTTCGTTGTTTCGCTCGGCCATCGAATCGGCGGGGCTGCGCTTTTACATCGACATTCCCTCGACGCCGGTGCTCGCCGACATCGATCGCGACATGTGGGAAAAAGTCGTGATGAACCTGCTGTCGAACGCGTTCAAGTTCACGTTTCGCGGCACGATCGAAGTGACGCTGCGCACGAACGCCGCGCAGCGCGTGGAGATGAGCGTGCGCGATACCGGCATCGGCATCGCGGAGGCGGAACTGGCGCGCGTTTTCGAGCGCTTTCATCGCGTGGCGGGCGCGACCGGGCGCTCGGTGGAAGGCAGCGGTATCGGCCTTGCAATGGTTCAGGAACTCGTCAAGCTGCATGACGGCGCCATCAGCGTGCAAAGCAGTCCCGGCGAGGGCACGTGCTTTACCGTGACGCTGCCCGCCGCGCATGAACGAGTCGACGCGCTACATGCCGATACGCCGCGCGCGCAAGCCAGCAGCGGCGCGCGCAGTTATGTCGATGCCGCCTTGCGCTGGATTCCCGACGCAAGCGAACCGGCGCTCGCCCTCGACGACGAAACACCGCTCGGCGCGGGCGCGAACGCCAGCGCATCCGCCGATGAAATCCGCGGCCGCGTGCTGGTGGTCGACGACAATGCCGACCTGCGCGAATACATGCGTCGCATGCTGGTCGCGGCGGGCCACGAAGTGAGCGTCGCGGCCGACGGCGAGAGCGCGCTCGAAGCGGCTCGCACCGGGCATCCCGAAGTGATCGTGTCGGACGTGATGATGCCGCGCCTCGACGGCTTCGGCCTCTTGAACGCCGTGCGCGCCGACGAAGCGCTGCGCGAGACACCGGTCGTGCTGCTGTCCGCGCGCGCGGGCGAGGAAGCGCGCCTGGGCGGTCTCGAAGCCGGCGCGCACGACTATCTGACCAAGCCCTTCGCCGCGCGAGAATTGCTTGCGCGAGTCGCGAGCAATCTGCGCATCGCGCGGCTGCGGCGCGCGTCCGAGGAGAACCTGCGCGAAGAGTCGCGCATGCTGGAGATTCTGAACGACGTCGGCACCACGGTCGCGGGCGAGCTCGATCTGTCGCGCGCCGTGCAGGTCGTCGTGGATGCCGCCACCGAGCTCACCGGCGCGGCCTTCGGCTCGTTCTTCTACAACCTGCTCGACGACAAGGGCGAGAGCTACACGCTCTATTCCATCTCCGGCGTGCCGAAAGGCGCGTTTTCGCGCTTTCCCATGCCGCGCAACACCGCGCTCTTCGGCCCGACTTTCGCGGGCGAAGGCGTGGTGCGTTCCGACGACATCACGAAAGACCCGCGCTACGGCCAGAGCGCGCCGCATTACGGCATGCCGGAAGGTCATCTCAGCGTATGCAGCTATCTCGCCGCGCCCGTCATCTCGCGCACGGGCGAAGTGCTGGGCGGGCTGTTTTTCGGTCATCCCGAACGGGCGATGTTCAACCTGCGCGCGGAGCGGATCGTCGTGGGTATCGCCGCGCAGGCGGCTATCGCCATCGACAACGCGCGGCTCTTTCAGGCGGCGCAGGACGAGATCGCCGAGCGCACCAAGGCGCAGGCCGCGCTGCACGATCTCAACGATACGCTCGAACGCCGCGTCGCCGACGCCATCGCGGACCGCGACCGGCTGTGGGAACTGACCGAAGACCTGTTCGTCGTGACGAGCTTCGAAGGCGCGCTGTTGCGCGTGAGCCCGTCGTGGTCGACCGTGCTCGGCGTCGATCTGCAGCGCGTGCATGCGCGAACCATGCTCGACCTCGTCCATCCCGACGACGTCGAAGCGGTCGCGAGCGCGATGGAAAGTCTGCGCCAAAGCGGCGCGTCCGTGCGTTACGAGTGCCGGCACGGCTTCGTGGAAGGCGGCTGGCGCTGGATCGCGTGGACCTTGTCGATCGACCCGGCCACGCGCCGCATACACGGCGTGGGGCGCGACGTCACCGCGGACCGCGAAACCGCCGACGCGCTGCGGCACGCCGAGGAAGCGCTGCGCATGGCGCAGAAGATGGAAGCCATCGGCAAGTTGACGGGCGGCGTCGCGCACGACTTCAACAATCTGCTGCAGGTGATCGGCGGGAATCTGCAATTGCTGGCAAAGGACGTCGCGGGCCAGGAACGCCCCGAGCAGCGCGTGAAGAGCGCGCTCGCGGGCGTGGCGCGCGGCGCGAACCTCGCCTCGCAGCTGCTTGCGTTCGGCAGACGCCAGCCGCTCGCGCCGAAGGTCGTCAATCTGGGCCGCTTCGTGCGCGGTCTCGACGACATGTTCCGCCGCGCGCTGGGCGACGGCATCGAGATCGAGACGATCGTATCGGGCGGCTTGTGGAACACGCTCGTCGATCCGTTCCAGGTCGAGAACGCGCTGCTCAATCTGGCGATCAACGCGCGCGACGCGATGAACGCGCACGGCAAGCTGACCATCGAAGCGGGCAATGCATCGCTCGATGAAAACTACGCCAAGCGCCACGCCGACCTGTTGCCCGGCCAATACGTCATGGTCGCTGTTACCGATACCGGCTCGGGCATGTCGCCCGAAGTGCAGGAACGCGCGTTCGAACCGTTCTTCACCACCAAGCGCGAGGGCCAGGGCACGGGTCTCGGACTCTCGATGGTGTACGGCTTCGTGAAGCAGTCCGGCGGCCACGTGAAGGTGTACAGCGAGGAAGGACACGGCACGACGATACGCATTTATCTGCCGCGCGCACGCCAGGAAGAAGACCTCGAAACCACGATCGACGCCGGCCCCGCGCACGGCGGCGACGAAACCATTCTCGTGGTCGAGGACGACGAAGAAGTGCGCGCAACCGTCGTCGCCATGCTTGGCGACCTCGGTTATCGCGTGCTTCGTGCAAAGGATGCGCAAAGCGCGCTGGCTATCGTCGAGAGCGGCGTGCCCGTGGACCTGCTCTTCACCGATGGTCGTGATGCCCGGTCCGCTACGCAGCCCCGAACTGGCGCGAAAGGCGCGCGAACGCGTGCCGGGTATCGCGGTGCTGTTCACGTCGGGCTACACGGACAACGCCATCGTGCATGCGGGACGGCTCGATGAAGGAATCGATCTGCTGAGCAAGCCTTATATGCATGAGGCGCTCGCCCGCAAGGTGCGTCAGGTGCTCGCGGCTAGCGGCAAGGGCGCGAGTTCCAGCGCACCGCCCGCGACGGTCACCGGCAACACGGTTTCCGATGCCGCGCCCGCCGACGCCCTTTCGCACCTGCGCGTGCTGTTCGTCGAAGACAACGAACTCGTGCGCGTAAGCAGCGCCGAGTTGCTGCGCACGTTCGGGCTCGATCTCGTGGAAGCCGGCAGCGTCGCCGAGGCGCTCGCCCTGCTGCGCGAAGAGCGCTTCGAACTCTTGCTGACCGATGTGGATCTGGCGGGCGAATCGGGCATCGAGCTGGCCCTTGCGGCTAGCCGTGAGGCGCCCGGAATCGGCGTGGTGTTCGTCACCGGATACGACCTCGTCTTGAGCGCCGACGAACGCAAGGCCTTGCCGCGCGCGACGCAGTTGCGCAAGCCCTACGACCCGCTGGCGCTGATCGAAGCGTTGAACGCAGCGGTGATTCGGTGATCCGCTAGCCGTCTCCGAACGCGGAGACGGCTAGGTACGCACGCCTAGCCGCGACGGCGCTGTCTCACCGCATCGGCAAGCAGGTCGAGCACCGGCTCGGTCTGGCTCCAGCCGAGACACGCATCCGTGATCGAGACGCCGTGCTTGAGCGGCACGCCCGGCTTGAGGTCCTGCCGCCCTTCGTCCAGATGGCTTTCGATCATCACGCCGGTGATGCGGCTTTCGCCCGCGATCAGTTGCCGCGCGATGTCTTCGGCCACATCCACCTGCCGCAGATGCGACTTGTTCGAGTTGGCATGCGAGCAATCGATCATCACCTGCTCGCGCTGTCCGAGCGCCGCCAACGCCGCGCAACTCGCCGCGACGCTGGCCGCATCGTAATTCGGTGCTTTTTTGCCGCCGCGCAGGATCACGTGGCAGTCGTCGTTGCCGCGCGTTTCGAAGATGGCGGCAAGGCCCATCTTCGTCATGCCCATGAAGGCATGGCTCGCGCGCGCCGCGACGATCGCGTCCGCCGCGACTTGCACGCCGCCGTCCGTGCCGTTCTTGAAGCCGATCGGGCAACTCAGCCCCGACGCCAGTTGCCGATGGCTCTGACTCTCCGTCGTGCGTGCGCCGATTGCGCCCCACGCGATCAGGTCCGCGATGTACTGCGGACTCAGCAGGTCGAGAAACTCGGTGCCCGTTGGCAGACCAAGCTCGCTGATTTCCAGCAGAAGCTCACGCGCGCGGCGCAGACCTTCGTTGATACGGAAACTGCCGTCCAAACGCGGGTCGTTGATATAGCCCTTCCAGCCGACCGTCGTGCGCGGCTTTTCGAAGTACACACGCATGACGATCAGCAAATCGTCGCCGAGACGATCCGCGACGGTCTTTAGATGGTGCGCGTATTCGATCGCCTGGTCGTGATCGTGAATGGAACACGGTCCGACCACGACTACGAGGCGGTCATCGCGGCCATGCAGAACGTCCGCGATGCGCGCGCGGCTCGTTTCCACGAGCGCCTGCACGCCGGGCGTGACCGGCAGTTCGTCGAGCAAAAGCGCTGGCGAGATCAGCGGGCGCACCGCGCCGATGCGCGTATCGTCGATACGGGTCGTGTCTTGCGTGGAGTCGGCCACGCCGGCCTCCTGATCGCGGGAGGGATTGTCGATGCGGCTCAAGGTCAGCTCCGTCGGGCGTAATGAATGCGTAAAGAGTGCATGTTGCGGCTATTCGATGCGAGAAAACCGCGCACTTTTGGCCGCGCGGTGCAAACATCGATTATCGCATTTGAAGCGCATGCGTCGCGCATTTCCGAAAGCGGACGAGGATCGTGCGTATCATGAAAGGAACCGGAACACGCCATTCATCAAGGGAGCAGACCATGCGAATCGAAACATCCTTTCTCTTCGATCTCGACGGAACGCTGGTCGACAGCGTCTATCAGCACGTGCTCGCGTGGAAAGAAGCGCTGGATAGCGAGGGCATCGAACTGTCGGTGTGGCGCATTCATCGCAAAATCGGTATGAGCGGCGGCCTCTTCACCGATCAATTGCTGCGCGAAACGCATGGGGAGATCAACGCGGATCGCGTGGAACGTCTGCGGCGCCTTCATGCCGACGCTTATCAAAGTCTGCGCGCACAGGTCTGCCCATTGCCGGGCGCGCGCGAATTGCTCGACGCGCTGACCCAGGCGGGCACGCGCTGGGCGATCGCCACGAGCGGCCGCATGGAAACGGCGGCGTTCAATCTCGAAGCATTGGGCGTGGACCCAGGCAAGCAAGTGGTCGTCACGCGCGATCAGGTGAAATACGCCAAGCCCGATCCCGACTTGTTCCTTGCGGCGGCCGCGCGTCTGAACGTGCCGATCGAGCATACGGTGGTGGTTGGCGACAGCATCTGGGACATGCTCGCGGCGCGTCGCTGCCGATCGCTCGGCGTCGGCCTGCTGTCGGGCGGTTATGGCAGCGACGAACTGGAACGCTCGGGCGCGCTGCGCGTCTACGAAGACCCCGCCGACCTGCTGTTCCATCTCGACGAAGTGGCCGCGCGCCCTTGAATCATGCTAGAACGCGTGCCGCAAGCCGACAGTGACGCCGACTTGCGTACCTGTCGATGACGGCGACAACGTATTGAGCATCGCCTGCCCGAGCACGGAATCGGGCGGCGCGCCCTTTACGTGCTGATAGACGCCTTCGAGATAGACATCCGTGCGTTTCGAGAGCGAATAGTCGGTCTGCAACATGACCGTATGCCACGACGGATAAGCGATGGATGCAGCGTTGCCATAAGCGCCGTCCGTGAACGTGTAAGCCGCCGATACGCTCAACACGGGCGTGAGCGCGTAATGCACGTTCGCTTCGTAATTGTCGAGACGCAGGGTGCCATCGAGCGGAATATAGTTGCCGAGCCCGATGGAAAGCACGCTGTTCATGTTGTCGAGTTGCGTGTGCGACCAGACGAGACCGACCGTCGCCGGCCCGAAGGTGGCGTTGGCGCCCGCGCCCCAGATGCGCTGCCGTTGCGCGACGAAGTTCGCGCTGCCATCCCCTTGCGACACCGCGCCATTCAAATTCGTCCCCGCAATGCCGCCGCCCGCGTTATTCAATTGCAGATAGCCGCCCGCGACCGTGAACGGCCCTTGCGCGTACGATGCCGAAAAGCCATACGCGCGGTTATCCGCGAAGTTTCCGGCGCTATTGCCGAAGGAATACATGCTCTCGACCGTCACGCCGCGATAAGTGGGGCTGACGTATTTGACGGTGTTGTTGATGACGACCGAGTTTGCCGCCAGATTATCGTTTTCGAACGGATGCGCCGAGATGCTGCCGCCCCACGTATTGAATTCGGCGGTGAGCGGACCGAGCAGATCGTTGAGCACGTCGTATTGACGCCCGGCCGTGAGCGTGCCGTAGTCGTCGTGTTGCAGGCCGACCCATGCTTGCGAGCCGAAGCCATCGCCCGCGAATGCATTGGTGCCGTTATTCAGATTGAAGCCTTGCTCCAGCTTGAAGATGGCCTTAAGGCCGCCGCCGAGATCCTCACTGCCTTTCAGGCCGAAGACCGTGTTCTGCGTGACGCTGCTGAGCATCTGCCAGTTGCTGTGGCCGGTCTGATTGTTGGTATAGACGATACCCGTGTCGATCAGGCCATATAGCGTGACACTGCTTTGCGCATGCACCGAAGCTGCGCATATAGCGGCGGGCAGTGCGACCATCAACATTGACCTTTTCATTGCTGAAAGCTCCATGAACGATTGAAAGCGACGGCCTGCCGGGAGAGCGGCGACTGGCAATTGATCGTACGACGCCAAAATTGTGCGGGCGCAATATCGGCATGGCGTTGCATAAATGCTATTCCGGCGCGGTACTGAATTCTTGCGGAAGGCTTTCCTATACTGGGGTCTCACATTTCGAACAAGGGGACACCGATGTTGATGGAAGCAAAGGAATCGATCTACAGCCCGACGCAGGACGGGCTGATTTTCCCCGAAGAGCCCACGTTTTCCTCCTCGGCGGAAGAACGGCGCTATCGCAAAGAGCATCTCGCCGCCGCATGCCGGATCTTCGCGCGGCACGGATTCAGCTTCGGCTTCGGCGGCCATCTGACCGTGCGCGACCCGGAACATCCCGAACTCTTCTGGACCAATCCGATGTGCGTGCCATGGTCACGCGTGAAGACCTCGCAACTCGTGCTCGTCGATCATTCGGGCACAGTGGTCGAAGGAAAGTACGCGGTGAACCGCGCAGGCTACGTGCTGCATTCCGCGATCCACGCTGACAATCCCGACATCATCGGGTCGTGTCACGCGCATACCGTTCATGGCGATGCGTGGGCCGCAATGGGCAAGCCGCTCGACTATGTGACGCAGGACGCCTGCATGTTTTATGGCTCGCATATGGTCGTGCGCGACGGCGCGGGCAAGGTGCCGGTCGCGGATGCATCGGGTAATCCGATTGCACGCGCCTTCAACGAACACAAGGCCGTAATCCATCAGAACCATGGGCTTCTGACGGCGAGCCGCCATAGCATCGATGATGCAGTATGGACGTTCATCGCCCTCGATCACTGTTGCAAGATGCAGCTGCTCATGGACGCGACCGAATCGCGCCCGTTGCAGATCGACCCGGAGCATGCCGAGTATTCGCATCGTCATCTGGGCAACTCGTTCATCAGCTGGCTGCATTTCCAGACCATGCTGTATGAGATCGCCGAAGAGGAGCCGGAATATCTCGACTGAGCAATGACCCAGCGGCATGCGTGCCATACGAGCATGCCGTGATAAAGCGCTAAAAAATACAGGAGACAAGCATGGAAGCGCTATACGGAGATCAGGCCGTCAAGGAAACGGATGCTGGCCGCATCTATGGCAGGGCTTACTGGCGGCTCTTGCCGTTGCTCTTGATCTGCTATCTCGTGGCATATCTGGACCGTGTGAACGTTGGCTTCGCGAAGTTGCAGATGCTCGATGCACTCGGCTTCGACGACGCCATCTATGGCCTCGGCTCGGGCATCTTCTTCGCCGGCTACTTCTTCTTCGAGGTTCCGAGCAATCTCGTGATGCGCAAGGTCGGCGCGCGCCGCTGGATTGCGCGCATCATGCTCACGTGGGGTGTCATTTCTGCGGCGATGGTCCTCGTCAAGACGCCGACCATGTTCTACATTGCGCGCTTCATGCTTGGTGCCGCCGAAGCAGGCTTCGCACCGGCGATCATGTATCTGCTCACGCTGTGGTTTCCCGCGCGCTACCGCGGTCGCGCAATGTCCATCTACGTGATGGGCGCGCCGCTCGCGTTCGTCGTCGGCGGGCCGATTTCCGGCTATATCCTGCACGCGTTTTCAGGTAACGACCAGCTAGCCCCGTGGCAATGGCTTTTTCTGATCGAAGCGCTGCCCGCCATCGTGCTCGCCTTCGTCGTGTTGCGCTTTCTTGACGACGATCCCGCCAAGGCGCGCTGGCTTTCGGACGACGAACGCAATCTCGTGCTCGCCGACATTCGCGCGGAAAACGCCAGCAAGATCGACTATACGAGCGTGCGCGGCTTTCTCGGCAACAAGAAATTGTGGGCGTTCTGCGCGATCTACTTCTGCCTCATCATGGGTCTTTATGCGCTCGGTTTCTGGATGCCCTCGCTCGTCAAGCGCAGCGGTGTCGCCGACCCGTTCGCCATCGGACTCTATACGGCCGTGCCGAACATCTTTGCGGCGATAGCGCTATATTTGTCGAACCGCAGCGCCGATCGCACCGGCGGCAGGCGCATCCACTTCGCGGCGTTCATGGTTATCGGCGCGGTTGGACTTGCCGTAAGCATGTGGTTGTCGGCGGGGCCGCTCGTGACGGTAGCTTGCCTGTCGGTCGCCGCAGCGGGCGTCTATTCGTGCATCGCGCTGTTCTGGGCCTTGCCGACAAGTCTCTTCGTGGGAGCATCGGTGGCGGCAGCGTTGGCGTTCATCAATTCAGTGGGCAATATCGCGGGCTTCATGTCGCCGTATCTCGTAGGCTTGCTCAACGTGTGGCTTGGACACGCGGAAGTCGGCATGTATGTGATCTCCGCATTCCTCGTGCTCGGCGCCTGCATGACAATGCGCTTGCCTCGAACGTTGGACAAATGACGCGTTGCTTCAGGCGGCCCACGGCGGCCGCCGGAGCTTATCCGCCACGTAATCAATAAACGCACGCACGCGCGGATGCAAAGTCGAATCGCGCGGATACAGCACATAGATCGCGGTTTCGTCGCTCGATTGAAAGTCGGTGAGCAAAGGCACGAGCATGTTGCTGCGAATGGAAGGCAACACCATGTGTTCAGCCATCCGCGTAATGCCCACGCCTGCAAGACACATATAAACGGAACTCACGCCGCTGCTCGTCTGAAAGTTGCCGTTGATGAGCATGGACGTGCGCTCGCCGCCGACCATGAAAGGCCAATGGTTGAGATGGTCCATCGGCGGTTCCCACATCAGGCAGTTGTGTCGGGTGAGTTCCGCGGGTGTTGAGGGTACCCCATGTCTGGCGATATACGCAGGCGACGCCGTGACCACTCGCTGCAGATGACATAGCTTGCGGCTCACGAGATTCGAGTCCTGCAAATTGCCCATGCGGATGGCGACATCGAACCCTTCTCCGATGATATCGGCGAGCGTATCCGAAAGAGAAAGCCGCACGCGCAGGCCCGGATAACGTTCGAGAAATGCCGGAATGAGCGGCACGATCTGATCCATGCCGAACGACGTAGCCACGGTCACGCGAATATCGCCGGACATGTGCTGGCCCGCGCGCGAGAGTTGTGCTTCGCCGCTTTCGAGTTCTTCGAGAATGCGCTTGCAGAGCGCGAGATACTGCGTGCCCTCCTGCGTCATCTGAAGGCGACGCGTGGAGCGCCTCAAAAGCGATACGCCGAGCCGCTTCTCCAGCGCGGATACAGTGCGGCTGACGTAAGGCTGCTGCAAATCGAGCGAGAGCGCCGCAGCTGTGAAACCGCCCGTCTCGGCGACGGCCCTGAAGATCCTCATCTCGGTGAGGCGTTCGTCCTTCATGCTGTCACGATGCCTGGGGAAACAGGCATCGTAGCGTGCCTCGCTGGCAGGGCCTATCGGGGAAGGCACGGACATCCGGTCTGTGCCTTCCGGCTGCCTCAACTCCTCACCCCCACCCCCGCCGCCCCAACTCCACTACGCCCACGCAAGACACACCCCACCGCCACCGCGCCGACCAACAAACCCGCCGCCACGACGATCAACGCCACATCCGTGCGTCCCGTCACGTCCTTGAGATAGCCGATCATATAGGGCGACACGAAGCCCGCGAGATTGCCGATGGAGTTGATCATCGCAATGCCCGCTGCCGCCGTCACGCCGGTGAGAAACGCCGTCGGCAAGCTCCAGAACAACGCGGGAATCGACAGCACGCCCATGTTGGCGATGCACAGCGCGATCACGCCCAATACCGGCTGGTTCTGCCACACGACGCACAACGCAAAGCCAAGCGCGGCCATCGAGAACGCGGCAATCAGATGCCACTTGCGTTCCTTGCGACGATCCGCCGAGAATCCGAACGCCAGCATGCTGATGATCGCGCACACGCCCGGCAACGCCGTGAGAAGCCCGATGGTGAATGGATCGGCCACGCCCATCTTCTGCACGAGCGTCGGCATCCAGAAGCTGATCGCGTACAGCCCCATGTTGTAGACGAAATAGATCAGCACCAGCGCCCAGATGCGCCCATGACCCAGCAGGCTCATGAAACCATGCGCGATCTTGTCGCGATTCTCCGCCGCAAGCACCGCGCTCAGATGCGTCTTCTCGCCATCGGTCAGCCACGTGACGCGGCGAATATCCTCGCTCATGCGGAAGTAGATATAGATGCCGAGGAGTATCGTCGGAATGCCTTCGCACAAGATCAGCCACTGCCAGCCGCGCATGCCGCCGACGCCCGACAGAAAGCCGAGAATCGAGCCAGACACGAGTCCGCCGATTACGCCCGACGATGCCAGCGCGATATAAAACACGCCCCATGCGCGTCCGCGTCGCGCCGCCGGATACCACTGGCTCATGTAATAAATCGCGCCCGGAATGAAGCCCGCTTCGGCGAGACCCAGCAGAAAGCGCATGACATAAAACTGCGTCGGCGTGCGGATGAAAATGGTCGCGCACGAAAGCAGGCCCCACGTCACCATGATTCGCGCAATCCAGCGTCGCGCACCCACGCGATGCAAGATTACGTTGCTAGGCACTTCGAGCAGAAAGTAACCGAGAAAAAAGATGCCCGCGCCGAAGCCATACACGGCATCGCTGAAATGGAGGTCGCTCGACATCTGCAGCTTGGCGAACCCCACGTTCACGCGGTTCAAATAGGAAAAGAAAAATCCGAGCATCAGCACGGGCAGAATGCGCAGGGATATCTTTCTGAAAAGCCTGTTTTCGTCGATGGCGGGCGTCATGTCAGTCTCCTTGATTTCGTGCGGTCATGTTTTTATTCGACGCGATAGAAACGTCGCGCGGTCCCTTCGAACAACGCGCGTAAATCGGTTTCGGTGGCTTGTGGCAAGGCGCCGAGCACATCGGCGACGATCTCCGTGAAGCTCGCCGACAAGTTACCCACCGGCAGATTGCTCGCGAACATCGAACGCTCGTAGCCGAATAGATCGACGGCTTCGCGAATCACGCGGCGATTGCTCGCGCTGTCCCACGTGCCATTCGGCAAGCCGAGTTCCGATACCTTCAGATAGACGTTCGGACACGCCGCGAGCTTCTCCATGCCACGGCGCCAGATCGCGACGCCTTTGTCCGATCGATCGAGCGGCAAGCCGAGATGGTTCGTGACGATAGGCGTCTTCGGGAATGCACGCGCCACTTCCGCCGCTTCTTCCAAGTGCCAATACGGCACGCGCAAGTCCCACGAGAAGCCGTACTTATCGAGTAAAGCAAGACCCGCAAGCCATGCTTCGTCTTGCATCGTGCCCGGTTGGCCCGCAACGGATTCATGCGGACCGCTGGAGATTTCAGGCTTCGAGCGCACGCCGCGCGCGAGCGGGCTGTTTGCATGACCTGCGAGAATCGCATCGCAATCGGGCTGCACGAAGAACACATGGCCGACGATCGCGCTGGGTAATCCCGTTTTCGCGTTGAGCGCGGTGAGCCAGTCGGTTTCGCGCACTTGTTGCTTGCGCGAACGCTCCGCTTCCACATGCACGGTGCCGATCACGTTGAAGCCGGCCGTCGCCTGGCGATACTGCGGCGGCAAAAAGTCCTGACACATTCGGCGATAGTCGCCGAGGAAGAAGGCGTCGTCGTACTCGTTCGTGAGCCAGGGAAAGTCGCCGTCCGACAGGTCCCAGAAGTGATGATGCGCATCCAGTATCGGCAAGTCGAAGCCGAGCGTGTTGGTGGTCATCGCGATGTCCTTGCGTGAGTGCCGCGTGCGTTGTCGTCGAGCCCTTCCGGGCGATAGATGCGCACGGCCGTATCGTGAAAGAAAGCCTCTTGATCCGCGCGCGGCCAGGCGCGCACCAGTTCGGCAAAGCCGCGTAGCAGACCGTCGAGCGAGATGAACATGCCATCCACGGGGAAGTTGCTGCCGAACATGAGACGCCCGGCGCCGAAGACTTGATGAAGCGTATCGAGCACTGGCTGGTTTGCGGCCACGCTCCACGGCTTGCCCGCCTCGCACAGCCCCGACACCTTCACGGCCACGTTCGGCAAACGCGCGAGTTCTTCCAGCGCCGCGCGCCAACCCGTAAGCGTCGCGTTCGATCTATCGCCGGGCACGCCCGCATGATTGACGATGAGCGTGGTGTGTGGAAAATCGCGGGCGAGCTGTGCCGCTTCGGACAATTGCCGCCACGACGCCTGCAAGTCGAAGTGCAGGCCGTATCGTTCGAGCAAGGCATAGCCGCGCTGCCAGCGTTCGTCGGACATGAGCGTGCGGCCATCCTTGTCCGGTGCGCCCGGCTTGTGACGCACGCTGCGAACGCGAGCCACGCGGGCTTGCGCGGACAACACGTCGTCCACGTCGGCGCGGTCGAGCCACGCTTGCGCCACGATCGCGTTGGGGCGACCCGTCTCTTCGGCAAGCTCGCGGACATAGCGCGTTTCGCCAAGCGGATCATCCGGGTTCCACTCGGCTTCGACATACACGCTGCCGATCACGCGATGCCCCGCCGCATCACGCAGATAGTCCGATGGCAGGTACGTCTCTTTGATCGGCGTGTAGTCGCCGTAACGATGTTCGACCAGCACGCCCGGCATGAGCCACGGATAGCGATTCGCTTCGAGGTCCCAGAAGTGCTGATGCGCGTCGATGATCGGCCCTTCGTACAACTCGTTCATGCGCGCGCTCCCGGATCGTTGCGGCCGAAATCGATAAAGAGCGAGCCGACGAGATAAGCGAACGCCGCCGCCGCGAAGAACAGGATGACCGCCGTGAAGCCGCCTGTCATATCGACGATCACGCCCACGACGATAGGCACGATGATCGCGCCGCCCGTGCCCGCGAAGTTCATCACGCCGCCGACGAGGCCGACTTGCTCGCGCGGTGCGAGCATCGCGGGAATGAGCCAGTACAGGCCGCCCCACAAGTGAAAGAACACGCCGAGCGACAACACGGCGACCGCGAGCCGGATATCCGCCACAAACGGCAAAGCCAGCAGACAAAGAAGCGACATGCCGCCCGACACGCCGAAGAGGATCTTGAACGCCGTCTTGCGTGCGAAATGCCGTTGCAACCAGTCGGCTGTCACGCCCGACAGAATCTCGCCGACCGCGCCCGCGAGAAAAATGATGAAGGTCGCGAAGCCCATGCTGCGGATATCGAGCCCGCGTCCGACCGACAAATAGTTCGGTCCCCAGGTCACGAGGCCGAAGAACACCATCGCCCAACCGACACGGCCCACCACCATCGCCGAAATGATGCCGCGTGACAGCGGCGCCATCTTCGCGCTAGGGGCTTCGCCAGCAACGAGCTTCTGCTCGCGGATATACGCGACTTCCGCCTGGTCGATACCCGCGTGCCGCTCGGGCGTCTCGCGCAGCATGCGATAGACGACGAGACCGAAGACGATCGTCACCGCTCCCACGATCAGGAACGCCGAACGCCACGATCCCGAGAAGCCGATCAGCGCGCTGATGAGCAGGCCACCGAGCGCCGAGCCGAGCGGCGCGCCGCTATCGATGAGTGTCACGCCGCGCGCCCGTTCCGCGGGCGGCAGCCACGCCGCCGTGAGCTTGGTCGCGGCGGGCATGTAGGGCGCTTCGAACACGCCGAGACCGATACGCGTAAGCAACAGCGTCACGCCGTTCATGGCGAACGCGGCAAGACACTGGAAGCCGCCCCACAGCACCGCCGAGATGCCGATCATGCGGCGTGCGCCGAAGCGGTCGGCGGCCCAGCCAGCGGGAATCTGGAACGTGCTGTACGTCCAGAAGAACGCAGAGAGGATCAACCCCTGCATCGTCGCGGCGAGATGAAACTCGCGCACGATGGTCGGCATTGCAATGGACAGCGACATGCGGTCGATGCAGTTGATCGTATAGAGCACGAAGAGCAGCAGCACCATGCGCCAGCGGGTGGTGCAAAGAAGCGCGCGCAGCGAACTGCCCGAGGCGCTCGCGGATAAATTGGTTTGCATGTCTCCTCCTGTATGGGTCGAAAGCCCTCGTCGTATCGCAGGCCGTTTATAGCGACGGATTGCGCTTCCACGCTTCGTAAAGCGCCGAGCCTTGCAAGTCGAGCGCATCGAGCGGAACGAGGTCGCCCTGCTTTACATCGGCGAGAAGACGCTTGTTGGCCGCGAGATAGAACGGCGCCGCGACTCCCGCCTTCGCGCGTTCGATGAGCAATGGCGTCGCGCCCTGAATGGTGTGATGATGACCGCCCATGGCAAGCGTCTCGCCCGCCTTGAAGTCGCGTTCGGCACGCGCCACCATTTGCGCGTGCGGCAACTGCTCCGCGCTGCCAGTCGGCTGATTGAGCAGCACCGCCGAAAAAATACTCATCGGCGTTTCGAGACCCATCAGGTGATACGGCAAGTAGATGCATGCATAGCGGCCGTTCTTGCCGACCACATGGCCCTTTTGCTTGAGCAACTCCCAGGTTTCCTCGTCCTTGCAGCGCACGATGACGAACACGCCGCCACCGAAGCTCAGATCGTCCGGACGACGCAGGCAGTTGAAGACATCGACCACGCCGGTGCGCTCTAGAATGCCGCCGTCTTCCTTCGGCACGAAGATATCGGCGAGTTCATTCAAGCGCGCGAGCGGATAGTTGAGCGCATCGGCAGCCGGCACGAAGCCGGTCGAATTGGCGACGACGTTCATCTCGCAGTAATCGGGCGTCGCGCTTTGCGGCAGCATCGAGAGCGCCTTGCTACGGGCGGCGAGCGTCGCGGCGATATCGTCGCCTGGCGTCCAGCACGCATCGAGCGAGACTTCGTGGCGTTGATCGAGATAGTCGATGGTATGCGCGTCCGGATCGTAGATGAAGTCGTACTCGCTCGACTTGCCAGCCACGATCACTTCGAAACCGAGCACGCGCGCCCACGTCACGAGGCCGATTAGATTGCTCGGCTGATCGCCGTCGGGCGTCGTGTACGTCACGCCGTTTTCGAGCGCGAGCCGGTTCAGATACGGGCCCACGACCGAATCGGTTTCCTTGGTCGCCATCGCCACGTGCACGCCGCGCTTCAATGCGTTCTCGGCGATCTGCACGCTCACTTCAGGATGCCCCGTCGCTTCCACGACGATATCGAGCTCCACGTTCTTCAACAGCAGATGGTCGCCCACCAGCGCGATACGGCCATCGGCGCGAGCGGCGCGCACGTCGTCGGCGTTGTTGCAGACGCGCGCCGTATCGTTCGCGAAGCCGAGCGAAGCCAGGGCGGCGAGCGTGCCTTCGATATCGATATCGCACAGCGCGGCGATCTCGAGGCCCGGCAACGCGCGGCATTGCACGAGCAGCGAGCGGCCGAAGCCGCCTTTCGGACCGACGAGCGCCATGCGGATCGTGCGGCTGCCGAGCGACTTGAAGAGATGTTCGTAGTTCATGGCGATGTCTGTCCTTTAAGGCCTGATCTTGTGGGGAACGTGAACGGCACGTTTAGCCGATCACCGAGTTGATGAGGAGAATCACGCCGAGCGCGACGAGCGATTGAAACGAGACGAGCAGCGTCCAGGTCTTGAGCGTATCGGCGACCGAGAGGCGGAAATATTCCTTGAAAAGCCAGAAGCCCGAGTCGTTCAGATGCGAGAGCATCAGTCCGCCCGAGCTCACGGCGAGCACCAGCAGTTCGAGATTGACGCCGGGCGTGGCCGCCGCGATCGGCGCGACGATGCCCGCCGCCGTCACGGTTGCGACCGTCGCCGAGCCGATCGCGATACGGATCAGCGCCGCGACCGCCCAGCCGAGCACGAGCGGCGAGATCGACCAATGCGTGGCCCAATGCGCGATGGCGTCGCCGATATGCGTGGCGAGCAGCATCTCTTTCAGGCCGCCACCCGCGCCGAGGATCAGGATCACGGCGGCAGCGGGCGCCACGCTCTTGCCGAGGAGCTTTTGAATCTGCGGCAACGTGAGGCCGCTCTTGACGCCGAGCGACCAGATTGCGAACAGCACGGCAATCAGCAACGAGACGATAGGGTCGCCCACGGTTTCGAGCAGTTCGCGCATCGGCGTGCCGGTCGGCGCGTAGTTGCGGCCGAACGTGCGGATCATCATCAGGACCGGTGGCAACAGGACCGTGATGAGCACGAGCGCGAGCGGCGGCGTGGCGCGGCCGGCTTTCTTCTCGTCGGCGGCAGCGGGCGAATAAAGACCCTCGCCTGGCGTAACCGGCAGAAAGCGCATGACGAAGGCCGTGAAGAGCGGGCCGGAGAGAATGGCCATCGGAACGGCGACGATCAGGCCGAAAAAGATCGTGCGGCCCGCGTCCGCATGTAACGCGGCAAGCGCGAGCGTCGGCGACGGATGCGGCGGCAAGAGACCGTGCGAGACGTAGAGGCCGGCGGCCATCGGAATGCCGACGGCCATCAGCGGACTTTTCGTGCGATGCGCGATGGCGTAGACGAGCGGGACGAGCATCACGAAGCTCACATCGAACAGATGCGGCAAGCCGATGAGCAGCGACGCCGCGCAAATGGCCGCCGGAATCCAGCGCTTAGAACCGAGTCCGATGAACGCATTGGCGATGCGATCCGCGCCGCCCGATTCGAGCAGCAAGCCGCCGAGCATGGTGCCTAGTCCGACCACGAGCCCCACGGAACTGAGAATGCCGCCAAAGCCTTTTTCAAAGCTCTTGATGACGGCGGTAGGCGCGAGTCCGGCCGCGCAGCCGAGAAAGCCGGCCGTGAGAATGAGCGCGAGAAACGGGTGAAGCTTGACCTTCGTGATCAGCAGTACCAGCAGAAGGATCGCGATAACGGGCGCGATCAACGTATAGAGCGAAGGCGACATGAAGTAGTGCGGCTCGAAAAGCGTGGCGCCCCGCCAGTGTCGACGAGGTTTTCTTTGCGGTATACCGGACGAATGCGACGCCCGAACGATGGAGTTATTTGCCGAAAACACGGACGAACTACACGGGCATCGGCAAGAAACCCTTATTCAACGGTGTTTTCGGTTGATTGGCATGCAGGTCTCCAAGTCGCGTTCTTATAAATTTCGCAGGCGTCGGACGACGTTCTGCGCTCTGTCTAATTCTGGTATACCGAAATTTAGTTCTATCGTCGTGTACCGTCAAGTGCGGGATCGCACCTAGACGGGCCGATTGTCGGCCGCAAATCTCAGGTGACGCGTTCGCTGGTAAAGTGGCATACCAGAGCGGCCGAGGATGTCGCCGCGACGAGGGAACAAGCAAAAATGAAGGATTCAGACGACGAGCAGGAAGGCTTCGACAGCGCCGACGAGCCGGATTCGCTGCTCTCCATGCAGATTGCGCAACGCTTGCGCACGATGATCGCGACCGACGAACTCAAGCCCGGCGAGCGCCTGCGCGAGCGCACGCTCGCCGAACGGCTGACGGTCTCGCGCACGCCATTGCGCGAGGCGCTCAAGGAACTGGCGGGCGACGGCCTCGTCGTCGTGCTGCCTAAGCGCGGCGCGGTCGTGGCGGACCTGAGCGCGGCGGAAATCCGCGAGAAGCTCGACGTGTTGGGCGCAATCGAGGCGTTTGGCGGCGAACAGGCGTGTCGTTTAGCGACGGATGCGGAGATCGCCGAGATTCGCGCGCTCCATCACGAGATGCACGCGGCTTACGAGCGGCGCGACCGCATGAATTACTTCCGGCTCAATCAGGCGATCCACGCGAACATCATCGTGGCGGCCAAGAACGCCACGCTCACGCAAGTGCACGAGCGGCTCAACCGGCAGCTTTATCGCTATCGCTTTCAGGGTAGCGTGACGTCGGAGACGTGGCATACCGCTATAGATGAACACGAGATCATCGTGCAATTGCTCAACGCGCGCGATGGCGCGCGGCTGGGGGAATTTCTGAGGCGGCATGTGCATAGCACCTGGGAGCAGATTACGCCCGAGCGCGACCACGAAGTGAAGGAGCAGACGCTGCAACGCGTATGATCGAGGAACCCTCACCCACCACAAGAAACCATGCTGCCGTCAGGAGACACCTACGAAGCAGTCGATGCCGCCTTCACCTGGCGCATCCCCGCGCGCTATAACATCGCGCAAGACGTGTGCGACAAATGGGCGGACGGCTCGAACCGGCTCGCGCTGATCGTCGAATCGAACGATCTCTCGCAGCAACGCTATACCTTCGACGACCTGCAACGCCTCTCCAACCGCTTCGCCAACGCGCTTGCCGAACGCGGCGTGCAGCGCGGCGAGCGCGTGGCCATCTTCGTGCGGCAATCGGTCGAAGCGGCGATCGCGCATCTCGCGGCCTATCGCATGGGATGCATTGCCGTGCCGCTCTTCGCGCTCTTCGGTATCGATGCAATCGAGTTCCGGCTCGCGCATTCCGGGGCCGCCGCCGTCGTGACGGACGCCGAAGGCGCGGCGAAGATCGCGTCGATTCGCGCATCGCTGCCGGAGTTGCGCCACGTCTTCGCGACCGATGGCAGCGACGCTACGTTCTGGCCCGCGCTCGAAGCGGCATCGGAAGAAGACGCCCTCGTCGATACTTCCGCGGACGATCCCGCCGTCATCATCTATACGTCTGGCACCACGGGCAAACCGAAAGGCGCATTGCACGGACATCGCGTGCTGCTTGGGCATCTGCCGGGCGTGGAGATGTCGCAGCAGTGCTTCCCGCTCGACGCGACGCTCATGTGGACACCCGCGGACTGGGCGTGGATCGGCGGCCTCTTCGATGTGCTCTTGCCTTCGTGGCATCACGGCGTGCCGGTACTCGCGCGGCGCTTCGACAAGTTCGATGGCCACGCCGCGTTCGATCTGCTCGAACGGCATGGCGTGAGCCACACGTTCCTGCCGCCGACCGCGCTCAAGATGATGCGCGCGACGCCGCAAGCGAAAGCGCCGGCGCTCGCGTTGCGTTCGGTGGCGAGCGGCGGTGAATCGCTCGGCGAGGAGTTGCTGTCGTGGGGCCGCGCAACGCTTGGCGTCACCATCAACGAGTTCTACGGGCAGACCGAATGCAACGTGGTGCTCTCCTCGTGCGCCAGATGGTTCGAACCGCGCAACGGCGTGATCGGGCGCGCGGTGCCGGGGCACCGCGTGGCTGTCGTCGACGATTCGGGTAGGCCGCAGCCTTTGGGCACGCCCGGCAATATCGCCATTGCCGCGCCCGATCCCGTGATGTTTCTCGGCTACTGGCGCGACGAGGCCGCGACCGCGCAGAAGTTTCGCGGCGACTATCTGTTGACGGGCGACCTCGGCATGCTCGACGCGGAGGGCTTCTTTCGCTTCATCGGTCGCGACGACGATGTCATCACGAGCGCGGGTTATCGCATCGGGCCGGGACCGATCGAGGACTGTCTTTTGAGGCATCCCGCCGTGCGCTTCGCGGCGGTCATCGGCGTGGCGGATGAACGGCGCACGGAGATCGTCTGCGCGGTCGTCGTGCTCAACGACGGCTTCGAACCGGGCGATGCCCTCGTGCTCGAACTGCAGCAGCACGTCCGCACGCGGCTTGCGGCACATGAATATCCGCGCGAGGTGCGCTTCGTCTCCGAATTGCCGATGACGGCGACTGGCAAGATCATCCGCAAGTCGCTGCGCTCGCAGTTCACGTCTTAGCAATCGCGCGTCATACCGAACCGGCGATGAAGTCTCGCAACCACCGATGTGCCGGATCGCGATGCACGCGCTCGTGCCAGAACATCGACATTTCATAGCCGGACACTTCGATTGGCGCATCCACCACGTGCAGCGCCGCATCGTGCTCGACTAGCCGCAATGGCAGCATGCCCACGAGATCGGTCGATGCAATCAGCGAGCGCACGAAGAGAAAATGCGGCGCGGACAGCACGACGCAACGCGCGACGCCGAGTGCCGCGAGCGCTTCATCGGTCGGACCGAAGAAGCCTCCGCCGTCCGGCGACACGATCACATGTTCGAGCGCACAGAACTGCTTGAGGCTGGGTTTCCGCTTGAGACGCGGATGCCCCTTCTTCGCCACAAGCACATAGCGTTCGGTAAAAAGCGCCTGCCGATGCAGACCCGGTGGCGCGCCTTCGGTGATATGAAACGCAAGATCGATCTCGCCGCGTTCGGCTTGTCGCGCGAGACGCGGCGGCGTGGCTTCGAGCACGGCAATGCGCGTCTGCGGTGCGGCCAGCCGCAAGCCGTTTATCGCCGGCATGAGCACGGTGGACTCGCTGTAATCGGTTGCGGCGATACGCCACGTAAGCTCCGCGCTCGCCGGCTCGAATGCCTGCTCCGGCGACACCGCGCGCGCAAGTGCTGCAAGCGCTTCGCGCAATGGCTCGCGCAAACCCTCGGCGCGCGCAGTCGGACGCATGCCGCGCGGGCCGGGCAGCAATAGCGGATCGCCGAAGATATCGCGCAGTTTCGCCAGATGCACGCTCACCGAAGGCTGCGAGAAGTTCAGCCGTTCGGCCGCGCGCGTGACGTTGTGTTCGGCGAGCAGCGCGTCGAGTGTCACGAGCAGATTGAGATCGAGTCTGCGGAGAATATTATCCATCGAAATGCCTGGCATATTGACTATTCATTTCCAATATACCTTCATCCGCACTAGTCTGGCGGTCATACGAACCCGGAGAGTTGCAGCCATGAATGTGCTGATCGTCTATGCCCACCCCGAACGCCGCTCGTTGAACGGCGCCCTCAACGACTTTACCGTGCAGCGCCTGCGCGATAACGGCCACACGGTGCAGGTGTCGAACCTGTATGAGATGAACTGGAAGACGACGCTCGACGCGAACGACGTGCGCGAGCGCAACACCGACGCGCCGTTTCATCCCAGTCTCGATTCGAAACACGCGTTCGCAAACGGCCTGCAAAGCCGCGACATCGAAATCGAACAGGACAAGCTGCGCTGGGCCGACGCATTGATACTGCAATTCCCGATGTGGTGGTTCTCCATGCCCGCCATCATGAAAGGCTGGTTCGAGCGCGTCTATGCCTATGGCTTCGCTTACGGCGTGGGCGAACACACGGACACGCACTGGGGCGATCGTTATGGCGAAGGCATGATGTCGGGCAAACGCGCGATGATCATCGTGACGACCGGCGGTTGGGAATCGCATTACGACGCGCGCGGCATCAACGGCCCCATGGACGACATCCTCTTCCCGATCCAGCACGGCATGCTGTTCTATCCGGGCTTCGACGTGGTGCCACCGTTCGTGGTGTATCGCACGAGCAAGATGGATGAAACGCGTTTCGAGGCCACGCGCGATGCGCTCGGAGAACGGCTAGACACCCTCTGGGACAACGCGCCGATTGCTTATAGACGGCAGAATCATGGCGACTACCGCATTCCGCAATTGACCTTGCAAGACGAGCATGCTGCGGGACAGACCGGATTTGCCGCGCACGTCGAATAAAAAGAAGCGGGCTCCTTTTGCAAGAGGAGCCCGCTTTGCCTGGCACGAGGATCAGTTCGGGTCCGCGTACTTCAAGGTCCAGCTAAAGTTGCGTTGCGCGCCACCCGCAAGAGAGAAAGCATTCGTCTTGCATGCGAAGTTCGAATGCAACTGGCCGACAGGCGTAGTCGACAGCGGATTGGTGACACCGTTCGCGACATCGAAATTCGACAGCGCGCAAGCATCGAAGCCGCTCGTGGCATAGCTCGTCGCGGCGCTATTGGCGTACGTGACCGAGTTACCGTTCGCGCCCGCCGCCGTGCTTTGAAAGTCCGCGAACGAGGTAAAGTCCGTTTCCACCGCGAGCGGCGCCGCAAGGGTGGCCGAACTCAATGTGTCCGTACGCGTGATCGTGCCATGCGCGAAAGTCAGCACCGTATGCGCTTGCAGGTCGATATCGGTCGTGTACGCCGCGTTCTTGGTCGCTTGACGGAACTTCGTCGTATCGAAGGAAACGGTCACCTGACCGTTGCTCTCCTGCACGCTCAGGTTCTTGTAATACGTCACCGGGATGTACGTCTTGCCGTTGTACGTCACTTGCGGAATCAGCAAGGCGTAACCCAGGTCGGTCGTGCCGTAGATGAGCTTGTCGGAGAACGGCACCGGATAGTACGGCGAATACGAGTTGTAGTCCGGCGCCTGACTCAGATTCAGGTTGATCACACGCTCGCCATCACGCACCGTCAGCAACGCCGCGTTATACGGATGCGCGCTGTCGCTCGGCAAGTTGTAATACGTGAGCGTGTAATGAGGCAATGCATCGCGCCATGATTTGAAATCGCTGTCGCTCATGGGGGCTTGGCCGCCGAAGCCGAGCTTGCTCCACCACGCGTTGACGTACATGTACTGATGCAGCAGGCTGAAGTTTTCGCCCATCACGCGAGGCTTGCCGCGATATGTGTCCGTGCCGCGCCCCTTCACCCACATGTTCACGGACGGCGTCGGCAGGTTCGGGTCGTACCAAAAGGTGTCGAAGCGCAGCGCTGCCTTGTAGATGAACGTGTAGGCGACCTGCATCTCCTTGGCACTCAGCACGCCCGCGTTGGCTGCGGCCGTGAGAATCTCCATGAAAGCGGAATCGCCGTAAGGTCCGATCGAGCGGCCGTAGTTGAAGCCCTGCCCGTCCGGATTGATCTGCGGCAGAATCAGATCGATCGACTTGCGCAAATAGCCCTTCAATTCAGGCGTCAAATTCGCTTCGTTGCCCATCTCGAGACTGCGCTCGACCGTCTCCGCGATAAGCAGCGTGCTGTAGCGGTCGAAGCGCGCCTGATCGTAGTAGGTCGTATGCGTGTTCGATGCCTCATCCGAGAAGCCGCCCGACGAATCATTGCGGATATGCTTGGTTAGCGTGTAGAGCAGCGCATCGCGCGCGCCCATGGTCGCAACCGCCGGGTCCGAAGTGGAGACGAAGCCCGGATTGCTCCAGCCGAGCTTCTGTCTCAGCCCGGCAATGCCATATGACACCGCATAGTAATTCTGCGCCGTGTTGAGCGAAGCCACGTCGATAGACGCGCCGCCAGCCGGGCACGTATTGTCCTTGCCGCTTGCATCGGGGCCGAACATGTCGCAGAACGTGAGGCGGCCTTGCAACGTGTTGAGCATGGCATCGCTAAAGACTTCGTTCAGCATGCCGTTCGCCTTCAAATTGTTGAGGGCGACGAGATAGTAGTACTCGCCCCAGGACGTGTTCGCGTAGACGTAGTCGCCGCTCGCGGACTGCGCCATCATCGCCGTGGTTATTTTCTGATAGGTTGCGAGATAGTCGGCGTACTTGGGGTCGCCCTTCTTCTTCATGTCGATGAGGATGTAAGACAGACCGAGCGCCAGCTTGCCCGGCAAGAACTTGTCGCCCGTGTTGGTATCGAGTACGTGCACGGGGCTGCCATCGCCCAGATCCATCACGACCTGAGTGAAATCCGGCGACTTGCGGATGAGGTCGAAGAGCGCGCGCATCTGGCCCATCATCGTGATGGGGACGCCGGCGCCGGCGGGCACGCTCGTGTCGTTCGCGCCGTAGACCACGGCTTGAAGCGAATTAGCCGCCACAGCGGCGGGCGGCGGCGTGGAACCATCCGATGAGTCATGGCCACCGCATGCAGCGAGGACGAGCGCCGAGAGCGTGCCGAGCGCGAACGCACGCGTGATTTGCCTGTTTCGATTCATGTTGTCTCCGTCTTTAGTTATGAATGTGGGTAGTGCGGGGGGTTTCTTTTGCGCCTCCTTTTAGCGCTTGATCGACACCGGACGTTATTTGGCCTTCCGAAGTTTTTCATCGGAATCGGTGAAGATTAAAAATGATTTGAATGAAGCCCCGAGCTTGAGTCAGCGAACTTCATCGGAAAACGTTTTCCAAATTTAGGCTTTGTAAGCCGATGCTGTCAAACGTTTTATCCAACGACCTGATAGGGGATTACCCGGCACGATCAAGGCATGGTTTTGCATGGAATCGGAGTTTCCGAAACAAAAAGGAAACCGTTTACTCATTTCTCGGCTGCGAACCAAATGTGAGATTTCACCGCGAAGTGACAGGAAGATCGACTTCTGCGCGGGGATAAGGAAAGGCCGCATGCGTCTTCTGCCATGCCGTCTGCTTTCGCGCTGCAATAAGGGAATTTGAAACAGATAACAGCGAGACTCAATCCGCGAACGGCTCATGCGCCTCGAACGAGGCAAGCCGCTGCGGACCGATCGATAGGCTAAACGCCTAACGCACTTCCATCTTGCGCTTTACGATAAGCGCGAGCGGCACAGTGAAAAAGATATGCGACATGAATCCGCCGATGACGACAGCCGGATCATAGTAATTCGGATGATTGTCCGAAGCGATCATGATGGCGACATGCATCACTATCCACGCGAGCACGGCATAGAACAATGCGATGAACGTCGCCTCGTAGCCGCGTCGGCGAAAGTACGGCCAGACGAGTGCGAAGAGAATGCCCCAAGCAATGGCGAACACGAAGTGAATACCCGTGCCAATCACATACGCCCAAATGCCGCTCGCTTCCTGAAACGCTTTTCCGAAGACCAGCCCGGTCGCGTTACGCGGAATGCCCGCGAGGGGCATCAGATGCTGTACGCCTACCCAGATCAATGCTTCGTAGATCCAGATGACGACGGCGCCCGCGAGACCACCGGCTACACCGGCGCGTATGGCCGACGACGCGCTCGTGGGCTTGGGCGTTGCAATGCCGTTCGGAAACTGACTGCCGCTCGGATGCAGGTTGCTACTCATGGACGCTTCTCCGGAATGGTTATCAGGCGATGACGCAAGCTAGTCCCTGTGTTTGATAACGCAAAGGATGGGTAAACCATGCCCATGGGCCGGAAAATGCACGTCAGCGTGATTTGGCGCGGCGTTGCGCAGCAAGACCATGCGGTGCCCGATAAACAGATTCGATGCCTTCGAAGCGTTTTCGCATGAGTCAGGCGAAGCGTCTCGGTGAAGCCGCGTACGGCATGAAGGACGCTTTCCTTGCGTATCATTTGCCTTGCTATCTGTTTTGTTTATCGGCCACCGGAAGCGCGGTATGTCCGCTCCGCCTTGGTGCAGCATGCGGGCGCCGCAAACGTTGACGCTTTAGAGCGCCGACGAAGCAGGGTTGCCGGGTATACGCCCCCTCCCTATTGCGAAACTCTTTCGTCATCCTCCGTACTCGCTGGAAAGTGACCCGACGACCTCAGGAGACGATGATGCGATTACTCTGCAGCAACCCCGCCCTACTCAGACGATGCATCCGCACGCTTTATGCGTGGCTTGCTCTTTTGACGACATGCGTATTCATGGCGCCTCAAGCAATGGCGGCCAATTCAAGCGGTCTAGCCGACCTCCCCTCGATCCTTCCCGCGATGAACTGCGCGGCAGTCGCCACGCTCGATCTAAGCGGCGTCACCGATGGTACCGTCACCATCACCTCAGCCACGGTCCTTGCAAAAGGAACGGTCATCAGCAACCCCGGCATGCCTCAAGGCGCGACGGCTGGACCCGGACTGCCTTCCGAAGTGTGCGATATCAAGGGAACCATAGGCCCTGGCGCATCGCTCTTTGAATTGCGCTTGCCGACGCAAGGCTGGACGCAGCGCTATCTGCAAACGGGATGCGGCGGTCTGTGCGGCAATCTCTCGATCAGCGCGCCGATGGCATCGACCTGCGTGCCGGTCACGAACGGTCAGATCGCCATCTCCGCCACCGACATGGGCCACGAAGGCGGCAACGATGGCGCATGGGCGCTGAATCCGAAAGCCAAGATCGATTTTGCTTATCGCGCGGAGCACGCCACGGCGCAGGTATCCAAGGCGATCATCAACAAGTTTTATGCGCGCGCTCCGAAGTACTCGTATTTCGACGGCTGCTCAGACGGCGGACGTGAGGCGCTGATGGAAGCGCAACGCTATCCCGACGACTTCGACGGCATCGTCGCGGGCGCGCCGGCCAACGATCTGATCGTGCAGAACACGTTCCACCACGGCTGGGCGGCGGCGGTCAACATCGACCAGAAGACGGGCAAGTACATTCTGCTCGCCGACAAGTTGCCGATGATCCACGCCGCCGTGCTGAAGTCGTGCGACGGTCAGGACGGCGTGACGGACGGCATCATCGACAATCCGCAGGCTTGTCATTTCGATCCCGCGAGTCTCGTGTGTGCGAAGGGACAGCCCGACGCCACGTGTCTCACGCCCGCGCAAGCCGCAGTGGTGCGCAAGATTCACGATGGCGCGACGGATCAGTATGGCCGTCATCTCGAACAGCCGATCGCGCGTGAATGGGGTTCGGAATTGCAATGGTCGCTCTTCGTGCCCGCGACGGACGCCGGACCTAGCGGCAGCATCAACTTCGTGATGCCGTTCCTAACATACCTCGACTACTTCAACGACTCGCGCCCGAACGCCGCGTTCAGCGATCTGAAGTTCACTGTCGAATCGTTCTGGAAGACCGTGCAGACGTCGAACTATCTTGCTGCAACCGATCCCGATCTGAGTGACTTTCATCGACGCGGCGGCAAGCTGATTCTCTGGCACGGCCTGGAAGACCAGCACATCTCGCCGCAATCGACGCTGCAGTACTACGCGAAGATGAAGGAATACATGGGCGACGAGCGCGTCGAGAAGTTCGCGAAGCTGTATCTGTTCCCGGGCGTTGCGCACTGCGGCGGCGGCGACGGTCCCAGCACCTTCGACATGCTGACGCCCGCCATGGCGTGGGTTGAAACGGGCGCGAAGCCGGGCAAGATCGTGGCATCGCTCGTCGATACGACCGGGCAGACCACGCGCACGCGTCCGGTGTTTCCGTATCCGCTGGCAGCGCGCTACACGGGCTCGGGCAGCACGGACGACGCAGCGAACTTCGTCGCGTACAACCCCGGCAACACCAACGTGAATCCGCATTGGGTCGGCGAGTTTCTCTATTCGCCGGGCTATGAAGCGTCATGCAGCGCAAACGGATCGCAACTCGTGTGCAAGGGCGGCAACCACTGGCGCGCCGCTCATACCGGTCATGACGACGACAACGGCTGGAACGACGGCCGCTGGGAGCACGATCATAGGTGATCGCACTTGATTGCATTTGATCGCACGTGAGGAAAGCGCTGGCGCCTACTTCGAAGTCCGGCGCCTGGTCACCGCCCTCACGATCAACAAGCCGCCGACCATGACCGCCAGCGACATCAGCGTGGTCATGGTCCCGAGCGCATAGATGACCGGCGTGGTCACCGATGTCGTCAGGCCCTGCAATTCGAGCGGCAACGTATTCTGCTCGCCGATAGCCTGCGACGTCCGCGCGATTTCATCCCATGACAGCGTGAAGCCGAACATTCCCACGCCAATGACAGATGGCCCGATGATCGGCAACACTACATTCCTGAAGCTCTGCCACGGCGATGCGCCCAGATCGTGCGCCGCTTCCTCGTAAGCCGGATTGAAGCGGTTGAAGACAGCGAACATCACGAGCAAACCGAACGGCAGCGTCCACGTCAGATGGGCGCCGAGCGCGGAGGTGAAGAGGCCCATCGACGTGGTCCACGAATCCGCGAAAGAAGTAAAGCCCCACTCGTTCGCCAGATACTTGATCACGTTGTCGAGCAGACGAAACGTGAGGCCGATACCGAGCGACACGATGATCGACGGCATGATGAGACTCGCCACCGACACGTAGAACACGGCCGTATCGCCACGAAAACGCCTTCTGAAGGCGAGACCCGCCGTGACCGAGAACAGCACGGTCAGCACCGTGACCGCGAGCGCGAGCTTCACGGAGCGGCCGAACGAAGCCCAGATATCGATATCGCCCACACCCTGACGCAACTGCTCGAACCAGTGCAGCGAGACGCCGCGCATGGGAAACGTCAGACCGCCTTCGGGACCTTGAAACGAGAGAATGAAAATGGTGATGACCGGTCCATACAGGAATAGCACGAACAAGCCGAACAGCAACGCGAGCCAGTAAAAGCTGGCGGGCCGGTGCTCCCGATGTTTCTTCAAACCCGCAATGCCGCTGGCCATGTCAAAGCTCCTTCCTGATATCGACCACACGCGTGAGCGCCCACACGATCATCAGCACGACGGCCAGCAAAATGATCGCGTTGGCCGCCGCGGCGGGAAATTGCAGATAGCCCGTCTGCACCTGAATGATCTTGCCCACCGACGCAATCTGCTGTCCACCCATTACGCCCACTGTGAGAAAGTCGCCCATCACGATGGTGATGACGAAGATCGAGCCAATGACGATTCCGGTCTTCGAGAGCGGCAACACGACATCGCGGATCACCTGCCAGCCGCTCGCCCCGCCATCGCGCGCGGCTTCCAAGAGCGACTTGTCGATACGCATCATCGCGTTGAAGATCGGCACGATCATGAAGAACGTGAACAGATGCACGAACGCGAGCACCACCGAAAAGTTCGAATACAGCAGCCATTCCAGCGGTTGATCGATGAGATGCGCGTTGATCAGCGCCTGATTCACGAGCCCGTTACGGCCGAGCAGCGGAATCCACGAGATCATGCGGATGACGTTGGACGTCCAGAACGGAATCGTGCAGAGCAAAAAGAGAATGGTCTGCATGGCCGTGGTGCGCACGTGAAACGCGAGGAAGTACGCAATGGAGAAACCGAGCACGAGCGTCACGGCCCACACCATTGCGCAGAACTTGAGCGTCGACCAATATGTCTTGAAGGTCACGCAGACATCGGTGAAGGAGCTGCAACCGTCGAAGATCGCCACATAGTTCTTGAGCGTGAACGCCGGGATGATCTGATATTCGTTGAAATCCCAGAAGCTCACGATCAACGTGATCACGAGCGGCACGATGAAGAACAGCACGAAGGTGAGTGTGAGCGGCGTGGCCTGCAACCATGCGCTCACGCGCCGATGACGCTTCGGCGCTTCCTTCGCTTGCGACAGATACTCGACGGATGCCATCAGCAAATGCTCCTTGTGTGCATCATGTGAACCTCACGTGAACATCAGGCGGCGATGAACTCGTTCCACTTCTGCACCATGTAGATGTTCTCGTCCATCACCGCGTTCCAGCATGCAATGGCGCCCATGCGCTGGGTATAAGAGCCGCCGTCGCGCACCGCGCCGGTCTTTTCGAGCAATTGGCCATCGGGTGCCTTGATGTCCTGTGTCGCGGGCTTGCCTTCCATCCAGTAGTCCCACTCGTAAGCCTGCATGTGCGTCTTGGCCGTCTCCGTCACGCCGGGGTAATAACCCTGACGCATCAGATAGGCGCCCGCCCAGCCGTCCTGGAACCAGTTGACGAACTCATAGGCCGCATCGAGTTTCTTGCCTTGCAGCGAACGCGGAAAGCCGAAGCCCGACGCCCACGAGCGATAACCTTCCTTCAGCGGCTGAAACGTGCAGGCGATACCCATGGTGCGCACCTTCGTGACCGCGGGCGACCACATCGACTGAATGACCACTTCGCCCGATGCCATCAGGTTCACGCTTTCGTTGAAGTCGCGCCAGAAGGCGCGGAACTGACCTGCGCGCTTCGCTTCGATCAGCACCTTGATGGTCTGATCGATCTCGGCCTTGGTCATGTTGCCTTTGTCGCCGTACTTGACCTGACCCATCGCTTCGATGGCCATTGCCGCATCCATGATGCCGATAGCCGGAATGTTGAGCAGCGCCGCCTTGCCCTTGAATTGCGGATTCAACAAGTCGGCCCAAGTGTTGACGGGACGCTTGATAAGGTCCGGGCGAATGCCGAGCGTATCCGCGTTATACGTCGTGGGAATGAGCGTCATCCATTCGGTAGGCGTCGCGGAGAACTCCGTCGAGCGCGCGCCCTTCAAGAACATCACTTTCTTCGGGGCCGTGCCCTGATCGCCAATCTTCTTGCCGTTCACTTCGCCCTTCGTGAGCACCGGCGTGATCTTGTCCGCGAGCTTGATGCGCTTTGCATCCATGCCGGCCAGCGTGCCCGCCGGAATCAGCTTCTTGAGCGAAAAGTATTCGGTATCGACGATATCGAACGAGTTGGGCTGCGTAATGATGCGCTTGGTGACGTCATCGGTCGTCACCGGAATGTATTGAATCTCGATGCCCGTGTCTTCCTTGAACTTCTTCGCAATGTCCGCGCTCTGGTTGACCGCCGTGCCGAGATAGCGCAAGGTGATCTTCTCTTGTGCATGCACGTAAGGGAACCCGGCAATGCCCGCCGCCGCCACGGCGCCCTTGATGAAAGTGCGGCGCGTGCGGCCGCGGCTTTCCAGTTCCTCTTTGGTCTCTTTGATTTCCTGAGTCGCTTGCGGACGTGCGTTGTCATTGCTCATAGCCTTCCTCCTCGTTTCGGGTTTTGATGTGTTTGGCTCAAGCGCGCATCACGCCGCGAGCGGATGCGCGTTGCGTTGATCCCACCAGACGGTCACGCGCGCATCGGGGCCGAGGCGCTCGGCGTCGTAGTCGGCATCGCTGACGATAGAAACGAGTTCGGGGGAACCGTCGAGCGGCACGAGCGTCATGCGCACATGCGTGCCTTGATACTCGGCCTCGCGCACCGTGCACGCGAGTCCGCCGATGCGGCTCAGTCCTCCCTCGCCCGCGCTCGTGCCGGGCGTCGTGCCCTGCGGCGCGATCCGCAGATGATCCGCACGCACCGTGAAAAGCCCGCCCTTCGAACCGAGCACGTTATGGCCGCCGAGAAAGCGCGCGACGAATTCGGTACGCGGCCGGTTGAAGACTTCGAACGGCGTGCCGCTTTGTTCGATATGACCGTGACTCATCACGACGACGAGATCGGCGAGCGCCATTGCTTCTTCCTGCGAGTGCGTGACGTGCACGAAAGTGATGCCCAGTTCTTTCTGCCAGCGCTTGAGTTCGGCGCGCATCTGCACGCGCAGGAAAGGATCGAGCGCGGAGAGCGGTTCGTCGAGCAAAAGACAGCGTGGTTCATTGAGCAAGGCGCGCGCGAGTGCCACACGCTGCTGCTGCCCGCCGGAAAGCTGCGCGGGCTTGCGGTTCGCATAGGACGACATGGCGACGAGTTCGAGCAGTTCGCCCGCGCGCTTTCTGCGTGCTTCCTTCGCGACGCCGCGCATCTTGAGGCTGAAGGCGACGTTATCGAGCGCGGACAGATGCGGAAAGAGCGCGTAGCTTTGAAAGACCATCGCGGTGCCGCGTGCGGCCGGCTGTTCGCGCGTGACGTTGCGCCCGCCGATCAGCACATCGCCTTCGGAAATCCACTCGTGCCCCGCGATCATGCGCAAGGTCGATGTCTTGCCGCATCCCGAAGGACCGAGCAGGCAACAGTACGCGCCGCCGGGAATGCGCAGGTCGATCGCATCGACGGCGACGGAATCCGCATAGCGCTTCGTCACGTGAACGAGTTCGATATCGGCGGCTGTCGCGTGAACCACGGTTGATGCCGGCTGAACCATAAAGGCTTGTCCTTATGAACGCGCTGACGGGAAATGGCTTGCAGCGCGAAGCCATTGCAAGACATATGCCATTTGCTGTCGTGGTTCGGCTTCATCGCATGCAACGCGTAGCGCAGCATGCGTGTCGACACGTTGGCTCGCATATTGCACACGATCGCAAGCCTCGATCGTCGGCACGTCGCGACGCGAGGCGTGTACGTTCGCGGTGCGCAACAGGTCCGCCTTGGGGCACGACGTAACCAAACCGGTTCATGCATTCATCGACAATGAGCGACTTCAATCCCGATGTACTCCGATCGCACGGCCGTTTCGACTATCAAGCGATTCATCATGGCGAGCCGTATTGCTGGCCGAACGGCGCGCGTCTCGCGGTTTATCTCGGCTTCAACCTCGAACACTTTGCGTTCGGCGAAGGACTGGGGGCCGCGCTCGGACCACTATCGCCGCAACCGGATGTCCTCAACCATAGTTGGCGCGAGTACGGGAATCGCGTGGGCGCGTGGCGTTGCATTGAATTGTTCGATGCGCTCGACATGCCCGCGGGCACGCTCATCAACACGTCGCTCTACGATCATTGCCCCGAGCTGATCGAAGCATGTGTGGCGCGGGGCGATGAACTCATCGCGCACGGTCACACGAACGCCGAGCGTCAGAGCGATTTCGACGAAGCCGGCGAGCGCGCCCTACTCGCGCACTGTCGCGAACGCATCCTTGCGGAGTCGGGCGTAATGCCGCAAGGATGGCTATCGCCGTGGATCTCGGAGACGCATCACACGCCGGACCTCCTTGCCGAAACGGGTTACGGCTACACGCTCAACTGGTGTCACGACGACCGGCCCGTGCGCATGAAAACACGTCACGGCGCGCTGTGGTCCGTGCCTTATCCGCAAGAGCTGAACGATCTGCCGATGATCATGGCGCGGCATCTCGACATGTCCGCGTTCACCGACATGATCGTCGACCAGTTCGATGAAATGCTCGAACAGACGCAACGCGCGAGCACGCCGCAGGGCCTCGTCATGGGGATTGCGCTGCATCCGTATATCGTCGGGCAGCCGTATCGCTTGCGTCATTTACGGCGCGCGCTCGCGCATATCGCGGCGGCGCGCAACGACATCTGGCTCACCACGCCCGGCGCAATCGCGCGGCACATGGAACAGGCGGCGAGCACGGCCGCGCGCGCCGCATGAGCTCGCCGCGCATGCGTGATCAAGCCGATGCCGCCGATATGCGCATCTATCGAAGCATCTTCGACGGTGTGCTGAGCCGGCGTCTCGCGCCCGGCACCAAGCTGCCCGAGCCGGAACTGTGCGAGCTCTTCGGCGTGGGCCGCGCAGTGGTCCGGCGCGCGCTCGAAAAGCTCGCGTACGACGGCATCGTGGTGTTGCGGCCCAACAAGGGCGCGGTGATCGCACAGCCGACGCGCGAGGAAACGCGCGAGGTGTTCGAAGCGCGCCGCTCGGTGGAACGCGCGCTCGTCGAACTCGCGGCGGAGCGCGCGAGCAGCGCGGACATTGCCGCCTTGCGCGAGCAACTCAACCAGGAACACGAAGCGATGCACCGCTTCGATCAACCGTCATGGGCGCGCCTCGCGAGCGAGTTTCATCTGCGCATCGCGGCGCTCGCGGGCAATGCCATCCTGCTGCAGTATCTGAACGAACTCGTCTCGCGCTGCTCGCTTATCGTTGGCGTCTATGAACCGGCGGGCAACGCGCCATGCGAGCACGACGAGCACACCGCCATTCTCGATTGCCTCGAACGACGCGACGCAAAAGGCGCGGCGGCGCATATGAGCGCGCATCTGCAGGGACTCGAAGCGCGTATAGAAACCACACGGATGCCAGGCACCAAGAGCCTTGCGCATCTGCTCGGCATTGAAAAGGTGCAATGACATGGAAATCGACTTCGAGGCCATCACCGAATACCAGCGCTACAAGCTGATGGCGAGCCTCATCGTGCCACGGCCCATTGCGCTCGTGACCACGCTCGGTGCGGATGGCACCGTGAATGCCGCGCCTTTCTCGATGTTCAACATGCTCGGCGAAGAACCGCCCATCGTGATGATCAGCATCAACCGGCTCGCGGATGGCACGTTGAAAGACACAGCCGCGAACGTGCCGCGCGAGAAGGAATTCGTCGTCCATCTCGCCGATGAAGCAATCGCCGAGCAGATGCATCGCTGCGGCGAACGCTTCGCCGCCGATGTCAGCGAACTCGACGCGGTTGGTTTCACCGCGCTGCCGTCGCTGCGCGTGAAGCCGCCGCGCATCGCCGAGGCGCCCGTCGCGTTCGAATGCGTGCTGTGGGAAACGCTGGAAACCGCAAGCCGGCACATCTTCATCGGCAAGGTATTGATGCTGCACGCACGCGACGAACTCATCGACCTCGACACCTGGCGCGTGCGCTTACAGCATTACTTTCCGGTCGGGCGCTTCGGCGCAAGCGATTACGTGACGACCCGCGACCGCTTCGAGTTGTAACATGGAGCCCGTCAAGGCTCGCGACCGCCATCATGCCCTCCACCGTTCGTAATTCGCTGCTATGGGTTTTCGAGCCGCTCGAGAGCGATGACACGTTCATTCAAAAGCGCATGTTCGGTTCCGACGCCGCGTATATCGATGGACTGATGTGTCTCGTGGCCGCCGACCGCGACAAGCCATGGAATGGCGTGCTCGTATGCACCTCGCAAGAGCATCATGCAGCGCTCATCGAAGACATTCCGGCTTTGCAGCCACATCCCGTGCTCGGAAAATGGCTTTACGTGCCGCAGGACGATCCGGCGTTCGAAGACACGGCGCGTCGGCTCGCGGAACTCGTACTCGCTCGCGATCCGCGCATCGGCGTCGTGCCGGGTGCGCGCAAACGGCGCAAACCAGCGAAGCGCAGCGCGCTTGCACGGACTTGAGCCTGTCCGATAACGCACGGCGAACCAGCGTACACTGAGCGACTGCGCACGATCAGGTTCCATGATCGGTCAGCGCCTTTTGCTACCCGTTCTGCCCTCGTACTCATGCCCAAATCAACGCACAGTGGCGCGGCCGTGCCCGCCACCGAAGCGGAACGTCTCTATACGCTGCGAAGCTTCGACGTACTCGATTCGTTGCCCGAACCCGCTTTCGACGACATCGCCACGCTGGCCGCGACGATCTGCCAGTCGCCTATCGCGCTCGTTTCGCTGATCGACCGCGACCGGCAATGGTTCAAGGCGTGCATCGGTCTCGGCGCACGCGAGACCCCGCGCGATCAGGCGTTCTGCGCGCATGCCATTCTGGAACCCACCTCGCTGCTGGTGATCGAGGACGCGACGCTCGATCCGCGTTTCAGGGACAACCCGCTCGTGCTCGGAGAGCCGCATATCCGCTTTTATGCGGGCGCGCCTATCGTCACGGACGACGGTCACGCGCTCGGCACCGTCTGCGTGATCGACCGCGAGCCGCGTGCCTTGAGTCAGGAACAATGCACGGCGCTCGAATCGCTCGCGCGTCAGGCTGCCATCATGCTGAAGCTGCGGCGCATGGGCATTCAGCGCGGCGAGGAGAAACGCGAACTGCAGCGCAAGATCACCGACGCACTCGCCGATGACGACGCCGCGCACGAAACGTTCAAGCAGAATCAGCGCGTGGGTTCGGTCGGGCAGTTGACGGGCGGCATCGCGCACGACTTCAACAATCTCCTGCAGACCATCAGCACGTGTCTGCAACTCGTCGAGCATCGCGCGCACGATGCGGATCAGGTGCGCCGTTGGAGCGCCAACGGTCTGCAGGCGGTCACGCATGGCGCGGCGCTCATCAGGCAATTGCTGACGTTTTCCCGGCAGGAATCGGTCGAACTGGAGTCGCTGTGCGTCACGCGTTCGGTGCACGGCATGAAGGAACTGCTGGCGCGCGTGCTCGGGCCCGAAACCCAGCTTGCGTTTCAGCTTCGCTCCGAAGGCGTTCGCGTGCTGACCAACGCGACGCAACTCGAAGCGGCGCTGCTCAATCTCGTCATCAACGCACGGGACGCAATGCAAGGACGCGGGCGAATAGAAGTCGCCACACGTGTCTTCGAAGCCGAGGGCGACCCTGATCTCGCGAATGGCAATTACGTGGAGCTGCGCGTGTCGGATACCGGCCCCGGCATGCCGCCCGAAGTCGCCCGGCGCGCGTTCGAGCCTTTCTTCTCGACCAAGCCCGAAGGCAAGGGCACGGGGCTCGGGCTTTCGCAGGTGTATGGCGTGGCGCTCAAAGCGGGCGGGATCGCGCGGATCGGCACGGAACCGGGCGCGGGCACGACCGTCTCGCTGTATCTGCGAACGGCCGTTCAGGAAGCGGGCGATGCTGACGGCGAATGCGAAGCGGCGAGCCCGGTCGCGCTGCGAAAGCGCGTGCGCATCATTCTGGTCGATGACGAAGCCAACGTGCGCGAAGCGTTATCTGAACTGCTGCGCGACGCGAACTACGATGTCGAAGCGGTGAGCGGCGGCATTGCGGCGCTGCAGGCGATCGATCGTTCGCCGCCCGATGTCGTTGTGACCGATCAGGCCATGCAGGGCTTGAACGGCGGCTTGCTCGCGCGCATTCTCGCGGAAACGCATCCGCGTCTGCCGGTGATGTTCATGACCGGCTACGACGATATCGATGCCGTCAAGGCGACGCTACCCGAGGACGCCATCGTATTGCGCAAGCCCGTCTTACTCGATGAATTCGCGCAGGGCGTGCAGACGTTGCTGGGCGACTAGCGCTGTGGCTCGTTGCGCGGCCAGCTGCAAGAAAACGACTGAGCGTTTCCGCAGTGCAGGGAAACAAGGTAAGGACTGATGGAGGGATAGTTCGCCGGTTTCCCAGTCGCTCGTCTATGGATTTTCCTGACAGTATCGATTGCAATCCACAGGTGGCTGCGCGCGCGAGCTTTCGTCGAGTTTAACGAAATACCGCTAAACGTGCGCCGTAAGCGTGCAAATTCCGTGGCAGTCCCGCAAAAAACAACGCCATTGTTGTTTTAACGAGCGCTGATGTTTTCCCCAAGTTACACTCCGCTTCGCAGTCTCTACAGTGCTCACCGCGCATGCGGCGAAGGCCTCGCCGCCGCGCATTTCCAAGCCTTTCTTCTCTGCGAGTTCCTGATGAAAATGTCTCTCAAGAAAGCTGTTGCCCTGTTGGCGGTCGCCGCTATCTTCGCACCGAGCGTGTCGTTCGCCGAAGCGCAATACCCGAACAACAAGCCGCGGCCTCCTTACAAGAAGCACAGCCACAAGCATCACGCAAAGAAGGCCGCAGCGGCATCGCAGTAAGCAGGATCATGAATGCCGGGCGCGGCATTCATGCGGGCTTCATGCTCGCCGATTGCCGCGCTCAACCTGCATCGCCTGAACTGATCACCGTCTGCATGCTCTTCAGAAGCGTGCGCAGATATCGCAGTAACCCCACCGTATCGCCAAATTCCATGAAGCCGGGCGTTTCTCCGTCGCTGAAAAGCCGTGCGCCGTCGAGCGCTTCGTCGATGATGATTCCGCCATACGCCGCGTGCGGACGATAAACGCCCGTCTCGACATGCAAGGTATTGGCATTGACGGCGGCATCGCGGATACGCATCAGAAACTGCACTTCGGGCGTGCGCGAACCGGACAGGCGATGCGCATCGAAAAAATCGGCGACGGCGAGAATCGCGTTCGTCGACGGCACGCGAAGCGCGAAAGCCATGCGTTCGGCGGGATCGTCGAGTGACGGAAGCGACGGCGGCGGATCGTCCGGCGCGCGCTTGGCAGGCATGCCGTCTTCACTATGCGTGTGCGCTTCGGGATGCGCGTGGCGCATCGTCAGGAGCCGCTCCACGCCGCTGAAATCGGGCGCAGGACCGCCGTTCTCGATCCATCCGCTCAATAGCGCCGCGTGGATATAGAGCGATTGCAACTGGGCGTCGATAAACGCGACACCCATGCGGCAGACATCGGGGGATTGATTCTCGGGCATGTCGTCTCCTGTGAGGGGCAGTCAGCGCAAGCACGCTGACTGCGGTCCTTCTTCGAATAGCACGAAAGATCGCAATATTCGCACCCGCAAGAGGCGACATCGACGGCGCGGTGCGAACGCGCCGTCATCGATAGCACTTAGAAAATGTTGCGCAGCCCGATGGAAACGCCCGTTTGATTCGAGCGTCCCGGCAGTTCCACGAAGCCCGCGCCCGTTACCTTGTTGAAGTCCACCGTGCCGTAGACTTCGGTGCGCTTGGACAACGCATATTCCGCGACCGCCACGCCCGTATAGCGATTGCCGCTGCCGACTTCTCCACCGCCGATCGCCGCATTCTTCATGTGGTCGTAGTAGAACGCGCCGGTGAGCAAGAGCGCGGGCGTCACTTGATAGGTGATGCCGGCGAAGGGACCATCGTCGCGACGACCCGAGCCTTTGAGGATATCCACGCCCGATACGAGATCGCGTTGCGACAGCGTGCTATCGACGAAACCGGTGTCATCCGTCGAATGCAGATAGCCGACGTAGAGCTTTGCCTGACCGATGGTATAGACCGCGTTGGCGTTCCAGATCTTCTGCTTGTTGCTGGCGTTGTCGCTGTTCTGCTGGTAGCCGCCGCCGATGGCAAGCGGCCCCACGACATACGAAGCCGTGAAGCCGTACATGTTGCCCGCGCCCATGTGACCCGGCACCTGGCCCGAGAAGCCGCCCGCGCCCGTCGACGTGTAGTTGGTGCCGAACGAGTACATCGCCGCGACCGTCAGGCCCGCGAACGTGCCGTTGTACTTCACCGCGTTATCCGCATAGAGACCGGCGCCGAGCGCGACCGGCAACCACGCATTCTCGAAGTAGTTACCGACCGTGAGCGGGTCGTAGGTATCGCCCAGCATGTCGAAAAGCGGCGTCTTCTGGCGGCCGAGCGTGAGCGTGCCGTACTGGTTCGACAGACCGACATACGCCGCGCGATTGAACTCGCGCTGGCTATCCGAGTACTGGCCGTTCTGCAATTCCACGCCGCTTTCCAAACGGAAAATCGCCTTGAGACCGCCGCCGAGATCTTCAGTGCCTTTCAAGCCGATCCGGCTATTGGTGATTGCGCCGTTGGTCATGAACACCTTGCCGTCGTTGTTGGCATTGGCGTTGGTGAGATAGCGCACGCCGACGTCGGCGACGCCGTACAGCGTGACCGAACTTTGCGCGAATGCGGTGTGACAGGCGAGTGCAATGGCCGTGATGCCAAGGGCGGATACGGCACGCGATGTGATCGTCTTCATGGATGTCGTGAGCTGGATGCTTTGATCGATGTTGTATGTCGCGCTTTGCCGATGGCTCTCGTGAAGCCGATCGAAAAAAGCACGCGGACTTTTATCACATCGAATATCGCAGCGGACACGATGGGGCAAGTCATCGCAAAAAGGTGTGGTGTTTTGCGCAACTGACGCGCGTTGTTTAGTCGATCACGTGACACTGGCGTTTTTGTAAAGATACGTTATATCATCTCACCGCCTGCGGTGGATGCCGTTCCTTACGCCTCCGTACGCTCATCGGATGCAACGTTATATCATTTCGACAGGAGCAATAAAATCTTGCACCACACGCCTTTCGCTCATCCAGCGCCGCGCAGACAACGCCTCTTGCCACTCGGCATGCTGCTGGTCACCGCCGTGGCACGCGGCCAGACGGCCGCCGGCAACGTAACGGACACCGCGCTCACGCCGGTATTCGTCACGGCGAATCCGCTTGGATCGAACCAGTTGATGTCGCCATCCAGCGCGCTCGACGGCGACGCCCTCGCTCTGCGACGCGGCGATTCGCTCGGCGAGACGCTCAACGGTCTGCCCGGCGTCTCCACGACGACTTACGGTCCGATGGTCGGCCGGCCGATCATCCGTGGCATGGACGGCGACCGCATCCGCATATTGCAAAACGGCGTCGCGGCCTTCGATGCGTCGTCGCTCTCGTACGATCACGCCGTCCCGCAAGATCCGCTTTCAGTGGAGCGCGTCGAGATCGTGCGCGGACCGGCGGCGCTGCTATACGGCGGCAACGCGATAGGCGGCGTGGTGAACACCATCGACAACCGCATTCCGCGCGAGCCGATCAAAGGCGTCTCCGGTCAGGCCGATGCCAGCTATGGCGGCGCCAACGATGCGCGCGCGGGCGCGGCGCTCGTGGAAGGCGGCAACGGGCAGTTCGCGTTTCACGTCGATGCCTTCGACCGCGAAACCAGCAAGGAGCGCGTCCCCGGCTTTACGCGCTCGGATCGCCAGCGCGCGCTCGACGGACCGGACGCGCAAGAGCCCTACGGCAGCATCCCGAATAGCGACGGGCGCTGGCACGGCGGCGCGGTCGGCACGTCCTACACCTGGGCCGACGGATATGCGGGTGTGAGCTACAACGGCTACGAAGCGAACTACGGATCGGTCGCCGAAGACGATGTGCGTCTGCGCATGCATCAGGATCACGTGACGGCGGCATCGGAGATACGCAATCTGCAAGGACCGTTCAGCCAGCTCAAGTTCAACTTCGGCTATACCGATTACGAACACAAGGAGATCGACGACGGCGAAACTGGCACGACCTTTCGTAACCACGGCTACGAGGCGCGCATCGAGGCGCGTCACAAGAAGATCGGTCCGTTCGATGGCGCCATCGGCGTGCAGTTGAGTCAAAACACATTTTCCGCGCTCGGCGACGAAGCGCTCGTGCCGACATCGCAGACGACGAGCGCCGCGCTCTTCGGACTCGAGGAATGGGCCGTCAACGACGCGCTCACGCTCAGCGTCGGGGCACGCTACGAGCATGTGAAGATCGACCCGACGGCGGGCGGCAACGAGAAATTCGCATCGGCGATGTTGCGTGATTTCAACGCGGGAAGCGTGTCCGCGGGCGCGTTGTTCAAGCTGAATCCGATCTGGTCGGTGGTCGGCAATCTCGCCTACACGGAGCGCGCGCCGACTTACTACGAACTCTTCGCCAACGGTCCGCACGATGCCACCGGTCAGTACCTGATCGGCAATCAGGACGCGCAGAAGGAAAAGGCCGTGTCCACCGACTTGTCCTTGCGCTTCGCGAGCGGCCCCAACAAAGGCAGCGCGGGCGTGTTCTACAGCCGCTTTCGCAACTATCTGACCGAGTTCAACACGGGCCGTCTCGTCAACGACGACGACACGCCCGTGGCGCCGGGCACCGACGACGCGCTCGACGAAGCGGTTTATCGCGGCGTGCGCGCGGAGTTTTACGGCATCGAACTGGATGGCAAATGGCGCGTGCTCGATCAAGGCGCGCATCGGCTCGATGTAGAAGTCGTCGCCGATTACACGCATGCCCGTAATGTCGATACCGGCGAAGCCTTGCCGCGCATCTCGCCGTTGCGCACGACGCTCGCGCTCGACTACGGCTACGGTCCTTACGGCGCGCGCGCGGAAATGGTTCACGCGTGGGCGCAGCATCGCGTGCCGGAGAACGATCTGCCGACGGGAAGCTACACGACGCTCGGGCTCACGCTCACGTACAAGTTCCGCGTCGGACCAACGGACTGGCTCGCTTACGTGCGCGGACAGAACCTGACGAATCAGGAAGTGCGTTACGCGAGTTCGGTCGTAAGGGACATCGCGCCTGAAGGCGGTCGCAGCGTGATGATCGGATTACGCACGGCGTTTTGATGGATGCGAGGCGTGGGCGATGCTTCATTCATCCACGAACCTCGCGTCGCTCAAGCAAGATGAGCGCGCCATATACGATGCCTGCGGCAAGACTCGTGCATCCGCTAAAGCTCACGAGTCCGAGCGCCCAGCCTTCGCCGCCGACGAGGTATCGAAGCGCGAGCACGAGGCCGCACCATCCGGCGGTGCGAAACGCGCGCGACTGACCGCGTGACAACTCGCGTCCGAAGAGGGTCTCTTGATGCCGCTCCATTGCCAGCGCAAGAAACGCGAATGACACGACGCAGACCAGCAAGGCGATTCCCTGCGTCACGTGCTTTCCTCCTCGGTTTCCTTCATCGGCACCTTGCGCTCGTCGACGGTTCTCGCGGGCTTCACGCGCGGCGTGTGACGTGCTGTGCGTATCGCCAATGCGGCATGCAACGCGGCGAACGCCCACATCATCAGATCGAATCCGGCGAACACCCAATCGCCTTCCGCGACACTGCGCCAGAACGGCCTTTGCGTCGTGAAGGCATTGAGCATCGGCAAGAGCGCGAGCAAGGCAGCCGCAAGCCAAAGCAGTTCCATCCACGCGCGCTTCGCGGGCCGCGCGAACACCCACGGCAACGTTGCCGCCCAGATGGCGAAGAACAGGTTGATCTCCGCTTCGGCGCGGTCGTGCATCGACACGGGCAATAGTCGATTCGCCCACAGATATCCGGTCATGGCGATGGAAAGTCCCGCAATGCTCACGATATTCAGCCGCTCGACGAGCCAGAAGCCGAAGTACGGCCGCGTCGGATCGAGCAGCTTTTGACGGCGTTTGACCGTCCACATGACGAGGCCGGTGCCGACCATCGCCGTGCCCGCGAGACTGACGATGAAATACAGCCAGCGCAGTTGCAGACCGCTGAAGCGCCCGAGATGCAACGCATAGAGCACACCGCGCGTTTCGGCGGCTGCGCCCACGCTGTCCTTCACGTCGATGAGTTTGCCCGTCACGCCATCGAAGAGAAGATACTGCGGACTCATCGATACACGCACCGCATCGCCACGCGATACGGCCACGCGTGCCGCGCCGTCGCCCGGATTCGTGATCGTCACTCGTCCCGCGTTTTCCCGGCCCCAGCGCGCTTCGGCTTCGCGCACCATCGGAGCTATGGGCGCGAGCGGAACCTTCGTTCCATCGGGCTTGCCCGGTTGAATGAATGCGCTCAGTTGCGCCGTCATCTGCTGGCGTTCCGCGGGCGTCTTGAATGCGGCCGATGCGCCGAACGGCATGTACATCGCCATCAACGTGACGAGACCGGTGTAGGTGATCATCAAGTGGAACGGCAGGCCGAACACCGACAGCGCATTGTGCGCGTCGAGCCATGAGCGTTGTCCCTTGCCCCATCGAAAAGTAAAGAAGTCGATGAAAATTTTTTTGTGCGTGATGACGCCGCTTACGATTGCGACCAGCATGAACATCGCGCAGAAGCCTGCAATCCAGCGTCCCCACAGCGCGGGCATGTAGTAAAACTGGAAATGAAAGCGGTAGAAGAAGTCACCGCCAAGCGTCTCGCGCGTAGTCACTTTCTGGCCGGTTGCAGGATCGAAGCTCGCTTCCGAAAACGTGCGCCGGCTCTGCGCCGCGCCCGGCGTGCGCCAGAACGATCCCATCACGCTGCTGCGATCGTTCGGCAAGTCGAAGCTCCATTGCGAGCTTCCCGCAGCGATGGTGCCAAGCGTCGCGGCGACGCGTTCGGCAGCGGATGCCGCGTCGGGCAAGACCTTTTGATGCGCGACTTCCGGGCGCATCCACTGCGAGATCTCGTCCTTGAAGTAACTGACCGTGCCGGTGAGAAACATGGCATAGAGAATCCACCCGACGAGCAGACCGGCCCATGTATGCAGGTCCGACATGCTCTGGCGGATGCCGCGCGGTTTGACGTCTGCCTTCATACCGACCACGCCGCGATCAGGAGCGGTATCGATACGATAAGGCATCCGAACCATGCGCGCGTTGCGCTCCGCACCGCGAAGACCCAGATCACCGCGCATACGTAGACGACGAAACTTGCCAGCATGCCGGTGAGCACCGCTTGTGGCTTGCTCATCGGCAGCGCGAGCGCGGCGACGCTCGTCAGGGCGGCAAGCGTGTAACCGCCGAACATCGCGCAGACGATGCGCGATACGAGCGGCCCCACGCGGGCAATTCGGTTCGTAATCAAACCAGTCATTGGCTGGCGAATCCTTGAGTTCATGAGTGCACTGTGTCCCGTCGCGGACACGCGCCGTGTGACCGACGGCGATGGCATCGAAACAGATGGCCGAGCAGAAGTTGCAAGCGCGATGGTCACGCAAGCCAGCGGCGTGATCGATTCAGGTTAAATGATAACCATTATTAATAACAGTTGCTGAACGAGGCTGTCAAGGAGAGGTCCTATCATGCTGGAGGACCGTGAGTCTGATCTCTTCGGGAGCGAAACCTGCTCGCCGCGATACCAAGTCATCCATCACGGCATGAGTACTCAAGGAGACAAAGAAAATGTCCGCATTCGACCGTCGTAATTTCCTCAAGACCAGCGCAGCGAGTGCCTTGGCATCGGCTACCGTCAGTCCGGCCGCGTTCGCTCAGTCTAACGCAGCTACTGCTTCGTCACCTGCACCCGCAAGCGCACCCAACGCCCGCCCGCCGAAAGTCACACGCATGCTTGCGGAGTTCATCTGCAAGACGAGCTATCGGGACTTGCCCGCGCCAGCACGCAAGGAAGGCGTGCGCACGCTCATGAACTGGGTCGGCGTCGCGGTGGGCGGCTCGCACGATGAAACCGTCAGTCGCGCCGTCGCCGCGCTCACGCCATTCTCGGGTCCGCCACAAGCCAATCTGCTGGGCCGCGCCGAGCGCTTCGACATCATGAACGCGGCGTTTATCAATGGCGTCAGCAGTCATATCTTCGATTACGACGACACGCATCTCAAGACGATCATTCACCCAGCGGGTCCCGTGGCATCCGCGATCCTCGCGTTCTCGCAATACCAACCGGTGTCGGGCAAGGACTTCCTCAACGCACTCGTGCTGGGTGTCGAAACCGAACTGCGCATTGGCAATGCCGTGTATCCCAACCACTACGATGTCGGCTGGCACATCACCGGAACATGCGGCGTATTCGGCTCGGCCGCCGCGACCGGCAAGCTCATGGGACTGAGCGTTCAGCAAATGGTATGGGCGCTGGGACTTGCAGCGTCGCAACCGGTAGGACTGCGCGAGTCATTCGGCTCGATGAACAAGAGCTTCAATCCGGGGCGTGCCGCCGCGAACGGCATCTTCGCGGCCTTGCTGGCAGCAAGGGATTACACGAGTTCTGACGGCATGATCGAAGCCAAGCGCGGATGGGCGAACACCATTAGCACGAAGCAGGATTACCGCGAGATTACCGAAGGTCTGGGATCGCATTACGAATCGACCTTGAATACGTACAAGCCGTTTGCATGCGGCATCGTCATTCATCCGGCAATAGACGCTGCAATTCAGCTTCGCAACGAAAACAAGCTGCAAGCGGATCAAATAGAACGTATCGATCTTCGCGTGCATCCTCTCGTCATTGAGTTGACGGGGAAGAAGACGCCGCAGATCGGGCTCGAAGGAAAGTTCAGCATCTATCATGCGGTAGCGATTGCGATCATCGACGGCGCGGCCGGTGAGAAGCAGTTCAGCGATGCGAAGGTGCGCGACCCGAACACCATCGCGTTGCGCGACAAGGTGAATGCGATCATCGATCCCGCGATAAAACCGGAACAGGTCGACATGACGATCGTGCTGAAGGACGGCCGCAAGCTGCACAAGTATATTCAGCACGCTATCGGCAGTACCGAAGTGCCGATGACTGATCAGCAATTGGAGAAGAAGTTCTCCGATCTCGCCGATGGGATTCTCTCGCCCGAGCAAACTCGCGCGTTGATGGATAAATGCTGGCAGGTCGAGCAATTAGGGAACGCGGGCGATATTGCGTTGGCGGCGCTTCCACGTGAATCGTGAATATCGACTCAGCCAAGCAGATTCTCCAAACCGATACCTCATCAACCGACCTGACCGACTGCCCTTCAGTCCACGCAGTTTCGAACTCTGTGCGTCGCATTGTCCCCGGATGGTTGCTGGCAATAGCGGCACCGCTTAACGAAGGCAAGGTGGTGCCAGCACGGAGTCGTCATGTAGCGAAGGGCTGTCACTGGTGTGGTCAAACATCGCTCGTCGAATCCTTCGGAGCCTGCGCGGCAAGTCGCGCAATGGCTCATCGACTAAATGCGAAGCGAACTGGCAAGCGCGTGGCCCTTGCTTGACTCGCTTGGGCAATCCGTCGATAAACCGCAGCATCAACCGCCAGGCTAAACTCAACCCGCCAACCCATGCGCCGGCTGCTTCGGCAAGCGCACGCGAAAGATCGCGAACTTGCCTTCGCGCGGGTAAGGATTGGAGAAGTTGTTCAACTCATGCAAATGCGAATCCGCGATATACAAGTAGCCGTTTTGAATAGCAAAGCCATCCGCCCATGAAAGCTGCGGATGCTTGCCTACCAGCGTCTTCTGCACGAGCCCGGGCTTGCCATTCTTCTCGACGACATCGAAGCCCACCACGGTCCGGTTCTCCAGATCGCCACCGTATAGCACGCCAGCTGGACTCATGATGAGACCGCCGGTCAACGCGCCGTCGCCGAGAAACTGCACCTTTTTCGATAGGGCGTCAGCAGAAAGCGACGTATCGATAAGCGCCTTGGTCGGCACTCGCCAATAGTGGTGATCCGTGAGCGGCCGGTAATAAAGCCATTCGCGATCGGGCGAAAGCGCAATGCCATCGGTCTGTAAGACGAGGACGCTGCCATCGCCCTTGCGCGCAATCTGATCGCGGAACATGAGATGCTGCTGCGGGTTCGACATGCTCGACTTGTCGCCCGCGAGCACGAGACGCGACTCGCCAGTTGCAAGGTTCGTCACTGCCACGCCGCCCTGATTTGCAGCATTGCTCAAAAACACGTAGCCGTGTTTCAGATCGACGCGAATGTCGTTGAGCGAGTCCTTCGGCGTCACCACACTGCCATAGTCGAACCGACGCACGATCTTCTTCGTAGCCAGATCGAACTCGATCAGCTTCGGTGGCTGACGTGTCTGATCGACCGATGTCAGCGACGAGTCCAGCGCCCACAGATGGTCCTGTTCATCGACCCATAGCGCTTGTACCGAGATCCACTGATGCGAACCATCTTCATCCGGTTTGAAAACATTCCAGCTTTCGTCGGGAAACGGCGTGAGCGCGCCGGTCTTCGTATCGACTTCGACCATGCTGTAGCGCGATCGCTTCGACGAAGCCGGCGCCGTGGCGAACACACGCCCCTCTTTCGATACGCCGATTCCCACGAGACGAAAATCATCGTCGAAAGTTGCCACGGTTTCCAGACGAGGCGCGTTTTTTGCACCTGCAGCAAATGCCGTCTGCGTCGCTGCACCCACACTCATCGTGCCGAGCAAACCCGCGCCGATGGAAGCAAGCACGCGTCGCCGCATGTTCGATTGTCGTGATTCATCGTTGTGCATCAAGTCTCCTTCGCATGGCTTGGACTGTTTCCGTGGCGCGTTGAAAGCGAGTAACCCGTGTTCAACACATAAACCGATGCCGCAAGTTTGGAACCAGCCCGCAGCAGCGGTGTCGCACCAGTATTCAAGCGGTTCGCGTCGTTCGGCAATCCTGCACCATTCGAGGGACGCGCGCCGTTTCATCAATCGATACGCTCATCGAAAGGAGCCCGCATGTCACGTTTGACGATCGCTTTCGCTTTTCTTTTCACGTTGCTGACAGGATGTAGCGCCATTCGAACGCATGAAGCCCGCAACACCGACGGCGCGCTCATCGGCTCCAATGTGCTCGATCTGGTGCAGTCCGTCGGCATTCCCGACAAGACCATGAAGCTCGTGGATCGCAATAGCCCAAGCGACCGTATGGAAGTGCAGTGGAATTTTTCCAACTCCGATGCGGCGCTCGACTTGAACGCGCTCGTGCTGGATTTGAAGGTGGGTGGGGCTGGCAAGTGCAGCATGACCGCGACCGTCAATCGTTGGGGCGGTCAGGTCACGGGCGTGAACTTCCCACAAGCGCATAGCGACAGTGTCGGTTCGGATTACGGCGCATGCGAACCGCTCGTGGCTGAAGCGCTCACGCACAATCCGCACACGCCTATCGATCCGACCTGGGACGCTTTCTCGCTCGTCGGCGCAGCCAAGTAAGCGCGCCCTTCGTTTCCTTACTGCGCCTCGGCGACGATCTTGCGGATGGCCTCCTCGAACGCTTCCACGGGCTGGCCACCGCTCACGAGATATTGTCGATCGAAGATGATCGCGGGCACCGAACTGATGCCGAGTTGCTGGAACTCGCGTTCCTCGTCTCGGACTTCGTTCGCATACGCACCGCTCGTCAACACTTCACGCGCGGCGTCGCCGTCGAGCCCGACGGCCTTGGCGGCTTCGATCAATACATCTCGATTGCTCGGGTTTTTACCATCGGAATGATACGCACGCAGGAGTTCGAGCTTGAGCGGCACTTGCTTGCCTTCGATACGCGCCCAGTGCAGCAACCGATGTGCATCGAATGTGTTGTACACCCGATCGCGCTGACCAAAGGTAAAGCCGGCGCTCGCGCCACGCTCGCGGATCATCGCTTGCGCTTCCTTTATTTGCTCGGGCGTGCGGCCGTACTTCCTGCCCAGGTAATCGACAATACGCTCGCCTTCCGGACCCATGTCCGGGTTCAGTTCGAACGGATGCAGCGTGATGGTTGCATCGACGGTATCGCCTAGGCGTTCCAGCGCGCGTTGCAATGACGAAAGACCAACGGCGCACCACGGGCACGCGATGTCGGAAACGAAGTCGATTTGCAGGGGACGAGACATGATTTTGCAGCCATGAGTTGAGTCGAGACATCAAGCCTAGCTCAAAACTCGAAGGCTGGCTAACTCCGCCCCATGCACGCCGTACTCACGAAGCGCCAGTGCGCTTCAACCGCGCGCGCGGCCTTGCCTCTCGCTCCAGATAACCCAGACATAGCGACTCGAGTTGACGCGGCAGGGCCCGCAACATGGCGCGCGGTGCTCCGCCTTCGACCATCAAGCGCGTGGGTCCAACCATCGCCGCTGCGAGCATGAAGGCAGTGGTATTGAGATCGTCGAAGATGGCGTCCGACGCTGTCGCAAGCATGGCAACGAGCGTAGCGCGGCTTCGGCGTTCCGCGCCTTGCGCAAGCTCCCGCACATCGAGTTCGGCCGCGACCGCATACAGCGCGCGCGCTTCATCTATGCGTGCGGTCTTTGCTCGTACGAATGCCTCCACGACTGTAGACACCATGGTCGCCAGCGACTCGCCATGCACCGACTCCGCCGCCTGCTGGAGCACGTCGCCTACTCTGCCGAGATGCCGCTCCAGCACCGCGAACAACAACGCCTGCTTGTGCGGAAAGTATTGATACAAGGTGCCGATGGACACACCGGCCCTCTCGGCCACGCGAATGGTGGTGAGCCGCTGCAAACCATCGGCCAGCAAAACCTGAATAGTGGCGTCGAAGATTGCATCGACGGTGGCCTGCGAACGCGCCTGGCGCGGCAGCTTGCGGGGCTTCAACGCGGTCTTGTTGTCGCTCGACATATGCGAATGCACAATCTGAAGGATTATTCGTATTATAGACGAGCAGTTTCAAGAATCCATTTCGCATCGACGGATGCAAGGAGCATTGCAATGACCGACGCAAACCGCGCTGGCCTCTATCAACTCGGCGAATCGTCCGTGACGCGCATGGGTTACGGCGCCATGCAACTCGCAGGGCCGCATGTGTTCGGCCCGCCCAAGGACCAAGACGAAGCCATCGCCGTGCTGCGTGAAGCGATCGACAGCGGCATCACGCATCTCGACACGAGCGACTTCTACGGCCCGCACGTGACCAATCGACTGATTCGTGAAGCGCTCTATCCGTATCGCGACGATCTCGTGATCGTCACCAAGGTTGGGGCCAAACGCGGCGACGACGCATCGTGGAATCTCGCGCGGTCTCCCGCCGAACTCGAATCTGCCGTGCACGACAATCTGCGCAATCTCGGCCTCGACGTGCTGGACGTCGTGAACATGCGTGTCATGTTCGACATAGCCGGTCCCGCTGAAGGCGATATCGAGGAACAGGTTACGACGCTTGCGGAATTGCAGCGCAAGGGCCTCATCCGGCATATCGGCCTGAGCAACGTCACGGCGAAGCAACTCGCGCAAGGACAGAGCATCACGCCTATTGTCTGCGTGCAGAACCAGTACAACCTCGCGCATCGCGGCGACGACGCCATGATCGATCATCTTGCGCAGCAAGGAATAGCGTATGTGCCGTTTTTTCCGCTCGGCGGCTTCTCGCCCTTGCAATCCGACATTTTGAATCGCGTCGCGCAACAAGTAAACGCCACCACCATGCAAGTAGCGCTTGCATGGCTTCTGCAACGCTCGCAAAACATCCTGCTCATTCCGGGTACGTCATCACGCGCGCATTTGCGGCAGAACATCGAAAGTGCGGGCCTCGAATTGTCGCCGGAAGTGATCGAGGAACTGAACGGCATCGGGGCTGCCGCGAAATAAGCCTTACGGAGTCGGATCAGGAACACGCCGGAATACGCCGAATCGTCAATGTGAAGTAAGAGGTGCGAAAGCGCTTCGACTTCGACGCGCAACACGCGAGTGTTGTAATCCGCGTCGAGGAGAAGCCTTTGCGCCTCATCAAACAAAATCACATCGACCCCCGGAGTTCCTTCATGTTTCGTCGAGCCATCATGGTCGCAACATCGGCCGCGATCGCCGCCTTCGGCCTCTACGCCTGCGGCAGCGATCACGACAACAACGCTCAACAGAGCGCGCAAAACAAGCTCGTCACCGCCACGCCCATCAAGCACGTAGTCGTGATCTTCAACGAGAACGTCTCGTTCGATCACTACTTCGCAACCTACCCGAACGCCGCCAACCCCGCGGGCGAGCCCGCCTTCACGGCGGCCGCCGGCACGCCGACGGTCAATGGCCTCACTGGCACGCTGCTCACGGCCAACCCGAACTTCGTCAACACGCTGAACGGCGCGGCTGCCGCGAACCCGTTCCGCCTCGATCGCACGCAAGCCGCGACCGCCGACCAGAACCACGCTTACACCGCGGAACAACAAGCCTATAACAACGGTGCAGCCGATCTCTTCCCGAAATACACGGGTAAGGGTTCGAGCGGCGGCGCGGGTGCATTCGGCACGGCAGGCCAAGTCATGGGCTATTACGACGGCAACACGGTCGCCGCGTTGTGGAACTACGCGCAAAACTTCGCGATGAGCGACAACGCGTACACCGACACCTACGGCCCGTCCACGCCCGGCGCGCTCGAAGTCGTCTCCGGCCAGAACAACGGCATGCAGATCGTGAAGACGAGCAAGCCCGTGTTCAACCTGACGACGGCATCGGGCTCGTACTATGTCGCCGACGGTCAAGGCGGCTTCTCGATGATCAACGACGTCGATCCCGCCAACGACGTCTGTTCGAGCACGACGGATCAGGCGTTGATGACCTCGAAGAACATCGGCGACTTGCTCAATGCGAAGAGCATCACGTGGGGCGGCTTCATGGGCGGTTTCAATCTCGCCACCGTGAACAGCGACGGCTCGACCGGTTGCAAGCGCGCGACCTTCTCGAACGTGGTCAATGCATCCACGGCCGACTACGTTGCACATCACAACTGGTTCCAGTACTACGCGTCGACGGCGAATCCGCAGCATTTGCGTCCGAGTTCGACGGCGGCCATCGGTTCGTCGCTGGAGGCGGATGGCAAGACCGCCGAGCCCGCGAATCACGAATACGATAGCGACGACTTCTTCGCTGCGGTGAAGGCCGGCAACTACCCTTCGGTGAGCTTCATCAAGGCGCCCGCGTTCCAGGACGGTCACGCGGGTTATTCCGATCCGCTCGACGAGCAGGCTTTCACGTCGAAGATCGTGAACTTCCTGCAGCAACAACCCGACTGGAACACGACGGCCGTGATCGTTGCATGGGATGACTCGGATGGCTGGTACGACCACGCTTATGCGGTACCGACTTCATCGTCGTTCGATCCGCAAGCCGACCAGTTGAACGGTGCGGGCAAATGCGGCGCGGGCGCGGCGCCCGTCGGCGTGAACGGCGGCGCGGTGAATGGCCGCTGCGGTCCGGGCACGCGCATTCCGTTTCTCGTGATCTCGCCTTGGGCGAAGGTGAATTACGTCGATCACACGGCGATCTCGCAGGCTTCGGTGGTGCGCTTCATCGAAGACAACTGGCTTGGTTCGACGCGTCTCGGCAGCGGTTCGTTCGACGCCACGGCCGGCAGCATCATGGGCATGTTCGACTTCTCGGGCAAGGGCAACAACCCGAAGGTCTTCGTCGATCAGTCGCTCGGTTCGCCGGTCGCATCGGTGCCCGCAATCTGAAGGTGACGCATGGCGCGCGCATTCAATGCGCGCCATCGCCACTCGTATCGTGTCGCCGCTCGCCGGCGACATCGCGTTTTTCCGAACTCATCCGCACATGTCCGCTACTGTCGAACCCGCCTTCGGTCGTTCCCCTCACAAGCCGCCGCTCAGGCGTCATGCGTTACGCGGCGTTGCTGCCCTCGTGATCGCCGCAGGCGCGTTCGGTGCGTTTGCGTTGATGTATCCATCGCATGTGCCTGCGGTCGTCGGCGAGATCGTGGAAAACCTGACCGGCGCGAATCCCGCGCCGGTTGTCTTGCAGCGTCCGCCCGCCGTGCAACTGAGTGCGGTCGCGCAACTCGGCAAGAACATCTTCTTCGACAAGACGCTTTCCGCATCCGGCAAGCAGTCGTGCGCGTCATGCCATGACCCGGCCCATTCGTTCGGGCCATCCAACGATTTGTCCGTGCAGGAAGGCGGACCGCATTTGAGCTTGCAGGGTTATCGGCCGCCGCCTTCGCTCATGTATCTGTATCGGCAACCGAACTTCAGCATTGGTCCCGATGCAGGCGATGCCGACGCCCCGCCCGATCTCGCGCAACTCGCCGATCAGGCCAAAAGCACGCAACGTGCCACGAAGAACGCAGGCGTGGCGCCCGCCGCACCCGCGCTGGTTCCACAAGGCGGCCTGTTCTGGGACGGCCGCGCGGATACCTTGCAGGCACAGGCATCCGGTCCCATGCTCAACCCGGTCGAGATGGCGAACACGAGTCTCGACGAAGTGTCCGGCAAGCTAGCGCATACGGCCTACAAAGGCGAATTCGAAAAGCTCTTCGGCCCGCGCATCTTCGATACGCGCGGCCTGGCCGTGTCGGAAGCCATGTTCGCGGTGGCGCGTTATCAGGTTGAGGAACAGGCGTTTCATCCTTATACGAGCAAGTACGACTACTGGCTCGAAGGCAAGACGCGCCTCACGCAAGCGGAGTTGCACGGCCTGCACCTCTTCAACGATCCCGCCAAGGCCAATTGCGCGGGATGCCATTTGTCGAAGCCTGGCGGCGATGGCCTGCCGCCCATGTTCACGGATTATCAGTATGAGTCGCTTGGCGTGCCGCGCAACGACAAGCTCGCGATCAATCACGATCCGAAGTTCTTCGACATGGGCGTATGCGGACCTTTCCGTGACGATCTGCGCGACCAGACGCAGTATTGCGGCATGTTCCTCACGCCAACGCTGCGCAACGTCGCTACGCGCCACGCGTTCTTTCACAACGGCATCTATCATTCGCTCGACGACGTGATGGCCTTCTACAACGAGCGCAATACCGCGCCGCAAAAGTTCTATTCGAAAGACGCGAAGGGCGCGGTGCGTAAGTACGACGATCTGCCGCCGCGGTATCACGCGAATATCGATGACAAGGACGCGCCGTTCGACCGCAAGTTCGGCGACAAGCCCGCGATGACGGACGCGGATATTCGCGACATCGTCGCGTTCCTGCAGACGTTGAACGACGGCTACAAGCCCTGAGCTTTGCGATGGCTTCATCGCCTCGTGATGAAGGCGATGAAGCGCGACTCGGGCTGCCGCGTCCAGAAGTTCGCGGTTCACCTTTGCGCTGAAACCCGCGCGAGCGCTGGACACTTCGCCGTGCCTCGTCCGGTGAACGGCTTCAATGCAGCTTAGAAAACCTTCCCTTCGGTCAAATGCGTGGTCACGCCGTTCAATTCGTAGTCACCGATCACGCGTGCCTTGTGCAGCAGCGGATTGTGGCTGAAGATGGTCCGCAGATTGCGCCAGTGCCGGTCGAAGTTATGCGCCCGGGAAGTCGCCGATGCACCGCCCGCCTCGAACATCCGCTCGCCTGCAAACAGCGCGAGCTTGCTGACCACGATCTGCGTGCGCGCCGTCGCAAGCGCGCCTTCGAGCACGAGCGCCTCGGCATTCGCAACGCCATTGCGAATGGCTTGTGCGGAACGCTCCAGCTCGCGCGCGTTTTCGCGCACCAGTGCATCGATGCTGTGACTATGCGCACTCAGTTCGCCGATCACCTGCTGAATGAACGCATCCTCGCGCGCGGTGGGCGCGGTGCTGTGCATCACCGGCCGGCCATGCTTCAGCACATAACGCTTTGCATCCGCGACGATATTGCGCACGATGCCCGCCGCCACCGTCACGAGATGCAACTGACGCAATGCGCCGCCATGACGTCCCGTGAGCGTCGATTGCACGCGCGGCGTGACTTCATCGGCATGCACGAGCAGATTGTCGAACTCGAGACTGCCGCTTGCCGTCATGCGCTGGCCCATGCCGTCCCAGTCGTCGATCACGCGAAAACCCTCACGCTGCACGGGCACGATGGCAACGGCCGCATCGCCGTTTTCGTCCTGCACGTTGAGGCGCGCGTAGTCCGAGAACGCCGTGCCCGTCGAGTAATATTTGCGGCCGCTCAGGCGAAAGTGTTCCCCGTCGCGCTGCAAACGGGTCGTGATCTCGCCGGGACGCGACGTGCCCGCTTCGGTCGAAGCTCCGCCGAAGATCGCGCCATCCACCACGCGCCTGATCTGCAATTCGTTGAACGGCGTGCGGGGCGAGAGCAACAGCGCTTCGGTCTGATCGAAGTGAATACGCAGCGCATGCGCGACATTGCTTTCATGCGCGGCAAGCGTGGCGATCACATGAAACACGTCTTCGAGCGACCCGCCGAGACCGCCCCATTCCACCGGCAAGCGCAGCTTGCCAAGACCCGACTGACGAAACAATGCGAAGCCCTCGAAGGGCAACTCGCGGCGCACTTCGCGTGCGGCCGCATCTTCGCCGATCGCTTCGGCGAGCGCGGGCAGCGCATCGAGCGCGGCCTGGCGCGGGTCCTGTTGTGACATACCTTCTTCCTTGTTTGAATGGTTCTGTGTCATGCGGCTTCCGCATCGAATTGCTTCACCGGAATGGCTTCGAGCAGCGTGCGCGTATAAGCATGCCGCGGCGCTCGCCATATCTCGCGATGATGTCCACTCTCCACGATGCGTCCGCCCTGCATCACATGCACGCGGTCCGCGATATAGCGCACCACCGAAAGATCGTGCGAGATGAAGAGATACGCAAGCCCGAGATCGCGCTTGAGTTCGACCAGCAGATTGAGAATCTGCGCCTGTATGGATACGTCGAGCGCGGACACGGGTTCATCGCAGATGAGAAGCGCGGGTTCGAGAATCAGCGCACGCGCAATGCCTATGCGCTGACGCTGACCGCCCGAAAATTCATGCGGATAGCGCCCGAGCGCGGCACTGGGCAAACCAACGCGATCGAAAATGGCCGCAGCGCGTGCACGCCGTGTCTTCCCATCGCCGATGCCATTTACTTCGAGCACCGCTTCGAGTATTTCACCCACGCTACGGCGCGGATTGAGCGACGCATACGGGTCCTGGAACACCATCTGCACCTGACGGCGCAACGGGCGCAAGGCACGTTCGGAAAGCGGTGCGAGGTCGGTGCCGCGCAGTTGGATAACGCCGGCAGCGGACGGCACGAGCCGCATGATCGCCTTCGATAGCGTGGACTTTCCGCAACCCGATTCGCCAACGAGACCGACCGTCTCACCGCGTGCGATGTCGAACGACACGCCATCGACCGCACGCAGCAAGTCCTTGCCATGACGATGCGCGTAATGCACCGACAAATCCCGCACTGAAAGCAAGGGCACATCGTCCGCCTGTGCGGTCGGCACGATCCGATGCGGCGCAAGCGGCGTAACGTCGAAGACGGGCTTACCGTCTTCGGTGACGGTGTGCCTTATCTCCGGCAGCTTCCACTCGCGATAATGCAACTCGCCGGACAGATTCAACGACGCCCCGAGCAATCCCCGAGTATAGGCATGGCTGGGCGCGGTAAAAAGCTGCTCCACGCTCGCTTCCTCGACCTTCTCGCCCGCCAGCATCACCGCCACCCGGTCCGCATGGTTCGCGACGACGCCGAGGTCGTGCGTGATGAGCAACAACGACATCGAGAGTTCGCGCCGCAGCTCCGCGAGCAATTCGAGGATGCGCGCCTGAATGGTCACATCGAGCGCGGTGGTGGGTTCATCGGCGATGAGAAGACGCGGCCTGCACGCCACCGCCATGGCGATCATCACGCGCTGACGTTGCCCGCCCGAAAGCTCATGCGGATAGTCGGACACGCGCCGCTGCGGCTCGGGAATATGCACGAGGTCGAGCAATTCGATGGCACGTTTATGCGCGGCTTCCTTCGAGAGCGCCTCATGCTGCCGCAAGGTCTCGACGATCTGCGCGCCGATCGACAGCACCGGATTGAGCGATGTCATCGGCTCCTGGAAGATCATCGATATCTGTCGGCCGCGCATCGCACGCATTTCACGTGGCGCCAGCGCAAGCAGATCGCGTCCGTCGAAACGCACGCTGCCCGTCACGCGGCCGGGCTCCGGCACGAGACGCATGAGCGAAAGCGCGGTCGCGGACTTGCCGCAGCCCGATTCGCCGACGAGCGCCAGCGTCTCGCCTTCCGCGATATCGAGGTCGATGCCGCGCACCGCGTGTTGCGCGCCGAAGCTCACGCGCAGGTCGCGCACTTCAAGTAGATTGGCCACGTCGCGCCTCGTCATGGTCGTTCGCGCATGCGCGGGTTGAGTGCGTCGTTGAGACCGTCGCCGAGCAGGTTCAATGCGAGCACGGCGAGCACGATGGCCGCGCCCGGTATCGCCGTCAGATACCACGCGGTACGCAGCGAATCGCGTCCCGCGCCGATCATGCCGCCCCACGTGACGACGTTCGGGTCGCCCATGCCGAGAAACGAAAGCGACGATTCGATCAGGATGGCGCTCGCCACCATCACGGATGCAGTGACGATCACCGGCGGCAACGCGTTCGGCAGAATCTCGCCGAAGATGATGCGCGCGTTGCTGAAGCCCTGGCTGCGCGCCGCAAGCACGAAGTCCGACTGACGCAAGGTGCGGAACTCGGCACGCACGATTCGCGCGACCGTGGGCCACGAAGCAATGCCGATGGCAAGCGCAATGATCGTCACGCTGTGCCGTCCTATAGCGACGATCACGATCACGAGCAGGAACGACGGCACGGTCTGAAAGAGTTCGGTGATACGCACGAGCAGATCATCGACGAGACCGCCGAAGAAGCCGCCGATAGCGCCCACGAGCGTGCCGATCAACAAGCCGATCGCAGCCGCCGATGCGCCGATCAGTAGCGACACGCGCGTGCCGTGGGCTACGCCCGCGGCGACATCTCGGCCAAGCGAATCGGTGCCGAGGCGATACATCGGATCGGCGCCAGGCCATTCGAATGGAACCGCAACCATGTCGAGCGGATCGCCCGGAAAGAAGTGCGGCGCGCTCAACGCAAGCACGATGAACGCCGCGAGCAACACGAGTCCCGCAAGCGCCGAAGGGTTGCGCAATAACGCGTGCCATGCGCCACGCCGCGCGCGGGCCGTGGGTGCGCCTTCACCACGGCGGGTGCCGAACAACGCGCCCGCGAGCTGACGCCGCCAGGGCGAGGCATGGGATGAAACGAGTTCGGGGGAATCGGAAGCCATGCGTCCTCGAATGAATGTCAGGCGTGTCGGGCGTGCCGGGCGTATCAGGCTATACGCGGATCGAGCCATGCCTGCAACAGATCGACCACCACGTTCGCCACGATCACGAGCAGCGACGAAAGCAGCAGGACGCCGAGCAGAACGCTGAAGTCGCGCGCCATGACGGCATCGAGCGCGAGGCGGCCAAGCCCTGGCCAACTGAACACCGTCTCGGTCACGGCCGCGCCGCCGAGCAAGGTACCGAAGTGAATGCCGACCATCGTCGTGAGCGGCATCAGCGCATTGCGCAGCACATGCCGCACGGTGACGCGCAACGGATGCAATCCTTTTGCATGCGCCGTGCGCACGAAGTCCTGCCGCTGCACTTCGAGCATGGCGGCGCGCGTGAGACGCGCGTAGATCGCGACGAAGAACGTGGCGAGCGTGACCGCGGGCAACAGCACGTGCTTGCCGATATCGGCCAGATAAGCGAAGCCATGCAGGTTCGCGCCAACCGTCACGTCGCCGCCGCTCGGCAGCCAGCCGAGATGCACCGAGAACAGCACGATGGCGAGAAGCCCGATCCAGAAGCCCGGCGTCGAATAGAGCAACAACGCAAGCACGGACAGCACACGGTCCGGCCACTTGCCGGCCCAATGCGCCATGACCGCGCCGAGTACGATGCCCGCCACGATTGCAATGCCAAGTGCCGCGCCCATCAGAATAAGTGTATTGGGCAACCGCGAAAGAATTAGCTGCATGACGGGCGCGTCGTAACGCGGCGAGAAACCAAGACTGCCGTGCGCGAGATGCGAGAGATACGACCACAACTGATGGAGCACCGTCTGATCGAGACCGAACTTCGCGCGCAATGCTTGCAAGCTCTCCGTCGTGGCCGAGCCGGACTCTCCCGCGATGACATCGGCGGCATCGCCCGGCATGAGCTTCAGCAGGAAGAAGTTGAGGATCACGATGGCAAGCATCGTCGGCACGGCTTGCCAGGCCGTGCGGCGAACGATGGCGGCGAGGCGCGTGCGTCGGCTCATGTGGATGCCTTCACGCGCTCAGCCAGACATCGGCGAGATTGCCTTCCAGACCTTGCGCCGACACCGTGTGGTTATGCACGCGCTTGTTGGCGACCGTGATCATGCGCGGCGCGATGAGGTTCAGAACAGGCAAGTCGCGATTCACGATCTGCTGGAACTGCTGATAAAGCGCGACCCGTTTGCCTTCATCCGTTTCCACGGATGCCGATTCGAGCAGCGTATCGACTTCTGCATTGCTGTAGTGCGGCGCATTGGAAAACGGCACGCCCGGACGAATATTCTTCGACCAATAAAGACGCTGCACGCCCACGCTCGGATCGAACAGCGTATTCACGCCTATGCTGGTGAAGTCGAACTGGCGGTCCGCATACACGCGCTTCAGGAACGAAGGCAAGTCCTGCGAGCGCACTGTCACGTCGATCCCCACGCGCGAGAGCGCCGACTTCACATAGTCCGCCTGACGCCGATGCATATCGCCATAAGGCAGGAAGTCATGCGTGAGACTGAAACGCGGCCCGCCGTTCTTGCGCGGATAACCCGCCGCATCGAGCAGCTTCTCGGCGCTCGCCGTATCGAACGCATAGGGCGTGATCTTGGCGTCGTGATAGGGCGATGCAGGCGTGATCGGTGTCGGCGAAATATCGGCGTAACCGTATGCAATCGTGCGCTGCACTATCTGCGGATTGATGGCGTGCGCAATGGCCTGACGCACGCGCAGATCCTTCAGGATCGGATGATTGAGATTGAAGTCGATCTCCGATTGCGGCTGAAGAAAACGATACCCGCGCGTTTCCGTGGCAAGCTGCGGCAGTTGCCCAAGACGCGGCAAGTCCGTGAGCGGCACCGGATTCTCGCCGCCGAGATCGAGCGCGCCGGTTTCGAACGCAGCGGAACGCGCCGCCGCATCGGGAATGACCTTGAACACGAGCGAATCGATATACGGCTTGCCCGCATCCCAGTAGTCCGGGTTGCGCTCATAGACGATATTCGCGCCGCGTGTCCACGACTTGAAGCGGAACGGTCCCGTGCCGACGGGTGCGTTGTTGTGCGGATTCGAGAGCGGGTCGCCCGTGGCGTAGAGATGCTTCGGGACCATCGGCGATTCGCCCGCCGACAACGCCTTCAACAGATACGGTGCGGGCTTCGACAATTCGATCACGGCGGTGCGCGCATCGGGAGTCGAGACCTTCACCACGTTGGCAAACGTGCTACGCCCGCGAGGATGGATCGACTTGAGCAAATCGATGGAAAACGCGACGTCGGCCGAGCTGAACGGCTGGCCGTCGTGCCATTTGACGTTCTCGCGCAGCGTGAACGTGTACTTGAGACCGTCCGGGCTTACGTTCCATGCGGTCGCCAACTGCGCTTTCGGTTTCAGATCGAAGTCGTAGGCGAGCAAGCCTTCCAGCACTTTCGAGCTGGCGACGAGCGCGGGCCCCGTCGTCTGAAAGATGGACACGAGCACGGGCGGCTCGGGATTGATCAGCATGTTGAGCGTGCCGCCGCGCTTCGGACTTCCGGCGTCGCCCTGAGCGAACGCCAGTGAGGACAGGCTTGCGGACGCGAGCGCCGCGCCCGATGAAATGAGAAATCCCCGTCGATCGATGCCTGCCATGTAATGCCGTTCCTTTGTTTCGTCTGTCGTCGATGATCTTGGCGGCGTTGCTGGGCTGCTGCCGCAGCGCACACGTTAAAACGCCGTCACGCGGACGCGAACGAATCGATTTGCATATGCAAAAGCACGAACGGGTGGAAAGCTTATGACGGGATTGGGAGTGCGCGGACGACTTCGCCTAATCGTCAGACATGAATCCATGGCATTGATGCGATGAATTTCGTCGCACCTGAAGATTGTTTCGGGTTCCGATCTAATTCCATGCAAGCGATGACGCCGAGGCATCGCCCTTCTGTTTCCTTTCATATTCCCCTCTCACGGATTTCAACGCCAACCGGCTTTTACCGTCTCGCTCGGGTCATCGTGTGGTGAAGCGAACAGATCGAAAAAGATTAGGGATACGACATTCTTCCAATCACCTAATGTCCTCTTGCAGCGAGCCAACCGTGTTCGTCCATGCAAGGAGCGGATCATGAAATCCCTCGTTCGTCGTTTCAAAAGCGCTCTGCCGATCGTGCTTCTCGCTTGTGCATTCGCGCCCGCTATGAGCTTCGCGCAGAGCACGTCGAGCACGCTGACCACACGTTCGTTCGACGATCTCAGCGACGACTCCGACACCACGGCGGACAACACAGCGGTCGCAACGCCGGGCGGGCTTGCTTCGATACTTGCGCGGCTTCAGTGCTTGCAAGGGCTGAATCCATCGGGTAATTCGGCCTCGGTCACGCTGTCGGTGCAAAAGGGCAGCTACCGCATCTACAACCCCTCCACCAACGCCTTCGATACCGTGTCGATGCGTTCGTACAATGGCTGCCCATCCGGGCCGACCATCAGCATCAAGCCGGGCGCCACGCTCAGGCTGAAGCTCAACAACAGGTTGCAGGTGAACGATCCCGTGGACGACTGCCCGGACAATCCGGATCACTCCACGCCGCATTGCTTCAATCACACGAACATCCATACGCACGGTCTGCATGTCTCGCCTTCCGGCAAGTCGGACAACGTGCTGCTGACGGTGCTGCCTCAGCAGTCGCAGCAATACGTCTACAACATTCCGTCGACGCATCCCTCCGGCACGTTCTGGTATCACGCGCATCTGCACGGCTCGACTGCCATCGATGTCGCGAGCGGCATGGCCGGCGTGCTGATCGTGCGCGGTTCACGTCAGGCGCGCCGTGGCGTCGTCGATGGCAGCGCCGATATCGACACCATCCTGCATCGCCGCTTCCTGCTGTTGCCCTTGCCGATGCGCGAACACGTCATGCTGTTTCAGCAGATCGAATACGGCTGCTTCAGCGACGCGCAATCCACCGTGCCATTGGCCGACCCGACCACTTTCGAATGGATCTGCCCATCTGGAAAGATCGGCGAAATTCGCGGCTATACGAACCAGCTTTCCTTCGTTCAGGACCCGCGGCCCGGTCACACGGGGCAGTTCAATTCGACGTGGCAAATATCCGGCCGTTATACGCAGATCAACGGCGCGGTTCAGCCAGTCTTTCCGAGCGCCACGACCTTCGTACCCGCAGGCGAAGTGCGCCGTCTTCGCATGGTGCATGGCGGCAATCGCGACACCATCAATGTGAAGATCGTGCGTGCAAATCTCTCGGCCGTTGGCGTGGCGGATTCGCAGTCCTTGAGCGCGGCGCAGGTCAACACGGCGACGAGCGCGGCAGCCTCGGCGCTCGCGAAGGACAACACCAAGACGTCGCAGACCCTGACGCTCGATCAACTCTGCAGCGATGAAACCGTCAAGCAACTCGAGTTCGCCGAAGACGGCATCACCATGAACGCGATGGTCGAAAAGGACGTCAATTCGATGAACCCCGGCTACCGCAGCGACGTGCTCGTGGCCTTTCCATCGCCGGGTGTGTATTGCATACTCGACGAAGCCGCCTCGGCTTCCGCGACCATCAACTTCAGAACCAATTCATCGAAGGCGAAGGACCGGCGTCTGTTGTCGCTCGCGCGTGTCGGTCCCGGCGTCAACATTCCGAACACCACGGTCGGCAATCACTCGCGCTACTGGCAATACATTCGCAATCAACTGGTCGCGGCCAATCCCACGCTCGCGGAACCCGCGAAGACGGATCTCGCATCGCTTACGTTGCGAGCGTTCGCGCCCAGTGTGCCGGTGGATGGCAAGGTGGTCAACGTCGTTCCTGCCGTGTTCGACATCAAGCCGCCCGCATTCACCATCAACGGCAAGAGCTACGATCCGAGCGTCACTGCTTACACCGGCGTGCTCGGCAACATCGATCAATGGAACGTCTCTGCCACGGCCTTCGCCACACACGTGTTTCACATTCACACGAATCCGTTCAGGATCATCGACATCAAGAACGCAGCCGGCAACTCCATTTTCAATGGCTCGGGGGGTTGCACCGACGAAGAGCTTCAAACCGGCGACACGGAGTACTGCAACCTGCAAGGCGTGGAGCGCGATACGCTTTTCATCAAGGCCGGGTATCAGCTTTCCATGCGCACGATCTATCAGGACTTCACGGGCGAATTCGTCATGCATTGCCATATCCTCGATCACGAAGATCGCGGCATGATGGAGAACGTCAGTATCGTCTCGCCGATGACAGCCTATCTGCAACGCGTGACCGCGCCGTTCGCTACTGCATCGGCAAACGCGGGCAAGTGGCTCGCGCGTCTGCGCGGCGAGGATGAAACGCAAGTCGCGCTGGCAGCCTCGCTGTGTTCGGCGAAAGACTATGCCAGGCGTTGAGATGCTTTTGTAAGTTATCCGGGTCGGGACGTTTTGATGTTTAATGAAGACATCGAATGCGTGCACACCCGGAGAATCATCTTGGCTCAGTCGAAGTTTCAGGCCGTCTACATGCGCGGCGGCACCAGCAAGGGCGTATTCTTCCGCGACGACTGGCTACCCGCCGACGCTGCCGTGCGCGACGCCGTCCTGCTACGCGTGATCGGCAGCCCCGACCCTTATGGCCAGCATATCGACGGCTTGGGCGGCGCGACCTCCAGCACGAGCAAGGTCGTGATCATCGGTCCTTCCTCGCGTGAAGATTGCGACGTGGACTATCGCTTCGGTCAGGTCGCCATCGACCGGCCGGTGGTCGACTGGTCGGGCAATTGCGGCAACCTGACTGCGGCGGTCGGTCCGTTCGCCATCGCGCAGGGTCTCGTCGATGCCCCGCGTAACGGCACGGCCACCGTGCGCATCTGGCAGGCGAATATCGGCGCGAAGATCATCGCGCATGTGCCGATGAAAGACGGCGAAGTGGTCGAAGAAGGCGACTTCGAACTCGACGGCGTGACCTTCCCCGCAGCCGAGATAAAGATCGAATTCCTCGATCCGGCCGGCGATGCAAACGAGAGCATGTTTCCGACCGGCAACGCTATCGACGTGCTCGACGTGCCCGGCGTCGGCCCGGTCGAAATGACCATGATCAACGCGGGAAACCCGGCCATTTTCGTGGATGCGGCATCGCTCGGCTTGAAAGGCAGCGAACTGCAGCGCGACGTGAACAGCGACAGCGTTTTGCTGCAACGAGCCGAAGCCATTCGCGCTCACGCCGCGGTGCGCATGGGTCTCGCCGCGTCAGCCGACGAAGCCACGCAATCGCGCCCGCATACCCCGAAGCTCGCCTTCGTCGCGAAGCCCGCGAGCTACGTTGCATCGAGCGGCAAGCATGTCGATGCGACCGCGCTCGACATCAACGCGCGCATCTTTTCCATGGGCAAGCTGCATCACGCGATGACGGGCACGGGCGCCGTGGCTATCGCCGTCGCGGCGGCCATTCCGGGGACGGTCGTCAACCGGCTCGTCGCGAATGCGCACGCACCGGTGCGCTTCGGGCATCCTTCCGGCAGTCTCGAAGTGGGCGCGAAAGCCGAGCAACGCGACGGAAGCTGGACTGTGACGAAAGCCATCATGAGCCGCAGCGCGCGGCGTCTGATGGAAGGTTTCGTCTTCGTGCCGTCGTCGGTCACGACGAAGTAAGCTGGACGTGGCGTGACTTTTGATGCACCCTCGCACAGGTCATCGCCCGTGCCTCGCCTTTCATGAACGCCTCTTTCGAATCTTCCACGCGCGACGCGTCTCACGTCGGCGTCTATGTTCATCCCGCCGATGCAAACGCCGGCCAATGGACCGTCAGTCACGCGGACCGGCCGCATCTGTATCGCATCCTGCATCGTCTGAATGCGGGCGAAGTCCGTGTCGATACAGTGGTCGATCTCGACAATCTCGAAGCCAAGCTGCAAAAGTGGCGGCGTGAAGGCTTCGTGAAGCATCGGGAAGATCAGGCGTCGTCTCCAAACCGTCATGCGTTCATGCAGGACTTGAAGCGCGCGGCCGTTGCAAGCGTGGGCGTCGTGAGCATGGTGGGCAGCACGGTCATCGACTCCGTGCCCATGCCGACGGGTGCGGGCGGACCCTTCGTTCCCGCACGGAACCCGGCCTATCTCTTCGCGGCACGCTCACGCGACATCCTCTTGGACATCGTCGAGAACCGGCGCCTCTTGCTGATCGGGCATACGGGAACGGGCAAGACGAGCCTCATCGAACAAGTCGCCGCGCATACGAATCAGGGCGTGCTGCGCTCGAACATGAACGGACAGACGACAGTCGGCGACTTCGTCGGCTTCTGGACCGTCAAGGGCGGCGAGACCATCTGGATCGACGGCGTGTTGCCCACCGCCATGCGCGAAGGTCTCTGGCTGATCGTCGACGAAGTGGACTTCGCCGAACCCGCGATACTCGCCGTCCTCACCGCCGTGCTGGAACCCGGCGGACGTCTCCTGCTCAAGGAGAGGGGCAACGAGATCGTGACGCCGCATCCCTCGTTTAGATTGTTTGCGACAGCCAATGCAGTCGGCGCGATGAGTCAATATCGGCACTTGTATCAGGGCGCCAACGTGATGAACGAGGCGTTCCTCGACCGCTGGCGCGTGTATCAATTCGACTACCTTTCTCCCGCCGATGAAGCCGAGGTGCTCGTGCGTACCTTCGGCGAGGGCGTGAGCGCATCCATGGCGACGACGCTTGCCTCCATCGCGGCGGACTGTCGCGCTGCCTTCGCGCGCGAAGATCTGTCGAGCGCGTTCTCCACGCGCAGGCTGCTCGACTGGACCGCGCTCATGCTGAGAAGCGGCGACCCGGAAGCCGCCGCGGGTCCGACGATCTACGCCAAGGTCAGCGCCGAGGACGCCGCGTTGATCCGCGATATCGTGCAGCATTACATCGCGAGATGAACGCATCGACGCCGATGGATGACGACAATCTCGCGAAGCTCGCGCGCACGCTGGCTCGTCGTGACGATCTGGAAATCGGCTTCTCACCGGACGGGCCTGTCGTGCGCGGCAAGCTGCTTTTGCTGCCGGATACGCTCGACCCGACGACGCAAAACGACACGGTTAATGGCTATCTCGACTTGCTCGTCGCGCGGCATTGTCATTGCGATTCAGACGCACTCGACAAGACGGCAGCAGGTGCACGCGGTATCGCTCGCGCACTCGACGACAGACGCGCGTGCGCCCTTCTGCTCGATGCTTACCCCGGTGCCGAAGCGTTATTGCGTTCGTACCGCGAGCATCGGCAGGAACTCGTTCTTGGCGGCTGGCAGAAGCTCAGTTGGCGCGAGCAATTTGCTTGGCGCGTCGAACGCGCGCTCTGGAACGAGCAAGCGACGGCCGTGGAGGACACGCCATCGTTGGGCACGGCGCTTCATGTGATGGAAGATATCCTGCGCGAAGGGCGTGCGAGCGTATCGACGGAACAAAGCGTGCGTCTTGCAATGCGCGCGCTCGAACGCATTGCAGCGCTATCGGCGGGCGACATCAACAACATGATGTTCACCGTGGACCACGAGTCGGCATCCGAGCCCAAATACGACGCAAGCAGCGAAGAGTCGACGCCCGCGCATTCCAGCGCGGCGCCACTCGACGATTCCTCGCCCGATTCTCAAGGCGATGCCATCGCGCCCGAAAGCAATGCATCGCCGATCGAACGACCGACACGCTCCGTTCCCCTCACCACGGAATTCGATCGCGTGACCGATCTCACCGGCATGGGCGACCCCACCGCATGGCGCAAGCTGCGCACGCTGGCGCGCGCACAAACAGGGCCGTTGAAGGCACGTCTTGAACGCGCATTGAAGGCCGACGAACAAACGCACTGGCAGCGCGAACAGGAACGCGGCGAACTCGACCGGCCGTCGCTCGTGCGTCTTGCAACATCGCCTGGCTATCGCACGCCGTTTCGTGCGGCACGCGCGCGTCCCGGCCGCGATGCCGCCGTCACGCTGCTGATCGATCGAAGCGGCTCCATGGCTGGGCGCAAGATCGAACTTGCACGGCTATGCGCGACCGCGCTGTGCGACGCGCTCGAACAACTCGGCTTCGCATGCGAAGTGCTGGGCTATAGCTCGATAGAAGACGCGGACATGCGCGCTTATTACGAGCGCTGGCTCTCTAGTGGACACACGCCGCCCGAAGGCTTCAATCGCTTTGTCGAAAGACTCGATTTGCAAGTCTTTAAGCGCTTCGATTCGGCCAATCTCAGCGGGCTTGCGCGCATAGCATGCGGCCACGAAAATCCCGATGGCGAAGCGCTGACCTGGGCCGCCGAAAGATTGCTCGCGAGACGTGCGCGCCGTCGCATACTGATGGTTTTGTCGGACGGTTATCCGGCGACGGGAGAAGGTCATCCCGCGCTTTTGCGTAGCGATCTGCGCGAGCGTGTGCGCGAAGTGCTCGCGCGTAAAGTGGAACTCATCGGTATCGGAATACTCGATGACGCGGTCGAAGAGTTCTATCCCGTATGCAGCGTCGTGGAAGAGCTTCAGCAGTTGCCCGCGGCGGCGTTCGAAGTGCTGGGGCAGACACTGCTCGGGCATCGGGAATGGATGCTGGAACACATCTAAACGCGCTTCCTCGGCGTATAGCGGCCGGGCGTCGTGCCGAAGGTGCGGCGAAACACATCGATGAATGCGCTGATGTTTTCATAGCCGAGTTCCAGCGCGATGGTCGTCACCGGCGCGCCATCCGCCACGCGTTCCAGCGAACGCAACATGCGTGCTTGCTGACGCCACTGCGCGAAGCTCAACCCCGTATCCGCGATGAAGCGACGGCTCAACGTCCGAGACGACACGCCTGCCCACGCGGCCCATTCTTCCAGACGGCGATTGTCCGCGAGATCGCGGCCGAGCGCATCCGTTATCTTGACGAGCGCGGCATCGGCGGGACGCGGTAGATGAAGCGGCTCTTCGTGCGCAGCCGCGAGTTCGTCGATGATGACATCCGCGATACGCGCCTGCGATGCATCGAGCGGTTCGCCCGGCCATGTCGCCGCGCGATGCACGGCCTCTCGCATGAGCGCGCTTGCGCGGATGGCTCGCGGTTCCTTCGGCAAGGCCCCGCAGCGCGCTTCGGCAATGAACACGCTCCATCCCGCGAACGGCCCGAAAGACCGCACCGAATGCGCGCGATGCGGCGGAATCCAGATCGCATGAATGGCGGGCACGACCCAGCGGTGAGATTCGAGACCTATCGACATGAGGCCGCTCAACGCGCCCATCAACTGTCCGCGCGCGTGACTGTGCAGGGACATTTCGCGCGGCGCGGCTTGCGTGAGTTCGGCGGCAGCGAGAAAAGGCCCGTCTGGCGAAGTGACGAGGTCGGGGCGAATGAGCGGGGTAGTCATGGCCGGTTTGCCGTATCGATTGGCTTTTATACCGGAGATTGGCCGCGCTCGCATGGCTAGACTGGATGCATTCGTCACGGAGGCACTATGAAAGCCGCAATTGTCAACGCAGCAGGACAACAACCGTTCTACGGCGACTTCGCCGAACCCGTCGCAACGCCGGAACACCACATCGTTCAGGTCAGTGCCGCCGCGCTCAGTCAGCTCGCCCGCGCCAAGGCGTCGGGACAGCATTACTCGTCGGGCAAGGTGTATCCGTTCGTCGCGGGCGTGGACGGCGTCGGGCGTCTGGATGACGGCACGCGCGTCTACTTTTTCAATCCGTCTGCGCCCTTCGGCGCGATGGCGGAACGCACGCTCGTGCCGCAATTACGTAGCGCGCCGCTGCCCGATGCAATCGACGATGTGACCGCCGCTGCCATCGCCATTCCCGGAATGTCGTCGTGGGCCGCGCTTACCGAGCGTGCACGCTTCGTCGCGGGCGAGACCGTGTGGATCAACGGTGCGACGGGCACGTCCGGACAACTCGCGGTGCAGATAGCGAAGCATCTCGGTGCGGGCAAGATCATCGCGACAGGGCGCAACGCGGCGGTGCTCGACGCGCTGCGCGAAGCCGGCGCCGATGTCACGATCGCCCTTGATGAAAACGAGGATGCGATGTCGCGTGCTTTCGAAGCGCAGTTCGCGGAAGGCGTCGATATCGTGCTCGACTATCTCTGGGGTCCTGGTGCGCGTGCCTTGTTGATCGCCGCCGCGAAAGCATTGGACGATGGCCGTGTCTTGCGCTTCATACAGATCGGCTCGATTGGCGGCGCCGAGATCGGCTTGCCGGGCGCCGTGCTGCGTTCCACTGCAATCACGTTGATGGGCAGCGGGATCGGCAGCGTTGCACTGCCGCGCTTGCTCGAATGCGTGAAGGCGGTACTGAACGCGGCTGCATCGGGAGCATTACGTGTCGATGCAAAAGCGGTGCCGCTCTCGCAGTTGAGCGAGCACTGGGACGGCAACGACAACAAACAGCGCACGGTGTTCGCCATGCGTTGAAGTTTAAAGTCCCGGCGCACCGCTCTCAGCGCAAGTCCGCGCGAAGGTCTCGCACACCGCGTCCCAGGCGTTGACGCAAGAGCGTGCGCAGGGTTGCGCCATCGACATAACCGACTTCGGCCGCGATAGCTTCGAGGTCGAGACCGCTGCCATGCAAAAGCGCCTGCGCGCGTTCCACCCGCAGATCCTGAAAGTACGCGAGCGGAGACTTGCCGAGCACGTCCTGACACCGGCGTTGCAGCGAACGCGTGCTCGTCGCGAGCGCGCTGGCGGCCTCCTGAAGCGAGAAGCCTGACTTGAGGTGCTCTCGCGACCATCGCTCGAAACGCAGAATGAGCGGATCGGCTTGCGCCAGATGATTGGGGATCATGTAAGGCGCTTGGGAGGAGCGAAGGTCCGCAAGCAGATAACGCGACACCAGATTCGAGAGTTCCGGGCTTGCCTTGCGGATCAGCCACAACGCCAGATCGAGATGTCCCAGTGCCGCGCCGGCCGTCACGCCCACATCGGTCGGCACGAGCATGCGCGATTCGTCGAGCAGCACATGCGGATAGCGCTGCCGGAAAAACGGACCGAGCCACCAGGTCGTCGTCGCTTCGCGATGATCGAGCAGCCCGGTTTCCGCCAGCAGAAACGTGCCGATGCACGACGCTGCGATAAGCGCGCCCTCGTCGTGCCATTGCAGCAGTTGCGCTCTGGCCTTTCTCACATCCGGCCGTTCGAGCGCGGGAACGAGCAACTCGGGCGTGCCGGTGCTCAATGCCGGCACGATCACCCAGTCGGGCTTCAGGTCGGCTGCAACCGGCCGAACCGGAATGCCGAATCCCTGCGCCGAGCGGACCTTCTTGCGCACGCCGACCAGCGAAACATCGAACCGAGGCGCACCGCCCGTGGCCTGAGCGGAGAACTTGTTGGCGAGCGTGAACGCATCGAGCAAGACCGTGAGCCCGGTATCGAACAGGCATTCCAGAGCGACGATTGAAATTCGCATGGCGTAAATGCCCTCAAAGTTGGCATTTGCGACGATACCGGTTTTTGCGTCCTAAGACTACAGTGAGCTCCGTTGTACATCGCAACGCAGTCAAGGAAGGAGTTCACCCATGAAGGTATTCGCAGTTGGATCCATCACCAATCCGCCCACACCGGAGCAGCAGCAACGGATCATGCCGAAGGAGGTTCCGCATACCCTGCAGCTTTATCTCGATGGCAAGATCGAGCAATTCTGGTTCCGTCAGGACCGTCCGGGCGTGATGTTTCTGATGGACGTCGAATCGGTCGACGCGGCCCGAGCGGAAGTCGGCGCGCTGCCGCTGACCGAAGGCGGTTTCATGACTTTCGACCTGATTCCGGTGGGTCCGCTCGCGCCGCTTGGGCGGTTGATTCAGAAGGGCTGATCAGGCGCGTCATGAAAGTCGAAGGGCGGCCATTCATTGGCCGCCCTTCAACACGCTACTTCGCAAACATCTACTTCTTTCCGTCGATCACCGCGACAACCTCATCCCGCGTGTATTCCTTGTTAGCCAGCGCGCCCGTTGGCGTCTTGGCCAACACCGCGTCCAGCTCTTCAGGCTTCACTTCGAGCACCGGCATGCGGATATCGTGCGGAATCTTCTTCCCGGCCAGCACCTGCTGCGTGACCCAGAACGCAAACGACGAAGCCCCCGGCGGAATGGTCACCGACATGGTCTCGTAGCCGGTCTTCTTCTGCTCCGCCCACCACGCCAGTTCTTCCTGCCGGTTGCCGAGGATGATGATAGGCGTCGGCCGGCCCGCTGCCTTGATGGCCTGCGCCGTACCGAAGCCATCGCCGCCTTGCGTGACCACGCCATCGATCTGCGGCAGGGTCGGCAAGATACCCGCAACCTGCTTCTGCGCCACGGTTTGCGTCCAGTCGCCATGCACCGAACCGACGATCTTCAGGCCCGGATACTTCTTGAGCTGATCGACGATACCCTGATGAATCTCGTCATCCACGGAAACGCCCGCGAGCCCGCGAATTTCCAGCAAGTTGCCCTTGCCGTTCAGACGCTTCGCCAGATAATCCACCTGCATGCGCCCCATGCCCTGAAAATCCACGGCGATGCGATACGCGCACGGTTCGGTCGCGATGCCGTCGAACGACACGACCGTCACGCCCGCGCCGCACGCCTGCTTGATGACGCCATTGAGCGCGGAGGGCGAGACGGCATCGACGGCAATGGCCTTGAAGCCCTGCAATATGAGATTCTGAATCTGCTGGACCTGTTCGGTCGCCTGACTCTCGGCGGTCGTAAAGGTGGGTGCGGCCGCGACGACCTTTTGCTTTACAGCCGGGTCCGCCACGTTCGACCAGCTCTTCAACATCTGCTGACGCCAGCTATTGCCCGCGTAGTTGTTCGAAAGCGCGATCTTGAGCGACGAAGTATCGCCCGTCGCAACTTGCGCCGATGCGCTTGCCGACAACGCCACGAAGCAGGCGCCGGCAAGAAACGACAATACTGTTTTCACGTTGCTGTCTCCTTGTAGATGTGTCTTTATCGTCCGACGCCACGCACGCTCACGGCCACGGAATAGAGTGAAGAAGTCGCCGCGATGAACAAGCGATCGCGATTCAACCCGCCGAAGGTCAGGTTCGCCACCACTTCGGGAATGAGTATCTTGCCGAGCAACGTCCCGTCCGGCGCATAACAGTGCACGCCGTCTTCCGCGCTCGTCCAGACATTGCCATGTTCGTCCAGACGCAAGCCATCCGGCACGCCGCTTGGCATGTCCACGAACACGCGGCTATTGCGCAGCGCTCCGTCCTTCGCGACATCGAACACGCGGATATGACGCGGCGCGGTGTCGTCGTGCGATGCCGCCGAATCGGCGATATACAGCAATGACTCGTCCGGCGAGAACGCAAGACCGTTCGGCTTGACGAAGTCATCGCAAACCAGGCGCACGTGCGTGTCGTCGGGGGAGACGCAATACACGTTGCATCGGCCGATCTCGCTTGGCGCACGATGCCCTTCGTAATCGCTCATGATCCCGTAATCGGGGTCCGTGAACCAGATCGCGCCGTGTGAATCGACCACCACGTCGTTCGGTGAATTGAGCCGCTTGCCTTCGTATTCCGATGCAATCACGACGATGCTGCCATCGTGCTCCGTGCGTGTCACGCGGCGCGCGCCATGCTCGCAACTCACGAGCCGCCCTTCGCGGTCGCGCGTATTGCCGTTGCTGTAATTCGACGGCGCGCGATACACGCCCACGCCCATGCCCGGCGCCCAGCGCAACATGCGGTTGTTGGGAATGTCGCTCCAGATGAGCATGTCCGCCGCCGGAAAATACACCGGACCCTCGGCCCACAGACAATCGCCCGTGATCTTCTGCAGTGGCGCATTGCCCTGCATCAGCCACTTGAAACGCGCGTCGTGAATCTCGAACTCTCCTGACTTCATGTGTCTCCTCCTTTTTTGAATCCGTTTCAGCGCATCACCTTGCCGCCCGCGGCCACCGTCACCGCGATGATGAGCACGCCATACACGATGGAGCGCACGCCCGCATCCGCACCTACCGCGTTGAGCACGGCATTCGTGAGAAAGAGGAACATGGATGCGCCCCACACGCCCGTGATGGTCGGCTTGCCCCCTGTCACGAGCGTGCCGCCGATCACGACCACCGCAATCGATATGAGCATGTACTCCACGCCCATGTCGAGCGATGCGCCGCCCGATACCGAAGCGAGCAGCAAGGCCGTGAGCGCGGCGATCATCGAAGAAAGCACGTACGCGATGCAGCGCGTGCGGTGCACGTTCACGCCCGCAAGCCATGCCGCGCGCGAGTTCTGACCGATAGCGGAAAGCTGGCGCCCATACACCGCGCGATGCAAGAGCACGCCCAGCACGAGGGATAGAACCAGCGCCACGAGCGCGATATACGGCACGTTGAGGAAGCGTCCCGTCGCAAAGGCTCCGAGCGCGGGAGGCGGCGGCGGCAGTTGCCGTCCTTGCGTGATGGCGACCGACTGAATGATGAAGCTCGACGACAGCGTGGCGATGATCGGCGGAATGCGCAGCAAGCGAATCAATGCGTAATTCACGATGCCGATCACGATCCCCACGCCCAGCACCGCCGCGATGCCGAGTGCAATGCCGCCGTTCGTGCCGCCCATCACGTGCATGCCGACGACGCCCGCAAGCGCTATCGTCGATGGCACCGACAAGTCGATATTGCCCACGCCCGACGTGATGACGAGCATTTGCCCGAGCCCGACGAGCACCATGAAGACGCCGTAAGTGAGCGCGGTCTGCGCGACATTGCTCGCAATGCCGAAGCCGAAGATCACGACGATGGCGAACCACACCAGCACCGCGCCGACGAACGACCAGGCCCAGGGCGCCTGAATGCTCTTGAGGCGCGTCCAGGTGCTTCCATTCTTGTCCGCGAGTGTGTTCATCGGCGCTCTCCACGTTGCAGCAGCACGCGCAACGAAAGCACGACGATGAGAATCGCGCCTTGCATGCCGACCTGCCAGTCCGACGAAATGTTGAGGAACGCGAGGAACGATGCCGCGAGCGTCAGCGTGATCGCACCCAGCACCGCGCCGATCACCGACACGCGTCCACCGACGAATTCGCCGCCGCCGAGGATCACGGCCGCGATGGAAAGTAGCGTGTAACGCAGTGCAAGGTTGGCATCGGCGGAAGTGGTGAGACCGAGCAGCGACAGACCCGACAGCACGCCGAACACGCCCGCTATGCCATACAGTGTCGCCTTGCTGCGCACGAGCGACCAGCCGAAGCGGCGCATTGCGCGCGGATTGCCGCCCGCACCACGAATGCGCACGCCCGCCGACGAGCGCATGAGCAGCAAGTGACCGATGATCGCGATCAGCACCGACCACACGATAGGCGCGGCGATGAAGGGCGTCTGATAATTCATTGCGTTGCCGAGCCACGTGGGACTCGTGCCGCCAGGCGACGGCAAGAGCACGATTGCAAGGCCGCTCCACACGAACGAAAGCCCGAGCGTGACGACGATAGACGGTATCTGGCGCAACTCGATGAGCGCGCCGACAGCCGCATATGCGAGCACGCAACCGACGAGCGTCAACGCGCCGAGCCACGGCGTCTTCACGAGCAGCGTCGCGCCGATGCACGCGACGAGACTCACGAATGGTCCGATGGAAAGGTCGAGGTCGTTCACGGTGATGATCGCAAGCTGCGCAAGCGTGGCGAGCACGATCGGCACGGCGAGATTCAGCAGCAGGCTGGAACCGAAGTAACTCATCACCGTGGGCTGCATGACGAGAATCGGCACCAACACGGCGACGAGCGAGATGGCGGGAAGCAAGGCGCGCAAACGTGCTTGCGTATTCGATGCGTTGGCGCGGGTGTTACTACTGGCGGGCGTCATGCTGCTTGCTCCTCGAAACTCGCCGCGAGCAGCGCTTCTTCCGTGCATTCGTCCGCATGCAGCACACGCGTGACGTGACTCGAACGGAACACGTAAGTGCGGTCGCAGTGCGACAGTTCCTCGTTTTCGGTCGTGTACCAGATGAACGTGCGGCCTTTCGCGGCTTCCGCATGCACGAGTTGATAGATGTCGCGTTTCGTGCCGACATCGACGCCGCGTGTGGGATCGTCCATCAGGATGAGTTCTGCATTCGATGCAAGCGCGCGGGCAAACAGCACCTTCTGCTGATTGCCGCCCGAGAGCGACAGAATGCCCGCGTTCATCGACGCACCGCGTATGCCGATCTTCGCGCGCCATGCTTCGACCACTTCACGGGCCGCCGCGAGATCGACCAGACCGCGCGCGCGTTTCATGCCGCCCGCAAGCCAGCGCAAGTCCAAATTCTGCGCAATCGACCACACCGGGAACACGCCGTCGCGAGCGCGATCGCCCGCCACGAAAGCGACTCTCGCATTATTCGTCGCGGCTTCGTAGATGGCGAGCAACGCTTCGGTCTGCCCTTGTCCCGCAAGTCCCGCAAAGCCGACGACTTCGCCACGCGCGGCATCGACGGATGTCTCGCGTTTGGCACCCAGCGTCCAGCGAAAATGCCGCTCGTCATTGCGCGCGTTCTGTTCGCGCACCGTGCCCGGCGTCTTGTCGGCTTCGAGATGCTGCCCCATCGCCTGGATGATCGATTCGCGCTTCGCATCGTCACGGCCCAGCACGCTGACGATACCGCCATCGCGCATGACCATCACGCGGTCCGCCACGCGCTCTATTTCACCCAACATATGCGTAATGAGCAGACACGTAATGCCGCTTTGCGCCGCCTTGCGGACGAACGCAAGCAACTGGTCGGCGGTGTGAGCATCGAGCGAAGACGTCGGTTCGTCGAGAATCACGAGACGCACGGGCGCATCCGTCACCGTGAAGCCGCGCGCGATTTCCACCATCTGTTGCTGAGTGAGGGTGAGATCGGAAACGAGCTCATTGCCCTTCAAACCATTGCCGGGAAAAATCTCTTCGAGCTTCTCGCGCATCAACGCCGTGGCGCGACGCCGCCAGCCGCGTCCATGCAATTGCGGGTGCACGACGCACATGTTCTCGGCGACCGTCAGGTTCGCGCATAGCGACAGTTCCTGGAAGACGCAGCGCACGCCTGCATCGCGTGCGGAGTTGGCGTCGTAGCCTTCGGCATGCTTGCCGTCCACTTCGATAGTGCCCTGCGTCGGTTCGTACACGCCCGCGAGCACGGCCATCAGTGTGGACTTGCCTGCGCCGTTATGCCCGGCAATACCCACGCACTCGCCTTGCAGGAAGGTGAAATCGACATCGGCCAGCGCGCGCACGCGGCCGAACGTCTTGCCGATGCCTTCGAAGCGAATCAGCGCGGCGCGCTTACCGGCATGACCGGTGCCGCCGCTGTTACCGGTATCAAAAGTTGCACTCATTCACGTGCTCCATGTGTGGAGAAAGCGGCGCGGCCCTTGCAGGCATGCGCCGCCATGGAGATCACTTCTTGTCGAGCAGCGCGACGGTTTGCGGCAACGTGTAGGTGACATCGCTGATGCCGCCCGGTGGCGTCGCCGCGAGCTTCGCGGGCAATTCCTGTTGCGAGATTTCAAGCAGCGGCACGTTGATGGTCACTTCCTTCGGGATCTTCTTGCCCGCCAGCACTTGCTGCGCGACCCAGAAAGCAAAGCTCACCGCGCCCGGCGGATTCGACAACGAACGCGACTGATAGCCGGTTTTCGTCTGCTCATTCCACCAGTTGAGTTCGGGATACGTGCTGCCGATAATCATCGGCGGCGTGGGGCGATTGGCTGCCTTGAACGCCTGCGCGATACCGAAGGACATTTCGCCTTCGGTCGCGACGCCATCCACTTGCGGCAGCGTCGGCAAGATACCCGCCACGGCCTTTTGCGCGACCGATTGCGTCCAGTCGCCATACACGGAGCCGACGAGCTTCATGCCCGGATGCTTCTTCATGCCTTCGAGCACGCCTTCATGCATGAGGTTGTCGACCGAGATGCCGGCCACGCCACGCACTTCGAGGATATTGCCCTTGCCGTTGAGACGCTGCGCCAGAAAATCGACGCCCTGTTCCGCCCAGCCCTTGAAATCGAAGTTGACGCGATACGCGCAGGGTTCATCGACGATGCCGTCGAACGACACCACGACCACGCCGGCTGCGCATGCCTTCTTGATGGTGCCGTTGAGCGCGGTGGGCGAGACGGCATCGATCACGATGGCGTTATAGCCTTGCAGGATGAGGTTCTGCACCTGTTGCGCCTGCTCCGTGACCTGATTCTCCGCCGTGGTGAACGCGGGCGCGGCGGCGACCTTCTTGTCCTTGACCGCCTGCTCCGACACGGCGTTCCAGCTCTTCAGCATCGACTGCCGCCAGGCGTTGCCGCCGAAGCTGTTGGACAACGCGATCTTCTTCTGCGAGGTATCGCCGGTTGCGACTTGCGCGTGCGCACCGGTTGCGATGAGGCATGAGGCCAGCGCGAGCGCGGCCGTCTTTCCATTGCGGAACATCCTTGTGTCTCCTTTCATGTCGCCTGCTATCGTTGATTGAATTAGCGTTTTGTCAGGCCGAATGCGTATGGACGATCAGGGCGCGTTCGGCCCTCCCCCTGTGTCGAGAGATAAAGAATGGTACGACTGTTCGAGAAAATTGCGGGCGTTGCGCGGGGCGAGGCCGAGGCTTTGAGACGACATCATGATCACACGCCTTTCGTAAGCGCACGGGCGCGAATGCCGGTGCGATGCTTGCCAGGAGTTGCCATTACCTTTGTCTGTCGCGGTCAGGCCAATTGCAGTGGTCAGGCCACTATACCGCCGAGGCAGTATAACGACTGCCTTTGGCTCGCGCAATTCGATTAACGGAACGGGTAAGGAGATGTCTCCGCGAGCGCGGAGCGCGGGCAACGCCGCGCCTGACGAAGATAAGCCTAGCGCGAACGCAGGCGCCGCTCGACCGCGCGGGTCGCGAGCGTCACCGGATAGCAATAAACGAAGAACAACGCGAGCGCGCTCATGTACATGAGCACGGTGAAGCTCGAATGCGCGACCGTCGTGCTGGCGATCTGCGCGGTATCGAGCACGTCGTGAATGCCGACGAGCGATGACAGCGCCGTGCCCGTCGTGATGATCGCGTAGACGTTCATCCATGGCGGCAGCATGCGGCGCATGCATTGCGGCAGCACGATCAGCAAGAGAATCTGCCGGCGCGACATGGCGAGCGAACCGGCGGCATCCCATTGCGTGGAGGGAATGGACTGCACCGCGCCGCGAAATACCTCGGCAATATTCGCGCTCGCCGGCAGCGCGAGCGCCGCAACCACCTTGAGCCAGTCGGGAAACGGCACGATATGTCCGCCGAGATCGAACTCGAACGGAAACACATAGGTCGTGAAAAAAATCAGCACGAGCCACGGCGCATTGCGAAACGCCTGCACCCAAAGCCGCGCCGCCCGCCCGACGATACCGCGAGCCAGCGAGAGCGAACCGACGAACACACCCAGCACCGTCCCGAATGTCAACGCGCCGATGCTCACCGCGACATTGATTGCGAAGCCATGCAGCAACGCGGGCAGCCATCGAACGAAATCGGCAAGCAGCTGCGCGCCGGGAATATCGCGCGGCGCCATGAGCCATAGCACGAGCGCGGCCACGGCAATGGTCGCGCCCGCATAGGCGCCGGGTCTATCGCTGACCATAACCGGGCACCGCAAGCCGCCGCTCTATCCAGCGGCCCGACACGTTGACGAGCGCCGTGAGCGCGTAGAAGAACGCGAGTATCAGCAGCATCAACGCGAGTACGTTGTCACGCTGCGTCCAGATCATGATCGATTGATACGTGATGTCTCCTACCGCGATAGCCGATGCAATCGCCGATGCCTTGACCAGTTCCACCGCATTGTTGACGAGCGCGGGCAGCGCCGCGCGTAACGCCAGCGGCAACTCCACGCGCAAGAAGCGCGTCTTGCGCGAGAAGCCGAGCGAGTCCGCGCCTTCGAGCGTTTCGCGCGGCAAGGCATCGAAACCGGCGCGCAGCGCTTCGGCATGAAACGCGCCCTTGTTGATCGAAAGCACGATCACGACCCACAGAAACGGTTTGAGCGGATTGTCCGCGCCATGCGCCTGCAGATGCTGCGTGATGAGCGTATTGAGCACGAGAAACGCGCAGTACAGTTGCACGATGGTCGGCGTATTGCGCGTGAGTTCGATCACACCGCGCGCAATGCCTTCGAGCAACGCGCTGCTCGAACGCAACGCCACGAGCAAGACCACGCCGACGATTGCGCTGCCGAGCAGCGTCGCCGCAACGATGCCGATCGATAAGCCGATGCCGCTCACGAACGACGCGCGATCGTAGCTATCGAGCAGAAAGCGGTAGTCGAGTCCCGCGTGCTGCGCGCGTGCAATCAACTCGTGCGCGAACGATGTCATTTCGACGACACCTGCGTCGTGTGCCATTGCGCGAGCGCGGGCGATGGCGGGGTGAGACCGTTCTTCGCTTCGACATCGATCAGCCAGCCTGTGCGATGCCAGTCGCGCACGAAGGTATCGATACGTGCGGCCGTGTCCTTTTCGCCCTGCCGCACCCAGATCACCGAAGGCGCGGGCGCGAGTTCGGGCTGCAAGGTTCGATACGCGCGCCACTCGGGATCGCGCTGTTGCAGCGGATAGAGCAGCGGCGCGGCATCGTGAACCGCGGCCACGCAGTTGCCGCCCTTCAGTGCGAGCAAGGACTCGGCCGCGCCGGGAAACGCGCGCGGAATCGCGCCATACTTTTCGACCACGGGTTTGATGTAGCTGCTGCCCTGCGAGATGCAAACCGGTTTGCCGCGCAGATCTTCCCACCGCATGATGCCGCTCGTATTCGCCGTGATCGCCGTGCCGCCCACTTGATAGTAAGGCGTCGCGACATGATCGAGAATCTCGCCGCGCTGCTCGGTGAATTCCATATTGGCGACGAGTATGTCCACCTTGCCCTGCTGCAAGAACTGCACGCGCGTGGAAGGCTGCACTGAAACGAGTTGCGCGTTCACGTTCAGACGCTTCGCAATGTCCTGCGCCAGATCGACATTGAAGCCGCGCAGCTTTTGCGTGGCTGGATCGATGGAACCGAATGGACCGCCTGTGATCATCACGCCCACGACGATCTCATGACGCGAGTCGATGCGATCGAGCGTGGCATCCGCGTGCGCCGTTCCTGCGCTAATGCCTGCGAGAGTCAGCGCGGCGAACGTCGCGCGCTTGAGCGTGAAAAGAAGAGAAGATTGAAGCGATACGGCAGATGACATCGAAGCCTCGGCTTGCATGTTCGAATTGCGGGACACGCTAGCGTAGGCACAGCGCCGCGCGCTGCAAACGAATCTGATCTGCTAAGGAAAGCACGCGCCGAGAAAAGCGCCGTCACGCCGCATATAAGGTTGTGAAGATTGCTTCGTTCGGAAAGCATCGCGCCATTCCTACAATGGGCCTCTCACCCAAGAGGTAGCGCCGGAGCGCCGAATGATTCCCCTTTCTAGCCACGCATGATGTCTCTCGTCTACGGGCGCGCCGTCGCCAGACTCGATATGGAACCGCCAGCGGGCCTCGTCACGATGCGCGACGTCCATCTGTCGTATGGGACCACGCCCGTGCTGCGCGGTATCGATCTGAGCGTGAAGCGCAATCAGGCCGTATCGATCATCGGGCCTTCGGGCTCGGGCAAGTCGACGATACTGCGTTGCATCAACGGCCTCATCACGCCCGAGCGTGGCGAAGTGCGCGTAAACGGTGTGGATGTCGCGGCCTTGACGCGCGACGAGCAGAAGATCGAATTGCGCAAGCGCATTGGCTTCGTGTTTCAGCAATACAACCTCTTTCCGCATCTCACCGCGCTCGAGAACCTCACCATCGCGCCCGTCCGCGTACTCGGCACGAGCCGCGCCGAAGCCGAACACACGGCGCGCGCATTGCTTGCCAAGGTGCGTCTCGCCGATAAAGCCCACGCGTATCCCGGCGAACTCTCGGGCGGACAGCAGCAACGCGTGGCCATTGCACGCGCGCTTGCCATGCAGCCCGAACTCATTCTCTTCGACGAAGTGACCTCCGCGCTCGATCCGCAAACGGTCGGCGAAGTGCTGAACGTAATCGGCGAACTCGTGGACGAAGGCCTTACGTGTGTGCTCGTCACGCACGAGATGCGCTTTGCCGAGGACATCAGCGACCGCGTGGTCTTCACCGAAGGCGGCGTGATCGTCGAGGAAGGCACACCCGCACAACTTTTTCATGCGCCGCGCGACGAACGCACGCAGCGCTTTCTCGACAGCGCGGGCACACGCGTGCGGCGCACGCGTTCGCGCTCATCCCTCACGCTAGCATCGAATCAATCGTGACGACACCCTCCATCGCCCCTCACATCACGCAGCGCGTCGATACGCTCGTCGCTCAAACGCATGCCATTCTCGAACGCGATGGGCTCACGCGTAACGCGCTCGCCAACATCGCGGCCGCATTGCAGACACTTGCAGACCAGCCCGAGCTTTTCACCCGCGAAGCCTTTCCTCCGCCCGATCCGGCCAGTGGCGATACGTCGACGCGCTACCGTCTCAATCCGGGCAGCGATGGCATCGCGCTCTATTTGAACTCGCTGTTGCCCGGCAAGGCGACGATCCCGCATAACCACGACACGTGGGCCGTGATCGTCGCGGTGGAAGGCAGCGAGTTGAACCGCGTGTATCGCCGCACGGACGACCGCAACGACGAGGACCGCGCGAGCGTCGAGGTGGACCGCGAAGTGCTGGTCGAACCGGGCACGCCCATCGCTTTCCTGCCCGACGATATCCACAGCATCCACGTGACCGGCGAGCAGCCTACGCTGCACTTCCATCTCTACGGCAGGCCGCTCGAAACGCTCACGGGACGTCTCGGTTTCGAAAACGGCAAGATCGTTCGATACAACCAGACGCATCTGCACCGTCAGACCCAGGCGGTCGGCTGATGACGGACGAGCGTACCGCGCTCGCCACGCGGCTCATGCACGCGGGTCTCGCTGGCTTCGAGAATGGCGCGGCGCCGGTGAACATGCCTGTGGTACGCACGAGCACCGTGCGCTTTGCCAGCAGCGCCGACTACGAGCGGTTGCACAAACAACGCCACGATGGCGAGGATGTCGCGACTTACGGCCGTCATGGCACGGCGACGCATCGAGCGCTCGAAGCGGTGATCGGCGAACTCGAAGGCGCGGCGCACGCGTTGCTCGCGCCATCGGGTGCATCCGCGATTACGCTGGTGTTCCTGGCGTTGTTGTCGCCGGGCGATCACGTCTTGATTCAGGACAGTGTGTATGGCCCGGTGCGCGAGCGCATCGAGCCTCTGCTTGCGCGGTTCGGCATCGCAGCCACTTACTTTGCCGCGCAAGACGGGCCGCCGCGCCATGCGTTGCGCGCGACGACGCGGCTCGTCTATGTCGAGTCGCCGAGTTCGTTTCTGTATGAGGTCGTCGATCTTCCCGCGTTCGGTGCGTTCGCCCGCGAGCACGGCCTCTTGCTCGCCGCGGACAACACGTATAGCGCCGGCGTTCTGCATCGACCGCTCGAACACGGCGCGCATATCTCCATTCAGGCGACGACGAAGTACATAGGCGGACACTCGGACATCATGCAGGGTGCGGTTGCAACGAACGACCGCGCGCTTGCACTGCGTCTGCGCGATACCCACGATGCTCTCGGCCTGGCTGTCGGCGCGGACGATGCCTATCTGGCGCTGCGTGGCGCGCGCACGCTCGGCGTGCGGCTTGCGCAACATGCGCGGCATGCGCTGGCCATCGCCGAATATTTGCAGACGGAGAGCGCGGTCGCGCGTGTCTATCATCCCGCGTTGCCGGACGATCCGTCACACGCGCTTTGGCGTCGTGATTTTCAAGGCGCGAACGGTCTTGTGTCGTTCGCATTCGCGCGCGGCAAGACGCCCGATGCAACCCGCGCCTTCGTCGATGCCCTGCGTCTCTTTTCTCAAGGCGCGTCGTGGGGCGGCTTCGAAAGCCTTGCGCTCATCGCCCCTGCATCGCGGCTTCGCGTGCATGGCTATTTCACTGAAGATGCACCGGTCGTGCGGCTGCACGCGGGTCTCGAAGACCCCGCCGATCTGATCGACGATCTTCGCCGCGCCTTCCGGCTCACCTGTACCTGATCTCCCATGCCTTCATCATTTGACGCCGTGCGCTTCATCGACGCCAAAACGCTACGCCAGTGGCTCAACGACGGCCGCGAACTCGCGCTGCTCGATGTGCGCGAAGCGGGCCAGTTCGGCGAAGGCCATCCATTCTTCGCCGTACCGTTTCCCTTCAGCCGGCTCGAACTCGATGCGCCGCGCCTCCTGCCGCGTGCCGATGTGCGCATCGCGCTATTCGACGATGGCGCCAACGAAGACGCCGTGGCGCGTCGCGCGGCAGCCCGTCTGCAAGGGCTCGGCTACGGCGATATCGCGATCCTGCAAGGCGGCACGGCCGCATGGCGGCAAGCAGGCTATACGCTCTTTCGCGGCGTGAACGTGCCGTCGAAGACCTTCGGCGAACTCGTCGAACACGAATACGGCACGCCACATGTCAGCGCCGCGCAACTGCAACGCTGGCGCGCCGAACGCGGCGGCTGTCCGATCTCGCTCATCGACTCACGCACGCGCGACGAACATCGCAAGATGGCGATTCCGGGCGCGGTGTGCGTGCCGAACGGCGAACTGGCGGCGCATATCGACGCCTTCGCGGGCTCGCCCGATACGACCATCGTCGTGCATTGCGCGGGGCGCACGCGCAGCATCATCGGCGCGCAGACCTTGCGCAATCTCGGCATCCGTCGCGATGTCTTCGCGCTGGAAAACGGTACGCAAGGATGGGCGCTCGCCGGTCTTGCGCTGGAACACGGCAGCACGCGCAGTTACGCGGACATCATCCCGAGCGCGGCAAGCGCGCACGACGAGGCCAAGGCACGCGAGCGTGCGCAAGCGCTTGCGCGACGCTTCGGCGTGATTGCGCTCGATGAGGCGAACGCGAACCAGTGGCGTCGCGATACCGCACGCACGACCTATCTGCTCGATGTCCGCACGCCGGAGGAATACGCGCGCGATGGTCTGCCCTTCATTGCCCATGCGCCGGGCGGTCAGCTCGTGCAGGCGACGGATCAGAGCGTGGCGGTGCGTCATGCGCGTCTCTTGTTGATCGACTACGACGGCATCCGCGCGCCGGTCATCGCTCACTGGCTCGTGCAATTGGGCTACGAAGCGGCGACCGTCGACGTGGCCATCGTGTCGAAGTGGAATACGCATGCGCCCGCTGCCGCTGCGCTGGATCGAACCGATCTCCTCGAAGAAGCGCCATCCGCGAACGCAATCGTGCTCGACCTGCGGTCGAGCGCGGCGCATGAGAACGGCCGGCCGGTTGGCGCGCGCTGGACCGTTCGCCCGCGCGTCTTCGATACGTTGACCGCCTTGCATGCGCGTCTCGACACGCCGCTGGTTTTGTTTGCCGATGCAGCGTCGGAAGCATCGGCGCGTCTCGTCGCAGCCGATCTGCGCGAAGCAGGTTTCGCCAATATCGAACTCGCCGCGTTTGGGCTCGATGCGTGGGAGCAACGTGGCTTGCCCGTGGATCGCGATGCCGTGAAGTTGCCGCAAGAGACGCGCATCGACTATCTCTTCTTCGTGCATGACCGTCATGATGGCAACCTCGATTCCGCGCGCGCGTATCTCGCATGGGAGACGGGGCTGATTGCGCAATGCGAGCCGGACGAGCTCGCCGCGTTCAAGGTCGGCCGGGCGGCGGAACTCGTCTGACGCCGCTTCTCCTTACATGACGAAGCGGGTCGCGCGCGTCAGCTCGCCGGCTGTGCATCCGTTTTCTCATGGAGCCGATGCGCGTAGCGCGAGGCGTCGAAATCGGCGGGAACGTCGCCATGCATGCGCGCTTCGTGCACATCGAGGTCTTCGAGAAACAGATCTTCGCTAATGCGCCGGATCACGGCCGGTATGTCGCGCTTCATGCTCGGCACGTCGCCGACGGGCACGCCACGGCTCACGAACGCCGCCGGATTGAACACATGAATGTTCTTCAGAAACGGCGCGCTGCCCGGCGTTTTCTCGAGATATTCCAGTGCATCTCCAAGATACGGATGCGCGCCGAGGGCGTCGTCGCGTTCGTCGGCGGCAGCGTCGTATCGATCGCGCCAGAGCAGAACGTGATCGGCTATCCGCGCAAGCTCGGGCCGTGCATGCAGGTCCACCGCGTAACCCGTGCCGGCGATGACGAAATCGAACGCGAACGTTTCGTCGCCGACTTGCGCCTTCACTTGCTTGCCCGCGGCTTCGGCATGCTGCCAGGGCGCGCCGAGATGCAAATGAAAATTGTCGAAGCGCGCGACGCGATCGATCGCATCGGCGGGCGCGGTCGAACCGGCGCGTCTGAAGCGCAGGGCGAGCTGCCAGCGCGTGGCATCGGGCAGAGCGGGGAAGTTGTCGTAGGCGCCGGGATATGCCTTCGCGCGGCTCACGGGCACCGAAGGCAGCGACGCACGCCGCACGAACAGATGCACGGTGGCCGCGCCGGATTCGAGCGCGGTCGCGGCGGCATCGAAGGCCGAGGCCGCCGAGCCGATCACCGCCACCGACTTGCCGCGCAACGCGTTGAAATCGATCGCGTCGGTGGTGTGAGCGACGTGCGTGGCGGGCAGACCGGCGAGCGGCGGCACGATATTCGGCCGGCCGTTGCCCGCGACGCCATTGCCTAAAATTACCTTGCGCGCGGTTTCTACGCGCGTCTGAGTGCCTTCGTCGGTCCGCACTGAAAGATGCAGCCGGAAATGCGTGCCCAACGGTTCGATCAGTGTCAGGGTCGTGCCGTATCGAATGGGAATGGCGAGAAAGTGCCGGTACCACGCGAGGTATTCGGCCCATTGCTCGCGTCCGATGCGCTCGATATCCGCATACGACGCTTCGCCATGCCGCGCCTCGTGCCACGCCTGAAAGCTCAAACCCGGCAAACCGGCCTCGGGTCCGGCGAGATTTTTCGGCGTGCGCAGGCGATTCATCCGCGCATAGGTTTGCCAGACGCCCGCGCGCGTATCGTCGGGCGCGGCATCGATCACGCTCACCCGGCCGATGCCCGCGCGCCGCAGCCCGAACGCGAATGCCGCGCCCGTCTGGCCGCCGCCGACGATCACGACGTTATGGTCGATGCCCTCGCGGCTCGCGACCCAGTCGTCCGGATCGGGACCAATGAGGCGCAGCGTTTCGCGTGCTTGCTGATCGAAGGCTTGGGTCATGGAACGGGGCATCCTGGGATTGTCGGGATACCGAGTATCGAGCCTCGGATTGGCGGTGCAAACGAAGGAATCGTGCTTTTCTAATGAGCACGCCGCGAACCGCGCCCATATCCTTATGCCAATCCGCTATTTCGTTTGCGCCTCGCGCGGTGATAGCCTCGAACGCCTGGAAAACCGAAGGAAGACCGCACGACATGAAGACCTATCCCGTTCGCACCTTCGAGGACGTGCGCGAGCGCTTGCTTGCCCGCCAGGAGATCGCGCTGCTCGACGTGCGTGAAGAAGATCCGCATGCGCAGAGCCATCCGCTGTTCGCAGCCAATTTTTCGTTGACGCGTCTCGAACTCGACGTGCATGCGCGTCTGCCGCGCCGCGATGTGCCGATCGTTCTCTTCGATGCCGGCGAAGGTCTCGCCGTGCGCGCCGCCGACAAGCTCGACGCGCTCGGCTACACGAACATCGCGCTGCTCGCAGGTGGTCTCGATGGCTGGATTCGCGCGGGCGGCGAAGTCTTTCGCGATGTCAACGTGCCGAGCAAGGCCTTCGGCGAGTTCGTCGAAGCGAAGCGTCACACGCCTTCGCTTTCCGCTGAAACGCTCGACGCGCTACAGAAGAACGGCGACGATCTCGTCGTGCTCGACGCACGCCGCTTCGACGAATATCAGACCATGAACATTCCGGGCAGCGTGAGCGTGCCCGGCGCGGAACTCGTGCTGCGCGCACGCGCGCTCGCGCCCGATCCGGCTACGCGTATCGTCGTGAATTGCGCGGGGCGCACGCGCAGCATCATAGGCGCGCAATCGCTCGTGAATGCAGGGCTGCCGAACAAGGTGGCGGCGCTGCGCAATGGGACCATCGGCTGGACGCTCGCGGGGCAGACGCTGGAACACGGCAGCAAGCGCCGTTTCGAGGATGACACGGGACGCGCGCCTCGCGATCTGCAAGCGTCACGGCAGGCCGCGTTTGCCCTTGCGCAACGTGCAGGCGTTCGACGCTCCTCGCTCGATGAAGCCGCGCGCTGGGCGCGCGATACGTCGCGCACCACGTATCGTTTCGATGTACGCACGCCAACCGAATACGAAGCCGCGCACGCGCCCGGTTTTCAGAGCGCGCCGGGCGGTCAGCTCGTGCAGGAAACGGAGATGTTCGCGCCGGTGCGCGGCGCGCGCGTCGTGCTCTTCGACGATGACGGCGTGCGCGCCAACATGACCGCCTCATGGCTCGCGCAGATGAACGTGGAAGCGTATGTCGTCGATGAAGCCGGCCCCGATGCGTTGACCGAGAGCGGCCCGTGGCGTCCCGAACGGCCCGCGCCCGCTCCCGTGCCGACCATCGCGCCAAAGGAATTGTCGGCTTTACTCGACGATCCCGCGAACGGCGTCGTGTTGCTCGACGTTGCACCGAGCGCAAACTACGTGAAGGCGCATATCGTCGGCGCGCACTGGATTCTGCGTTCGCGCATCACGCCCGCTCACGACGATCTGCGCGACCTTCCCGATGCGAAGCGCTACGTCGTCACATGCGGCACGAGCGCGCTTGCGCCCTACGCCGCAACGGAAATCGCGACGCTCACGAACAAACCCGTGCATGTGCTCGAAGGCGGCAACGCCGCATGGGTGCGCGCCGGTTTGCAGACCGAAGGCGGGGAAGCACGGCTTGCGTCGCCACGCATCGACCGGTATCGCCGTCCGTATGAAGGCGTGGGCAATGCGCGCGAAGCCATGCAGGCTTATCTCGACTGGGAATACGGCCTCGTTGCGCAACTGGAGCGCGATGGCACGCATGGGTTCTTCGTGGTGTGATGTCGGGAGAAAGGCACGTGGTCGGTTCTCATGACGACGCGCCTTTGCGCAATAGCCGCGAACGGTGTTCTATATCAATGGTCGGGGTTCCAAGCTGCGTTGGGTTTTGGATCGCGGGGCATGCTCGTGTTCGCTCGATGAACCCGAGCCGAGGTTGGCTTGACATCGTCTCGTACGTTCTAATGCGGAAATACGCGAAAAACGTCCAATCCCAGCGCTCACGACCGCCGCAGAACCCGCGACAAAACCTCCTCCTCCAACTCCGCAAACCCTTCCGCCGCACGCGAGCGCGGACGCGGCAGCGCCACTTTCGTATCCAGCGTGATACGCCCTTCCTCGATCAGCACCACGCGGTCGCCAAGCGACACCGCTTCCTGCACGTCGTGCGTGACAAGCAGTGCGGTGAATCGATGCTCTCGCCACAGCCGTTCGATCAACCCGTGCATTTCGATGCGCGTCAACGCATCGAGCGCACCGAGCGGTTCATCGAGCAGCAGCAAGTCCGGCCGATGCACCAGCGCCCGCGCCAGCGCCACGCGTTGCCGCTGACCGCCCGACAAATGCGAAGGCCAGTCGCGTTCGCGCTCGGAAAGGCCCACTTCAGCAAGCGTCGCGCGGGCTTCGTCACGCGCCGAACGCGGCAGACCGAGCATCACGTTGTCGAGCACGCTCTTCCACGGCAAAAGACGCGCGTCCTGAAACATGATGCGAACCTGCAACTCGGCATCCGGCGTAGCGGCCCGGCGTTGCAGCACGCCAGCCGTGGTCGCTTCGAGGCCGGCGATCAGCCGCAGCAGCGTGGACTTGCCGCAGCCGCTGCGTCCGACGATCGACACGAAACTGCCGCGCTCGATCGAAAAATCGAGCTTCGACAACACCGTGCGCTCGTCGAAACGCTTCTCCACGCCTTGCAGCGATACCGCGAGATCGCCCTCCGCCGCACGCACGACCGAGCCTGGACGAGGAGCATGACGCGCGATAACGGCTCGTTCGAGAGAGGGATTCACCGTGCTCATGTGCGCGCCTTGGTCTGATAAGCCGGATGCCAGCGTAGCGTGACGCGCTCGATGGCCCTTGCCGCCATGTCGGCGAGCTTGCCGAGCAGCGCGTAGAGCAGAATGCCGACGAGCACCACATCGGTCTGCAAAAACTCGCGGGCGTTCATCGTCATATAGCCAATGCCCGATTGCGCCGAAATGGTCTCGGCGACAATCAGCATTACCCACATCAGCCCGAATGCGAAGCGCACGCCGACGAGTATGGAAGGCAACGCGCCCGGCAAGATCACATGCCGATACAACGCCATGCCCGACAGCCCGTAGCTGCGCGCCATCTCGATGAGATCGCGATCCACCGAACGAATGCCGTGATACGTGTTCACGTAGATGGGAAAGAACACGCCGAGCGCAACCAGCACGAGTTTCGCTTCCTCGCCAATGCCGAACCACAGGATCAGCAACGGAATCATCGCGAGTGCAGGGATGTTGCGGATCATCTGCACAGTCGAATCGAGCGCAACTTCCGCAGGCTTGAAAAGCCCCGTGGCCAGGCCGAGCACGAAGCCGGTGGCGCCGCCCATCGCAAAGCCCGCGAGTGCACGCCACGCACTGACCTTCACGTTGGCCCACATGTCGCCGGACAAGATGAGCGCCCACGCCGCCTTCACCACGGCGAGCGGTTCGGGCAGCACGCGCGAAGAGAGACCGCCCGTGCGCGCCGCCGCTTCCCATGCGACGAGAATCAGCAGCGGCACGATCCAGGGCAGCGCCTTTGCACCGATGCCGCTCAAAGCCGTTCGAGCAGATTGATTTGCCATGACGATACTCAGCTTTGCGCGACCTTCGGCAGTTCGGACGTGCCGATCACTTCGCCGAACGGCCCCGAGAGCGGCCCGTTCGCCGCTTCTTTTTGCTGGCGCGGCAAGAGCGGGAACACGAGTTCGGCGAACCGATACGACTCTTCCAGATGCGGATAGCCCGAGAGAATGAAGGTATCGATACCGAGTTCCGCGTACTGCTTCATGAGACCGGCGACCTGTTCCGGATTGCCGACGAGCGCCGTGCCCGCGCCGCCGCGCACGAGGCCGACGCCGGCCCACAAATGCGGATACACCTCGAGCTTATCGCGATTGCCGCCATGCAACGCGGCCATGCGGCGCTGTCCTTCCGAATCCATTTTCGCGAACGATGCTTGCGCGCGCTGAATGGTTTCATCGTCGAGCTTGCTGATGAGGCGGTCCGCGTCGGCCCAGGCTTCCTTTTCGGTTTCACGCACGATCACATGAAGGCGAATGCCGAACTTGATGCTGCGGCCTTCGGCGGCAGCGCGCTTGCGGATGTCCGCAAGCTTCTTCTCGACCTCGGCGGGCGGCTCGCCCCACGTGAGATAAGTGTCGATATGCTTGGCTGCGATCTCGTGCGCAGCCGGCGACGACCCGCCGAACCATAGCGGCGGATGCGCCTTCTGCACCGGCGGATACAGCACCTTGCCGCCTTGCGAACGCAGATGCTTGCCGTCGAAATCGATACTGCCGCTGTCGTGAGACTTTTCGAGCAGACCGCGCCAGATGCTCAGGAACTCGTCGGTGATCTCGTAGCGCGTGTCGTGGCTTTCGAAGACGCCATCGCCCGCGAGTTCGGTCGGGTCGCCGCCCGTCACCACGTTGATGAGCAAGCGCCCGTTGGAAAGCCGGTCGAACGTCGATGCCATGCGCGCCGAGAGCCCCGGCGTACTCAAGCCCGGCCGGATCGCGACGAGAAACTTGAGGCGCTTGGTGGCGGGAATCAGGCTCGAAGCCACGACCCAGGCGTCCTCGCAAGAACGGCCCGTCGGCAAGAGCACGCCTTCGTAGCCGAGCGTGTCGGCGGCGACCGCGATCTGGCGGAAGTAGTCGTAATTAGCGGCACGCGCGCCTTGCGACGTGCCGAGATAACGACTGTCGCCATGAGTTGGAATGAACCAGAAAACATTCATCGGGAGGTCTGCCTTTCGAATTCGTTGTGTCGTGAAGACGGGCATGCGGCTTTGCGAAACAGCCCGGCGCTCGGGTCAGTCTAGCGACGCGGCGACGCTTGCCCAACCATCGATTCGCGCTAAGAATGTGCGCGAAACTGCTAACCCGAATTTACTGAGAATTACGCGACGTTCCAGCGCGCTTCGGTGACGTCGAGCTTCTTCGGAATGAGCTTGAGGTTGCTGAAAACGTCGGCGATCTGCTGCTGATATTCGAGCGTTGCAGGCGCGACGCTCTGCACGCCGTAAGCCGTCCGTTTCAGCGCGACTTCGAGAATGCCCGCATCGAGACCGACGAGGGGCGCGAGTTGCGTGGCGACGGCAGGGATGTTGTCGCGCGCCCAGCGATCGACCAGATCCAGTTCTTCGAGCACGGCACGCACGAGTTGCGGTTGCGCGGTCGCGAACTTGCGCGTGGCGAGGTAGTACTGGATGTTGCGCACGAGGTTCGTGCCATCGGTGATTTGACGTGCGTTCGCCTGCTTCTCGGCGGCGGCGAGATACGGGTCCCAGATTGCCCATGCATCAACGCTGCCTTGCACGAAGGCGGCGCGCGCATCGGCGGGGGCGAGATAGATGGGCTGGATATCCGTGTAGGCCAAACCCGCTTTCTTGAGCGCTTCCACGAGCAGATAGTGAACGTTGGAGCCTTTGTTCAGCACGACTTTCTTGCCGCGCAACTCGGCCACCGTTCGAATGGGCGAATCCTTCGGCACGACGATGGCTTCTGCGCGCGGCGCGGATGGCTCGTTGCCGACATAGACGAAATCGACGCCCGCGGCTTGCGCGAAGATCGGCGGCGTTTCACCGACGGTGCCGATATCCACCGCGCCCGCGTTGAGCCCTTCGAGCAATTGCGGACCAGCGGGAAATTCGAGCCATTGCACGGTGACGCCTTGCGCCGCAAGCCGCTTGTCGAGCGTGCCGCGTGCCTTCAACACCACGAAGTTGCCGTACTTCTGATAGCCGATGCGCAAGGTCTTGCTTGCATCGGCGGCAAAGAGGCGGCTCGACGCGAAGGCGCCTGCGCTGACGGCGGCCAGTTGCGCGAGCGCACGCCGGCGCGACAGCGAGAGAGAACGATCGGACATGCGGAGTTCCTTGGGATAGGGTCGTAAAGCAGAGGCAGACAGGCGCCAGAACGTCTTCAGAAAAGACGTCTATAGCCATCAATCCCTACTATGCGAGACGCGCGCCAAAAGCGGAACCAAGCAAATGTCATTTGCAAATGAATACGCCGTGACGCGGCTAAGCGCACGGCGCATATAAGGCGGTGGATGCGTGTGTGCGAATAAGCTTATGCGTTATTCGCGGGGAAAAAGCGATTGCCGGGTCTTGGCAAACCGAAGTGCTCGCGCAACGTGTTGCCCTCATACGCGCGCCGGAAAATGCCACGCCGCTGCAATTCCGGCACCACCTTGTCGACGAAATCGTCGAGACCCGCGGGCAGATACGGGAACATCACATTGAAGCCGTCGCTGCCTTCCTCGGCGAGCCACTGCTCCATTTCATCGGCGATATCGTTTGCCGTGCCGATCATCTGCAAGCCCGAAAAGCCGCCCGCGCGTTGCGCCAGTTGCCGGATGGTCAGCCCTTCCGTGCGAGCCATTTCGACCACGCGTTCGCGCGCGCTCTTGCTCGCATTGGTCTCGGGAATCTCGGGCAAGGGACCATCGGGATCGAACGAGGAGACATCGTGGCCGAGCGCGATGGAAAGCGAAGCGATACCGCTTTCGTAATGCACGAAGGTATCGAGCAATGCGCGCTTCTCGCGTGCTTCCTCGCGCGAGTCGCCTACCACGACGAACGCGCCGGGAAGAATCTTCAGATGCTCGCGCGGGCGGCCGAGTGCATCGAGCCGGCTCTTTACATCCGCAAAAAAACGCTTGCCCGCGGCCAGATTCGGTTGCGAGGTGAAGACCGCGTCGGCGGTTTCGGCCGCGAGTTGCTTGCCCGCTTCCGATGATCCGGCCTGCACGACGATCGGCCAACCCTGCACCGGCCGCGCGATATTCAACGGGCCGCGCACCGATAGATATTCGCCCTTGTGACCGAGCACGTGAAGTTTGGCGGGATCGAAGAAGAGGCCGCTCTCGGTGTCGCGCACGAACGCGTCGTCGGCCCAGCTGTCCCACAGGCCCGTGACGACATCGTAGAACTCGCGCGCGCGGCGATAGCGCTCGTCGTGCTCCATGTGATCCTCGCGGCCGAAGTTCAATGCGGCATCCGGGTTCGACGTGGTCACGAGGTTCCATCCGGCGCGTCCGTCGCTCAAGTGATCGAGCGAGGCAAAGCGCCGCGCGATGTGATACGGCTCGTCGAATGTCGTCGATGCCGTCGCGACCAGCCCGATCTTCTCCGTCACCGAAGCCAGCGCGGAAAGCAGCGTGAACGGCTCGAAGGATGTCGCGGTGTGGCTGCGTTTGAGCGCGTCCACGGGCATGTTGAGCACGGCGAGGTGGTCGGCCATGAAGAATGCGTCGAAACAGGCGCTCTCAAGCTTCTGCACGAACTGCTTGAGATGGCGGAAATTGAAGTTGGCATCCGCATACGCGCCGGGAAAACGCCACGCGCCGGTATGCAGGCTCACCGGCCGCATGAATGCGCCGAGATGCAGTTGTCGGGAAAGGGTCATGTGAAAATCGGTTCGAGTCCAGGTCAGCGCTTACGTTACTTCAGGCATGCAAACGTTGCTTGGATCGACGATGAACCGACGCGCCGGAATCGTGGCGCGTCGATGCGGATGCGGATTCAGTGCGGCGGAAGATCGGCGGGCGACTGAAATAGATCGACCGTATAGCCCATGTTGAAGTAGCCCGCGCGCGCATAGAGCGCGATGTGTTCGAGCCGGTCGGCGCGCGTGCTTTCGTCGTCGGGCAGCTCGATTACGCTCGTGGCATTGCAGCCGCATGCGGCGCGCGCACGTTCCAGCGACCGCAATTGCCAGCGCTCACGCATGCGTCCGGCGGGCGCGTAGATGGCTTGGAGATAGTGCGACAGGAACTGCGGCATGGCTCATCCCCTTCAAATGGTGAATGAATCAAATCTAGGCCGCCCGCAACGCTTTCACAAACAAGGTTTTCTGCAAAGCAATACACCGCCTGCATGCCTTATATAGCGCTCAAACCGCCCGTGACGGCAAACGAAAAGGCGCTATATCGATAGCGCTCGATATTATTTGTCGCGAGGCGCTGCCGCCTCTAGCATCACGTCTCTCCCAACTTATCAGCTTTTGCCCCATGAAAATAAAGTCGCCGATAAAAACCGCGCTGTTTTCCCTGCTGCTTGCATGCGGCGTGATGAGCGCCGCACCGTTGTTCGCGGCGAATCAGACGGTGCGCGTGGGCATCATGTCGGGCGAGGACGAGGATGTCTGGCGCACGGTAGCGGCCAACGCAGCCAAACAGGGCCTGACGGTGAAGGTCACCACTTTCGCGGATTACACCCAGCCGAACGAAGCGCTCGCGCAACACGATCTCGACGCCAACTCGTTCCAGCACAAGCCTTATCTCGATGCGCAGATTCAGGCGCGCCATTACGACATCGTGCCGGTCGGCTTTACTTACGTGCAGCCTATCGGCCTCTATTCGCGCAAGGTGAAGTCGGTCGCCGCGCTGCCGCAGAACGCAACCATCGCCGTGCCGAATGATCCGAGCAATGAAGGCCGTGCGCTCTTGCTGCTGCAGGCGAACGGCGTCATCAAGCTGCGCGACAACGTCGGGTTGCTGCCGACGGCGCGTGACATTGCCGACAATCCGAAGCATGTCCAGATCAAGGAACTCGATGCGGGCATCGTTGGCCGCGCGATCGGCGACGTGGACGCTGCCGTGGTGAACACTGACTGGGCCATCAAAGCGGGCATCCAGATTCCGCAGGAACGCATTGCGCAGGAGAAAGTGCCGGGCAATCCGTATCGCAACTTTCTGGCGGTGAACGCGAAAGATGCACAGGCGCCGTGGGTCAAGACGCTGCAGACGAGTTATCAGCAGGCCAACGTCGCCGCGACGATCCTGAAGGTGTATCACGGTGCGACCTTGCCGGCATGGGACGGCGCGCCGCAGAAGTAACGCGCGTGTGATGTAAGCGACGACGCCCGGCATGACCGGGCGTTGATCGTTTGAGCGCTTCTCGAATCGCCTAAACCGCCTCTTCCACTCGATACCCCGCCGGCACATCGAGCCCGAGATGCCCGCGCAAGGTAGTCCCTTCGTAAGCGCGCCGGAAGATTCCGCGCTTTTGCAGAATTGGCACGACGCCATCGACGAAGGCTTCGAGCCCGCCCGGCAACGCGTCGGGCATGAGGTTGAAGCCATCGGCGGCGCCGTTTTCGAACCAGTGCGCGATGTCCTCGGCAACCTGTTCGGGCGTGCCGACGATCACGCGATGCCCGCCGCCGCCCGCCAGCGCGCGGATGAGTTCGCGCACCGTATAGCCATGCGCGCGCGCCTGCGCGATGGTCGCGTGAAAGAACGTGTGATTACCGTTGCCGTTGTTGGGCAGCGTAAGATTCTCGGGAAGATGCTCGTCGAGCGAGAGCGAATCGGCGGGAATGCCGAGCGTGCCGGCAATCCGGTTCAGGCTGTAGCGCCATGGAATGAGATCGACGAGTTCATCGCGACGGCGGATGGCTTCGGCCTGCGTCGCGCCGATGATCGTCGTGAGACCCGCGAGCACTTTCACCGCATGCGGCCCGCGTCCGTAACACGCCGCACGCGCGTTCAGATCCTCGCGATACGCCTTCGATTCGTCGAATGATTGCGACGCCGAGAACACCGCTTCCGCATGACGCGCCGCGAGATCACGCCCGTCGCCGGATGCGCCCGCCTGCACGAGCACCGGATGCCCTTGCTTCGAGCGCGGCAGATTGAGCGCGCCTTGCACCGCGAAGAAGCGTCCGCGATGCGCGGCGGGATGCAGCTTGCCGAGATCGACGAACTGGCCGGTCGCTTTGTCGGCAACGAGCGTGTCGTCCTCCCAGCTATTCCACAACGTCTTCACGAGCGTGGCGAACTCTTCCGCACGCGCATAGCGTTCGGCGTGATCCGGGACGGCTTCCAGCCCGAAGTTGCGTGCCGAAGGCAGATCGGCCGTCGTTACCATGTTCCAGCCCGCGCGGCCGCCGCTGATCAGATCGAGCGTGGCGAAGCGCCGCGCAAGGTTGAACGGCTCGTTGTAACTCGTGGATGCCGTCGCGATCAGCCCGATATGCTTCGTCGCGGCCGCGACGCTCGCGAGCAGCAGCGTGGGTTCGAGCGCCGTGATCGGGCGCATGTCGAGTTGGTCGGTGATCGCGGCGCTATCGGCGAGGAAGATCGCGTCGAGACAGCCACGCTCCGCGATCTGCGCGAGACGCACGTAATGATCGATATCGACGAAGGCGCGCGGATCGGCGTCGGCCAGACGCCATGCGGAAGGCACGAAGCCGGAATGAAGCGCATTGATGTTCAGATGCAACTGGCGCGGGGCTTCGCCGCTCATGGGTGACACTCCGGGAAAAGTCGGACCTTCGATTGTCCGATGCGAACCGGGTGCCGCGCCACGAACGATTTCGTGGATTCATATTCGCTGGGGCGCTAAGGGACTAGCGGCATTTATCGATAGCTCGCGCCGACGTGCGGCGCTTGCAGATAGGCGCCGTTGCCAAACAGCTTCTCGCGCAGGGTGCCTTCTGCATATTCGGTCTTGTATGCACCGCGCCTTTGCAGCTCGGGCACGAGATATTGGACGATATCGTGGAACGTGCGCGGCGACTCTACCCACGCGAGATTGAAGCCGTCGATATCCGTTTCTTCCACGAGCGCCTGCAATTCGTCGGCAACCTGAGCCGCATCGCCGACCACGACCGCGCCGCGTCCGCCGATCGTCACGAATTCCACCGCATCGCGCACGGTCCACACGCGTTCCGGGTCCAGCTTGCTGAACGATGCAAGTGCGGACTGGCCGGCATCGGTATCGACGTAAGCGAGGGTATCGTCGGGCTTATAGCGCGAAAGATCGATGCCCGTCCAGCCGGATAACAACGCCAGGGCACCTTCGTAACTCGCGCGCGCCTGATACGCGGCATAGCGTGCCTGCGCGCGTTCGGCGGTTTCATCGACGATCACGGTCAGCATGGCGAACAGCAATGCGCTGTCCGGTGCGCGGCCCGCTTCCGTGAGCGCGGTGCGGATGGACTGCGCCGACTTGCGCAAGCCATTGCGCGTGGGCGCGCCGAGAAAGATGCATTCCGCATGCTTGGCCGCGAATGCCGTGCCGCGCGTCGATCCGCCCGCCTGGAACAGAAGCGGCGTGCGCTGCGGCGAAGGCTCGCACTGGAAAATACCCTCGCTTTCGAAGTAGCGGCCCTTGTGTGTGATCTTGCGCACGCGCGCGGGGTCGGCGTAGATGCCGCGTTCGGCATCGCGCAGCAATGCGCCTTCTTGCCAGCTTCCTTCCCAAAGTTTGTAGCAGACTTCGAGAAACTCATCGGCGCGATCGTAGCGTTCGTCATGGGCGCGCAGTTCCGTCTGCCCGAGACTCAACGCGCCGCTTTGCAGATACGACGTCACCACGTTCCATGCGACGCGTCCCCGGCTCAACTGATCGAGCGTGGTGAAGCGCCGCGCCAGCAGATACGGCGCTTCATAAGCCACCGATACCGTCACGCCGAAGCCCAGGTGCTTGGTCGCGTGCGCCATCAAGGGAATCAGCGGCACGGGGTCGTTCATCGGCACCTGGGCGGCGGTGCGCAACGCGGCGGCGGGACTGTCGCCGTAGACATCGTAGATGCCGGTGACATCGCCGAGAAAGAGGCCGTCGAAAAAGCCCTCTTCCAGCACCTTTGCAAGCTCGACCCAATAGCGGGTGTCGAGATAGCCGATTGAATCGTCTGCAGGCGCTGTCCACTGACCGGGCGCGAGATGCCCCACGCAATTCATCATGAAGGCATTGAACCGGATCTGGCGAGGCATAATCGACTTGGCTGGACGCGTGAAAACCTTCAAGTCTAGTCATTTGATCGCGCTTGGAGAAAGGCCGTATCGTCATGCGCTTATTACCGTCGGAAGAATATGCAAAGCGTGGATGCATCTATAAGCGGCATCCATGAAGCTGGCGCGCCGTCTTGCTCCGACGAACCCGCGCATTTCAGATTCGCACGCTATTTGTCTTCCCGCCCGCGCGCCAGCGGCATGTCGCCCTTTCGCTATACATACGTATAAATGCCGAAGGTGTTTGCAGAAGCCATGATGTCGTCAGATTGACACCGGCCCGTCAGGCGTTTCCAAGAAGCGAACGCCCCGGCCCGATGACGTGGCCCGTGATTCGCCATGCGCGGATCACGGTTCGATGAACCGCGCCAAGGTCCGCCGGGCTAGCGCGCAGCCTTGGTGGATGCTCCGATGAATCTCGACGCTCTCGACCTTTCGCGCCTTCAGTTCGCCTTCACGGTCTCGTTTCACATCATCTTTCCGGCATTGAGCATCGGGCTTGCGAGTTTCATCGCCGTGCTCGAAGGCTGCTATCTCAAGACCGGCAAGCCGCATTACAAGGTGCTTTGTCTCTACTGGTCGCGCATCTTCGCCGTGGGCTTCGGCATGGGCGTGGTGTCGGGCGTGGTCATGGCCTATGAGTTCGGCACCAACTGGTCGGGCTTCGCACGCTTTGCCGGACCCATCACCGGTCCCTTGCTCACCTATGAAGTCATGACCGCCTTCTTTCTCGAAGCGGGCTTTCTCGGCATCATGCTGTTCGGCTGGGAGAAGGTCGGCCCGAAAGCGCATTTCGGCGCGACGATCATGGTGGCGATCGGCACGCTGATCTCCACGTTCTGGATTCTCTCGTCCAATAGCTGGATGCAGACGCCGCAAGGCTTCAGGATCGAGAACGGACACGTGGTTCCGGTCGACTGGTTCGCCATCGTGTTCAACCCGTCGTTCCCGTATCGGCTCGCGCATATGACGCTTGCGGCGTTCATCGTCGCCGCGCTCGTGGTTCTGGCAACGGGCGCATGGCATCTGCTGCGCGGCAGGCGCGACGCGGAAACGCGAACCATGGTGTCGATGGCGCTCTGGCTGCTGCTCGTGCTCGCGCCGGTTCAGGCGCTCGTGGGCGACCAGCACGGTCTCAACACGCGGCGCTATCAGCCTGCGAAGATCGCGGCGATAGAAGGCCTTTGGCAAACCGAGAAAGGCGGCACGGCGCTCAATCTCATCGGCTTTCCCGATATGAACGCGGAAGTCACGCGTCATGCGATCCAGATCCCGCATCTCGGCAGCTTGATTCTCACGCATAGCTGGGATGGCGAGATTCGCGGGCTCAAGGACTTTCCCAAAGCGGACCGGCCGAATTCGTCGCTGATCTTCTGGACCTTCCGCGTGATGGCCGGTCTCGGCATGCTGATGATTCTCGTCGCCGTGACGGGTAATCTGCTCAGACGCGGCGGACGCTTATTCGAAGCGCGCTGGTTTCAGTGGACCGCCGTCCTGATGGGCCCGACTGGTTTCATCTCGCTGCTCGCCGGATGGATCACGACGGAAGCGGGCCGCCAGCCCTGGGTGGTCTATGGCGTGTTGCGCACCTCCGATGCAGTCTCGCCCATCACACAGGCTTCCGCCGGGCTTTCCCTGCTGCTGTTCGTGCTGGTGTATTGCCTCGTCTTCGGCATCGGGCTCTACTACATCTTCCGCATGATCGGCCAGGGACCGCAAGGAACGCCGCCGCTGCCTGCCGACGCCACGCGCGATCCCACCGAAGCCACGGGCCGCCGCCCCTTCTCCGCCGTCTCGCGCTAACCGTGCGGCACGCCAAATCACGTGAGGTGACGACATGGATCTGACAATCGTTTGGGCGGCGATCATCGCCGCAGGCATCTTCATCTACGTGGCGCTCGATGGCTTCGACCTCGGCGTCGGCATGATCTTCCCGTTCTTTCCCGACGATGCCGAACGCGACCTGATGATGCACAGCATCGCGCCGATATGGGACGGCAACGAAACCTGGCTCGTGCTCGGCGGCGCCGCGTTGTTCGCGGCCTTTCCGCTTGCGTATTCGATCGCGCTGTCGGGGCTTTACCTGCCGATCATCTTCATGCTGGTGTGTCTAATCTTTCGGGGCGTGAGCTTCGAAGTGCGCGCCAAGGCAACGCGCACGAAAAATATCTGGAACCTGTTCTTCATCTGCGGCTCGGCTGGCGCGAGCTTTTTTCAGGGCGTGATTCTGGGTGCCTATCTGCACGGCATACCCGTGAGCCAGAACGCATTCTCGGGCGACCCGTTCTTCTGGATCGCACCTTTTCCGTTTCTCACAGGGCTTGGTCTCACATGCACCTATGCGCTGCTGGGCGCGGGTTATCTCGTCCTCAAGACGGATGGCGATCTGCAACGACGCATGCGCGCGCTCATCCTTCCGCTCACGGCCGTGCTGCTTGCGTTCATCGCGGTCATATCCGTGTGGACGCCGCTCACCGATGCGCGCATCGCCGAACGCTGGTTTCATTCGTCGTTTCATCTCTGGCTGTATCTGGTGCCGGTCGCGGTGGTGCTGACGGCGGTCGCCATGTACTTCGCGATCGAGCGCGAGTCAGAGGCCGGTCCGCTCGCTATCGCGCTGCTGCTCGTGTTCCTGGGATATATCGGGCTGCTCTTGAGCGTGTGGCCTTATGCGTTGCCCGGCAGCGTGACCTTATGGGAGGCGGCATCGCCGGAAACGAGTCAGGCGTTCACGCTCGTGGGTGCGGTCATCATCATTCCGATCATTCTGGCTTATACGACGGTGGGCTACTGGGTGTTCCGGGGCAAAGTGAAGCCCGGCTCGGCTTATCACTAATCTCGCGCGGAGGATGACGCTTATGAAACCGAGCCCGGCACTCCGCCGCTTTCTCTGGTTCGTGCTGCTCTGGTGCGTGGGTGTGGCGGGTACCGCGCTCCTTACTTACCCGTTCCACTATCTGGCCGTCAAGGCGATGGGGCATTGACCGAGCCGACGTTCTCGCGCAAAGAGCATCGACAAAACGTCCACACGCAGGCGTCTTCGCGTTGCCAAAGCGGCAATCCGGGCTGCGATGCACGCCGGGCGTCTGGATTGCTGGCATGAGGAGATTGCCGCCAAAATCTCCACGCCATCGCCATGACTACCTTGCGCCTGATTCTCGGCGATCAGTTGAACCCCGCGCATAGCTGGTTCGTCGAGCCCGACGCCACCGTGCATTACGTCATGATGGAGGTGCGTCAGGAGACGGATTACGTGCTGCATCACGCGCAGAAGATCATCGCCATCTTCGCGGCGATGCGCCGTTTCGCGGACGGTTTGCGTGAGGCTGGACATCGCGTTCACTATCTGAAGATCGACGATACGGCCAACGAGCACTCCGTTCCCGCGAATCTGGACGCGTTGATTGCGTCGCAGGCAATCGATCGCTTCGAGTATCAGGCACCCGACGAATGGCGGCTCGATCATCAGCTCGACGCTTATGCGAAGGCGCTGCCGATCGCCACGCAAATGGTCGACAGCGAACACTTCTTCACCGGGCGCCACGAAACGAAGCAGTTCTTCGACATCCACGGCAAGGGACAATGGCTGATGGAGCGGTTCTATCGGCATATGCGTACCCAGCATGGCGTGCTGATGGAAACGGAGCATCGGCCAGCAGGCGGCCAGTGGAATTACGATCACGACAATCGCCGCGCATGGCATGGCGAGCCGCCGCCGCCCGAAGACCCTCGGCCGGTGCATGACCATTCGAAGCTATGGCGCGATATCGTCGCCGCAGGCGTGAACAGCTTCGGCAATCCGCAGGCCGCGCGTATTCGCTGGCCGCTCGATCGTGCAGAAGCGCTTCAGCATCTCGCGCGCTTCATCGAGGAAGCCTTGCCGAACTTCGGCGCATGGCAGGACGCAATGAGCACGCACGAGCCGCGTCTCTTCCACTCGCAGCTTTCGTTCGCGCTCAACACGAAGATGCTCAACCCGCGCGAAGTGGTCGAAGCGGCTGAAGAGGCGTATCGCGCGCACCGTGCCGAATTGCCTTCGGTGGAAGGCTTCATTCGGCAGATCATCGGCTGGCGCGAATACATTCGCGGCGTGTACTGGGCGCAGATGCCGCGCTACGCAAGCAAGAACGTGTTCCGTCACAAGCGCGCGCTGCCGCAGTGGTTCTGGTCCGGCGACACTCGCATGCGTTGCCTGAAGCATGCGGTCGGCCAGTCGCTCGAAGAGGCGCACGCGCATCATATTCAACGGCTGATGATCATCGGCAATTTTGCGTTGCTCGCAGGTCTCTCCGTCCCCGAAGTCTGTGCGTGGTATCTCGGCGTTTATATCGATGCCTTCGAATGGGTCGAATTACCCAACACGCTAGGCATGAGCCAGTTTGCCGACGGCGGCTTGATGGCGAGCAAACCTTATGTTTCGAGCGCCGCGTACATCGACCGCATGAGCGACTACTGTAAAGGCTGCGCATACGACAGAAAAGGCCGCAACGGAGAAGACGCTTGTCCCTTCAACGCGCTCTACTGGGACTTTCTCGCGCGCAACGAGGCGACGCTCGGGCGTAATCATCGGCTTACGATGATCTATAAGCAGTTGAGCCGGATGCCCGATGAAGAACGCGCGGCCATAGCCACGAAAGCGCGTGCGCTGAAGGCGAATCTGGATTCGCTATGATGGCCCGCACGGTGTAACGTTGGCTGGCACGCAGCGCTTGAGAACTGGACTTCACTGGAGACATGACATGAAGCACTTGCCGAGATTCCGGCCTCTGATTTGCGCGACGGCCATCCTGCTCACCGGTTGCGCCACCAGCATGCAGAACGGCACGACGCATCTTAGCCCTGCACAGTGCCGCGATCTGACCGCGCTCAAGAACAATGCGCCGATCACATCCGAGCGTAATCGCAGCGAATTGGCGGCGCTGGAAACGGCGGGCTATCACCCGTCCATGTTTTTCGATCCGTATTACCCCGACGATCTGCAAGCGGCGCAACGTCAGGTGGATCGTTGGTATCAAGTGGAATGTCAGCCGATGCCGCCAAGCTGAAACGCCGCGTGCCGACTCGGGACGAGGGAACGCGCCCGATATAATCAGGTTTTGACAAACGAGGATCTCGCATGAAATTCGTCATTGCTTTGCTTGCTGCTTCGACTCTTGCATCGACTGCATTCGCTGCAAACCCGGTCGACAAGTTGCCGTCGGGTGTCGTCGTCGAACACATCAAGCAAGGAACGGGACCGCAACCTACCGCCGACGACGTCGTGCGCGTGAACTATCGCGGCACGCTCGCGAACGGTACCGAATTCGACGCGTCGGACAAGCACGGCGGCCCGGCCAGCTTCCCGCTCGGTCGCGTGATTCCCTGCTGGACGCAAGGCGTGCAGAAGATGAAAGTCGGCGGCAAGGCCAAGCTGACGTGCCCGGCAGCGACCGCTTACGGCGAACGCGGTATAGGCTCGATTCCGCCGAACAGCGATCTCACGTTCGAGATCGATTTGCTTGGAATCGGAAAGTAAGCCGTTACCAAAATCGCTTAAAGACATGCTGCCTTGCCCGGAAGTTGTCCGGCAAGGCAGCATGCCAGGGCGCTCGCGGCACCGGTCAATCAGGCAGCCGCTTCACGCAACGGCGCCGGCGGAACAACCGTTTCGACACGACCGGTCTTTACGTCATAGACCAAACCCGACACCACTAGATCATCCGGCAACGTCGTATTGGCCTTGAGCGCCGCGACGTCCAGCGCGACTGCCTGGTAGGGCTCGGTAATGGCAAGGGCATCGAGCGCGGAAGGCTCGACGTCGAGATACTGCGCAAGCAGCGCAGGCGCATGCCGATGGCATCCGATGATTCCGCAATCCGTATGCTGAAGCAGCACGAGGTTGCGCCCGCCATTCGGGCGTCCGGCCGCACGCGCCACGACGCTCAGCACGGCCAGCGTTTCGAGCAATGATCGATTGAGACGCCCGCCCACGTTGCGGATTACCGCCGCTTCGCCTTGTTCCAGCCCAAGCACGGCGGCAGGATCGACACGCGGATCCACACAGCCAACGACAATCGTCCCCAGCGACGGCAGCATCTTCAGTTCAGGCTCGAACCGCGTTTGAACGAAGTGCGCGTTACGTTCCGCGATGAGATGGTTGAAGTCCATGTCCTTTCTCCTGGCGATCAGGGCAAATAGCCCGATGGTTGTATTCGGTGCGCGGCGCCCGCTCGAGACATACTTTTAGACCAAGCCTTCGCGGCTTTAAAGGACCGCCACTATCTGCTCGGCTGCGGCCCGGGCGATTTGCGACGCAATGTTCGTCGTCTCACTCGATGCGAGCGGATGCGGAAATTGCTTGTACCTTAACGTTCCGCGCCGTTACGATCCATGTCGTAGTTGCCACCATTCAGGACATCACACGGCGGGACTAACCATGCATCGGATCGGTTTCATCGTGCCGCAAAGGTTTCAGATGATGAGTCTTGCGGCCTTGACGGCGTTCGAACTGGCGAACCTTCCGCCGACCGGCCCGTACTACGACATTCGTCTGTTGTCCGAACACGGTGGCTTGATCGAGTCGTCGGGTGGCATGACGCTTTCGACGGAGGCTTTCGACGACCCGGCTTTCGACACTGTCATCGTCGGGTCGATCACCGAACTCAAAATGCCTTCATTCGATGCGAATCTGATCGCGTTCGTGCAAGCGGCGGCCAAGGCATCGAGACGGATTGCTTCCATTTGCAGCGGCGCTTTCGTGCTCGCCGAAGCGGGACTGTTGGACGGACGGCGCGCGACCATGCACTGGGCGCATGCACCCGAATTCAGGGCGCGTTTTCCGGACGTGACGACGGACGAGGACCGGATCTTCATCAACGATGGCCCGGTCTGGACCTCGGCCGGCATGACCGCCGGCATCGATCTCATTCTGGCGCTGATCGACAATGACCTCGGCCCGGATGCCGCGAAGCTCGTCGCCCGGCTTCTCGTGATGCATCAGCGTCGGCTCGGCGGGCAGAAGCAGCATTCCGCGTTGCTCGAGATGACGCCTAGGTCCGATCGTATCGAGTTGGTCGTCGCGCACATTCGCCGCAATCTGCGCAATCCACTCACGGTCGAGGAACTCGCGGCGGTGGCGAACCTTAGCCCGAGGCAATTCAGCCGAGCGTTCATGGCCGAAACGGGTCAGTCGCCGGCCAAGGCCGTTGAACAGATTCGGCTGGAAGCCGCGAGATTCATGATCGAGCAAGGGCGTCACACGATCAACGTGGTCGCCGATGAAACCGGCTTCGCCGACCGCGAACGCATGCGTCGCGCGTTCTTGCGGACCTTTGGCGTACCCGCCGATGTGCTGCGCAGGAACGCACGCAGCGAACTGCGTTGAAAACTAGCTGATCGTCGCTTATGAATGACCGTTCTTTTCATGTAGGCAACGCATTGCTCGACTAATAGCAGCGACATGTGCTTTTATGTTGCGTCGCAACATTTATCGGCCTATCATGGGCCTGTGCATTGCTCGCGGTTCCACTAGCCGCGCTCGCATCGTCAAGTTGCAGTCGACAATCGACAATCGTCAGTAGGCCATCCGCCTAGTTTCCACTATCAAAGGAGCGCCTACATGGCCGCATCTACGTCCGCTTTCCCCCTTCGCGACCTCTCGACCAGCTGGTTCGAAACGCTCTCCGACGCAAGCGAGATGTTCCGCGCGACCTCGCAGGTGGTGGGACATCGCACGGTCCGCATGGCGATGGCGGGACCGCTGCCGAGCGAGCGCGATCAAACCGAATTCAGCCTGATGAGCACCGAAAAGAAAGAAGCCGCGACGGAAGCGTTGCAAGCGCTCGGCTCCGGCTGTCTCACCCTTGCCATCACCCTCGCCGCCGACACGACGCGGCTCATCTGGGAAGCCTCTTCCGCGACTATCGCGCTGGCATCCAGCCAGACTGCGTCACAATGGCTGGAGCGGCAGGCCGTTTTGCTTGGCGTCGTCAATAATGCGCCGATCAATCCGCTGCGTCTGGCCAATTCGGCCACGCACGTGATCCAGGAAACGCTTGCTCCCATTCACGACCGCGCGACAGCCAATGCCAAACGGCTAGGTGCCTTGTGAGCACCGCGACTGTCCCGCTACGGCGCCGACGTGCCGCCGCGCGCCAGTCGAAAAACGGCGAAGCGAAGGCAGATATCGTGGTGAACCTTCAGGGCGTATCGGAAACGATGCTGTGGACGTTGTATGACCGCGCGTGCGAGGCCAGACGGCCGAACCCCGTCTTGTCCGATCCCGAGAGTTCCAGAATCTGCGCTGCGATCGATTATGACTTCGCGGGACGCTTCGGTGTCCCGGACGGCTCGTTCGCGGCACGCGCCGCCGAAATCGATCATCTGGTCTTGCGCTGGCTCGAAGATCATCCGAATGGCGTAGTCGCTTCGCTGGGCGAAGGCCTTGAAACTCAGGCACACCGTGTCGATAACGGCCGCATGAAGTGGCTCACCGTCGACCTTCCCGCTGCCATCGCGTTTCGGGAGAATTTTTTGCAGCCATCTAAGCGCTTTCGTCACATTGCGGCGAGCGCGCTCGATCCGCTGTGGGCAAAAGAGATCGATTCGGACGGCGATGTGCTGGTCGTCGCTCAAGGCTTGCTGATGTACCTCGACCCGGCGGCGGTGCAGCGCCTGTTCAACGATATCGCCGCGCGCTTTCCCAAAGCCCAGATGATCTTCGATGTCATACCGCAATGGTTTTCGTCGCTGACCATGTGGGGTGTGATGAAAACGCCGTACTATCGCTTACCGCCAATGCCGTGGGGCATCGATACCAACGACATCGAAGCTTGTCTGCGCGCGTGGTCACCGGGCATCGAATCGGTGAGCTTGCTCGAATACCGCGCGCCGCGTGGCTGGCCGAGGCTCGCGGACAACTTGATCCGCATGCATCCGGGCAGCGAAAAGTATCTGCCGTGTCTGGTGCATGTGACGCTGGGTCGGTAGGATTATTTCACTTTCGCTTTGCTTCTGCGTGCAAGTCGCGGGGCGCATGACTCGACACCTGAGTCGTTTGCCAGTTCCAAACGCCTTCCCAGGCAAACCATCCTCCGTCTACCGACACTTCCTGTGCGCGTCTCCACGGGTGCTGTCGCAGTCCGCGCTGGCAATCGAACGAACCTCCCTCGCTCGTCTACCGCTTGGCCTGCAAGCCACGCAAGCCCTACCGCAAGTCCAACGCGTTCCCCATCAAGACCGCCTTTTTTGACATTCGGAACGATTCATGCTGATTGTTAAGGATCACCGAGGGTCGTGGTCAGGGGATGTCTCCTGACGCGGTGATTTCGCCGGGCAGAGAGTCGACAGACCCGCCATTGCGCGCCGCCCGTGGCAGGCCCGTCGCGGGTGCTTTTTGGCTTTTGCCGAATACCTCGGGCGCCTTGCCATTGCGCTTGCAACAGACCTTCAACTGGAATCAAGGGACGACATGAACTACAAACCCATGCCTTCGGGCAATGCAGAGCAGCACCCCGCCGATAAAACCGATTCGCTGACTGACGACGAAGTCCAGGAAAAACTGGATAACGGCGACAGTGAGAAGATCGACTCGGTGCTCGACGATCTGGATGTCACGGACAGCCCGGAGGACAAGGATCAGGCAGACAAGCCGGCTACCTAAAATACGACGTGGTAGAGCACGAGAGGCGCTCATTGAACGCGGGCGCTCGATGTCGCGAATTGCGCGGCGCTTGAGCGTTGCCAAGCGTAAAGCACGGACCAAGCCGAAAACCGAGCGCAAACCGCTTGGCGGCAGCTTTGTCTTCGTGGCGGTGAGGCTTCGATGGCGTATCGAACCATCATTCGCCCCCGGTGCTCAGCCAGCTCGTGCAAATAATCCCTCGCAGCCGGCGCAGAGCGCGCAAACTGCGTGTCTGCGGAAACGTTCTGCGAGCAGCGATCATGCACTCACCCATACATGGCCCACGACCTTTCGTCGAACAAAACCGGGGACTCGACCCGCGCCGGGACGATCTGTTCTTCGCGGCCGCCACCACCACGCGCACGCCGATGCTGGTGGCGGACGCGCGCCTTCCCGACTACCCGATCATTTTTGCCAACGATGCCTTTCGCAAGCTCACGGGTTACACCGACGCCGAGATCTACGGCCGCAATTGCAGGTTTCTGCAAGGTCCGGACACCGACCTGACGGCGCTTGCCGATCTCCGCGTCGCGCTGAAAGAAGGCAGAGAGTTTGCCGCCGAAATCCTGAATTATCGAAAGGACAAGACGACATTCTGGAACGAGCTTTTCATTGCGCCCATCTTCACCGAAGAGAACGAACTCGTGTACTTCTTCGCGTCCCAGGTCGATGTGAGCCGCAGGCACGAAGCCGAAGAAGGTCTGCATCAGGCGCGGAAAATGGAAGCGCTCGGTCAACTGGCCGGCGGCGTGGCGCACGATTTCAATAACCTGCTGCAAGTCATGGTCGGTTATGTCGATCTGCTCGACCTCAGCGTCAAGACCGATGCACGCGACGAAACCATCCTGAAGAACATCGCCAAGATTCGCGGCGCGGTCAAAACGGCGTCGTCGCTCACGCAGCAAATGCTGTTGTTCGCGCGCAAGCAGGTGCTGGTCGGGCGCACGGTGAACCTGAACGGCATCTGCGACGACTTGCTGGAACTCGCGCGTCACACGCTCGGCGACACCATTTCAATCCGCACGGAATTTGCCAGTGACTTGCGCAATTGCCAACTGGACGTCGGGCAACTCGAAATGGCCATGCTCAATATCATCCTGAATGCGCGCGACGCATTGAGCGGCCAAACCGACGCGCAAGTGCTCCTGCGCACGGATAACTTCGAACTGACGAAGGCCAATTCAACAGGCCTCGTCGATCTACCCGAAGGACGCTACGTCACGCTATCCATCACCGACAACGGCACGGGCATGACGCCGGAAGTCGCCGGCAAGGTGCTGACGCCGTTCTTTACCACCAAGGGCCGTGGCAAGGGCACGGGGCTTGGCTTGAGCATGGTGGCTTCGTTCGCGCGTCAGACAGGCGGCGCGCTCACCATATCGTCCGACTACGGCGTCGGCTCGACGCTCACGTTCTATTTCCCCTCGGTGGATGTGGCCGAGGAGGCGTCGCAAGACACCTCGCACGTGATCAGCCAAAGAGGAACCGAGAAAGTACTGATCGTGGATGACCGGCGCGACGTGGGCGAAGTCGCGCAAGCCATGCTCGACGAAATGGGCTATTCGACGAAGCTCGCGCTCAACGCAGCGGACGCGCTGGCCATTCTCGCATCCGACGAAGCATTCGATTTGCTCTTCACGGACTTCGTGATGCCGGGTGCCTTGACCGGCGCGGGACTCGCGCGCGAAGCCAAGCGTCTGAAGCCCGAACTGCGTGTACTGGTGGCGACGGGCTACGCCGAAACCATCGAGGATATCGCCGATGCAAATGGCGTGCGCTTCAAGGTCATCCACAAGCCTTATCGTCAGGCCGATCTTGCACGCGAAGTACGCCTGGTGCTGGACGACCCGCGCTGGCGATAACGTCGCCGTGCCTATCCGCTAAAACCGTTCGATCCTGCACGACCTCCCCCGCTTCAGATGCGACGCTCACGTCATGGCAGCAACGCTATCAACGTCCGGGAGTCGTCATGGCAGATCATCGGAAAGTGCAAGGCATCGAGCTCTACGACAGCCCGGCAGGCGGCTGGGGGGCGCTCAACGCCACCGCGCGCGCCGTGCGGCAGCAAATGGACGCCTTCAAGGCGCCGCTCACGCTCTTGCGCACCAATCAGCCCGACGGCTTCGACTGCCCCGGCTGCGCGTGGCCGGATAAAGAGCATCGCTCGACATTCCAGTTCTGCGAGAACGGCGCCAAGGCCGTGACTTGGGAAGCCACCAAGAAGCGCGTCCCGCCTGAATTCTTCGCCAGACACACCGTCACGTCTTTGCTCGAATGGTCCGACTACGACCTCGAAAACGAAGGCCGCCTGACGCATCCGATGGCCTACAACAAGACCACGGACAAATACGAGGCCATCGAATGGGACGCCGCGTTCAAGCGCATCGGCGAAGTCATGCGTTCGCTCGCCTCGCCGGATGAAGCCGAGTTCTACACGTCGGGGCGCGCATCGAACGAAGCCGCCTTCCTGTACCAGCTTTTCGCACGCGAATACGGCAGCAACAACTTCCCCGACTGCTCGAACATGTGCCACGAAGCGACGAGCGTCGGCTTGCCGCAATCGATCGGCATCGGCAAGGGAACGGTCTCGCTCGAAGACTTCGATCATTGCGAACTGCTCATCGCGATGGGACACAATCCCGGCACGAACCATCCTCGCATGATGGGTACGCTGTGGGAAATGGCGCGGCGCGGCGTGCCCATCATCGTGTTCAATCCGTTGCGCGAGCGCGCGCTGGAACGTTTCGCCGATCCCCAAGACGCCGTCGAAATGGCCACCATGCGTTCGACGGACATCGCCTCTTCGTACTATCAGGTGAAAGTGGGCGGAGATGCGGCGGCGCTCAAGGGCATTCAGAAGGCGATCATCGCGCTCGACGACGCCGTCGATGCCGATGGCACCGTCATCGACCATGAGTTCATCCGAGGCCACACGAACGGCTACGAAGCCTTCGTCGCCGATCTGCACGCCACCGAATGGGCCGATATCGAGAAAGCCAGCGGCCTCACGCGCGACGAACTCGAACTCGTCGCGCGCGCCTACGTGAAGTCGAACGCGACCATCGTCACGTATGGCATGGGAATTACGCAGCACAGCAAGGGCACGGCCAACGTGCATCAGATCGCCAATCTGCTGTTCATGCGCGGCAACTTCGGCAAGCCGGGCGCGGGCATCTGTCCGTTGCGCGGACATTCGAACGTGCAGGGCAATCGCACGGTCGGCATCACGGAAAAGCCGCCCGCCGACATGCTCACGCGCATGGAAGCGACTTACGGCTTCGTGCCGCCCAAGGCGCATGGGCACGACGCCGTGCGCGCCATTCAGGCCATTCTCGATGGCAAATCTAAGGCGCTGTTTTGTCTGGGCGGCAATTTCTCGGTCGCCCTGCCCGACTCGACCAAATGCTTCGCCGCCATGCGCAAGCTCGATCTTGCCGTGCACATCAACACCAAGCTCAATCGCAATCACCTTCTCACGGGCAAGGAATCGTTCATCTTCCCTTGTCTCGGGCGCACGGAGATGGACGAGCAGGCGAGCGGCGCGCAAGCCGTGACCGTCGAGGATTCGATGTCGATGGTGCATGCCTCGCGCGGCAAGCTGCCGCCCGCGTCGCCTTCGTTGCGCTCGGAGCCTGCGATCATCGCGGGCATTGCGCAGGCGACGCTCTTGCATAGCAAAGTGCGCTGGCTCGACATGATTGCCGACTACGACCGCATCCGCGATGGCATCGAAGCCGTATTCTCAGGCTTCGAGCGCTTTAACGAGCGGATTCGCATACCGGGCGGTTTCCGCCTGCCCTTGCCGCCGACCGAACGCGTGTGGACGACGCCATCGGGCAAAGCGGAGTTCATCACGTTTGGCGGACTGAACGAAGAGAACGCGCTCGAAGCCGACGACGTGCTCAAGCTCACGACCTTGCGCAGCCACGACCAATACAACACGACGATCTACGGACTCGACGACCGCTATCGCGGCGTGTTCGGCCGTCGCGATGTGATCTTCATGAACGAAGCGGACATGGCCGTGCAGCAGCTCGAACATGGAGATGTCGTCGATGTCGAAACGGCCCTGCCTGGCCATGCCAACGATGGCACGCAGAAGCTCGCGGGCTTCACGGTCATCGCGTACAAGATCGCTCGCGGCTCCATCGGGGCTTATTATCCCGAGGCGAACGTGCTGGTGCCGCTCGACTACATCGACAAGGAAAGCGGCACACCATCGTACAAGTCGGTGCCTGTGCGCATAGCGAAAGCAGCGGCCGCCTAATCCGATGCCTGCGTCCCGAAGCCCGCCGACAAGCCGCTCGCCCGCAGCACGCGCGCCTGCACCGCGCGCTCGACGACACTCTTGCCGCCCGCGCTCGCGATCGTGAGAAAACGCCGCGCCCGAGTAATGCCGGTATAGACCAGCTCGCGCGTCAGCACGGGGCTCAAGCGCTCGGGCAGCACGAGCGCCGCATGCGTGAACTCGGAGCCTTGCGACTTGTGCACCGTGAGCGCGAAGACGGTCTCCACGGCTTGCAGACGGCTTGGCAGCACCCAGCGAATGCGTTCGCTGCCATCGCCCGCGGCGAAGGCTACGCGCAGGCTCCAGGTGCCATCGTGCACCGGCAAGGCAAGCGTGATGCCGATATCGCCGTTCACGAGCCCAAGCTCGTAATCGTTGCGCGTCACGAGCACCGGGCGGCCGAGATACCACTCCGCGTTCGCGGCAATCAAGCCTTCCTCGTGCAGCATGCGTGCAATGCGCTTGTTCAGCCCTTCCACGCCCCACGCGCCGCGACGCAGCGCGCACAGCAACTGAAACGCGTCGTGAGCGTGAAGCACCGCGCGCGCCCATGCGTCGAAGGCGGCGGCGGCGGCGTCGTGGGCGGGCTGCCGCTCGCGCATCGTTTGCAGATAATGCCGATAACCCTGACGCTCCGATACTTCGCTGGCGTGCCCCGCCGTGCCTTCCACGGCGAGCGCCTTCAGCACCGCGTCGCTATCCGGCGGACATTCGACGAAGGCGAGATCGTCGTGGCCATGCGACCAGACTTTCTGGACTTCGAGCGCATCGCCCTTGTTGACCGCATCGGCGAGTTGCCCGATACCGCTCGCCGCCGAGAAGCGATGACTCACCCGCAGCATCGCGATGGACTGGTCGAGCGCGCTGCCGTTCGCATCGATGTATTCGCCGTCTAAATGCTCGCCCGTCGCCGCTTCGATCCACGCTTGCGTTGCGGGCGTGTAATGCGCCTTCGATGCGCGTCTGCACAATTCGCCGAGTACCGCGCCCGCTTCGACGGACGCAAGCTGGTCCTTGTCGCCGAGCAGGATCAGGCGCGCGTCCGGCGGCAGCGCGGCGAGCACGGCGTTCATCATCTCCAGATCGACCATGGAGGCTTCGTCGATCACGAGGACATCGAGCGACAGCAAATTCTCCGCATGATGCCGAAAGCGCCGCGAATCCGGCACCGTTCCGAGCAAGCGATGCAACGTGGTCACGGCGACGGGAATCGCCGCGCGGATGTCGGCGCCGTTCGCGAAGGCATCGAGCGGCAGTCGCGCGACCGCGCCCGCGATCGATTCGTTCAGACGCGCGGCGGCCTTCCCCGTTGGTGCGGCGAGGCGAATGCGCAACGCGCGCGCGTCGCCGCCCGTGGCAAGCGCCTGTGCCTGCAATAACGCCAGTAGCTTGACGACGGTCGTGGTCTTGCCCGTGCCCGGCCCGCCCGTCACGATGCTGAAGGCGCTTTTGGCGGCGAGCGCGCAGGCGATCTTCTGCCAGTCGGTCGCCGCCGATGCGGAGGAAAACAGCGTGTCGAGCGCGGCGCGCAACGCGGCTGCATCGGGCGCGTTCGCGGAGGCATCGAGCCGTTTCCGAATGGCGCGGCACACGTCCTGTTCGTAGCGCCAGTAGCGCCGCAGATAAAGCCGCGTGCCGGTGAACACGAGCGGCGTCGCACCCGCGCCATGGCCGACGAGCGCGGCATGCGTCAGCGCTTCCTGCCAGCACGCGAGTGTCACGCCTTCGAGCACTTTGGATGGCAGCAGGTCTTTTTCCTCGTCGTCGCTCGCGTCCGGGTCGAGATGGCCATCGGGCGGCAACGAGAGCACGAAGCCGGGATCGGCCAGCGTCGCGGCGAGATCGAGGCAGGCGTGTCCGCGTCCGAGTTGATGGCTCGCCAAAGCCGCCGCGAGGATCAGCAGACCGTGCGCGTCGGCGGCTTCGCGGGCGAGGAAACGGGCGAATGCGGCATCGACTTCACGCAGCCATCCCCGCTTTACCCAGGCATCGAGCAGATGCGCGGTGTCTTCGGTCGTATCGAAGACGGATTGCGTGAGTTCGCTCTCTTCGAAGGAAAATTCGGCTTGCGTGCCGGACGGCAAAAGGCTCATTCCCACTCCGTTTCTGCGATGACAGCGCGGGCCTCGCCCATGAACAACGCGTCGAGTTGCTCGATCAGCGCGCGTGGCGGACGTTCGGCGTAGAGACCTTGAGTCGGGGCGTCGAGGCCGCGCACGAAGAGATAAACCGCGCCGCCGATATGCTCGTCGTAGTCGTAATCCGGCTGACGCGCCTTGAGCAGCCGATGCAACGCAAGCGTGTAAAGCACGAACTGCAGGTCGTACCGCGAGCGCAGCATCTGCGCGCGAATGCGCTCGGTCGTGTAGGCCGAATCGTCCGAACCGAGCCAGTTCGACTTATAGTCCGCCACGTAATAGCGCCCTTCGTGCTCGAACACGAGGTCCATGAAGCCCTTCAGCATGCCGTTGAGTTGCGCGTGTTCGAGCGTGGGCCGCGCGGCGCCGCCGGCCGTATGCGCGCACACGAGCCGGTCGACGGCGGTCGTGTCGACGTGCCGCGCCTCGAACCAGAACTCCATTTCGGCGAGCGACGTGTCGAGGTCCGCCAGCGCAATGGCAGTCGCGCGCATGCCGTGCGCGGCCTTCACGACGAAACGCGTCGATACGATCTTCAGGATCCACGCGGTGAGCGGCGCGATCCAGCGCTCCCAGCCACGCACGGCGCAGCGCCGCGCGACGAGTTCGCGTAACGCGGCGGGGTCGTCGGCGGTGTGTTGGAAGCCTTGTTGCGCGGCCCATTCCAGCAAGTCGTGCAAGAAGCTGCCTTGCTCCGAGCCACGCGGAAAGTCATGCAGCGTGCGTCCGGACGATGACACCGCGCGCGGTGCATCGGCGTCTTCTTCCTGCGACGCTTCGCTTTGCGCATCGCGCGTTTCGATGAAGACGTCTTCGACCGGCGTATCCGGCGCGGCATGCGTGCCGCCCGACGTCTTGAGACTCGAATAGCTCGCTATCCACCAGGCTTCGCGCACCACGCGCACCGACTTGCGGGCGTCGCTGGCGAGCGCGGTTTCGGCACGCGCGGCAAGGCGCTCGGCGCGAGCCTCGGGTGCGGGCAAAACCGCGATATTCGCCGATGCCCCGAACACATCGCTCAGCCGGTCGAATAATTCGGCCGGGACGACAGGCTCCCGCCCGCCCGTCAAATAACCGATGGCGCTGCGTTCGAGCGCTTCGAGCGGCGCCATGCCGATCCACGTCGCATAGCGCGCGCGCGTCAGCGCCACGTATAACTTGCGCAGGTCTTCCCCGAGGCGTTCGTCGTCGGCCTTGACGAGGATGTCTTCGTCGCCGTCGAGCGTAACGTTGAGCTCGCCGGTTTCATCGTGCCATTTCAAGGGTAGATCCTTCGGCGTCACCGCACGATGCGCGCACGCAAAAGGCAGAAACACGAGCGGATACTCCAGCCCCTTCGATTTGTGGATGGTCACCACCTTGACGAGATCGCCGTCGCTTTCCAGACGCATCTGGCGCGCATCGCCGCCGCTGCCTTCGAGCGCCGCCTCGTGTTCTTCCACCAGATGCCGGATCAACCCGTGCTCGCCTTCGATCAGCACGCTTGCCTGTTGCAGCAGTTCGGCCAGATGCAGCAGGTCGGTCAGCACGCGCTCGCCGTTGCCGGCTTGCAGTTCGAAAAGACGCGCGGGCACGTCGAAGTCGTTGAGAAGGCGCCGCAGCATCGGCAAGACGCCCTGACGCCGCCAGCTTTCGCGATAGCCGCGAAATTGCAGCACGCACGCTTCCCATTGCGTTTCGTTGCTGAAGAGCGCGTCGAGTTCGCCGAAGTCGAGTCCGAGCGTCGGCGTGGAAAGCGCGGCGCGCACGAGCCGTCCGTCTTCCGGTTCCGCGCAGGCGGCAAGCCAATGCACGAGTTCGCCCGCCTGGTCACTCGCGAATACCGAGTCCTTGTCCGACAGATACACCGAACGCACGCCGCGCGCGCGCAACTCCCGCCGGATGGCTTCGGCTTCGGTGCGGTTGTTGACGAGCACGGCGAGATCGGCGGGAGAGAGCGAACGGCGGCCACGCGATCCCTCGAAGCCCGCTTCGCCGCGCTGCCCAAGGTTGAGCAAACGCACGATTTCGCTTGCGCAGCCCGGCGCCATCCGCTGAATGTAGGCGGTCTTGCTCGTCGGCTTGCCGTCGTCGCTGGGCGGCAGGCACCAGACGGTGAGCGCGCGTGGCGTTTCGCCATCGATGACGAACGCATCGTCGCGGCCTTGCGCGCTCACGTTGATGAACGGCACCGGGTTGTCGTCGCCGCTGCGAAACAGGAACGCGCCTTCGCCGTCCGCGCGCGCTTCGGCCATGTCGAAGCAATGGTTGGCGGCATCGACCATGGCGGCCGTCGAGCGGAAGTTCTTCGCGAGCGTGAAGAGTTGCGTGCCCGGCGCGCGGCGCGCGGCGAGATACGTGTAGATGTCCGCGCCGCGGAAAGCGTAGATGGCCTGCTTCGGGTCGCCGATCATGATGAGCGCCTGTCCCGCGTCTTGCGCGTGATAGACGGCATCGAAGATACGGTACTGGACGGGATCGGTATCCTGGAACTCGTCGATCAGCGCGACCGGAAACTGATGACGGATGACTTCGGCAAGACGCGCGCCGTTCGCGCCATGCAACGCGGCATCGAGCCGCGCGAGCAGATCGTCGAAGCCCATTTGCGCGCGCCGTGCCTGTTCGCCCGCAAAGCGCTCCGCGACCCAACGCGCCGCGTGCGTGAGAATCTCGGTGCGGCTCGCTTCGAGTGCGATGAGATCGGCCTGCAAGGTCAGCATGGCTTCGAAGGCTTCATGTGACGGCGGCTCGCCTTCGCAATGCTCCGCGAGCGCGGTGGGCGTAAGCCGCGACCACGCGGTGCTCGTCAGATCGGGCATGAGCGCGTGCGGGTCGTGCGCCCATTCGACGAGCGTCCTGAGCCAGCGGTCGCAATCGCTTTTGCCGTAACTGCGCGGCTTGAACCGCTTGGCAAGCCGCGCCTGATCGATCAACTCGCCCATGATCTCGGGCCACGTCTTCCACGGCTCCTTGATCTGCGCGAGACGCAAGGCGCGCGCATCGAGCACATCGGCGGGGGCTTGCGCATCGGGCAAACGCTCGGCTAGGTCGATGAGATTGCGCAGCGTCTTTTGCAACTCGCGCGGACCGGATACCCACGTGGCCACCGTTTCCGCGCGGCGTTCGTCGAGCGGCGCTAAAAACGTGCGCCAGTAATCTCGTACGACTTGCGCCAGCAGATCGCTTTGATCGGTTTCGAGCGTCTGGTCGAAGAGGCTGTCGCTATCGAACGCATGCTCGCGCAGCATGCGGTTGCACCACGCGTGAATGGTCGACACCGCCGCCTCGTCCATCCATTCGGCCGCGAGTTGGAGCCGGCGCGCGCAGGCAGGCCACGCTTCGGGCTCGTATTCTTCGCGCAAGGCCTGCAGCAGGTCTTCGTCTCCAAAGTCGAGCGCTTCGATTTCGTTTGCGTCTTGCTGGAAGTAGCGCGCCGCTTCGGTCAGCCGCGCGCGGATACGGTCGCGCAGCTCCTTGGTCGCGGCATCGGTGAAGGTGACGACGAGAATCTCGGGCGGCGTGAGCGGGCGCGCCGCGCCGTTGCCGGGATCGTGACCGAGCACGAGCCGCACATACAGCATGGCGATGGTGAAAGTCTTGCCCGTGCCCGCGCTCGCCTCGATCAGACTGCGCCCCGCAAGCGGAAAACGCAGTGGATCGAGCGGCTGGACGGTCTGCGAATCGAATGCGTTCATGCCTTGGCAGCCTTCTCTTTCTTGACCACGGTAGAGACGAGCGGGTCGAGCAGATGCTCCGCCAGTTCCGCGAATTCGCCGCTTGCCGCGAGCGCGGCGAAGTGGGGATACGCACGCAGTAGCGAGGCATTTTTCTGCACTTCGCCCTTGTTGTAGTCATCGCCTTCGTACTTGCGGCGCGCGGCGCCGTGCGCTTCGGCGGGCTCGATGCGATGTTTGAAAAGCCACTCGAGCGCGGATTCCAGCGCGAACGGCAGCGGCCGCGTCATGCCGCGCTCCCAGACCTGCAGAAGCGTGGTCATATGCCGCCGCGCCACGCTCGCTTCGAGCGGCGCGAATTCGACGACGCCCTTCTTGCTGACGATCACGGTCGTTACCTCGCGTCCGTCGAGATTCGCCGCGAGGTGTTCCACCCATGCGCCCGTGAGCCTTGCATACCGATACGCCTTGCCCGAAACGAGTTCGCGCGTTTCCATGATGAGGCGTGCCTCGCGGCCATCGGCGTCGGCGCGCCAGTTGCCGAGCCAATCCGCGAGCGCGAGCGTCTGCGTCGCGCCTTCGATCGTGAAGCGCACTTCGCGATCGCGCTCCATAGCCACCGGCCAGCGCTCGACCTCCTTGCGCCACGCTTCGAAGAGCTTGTCCATCGGTTCGAGCAGCTTGCCGCTCGCGATGTCGCCGAAGCCGCCCGTCGCCAGATCGCCACGGCGGCGGATCATCGCCATGCGGGTTTCGCGGGCTTCTTCCAGCGCGCCTTCTTGCAACGCGCCCGTTTCGTTCAATATCGATGCCTGCGCGCGGATCAGTTCGTCCTGAAGCTTCCAGATGGCGAGCGCATCGAGCTCGAAAGGCTCGTCGTCCTCGCTCGCCATCTGCTCCACTTCGAACGACACGCGCAGACGTTGCCGGAAGAACTGGCGCACCGGATTCTTCAGAAAGTCGGCGAGTTCGCGCAGCGTGAGCGGCTCTTCGCGCACGAGCGGCGCGAGCGTTGCAAGCGGCGTGTCATCGGATTGGGCGTGCCCCGGTCGGCTCGACGCCCGCCATTCGGCCGCATAGGTAAAGAGCGGCGATGCCTCGTCGTCCGCGTTGAAGTAATCCGCGCTGAACGGTTGCAGGCGATGCTCCACGGTCAGCGCATTCACGAGCGATGCGGCTTCGTCGAAGAGACGCCAGCCTTGCGCCAGATGATCGCGCAGTTGCCCGATCAGCACCGAGGGCGGCCGCTCGCTGTTGTCGTTGATGCTGCGCCCGACCCACGAAACATACAGATGGTCGCGCGCCGACAACACCGCTTCGAGCAGCAGATAACGGTCGTCCTCGCGACGCGAGCGGTCGCCCGGCCGGTAGTAGCCGCGCATCAGGTCGAAGTCCATCGGCACGCGCGCGCGCGGATAGTCGCCGTCGTTCATGCCGAGCAGGCAGACGTGACGGAACGGAATGGCGCGCATCGGCATGAGGGTCGCGAAGGTCACCGCACCCGCGAAGAAGCGCTGCGACAGCGCGCCCTGGTCGAGTTGCGAAAGCCAGTAGTCGCCGACGACGGAAAGCGGCAATTCATCGTCGAGGCCCGCTTCGTTGCAGGTGTCGAGCCAGTCCTGCAGCACGTTGTCGAGACGCGCGAACGTGTAGGCGTCTTCGGCGTCGTCGCTCTCGAAGAACGCGACGCGCAGCGCGCGCAGGCGTTCACACCAGACAGGCACGGTGGCCGGCTCGCGCAGACTGCGCCAGGTGTGATCGAGCGCATCCAGAAGGCGCACGAGCGGCCCGAGCAACGCGGCATCAAGGCCGCCGACTTCGCCGAACGGTTCGATGTCGTTCCACGCTTGCGCATCGCTACCGACGGCGTAGCCGAGCAGCATGCGGCGCAACCCGAACGCCCACGTATGCGGCGCGGCGCTTGCCTGATCGCGCGGCAAGCCGAGACTCGCGCGCTGTTCGGCATGCAGACCCCAGCGCACGTTGGCGCCGCGAATCCACGAACGCAGACGCGGCAAATCGCTTTCCTCCATGCCGAAACGGCGGCGCAACGCGGGCACGTCGAGCAGATCGAGCAGATCGCTCACCGCGAAGCGCGAGTGCGGCAGGCCGAGCAACGCCTCGAGCGCGCCGAGCAGCGGATCGGCGGCGCGCTGTCCGCGATCGGCCACGCTGAATGGAATGTAGCGCGGATCGCTGCGCTCGAAGAGACCGAACACCGCCTGAATATGCGGCGCGTAGGTTTCGATATCCGGCACCATCACGATGATGTCGCGCGGCCTCAATTGCGGGTCCGCATTGAACGCGGCGAGCAACTGATCGTGCAGGATCTCGACCTCGCGCTGCGGGCTATGCGCGATATGAAAGCGTATCGACGTATCGAACTCCGGGTCTACTTCGGGCCAGTGGTCGCGGCTTTCCCGCACCGGCCGAAGGTCGCGGATATCGTCCTGCAACTGCTGCAGCATGGTGTCGGCTTCGCGCTCTTCGAAGAGATCGATACGCTGCCCGATACTCGCGAATTGCGGGCTATAACTCTCGCGCGCCTCGGCGCTGTCGAATTCGTCCAGCAAGCCGATGAAGTCGCGTCCCTGCTTGCCCCACGACGCAAGCAGCGGATGCGCATGCAGATGCAACTGTTCCGGCTGCAATTCGGCGGGCGCGCCTTCGCGACGCGTCTGCCGCGCGTGCGAGGCGCGCAGCAATTCCTTGTCGGGCACGATGTCGGCCCAGTAATGCGCGCACGGATTCGGCACGCACATGAGCACCTGCGACCAGCGCGACAACGCCGCCAGCGCTTCCAAGGACTGACGCGGCAGACTCGATATGCCGAACACCACGATGCGGCGCGGCAGGCCCGCCGGCCGCTTGCCTTCCGGCCAGCTCGCTGCGCGCTGCATGAAGGCTTCGTGGACCGCCGCGCGGCCGCCGAGCGACGAGATTTCGTTGGGATTGTCGTGCGGGCTTTGTTCGACATCGGCCAGCAGCGCGCGCCAGAGCGCCGCCTGCCAGCGCTGTTCGGCGGGTAGCGCATGCGCCTGCCCGCGCGCGTCGATCACGACATCCTCGCCCGAGGCCCACTTCGCGAGCCAGTCCGCGCGATACATCTGATACTGATCGAACAGATCGGCAATGCGCTCGGCCAGTTGAAAGCGCTTGCGGCGGTCGTCGTCATGACGGATGAAGCGCCGCAGCGGTTCGAATTCCTCGCGCCCGACGAGCGCGGGCACCACGCGCATGAGCCGCCAGACGACGCGCGCCTTGTCGAACGGCGAGACTTCCGCGACCGCGTCCGCGCCCAGCACCGCGCGATACGCCTGCCAGATGAAGCGCGAAGGCAGGCTGATATCGAGCGCGGCGGCGATACCGCAACCGCCCTCGCCGCTCGCGGCATCCACATGCGCGGCGAGCGCCAGCTTGAGCCACTGCGCGATACCGTTGCTTTGCACGAGGATAATCTCGTTTTCCAGCGGGGCGAGCGGATAGCGCTTCATCCACTCGACGAGCAGATCGCGCAGCCGCTCGGAGCGGTTGCCGTGGATGAGCATGAGCCCCGGCGACAGCGAATTCGGCTTCAAAAAAGGCTCCGTGAAGAGTTCGACGGCGACAAGACATCGATTCTAAGCGACGCAGCCAGCGGCCCGCGCGCATGGGTAACCTACAAACCGTCGTCACGCGGCTTGCGCCCGCACAGCGCGGGCGCGTCGCTTAACCGTTATGCTTGCAAAAAAGAACGCTGTAACAACGGAGACGACATCTCATGCTGACGATCTGGGGCCGGGCCAACTCGGTCAACGTACACAAAGTGCTATGGTGCTGCGACGAACTCGGGCTCGCTTACGAGCGCATCGACGCGGGGCTGCAATTCGGGCGCAACAACGAACCCGACTATCTCGCGATGAATCCGACCGGCCGCGTTCCCACGCTCGTCGACGACGACTTCGTGTTGTGGGAATCGAATTCCATCATTCGCTATCTCGCGATGCAGTACGGGCAGAATCAGGCGCTCTATCCGGCGGAACCGAAGGTGCGAGCGAGCGTGGACCGCTGGCTGGACTGGGCGCTTTCCACGCTGCAACCCGCCGAGCGGCCCGTGTTCTGGGGCTACGTGCGCACGCCCGCAGCCGAGCGCGACCCCGCTCAACTCGATAGCGCCGCGCGCGAAGTCGAGAAACTCTGGCGCATGGTCGACGCGCATCTCGAAGGGCGCGAGTATTTCGAAGGCAGTACCTTCACACTCGCGGATATCGTCATCGCGGCGTATGCGCGGCGCTGGTTCGGAATCGCGGAACTTGCGCGTCCGACGCTGCCGGAGCTCGAACGCTGGTATGGGCAACAGGCTTCGCGCGAAGGCTTCCGGCGCCATGTCTCGGCGCCGCTGACCTGAACTTCCACCCGGCATTGAAGCATCGACATGACTATCGAACTGCATACCTGGAATACGCCCAACGGACGCAAGATCAGCGTCGCGCTGGAAGAAATGCAACTGCCCTACTCCGTGAAAACGGTGAACATCTCGAAGGGCGAGCAACACGCGCCGGATTTTTTGCGCATCAGCCCGAACAACCGGATTCCGGCGATTATCGATCCCGACGGCCCGGACGGACAGCCGATCAGCGTGTTCGAATCCGGCGCGATTCTGCTTTACCTCGGCGAGAAGACGGGTCAGTTCTTGCCCGCGAGTCTGCGCGATCGCGTGCCGGTGCTCGAATGGCTCATGTGGCAAATGGGCGGCTTTGGACCCATGCCGGGACAAGTGCATCATTTTCGCGCCGTGGAAGCGGAAGCCGACCGGCGCTATGGCCTCAAACGCTATTCGGACGAAACGCGCCGGCTCTACGGCGTGCTCGACAGGCGGCTCGCGCAAGTGGAATTCGTCGCGGGCGCGTTGTCGGTGGCGGATTTCGCCATTCTTGGCTGGGCGTGGCGGCACGAGCGTCATCAGGTTTCCCTCGACGACTATCCGAACGTCAAGCGCTGGTACGACACGCTATTCGCGCGCGAAGGCGTGAAGCGCGGCTTCGAGATCAAGCTCGACGACAATTAAGGCACATGTAATATTGGGAGCCTCGAGCAGAATAAAACAGCACGCCGCCACGGAGGAGACGACCATGACAGCCGGCCACTACGACGAAGGGCTTCCCAAGACCGCCGCCAACTACGCGGTGCTCACGCCGCTGATGTTCATCGAGCGCGCCGCGACGGTGTATCCGACGCGGCCGGCCGTCGTGCATGGCGACGTGCGCCGCAACTGGAGCGAGACTTACGCGCGCACGCGGCGGCTTGCATCGGCGCTGATTTCGCGTGGCATCGGCTTGGGCGATACGGTCGCCGCCATGCTGCCGAACACGCCCGAAATGGTCGAAGCGCACTTTGGCGTGCCAATGACGGGTGCCGTGCTCAACACGCTGAACACGCGGCTCGATGCAGCGACGCTTGCCTTCATGCTCACGCATGGCGAGGCAAAAGCAGTGATCGTCGATCGCGAGTTTTCCGGCGTGATGCGCGAGGCGCTGAAAAGCGTGCCGCAACCCGTGCTCGTCATCGACGTGAACGATCCGCAGTACACCGGCGCGGGGGAAAGCATCGGCGAGATCGATTACGAAAGCCTGCTGGCAAGCGGCGACCCCGCCTGCGAATGGTCGCCGCCATCGGACGAATGGAACGCCATCTGCCTGAATTACACCTCGGGCACGACGGGCAATCCGAAGGGTGTGGTCTATCATCATCGCGGCGCCTACACCAACGCGCTCAGCAATATCCTCGAATGGGACATGCCGAAGCACGCGGTGTACTTGTGGACGCTGCCCATGTTCCATTGCAACGGCTGGTGTTTTCCGTGGACGGTCGCGGCGCGCGCGGGCGTGAACGTGTGTCTGCGCCGTATCGATGCAAAGACAGTGTTCGATCTCATTCGCCGCGAAGGCGTCACGCATTATTGCGGCGCGCCGATCGTGCAGAACTTGCTCGTGAATGCGCCCGACGAACTGAAGACGGGCATCGCGCACAGGGTCCACGCCATGGTCGCGGGGGCCGCGCCGCCCGCCGCGATGATCGAAGGCATGGAGCGCCTGGGCTTCGAACTCACGCATGTCTACGGGCTCACCGAAGTCTACGGTCCCGCGACCGTCTGCGCGCGGCAGGCCGAGTGGAGCGAACTCGACATCGGCGAGCGTGCGCGGCTCAATGCACGGCAAGGTGTGCGCTACCACTTGCAGGATGCGGTGAGCGTGCGCGACTCCCTCACCATGGAGCCCGTTCCCGCGGATGGCGAGACCATCGGCGAGATCATGTTTCGCGGCAACATCGCGATGAAGGGTTATTTGAAGAACGTGCCCGCCACCGAGGAAGCGTTTCGCGGCGGCTGGTTCCATACGGGCGATCTGGCGGTCGCTTATCCGGATGGCTACGTGCGTATCAAGGACCGCAGCAAGGACATCATCATCTCCGGCGGCGAGAACATATCGAGCATCGAAGTTGAAGACGTGTTGTACCGGCATCCGGCGGTGCTGGCGGCCGCCGTCGTTGCGAAGCCCGATGCGCGCTGGGGTGAAACGCCTTGCGCGTTCGTCGAATTGAAGGCGGGCGCCGAGGTCGGCGCGGAAGAACTGATCGCGCATTGCAGGAAGCATCTGGCGGGCTTCAAGGTGCCGCGCGCCATCGAATTCTGCGAGTTGCCGAAGACATCGACCGGCAAGATACAGAAGTTCGAGTTGCGCAAGCGCGCGGGCTCGGTTGCGGCAATCGACGTTTGATGGAGACAACGCGATGAACGAAGCGCTCGTGACGTCCGAACCCGATGCCTACGGCGTCGAAGGCGCGGTCAGGCTCACGCTGAACCGGCCCGAAGCGTTCAACGCGCTTTCCGAAGCCATGCTCGATGCACTCGAACGCGCGTTGCAGGACATCGCGCGATCGCAGGCGCGCGTGGTCGTGCTGGGCGGCGCAGGCCGTGCGTTCTGCGCCGGGCACGACTTGAAGGAGATGCGCGCGGCGCCGTCGCTCGATTACTACCGAGCGCTCTTCGAGCGCTGCTCGCGCATGATGCTGACCATTCAGCAAATGCCGCAGCCGGTAATCGCGCGCGTGCACGGCATTGCAACGGCGGCGGGTTGTCAGCTCGTTGCAATGTGCGATCTCGCGGTGGCATCGGGCGAGGCGCGCTTCGCGGTATCGGGCGTGAATCTCGGGCTATTCTGCGCGACGCCGAGCGTGGCGTTGTCGCGCAACGTGTCGCGCAAGGAAGCGTTCGAAATGCTCGTGACGGGCGATTTCATCGACGCGCACACGGCTCTGGAACGCGGGCTCGTGAATCGGGTTGCCTCACCGGATGCGCTCGATGAAGCGGTAGGCGCGCTTGCAAAGAGCATCGCGAAGAAGCCACGCGCGGCGGTTGCGGCGGGAAAGCGGCTGTTTTACCGGCAGATCGAGACGGGTATCGAAGACGCGTACGCGCTTGCATCCGAGACGATGGCCTGCAACATGATGGACGGCGACGCGCTCGAAGGCACGCAGGCGTTTATCGAAAAACGTCCGGCGCGCTGGAGCAACGAGTAATGCTCAGCCCGCGTGCTCCACGGGATGCTGTTCGAGCCACGCGTTTTCCGCATCGTCGTAAAGCCGGGAGCGCGTGAGAAAGCGCAGACCCGAAGGCCGTTCCAGCGAAAACATGCCGCCGTTGCCCGGCACGCAATCGATGATCAACTGGGTGTGCTGCCAGTACTCGAACTGCGATTCGCTCATGTAGAACGGCACGCCGCCAATCTCGCCGAGCTTTACGTCCGAGCCGCCGACCATGAACTCGTTGGTGGGAAAGCACATCGGTGCGCTGCCGTCGCAGCATCCGCCGGACTGATGAAACAGAATCTCGCCGTGTTCCGCCTTGAGCTTGCCGATCAGTTCGATGGCCGCGGGCGTCGCGATCACGCGCTCTATTACCTGTTCGCTCATGATGTCCCCGTTATTCGTTCGAAGCGGAACCGCCGCGTGAGCGGCGGCCCCGTTTTACAGCCGATGGATCAGAAGAAGCCGAGCGGCTTGTCGCTATAGCTGACGAGCAGGTTCTTCGTCTGCTGATAGTGATCGAGCATCATCTTGTGATTCTCGCGTCCGATACCCGATTGCTTGTAGCCGCCGAACGCCGCGTGCGCCGGATACGCGTGATAGCAGTTGGTCCACACGCGTCCCGCCTGAATGCCACGGCCAAAGCGATACGCACGCGTGCCATCGCGCGTCCACACGCCCGCGCCGAGACCGTACAGCGTGTCGTTGGCGATTTCGAGCGCTTCCTCTTCGTTCTTGAAAGTCGTCACCGAGACCACCGGCCCGAAGATTTCCTCCTGGAAGATGCGCATCTTGTTGTGACCACGGAACACGGTCGGCTTGATGTAGTAGCCTTTTTCGAGCTCGCCGCCCAGCGCGTTACGCTCGCCGCCAGTCAGGCATTCGGCGCCTTCCTGCTTGCCCAGATCGATATACGACAGAATCTTTTCGAGCTGTTCCTGCGATGCCTGCGCGCCGATCATCGTCTTGCTGTCGAGCGGATGGCCTTGCGTGATGGCTTCCACGCGCTTGAGGGCACGTTCGATGAAGCGGTCGTAGATCGATTCCTCGATCAACACGCGCGACGGGCACGTACACACTTCGCCCTGATTCAGCGCGAACATGGCGAAGCCTTCGAGCGCCTTGTCGAAGAAACTGTCGTCGGCGTTGAGGACATCGGCGAAGAAAATGTTCGGGCTCTTGCCGCCCAGTTCCAGCGTCACCGGAATCAGATTCTGACTCGCGTATTGCATGATGAGCCGGCCCGTGGTCGTCTCGCCCGTGAACGCAATCTTCGAGATGCGCTTGTTCGATGCGAGCGGCTTGCCCGCTTCCAGCCCGAAGCCGTTCACCACGTTGACGATGCCCGGCGGCAGCAGGTCTTCGATCAGTTCGAGCAGAACGAGGATAGATGCCGGCGTCTGCTCGGCGGGCTTGAGCACGACGCAATTGCCCGCTGCGAGCGCGGGCGCGAGCTTCCACACGGCCATCAGAATGGGGAAGTTCCACGGAATGATCTGCCCGACCACGCCTAGCGGCTCGTGGAAGTGATAGGCGACTGTGTCGTCGTCGATCTGCGAGATCGAGCCTTCCTGCGCGCGCACGGCGCTCGCGAAATAGCGGAAGTGATCGATGGCGAGCGGGATGTCGGCCGCCATGGTCTCACGCAACGGCTTGCCGTTATCGATGCTTTCCGCCACCGCGATACGCTGCAGATTCGCTTCCATGCGATCCGCGATCTTCAGGAGCAGGTTCGCGCGCTCGGTCGCCGAAGTCTTGCCCCATGCGGTCTTGGCGGCATGGGCGGCGTCGAGAGCTGCTTCGATATCGGCTTCGCGCGATCGGGGAATCGAGGTGAAGGCCTCACCCGTGATCGGCGAAATATTGTCGAAATACTCTCCCCCCGCGGGCGGCGTCCACTTGCCGCCGATGAAGTTTCCATACTGCTTCTTGTACGGGTAATCGGTACTCAGGAACTGCATCTCCGCATGGTTCATCTGTGTGCTCCTCGCATGTCGACATGGTTGGCCGGCGCAATGTCGATAGCTGTCGCCGGCGGCTTACTTCTGCGAGTTCCGTGCCATTCGGGGTATACGCCTAACGACGCTTATGGCGCTTGATGAAGCGCGTGGCGCGTCGCGTAGCGCGTTGTCCATTTTCGGAACACTTGTCGTGCCCTGTAGCGATGCGGCACAGCCCGAGTCAGGACGAACGCTTATGGCACGGGGATTCATATTGCCAAGCGCATCGCTCTTGTCTAACGTCACGTCCATCCTTACTGAATGTTTCCATAAGGCTTGGAGCACATTTTGCGTGGGGTGAATTCAAGTAAAAGCAGAAGCGCGTACATGGCTTATCGATACGCGCAAAGGAGACCACAATGAACAGTACGATCAATCCAGGGCCTGCGCCGCACGGCCCACATGGTTTTTTTTCGAAGGAAGCGACCATCGCGCGGCCCGGCTTCTCACGCTGGATGGTGCCGCCCGCCGCGCTCGCGGTCCACTTGTGTATTGGCCAGGCTTACGCGTTCTCGGTGTTCAACGCGCCGCTCACGCGTGTGATCGGCATTACGCAGACCGCGCCCGATGACTGGTCGCTCACGACACTCGGCTGGATATTTTCACTGGCCATCGTGTTCCTGGGACTGTCGGCGGCATTCGCGGGCAAGTGGCTCGAAAAGGTCGGTCCGCGCCGCACCATGTTCACGGCCGCTTGCTGCTTCGGCGGCGGTTTTCTCGTGTCGGCGCTCGGCGTGTCGCTGCATCAGATCTGGCTGCTGTATCTCGGCTATGGCGTGATCGGCGGAATCGGGCTGGGGCTGGGTTATGTATCGCCGGTATCGACGTTGATCCGCTGGTTTCCGGACCGGCGCGGCATGGCAACGGGCATGGCGATCATGGGCTTCGGCGGCGGCGCGATGATCGCGGCGCCCGGCTCGGTCGCCTTGATGAACCACTTCAAGAGCGCGACGAGCGTCGGCGTGACCGAGACCTTCGTCGTGCTCGGCGTGCTGTATTTCATCTCGATGACCATTGGCGCGCTCGCCATTCGCGTCCCGCCGGCCGACTGGAAACCGGCAGGCTGGACCCCGGCCGCGACGTCGAACAAGATGATCACGAAGAGCCACGTGCATATCGATCAAGCGCTCAAGACGCCGCAGTTTTATCTGCTGTGGCTCGTGCTGTTCCTGAACGTGACGGCGGGCATCGGCGTGCTCGGGCAGCCTTCGGTGATGATTCAGGAAAGCTTCAAGACATCGATCACGGCGGGCGCTGCGGCGGGCTTCGTCGGCTTGCTGTCGCTCTTCAACATGGGCGGGCGTTTCGTGTGGGCGTCGGCGTCGGACTGGCTCGGGCGCAAGAACACATACTTCGTGTTCTTCGCGCTCGGCGCCGTGCTGTACTTTCTCGTGCCGCAGTTCGCGCAGTCAGGGAACATCGCGCTTTTCGTCGCGGCTTACGGCGTGATCCTGTCGATGTACGGCGGCGGATTCGCGACCATTCCGGCGTATCTCGCGGACATGTTCGGCACGGCCTTCGTCGGCGGCATTCACGGACGGCTCTTGACCGCGTGGGCGGCGGCGGGCATCGCGGGACCGGTGCTCGTCAACTACATCCGCGCGTACGAAGTGGCGCATGGCGTCGCGAAAGCGGATGCCTACACGATGACGCTGCACATCATGACAGTGCTGCTCGTGATCGGCTTTATCTGCAACCTGCTCGTGAAGCGGGTGGATGAAAGCCATCACATGAGAACTGCTGGCTAAGAGGAGAGAGACGATGGATGATCGACAAGCAGGTGCGCCCGCGAACAAAGGCTTGATGCTCGTGTTCTGGCTGTATGTGCTGATTCCGCTCGCGTGGGGGGTGACGAACACGTTGACGCAGGCGGGGAAGTTGTTTCATTGATTGAATTGACTGAGGCGGCGCCGGACGCTTGGTTGCGTCGGGCGCGTCGCCTCTCGTCGTGGCTTCGTTCCCTCAATGCCCCCGCGCCTCAAGCCGTTTCAAACCGCGCCGCGCCAGCGTGCTCATGAACAAGCTTCCGCAAACGAGTGCGGCAACGTAAAAACCGGCCATCATCCATTCAGCTTCACTCACAGTCGTTCTCCTTGCAAAAAATCGCGGCGTTTGCAACCGCGCATTGATACGTTTGCGAACCCTTCTGGCCTGATTTACGGCACGAACGCGCAAAGGTTTAGCGTCGAGTGAAATACCTGGCGTTGCGCTCGCGTTAAGAGAAAATGCAAAGAAAATTAGCCCGTGATCCGACCGGTCGTTCGAATTGCAGTCGCGTTGAAAGCTGTCTGCAACGCATTGGGCGTATCGTGCTGAAAATCCTACGTGTGCCGCGTCCACCTCAAACAAAATGAAACTGACCCGCCGAAAATTCGTCGTGATGAGCGCTGGAGCAAGCGCCTCTCTCTGGCTCATTCGCGCCGATGCCGCAGCCGCGCATCTAAACGAGACCGATCCCGCGGCCGCGGCAGTCGGCTACAGGGAAGACGCCGCGAAAGTGGATAGGACGAAGTACCCCAACTTCGCAGCCGAGCAGTCGTGCGGCAACTGCTCGCTCTTTCAAGGCAAATCCACCGATGCATGGGGCGGCTGCACACTCTTCGGCGACAAACTCGTGGCAGGCAAAGGCTGGTGCGCCTCCTACACGAATATGTGAGCCAGCCGCCCGGTCAACGTACCGAATACCCCGCGAAGCGCCAGCTATTGTCCGGATCGAGAATGAAAGTGACGATCTCGCGTGACGACTTCTGCGCCTGACTGAATTGCGTATCGAACGTGACGGTGATGTACGAGCCCGCAGGCATGTTGCCCGTGCCATCGAAACGAAGGTGCCTGACACCCAGCGGCATACGCATGCCGGCCGCACCGAGCGCGGCGCGATCATTCGTAACCTTCTTCACGAAGTCGTCGCGCGTAATGACTTTCCGGGCCAGCGGCGAGGAAAGATCCCAGATATCGCCCGCCTTGTTTTCATCGACCATCTTCACGATAGTCGACGCCACTTGCGCGATATCCTGATCTTGCTTGTCGAGTTGCGCCTGCTGCTCGCGGGTAAGCGCGTGCGGCGCTTGAGCGGTCTGCGGTGCTTGTTGTGCCTGCTGCGCCTGGCACGCCCCGGCAAACGATATCAGCGAAACAACGAAGAGAAGAAGTTTGAAGCTTGCTTTCATCGGGCGGGCCGTGGTGCGTGTTTCATGGAAGAGATTGTATCGCGCGGTTTCGTCACGATAATAAGAAATACTGAGTTTCTGAATTTCAAACCCGCACGCAAGTAAAAGGAGGGTGACTGAAACTCAAGTCACCCTGATCTGCGACGACGCTGGTTACTTCACAATCTCTCCGTTGCGCGTCACGTCCACCGCGGTTGCGGCCATGTACGTGGCAAGCACGCTGTCGCCAACCTTGAGCTTGTCGAGCGAAACATCCGGCGATACCTTCATGGTCACCACCCGCTTCGGACCCGCAAGCGTGACTTCACGCGTCTGCGGATCGATCTTCTGTACCACGGCCACCACCTGCACGCCCGACGTCGATACCACCACGCCCTCCGATGCCGGCGATGTCTGGCTCGCGCTCACCCGCGAACGCACGCCTTTCGGGTCGACCTTGTCCGCGGACATCAATACCGCGCCACGGTACTGAATGTGCAGCTCATCGCCTACCTTCAGCTTCTTCACATCCGCAATCGACGGATCGACAGCGATGACCTCTTTGTCACCTCGCGCGCCCTGAATCTCCACGCTGTTGGTATCGGCGAAAACATGTGTGATCTTGGCCGTTGCCTCGACGACAGCCGCATCGGCAATAGCCGGGCTTGCGTTCACTGCCGTAGCCGCGCCTGACTGAGCCTTGTCGTTGGCATGAGCGAAAGGCGCGCCAAGAAGAAGCGCGCTCATCGCGATGGATGTGGAAACGAGTCGAACGAAACAAGAACTGCGTTGTTGCATGCTTTGCTCCAGACAAAAATCCAGGCCACCATGACCCGAACAAAACCGTATCGTCGTTTCCGACAAAAGGCGCACGCGCTTCAATTGATCGCGCGACGTAATCGCATGCTTTGAATTTAAAGTCCTGAGGGTTGCTAAGCAAGCCGGAAACGCCTCATCTTTAAGCAGGTTTGAAACATTTGGTAGAAGTGCGTATGAAAAGAGATGGTCGATGGCTGCCGGACCGCAAACACATCACGCAAAATGAATTCGACGCGCCCCCTTCCTTTCTCAAAGCTTACGAAAACCCGTCGTAAATTATTTATTTTCTTAGTCCGTCAAGGCGTAATGTTCTGTTGTTGCAGAGGCGCGCAGGCGTTCTCCCGTGCGCACCCGAAGACCCACCATCGGAGCACACTCGATGAGTACCGCCTTTCCCGCTTCACATGCGGCCGAACAAAGCGCCACGTCCAATATGTCGGGCCGACGCGCCATCGTCGTCTCGACCATCGGCAATGCGCTCGAATGGTTCGACTTCATGGTCTACGGCTTTTTCGCCGTCATCATCGCGAAGTTGTATTTTCCGGCAACCAATCCGACCATCTCGCTGCTTGCCACTTGGGCGACGTTCGGCGTGGGTTTTCTTACGCGGCCGCTCGGCGGCATCGTGCTTGGCGCCGTCGCCGATCGCGTCGGGCGCAAGTCCGCGCTCACGCTGACCATTTCGTTGATGGCGGTCGGTATCGCGATCATCGCCTTCGCGCCGACTTATGCGGCAATCGGCGTGGCCGCGCCCCTGCTCATGCTGCTCGGCCGCCTGATACAAGGCTTTTCCGCCGGCGGCGAAGTCGGCTGCGCGACGGCGTTTCTCGTCGAATACGCGCCCTCGAACCGGCGCGGTTATTTCGGCAGTTTCCAGATGGTCGCGCAAGCGGCTGCGAGTCTGTGCGGCTCGCTCTTCGGCGCGGTGCTTACACGCACGCTTTCGCCGGAACATCTCACTAGCTGGGGCTGGCGCGTGCCGTTCGTGCTCGGGCTGATGATCGTGCCCGTGGGGCTCTATTTGCGTTCGAAGCTCGATGAATCGCCAGTGTTCGTCGAAAAAGCGCAAAAGAACGAGCTCTCGGCGCGGCCTATCCGCGATACCGCCACCAAGCACTGGATGCCCGTGCTCGCGGGCTTCGGGCTGACGGTTTTCGGCACCATCGGCACATACATCTTTCTGCTGTATCTGCCGACGCATGCAACGCGCGTACTGCATCTCGCGCTCACCGACGGTCTCATCAGTTCGAGCATCGGCGCGCTGGTGTATCTCGTCTGCTGCCCGATTTCCGGCAAGCTGTCCGACCGCGTGGGCCGCAAGAAGCTGATGACGGGCGCGCTCGTGCTGTCGCTCATTACGGCGTATCCGATCTTCGCGGTGCTGACCGCGCATCCGAGCCTGCCGATGCTGATCGCCTGCCAGGCGGTGCTCATGATGTATCTCGGCATCTACCAGGGCTGCTATCCGGCGTTCATCTCGGAGTTGCTGCCATCGAGCGTGCGTTCGACGGGCATTTCGGTGAGCTACAACGTCGCGGTAATGATCTTCGGCGGCTTTGCACCCGCCATCGTGCAATGGCTGACGATGACCACCGGCGACGCGCTCTCCATCTGCTATTACGTGATGTTCGGCAGCGCGGTCGCGCTTGCGACCATCCTGCCGCTGCGCGACCGCTACAGCGACGCGCTGCGCTAAGTGCCGGTGCTCAGTGCCAAGCGCGGCCACGAACCCGATCAGCGCCCGCTCATTTCGGGTATCTTCATGGCACGCCACGCGGACGCACTTGCCGGAGACGTCCACGCATGCGGATCGCAGCCAGACCGGCGCACGCCTCAAGCCGCTCAAGGCCGCGCGAGGCCAGTAAAGCCGCTTAAGTCAGGCTTAAGAATGCGCCCCTAAGCTCTAATCTGACCGATCCACCCCTCCTTCTGGCCGCGTAAGCGGCCAATTTTTTTGGACCGACGCAATGCAATTGATCGTGCGCCTGCTCGTGATCGTCGTACTGCTGGTTGTGTTTTGCACGGCCGGCGCATTTGGCCTCTCCGTGATCGCGCGTATCTTCATGCCTCATTGAAGGCCGGCGCGCATCGAATCGGGCAATTCGATTCGAGCCAGTTCATCGCGTTTCGCTGTCGCCAACGCCAGCCAGCGCCGGGCCTCTCGCAGAATCGTTCAACCGAATAGCACGCGTGTGCCTTCGGGCACGCTTCGTGCGGCCAACGCTTTCGAAACTCAAGCGCGGCCGGCCTTCACGTACTCCTTCTGTAATGACCGGACCGCTGCCTATACTGGCTGAGTGTCGTCCTGGCGTCATCGTTCCTGCTTCGCCGCTCGCGTACGCGCTGTTCGAACGTCCTGCCGCATCGCGCAGACCCTCGCCGCGCCGCCATCTTGCGCCGCTTTCACGAGCGCGCATCGACACACTCTCGCCGCATCCCGTTGCACTTCCAGGCACTGCTGTCATACCCAGGAGAACGCTCGATGCAACATCCAGTCCCCCAATCCACGAACGAACGAGACAGGGCCAAGCGCGCCGCGACGCGCGTCCCTGGCGCCGACGTCGCCTCGCAGCCGCAAATGCAAATGCAGGCCGCGCAAGCCACCGCCGACGTGCTCGCGCCGCCGCCAGCAAAAACCGGCGACGCTAGCGTCAGCTTCAATCTCACCGTCAACGGCCAGAGCCACGCGCTCTCGCTCGATCCGCGCACGACGCTGCTCGATGCGTTGCGCGAACATCTGCATCTCACCGGCACGAAGAAGGGCTGCGATCACGGTCAGTGCGGCGCATGCACGGTGCATGTGAACGGCCGCCGCGTGAACGCGTGCCTGTGTCTTGCCGCCGCGCACGACGGCGACGCCGTGACGACCATCGAAGGCATCGGCGAAGTCGAGGACATGCATCCGCTGCAGGCCGCATTCGTGGAATGCGACGGCTATCAGTGCGGCTACTGTACGGCCGGTCAACTCATGTCGGCGGTGGCGCTGCTCGACGAACCCGTCGGCACGAGCGACGACGACGTGCGCGAAGCGATGAGCGGCAACCTGTGCCGCTGCGGCGCGTATCAGAACATCGTCATGGCGATCCAGTCCGTGCGCGGCAACAAGGCTTAAGGAGAGCGCCATGGAAATGTTCACGCTTTCCCGCGCGCGCGACTTGCGCGACGCGATTGCGGCGGGCGCGTCGGCGCATACCGCGCAGCAAGGCGCCGAAGTGCGCTTTCTCGCGGGCGGCACGACGCTGCTCGACCTGATGAAGCTCAATGTCGAAAAGCCCTTGCGGATTATCGATATCAGCCGTCTGCCGCTCGATCATATCGATGCCACCGATGACGGCGGCATGCGCATCGGCGCGACCGCGCGTAATTCGGACCTCGCGCACCATCCGCTCATCAAGGAGCGCTATCCGGTGTTGTCGCAGGCGGTGCTCGCGGGCGCGTCCGTCCAGTTGCGCAACATGGCGACGACGGCCGGCAATCTGCTGCAACGCACGCGCTGCGTCTATTTCCGCGATACGGCTTCGCCCTGCAACAAGCGCGAGCCTGGCAGCGGCTGTTCCGCGATTCATGGCTTCAATCGCACGCAGGCGATTCTCGGCACGAGCGACACGTGCATTGCGAGCAATCCGTCGGACATGAACGTGGCGCTCGCCGCGCTCGAAGCGACCATCCACGTCGAAGGCGCGAAGGGCCAGCGCGCGATTCCCATCGACGCGTTCTACGTCCTGCCCGGCGACACGCCCGAGCGCGAGAACGTGCTCGAAGCCGGCGATCTCGTCACGCACGTCAGCCTGCCCGCGCCGGTGGCAGGCGCGCGTTCGGTGTACCTGAAGTTGCGCGACCGGGCGTCGTATGAATTCGCGCTGGCGTCGGCGGCGATTGTCGTCGGTGTGAAGGACGGGCGTATCGCGCATGTGCGCGTGGGACTCGGCGGCGTGGCGACGAAACCGTGGCGCTCGCGCGAAGCCGAACAGGTTTTGCAAGACGCCACGCCCGACGAAGCGAGTTTTCGCCGCGCCGCCGATGCCGCCCTCGCCGATGCGAAGCCGCAAAGCGAAAACGGCTTCAAGGTGGAACTGGCGAAGCGCTGCATCGTGCAGGCGTTGAAACTTGCCACCCAGGCATCCTGACACCGACCGAGGAACCCGCCCATGTCCACCGCACCCGACACCACGTCGTCCTTCATTGGACGACCCCAGTCGCGTATAGACGGACCGCTGAAGGTTTGCGGCCGCGCGACTTACACCTCAGACGTCGATCTGCCCGGCATGCTGGTTGCCGTGCCGGTTGGCAGCACCATCGCGAGCGGCAGGATCACATCGCTCGAATTCGCGGCCGCGCAGGCCATGCCCGGCGTGAAGCTGATTCTGCATCGCGGCAATATCGGCAAGTTGTATCGCATTCCCGGCAATTCGTTCGAAGACGGTTATACCGATGAACAACGTCCGCCCTTCGAAGACGACGTGATCCGCTATTACGGCCAATACGTCGCGTGCGTGATTGCCGAAACCTTCGAAACAGCGAGCGCGGCGGCGGCCGCGATCAAGGTGAGCTACGACGTCACGCCGCACGACGTCAGCACGGCCCTGACCGCCGCCGAAGAGCCGAAGGTCGCGAGCGAGCGCGGCGATGCCGCGAGTGCTTTCGACGAAGCGCCCGTGAAAATCGACGAGACCTACGTGACGCCCGTCGAGACGCACAATCCGATCGAACTGCATTCGACCATCGCGCATTGGAACGGCGACAGCTACACGTTCTACGAGACGAGCCAGGCGGTGTCGAACCATCGCGGCACGCTCGTGCAGATGCTCGGCGTGCCGAAAGAGAAAGTGCGCGTGATCTCGCGCTACCTCGGCTCGGGTTTCGGCGGCAAGCTGTGGATGTGGCCGCATTCCCTGCTCGCGGCGGTCGCGACGAAGCAGACCGGGCATCCGGTCAAGCTCGTGCTGAGCCGCAAGATGATGTTCCAGAACGTGGGACATCGGCCGACGACGCAACAGCGCGTGCGGCTCGCGGCCACGCAAGACGGCAAGCTCGTGTCGCTGCGGCATGATTTTCTGAACCACGCCGCGCTCGCCGACGAATACGCCGAAGACTGCGGCGAAGCCACGCCGCAGATGTACAGCACGGCCAATTTGCGCGTGACGGGCGGCGTCGCGAAGCGCAACGTCGGTTCGCCCACGTCGATGCGCGGTCCAGGCGCGGTGCCCGGTCTCTACGCACTCGAATCGGCGATGGATGAACTCGCGGTCGCCTTGAAGATCGATCCGGTGGAATTGCGGCTGCGTAACGAACCCACCGTCGATGAAAGCAGCGGCTTGCCGTTCTCGTCACGGCATCTCGTCGAATGTCTCAAGACTGGCGCGGAGAAATTCGGCTGGGCGAAGCGCACGCCCGAGGTCGGGTCCATGAAGCGCGATGGCTTGACGCTCGGTTGGGGCGTCGGCGCATGCAGTTGGCCTGGCTTGCGCTTCTCGGCGGAAGCGGCGGTCGATCTGCGCGCGGACGGCACGGCGCGGGTTGCGTGCGGCACGCAGGATATCGGCACCGGCACGTACACGATCCTCGCGCAGCTGGTGGCCGAGCACACCGGCATTGCGCTACGCAAGATCGAAGTCGGTCTCGGCGATACGGCCTTGCCCATCGGTCCCATTTCCGGCGGCTCGGCGGCGACGGCATCCGTGATTCCGGCGGTGTCGGATGCCGTGCGCGCGGCGGTGAAGATCGTGCTCACACGTGCATCGCAGGCGGAGGGATCGCCGTTCGCGGGCGCGAAGCCGGACGATCTCGCGTTGAGTGGCGCACGCGTGCATCGCAAGAACGAATCGGCGGAAAGCGGCGTGCCTTATACGCGGATCCTCGAGTTGTCGAACATGCATGCGGCATCGGGGAGCGGCAGCGCAAAAGGCGGCTTCGACGATCCACTCAAGAAGAAGTGGTCGATTCACTCGTACGGCGCGCATTTCGCCGAAGTGACCTGGGACGCGGCGACGGCGCGCTTGCGCGTGAGCCGCGTGGTGACGGTGATCGACGGCGGCAAGATTCTCAATCCGCGCGCGGGACGCAATCAGGTGGAAGGCGCGGTGGTGATGGGCGTCGGCATGGCGCTCTTCGAGCATACGATCTACGACGAGCGCAGCGGCGCGCCGATCAACAGCAATTTCGCGGATTACGTCGTCGCCACCAACGCGGATACGCCGAAGCTCGACGTTACCTTCCTCGATCATCCGGACACCATCTTCAACGAACTCGGCGCACGCGGGATCGCGGAGATCGGGCTTGCCGGGATCGCGGCGGCGATCACGGGCGCGGTCTATCACGCAACCGGCGTGCGGGTGAGAAAGCTGCCGGTGATGATCGAGGACTTGCTGGAAGCGGCTGTGTGAGTCGATGCACGGTGAGGCCCGGTCTTTCGAGACCGGGCCTTTTCCTTGGCCTTCGATCGGAGGAAAACAAGCAGGCCGTACAATCGATGAAGTGACTCCTGCCCGAAAACTCTAAACGTCCAATCTTCAAACGTGCCCTCGATCCGCCCCGACAATCTTTCCGACGACGAACTCAACCAGCTCGACGACTTCCTCGCATCCGTTGGTCCGAACGCGATGAACGTCGAAATGGTCGATGGCTTCTTCGCTGCCCTGGCGTGTTGCCCCGACCTCATCAAGTCCAGCGAATGGTTTCCTGAAATCTGGAACACCGATTTCGAGTTCGATAGCGAACGGCAGGCAACCGAGATCACCGGATTGCTGATACGCCACTGGAATGTCGTCGTGGGCGAACTGGCGCGCACGCTCGATAGTTCGCATCATTACGAGCCTGTGCTCGAAGAAGACGAGAGCGGCGTGGCGAACGCGAACGACTGGGCGCATGGCTTCATCCGTGGCGTCGGCATGCGTGCCGAAAGCTGGAGCAGCCTGCTCAGGGACGACACGCGCGCGCGTTTGCTGGCTCCCGTGCTGGCCCTGCATCACGAACACGACGACAACCGCACCTTGCAGTCGCTTTCCATCGAAAACGAAACGCGCGATGGACTGATCGGCCAGATGTGCGAGAACCTGAGCACGATCTACCGGTTCTTCGAGCCGCAGCGAAAGGCGCGGGCAGCCGGTCTCTCTCCCATGCCATTGAAGCGGCTGGAGCCGAAAGTCGGACGCAACGACCCGTGCCCGTGCGGCAGCGGCCGCAAGTACAAGCAGTGCTGCGGCGGCAATCTTCCGACGCTGCATTGATGCGCGGGCCAATCGTCTTCCGGCGCCGTTGCGTACGCACCGGAAGGCGTTCCGTATGAAGCCCGCAGCGCCCACGCTTGCCGTTTCGAACAGCGACCCGCCGTCAATCCGCGCTACCATATTGCCCAGCCCGCCCAAAAACCCCTGAAGCATCGTTCAGCCGGAGTGCCCATGACCGACATGACCCAACAACACGGCCTCAAGGTCGCCACGAGTCTCGCCAAGTTCGTCGAAGAAGAAGCCATTCCCGGCACGGACGTCGATACTGCTTCCTTCTGGAAAGGCTTCGACGCCCTGGTGCACGATCTCGCACCGAAGAACCGCGCGTTGCTCGCCGAGCGCGACCGCCTGCAGACCGAACTCGACAACTGGCATCGCGGCAATCCTGGCCCGGTGCGCGACCTGCGCGCGTATCGCAAGTTTCTGGAAGAGATTGGCTATATCGTGCCCGCGCCTGCCAGCGTGCGCGCAACGACCGCCAATGTCGATCGCGAAATCGCCGAACAGGCCGGTCCGCAACTCGTCGTGCCGCTGTCGAATCTGCGCTATGCGCTCAACGCCGCGAACGCACGCTGGGGCAGTCTGTATGACGCGCTGTATGGCACCGATGCCATCGACGAAAGCGACGGCGCCGAGCGCACGGCCGAGTTCAATCCTAAGCGCGGCGCGAAAGTAATCGCCTATGCACGCGCCTTTCTCGACGACAATGCGCCCCTCGCGCACGGCTCCCATGCCGACGCCACGAAGTACAGCATCGAACAGGGCAAGCTCGTCGTCACGCTGAAGGACGACAAGAGCCGCCTTGCGAACCCGGAACAGTTCGCGGGCTTTCAGGGCGATGCCAGCGCGCCCCACGCCATCCTCCTCAAGCATAATGACCTGCATGTGGAGATTCAGATCGACGCCGATCATCCCATCGGCAAGACGGATGGCGCGCATGTCAAGGACCTGCTGATGGAAGCGGCGGTGAGCACGATCATCGATTGCGAAGATTCGGTGGCCGCCGTCGATGCCGCGGACAAGACCGCGCTCTATCGCAACTGGCTCGGTCTCATGCAGGGCAATCTCGCCGAGCAGGTGACGAAGAACGGCAAGAGCTTCACGCGCAGCCTGAACCCCGACCGCGAATACACCGCGCCCGACGGCTCGACGCTCAAGCTGCATGGCCGCTCGCTCCTCTTCATCCGCAACGTCGGGCATCTGATGACCAACCCCGCCGTGCTCGATCGCGACGGCAACGAGATTCCCGAAGGCATTCTCGACGCGGTGATGACCACGCTCGGCGCGCTGCACGACCTCAAGAACAAGATCAACTCGCGCACGGGCTCCATCTATATCGTCAAGCCGAAGATGCACGGTCCCGCCGAAGTGGCGTTTTCGGACGAGCTTTTCACGCGCGTCGAGGACCTGCTTGGCTTGCCGCGTCATACCATCAAGATGGGGATCATGGACGAGGAACGCCGCACCAGCGTGAACCTCAAGGCATGTATCGCGGCGGCGGGCGCGCGCGTCGCGTTCATCAACACGGGCTTTCTGGATCGCACCGGCGACGAAATGCATTCGTCGATGGAAGCCGGCCCGATGATGCGCAAGGGCGACATGAAGTCGTCCGCTTGGATTGGCGCATACGAGCGCAACAACGTGCTCGTCGGGCTGAACACCGGCTTGCGCGGCCGCGCTCAGATCGGCAAGGGCATGTGGGCGATGCCCGATCTCATGCACGCCATGCTGCAGCAGAAAATCGCGCACCCGAAGGCGGGCGCGAACACGGCGTGGGTGCCTTCGCCCACGGCGGCCACGCTGCATGCGCTGCATTATCATCAAGTCGATGTGCAGCACGTTCAGCAGGACATGGAGAGCATCGACTACGACGGCGTGAAGAACGAACTGCTGGATGGCCTGCTGACCATTCCGGTGGTCGAAAAGCCGAGCTGGTCGGAAGACGACATCAAGAGCGAGATCGAGAACAACGCACAGGGCATTCTCGGTTATGTGGTGCGCTGGGTCGATCAGGGCGTGGGCTGTTCGAAGGTGCCGGACATTCACGATGTCGGCCTGATGGAAGACCGCGCCACCTTGCGCATTTCGAGCCAGCACATTGCGAATTGGCTGCGGCATGGCATCGTCACGGAAGAGCAGGTGAGACAAACGCTGGAACGCATGGCCGCCGTGGTGGACCAGCAGAACGAAGCAGACCCGCATTATCGTCCTATGGCGCCGGCATTCGACAGTTCGTATGCGTTCAAGGCGGCGTGCGCGCTGGTGTTCGAGGGTCGTACGCAGCCTAGCGGGTATACGGAACCGTTGTTGCATAAGTTCCGGCTGGCAGCCAAGCAGACGGCTTGAGTTGCTTCGGATGAAGGGCCGCTTGGCGGTCCTTCGTCGATTAGTCACTTACGCAACGAGAGTTCGGCTGAAGGTACTTAGGTTGCATTCATCTGCGTCAAACCTTGTTCAAAAGCGGTCGATGCAATCGACGCATGGCGCCCCGAAGCGCTCGCCCGCGATTTCCCCTTAAGCCCATCCGATCATGATGAACTTGATGCATTGGCGTTTGCTGGTGGCCGTGGCGGATGCGCGATCTGTCTCGAAGGCCGCCGCACAGGTCGGCGACTTCGGTGTGGCGGACGCCTACCTTTACACGATACTGTCGTGGCTGCCGCACTTCTCAATAGACATCGAGCGCTGGAAGTCGCTCGCACGCTTTGTGGACCGGATCGGCGCACGCCCTGCGGTGAAGGCCGCGCTTGCCGCTGAAGAGGTGTCGCCCGTCGTATGACGCGCGCATCGCGCTCGGATCCGGTCGAAAAATTGAGATCCGGCGATTCATCCAAAGCGGCAGAAAGCCGAAACGTCAGCCACATGAACCCACAACTACTGCTCCGACCAGAGCTTCCCTGCCGTCGCCCAATTCTCGCGCTTCACATCCGTCAGAATGATATCCACGGAGCCCGGCTCGCAGCCGAGCGTCTCGCAAGTCGTACGCGTGATCGCCTCGACGAACTTGCGCTTCTCTTCCGCCGTGCGGCCTTCGAACAGTTGAATGTTGAATGTCGGCATGCCGTCGATCTCCTTTGAGTTGAACCTTCATTCCCGATACGACGGGTCGATGCGCTCGAGCTTGCGCAGCAGCGCAGGCCATTCGAGTGCGCCTTCGATCGCATCGTCATCGTGCAATTGTGCGGCCGTGCGCGCGACGACATCCGGATTCGGCACGATCATCTTGCCCACGCCCGCCAGCGCGCGCAGCTGAATATCGCACGCCTTCACGAGCATATCCATCAGCACGTAAGCCTCGGCGATGGTGCGCCCAAGCGTAAGCGGCCCGTGATTGCGCAAGAGCATGGCGCGATGCGCGCCGAGACTCGCAACCAGCCGCTCGCCTTCCGCCGGCGAAAACGCGAGGCCTTCGTAATCGTGGTACGCCAGGTGCCCGTGAAAGCGCATGGCATGTTGCGAGCCGGGCAGCAAACCGTGCGGTTGCGCGGACACGGCGATCGCTTCGCGCACGTGAAGATGCATCACGCAAACGGCATCGGCACGGGCGGCGTGCACCGCGCCATGCAGCGCGAAGCCGGTCGCGTTCACGGGATGCGCGCTCGCGCCGATCACGTTGCCATCGATATCGATCTTGACGAGATTCGACGCCGTGACTTCGTCGAAGGAAAGCCCGAACGGGTTGATCAGAAAGCGGCCGGGCTCGCCGGGAACGCTTGCCGAGATGTGCGTATAGACGACATCGTCCCAGCCGTTGAGCGCAACGAGCCGATACGCCGCCGCCAGATCGGCGCGCGTCGCCGCTTCGGCCGCCGAACGCGGTCCGCTTTCCGCGATGCGGCGCTCAGGCGTGTGGGTGAACGACATGTGAGTCTCCTTTATCGACGAGAGCGGGCGCTGCCTGCATGCGATGCGACTTGTCCGTATGCGCCTCGAGACGGCGCGCCATGCAAAGCACCGTCCACGACGCCAGCACGAAAGGCGCGGTCAACGCGGCGACGCCCAGGCAATCGATCACGCGCTCGAACAACACCGATGCGACGATCGCCAGCAGCGCATAGCGGCCGCCGAGCGGCGCGGCAGCCAGCGCCGCGAGCGCCGCATTGAAACCGCATGCACCGGAGAGCGCGACGGCATCGCTTGCGCCGCCGAGTGCGTGCAGAAACGCGCCGAGTCCGCTGCCCGCGAGCGCCCACGCCGCACGCGACGGCCCGGCGGCAAACAGCCCGATTGCGATGAGCGCACCGGCCAGCGCGCCGGTCGCGAAGACAATCGGCGCGAGGCCCGCGAAAGCCGCTTGCAGCATGGAAACGAAGCCCGTCGCGACGGGCGGAATCGCGCCTGTATCGCCGCGCCCGGCCAGAAACGGCAGCCAGCACCAGGTCACGATGATCGCCGGGCTGGAGAAGATCGGCAAGCCAGAGCGCATGAGTCTGCCGGCGAGCGTGGGGGCGATGAGCGTCGCGGCCATCGCCGCGACAATGGCCACAGCCGCCGCCTGCGATGCATCGCCGATAAACGTGAACGCCGCGAGCGCGGCCAATGCGCCGTTGAAACCGTAGAGATCGTCGCGCATGGCGGGGGAATCCGCGTCTTGCGTGATGACGGTAATGACGTTGCCCGTCAACGCGCCGATAAGCAGACCGCACGCGAGCCGGGGATTCGCGCACAGCAGCGCGACGAAGATGCAGACGCCCGTCGCGGCATTACGCTGCAGGACGATCTGCCCGATGCTGCGGGCAAAGCTCGTGATTTGATCGCCGAAACTGGCGTTGGTTTGGATGGCGGCGGACATGCGTGGCGGCGGAAACGGCTTGAGGAGCCGCCAGCATAAGACAAGGTGCGCGCGCCGTGCGACGGCGGGCCGTATAGCGGGTATGCGACTGCCGCGCTCGAAGAAGGCGAGCGCGGCGACGTGAAACTTAATTGAACGCCATGGGAACGAGCGGCGTGGCGTCGCCGCCGGGGTTCGCCAACGAGAGGTCTGAACTCATCTTGACGATTTCCGTAACGTTCTCACGGAAATTAGGGTGACTCTCCCAGGTGATATAGCTCGCGTCCAGCACGGCGGACATGGTGAGCAAGGTAAAAGCGATCTTTTCTACGACAACGAAGCGGCGGCCCATGGCAAGTTCCCCAAAATTTGCCAACCATTGTAACAGAACCTAGGGTTTTCCCGTAAGGGTCGTGTTGCAATGCCGCAAATCGGCCGCCGTCGCTCGTCTTGGCTTCCGGCCCGAATTACAGGGATGCCTCGAGAATCGCCGTGTAGTCTTTCGTCGATGCCTCGCGCGGATTCGTCTTATGACTGTGGTCCTTCAGCGCGCCCGCGATGATGCGCGGGAACAATTCGCGCGTCACGCCGAGATCGGACAAACCGCGCGGCAGTCCGAGCGTCGCGGTCATCGCGCGGATGGCCTCGCCGACTTCATCGCCGGATGCGAGGCCCATTGCCTGCGCGATGCGCGAAAGCTTGCTCTCTTCCTGCATGGTCGGCGCGCTGCTGTTGAACGCGATGACCGCCGGCAAGAAAATGGCGTTTAGCGTGCCGTGATGCAGCTTCGGGTTGATGCCGCCGAGCGAGTGCGACAGGCTGTGCACACAGCCGAGACCCTTCTGGAACGCAAGCGCGCCCTGCATCGACGCGCTCATCATGTTCCAGCGCGCCACGCGGTCGGCGGGATTGCGCGTCGCGCGTTCGATATGCCGCCACGCGCGCCACAAGCCGTCGAGCGCGATACCGTCGGCGGGTGCGTTGAACACCGGCGCCATGAAGGTTTCGAGACAGTGTGCCACGGCGTCCATGCCGGTGGCGGCGGTCATTAGCGGCGGTAGGCCCAGCGTGAGTTCGGGGTCACAGATGGCGACTTTTGGCACAACATAAGGCGAGATCACGCCGACCTTGCGGCCATCGTCGAGAATCAGGATCGCGCCGCGACCCACTTCGCTGCCGGTGCCCGCCGTCGTCGGAACGGCGATGACCGGGGCGGTCGCCGCCGTGATGCGCGCAAGGCCGCCTTCGATCACCGCGAAACTTTGCAGCGGACCTTCGTGGGTTGCGCAGACGGCCACGCCCTTCGCCAGATCGATGGACGAACCACCGCCTGCCGCGATCACGCCGTCGCAATCGTTCTCGCGATACATCGCCACCGCCGCGCGCACGGCCGCTTCGTTCGGATTCGGCGGCGTCGCGTCGAATACCGGCGCGGGCGTTTGCGCGCCCAGCGCATCGACGACTTTATCGAGCAGACCGGCTGCGCGAATGCCTGCATCGGTCACGATCAGCGGGCGTTTGATGCCGAAGCGTTCGCACTCTCCCGCAAGCAGGCGCAACGCGCCGAAGTCGAACTGAATCTGCGTGATGTAGTTGATGAGGGACATGGTGACTGAGGAAAGGTTATATGGAGCGAAGCGCGCCGCGGTGGTGGTCGAGTATACGTCGGAGAACTTCGCGGCGATACTGACGACAATTGATACCGCTATAACTTTTACTCAACCCTCGCGGCCATGACGCCCAGCATCGACTCGATCATCTCCCGCCTGCATGTCAAACAGTTGCGGCTTCTCATCGCGCTCGAAGAACGCGGCTCGCTGCTCGGCGCGGCAAGGCAACTCGCGCTCACGCAACCGGGCGCGAGCAAGGCGCTCCATGAAATCGAAACCACCTTCGGCGCGCCGCTATTCGTGCGGACCAATCGCGGGCTCGAACCCAACGCGATCGGCCATTGCGTGATCCGCTATGCGCGGCTCATTCATACGGACCTGGCGCATTTGCGTGAAGAGATCGTCGGCATCATGCGTGGATACGGCGGGCGCGTGGCGGTCGGCGTCATCATGGGCGCGGTGCCGCTCGTGACCGATGCGATCACCGAAGTCGCCACGCGTCAGCCGGAGATGTCGGTGGAAATCGTGGAAGATACGAGCGCGACGTTGCTGAGTCTGATCGATGCCGGCCGGCTCGATCTCGCCGTGTGCCGCACGAGCGTGAGTCAGACGCCGTATCTCTACGACAGCGCGATCGTGCAGGACGAGACGCTCGCGGTCATCGCCAATACGGAGCATCCCTTGGCGAAGAGAAAGCGCGTAGCCTTGAAGGATCTGGCGAAGCACCGGTGGGTCGTGTATCGCGCGAACATGCCCATGCGCCTCTTGCTCGAACGCGAGTTTCACGATGCAGGCCTGCGTTTTCCCGCGCATCTGCTCGAAACCACATCTGCGTTCGCGACGCTTTCTCTGCTACAGAAAAACCCGCCGCTAGTGGCGCTGGTGTCCGTGGATGTCGCGCGCTTTTGCACGGCGCATGGCATCGTCTGCACCTTGCCGCTTGCATTGTCGTCGCGTAGCGAGCCTTACGAACTGGTCACGCGGCGCGACGCGCCTCTGTCTCCCGGCGTGCGTCTTTTGATGCAGGCGATCGAAGAAGCCGGCCGCGCGTGAACAGGAATCAGACGCTGCCGAGCGACGAAAGATACGGCGGAAGATCGGGCTGCCTCAAGCGCCGGATGATCTCGAAGCGCAGCATCCACCGTGTATCCGCTTCGCCGATGTGCTCCTGTAAGGTCTGCGCCGCGCGTTCGGGCTTGCCGGCGAGAATGTCGTCGATGATGCGCAGATGCTCCGTGAAGGCATCGCTGATGAGCTGATCGGGAATCTGCAGATACGGGTCGCTCAAATAGCGCGTCGGCACGAACAGCACATGCGTACGCTGCAGCGCAAACACGATCTCCTTGTTCGGGCAATGCGCGAGCAGGTCGATATGCAGGTCTGTTTCCGCCATGTCCATTTCGGCGCCGCCGCGATGCGTGGCCTCGATCGCGCCGATGAGCCGCTCGCGCACGCCTTCGAGAAATTCGCGCGAAACAAGCGGCGCGGCATGCACCAGCGCGGTCGGTTCGAGCAAACGGCGCATTTCGAAGAGATGCCCAATACGCGCCTCGGTCACCTGTTCGGCAATCCAGTGTCCATTGCGGTCCTGCGACAGCGCGCCCACGCTATGCATGCGCGCCATGACGCCGCGCGCCACAGTGCGGCTCACGTCGAAGTACTGCGCCAGCGCTTCCTCGGTAATACGCACCGAGCCGAACAGCACGCGCGTACAAAGTTCGCGCTCCAGATCGGCATACATGCGCTGCCATTGCGGCTCGTTAGTGAGTTCGACCTTGTCGAGCACGGCCGCCTTGCCCGCACGTTCCGCCGATGCCGTTCCCGCCACGCGATACCCGCGCCCCTCGCTCTCGACGATAATCTTGTCAGCGCACAACGCCGCAAGCGCAATACGCGCAGGCGAGCGGCTGATGCAAAAAGACTTCGCGACCTGCGCTTCGAGCAGCTTTTCTCCAGGCGCGATACGTCCGTCCTCGATCATCTCGCGCAACAGCCGGTAAGTGCGATGCTGGATGGAGCCGCCTGCATCGAGCGGCGGGGTATCGGCGGCATTCGTCGCGTAGGTGTTCAACTGGCTCATGTGTTCTTCGTGCAGATTCGATCGATGCTCAACCATACCCCAGCACGTATGCGCCGTCACCGCATGAATTCGGCGATGGCGTCGTTCAGCTGCGCCGCCGCCTGCGGGTCCGCTTCCGAGGCCATCATGTGCCCGCTCGTGCAGGGCAGCCGCAGCAAGGTCGCTTGCGGAATGTGCTCCGCGGCCCAGACGCCCGCTTCAACGGGATTGTAGAGATCGAGCGCGGGCACGCAGACGAGCGTGGGTGCCGCGATCGCGGCCAGCGCCTTTGCGGTGTCGCCATCGAAGCCGGGGGTGGTGCCGACATCGTGGGTATCGTAGGCATGCGACTGCGCAATCCAGTCGAGCGGATCGGCGCGCTGCGTCGCCCACCATGCGGCGCGCGCATCGAGCCAGGCGTATGTGCCGCCCGCTTTCGCGGCGTCATCGGCGAAGCGTTCGGGCGTACGCATGGCGATGATCTGCATCACCGCGAGCCACGCGCTCCAGTCTCCGTTCGACTTAGAAAGCGCGCTGCGTCCCGCATGATTGATCGCCTGCGACCAGGGCGTGGTCTTCGCCATCGGCGTTAGCGCGACGAGCTTGCGCATGAAGCGCGGAAACGTCACGCCCCACTGCAACGCCTGCATGCCGCCCATCGACGCGCCGACCACGGCGGCCACTTCATCGATGCCGAGATGATCGAGCAGTGCCTTCTGGCTCTTCACCATGTCGCGGATGGTAAAACGCGGAAAGCGCTCGCCGCCCTGGCTCAACGCATTAGAAGGCGAACTCGACAAGCCATTGCCGAGCGCATCCACGACGACGATGTTCACGCTTTGCGGGTCGAAGGCACGCGCCTCGCCGATCAGAAAGTCCAGCCGATGATGCGTGCTGCCGATCGCGCACAAGCCCAATACCACGGGCCGTGCGCGGTCGCCGATATCGCCGTGCACGACGTAGGACACGAGCAGATCGTCTATATGTTCGCCCGATTCCAGCGCGAAGCGCCCGAGCGTCGCGCTGCGATGCGGCGCGTCGATCCAGCCGGGTTGCATGTCGGGATGACGCATGACGTTCGCTCAGAATTCGATGACCGCGCGCAGCTCCGCGCCCGTGGCGAGCCTTTGCAAGCCGTCGTTGATATCGGCAAGCGCGATATGCGACGTCACGTACTCGTCGAGTTTCAGCGAGCCGTCGAGATACGCTCTAGCGAGCATCGGAAAGTCGCTGGCCGGGTTCGCGCCGCCGTAGCTCGAACGTACGATCTGTTTCTCGCCCATGAGGCTCGCCCAACGAAACGAGGCCTCTTCTTCCGCCGGCAGCTTGCCGAGCCACACGACATGCGCGCCGGGCCTTGCAAGCTCCACGCTTGTCCGCAGCGATGTGCGATTACCCGCAGCCTCGAATACGTAATCCGCGCCGCGTCCCTGGGTCAGATCGGCATGCGCGGCAGCGAGGTTGTCGTCGGCTGAAAGCGCGTGAGTGGCGCCGACCGCGCGCGCAAGATCGAGCTTGTCCGACGCGCGATCCACCGCGATGATGCGCGCCGCGCCCGCGAGCCGCGCGCCCTGCACCGCCGACAAACCGACCGCGCCGCAGCCGATTACCGTCACGGTACTACCCGGCTCGACCTTCGCGACATTCAGCGCCGCGCCCACGCCCGTCATCACGCCACAGCCGATGAGACACGCGCGGTCGAACGGCATCTCGTGGGGCACCTTCACCGCGCACTCTTCCGACACCACGCACAACTCCGCGAAGCTGCCCGAATACATCAACTGATGCACGGGCGCGCCATCGTCGAGAAAGAGGCGAGGCGCGCCATCGAAATGGAACGACTGCGCCGCGTGATCGCGATACGCCTGGCAGAGAATCGAAAGCTTGCGCGCACAGTAAAAGCACGCGCCGCAATGAGGATTCCACGACGTGACGACATGGTCGCCCACCTTCACGCCGCGCACTGCGTTGCCCGCCCATTCGACGATACCCGCCGCTTCGTGCCCCGGCACGAACGGAAGCGGCGTGCGTAAGTCGCCGCGCACCGCTTCGAGATCGGTATGGCACAGGCTCGTCGCCTTCACGCGCACGATCACATCCGTGTCGGCCAGATTGCCGAGCGTGACGCGCCTGAGCTGCAAGGGCTCGCCTTTACGCTCCAAGACCGCTGCTTCGAATTTCGTGTTCGTCATGCGTCTAGCGTCGTCCGGTTGCGGTTTGTCCCGCGCCCTTGTAGAGAATGTTCAGGTTGCGCTCGCCGATCTGCTGATGCAGCGCGACGAACGCCGGGTCCAGTTCCTCGGTCGGACGCGGCTCGTGCTCGAAGGTGTTGTACGTATCGATGCCGCGCACGAGCGTGGCGCTGTCCTCGCCTTCGAGCTGGCGCACGTAAGTCGGGATATAGCGGATGGCATAGCCGATGCGCCGCTTGTCCGAATGGTTGGGCGGCGAGCCATGCACGATTCGCACATGATGAAGCGACATCTCGCCCGGCGCGAGTTCGATCGATACCGCCTGCGCTTCATCCACTTCCACCGCGACTTCCTGCCCGCGTGTGAGCAGATTGTGCTCGTTGAAGGTATCGCGATGCGGCATCTGGTCGAGCAGATGCGTGCCCGGCACGACCTGCATCGCACCGTTCGAACGGTTGCTCTCCGAAAGCGCGACCCACGCGGTCACGACATCGGGCTTGGACAATCCCCAATACGTCGAGTCCTGATGCCACGACACGTAGGCCGGGTCGCGCGCGTTCTTGATGAAGAAGCTGCTTGCCCAGACCAGCAGATTCTCGCCGTAGAGATCGTCGATTGCATCGACTACCTTGTCGTTGCGCACGAGATCGTTGAGCCACGGAAACAGCAGATGGCTCTTTACGTTGAGCGCCTTCTTCGCGAACGAACTTTTCTCGTGCTCGAAGTCCTCCAGGCGCTTGCGCAGTTCGAGCGCGGTCTCTTCGGACATCACGCGAATGGGCGCGACATAGCCGTGTTGCTGGAAATGTTCAACCTGTTGCGGGGTCAATGCCTTCAGCATGATGCGAGTCTCCTTTTTTCCGTGATTCAAGCAACCTGCATGCGCACCGGTGTTTCCAGCGCGCCGCGCCCGGAGGTAAAGCCGCCTGAGCGCAATACGCGGCCGTCTATCGCGCGTGCATCAGTGACGCCTGCGAGGGCCATCGTCATATCGAGTTCATCGCGGATGATTTCGAGCGCACGTGTCACGCCCGCTTCACCTTCCGCGCCGAGTCCATACAGAAATGCGCGGCCTATGTACACGCCGCGCGCGCCGCAAGCGAGCGCTTTCAACACGTCTTGTCCCGAGCGGATGCCACCGTCCATGTGCAGTTCGATATCGCCATGCACGGCTTCTGCGATACGCGGCAGCATGGAAATGCTCGAAGGCGCGCCGTCCAGTTGACGCCCGCCATGATTCGAAACGATGAGCGCGTCCGCGCCGATATCGCGGGCAATGCGCGCGTCTTCCTCGTCGAGGATGCCCTTCAGGATGATCTTGCCGCCCCACTGCTTGCGCACCCAGTCGATGTCCTGCCACGTGAGCGTCGGGTCGAACTGCCGCGCGGCCCAGTCGGCCATCGACGCGATGCCCGTCACGCCCGGCGCATGTCCGACGATATTGCCGAAGGTGCGGCGCGGCGTGCCCAGCATGCCCGCACACCAGCGCGGATAGCGCGACAGATGCGCGAGGTTGCGCAGCGTGAGCTTTGGCGGCGCGGACAGACCGTTCCGTTTGTCCTTGTGGCGCTGGCCTTGAATCTGCAAGTCGAGCGTGAGGACGAGCGCGGAACACCCGGCAATTTTCGCGCGATAAATCAGGTCCGCAATGAAACCGCGGTCCTTCATCATGTAGAGCTGAAACCAAAAAGGCTTCTGCGTATGCGCGGCGACGTCCTCAATCGAGCAGATGCTGACCGTCGATAACGTGAACGGCACACCGAAGCGCGCGGCCGCGCGCGCCGCGAGAATCTCGCCATCCGCGCGCTGCATGCCGGCGATGCCGGTCGGTGCAATGGCGACCGGCATCGAAACGGGGATACCAGCCATCGTCGTCGTGAGATTGCGCTCGCTGAAATCCACGGCGACACGCTGCCGGAACTGCAGTTGCGCGAAGTCGTCACTGTTCGCGCGATACGTCGATTCGGTCCACGAACCGGCATCGACATAGTCGTAGAACATGCGCGGCACGCGCTTCCTGGCGGCGATGCGCAGTTCCTCGATAGTCGCGTAATGTCGCATGATTTTTCGCCGTTACGCGAGTTCGGGTTGAAGCTGCAATTGAGGCTTGGGCGGTCTTACGAACACCGCGACGAAGATCGCGCCGAGCGCGGCGATCGCGCCGGTCAGCAAGAACGCGCTCTTGAAGTTGCCGGACCATTGCACGAGAAAACCCGTCAAGGCCGGCGCGACGATCCCCGCCAGATTGGCGATGAAGTGCACGAAACCGCCGACCGCGCCGACGCGCCGCTTTTCCACGGTATCGAGCACGATCGCGAAGTAGGTGTTGTACGACGCGTACATGAAGAAGACGGCGATGGCCATCAACGTGACCGCGCTCGTCAGGTCCGTCACCGTGCCTGTCACGCCGATGCACACCGCGCCCGCGCCCAGGCTCGTGATCAGCACGATCTTGCGCGCGAAGATGGCGCGGCCGGTCTTCTTGTAGATCCAGTCGCAGACCAGGCCGCCGACCACGAGGCCCGTCGCGCCGACCGCCCACGGAATCACGCTTACCACGGCCATCTTCTGAATGCTGAGGTGATGCGCCATCGTCAGATAGCTCGGGAACCACGACAGGAAGAAGTACAGGATGTAGGCGTAGCCGAAGAAGGCGAACGCGGTCGAAAGGATCGCTGGGCGCAGCAGGTAAGTGGACAACGGCGCGGGGGAGCCATCGGCGGCGAGGGCCGCGTCGTCTTGCGCGAGGGCTTCGGCGGATTCCTCGATGGGCGTCGACGGCTTGTCCTTCGCCAGCAGCAACCACGCGAGCACCCAGAGCGTGCCGACCGCGCCGATGATCACGAACGACGTACGCCAGCTCGTCGCCAGCGCGAGAAAGCCGACCACGGGCCCCGCGATCGCCGCGCCGACCGACTGTCCGGAATTCGCGATACCGATCATGCTCGCCTGCTGCCTGCGCGGAAACCAGTTCGAAACGAGCTTGTTGATGTTGGCGCAGAGCGGCCCTTCACCCATGCCAAAGACAATGCGCACGAGCAACAGACTGACGATGCCGACCGCCGTTGCCGTCAATCCGCAAAAGAGCGACCAGACGAGCATGGAGACGGCGAGCACGGATTTCGGTCCCCATCGATCCGCCGAATAGCCGCCGACGAAACAGAAGATCGCGTAGCCCACAAAAAAGCTGGAGAACACGATGCCGAGTTGCGCGGGATCGAGGTTGAGCTCGCGGGAAATGAGCGGCGCGGTGATTGATAACGCCGCCCGGTCGAGATAACTGATCGCTCCACCTACGAACAACAGACTTACGAGAGTCCAGCGCGCACGCGTCTCCATCGATGTCTCCTGGTGAGGGCCTCGGTTTGCGCTGAAAACGTTCAGTGCATCCAATGTACATTCAGCGTAGTTGAGACAAGCGGGGCGTGTCAATGAAGGAGTTGCAGGGGTAAACCTTTACGGCTTCGATCGGTGGAGGCGGAACGCTTCGCGTCGAACGGCCATCATCGGCGCCCTAAAGCTCCCCGCGCCCCCGCCGTTAACCGATGTGATGGATGGCTTTTCGCCACTCCGGCCTTTGCCGATCCGCGCATCGCACCGACATGGACCAACTGACTGAGGTGTACACGCTGCCCCGCTTGCGGGCAGCCAAGTGGTTACTGCACGCGGGGCCGGACATCCCCCGCGCGATTCGCGTCGCCCTGGTCGGCAGTCTGTTCGGCACGCTGCCCATTTTCGCGGGCGGCGTGCTCAACACGATTCTCGTCGCCTGGGTGCTCACGCGCCGTCATCCGACCATCGCGTTTCATGTGTGGCTCGCGCTCGAAATCGCCGTGTGTTTCGTGCGGCTCGTCGTGCTCGTCCTTGCGCGCCGCCGCGCGCGCGAACGGCGCGCCACGTTCACCGATCTCTATGTGCTGCTCGCGCCCATGTGGGGCGCGACGGTCGGCTACGGCGCCCTCGTCAGCGTGCTCTCCGGCGATTGGGTCGCGGCCACGCTCTCGTTTTTGTCGGCGGCCGCGATGGTCGGCGGCATCTGTTTTCGCAACTTCGGCGCGCCGCGTCTGGTCGCCGTGATGATCTTCCTGTCGCTCGGGCCGTGCTGCGTGGGCGCACTCCTGTCGGGCGAGCCGACGCTCTTGGTCACGTGCCTGCAGATTCCGTTTTATCTCTTCGCGATGAGCGCCGCCGCGTACCGCCTGAACGGCATGCTCGTCACGACGATGAAGGCCGAGCAGGAAAACGACCGCCGCGCGCGATACGACGAGCTCACCGGCCTGCTCAATCGCGCCGGTCTGTTCCGGGCGTTGCGCTCGCGCGTGCCAGGCAAGCGTTATCAGAACGATGAAAGCGCGCTGCTCTATCTCGATCTCGACGGCTTCAAGGCGATCAACGACGATCACGGCCACGAAATTGGCGACACGCTCCTCGCGCTCGTCGCGAAACGCTTGCGCCTGGTATCGGGCGAAGGCGCGCTGGTCGCGCGCCTGGGCGGCGACGAATTCGTGATCGTAACGCCGCCCGAAGCCGACCCGCCGGCACTCGCCGATACGCTCGTGCGCGAACTGTCGAAGCCATTCATGGCGAACGACGGGATGGCGCTTGGGATCGGCGTGAGTATCGGCATTGCGAAGTTCAGCGACGACGACCGCGAACTCGACGGCGTGTTGCGCGACGCCGACAACGCGCTCTACGAAGCCAAGCGCGCGGGCAAGAATCGTTGGGTGGCGGCAGAACGCTGGTTCAAGGCGGCGCGGCCATCCGGCATTCGTCCGGCGGCGCGGACTGCATGAGCCCGAAGCCCGAAGCCGGAAGCCGGAAGCCGGAAGCCGGAAGCCGGAAGCCGGAAGCCGGAAGCCGGAAGCCAAAATTTACCGGCTTCTGACGAAGGCAAGTAAATCGGTATTCGAAGTTCGCTGTTTTTACCGCTAAAGCTATAAAGAATATTGTTTTTCAATCGGTCCGGCGATTAAAAGGCATGCATGACTTGCATCCGAAAGGCGGGTTTCGCCGTATCGACTCCTAATCGATTCAGCTACGCCTTACAAGCGGAGTCAAAATTTCCTCTCCTCGCAAACGTTTGCGCAGGATTTTGTGTTTCAATACCAAAATAAAATATCGGCTGCGCTTTTCGATATTTCCGCGATTACAATTCGCGATCCGTCGATTGGAACAAGAGCTATGCACTCGCAATTCGAGGCTTCGACTCCGAACATGAAATCAAAGGCGGAACATAACCGTCAGGCGCACTTTCAGCGCTGGTTCGCTATTTTCGCAAGTCTCGCCCATTCCCGGCTGCCGCTTCCCGCTTATCTGCAAAGAGTCACGGATACCTTGAGGGAAGTTGCCGGCGTGGCGTCCGCGGTTGTCGAGTGGATCGAAGGCGATCAGCTCGTCTATTGCGCGGCGAGCGGAGTCGCCGCGAAAAGCGTCGGCACGCGTTTGCCCACCGCGGGCAGTCTTTCGGGCTTGTGCATCACGCGGCAACAAGCGCTCATCAGCCGCAATACGGCGAATGATCATCGCGTGGATCGTGCTGCATGCGAAGCCGTCGGCGCTGTCTCCATGGTGGTCGCGCCGGTCATTTACGAAGGCCGGTCGGTCGCGGTGCTGAAACTCATTTCAAGCGAAGCCGATTACTTCAGCCAAAGCGATATCTCCATTCTCAACGCGTTTTGCGCGTGCATTGCGGAAACCTTTGCACGCGAGGAAATCGCGCAGGAGAACCGCAAACTCCTGCAAGAGAATCAAAGCGTAAATGCGGACCTGACGGTCGAATTGTCGTTACGTATCGAATACGAAAAAAAGCTCGCCGATGCCATGCGTCGTCGCCGCACCGTGCTCGACAACGCGCATATTGCGTTCGTCGCCATGGACGAAGCCGGCATGGTCGTGGACTGGAACGAGGCTGCGACCAGCCTCTTCGGCTGGCGCGCGCAAGAGGCGCTCGACCGCGAACTCGCGCAGCTCATCGTGCCGGAGCGTTATCGCGATGCGCATCGCGCCGGTCTCACGCGCTATCTCGCCACCGGCGAGGCGCGCATGATGAATACGCGCGTGGAACTGCATGCGCTGCGCCGCGACGGCAGCGAATTCGCCGCCGAGCTGACCATCAGCGAAGTGTGGTTCGACGGGCAGCGGCAGTTCGCGTGCTTCATCCACGACATCACGGATCGCCGCCGCGCGACGGAAGCGGACGAACGCCTGCGGCTCCTCATCCATTCGGTGAGCGACTACGCCATCTGCATGCTCGACCACGACGGCATCATCCGTTCGTGGAACGACGGCGCGCGCGCGCTCTACGGCTTCACCGCGCAAGAAGCGATCGGCCGGCATTTCGCGCTCTTCTATCTGTCGGACGAACAGGGCCGCGACCGTCCTGGCGACGACTTGCGTCTCGCGGCGGAACGCGGCCGCACGGAACACGAGGACTGGCGCACGCGCAAGGATGGCTCGGAGTTCTGGGCGCACGTCATTCTGAGCGCGCTGCCCGCCGCCGATGGCCGCGAAAAAGGCTTCGTCGCCATCACGCGCGACATGACCGCGCGCAGGCGTTTGGAAGAACTCGAGGCGTCGAGCCGCCGCATGAACGAGTTTCTCGCGTTGCTCGGCCATGAACTGCGCAATCCGCTCGCGCCCATCCGCAACGCGGTGAGCATTCTCAAGCTAAAGGCTTCCGACGATGCCGATGTCATTCGCAGCCGCCATATCGTCGACCGGCAGCTCGCGCATCTGACCAAGCTGGTGGACGATCTGCTCGAAGCGGGCCGCGTGAGTTCCGGCAAGATCCGGCTCGCGACCGAGACCGTGGATATCGCCGATGTCGTGCACCTGAGTGTCGAAGCGAGTCAACCGCTTTTCGAGGCGCGCGGGCAGCGGCTCGACGTGGACGACAGCGGCCAGCGCCTCTTCGTCAATGGCGACCCGACGCGGCTCGTGCAAGCGCTCAATAACCTGCTCAACAACGCGGCGAAATTCAGTCCGCCCGAGTCGACCATCCGGCTGGAAATCGGTCCACGCGGCGGCGCGGCGCTTCTGCGCGTGACGGATCAGGGTCGCGGCATTTCCGCCGATGCGCTCGCCTCCGTGTTCGATCTTTTCGTGCAGGAGCATGCGCCGGGCGCGCATCCGGATGAAGGCGGGCTTGGCATCGGCCTCACGCTGGTTCGAGCGATCGCCGAATTGCATGGCGGCCACGTCGAGGCGAAGAGCGGCGGCACTGGCAAGGGCAGCGCGTTCAGTTTGTGGCTGCCGCTCGCGCAACCGCCCACGCAGGGCATCATGCCGCCTTCCGCGCCGAATGCGGTGGCGAGCCGTCAGCTCGACGTGCTCGTCGTCGACGACAATCGCGACTCGGCCGACAGCATGACCTTGCTCGTCGATATGCTCGGTCACGCGGCGCGCGCGGCGTATGACGGCCCGGAAGCGCTGGCATCGTTCGGGACGACGCGTCCGCAAGTCGTGCTGCTCGATCTATCGATGCCGGGCATGACGGGCTTCGACGTCATTCGTCAGATGCGCGATGAAGGCAAGCGTGTGATCGTCGCCGCAATGACGGGTCTTGGTTCCGACGAAGACATGGCGCGCACGCGGGCGGCCGGGTTCGACGCGCATTTGGTCAAGCCGGTGGATTTGCCTGAGCTGGAGCGCGTGTTGGCGATGGCGGGGAAGTGAAGGTGTGCGGGCGGTTGGCGGTGGGCATCCTGCGGGCCTATGCCAAGCGTTGAGCCGTCGGCGTCAAGTCGCGACCGCCTGCGCCGCCTCGCGGACCACTTTTTCCGCTGATCCACGCGCTTTAGACAAGCGCAACGTGCGCGCTCAACCAATCGGCGCGACAATGCGTCATCGCTGACCCGCGCGCACTCATCGCCATGACTTCTTTCGCAACGCTTACGAATCTCTGGCAACTCGCCGGCCTTCCCGACGATGCCCTCCACCTCGTCGATCTACCCGGACACGACCCGGTGTTCCCGTCATCGTTCGCCGTGGGCCAAGCGGCGCAATCGACCATCGCGGCGGCAGCGCTCGCGGCCTCCGAGCTGGCTCATGCGCGCGGCGTCGACCGCCAGCGCGTGAGCGTCGACATGACGCACGCGGCCGTCGAATGCACCGACTGGTTCACGGTCGATGGCGCCGAACCCGAGACCTGGGGCAAGTTCTCGGGCCTCTACCGCACGGCCGATGGCTACGTGCGCATACACGCAAACTTCGAGCATCATCAGGATGGCGCGTTGCGCGTGCTGGGTCTCGACCCGCACAGCGCCACGCGCGCCGATGCCGAACGCGCGCTGCTCGAATGGCGCGCGAACGATTACGAAACCGCGTGCGCCGAACGCGGCCTCGTCGTGACGATGCTGCGCAGCTTCGAAGAATGGGATGCGACGCCGCAAGCCAAAGCCATCGCCGCGCAGCCGTTGCTGAAGATCACGCGTATCGGCGACGCTGCGCCTCTCGCGCTGCCCGCGCTCGACAATGACGCGCGCCCGCTGACCGATATCCGCGTGCTGGACGTCACGCGCATCCTTGCCGGTCCCACGGGCGGTCGAGCGCTCGCCTCGTTCGGCGCGGACGTGATGCTCGTGAATTCGCCGCATCTGCCGAACATTCCCGCTATCGCCGAGACGAGTCGCGGCAAGCGCTCCGCGCATCTCGACCTGCGCACGGAAGACGGTCGCGCGACGCTGTGGCGGCTGATCGATGACGCGCATGTCTTCTCGCAAGGCTATCGGCCGGGCGGGATCGCCGAGCTTGGCTTCGGGCCCGAGGCGCTGGTGGCGCGGCGGCCGGGCATCGTGTACGTGTCCTTGTCGGCTTATGGCACGGAAGGTCCGTGGGCGGATCGGCGTGGCTTCGATTCGCTCGTGCAGACCGCGATAGGCTTCAACGCCGCCGAAGGCGAAGCGCAGGGCGATGGCAAACCGCGAGCGCTGCCCATGCAGATGCTCGACATGGCGAGCGGCTTTCTGATGGCGTTCGGCGCGGCCGCCGCGCTATGGAAGCAACAAACGGAAGGCGGTAGCTGGCACGTGGAGGTTTCGCTCGCACAGACGGGACACTGGCTGCGCGGGCTTGGACGTATCGACGGAGGGTTGAAGACGGCGCGGCCGGACATCGCCGCATACACCGAGGAACGCGAATCGGGTTTCGGCATGCTGCGCGCGGTCACGCCGAGCGCGCGCTTCGAGCGCACGCCGGCGGGTTACGCGAGGCCATCGGTGCCGCCGGGAACGGATGAGCCGAAGTGGTGAGTTCGTGGCATGGGCGGCGATTTCAAACGCGACATGCAGAACTTCGCATCAACTCAAGTAACCGAGATGCTCCGCAAGGATCACGCTGCCCACGCCAATGAGAATCAGCCCGCCCAAGATCTCCGCGCGCTTGCCGATAGTCGCGCCGACCAGCCGTCCGACCATCACGCCGATGGTCACCATGAGCATGGTTGCGAAGCCGATGGTCGCGGCGGTCGAGAAGATATCGACATCGATGAACGCGAGGCCCGCGCCGACCGCCATCGCGTCGATGCTGGTGGCAAAGCCCGTGACGGCGAGCACCCAGAAGGAATGTGAATTGGGCTTCTCTTCTTCGTGAGCCGATTTGCTTAAGCCTTCGCGGATCATGCGCGCGCCGAGCACGAAAAGCAGGCCGAAAGCGATCCAGTGGTCCCACGCGGTGACGTATTGCGCGGCGGCGCGGCCGAGCGCCCACCCGACGAGCGGTGTGAGCGCCTCGATTACGCCGAAGATGACTCCCGCCTTGAGCGCCTCGCCGATGCGCGGTTTATGCAGGCTCGCGCCTTTGCCCACGGCGGCGGCGAAGGCGTCGGTGGACATGGCGAAAGCAAGGAATACGGTGGAAGCGAGGTTCATCGAGTAGCGCTCTGGTCTGGTCGGGCAAGCACAAGGACAGAAGGCGCGCCCGACCGGAAGCGCATTCTGTCGATGGTCTTGCCAACCTGTGACGGCTGCCCATGCCACGGTCGAAAGACCGAGCGTGTTGACATGGACGCTCTCCCGGGCGGGAAAGCCGGCTACTCCCCAACGAAGAAATGCGAGCTTAACACGACAGATCACCCGATCCGGACCATTGGGTTAAAGTGGGTTGCAACGCCGCATCCCTAACGCTCAGGAGGCACCATGGAGGCAGAACACATCACCCAGTCAGAAGCCCGCGCGGCCGTCGAGCGTCTTTACGCCGCCTTCGCGCAAAAGGACGTGAACTTGCTGCGCCAAGCCGTGACGTCGGACTGGGAATATCTGCCTGAGCCGGCCGGCTTCAAAGCCGGTCCCGACCAGATGATCCCGATCTTCGCGGAGATGGCGGTTGCGCTGCCTGACATGCGCATCGAGATTCTAGACATGCTCACGCAGGACAATCGCGTCGGCGTGCGCGCGGAAGTGAGCGGTACGCAGTCCGGTCCGTTGATGGGCATCGCGGCGACATCGAAGCCGGTTCGATTTGCCATTCACTCGTTCCATGAGATACGCGATGACCGTGTGTCGAAGACGTGGCATCTGGAAGACTGGTTGAGCGTGTTTCGGCAAATTGGCGAAGTGCCGCGCGGTATTGGATCGGATGCGTAATTCGAGAACGCGCGAAGTCGATTGAAACGAGAAAGGTCTGAAGCGTACGTCGTTTATCTTTCTTTCCAATACGTCGCGGGCGGCGCGTCACGAATTTTCTATTTTCCAAATGCGCCGCACATTGCCCGCTGACTATTCAGCTTTAATTTTTCTGACCAAATAAATCTCGCAACGCGCTTGCTTTTGAAGCCTGAATTGCTGTCGCCATTAAGAATACATCCTCCGCTCTACGATTATCTCGCAAAGATAAGCGCGGCTCGTGAAAGTGACGCGATTAAGTCTTGATTATCCCGTCTGTCACCGACTATATTTCTCGACGCACCGCGCCATTCCCATCGGCAAAAGGCGCGGCCCCGCTTGCGCTTCGCGTTATCAGCATCGCGCTACTCACCTGTCTTCGCGTCCGCGAATGAATTTAATTTTCCGCGACATAAGCGAGCACACGTCATCGGCTTATTTTGGATTATGCAAATCGCTCATCGCTTAATTAGTTTTTGCAGAAACACAAAACCTGTTTTGCCTGCGATCTTTTCAGCAAGTCTGTTATTAACCGCTTGCGGTGGTTCGGACAGCGCTAACGTGCCATCGAGCGTCGATGATTCACGCTATCGTCATCACGCCGCGTCCACCGCCATAAATCCTGTCGCCAGCGATTTATTCTACGGAATGAACGGTCACAACAGTTACGGCGATGTCTATTATCTTGCTGGCGCCGCCAGACAATTAGCGCAGCTTCAGGATCTCGGCATCAAACTGTATCGCAACGAGGTGTATAGCAAATCAACCGCCATGCGTCTCGCCAATGTGGCCAACGCGCTGGCCGCCGGTGGGGTGACGGTGTACCCGGTGATCTTGATGGGCATCGATTTCGCCGATGAAGACTCCGCCTACCAATCGGCCTATGCGCTCGCGCGCGACGTCGTGAGTGTGCAGCGTTACGCCTACTACGAAGTCACCAACGAACTCGGCTCGGCAACGGTCGCCGGATGGGTGGACGGCGTGCGGCCCACGGACTTCGACAACCAAAAGTTCCAGATTGCGCGTGGCGTCATCCGAGGCATGATCGCCGGCATCAAGTCGATGGACCCGTCGGGCAAGATCGTCATGGGCGGGAATGCGTGGATGCAATACGGCTTCGTGACGATGCTCGCGAACGGCACACAGCCGGACGGTTCGGGCGGGCATCCCATCGTGACGTGGGACATCACGGCATGGCACTGGTACTCCGACCAGGGCAACATCGAGCACGCGTGCGGCGGCACGGGTTGCTACAACGTCATCGGCGCGCTTGCCCGGTTCGGCAAGCCGGTATGGATCAATGAAATGGGCGTGCGGCCCGACTTCGGCACCGATCAGCAAGCGGCCGCCTTCCTTGCCAACGACATGCTCGGCGGCCTGAGAGCGATCGCGGTGCGCTACGACATCGAATCCTTGCAGATCTACCAGCTCTACGACGATCCGCCTGGCGGCGAAGGACCTTACGGCGTGATCCTCGACGACGGCCAGACGCCCAAGCCCGCCTACGCCGCCGTGAAGCAATTCATCGCCACCAATCCGCGTCCATGACAGGCATCACCGCAGACCGAACACGCCCACGCCGTTGCGCGTCCCCACATAGACCTTGCCGTTCGCGATCATCGGCGTAATGAACTTGTTGCCCTGCCCGAACTGATCGCGCGCGCCCGCCGCCTGGTTGCTGTTGTAAAGCTCGCGCGCGAGATTGCTGGCGTCGTAGGCGTGCAGCACGGCGATGGTGCCATTCTCCACCGCCCATACGATGCCGTTCGCCGCGCCGTTCGCAGACACGCTCGGCGTGGCGCCCGGCGAGCCGAAACTGTTCGCGGTCTGGCTCGTCGGCGTCGTGGACAAGGCGGCGTTCGCGATGCCGAACGCCTTGATGCTGTCGCCAATCGAGCCGAAATAAACGGTGTTGTTGAAGTACGCGGGCATGGCGAACATCGGGCCGCGAATCTGCCCGACGATCTCCTGATAGATGTGATCCGCATTCGAATCGAACTTGCCCATCGCGTCGCGATTGACCACGTAGATCGTCGATGTCTTGCCCGCGCCGAGCGCGAGATGATGCGTCGTGCCGCCCGCATCGACGAGATCGGGCAATACGAGCGCGCCGCCCGAACCCAGATCTTCATCGGCCGCCGATTCGTTCACCGTGTTCGACGGCTGGAAATAATCAGTGACGGCGAGGGCGGGCGAAGTCCCGAGTTTCAGAAAGCCGTTGCCGAAATTGCCATGAATCGGCATGCCGTTGCCGTCGAGCGTGGCGTCGAAAGTGCCGTTGGCATCGAGGAAATAGATCGACGTGCCGTCCGACGCGAGGCCCGCGCCGCTCATCCAGATCGCGCCCATCTGGCCGTTCGGCGTGAGATTGAGCACGTTTGCCTGCTGCAGCGTGCTGGCGTTATAGCCGATCACCCAACCGGTGTACGGCATGATGTCGCAATGCGATGTCCACGCGGTATAGACCACGCCGTTTTGCAGCAACAGCGAAGCGCGCTCTGCGTACTGGCCGGGATCGAAGCTCACGCGGCCATTCGCGCTGCCCGCGCCCGTGCCGGGATACGACGCGGCAATTTCGGTCGGACCGTTGAAAAGTTCCGCGCCTGTCGTGATGTCGAGCGCGTGAATGCGCTGGTGATACTTGCCCGACGTGTCTTTCGACATGCCGACCACGTAGATCGCGCCATTCGGGCCGCGCGTGCGGTCGATGACCGGCGTCGCCGTAATGCCTATAGTCGGCGTGATCTGGCCGCAGCCATGGTCGTCGCTCGGTGTTTCGCCTGCGCCTAACGTCGACGATTTCCACAGGATCGCGCCAGTGTCGGCGTCGAACGCGTAGACACTGGCGTTTTCGGTGGCGACGTAGAGCACGTTGTGCGTGCCGCCCGCGATTGCCACGCTCGTCAGGAAGAGCGGTTCCGCGTCCACGGGTCCGTCCGCCGCAAGCACGTTGAGCTTGCCGAAGGTCGTCGAATTGACGTTCGCGGGCGTGAGCTTCGTTTCCGCGAGTTGCTGGCCCGTGCGGCCGATGTCGTTGTGATAGGTCGCAACGTCCATCGGATGGGCGACAGGGGTAACGACGGTGCCCCCGCCCGCTCCGCCCGAAGACCCCGAAGACCCCGAAGCGCCTGAAGCGCCCGATGCGCCTGAAGGGCTCGAAGCGCCCGCGGGACTCGACGCGCCTGACGGAGTCGACACCGCCGACGGACTAGAAGCCGCCGAAGGATTCGACGCCGGCGCGCTGCTGCCCGCCGCCGGAGTCGAACTGGAACCGCCTCCCCCGCTGCATCCGCCAATGATGGCCGACACGATTACTGCGCTACACAGCCACGGCAACGCGCCGGCACGGCTCGAGCGATCCCCTTTCATACATCCTCCCTTCTGGAAGAACGGCGTAATCAGTCGGTTTTGCCCTGCATTGGAGCAATTTGGATTCCACTTCCATCACATGCGGCCTATGCCCTTCAGCTTGCACGCAAACCACACTTTTGGAAATATTGAAAGCAACTTGTTGCACTGCGTCACAACATGCTAATATAGGGTTATTACCTAGTTAGTTACCCTAGGTCGTTCATTTTTAAGGGAGTTTAGTCATGGCCGTCATCGCCGTTACCTCAAGTTCGTTTGTTTTCGCCATTGCCAAGACCGTGCGCGCCGCTTTTCTGGACGCGCTCAAGACACGCGCAAAAGTCAGCAAGCTCATGGCCGATGCCTATCGGCGCGCGGCTTGAGTCGCTCCACACGCGGCGGCGATCATGCTGTCGCGCAGGTTGAAAAAGAAACGGCGGGCAATTGCCCGCCGTTCCTTTTTTTCGCTTACCGTTTGCGCTACTGCAGCGTGTAGGCAATCACGTAGTCGCCGGCTTTCGTGCCGAGCGAACCGTGGCCGCCAGCCGTGACCAGCACGAATTGCTTGCCGCTGGCATCGGCGTAACTCATCGGCGTCGCCTGGCCGCCCGCGGGCAGACGCGCTTCCCACAGTTTGTGGCCATCGCGCACGTCGTAGGCGCGCACGTACTGGTCGAGCGTACCGGTGAGGAACGCCACGCCGCCTGCCGTGACCATCGTTCCGCCGAGGCTTGGCACGCCGAGCGGCATCGGAATGGGCAGCGGCGCGCTATCGCGGATCGTGCCGTTCTTGTGCTGCCACGCAATCCCGCCCGTGCGCAGATCCACGCCCGCCACGTAACCCCACGGCGGCGCCTGACACGGAATGCCGAGCGGCGAAAGAAACGCGCTGATCTCATAGGCGAACGGCGTGCCGCGCGCCTGCTTGATACCGCTCGTCTCGCTGCCCTTCTTTTCCCCTTGCTGCGCGTCGAGCTTCTCGCGCGGAATCAGTTTCGACACGAACGCCATATAGTCCGGATTCGCGATGAGGATCTGCCGCACCGGATCGACCGACACGCCGCCCCAGTCGAACACGCCGAAGTTACCCGGAAACACGAGCGTGCCCTGCTCGGACGGCGGCGTGAACGGGCCTTCGTAACGCAGACTCTTGAACTTGATACGGCACCAGAGCTGATCGAACGGCGTCGTGCCCCACATGTCGGCCTCGCGCACGCGCGGCGGATTGAAGTTGAGCGCGGAAACCGCCTGCGTCGGCGCGGTGTGGTCGCCACGCGCAGCGCCTTGCGGCACCGGCGTCTCGGTAATGGGCACGATCGGCTTGCCGGTCTCGCGGTTCAGCACGTAAATGCTGCCCTGTTTCGTCGATGCGATCACCGCCGGTTGCGTGCCCTCCGCCGTCTGCAAATCGACGAGCGTCGGTTGACCGCCCACATCCATGTCCCACAGATCGTGGTGCGTGAACTGGTAGTTCCAGCGCAGCTTGCCCGTGAACGCATCCAGCGCGACCAGGCCTGCCGCGAAGCGCTCGGCTTGCGGCGTGCGCTGTCCGCCCCACTGATCGGGCGTTTGGTTGCCCATTGGCAGATAAATGAGACCGCGCTTTTCGTCGACGCTGAACATCGACCACATGTTGGGCGAGTTGCGCACGTAGGTGCCGCCCGGCGCGATGGGTTCGGTGGCGTCCGGATTACCCGAGTCCCAGTTCCAGACCAGATGGCCGTCGTTCACGTCGAACGCGCGGATCACGCCAGAAGGTTCGTTGTTCGATTCGTTGTCCGTCACGTGACCGCCGACGATTACCAGATTGCGCACCACAGCGGGTGGCGAGGTGGAGTAATAGCCGCCGGGCGTGAACGGTCCGATGTTCAAACGCAGATCGATCGCGCCGTTCTTGCCGAAGTTCGTGCAGGGCTTGCCGGTATCGGCGTCGAGCGCAAAGAGCCGGGCGTCAGCGGTCGGCAGAAAGAGACGGCGTGAGCACTCGCCGGTGGCGGCGGTTTGAGCAACGGCTACGGGTGCGGCCGGTGCGGCCGGTGCGCCGGGCGCGGATGCTTCGGCGGGCGCGGAGGCGCTGGCCGAAGCGGTGGCGTCGGAAGCCGTCGTATCCGTCGAAGCCGCGGGCGCGGATGCGCTCGCGTCGAGCGCTGGCGCGGAAGCGGAAGCAGCCGCATCGGCGGCGGAGGGCGGACCCACGTGCATTGCCGCATCGTAATAAGCGACGCCCCGGCAAGTCATATGCTCCCAGTGCTTGAAGCCGATGGGACTTTGAATCTGCGGATCGAAGCGCCAGCGTTCCGCACCCGTCGCGGCATCGAGCGCGATCACCTTGCTATGCGGCGTGCACAGAAAAATGGTGTTGCCGACCTTGATCGGCGTGTTCTCGTCCGTCGTCTCCGTGGGATCGTCGGGGCCGGGCATGTCACCGGTGCGAAACGTCCACGCCACTTTCAGCTGATGCGCGTTCTCGGGCGTGATCTGCGCGATCGGCGCATACCGTTGCGCCAGCGGCGAGCCGCCGTAATCGGTCCAGTCGCTTGCCGCGCGTCCAGTGCCGGCGTTCAGATCGGCCTGATTCGGATCGGCGGCTACGTTGACATCGATACGTCCCGGACGGTCATGGAAGTCCTGAAAGTACGTGCCTGCACCGAGCAACAGCGTGAGGATGACGGCAGCGGCCAGCGGCACGCGGGCGGCGCGTGCAGTCGAAGGCGGCCCGAACAGCGCGCCGCGATGCACGAACGGAATTAGCAGCCACAGTGCGAGCAGCAGCCAAATCCAGAGACGCGGCATGAGTTGCCAGAAATCGAACTTGACTTCGAAGACGGCCCAGATCGTCGAGGCAAACAGGAAAATTGCAAACAGCAAGAGCGCGGAGCGCCGCCGTATCAACAGCAAAAGGCCGGTCAGTACGATGGCCGCGCCCGCGATTACGTAGTACCACGATCCTTGCAAGGTCACGAGGTAAGCACCACCGGCCGCAAGCACCGCGCCGATGATGATGAACCCGACGGCCGTGACGAACGTGAGCGGATGAAGTCTTCCGGTGCCAGCCATACTGCTACCCTCCGTGATGATGAATGGCGGAACACAGCCGTCCTGCGGCCGTGGTTCGGACATGGTGAACCGGGGGAGGGTAGCAATTCGCGTGCCGTGACGACACCTTGCAACGGCTCAAGCCAGAGCGCGCGGCCAGCGTCCGAGATGAACGTCGGCCATGGGGAGATCGGCGAGTAATGCAGCTTTCAGATCGCTTCGTTCGGAGAAGCGCGGCGCGTCGAGCCACGCGAGGAACTCGTCGCACCACACGCCCCACGCGTTCTGGTCGAAATCGAAGTCTTCGTCGATACGCCCGTTATTGCGCAGGTACGCGCCCATCACTTGCTTGCCGTTCCAGTAAGCCACGGCCACGTCGTTGAAATCAGCGGTCATGCCGCGCGGCAGGTCGCGCAACAACATGGCGACATGCGCTTTGAACGAGGCAAAATCGGTCGGTCTCATCGCGTGCTCCGCTTCAGGGATGTCATCGTGCCCGATATCGCGTGCCCGCCTCAGCCGAACACGCGCTTGTTCAGATCCTTCTCGAAGGCAACGGTCCAGTGGGAGCCATGCCCGATGCGATATTCGCGTTCCTTCGAAGTGGATCGCCGCACGATCGTTACATAACCCTGCAATGGATAGACGTCGTCGACGACATCCGACGCGCCTGCTTCGGTCACGAGGAAATCGCCCTCGGTGAAACGGTGGCGCGCGAGAATCGCAAGAAACTCCGCTTTCTCGTCCGGTGCGATCACTGACATGGCGGCCCTCCGGGACTGAACGCTGCTTCATTCAAGGTAGCACACGCGCGCGGGAACGTCGGGCAAAACGCGCGCGGAGTGTGGGGCGCAGCCCTTTATCGAACGAGGCCGATACTCATGAACATTCGTGTGATTTCGCTATGCGCGATGGCGTTGATGCTTCGCGCTGTCGCGGCAAGCAGCGCCGAAGCCGCGCCATGCGGCACACTCGAAGGCGCGGCGGGCAGCTCATTCGCGCTGCGCGAAGGCGAAAGCGTGAATCTGAAACGCGGCGACGAGACGATACACGGCGCGCTGCACGTCTATCGAGACGATGCGGTGTATCGCGTGTACTGGCAGCCCGATGGAAGTCCCGAGCAGTACGTGCTCGCGAATGCGGGAGAGAACAGCGTGCGGCTCGTTGCGACGCCGCCGCGCGGTTCGAAGGTGGATCCGGGACCGGGCACGCTGCCTTCGCAGAGCGTGCTCTCGTGTCCCGCTTTATGACTAGCGCGCCAGCACCTTGCGGATGGAGTCCGCCACCACCTGCACGTTGCTGTCGTTCAGGCCCGCGACGCACATGCGGCCGGAGCGCAAGATATATACGCCGAACTCCTCGCGCAGACGGTCCACTTGTTCCGCCTGCAAGCCGGTGTACGTGAACATGCCGCGTTGCTTGATATAACGCGCAAGCGCCTCGCCGCGTACATGCTCGCACAGGCCGTCGTGAATCGCGTGCCGCATACACGCGATGCGCTGACACATCGCCGCCAGTTCCTCGCGCCACGATTGCGCGAGTTCCGGCGTGTTCAGCACCTTGGTCACGATCTTCGCGCCGTGCGTCGGCGGATTACTGTAGTTCGCGCGCACCGCGCTCGTCAATTGACCGAGCACGCGATCGGCTTCAGCGGCATCGTCGCATACGACATGCAGGCCGCCACAGCGCTCGCCGTACAGCGAGAAATTCTTCGAGAACGAGTTGGCGACGAACGCCGGCACGCCGCGCCGCGCAATCTCGCGCACCGCGAAGGCATCGGCGTCGAGCCCTGCGCCGAAGCCTTGATACGCCATGTCGACGAAGGGCAGCAAGTCGCGCTTTTGCAGCACGTCGATGACCTTCACCCACTGCGCTTCGTCCAGATCGACGCCTGTCGGGTTATGACAGCACGCATGCAGCAACACGACGCTCTTCGCAGGCAGCTTGTCGATGGCGTCCAGCATGGCATCGAACAACAGCCCGCCGGTTGCTTCGTCGTAATAGGGATACGTGTTCACTTCGAAGCCCGCGCGCTCGAAGATGAAACGGTGGTTCTCCCACGTCGGATCGCTTACCCACACCTTCGCGTCCGGGAAGTAACGCCGGATGAAATCCGCGCCCACTTTCAACGCGCCCGAACCACCGAGCGTCTGCACGCTCGCAATGCGTCCGTCGGCACGCGGTGCGCTCTCGGCGCCGAAAACGAGCGTCTGCACGGCATCGCGATAATGCGCGAAACCGGCCATCGGCAGATACGGCTTCGGGCCGAGTTCCTGCAAGAGCGAAAGCTCGGCTTCGCGCACGGCTTGCATCACGGGAAGACGGCCGGCATCGTCGAAATAGATGCCGATACTCAGATTGACCTTGTCGGTGCGCGGGTCCTTCTGAAAGTTTTCGTTCAGCGTGAGAATCGGGTCGCCGGGGTAGGCATCGATATGTTCGAACATGGTGGTGGTTTCAGGACTTCGGGACGGGAGTTCAGCGAGTCGGCGCGCGGCGCGATTGGCCCGCGCTGCCGTTCCTTTTTCCGAGATAGTAGCCGATTCCGAGAACGGCCAGCCAGATCGGGATCAGCCAGACGGAGAGCCGCAAGCCCGGCGTCTCGAACATCACCCAGACTATGCCCGCGACGAATGCAAGACACAGATAGTTCGTGAGCGGATAGCCGAGGCTCGGGAACGCCGTCACCGAGCCGCTCGCGCGCTTCCTAGCGCGGAACTTCAGATGGATGATGCTGATCATCGCCCAGTTGATGACGAGCGCGGATACCGCGAGACCCATCAGCAATTCGAAGGCGCGTCCCGGAATGAAGTAATTGATGAGCACGCAAGCCGCCGTGACGAGCGCCGACACGCCGAGCGCGACGAGCGGAATGCCGCGCGCGCTCACCCGCAACAGGGCGCGCGGCGCATTGCCTTGCTGCGCGAGACCGTAAAGCATGCGGCTGTTGGCATAGACGCCGCTGTTATAGACCGAAAGCGCGGCCGTCAGCACGATCACATTGAGCACGTTCGCGATGAGGCCGCTGTTCATCTCGCGGAAGATCAACACGAACGGACTGCCGCCCGTCACGACCTTGTCCCACGGATACAGCGAAAGCAGCACGCCAAGCGCGCCGATATAGAAGATGAGAATGCGATAGATGACCTGATTGGTCGCGCGCGGAATGCTGCGCGACGGGTCTTCCGCTTCCGCTGCCGTGATGCCGACGAGTTCGAGCCCGCCGAACGAAAACATGATGACGGCCATGGACATGACGAGCCCGCTCACGCCATAGGGAAAAAAGCCGCCGAGCTTCCACAGGTTGGTGACGCTCGCTTGCGGCCCCGCGTGACCCGAGATCAGCAGATACGCGCCAAACAGGATCATGCCGACGATGGCCGCGACCTTCACGATGGCGAACCAAAACTCCATCTCGCCGTATGACTTCACGCTCGTCAGATTGATGGCGTTGACGAGCGCGAAGCACACGAGCGCCGACACCCACGCGGGCAGCATCGGCCACCAATACTGCATGTAGATGCCGATGGCCGACAGCTCCGCCATGCTCACGAGAATGTAGACCGCCCAATAGTTCCAGCCGGAGATGAAGCCCGCCGCGTTGCCCCAATAACGTGCAGCGAAATGGCTGAACGAGCCGGCCACCGGTTCATCGACGACCATCTCGCCCAACTGCCGCATGATGAAAAACGCCGCCAGCCCGGCGATGGCATAGCCGAGCAGCACGGACGGCCCCGCGAGCCGGATGGTCTGCGCGACACCCAAAAAGAGCCCGGTGCCAATTGCGCCGCCAAGCGCGATCAACTGGATATGCCGGCTCTTGAGTCCTCGGCGGAGTGTCGTCTGCGATGCCTGTACTGCCTGTTCTGTCTGTGAAGTGCCTGAAGCCATGTCGATGCGTGCCTGAACTGCGCGAAAACCCCTAGGGTTCTTTTGAGCCGCAAAGCGGCCCACTGTTGTTTTTTTGTCCGAATGACACGCAAACGTTGCTTTTATCGTTTTGGCCAGCGAAGCGGACGAAACGCGATTCTACCGCCTGGCCGCCGCAGAGCCTTATTGGGCGGACCTTGCTCGCCGTTCCCGGCAACTTTAGGCCTACCGCGCAAACGATTTGAGGCCGGAATCAGGGCTTGTTCGGAGGATTGATTCGGCATCCGCGACCGCAAAATTCATCTCATGCACTCAACGGGGAAGTCGACATGTTTCAGACGATGGAAGGCAACGCGGCACCGCATCGCGTAATCGGTTCGAAAGCGGATTCGGAAGCGGAACTCTTGAGCACGCTGCAGGCGGCGTCGGAAAACATCATGCGCCTCGCGGGCAAGCTGCTCGCCGGACGCGACGCCTCGGCGCAGGACGCGGTCTCCATCACCGAACAGAACGAACTGGCGCAACTGACCATCGGCCGACTGCTCGCGCTACCGGCATCGACAATTTAAGCACCAAAGAGAAGCGCGGCGGCTCCATGTGGAAGCCGTCCGCGATCAGGGAATTAGACGCGCAAGCCCAAAGAATCTGGAAGGGAACATGAACTACCTGACGATCATCGCAACTGTGTGGGCGATTTGCGCGATCTGCGCGGTGCTGTTCATCCGCGGCTCGGCGGCGCAGCAAATGAAGCCGGCGCGCGTACGTCGTGACCAACGCACGCTTGCCGAGCGCATCAAGGATTTCAGCCACACGGCCTGAAGTACCGAAATACCGAAGTCCCGCGTCCGAATACGGCAGGCCGTTGTCGCCTGACAAACGGCCGCTGCCGGTGAATTATTTGATTGCCGCCACCGCCGCGCGCAAGCCGAGCAGATAGCTGTCCACGCCGAAGCCGGAAATCTGCCCCTTCGCGACTTCCGCGAATACCGACTTGTGACGGAACTCCTCGCGTGCATGCACATGCGACATGTGCACTTCGACGATAGGCACGGTGAGAATGGCGAGTGCATCGCGAATACCGTAGCTGTAATGCGTCCACGCGCCCGCGTTGATGATGATCGCATCCACCTTGTCTTCGAACGCCTTGTGGATGCGCGCGCACATCTCCCCTTCGATATTGGTCTGGTAACTTTCCACCTCGACGCCCAGTTCCTTGCCGAGCGCTTGCAACTGTTCGTCGATCTGCGCGAGCGTGGCCGTGCCGTACTGCTTGGGGTCGCGCTTGCCGAACATGTTGAGATTGACGCCATGCAGCGTGAGGATCTTTGCCATAACGAATTCCTTTCGGTGGATGAATGAAGCGTGGAAAGCTCGAACCTCGCTTTCGACGATGCGCAGATTCTGCAACCCGCGGCGCGCACTGACAATAGCCATGCGTCGCGCGTTGCGCGCTAAAGCTCGTCACCGGGCAGCCGATAACGCGTATACCGGCGCTAACGGCGATTCATCCGCTCTCCCGCGCAACTACAACGTTTAGCCGGTCTCAGTATGTCAGCCACTTCGTCCTTGCGCGATTCCATTCTGGCCACGCCTTCGACCACGGACGGACCGATCACGGCGGCCATTCGCGCGTCGCTGCTATCCACCCTCGTCGAGGACATTCGGCCGCTTCTGCTCTCCGGTCTTTCCAGCGCTTTCGTCGCGACGATCGCGCTCTTGCGTCTGCATGCGCTCTGGACCGTGCTCTGGCTCGGCGCCGATGTGCTGTTGCTCGCGGCGCGCGTCGGTATCGTGTGCCGGTATCGCGCGTTGAGCCGCCCGGACGCGCCGCATCCCGAGCCCTGGGCCGCGCGCTATGCGCCCTTCGCGCTCCTTACGTGTCTCGCGCTGGGACTCGGCGCGATGGCCTGCGTCATCTCCGGCGATACCGTGCTGGCCGCGCTCGCGATCATGGTGACGGCGGGATTGCTCGGCGGCATCGCATCGCGCAATGCGGGCACGCCGTATCTCGTCAGCGCGCAGATTTGCCTCGGCGCGGCGCCTATCGGTTTTGGCGCGCTGCTCGCGGGCGGAAGTTTCTGGATGCTCGTGCCGCCGCTTTTCCTGTATATCGGCGCGATGGGCTCGGTCGTGCGCCGCCACTATCGCACGCTCGTCGCGCTGATGATCGCGGAGCAGCGTCACGCCGAACTCGCCGCGCGCTTCGACGCCGCCCTCGCCCACATGCCGCATGGCCTTTGCACCGTCGATGCGGAAGGCAAGGTGATCATCGCCAATCGACGGGCGGCGGAACTGTTCGGCTCGACCGTCGAGATGCTGCGGCTGAATATATCGTTGCCGGATTTCATCGGCCATGCGGGACTCGCGAAGTTCGGCGAGACCTTGCGTGCGCAACTGGTCGAACGTTGCGCGCTGTGGCTGAAAGACGGGCAAGGCGCGCTCGAACTGAATCTCGCCGATGGGCGGCAACTCGAACTTTGCCGCAACGCGGTGCCGGACGGCAGCGCGGTGATCATCATCGAGGACGTGACGGAGCGGCGCCGTTCGGAAGCGCGGCTTCTGCACTGGGCGCATCACGATTCGCTCACGGGACTGCCCAACCGCCGCTATCTCGGCGATCACGCCGAACGGCTGATGGCGAACGGCGCGAGCCGCGAGAAGGTCATGGTGATGTATGTCGATCTCGACGGCTTCAAGCGCGTCAACGACACGCACGGCCACAATGCGGGCGACGAGCTGCTGACCCAGGCCGCCGACCGCCTGCGTAACGCGATGCGGCGCGGCGAGCTGGTCGCGCGGCTCGGCGGCGACGAGTTCGCCATCGTGGCGACTTACATTGCGCGAACGTCGGGTGCGGCATTCGCGCGGCGCATCATCGGCGATCTGTCGGCGCCTTACGAACTCGACGATGGCGGTATTGCGCGCGTGGGCGTGAGCGTCGGTATCGCGCTGGCGCGACGCGGCGAGTTGTTCGAGAGCGCCCTTAAACGCGCGGATGCGGCGCTCTACGAAGCGAAGCGCGAGCAACGCTGCACCTACCGGTTCGCGGCAGGCGACGAAGATCTGTTTCAGGTCGATGCGCACGCGGAAGCGCATCGCGAAGGTTGATCGAACGCGCATCAGCATGCGCCTTTCAAAACGCCGCGCCCTGCAAGCCGCTTCGCGAACACGTATCCTTGCGGCTTCACACAGGGATCATCCATGTCGACACCAGCATCGTCCGGGCTCGATGGCGCGCGGCGCATCGAGCTCACGCGCGGCCTGATCGCGCTTTTTGCGTTTTGCTGCGGCGCCATCGTCGCGAATCTGTATTACGCGCAGCCGATCACCGAACTCATCGCGCCCGATCTGCACATGAAAGGCGGCACCGCGAGTCTGATCGTCTCGTTGACGCAGATAGGCTATGCGCTCGGCCTCTTCTTCATCGTGCCGCTCGGCGATCTGCTCGAAAACCGAAGGCTCATGATCGTGACCGCGCTCGTTTCCATCGCAAGCTTGACGGCCGCCGCGTTCTCGCACGATCCCGTCTGGTTCCTCTGCATCTCGCTTCTCGTGGGGTTTTCATCCGTCGCGGTGCAGATCCTGATTCCGCTTGCCGCGCATCTCGCGCCCGACGAGTCGCGCGGCAAGGTCGTCGGCACGATCATGAGCGGCTTGCTGCTCGGCATCCTGCTTTCGCGGCCGATTTCCAGTGTGGTCGCGGGCCACTTCGGCTGGCGCGCCATGTTCGGCGCGGCCGCCGTGCTGATGGTCATCGTGACCAGCGTGCTTGCCTTCACCATTCCGCGCCGTCAGCCGAGCCATCAGGCGACTTACTTCGAACTGATCGCCTCGCTCGGCCATCTCGTGCGCACGATGCCCGTGCTGCGTCATCGCTCGCTGTATCAAGGGCTGATGTTCGCTTCGTTCAGTCTCTTCTGGACCGCCATACCCGTCGAGCTCACGCGCGGCTTCGGGTTGACGCAGACGCAGATAGGCTTGTTCGCATTGATCGGCGCGATGGGCGCCACTTCCGCGCCGATCGCCGGCCGCCTCGCCGATGCCGGTCACACCGTGCGCGCCACCTTCATCGCGCTGGCGCTTGCGGCGCTCGCGTATCTTCCGGCGTTGATTCATCCGGCGTGGGGCGTGGGCGCGCTCGTCGTCACGGGCGTGGTGCTCGACTTCGCGGTGCAAATGAACATGGTGCTCGGCCAGCGCGAAATCTACGCGCTGCATGCGACGAGCCGGAACCGGCTGAACGCCGTGTATATGACGAGTATCTTCGTGGGCGGCGCGTGCGGCTCGGCACTGGCGGGCCCGCTATACGAGCACGGCGGCTGGACGCTGGTGGGATGGGTCGCCACGGCATTCCCGCTCGTGGCGTTGGTGCATTACCTCGCGCTCGGCCGACACACCGCCGCGCGCGGTCACTGATCTGGGCTCGCCACTCAGGGCTTCGGAATGCGGATACGGCTGATCATCAACGAGCCGGAGACGGCATAAACGAGCGTCAAGGGATGCAGCGTGAAGCCCGCGAATTCCCACGCGCCGAACCAGAGATTCGCGCCGACCGCGTTGTACCAGCCCGCGATGCCGAGCATCAACACGATGGCAAACGACGTCGGAATGGGCGTGCCTTCGAAGTGCGTGACCTTGCCGCTGCCGGCCGACATTTCCTCGGTGGTCACGTTATAACGCGCGAGCCGCGAGACGCCGCACGCGACGAAATACGCGAGCATCACGCGGTCATAGAGGCCGCGCATGCCGCACGCATAACCGATGACCGCCGGCGCCACGCCGAACGAGATCACGTCGGCGAGCGAGTCGAGCTCCTTCCCCAAGAGCGACGCCTTCTGGCGCCAGCGCGCGATACGGCCATCGAGTACGTCGAAGACGAGCGCGGCGAATACCAACGCGCACGCAAGATAGATATGGAGGACGTCGTTGTCGTCGAGATAGGACATTGACGAGAACAGCGCGCCCGTGCCGCAGACCGCGTTGCCCAGCGTGAACCAGTCGGCCAGATGAAACTCGCGGATCATCGAGAAACGTTTCTTGCCGGTGTTGTTGGTATTCATGGCGAACTCGTGAGGGCGCGACGTCCCTGATGGTTTGAAAAACTGCTCAAGTCTATCATTCAAAGAGGCCATGGCTTGCGCAGAAAGCGTCGGAAATCGAAAGATCTTCGCCGATTATTTTCACTTTGGCCGTTTCACGAAATTTTTTACAGGAACGATTGCACTTCGCCCGAGGCTGGCTATGCTCGATAGCAAGACGCGCGACCGCTCAAACCTGAACGTGAACGTACACGTTGCTTTATAATCCGGCTCGTTTACGTATCCGCGAGTGCATTCACATGACGACGAAGTCCGCGCTTCTGACTATTCGCGACGCCGCCGAGCGCCTTCAGGTCACGCCGCGCACGCTGAAGTATTACGAGGAGCGCGGTCTCGTCACGCCGGACCGCAGCGAAGGACGTTACCGGCTGTACAGCGAACAGGATCTGGAGAAGTTCGCGCGCGTTCTGCGGCTGCGTTCGCTTGGCTTTTCCTTGCAAGGCATTACCGAGATCCTCAAGCGCCCGCTGGAAACGCTCGGCGCGGGACGCACGGGTTTTTCGCCGGATTCGCTGCGCGAGATCGAACAGGCGTTGTCGCAACAAATCGATTCGCTCGATGCGCGGATTGCCAGCGTGCGTCGTGAACTCAAGGAAGCGCAAGCCGTGCGCGGCGAGCTCAACGCGGACCTTGATTACTTGCGGCGGAGAATCGCCGGAGAAAGCAAGGAAGACTTGTTTCAGGAGCGTATGGCCGCGCAGAAAAAGACGAAGCGCGGCAACCAGCCAGGCAGTCAAGAGGTCGATGGCGAATGACCGCAGCACGCTTACCACGCTTACCTGCACCAAAGCTTGGCGCCACCACGCTTCGCGACGTCATGTTTCCGTGGGCCATCGCGCTTGCCACCGGACTCGATTACTTCGACAACTCGATCTTCTCGTTCTTCACGAGCTATATCGCGGGCGGCATCAACTCATCGACCGACGAACTCGTGTGGGCGTCGAGTGCCTACGCGGTTGCGTCCGTGCTTGGCATCCTTCAACAGCAATGGTGGATCGAGCGGCTTGGCAACCGGCGGTATATCGGCGGAAGTCTCTTTCTGTTTGCCGCCGGCGCGATAGCCGCGACACTGTGCGAATCGTCGTTCGAACTGGCGCTCGCGCGCGGCTTTCAAGGCTACTTCATCGGCCCGATGATGAGCGCATGCCGCATCCTCATTCAGATGCGCTTCACGCCGCAGCAACGTCCGCGAGCGACGCGCGCGTTTCTCAACATGATCTTGCTCGGCAGCGCCCTTGCGCCGCTCATCGGCGGATATCTGGTCGCGTCGTTTGGCTGGCGTGCGCTATTCACGAGCACGGCGATAGCGGGAGCCGCGTGCGGCCTCTTCGTGCTGCTGGCCGTGCCGTCGAGCGGGCGCGTGCAACCCGAAGCGCGCGGCGAGGCGCATTTCTGGCCGTACATCATGTTCGCGTTTGCGCAAGGCGCGTTGCAGATCGTCATGCAGCAAGTGCGCTTTCAACTCTTCAGCAGCTCGCCGCTGCTCATCATGCTCACGGCGGCGGGACTTTTTGCGCTCGGCTGGTTCGTGTGGCATCAGTGGCATCATCCGAGGCCGCTCATCCGCTTGCATGCGTTGCGCGAGAAGCCGTTTCGCGTGGGCATCATGTTGTATATCGCGTTCTATTACGTGAACACCACGCTCAGTTTTCTTGTCTCGCGTTTTCTCGAAGGCGGGCTGCACTATCCGGTGGAGAATGCGGGCAGGCTCACAGGCTGCACGTCGCTCGTCGCGCTTGCCGCGGCTTATTTGTACTTTCGCTACTCGGCGCGCGTCGCGCACAAGAAGTGGCTGATCGGCACGGGCTTTCTAATCTCCGCGTTCGTCAGCGTGTGGATGGTGAACATGCCGCCCGATGTCAGCATGCCATGGCTCATCGCGCCGCTCACGCTGCGCGGCATGGTGCTGCTGTTCATCGCGCTGCCGGTGGCGAATATCACGTTCCGCATCTTCGCGATCGAGGAGTTCAACCATGGTTATCGCTTCAAGAACATCGTCAAGCAACTGACGGTGTCGTTTTCCACGGCGACCGTGATCATTCTCGAACAGCATCGCGCGGCCGTGCATCAGACGCGGCTCGTGGAGCGAGTCAACCCATTCGACCCGGTGTTTCAGGAGACGTATGCACGGCTGATAGGCGGCTTCGAGGCCCTGGGACGAAACGCCGCCGATGCAAAAGGACTTGCGCTCGCGGAAATAGGCCGCGCGGTGACGCAGCAAGCGAGCTTTCTGAGTTCGCTGGACGGCTTCTGGTTCGTGATGGGTGTGGCGCTTTGCGGCGCCGCGCTGGCGTTCTGGCAAAAGCAGATCAATTGACGAAGCGCGCGACACTCGCCGCGCGCGCCAACCTTAGCCTTCATGCTTCAACCGATCCCTTCGGCTCATGCATCGGGCAGCCGTTGCGCTCACCACGGAAGCGCGACGACATCTCGTAAGCCGGCTTGCGCGAGCGCATCACGCCGCCCAACGGTCGATGCGCCTCCACCCCATGCCAAGGACTGAACGCCATGCCATCGTCGATAGCGGCCGCGCGGCTATCGCTCCATGAAGTCTGCGGCGCCACGCGAATCCGCGCCACAGTTACGTATGGACTTTCATCTTCCGGCCAGCGCTTCGATGCATCTTCGATCGGCATCTTCTCGATATCCGTTGCAAGCTGCACGCGCACTTCCCATTCGCCGCTATTGGCCGCGAAGAAATCGCTGACGGCTTCGCGCAGGCCGTTGGGTTTATCGTCGAGATCGACGGGTGCATCCGTCAAGGCAGTCAGTTCCGGCGATACCGGCGCCACGCTGATCTTCCCGAAGTACTGACCATAGAGGTGCGGCACGGCCGTATAGAACGTTTCGCCAAGAATATGCGTTTCGGGATGTCCGCCAAGACTCTTGATCGTGCCGCTCTCGCCGCCGAGTTTTTCGATCACCGCTTCCGTGCCGCGCAACACAGCCGAAAGCGCCTGCTTCGTGCCGGGCATTTTGTCGGTGGTCTTGGCGAGCAACTTCAGGTTGCCGAGGAAGGCTTTGGGCGTCGCCGCCGTGAACGCGGGTGCATTGATCATCACCAAGTCTTGCGTGACATCGCCTTCGCTCCCGGGCAAGCGCGCGCCTTCCACGCCGATCACCTTTAACGCGAGGCCGCGCGGTGTCGAGACTTTGTCATCGAGAATATCGCCGGGATTCGTCGACAAACGCAGCACCACCTGATACGTGCCGCCGTGCGCGAAGATGCCTTGTGCGAGCTCAGGCGCCAAGCCATCGACCACTTGCAGCTCTCCGGTTAGAAGCCCGTGACTCTTCGCGTGCACGCTGCGGATTGCGTGACCGCTATCGGCGTAAGTCTTCTCCGTGATGCTACGCATGGCTTCGGCGAGTTGCTGCGTGGTCTCGGCTTCGTCGTCGGGGATTTGTTCGAACGAGGGATCGAAAGGCAACGGTTGATAGGCGCGCGTATCCATTTGAACTCCGGGGACGTTGGTATGTTTGGCTACTCAGCAACGCCCGTACCAACGCGCTAAAGCTCACCCCTCGCGCAGCATTTCGTCCACGGCGCGGATCGCCAGCACGTATCCTTGCACGCCCAGACCGCAGATCACGCCACGCGCCGCAAGCGAGATCAGCGAGTGCCGATACTGCTCGTCACGCCGATGAATATTCGTCACGTGAACCTCGACGAGCGGCTTCGAAATGAGCTTCACGGCGTCGAGCACGGGTATCGACGAGAATGAAAATCCGGCCGGGTTGATGACCACCGATGCGTCCTTCTCAAACGCTTCCTGCAGCCAGTCGACCATCACGCCTTCATGGTTGGTCTGACGAAAATCGCATTGCAGACCGAGTTCGTCGGCGAGCGCTTCGCAACGCAATTGCACTTGCGCGAGCGTCGTCGTGCCATACAAATGCGGCTCGCGCTTGCCAAGCAAATTCAGATTCGAGCCGTTCAAAACATAGACGAGAGGTTTCATATTGTCGATAAGTCAATGAGTGTTCGATTGCATCGGCGCCTGCGTCGTCGCGCCGATCACTTCAGCGGTGGAATCGGTACGGTTCAGGTCGATGCCGAGCGTTTCGGGCGCGGTGAGGATCATCGCGAGCGAGATGACGTTGAAGATCACGCACACCGCCACGACGCCCCACGGCGAACCGTTGCACAGCGCGAAGAGCCAGACCGCGACGACCGGCATCGGGCCGCCCGCGATCAGGTTCGCGCCGGTATAGGCGAGCGCCGAGCCAGAGTAGCGCACGTTGGTCGGAAACGCTTCGGCGAACGCGACCGGTTGTATGCCGCTCTGGAACTGCGTGAAGCCGAGGAAGAAGCCCATCGCGAGGAGCATCGGCAGGAAGCTTTTCGTGTCGAGAATCTGGAAGTAGACGAAAAGCATCAGTAAGGTCGCCGTCGAACCGATTGCCAGCGCCTTCCTTCTTCCGATGCGGTCACTCAGCATGCCGCCCGCCAGCGCGCCCACGATGGCGCAGACATTCGCGCCCATCAGCAGCAAAAAGCCGGTCTGCTTCGGCACGCCGAGCGTCTTCGTCACATAGCTCAGCGAGAACACGACGATCAGATAGAAAATCGCCGCCGGTCCGCAGAAGAAGAGCATCCAGCGCAGCACGGTGCGCCAGTGGAGACGCAGGGCGTCGCGCAAGGGACTGCCGACGTCCGCGACTTCGGTTTTCGACAAGGCGACGAACGCGGGCGTCTCCGCCACGCGCAAGCGGATATACACGCCGACCATCACGAGCACGAAGCTCAGGACGAAGGGAATGCGCCAGCCGTAGGCATCGAAGGATTCGGCCGACATGGCCGATGAAAGCGTCAGCAGCACGCCGTTCGCCATGATCTGCGAGAGCGGCGAGCACAGACCGAGCAGGCCCGAATATTTGCCACGCGCGCCGGCGCTCGCGTGCTCGATCGCCATCAATTGCGCGCCGGTCGATTCGCCGCCGAGCGCAAAGCCTTGCAGGATACGCAGGATCACGAGCAGCGTGGGCGCCCATACGCCGATGCTCGCGTAAGTCGGCAAGAAGCCCATCAGCATGGACGCGAGGCCCATCACGGTGACGGTGCCGAGCATGAGATTGCGGCGGCCGAGCTTGTCGCCGAGATGCCCGCAGATGATCGCGCCGAGCGGCCGCGCCGCGAGCCCGACGCCGAAGGTGGCAAGCGAGGCGAGCAGCGCGGAGGTCGAATCCATCGCGGGGAAAAAGAGCTTGGGCAGCACGGTCGCGGCAAGCGCGCCATACAGGGTGAAGTCGAACCATTCCAGCGCCGTGCCAATGGCGGCGGCGGTGACGGCTCGGGTGCGCATCGACTGGTGCGCGGTTTCTTCTAAGTGCGATTGCATCTTGTCTCCTCTTCGGGCGTGTCTCTGTGTACGTTCTTTCGCTTACCCGGGAATCGTCGTAGCCCGATAAAACGACGTGGCGCACAGATTAACAGCGCCGGGTGGGATACCGTTCCAGTGTGGAATCTCTTCCCGCAATATGCAATCATGCGCGAATCATCGATTCGAACGATAGGTAAAACCCATGCCCGGCGTCACCGAACGAACGCTTGCCGTCCTCGAATTCCTCGCGACGCAAATGGAAGGCACGCCGCTCGCGATGATTTCCGATCAACTCGAAATTCCACGTAGCGCGTGCCATCGGCTGCTGGTCGATCTCAAGCAGTGCGGCTACGTGCGGCAATTGCGCGAACACGGCGACTACGTGCTCACGACCAAGCTCGTCGGGCTCGGCCTCAGCTATCTTGCAACGTCGGGCATCGTCGATATCGCGCAGAGCATGCTCGACCGGCTCGCGGAAAGCTCGGGCGAACTGGTGCGGCTCGCAATCGTCGATGGCGACCGGCTGACGTGGGTCGCGAAGTCACAAGGCGCGCTCAAGGGCCTGCGCTACGACCCGGACATGGGCATGGACACGGTCTTGTCTTGCAGCGCCACCGGCCACGCCTGGATGATGACCATGAGCGACGAACGCGCGCTCGAACTCGTGACGCGGCAAGGCTTCGGCGCGCCGAAGCAATACGGCCCGCGCGCGCCGACCACGGTGACGGGTTTGCTCGAATTCGTGCACGCCGCCCGCATGCGCGGCTACGCGACCATCTACGAAGTCTTCGCGCCCGGCATGACGGCCATGGCGGCGCCCGTGCAGCGGCGTGGTTATCCGGCTATCGGCGTCATCAGCATCGCCGGGCCGGCCGTGCGGCTCACCGAGAAGCGCATGGCCGCGCTTGGCTCGACGCTGCTTGCTGCCGCCGGCGAACTGGCGGCTGCGAGTCTCGCGTCACCGCTTTTCGGGCGCATTCGATAACGTTCGGTCGCGTTCGGCCGCGTGATGCTGCGGGAAATCCCCACGTTTCATTTGCGGCACATTGCATACAATGAATCCCGTTCACTCCCATAACGGGGCCTCGATGGCTGTCATAAGCGCCGCTTTGCATACAATCACGCCTGATACGTCTCGTCCTGGCGATGACGTCTATCTCGCCATCAAGCGCGCGCTTGCCGGCAACGAGTACGGCGCGGGCCAGTATCTGCGCGAGGAACAACTCGCCAAGAGTTTGGGCGTGAGCCGCACGCCGGTGCGCGAAGCGTTGCGAAGACTCGACGCCGAAGGCTGGGTCGAAACGCGTCCGAACTACGGTGTGCGCGTCAAGGCGTGGACCCTGCAGGACGCGCGCGAAATTTTCGAGTCGCGTCTCTTGATCGAGCCGTATCTCGCGGGGCGCGCCGCACTCAAGATCGAGCCTGCCGATATCGAGCGCCTTCGCACGCTGGCGGACGCCATGCTCGCCATTACGCATCGTCCGTCCACGGCCGAATCGTGCGAGGCATGGTTCACCGCGAACGGCGAATTCCACGCCATCGTCACCGCCGCCGCGAACAACGCGCGGCTCGACCGGTCGCTCAAGTCGATGAAGGAAACGCCGCTCATCAAATGGACCTTCGACGCCTACAGCGACGAAGACCGCGAACGCAGCGCGCGTCAGCACTTCGAGATCGTGCTCGCGCTCGAGCAGCGCAATGCGGCGTGGGCGGAAGCCATCACGCGCTGTCACATCATGGCCGCCGAAAAGGCCGTGCTGGACCGCCACGAGCGGGAGAATCTCAGTCCGTAGCGTTGTTGCCCCTTGCACCGTCGATAAAAAACCGTCGCACACGAAAGACATCGGAGACACGACATGCAGCCAAGTACGGTGAACGCCGGTCCGCGTCTGGACCGCCTGCCCATTTCCGGGTTCCACAAGCGCGTGCTCTGGCTGATCGGCGCGGGCATGTTCCTCGATTCCTTCGATATCTATCTCGCGGGCGGCGTACTCGGCGCGCTCTCGAAGACCGGCTGGTCGTCCATGCATCTGAACGCGGCGTTTTTATCGTCGACGTTCATCGGCATGTTGCTCGGCGCGTTCACCGCGGGCGTGCTCGGCGACGCCAAGGGCCGCAAGTTCACTTATCAGTTCAATCTCGCGGTCTTCGGGCTCGCGTCGATTGCGGGCGCGTTTGCCCCGAACATGACCTGGCTCATCGTCTGCCGGTTCTTCATGGGCCTGGGACTTGGCGCGGAGATCGTCGTCGGTTATGGATCGGTCGGCGAATTCATGCCACCCGCCGTGCGCGGCAAATGGTCGGCGTATCTGTCGCTCATCACCAATTCGGCGCTGTTCTTTTCAACCTTCCTCGGCTATTTGATCATTCCGACCATCGGTTGGCGCGCCATGTTCGCTATCGTCGGCGTGGGCGCGATGATCGTCTGGGTCATCCGCAAGAAGATGCCCGAGTCGCCGCGCTGGCTCGAATCGAAAGGCCGTTACGACGAAGCCGAAGCAATCCTGCGCGCCGCCGAGGAAGAGTCGGCGCGCGTGCGTCCCTTGCCGCCGATTGCCGACCTACCGCGCGCCATCACCAAGAAAACCACGCTCATCGAGCTGTTTTCGGGCGCACTGATTCGCCGCACGTTCGTGTCGATCGTCGTGCAGGTCGCGGTGAACATGGTGATCTACGGCTTCATCGTGTGGGTGCCCACGTTCCTGATGAAGCAAGGCATCGGCATGGCTTCGTCGCTCGGATACACCACGCTGATGTCGCTCGGCGGCCCGGCGGGCGCGCTCGTCGGCGTGCTGATCGCGGACAGGATCGGCCGCAAGAACGGTTTGATCGCGGTGGCCGCCCTCGCTGCGGTCATCGGCTGGTTGTACAGCCATTCGACCAGTGTCGAGATGGCGACGCTTCTCGGCTTCATCCTCTTCACGCTGACGTATCTCATGGTCGCGCTCGGCATTGCCACGTATATCCCCGAACTCTTCGCGACCGAAAACCGCATGCGCGCAAATGGCATAGCCGGATGCGCGGGCCGCATCACCGGCATTTTCGCGCCGCAGCTCGTCGTCGTGATGTACGCGACGGGCGGCATCAAGGACGTGTTGTCGATGATCATCGGCGCGTGCGTGGTGATGGCCGTCGTGCTCGCGGTATTCGGCATCGAAACGAACAAGCGCTCGCTCGAAGAGATCGCGCCGACGCTCGATACGGACGCCGACGCCGCGCTGGCGTTATCGCGCGAATCGCATCATTGACTCTGCAACGTCGAACTTCACACAAGGACACGCTATGAACACCACCAGTCAGGCTAAACGGCAGGCATTGAAGGCACGTTTCGCGCAGAAGGAAATCGTGACGGCGCCCGGCATCTTCGACATGATCTCCGCGAAGATGGCCGATTCAATGGGCTTCGATTGTCTCTACATGACGGGCTTCGGCACGGTCGCGTCCTATCTGGGCTTGCCCGATGCGGGACTCGCGACCTACACGGACATGGTGAATCGCGTCGCGGCGTTTTGCGGCGGCACGAACACGCCGATGATCTGCGATGGCGACACCGGCTACGGCGGCTTGCTGAACGTCGCGCATACGGTGCGCGGTTACGAACAGGCGGGCGCGGCGGGCATTCAGCTCGAAGATCAAGAATTCCCGAAAAAGTGCGGCCACACGCCGGGACGCCGCGTGATTCCGCTCGAAGACATGGTGCGCAAGATCAAGGTGGCCGTCGAGAGCCGTACCGATGACGGGTTTCAGATCGTCGCGCGCACGGATGCGCGTACGTCGCTCGGACTCGACGAAGCGTTGCGCCGTGGCGAAGCCTATGCGAAGGCAGGCGCCGATGTATTGTTCATCGAGTCGCCGGAAAGCGTGGAGGAGCTGGAAAAGATCGGCCGCGCCTTCGATATGCCCTTGCTCGTGAACGTAGTGGAAGGCGGACGCACGCCGCAACTCGCGCCCAATGAATTGCAGAAGCTCGGCTTCTCGCTGGCGATTTATCCGGCGTCCGGCTTCCTTACGGTCGCGAAGGCTCTCAAGGATGTGTACGGCCAGATCCTCGCGAAGAAAAGCACCGAAGGCGCGAAGGACGCGATGTATCCGTTCTCGGACATGTGCGAGTTGATGGGCTTCGCGCAAGTGTGGGCGTTCGATCGCGAGCACGCGGATTGATTCGTCCGCGCACTCGAACGCGTCATGCGCCTCATGCGCGCGGCTTGAAGATGCCGTTGAGCTTGTCGCCGGGCGCGGCATCCGCGAAGCCGTCGAAGCGCCCTTCCACGAGGCCCTCCGCCGCGCGCATGACGCCGCCCCAGGCCGCGCGTGCCAGCGCGCCGCCTACGCTCACGCGCCGTACGCCCAGCGCGGCGACATCGGCAAGCGTGAATTCGGATGCCGAGCCAATCAGCAGATTGACGGGCTTCGGCGCGACGGCCGCAACCACCGCCGCAATCTGCTCGCGCGTCTTGATGCCGGGCGCGTAGAGGCAATCGGCGCCGGCTTCGGCGTAGGCCTTCAGACGCGCGATGGCATCGTCGAGGTCCGGTTTGCCCGCGAAAAAATTCTCGGCGCGGCCAATCAGCAACGTGTCGCCGCCGTTCTCGTCGATGGCGCGGCGTGCGGCCTTCATGCGCTCCACCGCGACATCGATGGCGAACAAAGGCGCGGATTCATCGCCGGTGGAATCTTCGATCGATAGTCCCGCCACGCCGGTCGCTATCGCCAGCTTCACGCTCGCTGCAATCTCTTGCGGCGTCTTGCCAAAGCCGCTTTCGAAGTCCGCGTTGACCGGAAGGTCGGTGGCATCGACCAGTTCCTTCAGATGCGCGAGAACGGCGTCGCGCTCGACCGTGTTGTCGGCGTGACCCTTGGACCAGGCAAAGCCGGAACTCGTCGTTGCGATAGCCTTGAAGCCCAGTGTTTCGAGGTATCGCGCGCTGCCAATGTCCCATGGATTGGGCAAGACGAAGCAGCCGGAATCATGAAGTTCGCGGAAGGCCGAGCGTTTTTCGGCGACGGTGCGAGGCATGAGCGTGTCTCCCTGGTTGGTCGCCCATGATCTTGCGGTTGGGGATGAAGCGCAAGGGCAAGGCCCAAGCAATGCGCTCGCTTCTTGCGCAACCGCTACGCGATCTGGCCTTCGGCCGAACCGCCCGCGGCTCTGACGGCGAGCGCGTCGCCGACATCTTCCATATCGGCCAGGGAATCGCTCGCATCCGCCAGGCCGAGATTGCGTCGCCAACTCGCCGGCGGCGTGCCGAACTCGCGCTTGAACGCGCGATTGAACGCCGCCTCGGATTCATAACCCACTTGCTCGGCGACGGCCGCAAGCGAGCTGGTCCCGTTGCGCAATTCCTGCGCGGCAATCTGCAGACGCCAGCGCGCAAGATATTGCATAGGCGGCTGGCCGAGCAGTTGGGTGAAGCGCTGCGCCAGCGCGGAACGCGAGAGGCCTGCCTTGCGCGCGAGTTCATCGACGGTCCAGCCGTGTGCCGGCTGCGCGTGCAGCAACGCGAGCGCGCGTCCCACGAAACGATCGCTTACGCCCGCGAGCCAGCCTTTGCGATCGTCCGGCAATGCGTCGATGCAGCGCCGCACCGCTTCCACGAAAAGCAATTCCGACAATCGCGCCAGCACGATCGCGCTGCCGACGCGACATTCGGCGGCCTCGACAGCCGCGAGTTTGAGCGATGTTTCGAGCCACGCCGATTGCGGGTCGTTGCGCATGTCGACCTTGAACAAGCGTGGCAGTGCCGCGAGCACGGGATTGGTCAGGGTATCGTCGCAAGCGAGAAAGCCGCAGATCAGGCGCGTGTGCGCGCCGCCTCCGCCATAACTCAGCTTCATCACTTCGCCCGGCGACGTTTCCAGATACTTCGAAAGCATGGCGCTTGCCGACGCGGGCGTGAGTTCGAGCGAACTGCCCATCAGATGCGCTTCGCCTTGAGGCACGACAAGCAATTCACCCGCGCTCACGTGAATGGCGGAAGCGGGGTCGCCTGTAAGCGAGGCCCAGCAACTGCCTTCCGTGATGAGGTGATACGAGACGATGCGCTCGGTGCGCGGCAAAAACGTCGCGCACAAGTCGGGCGTGGCGTGGCCGAAGACGCACCAGGGCGCTGTGAATTCGCCATTTAGATAAACCGCCCCGCCGAGACGCACGAGGCGAAGCACGTCGGAAAGCGCATCCATGTAGGCGCCCATCAGTTTCGGCGTCCTGCGCAAAATATCTGGACGCGTGGTCATTCCATAAGCCGGCTCGCGTGCTGATACTAGCACTCATGCGACCTTGCAACAACGAACGCGAAACGGTTCGTCGGACGAGACGCGCATCCACGAAACAGGAGGACGGCATGAGTCAGGCAGAGGAATATCGCGGTCAATGTTTTTGCGGTGCAGTGCAATTCACGGTACATGGAAAACCAGAAGGCATGGGCTACTGCCATTGCGCGTCGTGCCGAAGCTGGTCGGCAAGTCCGCTCAACGCATTCACGCTCTGGAAGCCCGAGGCATTGGAACTGACGCGCGGCGCGGATGATATCGGCACTTACAACAAGACCGAGAACAGCTATCGCAAATGGTGCAGGAACTGCGGCGGTCATCTCTTCACGGAACATCCGGGGCTCGGGCTCGTCGATGTCTTCGCCGCCAACCTGACGGACTTTCCCTACGAAGCCGGTGTGCACGTCAATTACGCCGAAACGGTGTTGCGCATGAAAGACGGCTTGCCCAAACTGAAGGACTTTCCAGCCGAATTGGGCGGCTCGGGCGTGAGCGTGGCCGAATGATCGCTAGATTGCCCGTTGCCGCGCGGGCAGTCTCGATTGCGATATCGCGGCGCCATCGGAACAGCAGCACATCATGCATGTCGCATCGCTGCCCTTGCCTTTTCAGGAGTTCGTCATGACCGCAGCCGATCCCGCTTTCTCGCCCGCCGCCGACCTCGCCGCCGTCAAGGTTCGTCAACAAGCCGCCTGGTCGACGGGCAACTACGCCGTCGTCGGCACCACGCTGCAGATCGTCGGCGAGAATCTTTGCGAAGCGCTCGACTTGCGCGCGGGCAGCCGCGTGCTCGACGTCGCCGCCGGCAACGGCAACGCGACCCTCGCCGCCGCGCGCCGCTGGTGCGATGTCACGTCGACCGATTACGTCGCCGCGCTGCTCGATGCAGGCCGCGCCCGCGCCACGGCTGAAGGGCTCGCCGTGCAGTTTCAGGAAGCGGACGCGGAAGCGCTGCCCTACGCCGACGCATCGTTCGATATCGTGATGTCCACGTTCGGCGTAATGTTCACGCCCGATCAAGCCAAGGCGGCCCGCGAACTTGCGCGCGTGTGCAAACCAGGCGGCAAGATCGGGCTCGCGAACTGGACGCCGGAGAGTTTCATCGGACAAGTGTTCAAGACGATCGGCAAATACATTGCGCCGCCAGCCGGCGTGATGTCGCCTGCGCTCTGGGGCACGAAGGCGCGGCTCGACGCGCTGTTCGACGGCAGCGCGCAGGAAATCGTCGCGACGAGTCGTGATTTCACGTTTCGGTATCGCTCGGCCGCGCATTTCATGGACGTGTTCCGCACGTATTACGGGCCGATGAACAAGGCTATCGGCGCACTCGAAGGCGAGCGTCAGGCGGCGTTTCTAGGTGAGATGATGGCGCTAATCGAGAGCCGCAATCGTTCGGGCGACGCGACGCTCGTGCTGCCAAGCGAGTATCTCGAAGTCGTGGTGACGCGGCTGTGAAAGGCTCGAAACGCCGCCGGCTTTTCGACTGCGGCTCGCGCCTGTGGTCGTCCGTCTGCCTGTTCGGCCTTCGATACGGCCCCGTGCTTCTGGCGCTGCCGCTCTGCTCGTCGGTATGTTTCTTCGGATGGCGGTTCGCGTTGTCGACTTTAGGGCTGGGCGTTTAGACCTGTTTCGCCGCGCTCGCGTGCGCGGCGAAACAGGTGCGGTCATCGTGTGTTATTCCGTCAGGTGCTACCCTGCGAGGCGCGAATGCCGCAAAGGGCCCGATATCCATGAGACAGGCGATCACCATCAGAACCGTTGCGAGCGCGCTCTTGCTGCTGCTCGCTTCGCTTCACGCGTTCGCTCAATCCTCGCGTCCGTCCGATGCGCAGATGCTCGGCATTCTGCTCGTTGCGAATCAGGCCGAGATTGCGACCGGTCAGCTTGCGTTGCGCCGGACGCAATCACGCAGCGTGCAGAGCTTCGCGAGCCGGATGGTCTCGGAACACGGACAGGTCTATCAGGAAGGCTTGGCGCTGTTGCAAAGACTCGGCGCAGAGGCGCAGCCAAGCGGCGTAAGCGACGACCTGACACGACAAACGCGCGATGACCTGCAAACCCTCGACAACGCCGATGCCCGCGATTTCGACCTTACTTATCTGAACCGCGAAGTCTTCTTCCTGCAACAGCTCGTGAAGTCCGTGGATGGCTTCATCCGTTCGACTGCGAGCGCCGATCTCAAGACGTTGCTCGTGCGCTCGCGTCCGTCCTTCATTCTGCAACTGGATCAGGCGCACAGGCTGCAACTGGCGCTCGATCGTCCGGGCTTTTCGCATTGACAAAAAAACGCGGCGGCCCGGAAAGGCCACCGCGTTCGTCGAACACGCTTTGCAGCGATTACTTCAGGTCGAAGCGGTCTGCATTCATCACCTTCGTCCACGCCGCCACGAAGTCGCGCACGAACTTCTCCTTGCCGTCTTCGCTTGCATAGACTTCGGCGAGCGCGCGCAGTTGCGCATGCGAACCGAAGATCAGGTCGACGCGCGTTCCCGTCCACTTCACCGCGCCGGTCTTGCGATCGGCGCCTTCGAACGCGTCACGCGCTTCCGTGATCGGCGTCCACTCCGTTTCCATATCGAGCAAGTTGCGGAAGAAGTCGTTGGTCAGCGTCTCCGGCTTGTCCGTGAACACGCCGTGCGTCTCGGTCCCGGCGCGCACGTTCAAGACGCGCAAGCCACCGACGAGCGCGGTCATTTCAGGCGCGGTCAGGTTCAGCAACTGCGCCTTGTCGATCAGCAACGCTTCCGCCGGCACGCCGTACTTCTGCTTGAGATAGTTGCGAAAGCCATCGGCGGCGGGTTCGAGCATGCCGACCGATTCCGGGTCCGTCTGATCCTGCGACGCATCCATGCGGCCCGGCTTGAACGGCACGCTCACCTTGTGCCCCGCCTTGTCCGCGGCCTGCTCGATACCCACGCCGCCCGCAAGCACGATCAGATCGGCAATCGACACTTTCTTGCCGCCCGACTGCGCGCCGTTGAACTCGCCCTGAATGCCTTCGAGCGCCTTCAGCACCTTCGCCAATTGCGCCGGCTGATTGACTGCCCAGTCTTTTTGCGGCGCGAGACGAATACGCGCACCGTTCGCGCCGCCGCGCTTGTCCGAGCCACGGAACGTCGAAGCCGATGCCCATGCGGTCGTCACCAGTTCCCCGACCGATAACCCTGCCGACGCGATTTTCTGCTTCAACGCGGCCACATCCTGCTCGTCGATCACGGGATGATCGAGCGCGGGAATCGGGTCCTGCCAGACGAACTCTTCCTGCGGCACTTCCGGCCCGAGATAGCGCGCACGCGGTCCCATGTCGCGGTGCGTGAGCTTGAACCACGCCTGCGCGAAGGCATCGGCGAACTCTTGCGGGTTGTCCTTGAAGCGGCGCGAGATCTTCTCGTAAGCCGGATCGAAGCGCAGCGACAAGTCCGTGGTCAGCATGGTCGGCCGCAGCTTCTTCGACGCATCGTGCGCGTGCGGAATCGTCTCCGCCGAATCTTTGGCGATCCACTGATTCGCGCCCGCCGGGCTCTTGGTGAGTTCCCATTCGTGGCCGAAAAGGTTCTCGAAGAAGCCGTTGCCCCATTGCGTCGGCGTCGAGGTCCAGGTGACTTCGAGACCGCTCGTGATGGTGTCCGCGCCACGGCCCGTGCCGAACGTGCTGTTCCAGCCGAGGCCCATGGTTTCAAGTTCGGCGCCTTCCGGCTCCGCGCCCACGTTATCCGACGGACCCGCGCCGTGCGTCTTTCCGAAGGTGTGGCCACCCGCGATCAGCGCGACGGTTTCTTCGTCGTTCATGGCCATGCGGCCGAAGGTATCGCGAATATCGTGCGCTGCCGCAAGCGGATCGGGGTTGCCATCCGGGCCTTCCGGGTTGACGTAGATCAGGCCCATCTGTACCGCGCCAAGCGGATTTTCCAGATCGCGCCCGCCATCCGTGCGGCTCTGTTCGATGCCGTGCATTTGCGCATCGGCGGTGATCACGCCTTCATCGTCGTCCTTGCCGGCCGCCCCCTTGCCGTAGCGGACATCGCCGCCGAGCCAGGTTTTTTCATTGCCCCAGTAGACGTCCTGGTCCGGCTCCCACGTATCTTCGCGACCGCCCGCGAAACCGAGCGTCTTGAAGCCCATGGTTTCGAGCGCGACGTTGCCGGTGAGAATCAGCAGGTCAGCCCACGAGATTTTCTGACCGTATTTCTGCTTGATCGGCCAAAGAAGGCGTCGTGCCTTGTCGAGACTGACATTGTCCGGCCAGCTATTGAGCGGCGCGAAACGTTGCTGACCGCGCCCGCCGCCTCCGCGTCCATCGCCGGTGCGATACGTGCCCGCGCTATGCCATGCCATGCGGATGAAAAGCGGACCGTAGTGGCCGAAGTCGGCGGGCCACCACTCCTGCGAGTCGGTCATGAGCGCGGCGAGATCTTGCTTGACTGCCGCGAGATCGAGACTCTTGAAAGCTTCCGCGTAATTGAAGTTGCTGTCGAGCGGATTGGACTTGTTCGAATGCTGACTGAGCAGGTCCACGCGCAACTGTTTTGGCCACCAGTCACGGTTCGTCGTGCCACCGCCAGCGGTGTGATTGAACGGACACTTCGATTCGTTTGACATGCGTTACCTCCTTGGGGGACTTGCCTCTGCTTGCTTGTTTTACATGGCGCCGACGCGTGGTCCCGTGTGGACGAAGAAAGCGCCGGCTGTGTCGATGGGTCCGACCTTGGATTCAGGTTGCCGCCGATCATTCGTTGGCGTCACGCGTCTGACATGGTGCGTCGCACAAGCATCGTGTCGATGACAGCCGGCGGCATCCAACAATATATGTGAGAGCCGTCGGCAGATGAAATGCATTTGTGGCAATGCCGCCGATAGAACGCCCCTATAAGAATAGCGAGGCTCGCGAGAATTTGCAGGTGGAGTGTGAGCGACGGTCCGACGCCCTAGCGTTACGTCAAGTCGTCCATTCGGGAAATAGGCAGCAAGTCGGCGATGTTGGACCATTTGACAACACACTTAGGCGTTGTCAAAATGTCCAACACCAAAGCGGTTTTGATTGAGGATCGCCGTAGCGCCATCACTGCGAGCGGGTTTGCCGAAACGGTCATCTGGCGGCTTCCGCATCCTGTACCGGGATGCCGGCACCTTTACAAGTATCGTCTTGCTTACGTGGTTTCCGGCCAGTGCGTGCTGCGTTACGACAACGAGCGAGATAAGGGCGACCATCGCCATTTCGTAGGTAACGAAACGCCCTACATGTTCTCCACGATCGAAAGACTGCTTGCCGACTTTCAAGCGGATGTGAATATATGGAATAGATGGAGGTCAAGATGAAGAAAACTGCGACGATCGGAATCTCCTCGCTCGATGAAGTCACCGAGCAGATTCTCGCGGCAGTGAAAAACGGCAAACCCCTCCACGGCCGCAACTTCTCCTACGCCACGCCCGAGCTCCTCTTTCGCACCTTCACCACGCCGCGCTGGCGCATCATTCGCGTAATGACGGGCGCGGGGCCGATGTCCATCCGCGAGCTCGCCCGCCGGCTCGAGCGAGATGTGAAGGGCGTGCATCGCGATGTGCAAGCGCTTTTGCAAGCCGGCCTCATGGAAAACGATGCGAACGGCGCGATTGTCTTTCCCTACGACACCGTGCACGTGAATTTCAAACTGAAGGCGGCCGACTTATCGCCGTTGGTGAGCGAGCGCGAGTCGGCAGCCGCGCCTGTTGTCGAAGATCGCGCGGCCTTGCCTCAACGTGCGCCGAGTACGCCACGCACATCACCCGCACCACGCGTATCACGCAAGCGCGCCGCAAGCGCACGACCGGCGGGTAATCGCTAGCCACCTAACTCCAGTCGTCCATGTCGTGCTTGATGCTGTGCCGATTTGCAATGAGCGTCTCAACGCTGGGCTCGTTATTCATCGCACGCTGAATGGCGAGCTTGGTCGCTTCGTAATTCGTGCGATACATGTCTTTCTTGTCGAGGTTCGCGTCGGTGGCGCAGCGCGGGTCGATCCACACGAGGCTGATGATGCACAGATCGTTGGCCTGATCCTTCGGCAAGATGCCTTCGATCAAACAATCGACCACCGCGTCCGCCGTCGCGGATTGCACCACGCCGCCGAACAGGTCGATATTCGCCATGTCCTTGAGCGTGACCTTCGGGACGATGATCGTCGCGGGACGCACCAACTGGTTGCACGCGCGGATGGCGAACATGGCGGTATGCCCTTTCGACTGCGCCATCATGTTGGCGAAGGCGTGACCGACCGGCCCATCCACGCGGCCGATCAGGATTTCGGGCATTGCATCGGTGGCTTGTCCGGGGGCGGCAAAAACGGTGGCCTCGCCGGCGCGAAACGTCAGGTCCAGACTCATGGTGTCTCCTTGCAGGGCTCGAAGTGGTCTAAGGAGAACAGCCAATGCAAGGACGATGCCAGAACAGATCCGGAGCCCGAGGCGCTTTATCGATCGACGATCACGCGCTGGCTGTACCAAAACAGTAACCGCTCAGCGTGACACTTTGTCCATCTCGCGACAAGCGCGACCTGCTCAGAACGTCGACAACGTCAACGTGTTCTGCACGGACTTCACGCCCGGCACGCCTTCCGCGATATGCGTCGCCAGGTCGACCTGCGCCGTCTCCGGCACCCATCCTTCCAGCACTACGGCGCCGTTATTCGCTCGCACGGTGATGCCGCTCGCGCGCAAGCCTTTCGCTTTCTCGAGCGCATTGAGCACTCGCCGCACGAGCGCGCGGTCCGCAGCTTTCGACGATGACGCCGCCGCGCCCGTTACCGCCGAAGCCACTGTCACGCTTGCGGGCAACGCAAATTTCGCGGCGCCGCCCTGCGCGAACGCACACACCGATGCCATGCCGACACATGCGAGCGCCGCTGCCGTCGCGCGCACTCCAATTCGAATCAGAACCATAACCACCTCTCATGTGAAAACCAGCGCTTACTCAGAACCGATGCGTCATGCCCGCCGCGACCAGCGTTTCCGTTGCATTGAGCCCGTTCGGCGAGATGCCCGGCCAGCCCGCCGTCGACGTGCCGTTGTTCTTGAGAAAGCCCGCGCGCCCATAGAACGCCGTGCGCTTGGAAATGCTGTGATCGAAGCCCGCTTGCACGAGCCACGCGTTGTCGTGCACGCCACGCGCGACGCGCTGCATGGCCGCGATCTCGATGGTGTCGGCGGGCGTTGCCTGGATCGTCGCGCCTGCTTCCATCGTGCTGAACGGATGCCCGGCATTCAGACGCGCGGCAAGCGAACCCGCGGGCGTATCCTTCGGGCGGTGATAGGCGTAGTTGAACTGGAAGTTCACCGGCCCGACGCGATAGGCAAGCGCGCCCGTGAAGTGCTCCGTGCCGAGCGTCGGCAGCGTGGCGGGCAGGCCCGGCATGGTCTTCGAACCCGGATGCTGATTCTGATAAGCGACGCCCGCGTAGAGGCCGTGCCCCGTGTAACTCGCGGCGATGTCGAGCATGTTGCCGGTAGTCAGCGGGTACGGCTGCGCGACACTCGCCGCGAGCGCGTACATGCCCCGCAGCTCGACACCTCCCATGTTCTGGGTCTTGTAGACGATGGCGTTGCTCGAACGCCCGCCAGCCGTTTGCGTGGCGAGCGTATTGCGATCGACAGTCGTCGAGGCGGCGGCGAGCGGCGAGAGCGCTTCGTTGGCACGGAACGGGTCCGACGGATAGAGCAGCCAGAAGGTCGGCTGGTACTGACGCCCGACTTGCAGCGAACCGTACTTTTCGTGCGTCAGGGCAACCCAGGCCTGTCGATAAAACATGGCGGACGAGTCCACCTGCGACGTGCCGTTGTTGACGTTGAAGCCGCCTTCGAGCGTGAATACCGCCTTCAATCCGCCGCCCAGATCTTCGCTGCCTTTGAAGCCGAGCAGCGAGGCGCTATTGCCGCCGCTTCTGAGCGACCACGACTGCTGCCCGCCATTGGCGAGAAACTGGAAAAACGTGTCCGCCACGCCATACAACGTGACGCTGGACTGCGCGGCCGCGCTTCCTGCTGTCAGCCCGAGTATGGCGGCGCATAGCCCTTTGCTGCTGAAGCGCATGCATGTCTCCTGGTTATATCCTGCCGATTCGCGGCGAAACATCGCGATCGGGCGATGACCGCCATTGCAGCCACGTCATCGCCCTTCGCAGCCAGTGTTGCAGCGGCGCGCGGCAAGGCGACCCCCCTTGCAGGGTGGGGGATGGGATAACCCCGATTATTCAGCATGTCTTATTATCGAGATGCATCGCGATTTGAGCACGACGCGCGATTCCGCTATCCTGTTGCAACCGATATCAAAACGCCCCGCCGATGCTCACCCTCGACTCCCGCGACACCGCCATGCTGCAGGGCGCTTTCGGCGCCGGCCCCGCGCTTGCCATGCGCATCGTCGCTGCTACGGCGCGTGTCATGAACGCCAGCGCGCTCATCGACGTCACCTGCGCGCATATCGACGGCTGTCTGTATCACGGCGCGGCGAGTCTCGACTTCGTGGAACGTTTCGTCGCGAGCGGCGCGAAAATCGCGGTGCCGACCACGCTCAATGTCGGCTCGCTCGATCTAATTCACCCGGAGCTGTATCGCGGAGATTCGGCAACGGCCAACGCGGCGAAGCGCCTGATGAACGCGCATCTCGAACTCGGCTGCGAGGCGAGCTTCACGTGCGCGCCGTATCAGTTGAAGCATCGGCCGCGGCTCGGCGATCAGATCGCGTGGGCGGAATCGAATGCCATTGTGTTCGCCAATTCCGTGCTCGGCGCGCGCACCAGCCGTTACGGCGACTTTCTGGATCTCGCGGCGGCCATTACCGGCCGCGTGCCGCATGCGGGCTTGCATGTCACGGAGAATCGCGCGGCGCGGGTGGTGATCGAGGCGCCGGACTTGAACGCGTCGTCACATCGCGACGCCGACTTCGCCGCACTCGGTTTTCTGCTGGGCGGCGAAGCGGGCGCCACGGTCGCGGCCATCACCGGTTTGCCCGGCGACACCAGCGAAGACGAACTCAAGGCGCTCGGCGCGGCGGCGGCATCGAGCGGTTCGGTGGCGCTCTTTCATGCAGTCGGCATCACGCCCGAAGCGCCGACGCTCGATGCCGCGCTGCAAGGCCGCAGGCCCGAACGGACCATCCGCGTGAGCGCCGCCGATCTCGCCGCCATCCGCCGCCGCTGGAATCAGGCCCGACCCGGCGCTCCGCTCGCCGCCGTGAGCCTCGGCACGCCGCATTTTTCCGTCGATGAATTCCGCGCGCTCTCGTCGCTCTTCGACCGCTACAAAGGTGCCATGCGTTGCGGCTTCTACGTGAATACGAGCCGCTACGTGCTCTGGCAACTGGAAGACGACGGCACGGCGGAGCGGCTGGCCGCGCGCGGCGTGCGGATCGTCGTGGACACCTGCACGTACATCACGCCGGTAATGAAGCAGATCACCGGTCTCGTCATGACCAATTCGGGCAAGTGGGCGCATTACGCGCCCGCGAATATCGGCGTGACGGTGGCCTTTGGCAGCATGAACGAATGCGTACGCTCGGCGTTCGAAGGAAAGGTGTGTATCGATGAAGCCAACTGATTCCTTGAGCGCCACCGTGCTCGTTCCGGGCCGGGCGCGTGGCCTTTCCATAGCCCTTGCGCCGCTCAGTTTCTGGGGCGGCTACGACGCAGAGCGCGGCGTCATCGTCGACAAGACGCATGCGGGTTGCGGCCGAAGTCTCGCCGCGCGCGTGCTGGTCATGCCGCGTGCGCGCGGGTCGAGTTCGAGCAGCAGCGTGCTTGCCGAGGCCTTGCGCAATGGCATGGGGCCGTGCGGCATCGTGCTTGGCGAGCGCGATCTGATTCTGTCCATTGGCGCGATCACGGCCAACGAGCTGTACGGGCTGAACGTGCCCGTCGTCATGGTCGGTGAAACCGCGCTCGCCACGCTAGGCAAAGGCGAATTCATGCTCGAGATCGACGCACCGGATCACGAAGACCCAACGCGCGAGGCATGCATTCGCGTCACCGCGCCATGATCGCCTCGACCACCGCGACAATCTGCTGCGCCGCGATCTTCACATGCTGTTCGAGCAGCTTCGCGCCGAGTTTCGCATCGCGCTTGCGGCATGCGGCGACCATCGCCATGTGCTCGTCGTGCGACTGCTGACGGATCGGCACCTGCTTCACCTGAAACCGGAAATAGCGGTCGCTGCGGTCGTGCAGCACGCGCAACATCTGCAGCGTGATATCGCGGTGCGCAGGCACGTAGAGCGTTTCGTGAAAGCGCCAGTTGAGTTGCCCCCACATGCCGGATTCCGCGCCGTCCATCTCTGTGACGAGATTTTCGGCCCGGGCAATTTCGCCTTCGGTGATATGCGGAATGGCTTGCGAAAACAGCCACGGCTCCAGACGCAAGCGAATCTCGAACGTCTCCTGCACTTCCTCGATCGACAACTCCGCCACGTACGCGCCTTTGTGCGGCACGTTGGTCAAAAGGCCCTCACCCGTCAGACGCGTGATCGCTTCGCGAATCGGGACGCGGCTCACGCCGAGCTCATCCGCGAGCGCTTCCTGCCGCAGCGCTTCTCCGGGCGCGAGATCGCCGCTCAGAATACGCTGCCGGATAGCGGTCGTGACGAGTTCGACCGTGGTCGTGCGCACGATCTTGCGGGTGGCGTCGCTCGCGGCGGCTGGTCTTGATTTCGGCGCGGCCAATGGCATGGCGTGGGTCTTCTTGGTTTCTGCTGCGGACATTCGGCGCGGGAATCGTAGCACGCGGCCTAGAGCAGCTTCTCGCGCACCCACGCGCCGTTTTTCATCACGCCGGAGATGCGCTCGCCTTGCCCCGTCAAGACGCGAATGTCCTTGAGCGGATCGCCGTCGACGACGAGCAAATCCGCATACGCGCCCGCCGCGATCACGCCGAGCTTGCCCTGCATGTTGAGGATGTCCGCGCCCACGGCAGTGGCCTGGCGAATGGCTTCGAACGAGCCGACGATATCCGCGCGTATCGACAGTTCGTCGCTCTGATACTCGTGCATCTCGCCCAACAGATCCGTGCCGAGGCCCATTTTCACGCCGCGCTCGTGCAGCAGTTCGAGCGCCTTCAACCCTTGCACGCGCACCGCTTCGTTCTTTTCGAGCGACAAGGCCGAAATGCCGATCTGCGCGCCGACGCGGTTCATCGCGTCATAGACGACGAGCGTCGGCACCGCGAACGCGCCGTGTTCGGCCATGACATCGGCGGCTTCTTCATCGATGAGATTGCCGTGCTCGATGGTCCGCACTCCGAGCTTCACCACGCGCGCGATGGCTTTCGGCGTGTACGCATGCGCCATCACGTAGGTCTGATGCGACGCGGCTTCCTCGACGGCGGCCTTCACTTCATCGACGGAGAATTGCAGATTGCCGATAGGGTCCGTCGGCGACGCCACGCCACCCGACGCCATGATTTTGATGTGATGCGCCCCGGCGCGCATCTCTTCGCGCACGGCCTTGCGCATGGCATCGACGCCATCGACCACGCGGCCGATCGCGCCCAGGTTGCGGCTGCAGCCGCACGGGTCCGGGTCGGAGTTGTCGAAGCGCTCGCGGAAGTCTCCATGACCGCCGGTTTGCGACAGCGCCTTGCCCGCGACGAACAAGCGCGGCCCCGCGATCACGTCTTCCTCGATTGCACGCGACAACGCGTAATCCGCGCCGCCCGCGTCGCGCACGGAGGTGAAGCCGCGATTCAACATGCCCGCGAGAATGGGCACGGCGCGCAGCACGGCGAACGTGTTCGGCAAACGGCTGTTGTTGCCGAGATGCGCGACCGATGCAATGACATGCACATGGCAATCGATCAGGCCGGGCATCACCGTCTTGCCGCCGACATCGATCACTAGCGCGCCGCTCGCCTCTACCGGCTCGCGCGTGACTTCGCGGATGGTGTGGCCATCGATCACGACGGAATAGCGGCCGTCGTCGCGTTCGTGCTCGGCGTCCAGCACGCGTGCGTTCTTCAGAATCAGCATGACGTTATGCTCCTTTTCACTTCAGCAGGAATCCGTGGGCCAGGGGATCGCGGTCATCGACGAAGAGAGTGTTGTGGCCCGTGATGCGCGCCCAGCCTTCGATGGTCGCCACGATCGCGTCGTACTCGCCGACTCGCGCGGCCGATACCGGCACGCCTTCGAACAGCGTCCCGATGATGCTTTCATGCACGAAACGCTCGCCTATCTTCAAGCGCCCTTTCGCGACGAGTTGCGCCATGCGCGCCGAGGTTCCGGTGCCGCACGGCGAACGGTCGATGGCCTTGTCGCCATAGAACACCGCGTTGCGCGCGCTCGCGCCTTCGACTGTCGGCGCACCGGTCCACATGACGTGGCTGAGGCCGCGAATCTGCTCGCTTTCCGGGTGCACGAAGCTGTACTTCTCGTTGGCCTTCTGCCGCAGCAGCGGGCTCAGGCGCTGAATGTCCGATGGCTTGAGCGCGTGCAGACCTTCGAAATTGCGCTGCGGCTCGACGATCGCATAAAAATTGCCGCCATAAGCGACATCGAAACGAATCTCGCCTAAGCCTTCCACTTCGACGGAGAGGTCCTGCGAATGCAGATACGAAGGCACGTTGACGAGTTGCACCGAATCCACGTGTTCGCCGTTGACCCGATAACGCGCGATGACCACGCCCGCTGGCGTATCGAGCCGCAAGACGCCCGGCTCGCGCGGCCGCACAAGACCGTTTTCGATCGCCGTCGTCACCGTGCCGATGGTGCCGTGTCCGCACATCGGCAGACAGCCGCTGACTTCGATGAAGAGAATCGCGAGATCGCAGTCGTCGCGCGTCGGCGGATAGAGAATGCTGCCGGACATGACTTCGTGGCCGCGCGGCTCGAACATGAGCGCGGTGCGAATCCAGTCGAACTCGCGCAGAAAATGCGCGCGCCGCTCGATCATGTTCGCGCCGGCAAGCGGCGGCGCGCCGCCCGCGACGACGCGCACGGGGTTGCCGCACGTATGACCGTCGATACAGAAGAACGTGGACTTCACATTAGTGCTCCGTTCATTGAGCGAGCGCACGCACGTTGGCGAGCGCCTTCTCGACGATCGCGATCGTGCGCTGCCGCTCCTCGCCTTCGAGCACGAGACGCGGCGCCTTCACGTATTCCGGATAACCCGCCGTGATGTTTTCGGCGAGCTTGATGTATTGCACGAGTTTCACGTGCGTGTCCAGATGAAACAGGTCGATCAATGCCCGATACAGCGCACGCGCCTTGTCGTATTCGCCATTCACGGCGAGCTTGAGCAGTTCGACGGATTCGCGCGGCACCGCGTTGGCCATGCCCGATACCCAGCCCTTGACGCCGAGCGCGACCGATTCCAGCACGAGATCGTCCACGCCGCAGAACACGGTGAAGCGGTCGCCGAAGCGCGCATAGAGATCGGTGACGCGAGTCGTATCGTAGGTTTCTTCCTTGATCGCGACGACGTTGGCTTCGTCCTTCAGTTGTTCGAGCAAGTCGGGCCGCATGTCCACGCCATAACCGCGCGGATTGTTGTAGATCATGAGGCCGAGCTTCGTCGAGCGCGCAATCGACCGATAGTATTCGACGGTTTCTCTATCGTCCGAGCGATAAGTGAGGCCCGGAAACACCATCAGCCCTTGCACGCCGATGGCTTCCGCATCCCTCGCGAACTGCATGGCGTTGGCCGTGTTCAGTTCGGCGAGACCGGAGATCACGGGCACGCGGCCGTTCACCGTTTCGACCGCGAGCTTGAGCACCGTGCGCTTTTCCTCGGGCGTGAGTTGCGCGTTCTCGCCGACCATGCCCATCATCACGACGCCGCCCACGCCGTTGTCGAGCAGACGATTCAGCCCGCTCACGATGGCGTCCTGATCGAGCGCGCCGGTAGCGGTGAGTTTGGTCGTGACCGCGGGGAAAACGCCTTGCCAGTTGACTTGCATCTCTTCTCTCCTGTCGTTTAGTCAGTGCTGAAAACGTGCGATGGAATAAGGTTCGAGGGGCACGCGCGGCATGCGCTCGCCGAGCACATCGGCGACGAGCGCGGCCGTGGTCGCCGATTGCGTCAGGCCGAGATGGCCGTGTCCGAACGCATAGACCACGGACGGCGCGCGTGGCGAGACGCCGATTACCGGCAGCGAATCCGGCGTGGACGGGCGATGCCCCATCCAGTTGACCGCGTCCGTTTCGTCGATGTCGGGCAGAAAGCGCCGGCCGAGCGCGAGCAACGCCTCGCTGCGCCGATAGTTCGGCGGCGCGGCGAGCCCCGCGAATTCCGCCGCCCCGCCGATGCGCAAACCGATATCCAGCGGCGTCGCGACGAACTTGCGTTCCGCGAAGATCACTTCGCGCGACAACGCAATGCCGTGCCTGGGCAGCGTCGCGTTATAGCCACGTTCGCTGTCGAGCAACACGCGGTCGCCGACAGACTTCGCAAGCGTCGCCGACCACGCGCCCGCCGCCACGACGATGCGGCGGCCGAAGACGCGGGAGCCGTCGTCGAGCAGAACGCCGTCGGCGGGTTCGAGCGCACGCGCGACGCCGGTCACGAAGCGCGCCCCCAACGCCATCACGCGTTCGCGCAGCAAGGTCACGAGCCGGCGCGGATCGCCGATATGCGACCAGTCGTCGAGAAACACGCCATGCCGGAACACCGGCGCAAGCGCTGGCTCGGCGGCGCGTACTTCGTCCTGATTCAGCGTATGCCAGCGCACGCCAAGTTCGCGCTTGAGCGCCCATTCGGGCTGATCGGCGGCGAAGGCCGCATCGGTCTCATAGACGGTAAGCGCGCCGCGTCGATACAGCATCGCGGTGGCGCCGATATCGTCGAACATCGGCAAGATGTCTTCGTATACGCGATTGTTGAGCCGCGAAAGCGCACGCGAGATGGCGTCGAACCGCGCGGGTTCCGCCGCGCGCCGAAACGCCATGAACCACGGCAGCGCGCTTGGCACGTGTTTCCAGTCGAGCGCGAGGGGCCCGAGCGGGTCCATTAGCCACTTGGCCGCTTGCGTGAACATGCCGTGCACGGCAATCGGCGTGTTCTCCGACACGGCGATACCGCCCGCGTTGCCGTGCGACGTGCGGTCGCCTTCGAAGTCGCGATCGATCAACGTCACGCTCGCGCCTTCGCAGAGCAGCGCCCACGCGCACGACAAACCAACGACGCCCGCGCCGACCACGATTACATCCGCTATTTCCTGCCGCGGCTGGCTCATGGCTTCGCGCGCGATTTGATGAGCTTGTCGTCGACGGCTTCGAGCCACGTGTCCGACAACGTGAAGCCCTTCTGATAGCGGTCGGTCGGATCGACGCCCACTTGCGAGATCGCGCTGATCCACGCCTGTCCCGCGACCACGGGCACGACTGCGGGCACATCGCCGAGTTGCGTCAGCGAATCGATACGGCTTTCGAAGCGCGAGCCGATGATCGATTCATGCACGAAGCGCTCGCCCGCTTCGATCAGCCCTTTCGCGTGCATCACCGCGAGCCGCGCCGATGTGCCGGTGCCGCATGGCGAGCGGTCGCAGCGTCCGGGAGAGACGATCACGGTATTGCGCGAGGTCAGGACGCCGTTTTCGCGCCGCAAGGGCATGACGAATTCGGTCTGCGTGATGCCCTTGATGTTCGGGTTCAGCGGATGCGGCGATGGCAATTGCTCGGCCGCGGCGGCCTTGATCGTTTGCCCGAGCTCGCATAGTTGGCGCGCTTCGTCGGGCGTGATGGCAAAGCCGAGCTTTTGCGCATCGACGATGACATAGGTCATGCCGCCGTAGCCGACATCGACTGTCAGCGTGCCGACGCCTTCGACCTCGATCGTCTTGTCCAGATGGTTCGCGAAGGCCGGTTGATTGGTGAACTCGACTTGCGTCACCTTGCCGTTTTCGCAGCGGCAGCGCACGTGAATGAGACCGGCGGGCGCTTCGAGCACGAGTTCGGTGACGGGCTCGGTCATCGGCAGGATGCCGGTTTCGAGCAGCACGGTGGCCACGCAGATCGTGTTGGAACCGGACATCGCCGGATATTCGGTCGATTCCGCGATCACGTAGCCCATCTGCGCGCGCGGATCGGTCGGCGGCAATAGAAAGTTCACGCTCTGGTTGGCCGAACCGCGCGGCTCGAAAATGCAGATGCGGCGCAGGTCGTCGCGCACTTCTTCGAGATGCATCATCTTGTCGAACATGGTGGCGCCGGGCACGTCGAAGACGCCGCCCGTCACCACGTTGCCCACTTCGCCTTCGGCGTGGCAATTGACTACCGTGAGAGTTCTGCTCCAGCGCATGCGAAAGTCCTCATTGCAACGGTTGATGCGCCGTTTCCCGGATCGTCGCGACCGTGATCGTCGAGAGCAGCGCCGCGAGCATCACGAAGTACGCAGGCGAGACAGGCGAACCGGTGGCTTTGATGAGCGAGATCGAAATGACCGGCGCGAAGCCGCCGAACACCGCATTGGCGATGCCGTAGCCGATCGACATCCATGTCGTGCGGATCTTCGTCGGAAAGAGTTCGGAGAGCACGGCGGGGCCGACGCCCGAGAAGATGCCGATCAACACGCCGCCCAGCACCTGCACGAGACCGACGACCAGCGCGGACTTGTATTCGAGCATCAAGTGAAAAATCGGATAAGGCAGGATCAGGAACGCGACGCAGCCGATAGCGTAGATCGGTTTGCGTCCGACGCGGTCCGACAACGCGCCCCAAAACGGAATGGATGCCGTCATCGCGAAGAGCCCCGCCGTATTGAGCCAGAGCGCCGCCGACGAACTCATGCCCGCGTACTTCTGCGTGAACGACGGCAAATAGTTGAGCAACGTGTAGAGCGAGACCGTCCAAACGATCACGAGCCCGCAAGCTTGCAAGCCGAGCAGCGCGGGCGCGCGATGCGGCGGCGGCGCGACATCGCTTGCCTGCGCGAAAGCGGGCGTCTCTTCGCTGCGTTTGCGGATGATCCAGCCGATCGGCCCGATCACCACCGCGCCGATGATGAACGGCACGCGCCAGCCCCAGTCGAGCATGGCTTGCGAGGACAGCGTCGAGGTCATCAACGCGGCCGCGCCGGAGCCGAGCAGCGTGCCGCCTAGCGTGCTGCATTGCTGGAAGCTGCCGTAGAAGCCGCGGCGGTTTTGCGGCGCCCATTCGACCAGAAACGCGACCGCGTTACCAAGCTCGCCGCCGACCGAAAGGCCTTGCAGCATGCGCGCGGCGATGAGCAGGATCGGCGCATAGATGCCGATCGACGCATACGAAGGGATCAGCGCCATGAAGAGCGTGGCGGCGGCCATGAGCGGCATGACGAAGGTGAGCGTCCACTTGCGGCCTTTTTTGTCGCCGAGCCATCCGAAGATGATCGCGCCGAGCGGACGCGCCGCGAAGCCGAGACCAAACGCGCCGAACGTGCCGAGCATGGCGGCGAACTCGTCGCCGGCCGGAAACATGACCTTGGCGATGACGGTGGCGAGAAACGCGTACGTCCCGAAGTCGAACCATTCGAGCACGTTGCCGACGACAGCGGCGGTGACGGCGCGACTGGTTTGCGTTCTAGATGGTGCTCGGGCGGTGTCGCTGGTGGCGTATGCGCCGGCGACGGTCTGCGCTTGGTCGGTCATGGTGGCTCCCGGGGCGGTCGGTTCGAAGGCGAAACGGGATGCGGCTGAGGGGCATTCTGAACCAGAAAGTTTTATGAATCAAGGATTTTGGATCCAATATAAAAGAACGATCGATCCTTTAACGCCAGCGCGCTCGCCCATTCCGCAGGCATATCTGATTCAAAGTGTTGCTGCGGCTTGCGGAACCTTTACTTCGCGCGTCCAATGCCCGGGGTTGCCGGGGGCGTTCATCGACAAACCATAGCTTGGCATTACTTAGAATAACGAGATAGAGAAAAATGAAACCCATTTTTGGGGATGGCAACGCGAAGCCTTTTCACCTCGCGACAGACGACACGCGCGGCGATGCATCGCCGTCATCGGCGCCGGTCCTGCGTGACGCGGCCAAAACGGTTCGCGAAGCCTCGGCCGAACTACTCACGGACGATCAGATCGACCAGCTTGGCGCCACGGCTGGCGAGCGCGTCGCCAGCCTTTCGCAGCGTCTTCTGTCCGAGGCGCGTGCCTCCGACGCCGACCACTTTGGCGAGTTGCTCAACAACCTGATCGTGACCGCCAAGGGCCTCGACCCTGCTTCCATCCAAAAACGCGGCCTGGCCGGGAAACTAGTGTCGATGTTCAGATCGACCCGGGAACAGTTGCTCGCCCAGTTCGATTCAGTGGAGAAGCGCATCGGTACGCTCGTCGTCGAACTGGAGGCCACGGCGAGCCGGCAGAACCGCGATATCGCGGAACTGGATCAGATGTACGCGGACAACTACGAAACGTTCCGCCAGTTCGAAGCGGCCAAGGCGCATGGCGAGGCTTCGCTCGAGTCGTACCGCGTGGCGCTTGCGCAAGAGCCTCAAGCCGGCGACGCGTTCGCCGCGCAACGCATGATGGACACGCGTCGCCGCGCAAACGCACTGGCGCAAAAAATCGACGACTTGAGCCGCGCCATGCTGATGGCCGAACAACTCGCGCCGCAGATCCGCATGGAGCAGGATCACAAGCGAACGCTCATCTCCAAGTTCGGCACGGCGAAAACCGTGTTGATTCCCGCGTGGACCAACGCGTTCTCGCTTTACATCAAGCAACTGAGTTCGAAGAAGGCGGCCGACCTCGCGAACGCCACGTTCGATGCCGCCGACATGGCGCTACGCGCGCAGGCCGACCAACTGCATGCCAACGCCGGCGCGGTGACGAGACTGGCGGAGCGTCCCGTCATCGCGACCGAAACCTTCGAATACACGCAGCAGAAGTTGTTCGCCGCGCTCGACGAAATGGCAAAGATCATCGACGAAGGCCAACGCAAACGCAAAGCCGACGAACCGCGGCTGCGCAAGCTCGAGCAGGATCTCATCGCCCGGTTCAACGACCGTAACCACTAAAAGAAAAATCTCGCATGTCCATCATCAATCTCAATAAGCCGGCCCTCGCTGCGCGCGCCGACAGCGTTTCGATCATCCTGAGCAAGCGTAGCCTGCCGCGTCCGCCCGTCGTGCGAGTAGCGGCGGCGCTGGACATCTCGGGTTCAGCGAAGGGTCTGTACGAATCCGGGATCATCCAGGAAACGCATGACCGCATGCTTGGCATCGCCATGAAGTTCGATGACAACGGCGAAATCGATACCTGGACCTTCACTGACACCTTCGACCGCCTGCCCACGGCGACGCCCGAAAACTATGGCGCCTATATCACCGAAGAGGTGATGAAGAATGCGTCGGTGCGCAAGTGGGGCGCGACGGAATACGCGCCTGTGATGACGGATATCGTCAATTTCTTCTTCGCGGCGGCAGCGCCCGATGCGAACGACAGGCCTGGCTTTTTCCGCCGGCTATTCGGCGCGCCGCAGAACGACGTCACCGTCGCGAATGCCGCACCCGCCAACAACATGCCCGTGTGGGTCCTGTTCGTGACGGATGGACAGAACCCTGCTTTCGACCGCGCGCGCGTCTGGAAGCTGCTGCGCGAGACGCAGAAGTTCCCGATCTACTGGTCGCTCATCGGCGTGGGTAATCCCGACGAATTCGCCTTCCTCGAAGAAGTCGCCGAGCAATTGCCGAATGCAGGCTTCCTGCATCTCGAATCGCTCGACATCTCCGATCAGGCGATCTACGAGCAACTCATTACCGAGGAATTTTGTGACTGGGTGCGCGGCAAGTAAGCGATCCATTCCGGCCATTTTTTCTCTTGAGCAATACATGATCAAGCAATTCAAAATCCCGTTCGCGTTGACGTTCATCGCGCTCGTGCTCGCATTCCTGATCGGCGGCGTGAAGGACATGATCCTCGTGGCCGTGCTGTGCGTGCTCGAAGTCTCCCTCTCACTCGATAACGCCGTGGCCAACGCGGCCGTCCTGCGCAACTGGTCGGACAAGTGGCGCGACCGTTTCATGACGTTCGGCCTGCCGGTCGCCGTGATCGGCATGCGGCTGCTGTTTCCGCTGCTGATCGTCGCGGTGGCGGGCGGCATTGGCTTGTGGCAGGCCGCCAGGCTCGCGCTCGAAGCGCCGGATCAGTACGCCGCCATTCTGACTTCGGCGCATCACGAAGTCTCGGCATTCGGCGGCGCGTTTCTCTTGATGGTGTTCTTCGGCTTCATGTTCAACGCCGACAAGGAAGAACATTGGATCGAGGTCATCGAGAAGCCCTTCGCGCGACTGGGCCGCCTCTCTGCGATTGAAGTGGCGCTGACGCTCGGCATCATCGCGCTCGTTTCCACCCAGTTGCCGGACGGCGAGCGCGCATCGTTTCTGCTGGCGGGCGGCGGCGGCGTCATCGCCTTCATCGTCGCGCATGGCGTCGGCGATCTGGTCAGCGGCGATGCGACCGGCGAACGGATCGTGCGCGAAGGCGTCGCGGGTTTCATGTACCTCGAAGTACTCGATTCGTCGTTCAGCTTCGACGGCGTGATCGGCGCATTCGCCCTGACCAACAACATCTTCCTGATTGCGCTCGGACTCGGCGTGGGCGCGGCTTATATCCGTCAGATGACGCTGATCCTGCTCAAGAAAGGAACGCTTGCGCAATATCGCTTTCTGGAACACGGCGCGTTCTGGGCGATCGGCGCGCTTGCGGCAATCATGCTGTGCGTCAACGTCGACGTTCCGGAAGTAGTCACGGGGCTAATCGGCGCATGCACGATCGGCGTTGCGGTCGTCAGTTCGATCATCGTGCAACGTCGCGAAGTCACGCGCGACGCGACTTCCGACAACCCTGCTTCCTGATCCAGACGCGCCGCCCGGAATCGCGGCGCGATCCAAAACCTTCAAACGAGAGCAAGTAATCCATGTCAATGATCAATCTGTCCAAAGGCGGCCGGATCAATCTGTCGAAAGAAGCGCCGCACGCAAGCAAGTTCCGCATCGGCCTGGGGTGGGACGCCAATGCCACCGATACCGGCGACAACTTCGACCTCGACGTCTCCGTGTTCCTGTGCAAATACGACGAACAGAGCAATCCGAAGCTCTTGTCGCAGAAGCACCTCATCTTCTACAACACGGAAATTCGCACGCTCGACCGCGAAACCACGTTTTTCCAGCCCGGCGACGAATGGCCACGAAAGGGCATGTCGTCGTCCGAGTGTCTCGGCGTCGTGCACAGCGGCGACAATCAAACCGGTAGCGGCGGTGGCGACGACGAAGTCATCTTCATCGACAGCAAGAAACTCGAGGCTGCGGTGGACGAAATTTCGGTCGTCGTGACGATCGATCGCGCAGCGGAGCGCAAGCAGAACTTCGGACAGGTTCGCAACAGCTACATCGAAATCTCCGAGGAAGATACCGGCAAGGTGCTCGCCCGTTATCCGCTCGAAGAAGATTTCTCGCTGGAAACCGCCGTGCAGGTGGGAAGCTTCTATCGTCGCGACGGACAGTTCATGTTCAAGGCCGTCGGCATGGGCTACAACCGTGGGCTCGCGGATTTCGTCGCCGCTTATGGCGGCCGCGTCGACCGCGCCTGAAACGGAGATCTGTCATGGCGTGGCGTAACCGGCAAGAGTATGCGAATGTCCAGTGAACCCGGACCGCTGAGCTTCCCGGACACACCGGGCAGGTTGCAAGCCAACGATTCCCGAGCCGACCGCAGTTCCAATGCGCGTAGCAACGTCGTCCGTGAGCCATCCGTGCGCCCGCTTTTTGTGTCGCGCGAGGAGCGCGCCGCGAGCGCACCGCAAAGCTTGGGCGAGCCGGGAAAGGCGCTCTTCGGGGACGCTGGCCATCCGTTGCTGAACCAGTGTTTCGAGTGCGCGCGCCAACAGTTTCCCGGCCTGTATCCTCGACAGCAGGCACGCATCGAACGCGCGATTCGCCGGCTCGTACCGCCACGGCTCGAACACATCGTCGTCATGGCCGAAGCGCCGTTGCATGCATGCGGCGAGGCTGTCGAAACGTTCACCCGCATGATGCGCGACTTCGCTGAACTGGATGGCGCCGGCCTGATGCGCGACCTGCTCGAGCGTGCTGCACATAAACCCGGTCTGATCGACCGCCTGACAGGCCGATACCTGGGCACGGGAACGCCGGAACTGGATTTTCGCGGCCTCCTGACCACGCTCAAGACTTCGTTGCACTCGTTTCCGGCGCGCGTGGTGTCGTCGCGGCAACACATCGCGGAAGCGCACGACGGTCTGGCTATCGGTCTTGCCGCCTTGAGCGCCGTCGCCGATTTGCCGGAGCCCTGGGACACCGCGAGCGCCGCGCGCGCATTGCTCGATCGCCGCGCGATGGTGCGTCAGGCATTTCAGCAACTCGAACTATTGTCCCTGCAAGTCGATGCGTTCGAAACCGATGTTGTCGATCTGCTTTCGCGCGCCGATCAACTGATGAACGTGACCCTCCCCGCCGCCCTGGCTGCGCGGTCGCAGCCCAAGCGTTGAGAAACGAGCGTTTTACATGGAGCCTTCGATGTTCAAGCAACACCGCACCGTCGCCGCATTCGATTTCGACGGCACCATTACCACCGGCGACAGCCTCAAGGCTTTCGTGCTGCACACCGTCGGGCCGATTCGTTTCGCCACATCGGCCATATGGGCGGCGCCGGCGCTGACAGGCATGGCACTAGGCCGATGCGACCGCGGAACCGCGAAGGCCGAATATTTGAAATACGCTCTGAAACACGTCTCGCGCGATGCGCTACAACTCGCTGCCCAAAGTTTCTGTGCCACGCTCCTGCCGGCCATGATCCGGCCGGAGATGATCGAACGCGTGCGGCAACATCAGGCGCTTGGGCACGAGGTGGTGATCGTGAGCGCGTCGCCTTCTCTGTATCTTCGTCTCTGGGCGCAGACCATTGGAATCGGCACGGTGCTGTCGACCGAACTGGAATTGACGGAATCGGGATACGCGGGCCGGTTCATCGGCGCCAATTGCTGGGGGCCGGAGAAAGTCGAGCGTCTGAAGGCATGGTGGGGCGCATATCGCCCAATGACCTTGTATGCCTATGGCGACAGCGCGGGCGACAAGGAGATGGCCGAAGCCGCCGACGTTCCATGGATTCGCGGATGCGGCGCCTTGCCGACCTTGCCAGTCCTGAGCGATACTCATTATTAAGACAGCGCGGGAATCGGCAGGCGATCTCCGACCGCTATACTTCGTCCCGCTTTTTCGTTCCGCTTTTTCGTTCCGCTTTCCGCACCACCTGTTCGCATCGAAGGACCCCGCATGACCGCCCTGCCCCCGTGCCCCCAATGCCATTCCGAATTCACCTACGAAGACGGCAAGCTCTTCATTTGCCCCGAATGCGCGCATGAATGGTCGGCCGATGAATCTCCCGCCGCCGAAGCCGAAACGAAGGTTTATCGCGATTCGGCGGGCAACATTTTGCAAGACGGCGACACCGTCACCATCATCAAGGATCTCAAGCTGAAGGGCTCGTCCGGCGTACTCAAGATGGGTACGAAGGTCAAGAACATCCGCCTTGTCGATAGCGATCACGATATCGATTGCAAAATCGACGGCTTCGGCGCCATGAGTCTCAAGTCCGAATTCGTCAAGAAGATCTGAGCGCGCACGTCGTGGACGAGGTGCGCCTTACCTCGTCCGCATGCCGCTAGCCGGCACGCGGCGCGCCAACTCCGCCAGGCCGATACAAAACGCGAGCCACGCGCCGCCCGAGGCGAATCCGCCCGCGACATCCGTCAGAAAATGCACGCCGATCACCACGCGGCTCGTGCCGATCAGCAGCACTAGAAGACAGGTCGAAGCGACGATGAGCGCATCGCCGCCGCGCGAGGCGACGCGCATCAACACATAGGCGCACATGCCGTAGCAGACCATCGATCCGAACGAATGGCCGCTCGGAAACGAATAGCTCTCGGGCAACGGCACGAGCGCGCCGATGGGCCGCTCGCGATGCATCGACAGCTTGAGCACGCGATTGAGCAGACCGCCCAGGCTCGTCGTCGCGATCAGAAAGAGCGCCAGTCCGACGTGCCGCTTCCACGCCAGCGCCACGCAGACGAGCGCGCACAACAACGCCAGGAACAGCGGATCGCCGAGATGCGTCAAGCGCGCGAAGCTCTGCGCGGTCAGCGGCGGCACGCCTTTGCGAATGCTATCGAGCAGAAGCTGATCGGCGCTCGAAAACGCCTCGCCGCGCTCGACGCGCGTGGCGATTGCCGCGAACACCATTACGCCGCACGCAAGCGGAACCAGCGCCGCGAACACGACGAGCGTCCTCTGCGTGGGCGGTTCGCGCGTGTCGAGCACGCGCACGAACGCGCTCCAGGCGAGCGCCGCGCCAAGCGGCGCCGCCACGAGCACGAACGCGATGACCCACAACGCGTGAGCTTCTGCTAAGCCTGCATAGTCCATCGATCGACAACCTCCGTTTGATTCGACTTGGCTAGACGTTTCTACCATGCCTGCCGCCGATGGAAATTAGGACGGACTAAGTCGAGCTTCGGATTCGCCCTACGGGTACTCCCGGAGTTGATTGAATCTCACACCCACGCTGACAAATCGTCGATTCCTCATCGCGCGACGCCCGCCGCAAAATCGGTTCATCCTCAACGTAACGCAAAGGATTGGAGTCCATGCGAAAGGATCTGTATATCGGCGAAGGCTTCGAGGGACCGGGCGTGAATCTCGCCCATATCAACGTGCTGGTCGGTCCGCGCGACGGTCCCGCCGGTCAGGCCTTCGCCACCGCGCTCGCGACGCCATCGGCCGGGCACGCGCCCTTCGTCGTGATCGCACGGCCCGGCGTGCCGACCAAGCCGCTCACGCTCTACGTGAACAAGGCGCCGATCGACGGCGACTTCCACGGCAACGCGACCTGGGGCGCATCGCAGGCCGGCATAGCGAAAGCCGTGGCCGAAGCGCTCGAACAAGGCACGCTGCCGCCCGAGGCGGAGAACGAGTGGGTGGTCGTATCGGCGAACTGGGTGAATCCCAAGACCGACGATCTCGACGCCGTCTTCGAGAACAACTATCGCGCGTGCAGGAACGCAATCGTCGCGGCCATGGAAGGCCTGCCGTATCGACATGCCGTGTTCGAGGCGGCGCGCGATGTCTCGAATCCGTTCTACACGCCGAAGAAGCGCTGAGGAGACGACCATGGAATACGTACGTCTCGGCCAGTCCGGACTCAAGGTTTCGCGCCTGTGTCTCGGCACCATGAACATGGGCACGCCGCAATGGAAGCCCTGGATTTTCGATGAAGCGCAAAGCGAGCCGATCGTGCGCCATGCGCTCGATGCCGGCGTGAACTTCATCGATCTCGCCGATTTTTATTCGACCGGCGTCGGCGAGGAAGTGGTCGGCCGAATCCTGAAGCGGCTCGTACGGCGCGAGGATATCGTCGTCACCACGAAGGTCGGTTACGACATGGCGAGCACGCCGAACGCGGGCGGCCATTCGCGCAAGCACGTGATGGACGGCATCGACGCGTCGCTCAAGCGTCTCGACATGGACTACGTCGACATTTACATGCTGCATTTTTTCGACGTGAACACGCCCGTCGAAGAAACCCTGGCCGCGCTCGACGATATCGTGCGCGCGGGCAAGGCGCGCTATATCGGCGTCTCGACGATGTACACCTGGCAGTTCGCCAAGATCGTGCAGGCGTGCGAACGCCACGGCTGGCACAAGCCGATCAACATGCAATTGCAGTTGAACGCCGCGTATCGCGAGGAAGAGCGCGAGATGATTCCGTATTGCATCGATCAGGGCGTCGGCGTGTCGGTGTTCAGTCCGCTCGCGCGCGGCCTGCTGACGAACGACGCCGGCTCGAATCGCAATCAGACCGACTTCTTCACCGCGCAAATGTATGGCGATGCCGCTTCGCGCAGCGTCGCGGCATCCGTGGCGCGAGTGGCGACGCGACGCGGCGTGACATCCGCGCAGATTGCGCAGGCATGGGTGCTGAACCGTCCGGGTGTGTCGAGCATGCTGGTTGGCGCGGATTCGGCCGCGCAGTTCGACAGCGCGCTCGCCGCGCTCGACACGCGTCTCAGCGCCGACGAAATGCACGAACTCGACCGCAACTACACACCGTGCGATCTCATCAACGATTACACGGCGGGACGGCGTATCACCCGCGAAGCGCGTGAGGCGCGCGGCGCATTCGACGAACTCATGGAGCGCGCGGCATGAGCGACCTTTTACGATCCGGCCATTACATCGACGGCGCGTGGCGAGAAAGCGCAAGCACGTATGCCGTGCGCAACCCAGCGACGGGCGAAGTCATCGCGAACGTGGCGCGCGGCGGCAGCGCGGAGACATCGCTTGCAATCGATGCCGCGAGCAACGCGCTGCCCGCGTGGCGCGCGCTCACGGCGAAGGAACGCGCCGCCCGCGTCAAGCGTTGGGGCGAACTCATGCTCGCCAACCGCGACGCGCTCGCCGCCCTGCTCACGCGCGAGCAAGGCAAACCGCTTGCCGAAGCGCTCGGCGAAGTGGCCTACGCCGCGAGCTTCCTCGAATGGTTCGCGGAAGAAGCGAAGCGCAGCTACGGCGATGTGATCCCGAGCCCGAAGCCGCATTCGCGGATCATCGTCACGCGCGAGCCAGTCGGCGTGGTCGCGGCCATCACGCCGTGGAACTTCCCGCTCGCGATGATCACGCGCAAAGCCGGCCCCGCGATTGCGGTCGGTTGCACGATGGTGCTGAAGCCATCGGAGGAGACGCCGTTATCGGCCTTCGCGCTGGCGGTGCTGGCGGAAGAGGCGGGCATTCCGGCCGGCGTGTTCAACATCGTATCGGGCGATGCGGTGGCTATCGGGGAGACGCTCACGGCGTCGCCGCACGTGCGCAAGCTCTCGTTCACCGGCTCGACGCGCGTCGGCAAACTGCTCGCGAAGCAATCCGCGGATACGCTCAAGAAGCTTTCGCTGGAACTCGGCGGCAACGCGCCCTTCATCGTGTTCGACGACGCCGATATCGACGCCGCCGTGCAAGGCGCGATGGCATCGAAGTTCCGCAACACGGGGCAGACGTGCGTGTGCGTGAATCGCTTCTACGTGCAGGACGGCGTCTACGATGCCTTCACGCAAGCCCTGACGCGCGCCGTGCACGCCTTGCGAGCGGGCAACGGTCTCGAAGGCGCGTTCGATCAAGGTCCGCTCATCAACGAGGCGGCGCTCGATAAAGTGAAGGCCCATGTCGCGGATGCCGTGCAAAAAGGCGCCAAGGTGCTGACAGGCGGCAAAGCGCATGCATTGGGCGGCACGTTCTACGAGCCGACCGTGCTCGCCGATGCCATACCTTCGATGCTGATCGCCGAGGAGGAAACCTTCGGCCCGGTCGCGGCGTGTTTCCGCTTCGCGACCGAGGAAGAAGTCGTCGCGCTTGCGAACGACACGCCCTACGGCCTGTCGGCCTATTTCTACACGCGCGATCTGGGCCGCGCGTGGCGTGTCGCTCAGGCGCTGGAAAGCGGCATGGTCGGCATCAACGAGGGAATCATCTCGACGGAAGTCGCGCCGTTCGGCGGCGTGAAGCAGTCGGGGCTCGGCCGTGAAGGTTCGAAGTACGGGCTCGATGAATACGTCGAACTCAAATACATGATGATGGCGGGGCTTGGCCGCTGAATCATCTTCTGTCGGCGCCGCGCGCACGCCATAACCACAAGCACGCACCAGCACGCGCGCGGCAATTCATGCAGTGGAGGAGACACCCTTGGATACTCGAATCGTCATTCCCGATGCGCTCGATGCGCATCTCGCCCCGTCGCCTGGCGCCGGCCGCGTCACGCTCGACGACGTTCCGCTCAACCGCTTTCATATCAAGATCGCGGGGCTGACGTTCGGCGCGCATTTCACGGAAGGTTATGCGCTTGGCACCATCGGTTACGCGCTGGCGTCGATGAACCGGCAGATTCCGCTCGATGCGTTCTGGATGGGCATGCTCGGCTCGTCAGCGCTGATCGGCATCTTCTTCGGCAGCCTCGTATTCGGCTGGCTGTCCGACCGGCTCGGGCGGCAGAAGATTTTTCTGCTGAGTTTCATCATCATCACGGCGGCGGCGTTCGCGCAGTTCTATGCGACCACGCCCGCGATGCTGGTTGCGTTGCGCGTGTTGATTGGCTTCGGCATGGGCGGCGACTTCGCGGTCGGTCACGCGATTCTCGCGGAGTTTTCGCCGCGCAAGCATCGCGGCACCCTGCTCGGCTCGTTCAGCGTGATCTGGACCATCGGCTACGTGATTGCGAACGTGCTCGGCATGCATTACGCCAATGCCTCGCCGGACGCCTGGCGCTGGCTGCTCGCCTCGGCCGGCATTCCGGCGTTTCTCGTACTCGTGTTGCGTATCGGCACGCCGGAGTCGCCGCGCTGGCTGCTCGGCCGCGGTCGTGGCGATGAAGCGCGGCGTATCGTGCGCAAGCACTTCGGCCCGAACGTAACGCTCGACGCCGACGCCGGCGAACACTTCGCTCCGCCCGGCGGCTTCGCGCGGCTCTTCAAGCCGGATCTGATCCGCCGCACCATCTTCAATTGCGCGTTCTTCGTGTGCCTCGTGATCCCATATTTCGCGATCTACACGTTCCTGCCGAGCATTCTCAAGGCGATCGATCTGAACGAAGGCTCGGGCGCGGATTTGCTGCTCAACGGCGTGCTTGTGATAGGCGCGTTGCTCGGCATCTGGCTGACGATCAAGCTCTCGCGGCGCGCGTTCCTGATCGGCTCGTTCGCGGTGACGTGCGTGTCGCTGCTGGCGCTTGCGGTGCTGCCATCGTCGGCGTCGCTCTGGATGATCGCGGCGTTCGCGCTTTTCACACTGACCATGTCCGCGTTTTCAAACCTGGTCGGCGTGTTTCCGCCCGAGTGCTTTCCGACCGAGGCGCGCGCGTGCGGCGTCGGACTGGCGATTGCATGCAGCCGCCTTGGCTCGGCTATCGGCACGTTTCTGTTGCCACTGGGCATTGCGGGCGTCGGCGTCAAGGTAACGATGCTCGCGCTCGCCGCGGTGCTGTTCATCGGGATGCTGGTTTCGATTGCATGGGCGCCGGAAACGAAGCATCTGACGTTGAACGAGGCGAGTGGCAACTGAACTGCTTCAAGGCTGCGCTGCGTTCGCGTTCGTCACCCCTTCGCCACGCAGCCACTCCGCGAACGCCTGCACATGATCCTGCGCGGCAGCCGACGGCCCGATGTCCAGCCAGTATCCATAAGGCCCCGTGGATTCCACCGGCGACAGTTGCGCAAGCGTGCCGTCGTGCAACTCGTCCGCGATCATGTTGCGGTCCACCACCGCGAGGCCGGTTCCGGCTAGCGCGGCGCGAATCGCCTGATCGAGCGTCGAGAACTCGATGCCGTTTTCCGCGAAACCGCGCGACAGGCTCGCGGCATCGAGCCAGTTCGGCCAAAGCGTGAGGCGCGCGTCGTTGTGCAGAACGTGCAGCGCGGGCAGGCGTTGCAGCAGCGCCACGACGTCCTGGCCCGCATACTTCGACGCGCCGACGAGCACATGCCGCTCGATGAACAGCAACGCCGACCGATGATCCGCCCGCGCCTCGTGCCCGAAGCGGATCGTGCATTGAAACTCGCCCGTGGCGTCGGTGCGCACCGAGAGGTCGATGTCGGGCACCGCGTCCATCAGCGAACCGAGACGTGGCGACAGCCAGCGCGATGCGAACGTCGGCGGCGCGCTCACCGTGAGCCGCTTGCGTTCGCTCTTCGGAGAAATCGAGAGCTTGCGGGTCGTGCGTTCAATGGAATCGAACGCCTCGGAGACGCACGCGAGCAACTCCGTCCCTTGCGCGGTCAGGCGTATGCCTTTGTGATCGCGGTCGAAAAGCCGCGCGCCGAGCGCGTCTTCGAGCAGACGAATCTGGCGGCTGACCGCGCCTGGCGTCACGCACAACGCGGCGGCGGATTTGTTGAAGCTCATGTGGCGCGCGCTTTCTTCGAAGAAGCGTAGCGCGGTGAGTGAGGGCAGGCGGCGCATGGTGTCTCGCTAGATTGGTTTGTTCCCTACGGTAACGAGTCGACAGGCGGTTGCGTCCGGCCTTCGCGGCCCAAACCTCAAGGTCGCCGCAGCCTGAACGCTACAAAAATCCGCATGAGCCTGTTTTGTAGCCTTCAGGCCGCGAATCGTGCGCAACGCCGACCGCCACCCGAAGAACATCGCGCTGTTCTGGTTCACACTCGGCGATGCGGCAATCACGCCCGCCTACAACATCTGACGATGCAGGCTTACAACCCGCCGGGGTTATCCGTGGACGGACGCAAGAGCTCGGCGCCCGGCGACTCGTGACTCATCTTGCCGCCCGCATCCGCGCAAAGCATCGCTGCTGCTCGTCGACCTGTCCGCGCAGCCACTCGCGAAACATCGCGACATGCGGCGCATCGTCCTGTCCCGCGCGCGTCACGAGCCAGTACGACTGATGCCCGTCCACTTCTACATCCAGTAGCGGCACGAGCGCGCCGCGCGCAAGCTCCGGCGCGATCATGTGACGATCCGCGATAGTGACGCCAATGCCATCCACCGCCGCATGGATCGAATGATCGAGCAGGTCGAATTCGTAGCCGTCGTGGGTATCGACATCGTCGATGCCCGCCGCGTTCAGCCAGTGTTGCCAGGTGAGATAGCGCTGATCGTTGCTTGCAAGCACATGCAGCAAGGTGAACGCATTCAGGTCCACCGAGGTCGTCGCGCGCTCGCCCAGCAATTCGGGCGAGCACACGGCAATATGCCGCTCGTTCATCAGCAATTGATTGTCGAGCCCGGCCCATTCGCCGTTGCCGAAGCGAATGGCGCAATCGAGCGCGCCGGATTCGACGAGCTCGTCGGTGCGGCGCGTGGTCAGGGTGACTTCGACTTCAGGCGCGGCAGCACGAAGGGATGGCAGGCGCGGCATGAGCCAGCGGCTCGCGAAGGTCGGCGGCACGTTGATGCGCAAGCGCTTGAGATGCGTCTTCTCCTGAATGCTGCGCACCGTCAGCTCGATGCGATCGAACGACATCTTGAGCGCCTGCAGCAGCAGGCGCCCCGTGGCCGACAACTCCAGATGATGATGACGGCGCAGCAGCAAGGCTTCGCCGAGTTGCGTTTCGAGTTGGCGAACCTGACGGCTCACCGCGCTTTGCGTGACGTGCAGCACTTCCGCCGCACGCGTGAAACTGCCGGTGTGGCCAGCCACTTCGAAAGCCCTGAGCGCGTTCAGGGCGGGCATCTTCCGCTTCAAAACTGTCTCCTGTCTCGTCTGACGTGCGCGCATTTAACACGCGCTTCACGCCAGTCGTGCCGCTCTTTGGCAGCATTTTACGAATCGAGTCAAATTATGCCGGTTATCCGACCGGCGGCGGCGCGCAACCTAGACCCGCTTCGTTCATGCGGCGACGGGAAGTTCGAGCGGCTTCAACGCCTCGACCACCCCACGACGCGAATCTTCGAGAATCATGTCCGCGCCCTTCTCGGCGACCATCATCGTCGGCGCGTTGAGGTTGCCGGAGGTGATGTTCGGGAACACCGATGCATCGACGATGCGCAAACCCTCGATGCCATGCACACGCAGACGCTCGTCGACCACCGAGGTGCGCGCGTCCGGACCCATCGCGCAGGAACCGCACAGGTGATAGATCGAGCCGGACTGGTCGCGAAAATACGCGAGCATGTCTTCGTCGCTCTTCACGCCCGGTCCCGGCGAGATTTCCTCGGCCGTGACCTGGCGCAGCGCCTTCGTGCCCATGATGCGGCGAATGAGCTTGCTGCCCTGAATGACTTCGCGGATATCCTTCGCCGTCGTCAGCGCGTTGATGCGGATCTTCGCCGCATCCTCGACCTTCGCCGACGCAATTTCCACCGAACCGCGGCTCGTCGGACGACACGGATTGAAGCACAGCAAAAAGCCCGAGTACGGTTCCGGTTCGAGTTGCGCCTTGCTGCTCTTCGGAATGCGGTACGACAGCGGGTTGAAGTAGAGCTGCAGGTTTGGCTCCAGCTCGTCGTCGGCGCCCTTGAAGAAGCCGCCCGCCTGGTTCACGCTCATGGCGAGCGGTCCCTTGCGCGTCATCAGATATTGCAGCGCCACCTTCGCCTTGCCGATGAGCGAACCCAACTGGTCGTTCAGCGTCTTTACCGTCGCGCGATAGTAAAAGCTCACGCACAGATGGTCCTGCAAATTCTTGCCGACCGCCGGCAGCTCATGCACGAGCGTCACGCCATGCTTCGCGAGCAACTCCGCTTCGCCGATACCGGAGAGTTGCATGAGCTTCGGTGTATCGACGGCACCCGCCGAGAGAATTACTTCGCGCTTCGCCCGGAACTGCAAGTCCTGGCCATTACGCGAGGCGAGCACGCCCATGGCGCGCGCGCCGTCGAACAACACGCGGCGCACCGTCACGTTGCGCTCGATCTTCAGATTGCCGCGCTCCATCACCGGATGCAGATACTCGAAGCTGCTCGACGAACGCTGACCGTCGCGCGTGTTGACATCGTAGATGCCCGCGCCTTCGTACTTCGGGCCGTTGAAGTCGTCGGTGCGCGGAAAGCCCGCTTCTTCCGCGGCTTGCAGAAAGTCCTGGCAGATCGGATGCGCGTCGTCCTTCATCGGCGAAACGCGGATCTTGCCGTTCGCGCCGTGATACTCCGTGTTGCCAAGCGGATGCGATTCCACGCGACGGAAATACGGCAGCACGTCCTTGAAGCTCCAGCCGCGATTGCCCGCTTTCGCCCAGTCGTCGAAATCGTGCGGCTGGCCGCGCACGTAGATCATCGCGTTGATGGAGCCGGAGCCGCCCTGCACCTTGCCGCGCGGGCAATACAGCTTGCGGTCGTTCAGCTGCGCTTCCGGCTCGCTGTAATACATCCAGTTGTATTCGGGGTTGTAGTAGGTCTTGGTGAAGCCGACCGGGACCTTGAACCAGAACGACGCGTCCTCGCCGCCCGCTTCGAGCAGCAGGACCGAATACTGTCCCGACTCCGTCAGACGGTTGGCGAGAATGCAGCCCGCCGAACCCGCGCCCACGATGATGTAATCGAATTCCATGCTTGAGTATTCCGGTGAGTGTCAGCCTTTGGCAGGCGCGAGGTCTTTCACGTCGAAAGGCCGGGGTGTCATCTGCAGATGCAGACGGTCGCCGGTATAAGGCGTATGCGCGCGCACCACGTCCATGTTCAGTTCCACGCCAAGACCCGGCTCGTTCGACGGAATGATGTAGCCGTCGTCCCAGCGAATCGGCGTCTTCAGCACTTCGGCGTGAAAGCCGTCCCACGTGCCGATGCTTTCCTGAATCAGGAAGTTCGGCGAGCACGCCGCGATCTGCACGCTGGCCGCCGCGCCGACAGGCCCGTTGTACAGATGCGGCGCGATCTGCGCGTAATGCACTTCGGCGAGACTCGCGATCTTCTTCGCTTCGAGTAGCCCGCCCACGCGTCCGACGTTGAATTGCAGAATCGATGCGGCGCGCGCTTCGAGCAGCTTGAAGAACTCGTACTTCGTGGTCAGACGCTCGCCCGCCGCAATCGGAATGCTCGTCTTCGCGGCGACTTGCGCCATCGCGTCTTCCTGTCCTGGCGGAACGGGCTCCTCGAACCACAGCGGATCGAACTTTTCGAGGCGTTGCGCGAGGCGGATCGCCGACGATGGCACCATCTGTCCGTGCGTGCCGAACAGCAGATCGGCCTTGCTGCCAACCGCTTCACGCACCTTGCGGCAGAAGGTTTCGCAGCGGTCCATGACTTCGAGCGAAATCTGGTGGCCGGAATACGCCGTGTACGGGCCTGCCGGATCGAACTTCACCGCCGTGAAACCGAGTTCGACGTTGTGCGCGGCACATTCCGCCGCGAGGTCCGGGTCGTCGTAGTCGTATTCGCCACGACTGTTCTTCGGATAAAGATAAGTGTAGGAACGCAGACGCTCGTGCACGCGGCCGCCGAGCAGTTCGTACACGGGCTTGCCCGCCGCCTTGCCGATGATGTCCCAGCACGCCATTTCGAGGCCGCTTACGACGCCCATCATGGTGAGGTCGGGGCGTTGCGTGAAGCCGCTCGAAAAGGCTTCGCGATAGAAGCGCTCGACATGATGCGGATCGTGGCCGAGCAGATAGCGTTCGAACACGTCTTCGATGATCGGCGTCATCGCCTTAGGATGAAACGTGGCCGAGTAAATCTCGCCGACGCCCTCGATGCCGCAATCCGTGCGCAGCTTCACGAAGATCCAGTACATGCCACCGACATGCGGCGGCGGCACGGCGACGATATGAGTTTCCAGTGCGGCGATTTTCATTGCTGCGATTCCTTGCGTTCCATGCGTTTGAGCCGATGCTTGAAGACGAGCGCGGCGACACCGCCGAGCGCGGCCATCACGGCGACATAGCCGAAGTACATTTGATAGCCGAGCACGCCGGGATAGTTCTGCGTCAGATGCCCGTTGACGAGCGGCAGGAATGCGTCCGGCGAGTAGCCAATCACCGAGATGAGGCCGATGGCGAGACCGCTCGTCTCGGCCGGCACCTTGCAGTCGTCGAGCAGGGACCAGTAGAGACCGCGAATGGCATAGGTCATCACGCCGATGAACAGCACGACCACGGCGATCAGCACGTGACTCGAAATGCCCGGCGCGACGATCAGCACGACGAGCGAGAGCGCGGCTGCGAAGAGCGCGAACACGAGCACGGAAGACTTCGAGAAGCGGTCGCCGAGAAAGCCGCCGCCGATGCCGCCGATAGGACGCATCCACAGCTTGAGCGTGGTGATGAAACCCGCCGCGACCACGGAAAGGCCGATCTCCTTCTCATGCAGATACGCCGAGAAGCTGTACGTCGCCCAGAACACCTGATAGCCGCAGAACACGATGGCCGCGAGCAGCCACAACTGCGGATTCTTCAGCAGCACGGCGAGGTCGCGCAGCACGTTGCTCTTGCGCTTCGCCACGGCGGTGGCGCCCGCGTCGGGATCGCGAACCAGCCCGAGCACCACGCCAAGCAGGATGCACAGGAACGCGTACATATAGACCACGAGCTTGAAACCCGCTGCGGTGGAGTCGCCGCGCGTGTGCGTCACGTAGGCGAAAACCGAAATCGCGATGGTTGCGAGCAGCGCTTCGATCAAGCCGCGACCGCCATCGAGAAAGCCGAAGAAGCGGCCTTGCTCGTCGGCGGCGGCGATCATCTGCACGCGCTTGATGATGGCGGCCCAGAACGTGAGGCCGGTCGTCAAACCCCAGCAGCCGAAGATCACGATCAGCGAGGCGAACGAAGGCGCCGTCGAATACCACAGCCCGAGCGCGCCGGTCGCGATCAACGAAAAACAGATGAGCACGCGCGGCGCGACGCGGTCCGCAAGCCAGCCGCTTGGCAAATAGCAGATCAGGAAGATCGTGCCGAGCGCGGAGTAGAGATAGCCGAGTTGCTCTTCGGTGATGCGGAAGACTTCGAGCATCGTCGGCTGATAAACCTGCCGCAGATACAGAATCGGATAGATCGCGCCGGCGGCGACCACGAGCAGCGCGAGTTGCAGATAGCGGTCGGCGCGCGCGCTTTTGAGCGGCAGCGCAGCCGCGCCCTGGCTGGTTTGAGCAGGATTCGATGACACGGGAGGCTCCTCGATGAACCGCGGGCGCAAAGCCCGCAGCCTTCGTATATTTTTGTGTGAGTTGGAAAAGGAAAACGGCGGCGTCCTCGCGAGAAGACACGGCCTGGGTCAGTACTTCATGACGACGAGACGCGTCTGCGTGAATTCCAGCATGCCGTGCTTGCCGTCGTCACCGCCGATGCCGGAGCGTTTCCAGCCCGCGTGGAAGCCTTGATACGGATCGGCCGGCGTGCGGTTGATATAAAGCTCGCCCGCTTCGATGGAGTTGGCGACCTTCATCGCCGTGCGATAGTTTTCGGTGTAAAGCACGGACGAAAGACCGAATTGATGATCGTTCGCCATCGCGATGGCTTCATCGAGCGTGCCGTAGCGCACGACGGCGAGCACCGGCCCGAAGGTTTCTTCCTGCACGATCTCCATGTCCTGACGGCAGTTGGACAAAAGCGTCGGCGGATAGAAAAAGCCCTTGCGCTTCGGCACTTCGCCGCCGGTTTCGAGCACAGCGCCTGCCTCGACCGCGCGCATCACCATGGCGTGAATGCCTTTGCGCGATGCCTCGTTGACGAGCGGCCCCATGAAGCTCGCGTCTTCGAAACGGTCGCCGATCCGCTTGGCCAGCATCTGCTCCTTGAGCAGGCGAACGAATTCATCGTGGATGCTCGCGTGCGCATAAACGCGCTCGATGGCCGTGCAAAGCTGACCGCCATGCGTGAGCTTCGAGGCGACGAGTTCGCGCGCGGCCTTCTGCAAGTCGGCATCCGGCTCGATGATCGCGGGCGTCTTGCCGCCCAGTTCCAGCGAAGGCTTCGCAATATTCGCCTTGCAGTATTCGAGCACCTTGCGGCCCGCGGAAACGCTGCCCGTCAGCGTGATCATGCCGACGGCCGGATGCGTGCAGACGGCTTCGGCGGTGGCGTGATCCATCGCCAGGATATTGACGACGCCCGGCGGCAATGCAGCGCGTTCGACGGCGCGCGCCAATTCGAACGCGGACAGCGGCGTGTTGTTGCTCGGGCGCACGACCACCGTATTGCCCACGATCAACGCCGGCGCAATCTTGCGCAGCAGCGTGTAGATGGGGAAATTGAAGGGAATCAGGCAGGCGACGACGCCTATCGGCTCGCGATGCAGCACGAGGTTTTCGTCGGGCGTATCGCTCGGAATGACTTCGCCTTCGATGCGCCGCGCCCATTCGCTGTGATAGCGCGTGATCTGCGCGGCGTAGATGGCTTCGTTGGTGGCGTCCGTCAGGCTCTTGCCCGACTCGGAGGCGAGCGCCGCGCCGATATCGGCGGAGGCTTCGACGATGGCGTCCGCGAGACGCTGCATGTGCACCGCGCGCTCGGCGGCGGGCATCACGCGCCAGCGCTTTTGCGCGGTGGCGGCAAATTCAACGGCTTGCAACGCCTCTTCGCGCGTTGCGTTGTGCACGTGGCCGAGCACTTCTTCGGTAGCCGGATTGACGACGGCGGTGCGTTGATCGCTTGCGGGCGCGATGAAACATCCGTTCACGAAATTGCGTTCTGACTTCATGTTTCTCGATGATTCCTGGTTCGATGACGGGCGACGGCGGCCGCAGCGGAAAAAAACCAGCGCCGCTGATGTCGCGGCTGCCTCTTACGACTTTCGGCCCATTTTTCCGCGCTTCGCGCTGCAGCGACAAGCGAAGAATTTGCTGGCAGAACATTCAAAAAACTCACGTTCGATGTTCGGCGAAATCCCTTTGCAAGCGCGCGTCGATCACGCACAATCCGTCGCTCATCGTTAGCCATCCTTGGCGTTTTCGCGTGAGCGACACGGACGTCATCGGATAAAACAAGAAAACTTGAGACTTTCATGAGAATTAAAGCCATTCTGTTCGCAGCGGTCTGCTGCCTGTCTTCCTCCGTCTTTGCAGCGAGCAGCGTCACGCTATACGGCGTGCTCGACGAAGGCCTCGACTACACGAGCAACGTCGGCGGAAATCACGCCTACGAATTGACGAGCGGTTATGCGTCGGGCAGCCGCTGGGGCTTGCGCGGGGTCGAAGATCTCGGCGGCGCGACTCAGGCCGTGTATCAACTGGAAAGCGGTTTGAACCTGAGCAACGGCGCGGCGGGTCAGGGTGGCCGCATGTTCGGCCGTCAGGCTTTCGTGGGCGTGCAGAACGAACGCTTCGGTTCGGTGACGCTTGGGCGTCAGTACGATTCCGTCGTCGATTACCTTGCGCCGACCACCGCCAACGGCAACTTCGCGGGCTATCTGTTCGCGCATCCGTTCGACAACGACAACACGGACAACTCGTTTCGCGTGAACAACGCGGTGAAGTATGCGAGTCCGTCTTTCGGCGGCTTCAAGTTCGGCGGCTTGTATGGCTTCAGCAACAGCACGGGTTTCGCGGACAACCGCTTGTATAGCGTCGGCGCTTCGTATGCGAATGGCGGCTTGCTGGCCGGCGCGGCATATATGCGCGCGGACGGCGTCGGCGCGGGTGGCATCGGCGCCATCGCGGCCAACGATGCGAGCTTCGTCGCGAGACGCATGCAGGTCTACGGCGCGGGCGTGAACTACTCGTTCGGCCCCGCAACGGCAGGCTTCGCCTATACGAATTCGAGTTATCGCGATCCGTCGACCAATGGCTATATAGGCGGCACGCTCGTGGCAGCAGGCAACACGCTCAACGCCGTCAAGTATCAGAACTTCGAAGTGAACGGCAAGTACCAGTTCACGCCGGCGTTCTTCATCGGCGCGCAGTATGTGTATTCCATCGAGACGTACGACGCGGCTTCAGGCACGGTCAAGCCGAAGATTCACTCGTTCGGCTTGATGGCGGATTACTTCCTGTCCAAGCGCACGGACGTCTATGTGCAAGGCGCCTATCAGAAAATCCACGGGCCTTCGACGGATTCGGTGCTGGACAACGCGTATATTCCGGGCGCGCAGCAAGTGTCGTCGAATTCGAATCAGTTCGTCGCGCGAGTGGCTTTGCGGCACGCGTTCTGATCTAGCTGACATTGAGTTCGTGGTGCGGAAGGCCGGACGCTCGTTCGGCCTTTTTCTTGGGCGTGACGCTCAACTCCCGATCACCACCGATATCTCCCCCAACGGCGCCTTCGAGCCATTCGGCACGACAGCCCTGAGCGGAAACCCGAGCGTTCCCCTGAACGTGACGAAGCGGCTCATCTGAAAACGCACACCGCCGCCGATGCTCGCAAGCGATGCATTGTTGACCTCGCCCGCTTCGGGGATGCGGTTCCACACGTGCCCTGCATCGAAAAACACAAACGGCTGCATCGCCGCGAAGCCGAACGTGATGGCCGGCGAGCGCAACTCCGTCTGCACGTTCCAGCCGCGATCGCCTTGCGCCGCGTACGGGTCGTAGCCGCGCACGGTCGAGTCGCCGCCAATCCCGAGTTCCTCGCTCGGCAAAAGCGTGTTGTTGGTCCACTGCACGAGCCCGCGCGCAGATACCGAAAAGCCCGTCGCACCCAGCGGCGTATCGCGTTGCGCGGACAGTTGAAGATACTGATAGCGCGGCTTCGCGCCGAGACGCGCGGTATCGAAGGCGTCGCTGTTGTTGCTGCCGTCGAGATAGCCGGGGCTCGCGTAGAGCGATGCATTCAGATGCGTGTCGCCGGATGCGTCGCTCTTCGTCAGATCGTAGGCAAGCACGAACTGATGGACGTGCGTATTGGCATTGAACACCTGAAAGCCGCCGAATTCGAGGTCGTTGTTCGAGCGCTTGAAGTCGTAGCCGAGTTGCAGTTGCTGCTGCCACGCACCCGCCTTGTCGAGCGGCGGAAGGCGCCAGTCGTAGCGAAAACTGAGCTGCGCGCTCGTGCCCGTCTGTCCGTAACTGTCCGGCAAGCGTGGCGTACTTTGCGCATACACCCCGAACAGTTCGATACGGTCGAGCCACGGCAGCGGCGCAATCAGGTTGAACGAATGCGCGACGAAGCGCGCCCGGTTGGGCCGCCCTTCGATATCCGGATTACCCGAAATGAGGTCGTTGCTCGCCGTCGCCTGATAGCCGATGCGCGCATCCGTGCCGAACAGATTGCCATAGTCGAAACCCGCAAGCAGGCGGTCGCGGCCCAGGTCCGGCACGCCGTCGTTGTTGTAGCCGCCGTAGACGCGCAACGGCAGCCGGTCTTCGGTCTGCAGGACGACATCGGTGGTATTCGCGGCAGCGCCCGGCGCATAGATCACGTCGACACGGCGATACGGGTTCGAATTCAGGAGCGCGAGGCCCGCGGCGACATCGGCTTCGCGGATCGGCTCGCCGGTGGGCAGCGGCATCTCGCGGGCGAGGAGCGCATCGGAGAAATAGCGATTGCCTTGAGGGAGCACGCGCCCCGCGCGAAACTCGGCAATCGCAATGCGCACCACGCCGTCGCTCACATCCTGCTCGGGCACGTAGACATCGACGAGCGGCAGGCCCGCCTCGCGATAACGCTGCACGACGGCGCGGCGAATTTCGGCCAGACGCGCGAAGGTGAGCGGATGGGCGAGATCGGCCGCGAAGGTATCGAGGAAAGCGGAATCGAGCAGCGGCGCGCCACTGGCCGTGATCGCAGCGCTCTGCGTGCCTTGCGTGCTGGCGGAACCGGCCGCGCCGTCCGAGCGCACGAAAGCGATGCCGCGTAAATCCGCGATCGCTACGGCCTGCGACGCATCGCCGGATTCGGCGGGCGGCTGCGGTGCACGCGGACGCTCGGCGGCGGGCGGGACAATCGGCGCGACGTCTTTATATGATTGCGCGTGCGCTGCATCGGTATAAGCGGCGGCATAAACAGCGGCATGAGCGGCGGCAATGCAGCACGCGAGCCGCGTGAACCGCACGCTCCCCTTCGATGCCCGCGTCATGCGCTACCGGCGCGCCGTTGCGCGGGCCAACCACGGCGAATATCGAACGTCTGTCGCAAAGGCGCTCCTCGTCTCAATGTCCGCATCGTCACGCGGCGGCCTGACATCGTACTCGCTAATGGCATGACCGTGAGCGCGCGAGGCGAAGCTCGAAAGCGCCACGATGTCGGTGCCGATCACGAATTGGTCGCACACGTGCTCAGGCGCCGTTCCGGTTTCAGGTAGCATCGGGTGCGAACGCGCCTCGACCAAGGGCCGTTCCGAACGCAAACGAGTGTCATGACAAAAATAGCAGACGAAACGCCGCAGTTTTCCGATCAGACACAGAGCGAGACAACGCCGGAGTCCTCATCCATCGCACGGACCGGGCCGCTCACCGAAGCCAAGCTCTTCGGCCGTCAGACACCGCCTTCGGGCGGCGACCCGCTTCCGCCGCCACCGCCCGGCGGCGCGGGCAGCAGTTATCGCGCGCTCGCGGGCCTGTTGTGCGGCTATGCGCTGCTCGTCGCGGGAAACGGACTCTTCCAGACGCTGATACCGCTGCGCATCCTGCAGGCGGGTTATCCGACGCTCGTGATCGGCCTCATTCAGTCGTGCTATTACCTGGGCTTCATTCTCGGCGCGGTGGTGAACCGGCGGCTCATCGACCGGATCGGGCAGCATCGGACATTCGTGGCTTTTTCAGCGGCCGCGTCGATTCTCGCGCTGGCGTTCGGCGCGAGCGAGTCGCCGTGGCTCCTCGCGCTCGTGCGTATTCTCACGGGCGTCGCGTTCATGGGGCTTTATACGTCCATCGAGAGCTGGCTCAACGGCACGGTGGAGAACGAGCGGCGCGGCCAAGTCTTCGGCTCGTATGCGGCCATCAACTATCTCGCGGTCGGCACCGGGCAGTTCTTGCTGAATGTCGGCGCGGGCACGGGTGCGCAGCAATTCTCCATCGCCGCCGCGCTGTTCGCCGCCGCCGTGCTGCCCGTGACCTTGCTGGAAGGCTGGCCCGTCAAGGTCGCCGATGAAAACCTCGACCGCGTGCCCGCCCGAACCTGGCGCGAGAGCCTGCGCGAGATAATGGCCGCGACGCCGCTCGCGGTTCCGGGCTGCATTCTCGCGGGCTTTCTCTACAGCGCGTTCTATTCGATGACGCCGGTCTATCTTCAACGCTCCGGCTTTTCGACGAGCGAACTCGCGACCTTCATGGGCGTGGCGCTGATCGGCGCACTCCTGCCGCAATGGCCGATGGGCCGTCTCTCCGACAAAGTGGACAGGCGGCGTCTCGTGTTCTACACGGCATCGATTTCGGCGACCTTGAGCTTCGTGCTGCTGTGCTTCGATTTTCGCGCGGTGGTGTGGTGCGGCACGCTGGCGTATGTCGCGGTGACGTTCACGCAATACGGGCTCATCGTTTCGCACGTGCATGACAGAACGGAGGCGCATTTGCGCGTCGCCATCTCGGCGACCTTGCTCGTGCTGTTCTCGCTCGGCGGCATGACCGGTCCGGCGCTGGCTTCGCTATTGATGACCGTCTTCGGTCCGCGCGGACTCTTTCTCTTCAACGGGCTGTCGTGCGTGTTGCTCGCGCTTTGCGCACGCCGGGCGCTTCATGCCGGTTCCGGCAGCGTCGCCGCGAGAACGGCTGGCTGACCCAAGCACTCAATGAGCGCGCCGGATCGCCGCCGAAAAGTCTTCGTCGATCAGCGCGCCTTCCGGCCGCACGATGAGACTGCGCCGCTTGAGTTCATCGAACGTCGAGGTGTTGTCGAGCAGGCCCATGCGATAGGTGTAGTCGTCGGCGTGGCCGCTTAGCAGCACCTTCCAGCTATAACGAAGATGCGGCGCGACCGTTCGCGCGTGATGCAGGATATTGCTCGTGCAGTTGTTGAAGAGCGTGTGATAGAACTCGGGGCGTTCGTTCAGGTCGTTCACGCGCCGCATGTAGTCTTTGAACAGCGCGCGCACGGTGGCGGCCGTGACCTGCGCGCGATACAGCGACACGCGTTCGCGCCGTATATCGGTACGCACGCCGATCAGATCGCGCTCGTCGGCCACGACATAGATCAGATCGTAATGCTTGAAGAAGCCGCGCCACGTCGAATAATGCTGCCCTTGCCGACGGCGCGTTTCGATTGAGATGGAGAGATAACGGCCATCGTCGAAACCGAAGCTTACGAACACATGTGCAATGGATTCATGCGTCCAGCGCGACACCACGAGATCGACCGTCTGTAGTCGCGAGATCTCATAGATGGCGTCGAAATAGGCGGGCGTGGCTTCGTCCCGCGTTCGGTAGACAAAGTTGCGGACATTGCGAATACGCACTTGGTCGCCGCACCACATGGCGGACGCGGTCCGTGCATATTCCTCCACCCAAGGCGCGCTCTTTTCCGTGCCGGATTTCACGGTCGGACTCCATGAAAGGCTCGTGAACAACTGCCACTGTACCGCGAGACTTCGTGCGACTCGAAGCGCGGAACGATTCATGCGAAAGCGCCGGTATGCCCGAATATCCGCATGAACGCGCCGGTCTGAAAACAAGGATTGCGATGCCCGCTTACAATTGCTTCATCAGCCAGGATGCGCCGCCCGGAGTAGAAATGACCGGCCGTGCCGCATCGACATGCAGACAAAAATCCGGCTCGAAGACCGGCGTGCGAACCGTAAATCGTCTTCGACCGTCGTGTCAGGGCCGCACGAAGCCCGCGACCCGATCGTCGTCTTAATGCGTCTGCTGCCTGAAAGCTTGCGGCCATTGGACAAACCGGCGCGCCTTTGCGCCGCCGAAACGCCTTATCGAGACAATGACGGACAACTCCTCCACCGCACACAGCAGTGAATTTAATGCGCCCGATGCATCGGCGTATGCCGAATGCGCGCGCGAGCCCATTCACGTTCCTGGCGGCATCCAGCCGCACGGTCTTCTCTTGAGCATCGACGCACAAGGCACGATCTTGCAAGTGAGTGGCAATGTCGCGCAACTCACGTCGATCGCGCCCGAGCGTTGCCTCGGCGAGCCGCTGTCGTTCGTCATCGGCGATGAAGCCAGCCGCCGCGCCGTCGCCGAATTGGGAAGGCTTACGCGCGATGGCGCGACGATCCACACGGGCAATGTCGTCATCGATCATTGGAGCCAAAGCGGCCCGTTCGCGCTCGTCGTGCATCGGCATGAAGGCTTGCTCTTCGTTGAACTGGAACCCGCGCAACATACCGCCGAAGTGTTTTCGAGCATGTATCCGCTCGTGCGCTCCTTCGTCACCGAAGTGCAGTCCATGCGCACGGTCGAGCAGCTTTGCCAGTTCGCGGCGACGGAGATTGCGCGCATTACCGGTTTCGGGCGCACGCTCGTTTATCAATTCGACGAAGCCGGCAACGGCCACGTGCTCGCCGAAGCCATCGAGCCGGGCTATCAGTCATACCTGAACCAGTATTTCCCCGCGTCCGATATTCCCGCCCAGGCGCGCGAACTCTACAAGCGCAATCGCATCCGCCTGATTTCGAACGCCGATTACGAAGCCGCGCCGCTCGTGCCCGCGCTGCATCCGCAGACTGGCCGGCCGACCGATCTCACCTACGCGTCCTTGCGCAGCGTCTCGCCCGTGCATCTGCAATATATGCGCAACATGGGCACGCTTGCCTCGATGTCGATGTCCATCGTCGTCGACGACACGCTCTGGGGATTGATCTCCTGTCATCACGCGACGCCGCGCCTGCCGCCCTTCGAAGTACGCACGGCTTGCGAGCATGTCGCGCAGATCGTCTCGCTGCAGATCGAGGCGCGTGAAACACAAAACGAAGCGCATTACCGGCTCGAACTGCGCCGCATGCTTTCGAAGCTGCTTTCGTCGATGGCCAATACCGACAGCTTCGTCGAAGCCCTGGTCAACGACTCGAACGACCTGCTCGGCTTGACGCGCGCATCGGGCGCGGCGGTGATCTTCGAGGGGCGCACGTCGCTCATCGGCGTGACGCCGAGCGAGCACGACGTGACAGCGCTTGTCGACTGGCTCGATCAGCAAAGCGAAGACGTGGTGCTGTCGGATCGCGCATCGGCGGATTGTCCCGTGCTGCCAGATTCGCCGAATGTCGCGGGTTTTCTCGCGGTATCGATCTCGAAGATCTATCGCAATTACGTGATCTGGTTTCGCCGCGAGGTCGTGCAGACGATCGAATGGGCGGGCGATCCGCGCGCGAAGCTAACGGGGCTTTCCTCTTCGCTCTCGCCGCGCGTGAGCTTCGAAACGTGGACCGACGAGGTGCGCAATCGCTCCTTGCCGTGGCGCACCGCCGAGCGCGAGATTGCGCTGGAGTTCCGCGCGGCCGTGCTCGGCATCGTGCTGCGGCGTGCGGAAGAGATCGCGCAACTGGCGACCGAACTCGGCCGCGCAAATCACGAACTGGAAGGCTTTTCGTACACGGTGTCGCACGATCTGCGAGCGCCGTTGCGGCATATCGTGGGCTTTGCGGATCTGCTCAAGCAAATGGACGGCCAGAAACTGTCGGAGCGTGGGCGCGGCTATCTGGAGCGTATCGTGACATCGGCGCGCTTCGGCGGGCGTCTCGTCGACGACCTGCTTTCCTTCGCGCAACTCGGCCGCGCGGCGTTGCGGCCGCATAAGGTCGATATGCATGCGCTCGTGCATACGGTCATCCAGACCGACATCGACGAGGAAACGTCAGCGCGTGTGCACTGGAAGGTGGATGCGCTGCCGCCCACCGAAGCGGATCACGTCTTTTTGCATGTGGCGTTGAACAACATCATCGCCAATGCGGTCAAGTTCAGCGGCGCGCGCGAGCAACCGGTCATCGAAATCGGCTCGCGGGAAGGCACGGGCGAACTCGCGGGCTACACGGTGTACTTCGTGCGCGACAACGGCGTGGGCTTCGACATGCGCTACGTGGACAAGCTCTTCGGCGTGTTCCAACGGCTGCACGTCGATGAAAAATTCGATGGCACGGGAATCGGACTTGCGAACGTGCGGCGGATCATCGAGCGTCATGGGGGCAAGGTCTGGGGCGAAGGCCAGCCGGATCACGGCGCGACGTTCTTCATTGCGTTGCCTAAGCAGTATCGACCGGAAAGCGGCGTGCGGCGCGATACGGCGGCTTCGGCGCTGGCGCGGCTGGCAGCGGGAACGGGCGGCGCGGCGCAGGATTTCGAACAGCTCGTCAAGCGCTCGGAAGAGAAGAAATAAGCGCTTCGTTGTTTAAGCAAAAGGGGCTGCGATCATGAGATCGCAGCCCCTTTTTATCGCGTGATGCTAGGGCAACAACGAAGCACGCACGCTTAGAAGCGGTGACGCAAGCCGACCGCCGCCGCCACCTGATTCTGCGTCGTCGAAGGCGACAGCGTGTTGATCATCGCGACATTGGCGCCTGCATTGCCAAGCTCGCCCGAAGCATGCTGATACACGCCTTCGACGTACACATCCGTGCGACGCGAGAGCGAGTAATCCGCCTTGAGCGACACCGTATGCCACTTCGGATCGCCCGAGCCGTTTGCGCCGTTGATCTTGCCGTCGGTGTACGCGTAGGACGCGTCGAGATCGAGCGCAGGCGTCAACGCATAGCGGCCGTTCAGTTCGAAGTTGTTCATATGCAGGTTCGTGCCGCCCGGCAGCGCGAACGTGGAGCCGCCTTGCGACGCCGCGATCAGGTTGTCGTAATGCGTATTCGTCCACACGAAGCCGACGGTCGCCGGGCCATAAGCGTAATTCAAGCCTGCGCCGAAGGTGCGTTGCTGATCCGCGGTCAGATTGTTGTTGCTGCCTTGACCCGCCGCTACCGCGCCGCCCGTATTGCCCGTGCGCGAGTTATTGATTTGCAGGTAAGACGCCGCAAAGTTCAACGGACCCGTGCTGTACGAAGCACCCGCACTCCATGCGCGATTGTTCGAGAACTGGCCGGCGTCATTGCTGAAGCCATACAAGCCGCCGAACTTGAAGCCGCCGTAGTTGGCGCTTTGATACTTCACTGCATTCTTGATCGAGAACGAGTTGTCGAGGTTGTCGTTATCGAACGGATGCGCCGTCAGGTTATTGCCATAGCCGCCGCCCGGTTCCGACAAGGGCGCGAGGTAGTCGACCATGGAGTCGTATTGGCGACCGAGCGTGATCGTGCCGTACTGGTCATGTTGCAAGCCGACATACGCCTGACGACTGAACATGGAGTTGCTTTCGCTATAGCTGCCGTTGTTGAGGTTGAAGCCGCTTTCCAACTTGAAAAGCGCGTGCATTCCGCCACCCAGATCTTCAGACCCGCGCAAACCGAAATACGTGTCCGATACCGAACCACTGCCTTGCTGCCAGTTACTGTGTCCCGCGGAGTTGTTGGTGTAGACGAGGCCCGCGTCGAGCGTGCCGTACAAGGTGACGCTGCTTTGCGCCTGAGCCGTGGCGGCGAACGTGCCAAGAACGCCTGCGATGAGAAGAGTTTTTTTCATGGTTCTCTAAGTGCCCTGCTAAGTGTTCATGTTCAAGACCAGGCTTCTTCAAGATCAGGCTACCGCGCAAGCAGAAGCTCGCTCCTCAAGAAACTTGAGGGACACTATATGTGAGCACTTCGTTTATTCCGCTGCGGTCGCCAGGAAACAATATTTTGCTAAAACCACACTAAGCTGAGTGGACGCTTCGTTTCCCTTTAAGCTCAGACGCTTAGGTCTCTTGGCAAGTAATACAGACGAGGTTTCGTGTTGTGCATGAACGACGGCATTCCACCGATCCACGCAAGAGCCATTTGCGAGCCATGCGGTTTGTTGTTGGCGATCGGGTTGTTACGCTTCGTCATGTCCTAAAGAACTCCGAATTGCAGTCCAGGGACAGGGGCGGCTTCGCGAGAGGAAGCCGCCCTTTTACGCTTTGATTGCGCTTGATTGTCAAGCGTCGCTAAACGCGCTTTCATGACTTAAGGCCCTTAATCCGCACGCTTGGGAAATGCTAAGAAAACGCTAAAAAAAACTTAAGAAGCGCGCTTGACGAATTGCGCGACGAACGTGCGCGTCGAGTCATCGGCGAAGCGGACGGCAACGCTTTCACCGCTCATCATTTCCACCGTGCCCACGCCATAGCGACGCACGCGAACACGATCGCCCGCTTCGAAAGTCTTTAGTTTGCCCAGCGGCTTCGACGCTTCATCGACGCGTGCGTGCTCACGTTCTTCACGCGCGCTTATGCTGATCTCCGGCGGATGCAGGCAATTATCGCAAGCGCCGCATGTCTTGCCGCCAAGCTCGTCCTCCGGCGATCGATAATTCATCTCCGCCTGACGCAGAAGCTCATGCGACTTTGCATCGTCGATATCGGCAGCGAAATAGTCGAGCACGATGCGCCAGCGGCATTGCGCGCTCTGCACGTACGTGATCATTCGTTCCAGCACCGCGCGGTCACGCTGCGCTCTCGCGGTGTACGCGCCCGCTGCTCGATCGAGATGCGCGAAGGCCGCGCCATCGTCGATGAGTTTCATGCCGCCGCGCTGCGTGCGCCGCGTCATGCCGAGTTCGTTCAACAATGTTGCCGCCACGCGCAACTTGTTCGCACCAATATTCGGCATCGCTTCCTGCAAGCGTTCAAGCGGCTTCTGCAGCGTGTGGCTAGCGTCTTCCTTGGCGAGCTTGCATACGGTTTCGGCCACGAGTCGAATAGTCTCCGCACTCGGATAGCGGCCACCGAGAAAGAACTGCTGAACCTGCTTGTCCTTCATCTCGAAGAGCAGAATGCAATCCGCAGGCTCGCCATCACGGCCCGCGCGGCCTGCTTCCTGATAGTACGCATCGAGGCTGCCGGGCATCTGCGCGTGCAGCACGAAGCGAATGTCCGGCTTGTCGATCCCCATGCCGAATGCATTGGTCGCCACCATCACGCGCACGCGATCTTCCATGAAAGCGTCCTGCGCTTCCGAACGTACACTCGCCGCAAGCTTGCCGTGATAACGCTCGGCCTCGACGCCGGCATCGACGAGCGCGGCATGCAGCGCCTCGCACTCGGCCACTGTCGAGCAATACACAATGCCGCTGCCTTGTATTGCGCTCACGCGTTCGATTGCACGCGCGCGTTTCTCCTCGGGATTCGTCAACTGCTCGACGGAGAAATGCAGGTTCTCGCGATACACGCCCGTATGGATCACGTTTGCATGGCGCATTTGCAATTCGCGCACGATGTCCGTGACGACCGCGGGCGTCGCGGTTGCCGTCAGCGCGAGCACGGGCGGTCGGCCCAGCGTCTTGACCGCATGAATGAGTTCGACGTACGCGGGACGGAAGTCGTGTCCCCACTGCGAAATGCAATGCGCTTCGTCGATCACCACGAGCGGAACTTCGGGCATGCCGTCAGCAAGAAGTGTTGCGTTGAACTCGGCATCGACGAGACGCTCGGGCGTGACGAACAGTATGCGAACCGCATGATCGGCGATAGCCTGCATTGCTTCGCGCGCTTCACTTGCCTTGAGCGTGCTATTCAGAACCCTCGTCGCCACGCCCGCTTCCGCGAGCTTGGCAGCCTGATCGCGCATCAACGATATGAGCGGCGATACGACGATCGTCATGCCCTCGAATTGCAGCGCCGGCAGTTGATAGCAAAGCGATTTGCCGGCGCCTGTTGGCATGACGGCGAGCGTATCGGCGCCGTCGAGCACGCTTCGAATGACCTCTTCCTGACCCGGCCGCAGGTGCGGAAATCCGAATACCTTGAGTAGTGCCTTTTCCAGTTCGGCGTCGAGCGGTCGCGACGAACGGCTCTTGCGTGTGCGGCTATCGTTCATAAGTCGGAGATGGCGAGGGCTTAGTCTTTCCAGTCTTTTCTTTTCGAATCGGCCTTGCCCGAGCCACTGCTCTTGGCGTTCTTCTGTTTCACGCGTTCCTCTTCGGTACGCGCGAGCGTCGTGGGATCGGTGCCCGCCTTGCCTGCGGCGCCCGCGCCGCCTGCCGTGCCAGCCGACTTGCCGGATGCGCCAGTGCCCGATTGCGTGTTGCCCGGCACGGTGCTTTCTTCAGCGTGCGCCGCGATGGAGCCGATGAGTCCGGTCAACGCAACGGCGCAGCACAGGATGGAAGACGCTGTCTTTTTCATTGTCGATACCTCGATGGAGGCTAGCGCTTATGCAGGAGTTGCCGCGCTGCCTTCGAACAGCATCAAAGCAATCAGCAGACCCAGCACCACTTGCTTGAAGAAAGCGCCAAGGCAATGAAGAAATGTCCCGTTGATTCTCCCGTCCTTTGCATGCGTTCCGTGCCTCGAACGGTCGTTCGGAGAAGAATGAGGGAAAACCCGCTCGATGCCAAAAGGTGCGGAAACGAGACCAGGTAAGCCTCACCGCAAGCTGGTTTTCAATTGGAAACAATTTCGAAGAAGGTAAAGCGAACCATCGGAACGTCAATTGCTCAGATGTTTACTTTACGAATCGAGCAGGAAAAGGACTATGAAGAAAGGCATCGATGCCGCCATCCCCGAGTTTCGACAGCGCCGAACCGCGCAACTCGCGGAAAGCGAACTCAGACATCTGGAATTGATTCTCGCAAGCTATGCCGGGCCGCCCGACGTGGCGCCGGGACGTTTTCCGACCGGATATTGGGACAAACGCATCGCCCAGCTCGATGCCGACTACGATCTCGTCCCGTCGCAGTGCCATCGCGTCGCCTCGCTGCAACGCAAGCTTGCTCTTTTGGATAACGCGCTCGACTCTGCGTACCCCGAGTCGCATGAGGACGCTCAGAACCGGCGTGCAGCCGCCTGAGTTAGGTCCGTTCCAGGCCCAAAGACTACTTCGCTCGCCGGATGGCCATACGCGCCACATCCGCAGCAAGATCCGCGCAAAGTTCGGCCCACTTGCCGAGCAGCGATGAATCATTAGTCAGGAAGTACGGCGAGCCGGCCCAGACCGGGCCGTTTTCATCGTCGTAAGCCACTTCGAAGATTCGCAGGTCTTCGTCATCGCCTTTGCCCATTGCGACGAGTTCGGCAAACGAGTGAACGTGTTTGAGCGCGACATCGTACACGCCGATGCCGCGCAAGACCGCCATCACCGTCTTGCCGATTCGCCATGCCGCTTCGCGGCTGTCCGCCATGACGAAGGCCACGCCTTCTGCCGGCGTTTCAAGTGTGATCCGGAAAAGCCGGGTCCTGCATTCGTTGCTGAGTTGGGTATTCATGGTCCGCAAGCTGGCGCGCTTTGGCTCGGCTCCAATCGAAAAAAGAGCCGCCGCGAGGCACGCGTGTGTCGTGGACGCGATCGGCACCTGAAGCACTGTCGCGTGTTTGTCGACCCCTTAGAGCCACACGATAAGCCGTTGTTCCCGAGTGAAAGCCATTCGTCTGCGCGTAGTGTGCACCACGCGCCGGGGGACCGCGTGAAGCGGTTTGTAATTGCGCCGGTGCGCGACGTGGAAGCATCTAGAATGAGGAACGATCCATCCCGCGTGCCCACCGAAAAAGGCGCCATCCATGACCGATCATCCCCACGCAGCCGACACACAGCGCCAGTTGCAAACCTGCATCTCGGTACGCGACATCGGCAGCTTCTTCGTCGGCGGCGAGATGCTTACGCTAAGCGGCATGCCGCATCGCGACCGCGTCAGCACGAACCAGGGCGCGGTGCATCCTGTCGATCAGAATGGCGAGATCATCGCGGGACAGATGTACGTGCAATACATCAGGCTCGAACGTCCCACCGGACGATGGCCGCTCTTGCTCTGGCATGGCGGCGGCATGAGCGGCGTCAACTGGGAGACCACGCCCGACGGCCGTCCCGGCTGGCAGATGTTCTTCCTGCGCTCGGGTCTGGATGTGTATGTCTCCGATGCGGTCGAACGCGGACGCGCGTCGTGGGCGCCGTATCCCGAGGTATATGCCGAAGCGCCCTACTTTCGCACGGCGCGCGAGGCGTGGGAAGAAACCTTCCGCTTCGGGCCGGCGGGCTCGTGGCATCCGGATGAAGCGGCAAGACGCTCGCACGAAGGCGTGCGCTTTCCTGTCGGGCGGATGGAAACCTTCATGCATCAGTTCGTGCCGCGCTGGGCGACCAACAATGCCCGCACGCAACATGCTTACGACGCGCTCATCGCGAGCCTCGACACCAGCATCATCCTCACGCATAGTCAGGGCGGCAACTTCGGGCTGACGGCCGCGCTCAATGCGCCGGAACGCGTGAAGGCGGTGATCTCGCTGGAGCCATCCGGCGCGCCGTCCCCTGACGATCGCGACGCCGCTCTTGTGCGCGATGTGCCGCATCTCTTCCTTTGGGGCGACTATCTCGATCAGCATTCGTTTTGGGTCGATTCGGTGCCGAACGTCCGGCGCTGGCATGACGCGCTGGCCGCGGCGGGCACGGATGTCGAATGGATCGATCTGCCCGCGCGCGGCATTACCGGCAACTCTCACGCGCTCATGGCCGACGACAACAGCGACGCCATCGCTGCGATCGTGCTCGAATGGCTGCGCAAGCACAGCCTCGCGGCCTGAGCACATGCGTCCTTACGATCCCGTTATGCCGTTCGCCGGGTTCGCATGTCCCATGATCGCCGCGATATTGCCGATGGCCGGTTGCACATAAACGGGCGGCGGTGCATCGAGCGGCAGCGGCGCGGGGCCGGAGTACATTGCGTGCGGGTAGACCGGCAGCGGCGGCGCGCTCTGCGCATTGGAAGCCACGGGAAACACGGGCCCGCCCACGATACCCACGCCAATGAACGGATGTGCCTCTGCCGCCGTCATGCAAGCGGCGCTCAAGGCCAGTGCCAGCGTGATGTTTCTGATCGTCTTCATGTTCGTCTCCTGTTGTTTCCGGTTCGTCGATGAAGCCATTCTGCGAGCCGAAAATGAGAGAAGAATGAGGACGTAGTGCAAGTCAGAAGAGTTCGGTATCCATCGGCAGCAGGTTGATCCACTTGACGGCGGTGCGCCGCTCGACGCCATCGTCGTGAATGGAGCGAATCATGACGCGTTCGCCGCGAGCCTCTCCCAACACTTCGACGATACGGTTACGATAGCGCGCGAGCGTGCCTCTGAGTGGCTTGCGTCTCTTGCGCCTGCGGGTTAAAACAGCATGCATGGGCGTGACAGCGATTTATGACGGCATCATCATAACCATCGCCGCGCACAGGCTCAAACAAATCTCCCGTCTTCGCGCGAATTCAAGCAAACCCAAGCGAGCCGCCACACCATGCGACGAATCACAGTACGAACTTCTCCCGTCCATGGCCGGGGCGTTTTCGCCCTCGCCGATCTACCCACCGGCGCGCTGCTGCTCGAATACAAGGGGCAGCGGCTGACGTGGAAGCAGGCGCAACGCAGCCATGAACGCTCGACCGCCGAGGACGGTCACACCTTCTTCTTCGGTCTCGACGATGGCAGCGTGATCGACGGCGCACGCGGCGGCAACTCCGCACGCTGGCTCAATCACAGTTGCGCGCCGAACTGCGAAGCCGAGCAGGACGGCGAGCGCGTCTTCATCTTCGCCATCCAGCCCATTCGAAAGGGCGATGAGCTCTTCATCGATTACCGCCTGACGGTGGAAGGACGGCGCACGGCGGCAATGAAGCGGCTTTATGCATGCCGATGTCAGGCATCGGGCTGTCGGGGAACGATGTTGTCGGCGGGAAGGTAGTGCCTCGCCGACAACGTCGACGCTTAGATTTGCGCCATCCCTCCATCGACGAACAACTCGGCCCCGTTCACGAAGCTTGCGTCAGCGGATGCAAGAAACACCACCGCGCGTCCGATCTCACGCGGCTCGCCCAGTCGCGCGAGCGGCACCGACGAAGCCAGATGCGCATACAACCCTTCCTGCCGACCTTCGGGCACGATGCCCGCAAGCCCCGGCGTGCGCACCGGGCCCGGGCTCACCACGTTCACGCGAATGCCGCGATCCTTCAAATCCAGAATCCATGAGCGCGCGAAGTTACGCACCGCCGCCTTGCTCGCGCTGTAGACGCTGAAATTTTCCGTGCCTTGAATTCCAGTGGTCGAGGCCATCAGGACGACCGAGCCGCCATCCACGAGCAAGAGCAAGCTCTTTTGCACCGTGAACACGAGCCCCTTCACGTTGGTTCCGAAAATGCGGTCGAAGTGCTCCTCATCGATCTGCGAAAGCGGCACCATGTCGCCACCGCCTGCATTCGCCACGACGATATCGAGCCGCCCCGCACGCTCGCGAATCTCGCTGAAGACGCGGTCGAGATCGTCGAGCTTCGATACATCCGCGCGAATGCCCGTCGCGCCCGCGCCGATGGCCGCGACCGCCGCATCCAGTTCCGCCTGACGACGGCCTGTGATGAACACCGTCGCACCTTCCGCCGCCAGTTCCTGCGCCGACGCAAGACCAATGCCGCTCGATCCGCCCGTCACCAGTGCAATCTTGTTTGCCAGCTTACCTTGCGTTTCTTGAGTCATGATGTTCTCCGATTCGATCAGTTAAGCCGGCGTCGTCGCCAGCGCATGAACCTCACTGTACAAACAATGGATTGTTGAATAAAGTCGTCGAACGCGATTACTTTATCCACCTGCATAGATAATCAATGGACCAGATTCTTGCCATCCGGGTGTTCGCGCGCGTCGTCGAAACCGGATCGTTCACGCGCGCCGCCGGCTCGCTCGACATGCCGCTTGCAACCGTGAGCAAGCTCGTCGGTTCGCTCGAAAAGCATCTCGGCATGAAGCTGCTGCAGCGTACGACGCGTCAAGTCTCCGTTACGCCGGAAGGTAATGCGTACTATGAACGCACCACGCGCCTTCTGCACGAACTCGAAGATATCGACGCGAGCTTCAGCGCCGCGCAGAAGCGGCCACGCGGACGGTTGCGGATCGACATCGGTTCGTCCACGGCGAGTTGCGTGCTCATTCCGGCGCTGCCCGAATTCACCGCGCAATATCCGGAGATCAACATCGGGCTCGGCGTGAGCGACCGTCAGGTCGACCTGATCGGCGACAACGTCGACTGCGTGATTCGCGGCGGCCGGGCAGACGAACCATCGCTCGTTGCCCGGCCGCTCGGACGCGCGCGCTTCGTCACGTGCGCCACGCCCGGCTACATCGAACGATACGGCAAGCCGCGGCATCCGTCCGATCTGGAGAAGGGGCATCGCGTGGTGAACTACATGTCGGCACGATCGGGCCGCGTCGTGCCCATGCGCTTCGAAAAGGGTGCGACGAAGGTCGTCGTGGACGGCGCGCAGAACCGCTACATGGGCGTGAACGAAAGTACGGCGCACTTCGCGGCGGGGCTGGCGGGACTCGGCGTCATTCAGACGTTCGCCTATGCGGCCAATGCCGCGATCGCGCGCGGCGAACTCGTGCCGCTGCTGCAAGGCTGGCAGCCGGCGCCTTATCCGTTCTTTCTCGTCTATCCGCCCGACCGGCATATGAGCCAGCGGTTGCGCGTGTTTATCGACTGGGCGATGGCGCGCTTTTCCGAGGCGTTCGAATAGCCGCGGCTTGCATCCCGTGCGCGTTGTGATCCGTATCTTCCCTGAGAATACGAACGGGATGCCGGAAGGACACGGACATGACGAGGCTTCTTTATAGCGCCCTGGCGACAGATTGCTTGCAGCGCGCCGGCACGGTGATATATTTCGGCAGGACCTCACCCCCGAGCGCGGCTCGACCCATTCTGCCCATGACGGACACTACCTCCGGCAGCACCGGCAATTACTCCGACCGAAACGACGGCAGCGACACCGACGCCGGCCTGTTGCGGCGCGAGCGCCTGAACGACATGCTCGTGCGTGTCGCGAAGGGAGACCAGAAAGCGTTCGCGGAGTTGTACCGCGTGACCTCGTCGCGCGTGTTCGGCGTGATCTTGCGGATGATGCACGACCGAGGCGAAGCCGAGGACATCCTGCAAGAGGTCTACGCCGCCGCCTGGCGTCGCGCCGATTCCTTCGATCCCGAACGCGGCAGCGCCATCACCTGGCTCATTACGCTCGGGCGCAATCGCACCATCGACCGCATGCGTCAGCGCCGCGAGGAATTGCTCGGCGACGACGAAACCCCCGAAATCGCCGACGATGCCCCGACGCCCGCCGCCGCGGCCGAATCGAGCGAAGAGCGGCGGCGGCTCGAACAATGTCTCGACCGTCTGGAGCCGCAGCAAGGCCGCGCGGTGCGCGAAGCGTTCTTCACGGGCGCGACGTATAACGAGCTGGCGCAACGTCTGGCAGTGCCGCTCGGCACCATGAAGAGCTGGATTCGCCGAAGCCTCATGCAACTCAGGACGTGCCTCGAACAATGAACACGCCCGCCCAAAACGAAGACGATCTGCGCTGCGCCGAGTACGCGCTCGGCGTACTCGACCTGCAGGAGCGCCGCGCGCTGGAAACGGACGTGACGCGCAATCCCGGTCTGCAACGCACGCTGGATGACTGGCACGAGCGGCTCGCTCCGCTCGCGCAGGACATCGCGCCGGTGACACCGCCCGCACGCATCTGGACGCGAATCCAGCGCGATCTCGGCTTCCTGCCGGAAGGCTCGGTGGCCAAGAAGAGCGGCTGGTGGAACAGCCTCGATCTGTGGCGCTGGCTAGCCGTCGGCGCGAGCGCCGTCGCGCTGGTGCTGGTCGCGGTGAATCTCACGCGCGCGCCGCAAGCGCCGCCGCAGCCAACCGTCGCTCAGGCGCCGCAATACATGGTGGCGACCATCGCGCAGAAGGACGGCGTCGCGCATTGGACCGCAACCGTCGATGTCTCGCGTTCGCGCATGGTGGTCGTACCGGCGGTGCAATCGGTCATCGCGGCGGATCGCGCGACCGAGCTCTGGCTGATCCCGCCAGACGCGAAGCCGATCGCGCTAGGCGTATTCCCGTCGAACACGCCTGCGACCATGAACCTTCCGCCCGAGATCATGGCGCTGCTGAGCAACAAGGCGGTGCTGGCGGTGTCGGTGGAACCGCCGGGCGGATCGCCGACCGGTGCGCCGACGGGTCCCGTGATCGGCACGGGCGAGATTCGCGGCACGTAACGCGCTACGTTACATAGGCGGTGCGCTTGCATTCTTTGCAGCGCACCGCTTGGCTTCGCGATCGAAAGTAGTCGTCGCGCTGCCTAACAAGCCTGCTTCACCGGTGATCCGACGAACCAACGCCCACGCCGACGTCGAGTTTTCGTTCGCCGTCGACAAGACGCGCTCTAACTGCATCCATCTCAAACCGGCATCCGTATTGCTCTATCGAACGCATGTTCGTGGAGCTTCGCATGCCCGTTGTCGTCTCCTTCCTGATTGCCTTGGCCGGCCTTGTGCTGCTCTTCAGCGCCGTATGGCTCTGGCAATTGCGCTCGAAAAACGCCGGCATGATCGATCCGATCTGGGCGGCATCGCTCGCACTCGTCGCGCTGTTCATCGCGGTGGCCGGGACTGGCGCGTCCATCAATCGTCTATGCGTCGCGGCTGGCGGATGCGTCTGGGGCGCGCGCCTTGCCTTGCATCTGTGGCGGCGCAATCACGGCAAACCCGAAGACCCGCGTTATCACGCGTTTCGTGAACGCTGGGGCGCGGCAGCGGCGCGCAACATGTTCTGGTTCTTCCAGTTGCAGGTGCTCATCTCCATCTTGCTCGCGCTCGCGTTCTTCGTGCCCGCATATTCGGTCGAGCCCGCGCATCCGGTGGCTATCGCGGCGGCGGTCGTGGTGTGGATCATCGCCGTGGCAGGCGAAGCGCTGGCCGACCGTCAGTTGAAGCGCTTTGCCGCCGACCCATCGCATCACGGCAAGGTGTGCCGCGACGGCCTCTGGCGTTACTCGCGTCATCCCAACTATTTCTTCGAGTGCGTGCACTGGGTTGCCTACGCGGTGCTGTCGATCGGCCTGCCGTGGAGCTGGCTCACCATCGCGCCGCCGCTGTTGATGGCGTGGCTCCTTATCAAGGTGTCGGGCATTCCGCTGCTCGAAGCGCGGCTTGCCGAAACGCGCGACGGTTATCGCGACTACATGCGCACGACCAGCGTGCTGGTGCCGTGGCCGCCGAAGCCGCCCGTGCATTCATAACCCGAGGATTTCGCCGATGAACGCATCAACACGACAAGCCAGCCCGCTCGACAATTCGAATCCCCCGTTGGACGAAAGCTGGATGATTCGCCTCTGCGAACGCGGCTGGCTTCCCGACACGCTGGTGCGCGCCGGCATGCGCGCTTTCATCCGCCAGCGTCTGCGCGACGAACACGCGGGCAACGGCGAGCGCCGCACGCAAGCGCTCGATACGCTGCTGGCCGATTTGCGCACGAGCCCCATTGCCATCGAAACGCAAGCTGCCAACACGCAGCATTATGAGTTGCCGGGCGCGTTCTTCGAAGCTCACCTCGGGCCGCGCCTCAAATATTCGTGTGGCTATTTTCCGAGCGGCCAGGAAACGCTCGCACAAAGCGAGATCGCGATGCTCGAAAGCTATGCCGAACGCGCGCAACTCGCCGATGGCCAGCGCATTCTCGATCTCGGCTGCGGCTGGGGCTCGCTCGCGTTGTGGCTCGCCGAGCGTTACCCGAATGCGCGCATCGTCGCGTTGTCGAATTCGCATGGACAGCGCGCGTTCATCGAGGCTCGCGCGGCCCAGCGCGGTCTCACGAACCTGCTGGTCACGACCGGCAATATCGTCGATTTCGATTTCCCCGCCGATGGCGACGCCGTCGCGTTCGACCGCATTCTGTCTGTCGAAATGTTCGAGCACATGAAGAATTACGGCCTGCTGCTCGAAAAGATTGCGCGCTGGCTCGCCGACGACGGCAAGCTCTTCGTGCATATTTTCGCGCATCGCACGCTCGCTTATCACTTCGCCTCGCGCGACAGTTCGGACTGGATGTCGCGCTATTTCTTCACCGGCGGAACCATGCCGTCCGCCGCGCTGCTGCTCAACTTCCAGGACGATTTGCGCGTGACGCGCCAATGGTGGGTCAACGGCTCGCACTACGCGCGCACGTCCGATCTCTGGCTCGCCGCGCTCGACGCGGCGCGCGCTCGCGTCATGCCGATGCTTCAGAACACTTATGGCGACGACGCCGCACTCTGGCTGCAACGCTGGCGCATGTTTTATATGGCAGTGTCCGAACTGTTCGGCTATGCGTCCGGTAGTGAGTGGGGCGTCGCGCACTACCTGTTCGAGAAGCGGCTGAACACTCGGCCGAACACTCTTCAGTCAAAGGTCATCTCATGAAACGCGCACTCATTGCCGCGCTCGCTGGCGCGGGCATCATCCTGCTGGTTGCAAGCTGCTCGAATGGTCCGCCGAATCCGAACCCGCGCGCCGAACAGCCTTTGGAAAGCGTGCCTGTCGATCTGCCGCGCTATATGGGACGCTGGTTCGTGATCGCGAATATCCCCTACTTCGCCGAACGCGATTTCGTCGCGAGCCATGTCATGTGGACCTTGCGCGACGACGGCAAGATCGTCGACGAGTTCTTCGGCCGCAAGAAGGGCTTCGACGCGCCCGAAACGCATCATCAGTTTCTCGATTCGGTGAAGCCCGGCAGCGGCGGCGGCGAATGGAGCGTGCGCATCTTCTGGCCGATCCACGTGACGCAGATGACGCTTTATGTCGATCCGGATTATCGCTACACCATTCTCGGCTATCCCAACAAGAAGCTCGGCTGGATCTTCTCGCGCGAGCCGACCATGAACGACGAGACGTATCGCTCGCTCCTCGCGCGTCTGGACGCAATGGGATACGACACGACGCAGTTCCGGCGCGTGCCGCAAAGCCCCGAGCAGATCGGACAGCCAGGCTTTCAGAGTCCCGGACAGGGCGACTGAAAACCTTTGCATGCCATTTGCATCCGGCGGGCGCGCCGCATCGTATTGATTTGCGACGACACGTTTGACCGCTGCCCGCAATGGCCCACTCGGCGCGAGGAGACCTCTCGACATGAACCGAAGAGCACCAGGACAAGGTCAGCGCATCGCCGTGGTCGGCGCGGGAATCGCCGGACTGGCGAGCGCGTGGCTGCTTGCGCGCAAGCATCGCGTGACGTTGTTCGAATCCGCGGATTATCTCGGCGGCCATACCAACACCGTGGACGTGGAGCTGGATGGCAAACGGCATCCCGTGGATACCGGCTTTCTCGTCTTCAACGAGCGCACGTATCCGAACCTGATCGCGATGCTCGCCGAACTCGGCGTGGCGACGCATCAAAGCGACATGTCGTTTTCCGTGTCGCTCGATGGCGGGCGGCTCGAATGGGCGGGCACGAGTCTGAACACGGTCTTCGCGCAGCGGCGCAATCTGTTTTCGCCCGCGTTCATCGGCATGTTGCGCGACATTCTGCGCTTCAATGCATCGGCGCAGCAGCATTTGGAGCGTGCAACGCTCAACCGGTGTTCGGTCGGCGAGTTGCTGCTCGAAGGCGGTTATGGCGCGCCGTTTCAGCGTCACTATCTTTTGCCGATGGCCGCCGCGATCTGGTCGAGCGCCGCCAGCGACATCTTGCGTTTTCCCGCCGCGACCTTTCTGCGCTTCTGTCTCAATCACGCGCTCTTGCAGGTCAACAATCGGCCGCGGTGGCGCACCGTGACGGGCGGCGGACGCGAGTATGTGCGGCGTATCGCGGCAACGCTCGACGATGTGCGCATCGGCACGCCCGTGCGCGGTATTCGTCGCGATGACGAAGGCGTCGTCGTCATGACCGATGACGCCGGACCCGAGCGTTTCGATGCTCTCGTCCTCGCCACCCACGCGCCAACGAGCCTGCATCTGCTCGACGACGCTTCGGCCAGCGAGCGCACATTGCTTTCTGCCGTGCGCTATCAGCGCAATCTTGCCGTGCTGCATACGGATCGCGCGTTGCTGCCGCGCCGCCGCCGCGTGTGGTCGGCGTGGAACTATCTCGGCGCGCGCGCGTGGGCGGGCCACGGTGAGGCCGAACCGGTGTGCGTGAGCTATCTGCTCAATCAGCTTCAGCCGCTGCCGTTCGAAACACCGGTGATCGTGACGCTCAATCCCGTCGATGAACCCGCGCCCGGCAGCGAACTCGGCCGCTACGAATACGAGCATCCGCTGCTCGATCTCGCCGCCGTGGATGCACAGCAGCGCCTGCCCGAGATTCAGGGCGTGCACAACACCTGGTTCGCGGGTGCGTGGACCGGATACGGCTTTCACGAGGACGGCCTGAAGTCGGCGTTGAGGATCGCGCGGGACTTCGGCGTGGAACCGGAATGGGCGCGCTTGTGAAGGTCGCGCGCGGCCACGGCGAGGCAGCACGTTTGCTCACGGGCCGCGTGATGCACGAGCGCCTGCGGCCGGTGCATCATCGCTTCGAGTATCCGGTTTGTTATGTCTCTTGCGACCTCGCGCGCCTTGGCGAAGTGAAGCGTGCGTGGTTCGGCATCGACCAGGTTCGGCCGTTCGCGTTTTTTCAGCGCGACTTCGGTCCGCGCGATGGCAGCGATCTGCAAACGTGGATGCGCGCCCGCCTCGCCGATGCCGCGATTCCCGCCGATGGCGAAATCCGGTTGCTCTCCATTCCGCGCGTCTTCGGCCATGCTTTCAATCCCGTGAGCTTCTGGTTCTGCCATGACCGCGCGGGCAACTTGCGCGCGCTGTACGCGGACGTGCGCAACACCTTCGGCGGGCATCGCGGCTATCTCTTGAGCGCGCCGGACCACGCGCCTATCGTCGATGACACCGAGCTCGCCTGCCGCAAGACGCTGCACGTATCCCCTTTCTGCGACGTCGATGGCGACTATGCCTTTCGCGTGCGGCGGCATGGCGACCGGCTGTCGGTCGCGATCGACTATCGCGACCGCGACGGGCTATTGATTCGCACGGCAATCGGCCTGAAGGCGCGGCCGCTAACCGGCCCGCTTGCCTTGCGCACGCTATTGAGCCAGCCGCTGCTGGCTGTCGCCGTCGTCGCGCGCATTTACTGGCAGGCGCTTCGGCTCTGGATCAAGCGCGTGCCGTTCCACGGCAGACATCCGCCATCGGCCGAGGACCCGAACGCGATGAAAGAACGGACCGAATAACAAAACACAAGGCTAGACATGAATCTTTTGCGGACGATTTCCGCGCAGGCGGGCATGCCGCTTTCGGCGCGGCTTTTCATGGGCCTCCTCAAACGCATACGCGTGGGTCATCTCGTGCTCGTCACGCCCGACGGCGACCGCTGTGTGTTCGGCGATGCCCTGCAGCAGCCCGCGGCTACGCTGCACCTGCACGACTGGCGCGCGTGCCGGGCCATTCTCCGTTCGGGCGATATCGGCTTTGCGCAGGCGTATCGCGATCACTGGCTCGATACGCCCGATCCCGCCGCGGTATTGCGGCTCGCGATGCGCAATCAGGAGGTCGTCGAGCGCACCGTGAACGGTGGCTGGATCGCGCAGTGCGTGCATAACGTCAGGCATCGGCTGCGGCCCAACACGCGCGCCGGCAGCCGTCGTAATATCCACGCGCATTACGACATCGGCAACGACTTTTACGCGCTCTGGCTCGACCCCACGTGGACCTATTCGAGCGCGTGGTTCGACGGCGACGCGAGCCTCTCGCTCGAAGCGGCGCAGGAACGCAAGTACCGGCGCATCGTCGAGACGCTCGGCTTGCGCGCGGGCATGCGCGTGCTCGAGATTGGCTGCGGCTGGGGCGGTTTCGCGCGGCATGCGGCGCGCGAGGGCATTCGCGTGCATGGCGTGACGATATCGGCGGCGCAGCATGCGTTTGCGCGCGAGCGCATGGAACGCGAGGGTTTGAGCGCACTCGTCGATATCGAGCTACGCGATTATCGCGATCTGCGTGAGCAATACGACGCCATCGTGTCGATCGAAATGTTCGAGGCGGTTGGCGAGCGCTTTTGGGCCACGTACTTCCGCACGCTGCGCCGCTGTCTCGCGCCGGGCGCGCAGGCGCTGGTGCAGTCGATCACGATCGAGGATGCGCGTTTTCTGGCGTATCGCGCGTCGAGCGATTTCATCCGCGAGCAGATTTTCCCTGGCGGCATGTTGCCGAGTCCCGAGCGCTTCGTGCAGGCGGCGCAGAAAGCGGGAATGAACGCGGCGCCGTCGCTTGCGTTCGGCGCGGACTATGCGCGCACGCTGCATCACTGGCGCGCCGCTTTCGAAGCGCGGCTCGACGCAGTGCGTGCGCTTGGATTCGACGATGCGTTCATTCGCACGTGGCGGCTGTATCTGGCTTTTTGCGAGGCGGGCTTTGGTGAAGGGCGGATTGATGTGATGCATTTCGTGGTGCGGTGAGGCTTCGGGACAGGGCGGAACGAATGCGTTAAAGACGTGCGCTTAACGGCCGTAAACACGCGCAACGAACCATTCCGACCGACACGATGAGCCAAGACCCATTTGAAAGCCCGCTCAAGGCTGAATTCCTGCGCCACGAAGACACGCTCGCGCCAGCCGAACGCGCGCTCGGCGAAGACGATCACGCGGTCTATCGAACGCTGCTCGAATCGACCAAGGCGATTCCGTGGAAGATCGATTGGGCCACCATGCAGTTCGCGTATATCGGACCGCAGATCGAGGCGTTGCTGGGCTGGGCGCCATCGTCGTGGAAGGACGTCAACGACTGGGCCGCGCGCATGCATCCCGACGATCGCGAGGCGGTCGTGAACTTCTGCGTGGCGCAGTCGCAGGCGGGCGCGGATCACGAAGCGGACTATCGCGCGTTGACCAAGGATGGCGGCTATGTCTGGCTGCGCGATGTCGTGCATGTAGTGCGCAACGAGGCAGGCGGCGTGGATTCGCTGATCGGCTTCATGTTCGACATCAGCGAACGCAAGCGCACCGAGGAAGAACTCGCGCGCCTGCATAAGGAACTGGAACATCTGTCGCTGAGCGACGGCCTCACGGGCGTCGGCAATCGCCGCATGTTCGACAACGTGATGCAGCGCGAATGGCAGGCCGCGAAGGAGTCGGGCAAACCGTTGTCGCTCGTGATGGTGGATATCGACTTCTTCAAGTCCTTCAACGATTACTACGGCCATCTGCAAGGCGACGAATGCCTGAAGCGCGTTGCCCGCGTGCTCGCCGAGGCGGCCGGGCCACGGCATTTTCTCGGCCGTTTCGGCGGTGAGGAGTTCGTGCTCGTGCTCGCGGATACCGACGCCGAAGCGGTCATGCGTATTGCCGAGCGCTGCCGGGAATTGATCGCGGATGAAGACATCGCGCATCTGCGCTCGCCGCATAATCAGCGCGTGACGGCGAGTTTCGGCGTGGGCACCGTCGTGCCGACCGATGGCATCGATCCGACGACGTTCATCAATCTGACCGATGCACAGCTTTATCAGGCGAAGGAACACGGGCGCAATCGCATCGCGTCCGTGGATCGGGCGGGGATTCGTGGGGAGGCGTTCAGGTTGCAGTCGCGATGAGGTGTAACACTGCCTCTCGACACAGTAAAGGCTTTCGAACGCCTCGACGCGGAGTTGGAAACCCTTACCCGCTCAAGCCACTGCAAAATGCTGTCAGCCGCTCTTTTACTCCAGCGATCACCTCATCCCAGTCGCCGCGTGTCTTTTGCGTGAAAACGCGCTCGGAGGCGTACCACGGCGAGTCTTCGCGATCGAGCAGCCAGCGCCAGTCGCCGTCGAATCGCGACAGTATCCACACCGGCTTGCCGAGCGCGCCAGCCAAGTGCGCAACCGAGGTATCCACGGTGATGACGAGATCCAGATTCTCGATAATCGCGGCCGTGTCGAGAAAATCGGTAACATTGCTCATAAGGTCGAGAGGTCGAACGGCTTCGGGAATCTCGGCGAGCTGTCTTTCTTCTCCGCCTTTCTGGAGACTGAAAAACGTACACTGCGAAATACGAAGAAGAGGAAGAAGTTGTTGGAGGCGCACGGAACGGCGAATGTTGTCGCGCAACTCGGGCGGAAGCACCGACGAAGGGTTGCCAAGATCGTTTGAACCGCTCCAAGCAAGCCCGATCTTGTATCTGCCATTCGTTAATGACGCGTTGATCCGCTGTTTCCAAAACTGCACATTCTCTTCAGGGACGTCGATATAGCGTCCGTTCGAATGCAGCATGTCCAGTGTGATGCCGAGCCTATGAGGCAGACTCATCATGTAGCACCAGAAATCGCATCCGGACAGTTCTTGCGGATGACTGACATTGCTCACGGCATCCACACCATCGACGAGAGAAAACAGGCGCATGAGCGCGGCGTCGCACACCACGGTCAGTTTGGAGACTCCAAGCCGTCGAAGTAACGGCACGAAGCGAATGCACTGGATTGCATCGCCTAACCCTTGCTCAGGCGCGATGACGAGCGACTTGCCCTCAAGTGATTCCCCTCGCCACATCGCAATCGGAATCCTCGACGCCTGTACGTAGGGAGATACCGCGCCAGCCGCTTCCCACTCCGGCGACTCCTCATAACGAGACTCGAAATTCATCAGTCCGTCTTTATATTTTCCGTCCTTCAGCAACGTCAGGCCGAGCATCAAGCGGGCACGCACGCTGCCCGGGCGCAACGCGAGCGACTGTCTGGCGGCAGCTTCAGCCTCAGGCAGGCGATTGAGCGCATACAGTACGAGTCCGAGCGAGATGTTCGCCTCAAAAGAGGCCGGGTTCAACGACAACGCTTGACGCAGTTCGGCCTCGGCTTCATCGCATCTTCCTAACAAACGGAGCACGTCTCCAAGCAACTCGTGAGCATCGACCGAGTGAGGAAGCCCGGCGATAGCCACCCGCAGAAGCGCTTCGCTCTCCACGACACGACCCGAAGTCTTGGTCAAAGCACCTAACACGAGGCTTGCTTCGGATAAGCCCGGTCGAAGCTCGAGCGCGCGACGAAATGCCGACTCTGCTTCTTCGTTGCGCTTTTCGTCGAGTAGTACAAGGCCCAAATTAAACGCTATATCCGGTGAATTTGGATTCAGGGCTGAAGCTTTTCGAAGCAGCGCTTCGGATTCCGATGTTTGGCCCAATCGGCGAAGCACTAGGGCAAGGTTGTTATGGGCGGCTGGCGAGTTCGGAGCTTGGTTAAGCTTCTGACGGAGTAGTTCTGCTTGCTTTTGAAGATCGTCCATCATTGCGTGTTGCGTCGTTCTCAGGTAGTTCAGTTGCTAAAACTGTCGCTGCACCGGCCCTTGGGTTTCAAAAACGGGCGGCTTGGCGAATATTGGTTCGCCGTGGTTGCGTAGCTTCGGACACTCGACGCAGAAAGGATAGGGCAGCGACAAAATTCTTCAAGCGGTTGTCGAGAGGAGGCGATTGATGAAGCGCACATGCGCCAGATCATTGGCTGCAGAGTACAGAGCCGGACGATTGAGCGTGCTCAAACCCGCCCCGCCACCGGAATCGCCGCGCCCGTGATCGAGCGCGCATCGTCCGACAAGAGAAACGCGATCACCGCGCCGAGTTCCTCCGGCTGCACCCAGCGCGAGAAATCCGCCGATGGCATATCGGCGCGATTCTGTGCGGTATCGATAATCGAAGGCAGGATCGCGTTCACGGTAATGGCTCGATCCTTGAGCTCTTCGGCAAGCGCTTCGGTCAGACGCAGAAGCGCCGCCTTCGAAGCCGCATAAGCGCCCATCCCCGCTCCCGCTTTCAACGCCGCCAGCGCGCCCACGTTGACGATTCGCCCGCCGCCCTCGCGCATGAGCCCGAGGGCCGCCTTCGATGCGTTGAGCGCCGTCTTCACGTTCACATCGAACATGAGGTTCCATGTGTCCACGCTGCCATCCGCGATGGTTTCCCAGCGAAACGCGCCCGCCACGTTCACCAGCGCCTGCACGCCGCCAAGCTTTTGCGCGATCGCGTCGAGCGCGGCTTGCGCGGCTTTTGCATCCGACAAATCGGCGCCCGTGACGATGAACGCATCCGCAAGCGGCGCGGGCAACGGGTCGTGCCGCGCGTCCTTGCCGATGAGCGCGATGCGTGCCCCGCGCTCGGCCAGCACGCGCGCGGTCGCAAGCCCCAGACTGCCGAAGCCGCCAGTGACGACAACGGTCTTTCCTTCGAGTGTGTTCATCGCGTGCTCCTTGAGCCGTGGCTGTTCAAGCATAGGATGGAACAGGCTTCAGAATTCGTAAAGCTCGGCGGGGTTATCGACGAGGATTTTGCCGCGCGTGGCTTTATCGGGCATGCAATGAGAAAACCAGTCGAGCAGGCTCGCGTTATCCGGAACCGGCTGCACGTTCGGATGCGGCCAGTTCGACGCCCACACGCCGCGCTGCGGATAGCGCGCGGCCAGCGTGCGCACGATCGGCGCGATGTCGTCGTATTCCGGCGCACCGCTGCGTGAACTCTCGTAAGGCGCCGAGAGCTTGATCCAGCAGCGCGGTCCGTCGAGCAGGCGGCATAGAGACGCGAAGCCATCGCTTGCAGGCGTGACCGGCCCCTGAAACTTGCCGATATGATCGATCACGAGCTTCGACGGCAAACGCGCGAGCAGCGCCTCGTGTTGCGGCAGCGTGTGTCCGTCGAGCTGAAGATCGATGTTCCAGCCAAGCGGCGCGATACGTGCCGACATCGCCTCGATGCTGTCCCACGCAAGCAGCCCGCCAGGAAACATCATGTAGCGCACGCCGCGTATGCCGGCTTCGTGCAGACGTTGCAATTCGGCATCGTCGACGTCGGGCGGAACGACCGCGATGCCGCGTGCGCCCTCGCCCAGTTGTTCGATGGCCGCGAGCGTGCAGCGATTATCGAAGCCGTAGCCGGTCGGCTGCACGACGATCGCACGCGACAAGCCCAACGCGCGCTGTACTTCGCGATAAGCCGATGCAGGCGCCGATGGCGGCCGGAACGTCGCGCTCGGTGCAAGCGGGTAAGCGTCGTCGTAGACGTGGAGGTGGCAATCGCAGGCGTTCATCGCGCGTCGCTCGAAATGGCGTCGACTTTCGGCGCTTCACGCTGCGCGAGCCTGAACGCATGCCGTGGATTGACCGCGCCCATCGGCATGCGCCCTTGAAACAGCGCTTCGGTTTGCGCGACGGTTTCCATCGACTGATGCTCGATCGCAGCCGGCGTGAGGCCGCCGACATGCGGCGTCGCGATGACACGTTCGTGCGCGCAAAGCGCCGGCGAAGGCATCTGGTCCGGCGCACGCCCCACGTCGAGCGCCGCGCCCGCAAGACGGCCGCTTTGCAGCGCGGCCAGCAAGGCATTGTCGTCGACGAGTTCGCCGCGCGCCGCATTGATGAAATACGCGTCCGGCTTCATCGTCGCGAAGGCTTGCGCGTTCATCAGATTGCGCGTCGCATCGTTCGCGGGCGCGAGGCACACCACGAAGTCGGCGGCGGCGAGCAAGGCCGGAAGATCGCTCTGACTCAGGCGATCATCGTCGATCTTCGCGTGCGGATCGGACACGACCACGCGCATGCCGAACGCCAGCGCAAGCTCGCACAGATAGCGCGAGATCTGCCCGTAGCCGATCACGCCGAGCACGCTGCCGCGCAACTCGCGACCCATCTTCGGCGCCAGCATCTCTCCGCGATGGTATGCCGACGCATAAGCCGTGGTGGCGCGGCCCAGATCGATCATCGCGCCGATTACCCATTCCGATACCGCCGGCACGAAGCCCGCGCTCGCCTGCGTGACGAGCACGCCATGATCGCTGGCGGCATCGACATCGATGGTACGGATATCCACCGCGCAGCGCACGAACGCGGCAAGCCGCGGCAAGGCTGCGAACAGTTCGCGTGGCGCGGGGGTCTGCCGGTAGCCGATGATCACGTCGGCATCGCGCGCGGCCGCGATGAGTTCGGCGGTCGTGAGTTCGCGGTCTTCCGTGTTGTAGGTCGCATCGGCGATGGCGTCGAGCGCCGCGCTCGCGCGTGCGCCGAAATAGTGTTCCAGCATGTGCCGGGGATGACTCACGAAAACCTTGTTCATGTCTCGGTCCTGAAGGGCTTCTACGTTGCTTTTGCGGCAGGCGGCGCCACCGATTCGCGCTCGACGAGCGTGATGTCGGTGAATAGCGCCTGCGCGGAATCGATTACAGCGTCGTCTTGCTGACGCATCACGCGCTCGACCATGGCCGCGGCCATCGCAGGAACGGGCAGTTGCACGGTCGTGAGCGCGGGGTTCGAGATAGCGGCGAGAAAGTGTCCGTCCATGCCGACCACGGACATATCGTCCGGTACGCGCAAGCCCGATTCGCGCAGACCGGCCATCAGACCGAGCGCCATCAGGTCGTTGACCGCGACGATTCCGGTCGGCCGCGCGGCGTCTTCCGAGAGTTGGCGTGCGAGCGCGCGACCGTTCTCCGCGATCATCGAGTCGCCGTATTCGTTCACCGGGCCGCTGTCGAGCACGCGCGCGCCGTGGCCGAGGCCCGCTTCCTCGGCGGCGGCGAGAAAGCCGCGAATCTTGTCGCGCCGGCTCAGCGTCATGCCGGCGAGCGTCGCATAACCGAGCCGTGTGTGACCATGCGCGATGAGATGCCGCGTCGCGAGCCGCGCCGCCTCGAAATTGTCCGGCGTGACGTGATCGATGCGCGTGGTCTCGCCTTCGGTCGCGCGCCGGTCGTAGCTCACGACGACCATGCCGCGCTCGGCCGCGGTTTCCAGATGGCGCTCATCCGCGAGCGATGAGATCACGATCACGCGCCGCACGCCGTGCGAGAGCAAATCTTCGAAGAACGACGCTTCCTTCGCCGGGTCGCGATACGTATTGCCGATCAGCACGCGATAACCGTAGCGCTCTTGCGCGTAAGTCTCGACCTCGCGAGCGATATAGCCGTACATCGGATTGGCGATGGACGGCACGAGCAAGCCGACGAGCGGCGTCTGACCGGTCTTCAGCTGGCGCGCGAGCGTGCTCGGACGGTATTGCAGCGCGGTCATCGCGGCCTGCACCCGCGCGAGCGTTTCCTGACGCATCTGGTCGGTGCGGCCGTTGAGCACGTTGGAAACCGTGCTTACGGATACACCAGCGTGGCGGGCCACGTCCTGAATGGTGCTCATGAAAGTTCTTGTTTCGGACTTCGGACAACAGGCTACAGGCCGAGCCGGGTCGGCAGCCACAGAGAAAACGATGGCACCAGAATGAGTACCACGAGCGCGGCGCACAGCACCACCAGATATTTGACCATCGGTTTCGCGACGGCCTTCATTTCCGTGCCGGTGATCGCGCAGGTCGCGAAAAGCCCCAAGCCGACGGGCGGCGCGAACAGACCGAGCCCCATCGCCACGACGATCACCGTGCCGAAGTGCAGCGGGTTGATGCCGAGCTGCGTGGCGATCGGCGTGAGAAGCGGTCCAAAGATGATAAGCGCGGGTGCGCCTTCCAGCACCGCGCCGAATACGATCATGATGAGCACGGACAGCAACAGGAACATCGTCGGTCCGTATTGATGCGCGAAGTTGATCATGGCATCGGAGACGAGCGCGGGAATCTGCTCGATGGTGAGCGCGAACGACACGCTCGACGCCGCCGCCACGATGAACAGGATGCTGCTCGCCATCGACGCCGAACGCACGAACACGCGCGCCACCTTGCGCGGCGTGAGTTCGCGAAACGCGAGCCAGCCGACCACGAGCGCATAGACCACGGCGAACGCCGACACTTCCGTCGATGTCGCGATACCCGAGGTCACGCCCTTGCCGATCATCGCGATCATCACGAGCGCGACGAACGCGCCGCCCATCAGCGGCAGAAACGCACGCGGGTTCTTGAGCGCATCGGCCACGTTGATACGACGCCCGAAGATCACCGCGACGACGGCAAGCGCGAGCGCCAGCACCGCCGCCGGGACCACGCCCGCGAGAAACAGCCCCGCGATGGAAATGTTCGCGACGAAACCCATGATGATCATGTTCACGCACGGCGGAATGGTCTCGGCCATCACCGCGCTGCACGCGAGGAGCGCCGCCGCTTCGTTCGGGTCCTGCTTGCTCTGACGCACGGCCGGCATGACCACGCCGCCGACCGCCGCGATATCCGCGAGCTTCGAGCCGGACACGCCTGAGAAGAACGCCGTCGCCATGATAGTGATGAGACCGAGCCCGCCGCGCACGCGACCGAAAATACGCAGCAGGAGTTCGATCAGCCGCGACGACATGCCGTTGGTTTCCATCAGCAAGCCCGCAAGCACGAAGAACGGAATGGCGAGCAGCACGAAGTGGTCGGCGCCGGCCATCACCTGTTGCGAGTAGACGAGGATCGGCAGGGTCGGCTCGGCGAGAAAATACAGCAACGCGGAAAACGCGAGCACGAAGCCGATGGGCACGCCGAGCACGAGTCCGCCGACGAAACCGGCCGCGAGCAGAATGCCCGGCTTGATCGCGTGATCGGGCATGAGCGCGTTCCAGCCGAACAGCGCCGCCGCGACCACGACGCAACCGATGAGCGCGCCGAACACCGTCTTGCGCGGCCCGTTCAATGCATTGGCGAGCGCGAACACCGCCATGAACACACTGCCCGCAACGAGCGGATACACGTTGATCCACGCGGGCAGGCCGCTTGGCGTCATCTGGCCGTAGGAATCGACGAGCAAGAGGCACGACGAGAAGCACAGATTGGCCGCCACGCCCGCGATGATCCAATGCCCGGCCTGAATCAGCGCCGGTTGCCAGCGTGCGGGCAGCGCCGCGCGAAACAGATCGACGCCGACATGCTGACTGCGCGCAAGCACGGTCGCCGCGCCGAAGAAGACCAGCACGATCATCAACGCGCGCGCGATCTCCTCGGCCCAATCGACTGGATCGTGCAGAAAGTAGCGATAGATGACGGAGACGAACACCACGATCACATCGGCCGCGAGCACGGCGGCGCAAATGTATTCGATCCAGCGCATGACGACGGCGAGCGCGCGCGTGAGCGCGGTCTTCTGGCCGAAGCCGGGCGCGGCCGCAAGCTGCGCTTCGGGGCCGGGCGTCGCGGAGAAAGAGGTCATGGCGTTTAGCCTCGTGCGGCGGCGATGGCCGGAAAAAGCGGCGCGGTCGCGGGATACTGTTTCGCGAAATTCGCGTACAACTGCGTCTGCATTTCGTGACGCGCGGTCTCGCGGTCCGCGGGCGACATCGGGAAGAAAGTCATGCCGCGCTGCTTCAGTTCCTGCTCGGCGCGCGCCGCCGTCTGCACGGCTACCGTGCGTTGCTTCGCCGTCGCATCCTGCGCGGCCTTCTGGAAGGCCGGCCGAAGATTCGCGGGAATCTTGTCGAGCGAGCGGCGGCCCATCACGACGACGAGCGGGCTGAACACGTGCTGCGTCTGCCAGCACGACTTCACCACTTCGTCGTATTTGCTCGCGAGCACGGTCGCGCAGTCGTGCTCGAAGCCGTCGACTACACCGGTTTGCGCCGCCATGTACAACTCGCCGATGGGAATGGGCGTCGGCACCGCGCCCATCAGCTTGAACGTGTCCATGAAAGCGGGCGTGGGCAGCACGCGCAGTTTCACGCCCTTGATTTCCGCGAGCGAGTGCGCGGGCTTCTTCGTGAACACGTTGCGGCCGCCGAACGAATAGCCCCACGTGATGACCGAGCAACCCGCGCGCTTTTGCAGCAGGCTGTCGAAGCTCTGGCCGACGCTGCCGTCCATCGCGCGGCCGACGTGATCGAAGTTATCGAAGACATAGCCCAGATCGAGCATGCCGAGTTCGGGCAGAACCGTTGCCCAGATGGACGAGCCCGTCACCATCATGTCGACCGCGCCGACCTTCACTTGCTGAACGACGTCGCTTTCCTTGCCGAGCTGATTGTTCGGAAAATAGTCGATGCGAATCTGCTCGCCCACGCTCGCCTTCAGGTTTTCAGCCAGGTACTGATACCAGACGTAGTGCGCGGCGTTTTGATTCGCGGGCATCGACGACGAAAGCCGCAGCGCGACCGGCGCCTGCGCGCGTGCGAGCGACGGCAACGCACCGCCCGCCACCGCGAGCGAGGCCGCCGAGGCGGTTTGAAGGAAGCGTCGCCGGGATGTCGATTGCATGTCTTGTCTCCTGAGAGCCGCGGATCGCAGTGCGCTGGTCGCGGCTGTATCGATTTAGTGTATCGATACAGTAAACGGCGGGCGGATCTTCACCCATAGGGGTTATCCCGCTGATTCTGCCGCGCACCGGATGGTTCTCTACGCGTCGACTCGCACAGCACTAGCCCGCTCGCTGCGTCCGGCAAGCACCCACACTGACGACGCCACGAGCAACGCACTCACGCCCGCCACACCTAACGCAGCCGCGAAGCCGCTCGCGAAACTCGCACGTGCGATCGCGACGACAGCCGCGTTGCCGCCCGCGCCCGCGTGTGCCAGATCGCCCGCAAGCACGCGCGAGAGGAAGGTTTCATCGAGCGCGTGCATGAGGACAGGGAAGCCGCTCGCCTGCAGATCGAGCGCGCTTTTCGTGCACGCCGCGAGCACCGCGCCGAGCACGCCCACCGACGTGACGATGGCCGTAAAGCGCGTCGTCGTGCTGATACCCGACGCCATGCCCGTGCGATGCGCCGGCACACACGCCATGATCGCCTTCTGCGTGTCGCCGTTGAGGATGCCCGCGCCGAGTCCGGTGACGATCATCGAGACCGCGATGAGCCCGTAATACGACATCGACGCGAACCACGCCGTCAGCAGATTGCCCACGCCGATGGTCGCAAGCCCGAGCGTGAGCAGCGCCATTGCAGGCACGCGCTTGCCGAGCGCCGCGCCGAGATGCGGCCCGGCGATCATCGCGAGCGCGAACGGCAACATGCCGACGCCCGCGCGCACCGCGGTCAAGCCGAACGCGTTTTGCAGATAAAGCGGCAGGAACGTCATCATGACTTGCGCGCAGGCCGCGTAGCCGAACATGGCGAGCACGGCGGCGACGAAGCGCGATTCGCGAAACAGCGAGAGATCGATCATCGGATGCGCGCGCGAGCGTTGCACGCGCACGAACACGACCAGGAGCGCCGCGCACGCGGCCAGGCGCGCTTCGGTGCGCCAGCTCGTCCAGCCATCGGCCTGACCGCCGATCAGCGCCCAGATGCCGAGCGAAAGCGACGCGGCAAAGATCGCGCTGCCGAGCAGGTCGAGCGATCCCGCATGCGGATTACGCGACTCGCGCATGCCGCGCCACGCGCACCACGCGAGCAGCGCGCAGATCGGCAGGTTCATGAGGAAGATCCAACGCCAGCCGAACCATTGCGTGATCGCGCCGCCGACGAGTGGCGCGACGGTCGTCGAAATCCCCATGCAGGTGCCCCAGATCGCCCATGCACGAGCGCGCGCCGCGCCTTCGTGGAAGGTGTTGGCGATGATCGCGAGCGCGGACGTGAGCAGCATTGCCGCGCCGACGCCCTTCGCCGCGCGCGCCAGATTCAGCGCGAACGCGGAAGGCGCGAGGCCACAGCCGAGCGAGGCCAGCGCGAACGCCGCGAGCCCGGCGATCAGCATCTTCTTTCTGCCGATGCGGTCGGCGAGCGCGCCCGCCGGCAGCAGACACGCGGCGAACGCGACCATGTAGGCGCTCACGACCCATTCGACATCGGCGAAACCGGCGTGGCAATCGCGCGCGATGGATGGCAGCGCCACGGCGACGACGTTGGTATCGAGCGTGATCAGCGCGCAAGTCGCCGATGCGGTGAGAAGCACGAAGCGCGCGGCGGACCGGTTCGGCGAGACATCGGCGGTGTCGGACATGGCGGGCGAAAGTTGACGATGAAGCTATCGATGCTAGTGAGATCGCTCTTGTCTGTCATTGACATAGAATCGCTGAATAATTGATGCATTCGACAATACGAAGCGAGGCTCTCATGCCAGTGGAATTGCGCCATGTGCGCTGCTTTTTGAGCGTCGCGCGGCATCTGCATTTCACGCGTGCCGCCGATGAACTCGGCATTGCGCCGCCCGCGCTCACGCGACAAATTCAGGAAGCGGAGCGGCTCCTTGGCGTGCGGCTTTTTCAGCGTACGAAGCGCTCGGTGGCGCTGACCGCGGCGGGCGAGGCGTATCTCGTCGAGGCATCGAGCGCGCTCGATCATCTCGCGCGCGGGGCCGAGCGCGCGGCGCTGGCGGAGCGCGGCGAGCTGGGCAGGATCGTGATCGGCTACGTCGGTTCGGCGGTTTATTCGGGCGTGCTGCAGACACACGTGCGCGGCTTTCGTGTGCGCTATCCGCAGGTTGCCATCGGTATCCGCGAGATCGTCATGCGCGAGGCGGGCGCGCTGCTCATCGACGGTCATATCGATATCGCTTACGTGCGGCCGCCCGTGCCGTATCCGGATGGCGTCGAGGTGCGCACGGTGCGTCGCGATGCGTTCATCGTCGCGCTGCCGGCCGATTCTCCGCTGACGGAAACGGAAACCATCACGCCCGCGCAACTGCGTGGTCAGTCGTTCGTGTTGCCGGAGCAGGAGTCCGGCACGCTCGAGGTTGGAAGACGCGGGCGCTTCGAGCCGCACATCGCCGGACAGCCGGGCACGCTGTCGGATGTGCTCGCGCATGTGTCGCTCGGCGGCGATGTGGCGGTCGTGCCACGATCGCTCGCGCAATGCGTGACGGTGCCGGGCGTTGAGTATCGCGAGATCGCGGGAAAGCCGGTGCCTTCGGAAGTCGCGGTGGTGTATCGGCGGTTCGAGAAAGGGGCGGCGGTGAAGGGGTTTTTGGAAATGGCTTCGAAGGCGTGAAGCGCATTTCCGGTTGCATTGTTGGCTTTGCTTGGATGATCGATACATATCAATGGGATTGGCCGATCGGGGTAGTTTTCTGATCAGGCGTCAAGATCGAAAACTGGCTCGACGGTCCCGCTTGAGACGCGCGTCCTGACGCAAGAGCCTTGCGGCCTCACGCTTTCCTAACTCTTCGCGCCCAGACTTCCCCTCACACGCTGCATGACAGGAGGGGAAAATGAAGATCGAACCGACACCCATCGCAGGCGCATCGCTCGTCGACATCGACATCGGGCGCGACGCACCCGTGATCGATACCGCGCCCACCTTGCCCGACACGCAAGCGACGGCCATGTCTTACGAAGCGCTGCTGCCCTATCTGCTGTTGCCGATCGCAGGCGCTTACTAAGCGAACAAGCCATGTTCGAACGAGACGGCGTCACTTACGAGTTTCACCACGTCTGCATTCCGATCGCATCGCCATGAAGCCGTCGTAAAGACGCTGAACGAGGAAGACTCGGCGCGCCGCACGGTCGTGCATCGTGCTTGACCTGTGCTTTTTCAGCGCCTATACAGGACGTTCACCGCGCGCATCGCACGATGCCGCCTCGATCGAGACCGGAGTCCAGAGTGACGATAACCACAAGATTCAAGCCGCCAGTCCCGCTGACTTTCACATTGCCGCTCGCCCTGAGTCTCGCGCTCGCGGCCTGCGCAACCGACTCTTCCGCTCCGCCACCGCCCGGCACCGTCACGACGACGCTGCCATCGGGCGGCGTCTACAAAGGGACAATCGACAACGGTCAGGCCGATGCCACGCTGCTCGTGCTCTTCGATGGCTCGGCGTATCTCTTCTACGGCACTCCGAACGACACGCGCGGCACGAACCTGTCGGGCGTCGCCATCGCCACGGGCGGCACGCAGACGAGCGACGGCAAGTTCGCGAGCACCTCGGCGTTCGACTATCGCGTGGGCCGGGCGCCCGCCACCGCCGCCAACTTCAGCGCAAACTTCGCGCAAGCGCCGGCCGTAAGCGGCACGGTCGCAAGCAAAAACGGCGGCGCGGGCCTCGCCTTCAACGTGAACGCCGCGCCGATGCTCGACACCGGACCGAGCCTCGCCAACGCTGGCGGCCTCTACAGCGGCCGCGGAATGTCGCTCGGAGGCGCGACGACCACGCGCATCACCGTCGCCGCCGATGGCTACGCCGCCGGCACGACGAGCGCCGGTTGCATCTTCAAGGGAACGGTGGCGCCGCGTCACGGCGCGAACGCCTACGACGTCTCGGTGACGTTCGGCCCCGCGCCCTGCCCGCTGCCCGACGCGACCGTCAAGGGCGCCGCCGTGCTCGACGGCCCGCGCCTGCTGGTCGCGCTGCCGAGCCCCGACCGTGCCAACGTCTTTCTCTTCGATGGCAGGAAATAGCTGCCGACGCTTTTTATCAGCGCGTGAAAAAAGCCGGCTCGCTGCTTGCAGCGGGCGATTCGTATTCTAAGATTGTTGCTACCGTAGGCAGCGGCGTCGTGATACGCGTGCTTGGTCGAGGTTCGCGTGACGCCGTCTCCTTCGGCGAGAGTCATCAGTCGTGTTGTTCAGTGAGGTTCAATAAGCCGTAACAACAAGGAGACAACCAGATGAACGCAACGCTCAAGCTTTTGCCGTTGGCGGTCGGCGCCATGCTCGCCTGCCTGCCGTATGCGAACGCCGCGCAAGACAATCTCAATTCGCTGTCCAACTTCAAGCAGACCGGCACGAGTCAGGCCGAAAAGGTGCCGCAAGGCGGTCAGACCGCCGACGCGCTGCGCGAAAATCTCAAGCAGATCAAACTGCCGCCAGGCTTCAAGATCGACCTGTATGCAATCGTGCCGGAAGCGCGGCACATGGCTATCGAGCCTTCGACGGGCGTGGTGTTCGTCGGCACGCGCAAGAATCGCGTATGGCAGGTGACGGATCGAACCAAAAGGCGCGTCGCGGATGACGTCGTTCAATTCGCCTCGTCGGTCACGTTCAAGGTGCCGAACGGCGTCTGCTTCTCGCCGGATGGCGTGCTTTACGTGGTCGAGCAGAATCGCGTGCTCGGTTTCCCGGCGGCCCAGTTCTTCGGCGACGGCGGGCCGGACGTGGCCGCGGCGGTCGTCGTGCCGCAAGGCAAGCTGATCCCGGCGACGTTCGAGAGCTTCAATCACGGCGCGCGCGCGTGCCGTATCGGGCCTGACAAGAAGCTATACATCGCGCTCGGCCAGCCGTGGAACGTGCCGCCGAAAGACAAACTCGCCGATATCGATAAGAACGGGCTCGCGGGCATCATCCGTCTGGATCAAGACGGCAAGAACCGCGAAACCTACGCGCACGGCGTGCGTAATTCGGTCGGCCTCGACTTCAATCCGAAGGACAAGACGCTCTGGTTCACCGACAACCAGGTCGACGGCATGGGCGACGACATTCCTCCGGGCGAACTGAACCGCGCGACCAAGGCGGGCGAGAACTTCGGCTTCCCGTGGTACGGCGGCGGCAAGGTGCGGACCGTCGACTACAAGGATCAGAATCCGCCGGCGAACCTGGTGTATCCGCAAGTCGAATTCGCGGCGCACGCGGCCGACCTCGGTATGTCGTTCTATAACGCGAAGACGTTCCCGGACAAGTACCAGGGCGGCATCTTCGTCGCGGAACACGGTTCGTGGAATCGCACGAAGCCCATCGGCGCACGCATCATGTACGTGCCCGTCAAGGACGACGGCACGGCGGGCGAACCGGAAGTCTTCGCGGATGGCTGGCTCACTTCGAGCGGCGAGTACATGGGACGCCCGGTCGATGTCCAGGTATTGCAGGACGGCTCGCTGCTGGTATCCGACGACTATGCCGGCGCCATCTATCGTATTTCGTATTCGGGGTCGAAGTGATGCGGCCGGCGCAGACAGCCGTGGTGGCGAGCCTGATGCTGGCGGTATCCAGCGTCGCGATCGCAGCGGGCGATATCAAGGCGGGGCGCGCGAAGGCGGCACAGTGTCAGGCGTGCCACGGGCTCGACGGCATGTCGAAGCTGCCGGAAGCGCCCAACCTCGCGGGTCAGACGGAGGAGTATCTCGTGAAGGCGCTGACCGACTTTCACACGGGCGCGCGCCAGAACGAAATGATGTCGATGGTCGCGAAACCCCTGTCCGAGGCGGATATCGCCAATCTCGCGGCGTACTACCACAGTCTCGGCAAGCAATGACCGAAGCAGACTTGCTTGACGATGCCCTTCCCCAGCGCAAATTTTTTGGTTTGACGCTTGACTTGGATGGGTAAGGGTTTATACTAAGCCTTGTCTCCTCCATGTCTCAACCGATATGGATTCAAGCCCGCTCAATGCAGCGGGCTTTTTTTTCGCCCGCTTGCGGCGCTTACGCACGTCTCACCACCGAAGCGCACCCCCGCGCGCCTCGTTCCCCGCATTGACTGTTGGTCTCCCCTGCGCTTTTCCGCGCGGTGAATTTTCGTTCGCATCGAACATCGAACCTATTGGCCCCGCTCGCCTGGACGCCTTCGCGTCTCATCGTATGTGGTCTCCCCAGCGCTCCCCGTGCGCCGGTTGGGGTTTTCGTTTCCAGGGCGCCCCCGGCCCTGGTTGTCCACAGATCTTCTGCACAAGCCTGTGGATATCGTTATGGAAATCAGTGCAACGTGCTGATTCGAAACCGCTAACCGGGAGCGCCTTTGCATCGTGCGGCGCGCCTCGATTAGTGTCAGTCTGCGTCTGTCACGCACGACGCCAGCATCGTCGTCATGCGATTCAATTCGCTGCTGAAGAAAGTGTGCGGCGCGGTCGCTACGCTGAGTTCGTCGGCGGCCGAGCGCGGCATCGCGAATACAATCGTGCCCGTTGCCACGAGCGCGACGATCATCGATAAGAGCCAGGAGAAGACGTACATCGCCAGTTACCTCGTCTGTCTGATTTGCGCTCGCAAACGTGAGCGCCTGATGAGCAGATTAAGGTTCGATGGCGTTCCGCACAGCCCCGCGGATGGGGGGATGTGAAGGAGGGACGACGTGCGCCCGCCTTCACGCGTCGAGCCGGAAGGCTGTTAGCGCGAGCCGAACGGCCGCATATCCGGCGATGGATCGGGCGACACGCCCTGCGCGACAGCCGCGTCGCCTTGCGCGCGCATGGCTCGCTGGAAACCATCGCGTTCGCGCAATCGGGACCAATAGCGGGCGATCGGCTCCGCGAAGCGTTCGTGCAAACCGATATGCTCCGCGAGCATCAACGCATAACCAACCGAGATATCCGCGGCCGTGAACCGCCCCGCGCACAAAAAAGCCTCGCGCTCCAGCAGCGGCACGAGCGTGCGCAGACGCGCATGAAACCACTTCGCGTAATCCTCGGCGACTTGCGGCTGCCGGCGCTCGGGCGGCTCCAGATACGTGTAACGCAAGACGAGCGTCTGTGGAAACGTGAGCGTCGCCTCGCCGAAGTGCAGGAAGTTGAGATAGCGGCCGAAGTCCGCTTCGTGCGAAGCGACATCCAGCGCGCCGGGCGAATAACGCGCCGCAAGATACTGACAAATCGCAGCCGATTCGGTCATGAAAAGCGCGTCGTCATTGAAGGCCGGAATCGTACCGAGCGGGTTCACTTGCATGAACTCGCGGGCCACCACACGCGGCGGAAACGGCAGCATCTTCAGTTGGTACGGCACGCCGATTTCCTCGAGCGCCCAAAGCGGCCGGAACGACCGCGCGCTCACGCAATGATGCAGCGTGATCATCGCGTCACCCGAGCCATGACGGCTTGCGCTTTTCGAGGAAGCTCTGCACGCCCTCGCGCCCTTCGTCCGATGCCCGAATGCGCGCGATGCGTTCGGCCGTATCGGAGATCAACGAATCGTCGATGACCTTGCCCGCGAGTTCCGACACCAGCCGCTTGCACTCGCCCACGGCGTTCGGGCTGTTGGACGCGATGTTGTTCGCCATTGCATCGACGGTTCGGTCGAGCTCGCCGCTCGTCGTCAGTTGATGCACGAAGCCGATACGCAGCGCTTCCGTCGCATCGAAACGCTCGGCCGTCACGAAGTAGCGATGCGCGGCGCGCGCGCCCATCGCGCGAATGACGTAAGGCGCGATGGTCGCGGGCATGAGCCCGAGCTTCGCCTCCGATAGGCAGAAGTTCGCGCTGTCCGCGCTCACCGCGATATCGCACGCGGCGACGAGGCCCATGCCGCCCGCGTAGGCATCGCCCTGCACGCTGGCGATCACCGGCTTCGCGCTCGTGTAGATGGTGTTGAGCATGGTCGCAAGCCGGAGCGCGTCCGCGCGGTTTTCCGCCTCCGAATAACCGGCCATGCGCTTCATATAGTTGAGGTCGGCGCCCGCGCAAAAGGCCGGGCCGTTCGCCGCGAGCACGATGACGCGCACGCTCGTGTCGTCGTTGAGCGCGCGAAAGGCGGCAGTCAGTTCGACGATGGTCGCGTCGTCGAAGGCGTTGCGTACATCGGCGCGATCCAGCGTCACGCGGGCGACGTGTCCCGTCACCGAGAGCTTGATGCGTTGCAGATTCATGGCGTCGGACATGTCCTTGTCTCCTTATGCTTGCCACCGAAAGTTGAGCCGTGCTCAGTTCCAGGCGGATGATTTGCAAAGTTTCGGCGAACATCGCGGCGGCGGTCAATCGATTTTCATGAGTCTCACTCACACGAAATCATCCGAGGAGACCCATACTCGTCATGTGATGCAGCGAGCATGCCCGAACGCAATATAGTCGTATATATTACGGTGCTCGCCGGATTCCATGACCGCGCGAAGATCCAAGACCAGCAGCGCGCAATCCGGTGCAGCCAATAAAACAGAACCCAAGGAGCTTTACGTGAAGACTCGTTTGTTGCGCACTTTGCTTTCGTTGGCGGTGGGCTTCGCCGCTTCGTCGGCGTTTGCAGGCGAAGTGCAGATTGCCGTGGCGGCCAATTTCACGGCGCCCGTGCAGGCCATTGCAGCGGACTTCGAAAAGGATACCGGCAACAAGGTCGTCGCTTCGTTCGGCGCGACGGGTCAGTTCTATGCGCAGATCAAGAACGGCGCGCCCTTCGAAGTATTCCTCGCCGCCGACGACACCACGCCCGCCAAGCTCGAAAGCGAAGGCATGACGGTGCCGGGAAGCCGCTTCACTTACGCGACCGGGGCGCTCGCGTTGTGGTCGGCGAAGGAAGGTTACGTCGACGACAAAGGCGAAGTGCTGAAGAAGAACCAGTTCACGCATCTGGCGATCGCCAATCCGAAAGCCGCGCCGTACGGACTTGCCGCCACGCAGACGCTCGACAAGCTCGGGCTCACGCAGGCGGTGGCATCGAAGATCGTCGAAGGGCAGAGCATCTCGCAAGCGCAGCAGTTCATCGCGACGGGCAATGCCGAACTCGGCTTCGTCGCACTCTCGCAGATCTACAAGAACGGCAAGATCACGAGCGGTTCGGCGTGGATCGTGCCGGAATCGCTGCACGAGCCGATCAAGCAAGACGCGGTCATTCTCAACAAGGGCAAGGACAATCCGGTCGCGAAGCAGTTCGAGGATTACCTCAAGGGACCGAAGGCCGCCGAGGTGATCCGCTCGTTCGGCTATCAGCTCTGATTGTTCGCGATGCCGCTCGATAGCGCCGATCTCCAGGCCATCACGCTGACGCTCGAACTGGCGTCGCTGGCGACGGCGCTTCTGCTCGTCATCGGCACGCCTGTCGCGTGGTGGCTATCGCGCACGCGCTCGCGAGCAAAGGGTGTCGTCGGCGCGGTGGTGGCGTTGCCGCTCGTGCTGCCGCCTACCGTCATCGGCTTTTATCTGCTCGTGCTGATGGGGCCGAACGGTTACGTCGGCAAGCTCACTCAGGCGTCGGGCATCGGCCTCTTGCCCTTCACGTTCGCGGGGCTCGTAATCGGCTCGGTCATCTATTCGATGCCGTTCGTCGTGCAGCCACTGCAGAACGCGTTCGAAGCCATCGGCAGCCGTCCGCTCGAAGCCGCCGCAACCTTGCGCGCGGGACCGTGGGACACGTTCTTCACTGTCGTGTTGCCGCTTGCGCGGCCGGGCATCGTCACCGCGACGATCCTCGGTTTTGCGCACACGGTCGGCGAATTCGGCGTCGTGCTGATGATAGGCGGCAATATTCCCGGGCGCACGCGCGTGGTTTCCGTGCAGATCTTCGATCACGTCGAAGCGCTCGAATACACGCAGGCGCACTGGCTCGCGGGCGGCATGGTGCTGTTCTCGTTCATCGTGCTGTTGCTGCTCTATTCGAGCCGTCGATCGGCGGCGGTGCATGCCTGAAATCTCATCGACCGGTCAGGCCATCGAGGCGCGCTTTCTCATCGAACAAGGCCGCTTCACGCTCGATGTCGATCTGCGCTTGCCGGGACGCGGCGTGACCGCGCTCTTCGGCCATTCGGGTTCCGGCAAGACCACGCTGCTGCGCTGTCTCGCGGGACTCGCACGGCCGCGCGCGGGAAGGCTCGTCGTCAATGGCGAAGTGTGGCTCGATACCGACCGCAACGTTTTTCTGCCGACGCACAAGCGTCCGCTCGGCTACGTTTTTCAGGAAGCCAGTCTTTTCGCGCACTTGAGCGTGCGCAAGAATCTTCGCTATGGGCTCGATCGCGTGGCGGGAAGCGAGCGACGCGTCGACCTGGAACAGGCGGCGGAACTGCTTGGCATCGGGCATCTGCTGGAGCGCGATCCGGGCGGATTGTCGGGCGGCGAACGCCAGCGCGTGGGCATTGCGCGGGCGCTGTTGACGAGTCCGCGTCTCTTGCTTCTCGACGAACCGCTCGCCGCGCTCGATCAGAAACGCAAGCTCGAAATCCTGCCGTATCTCGAACGTCTGCACGACGAACTCGATATCCCCGTGCTGTATGTGACCCACGCGCCCGAGGAAGTCGCGCGCCTCGCGGATCACCTCGTTCTGCTCGAAGCCGGCCGCGCGCTGGCGAGCGGCGCAATTGCCGATACGCTCGCGCGGCTCGATCTGCCGCTCGCGCTCGCCGACGATGCATCGGTGGTGCTGGAAGGCATCGTCGCCGATCACGATGCGCGTTATGGTTTGCTGTCGCTCGCGCTGCCGGGCGGCCGCGCCTCGCTCACCGTCGTGCATGCGCCAGTCGAACGAGGCCGCGCGATGCGTGTCGCCGTGAAAGCGCGCGACGTAAGCCTGATCGCCGGCAATGAACCGCACACGTCGAGCAGCGTTCTCAATCTGCTGCCCGCAGTCGTGTTCGACATCGCCGACGATGCCGACCCCGCGCAAGTCGTCGTGCGCCTCGACGTGGACGGCTCGCCGCTCCTCGCGCGCATCACGCGTTATTCGCTGGACCGGCTAGGGTTTGTCGCGGGCGTGCGGGTCTGGGCGCAGGTAAAGGCCGTCTCGCTGCTCGCCTGATCGCGGCGCTCTTTCAGCGCGGCGTATTGCAGCAGCATGATGGTCTTGCCGTCGGCGATTTCTCCGCTGTCGATCATGGCCAGCGCTTTCTCCAACGGCACCTCGATCACTTCGATTTCCTCGCCTTCGTCCTCCACGCCGCCGCCGTCACTGACGCGCATGGAGCCGTCGTATTCGCCGAGATAGAAGTAGAGTTTCTCCGTCACCGATCCGGGGCTCATGAACGCCTCGAAGATCTTTTCGACGTGCTGCACGCGATACCCGGTTTCCTCCTCGACTTCGGCGCGGATGCGTTCTTCCGGCGTCGAGTTGTCGAGCAGGCCACCAGGCGCTTCGATCAACATGCCGTCGTGGCCGTTGACGAAAGCCGGCATGCGAAATTGGCGCGTCAGGAGCACGTGGCCGTTATGCCGGTTACGCAGCAAGATGGTCGCGCCGTTGCCGCGATCGTAGGTCTCACGGCTCTGACGCTGCCACGTGCCGTCGCGGCGCAGAAAGTCGAAAGTCACCTTTCTCAGCACGTACCAGTCGTCGGATAAAACAGCGGTATCGAGCACGCGTACTCGTTCCTTGGTCTCAGTCATTGCAGTCTTCCATGGCGTGGTGGTGGCTTCCATGGTAACGTGCAGTTTCGTGCAATTACAAGCAAATTCGTGCAACGATCATGCTCACGAGTCAACGCAAGAAAACAATCCTCGACGCCCTCTCGCGCGACGGTCAGGTGCTCGCCAGCGAGTTGAGCGCGAGCTTCGGCGTGTCGGAAGACACGGTGCGCCGCGATCTACGCGAGTTGGCTGCGGAAGGTCTGCTGCAACGCGTGCACGGCGGCGCCCTGCCCGCTTCTCCGGCCGTGGCGCCGTTTGCGCGTCGGCAGGAAATGGAATCGGAGGCGAAGCGCCGTATCGCGCGGCGCGCCGTTGAGATGATCGAACCGGGGCAAATCGTTATCGTCGACGGCGGCACGACTTCGGCCTTGCTCGTGCAACAACTTCCCGCGAGCCTCGCGGTTACGATCGTCACGCATAGTCCGAGCGTGGCCGTCGCGCTCGCCGAACACGCGACGGTGGAAGTCGTGCTGATCGGCGGCAAGCTTTTCAAGCATTCCATCGTCACGGTCGGCGCGGCGGCCGTCGAAGCGATGTCGCATATCCACGCCGATCTGTATTTCATGGGCGTCACGGGCGTTCATCCCACTGCCGGGCTGACCACCGGCGATTTCGAGGAAGCGCATATCAAGCGCGCGCTCGCGGCGCGCGCGGCGGAGACCGTCGTGCTCGCGTCTGCCGCCAAGCTCAACGCGGCATCGCCATACCGTATCGGCGATATCGAGCTTGCACAGACGGTCATCGTCGAAAGTGCGACGGATGCACGTCTCACCGATCCCATCGAACAAGCAGGCGTGACCATCCTTCGCGCCTGATCGATGCCGCAACTTGTTACGGGGTAACGCGCCGAAAGATTCATCGGGAGAGCCGTAATTGAATTTCCTCCGCAACTGGAATAGCGTAGAAAAATACGCCAAACGCGGTCCGGGCAGGAATTCTCCATGCTGTACGGTAACGGGTCAGGCGATAATTTTTGGAGAAATGTCGTGAATCGCGTGAAGGCTCTCATCGCGTTGTCGGCGCTTGCCGCGGCGGGTTTCGCCGCCACGGCGCACGCGGGCGGTCACGTCGGCGTGTTTATCGGCGGGCCGCTGTACTACCCGTATCCGGTCGCGCCCGTGCCGTACTACTATGCGCCGCCGCAGGTCATCGTTCCGGCGCCCGCCGCGCCGACCACTTATGTCGAGCAAGGGCAGCCCGACCAATCACAGGCTCAGGCTCAGTCGGGCGGCACCTGGTATTACTGCGAGGGATCGCGCACGTACTACCCGTATGTCAAGCAGTGTCCCGGTGGATGGCGCGAAGTTCCGGCGCAACCCCCGCCGCCATCGAATTGAATCGAAGCTGGCTTTTATGAATACTCGCAGGCTCGTTATTTTTCTCGCGCTCTCAGGCTTGGGTCTGTCCGCGTGCACGGTCATGCCGACCGGACCCAGCGTGATGGCGCTGCCCGGCACCGGCAAGACCTTCGACCAGTTCCGCGCGGACGACGCGTCGTGCCGTCAGTTCGCGTTTCAGCAAACGGGCGGCGTCACCGCAGATCAGGCCGCGACGAACAGCGCGGTGGGGAGTGCCGTGGTTGGGACCGCCATCGGCGCGGCAGCGGGCGCGGCGTTCGGCGGCGGCACGGGTGCGGCTATCGGCGCAGGCGCGGGATTGTTGACCGGCAGCGCGGTCGGCATGGGTGCGGCGCAAACGTCGGGCTACGGCGTGCAGCGCCGCTACGACTACGCGTATCTGCAGTGCATGTACGCAGCGGGCGATCGTGTTCCGGTCGCAGGTCCGTTGCGCACGGCGCCACCGAACGGCGCGGCGTATTACGCGCCGCCACCGCCACCTCCGCCGGGCATGCCACCGCCTCCTCCGCCTTCGAGCTGACATCGACACGCGCCGCTTGAGCCTTCCTCAGCGGCGCTTTTTTTACGAAGGCATCGCAGCTCAGAGACGCGGTTTCCATTGATCATCGTCGGGGCGCGCCAGTGCCGGCGCCACGATTCCCGGCGCCACGAGCAGTCCGGTCACCCAGCCGATATAAAACCGCAGATCGCTGAAGAATTCGGCTGTGTCGTAAAGGCGAAACGACTGCACGTGCGCGAGCCATAGCACGCATTGCACCGCGCCCGAGAGCACGAGCCACGCAAGCGCGATCACCGCGAGTGCCCGTGCGCAGCGGCGAAACGTGTCCGCATCCCACTGTTCGCGCACGATGATGCATCCCGAGATCAGCGCGAGAATCGCCGGAATCACGCTCGTGACCAGCACGTGCGTCTGCCATTCGAAGAGCACGCCGGTCAGATAGCTGAAGATCACGGCGAGCCCGGCTGCGGTCCACATCATCCAGACTGCCCCGCGCGCCGACATCCACGCAATCGTGATGACGAACGGGATCGCCGCCCATTGCAGCGCCTGTCCCACCGCCTTCGCGAGGTTCTCGCTGGCCTGTTCGTTCGAATGGCTCGCCGCTACATACACGGTGATCGCTTCGTGCACGCACACCGCGACGACCGCGAAGCTCAACGCCTCGCAAGCGGCGAAAGCGGGCGATTTCTCCGCGCGATGCACGTGTCCCTGCAACCCGCGCAAACGCTCCAGCAGCGGCTCGACGAAGAACGCGAGAATCGCGCCGATGAGCAACGCGGCGGCGGCATCCCTGAAGGAGAAATGTCCGAAGAGCGAGAACAGCCCTTGCCAGAGAAACTCGGGCGCGGCGGCGCACACCGCCACCCACAGCGCAAAAAAGAAACCGTTCGAAGCGAGTCTGAACGGCATGATGACCTCGATGGTCGATGAGCGCTGCGTTAGAGAGGAGCTTGCGGCAAATCGGCGGCCACGACGCGCGCCGCGATGGCATTTCGCACGCGCTCGCGCAGCCCGGGCGGCATGCCGAAACCTTCGTAGGCGAGCGCTTGCGCCACGGTCACCACTTTCATCTCTTCATAGCGCCGCCCGCTGCCGATGAGCGCCTCGAACGCATTGGCGCGCTCGTTGATCTCGATGGGATCGGCATCGACGAGCAGAACGGCGTGAGCTAGCACGGCATGGCGCGGTTGCTCGTCGAGGGACGACGACACGCGCCGCCAGTATTGCGCCGTGCCGGCTATCTTGCGCGCATCGTGGCCGGGACCCCAGGCGAGATTGAAGCGGCCATCGCAGAACGAGCCTTCGACCGTTTGCCAGTGCGTGAGCACGCCGAGGGTGTTGAGCGCATCCGCGATGATGCCGCACAGATGCAGATAGACCGGCTCGGCAAGCGCGCCCATCGGCGCGTGCACGGGATACGCGAGACTCAGATTGAGAATGCCGGGACCTTGTGGAACCAGCCCGCCGCCCGACAAACGCAGCCAGACGGGACAGCCGCGTCGCGCGAATTCATCGCGAGCATCGGCCAAAGGCGCATAACGCTGATAACTGCGCGGCACGATCAGCGAGCGCGGCGCTTCCCACAGATGCGCCACCGCATCGCCCGCTTTCGCGCGGTCGAGCAGCGCTTCCTCGGCTTGCAGCGGATCGCCGGGCAGCGTTTCGAAATCGAGCAATTCGAAGGGCATGGAGTGGATGTCAGGACGCGCGGTGACAGCGACATCGCACATAGTAGCGAAGAAGCGGGCGCGCGGCTGAGAACGCGCCGCCTCGACGGCGCGTTGCCTCGACCCTGCGCGCGATCAGACGCCCTTGCCCACATGCTCCTTCAACAACGCGTTGACCTCGTTGGCTTTCTCCATCTGGCTCATGTGCCCGGCATCGTCGAATACGCGCACGGTCGCATGCTTCGGCGCGTTTTCGGCATGCGCCGCCGGGATGATCTGGTCTTTCGCGCCCCAGATCACGAGCACCGGCTTGCCGCTTTCCTCGAGCTTTCTTCCGGGCTGACCGCTCTGGCTGCCACCGCCGAAGAGCGCGCCACCGAGCGCAGTCAGTGCTTCGCTCACGCCATCCAGACGCTTGTACTTGAGCAAGTCGTCGAGCATTTGGCGGCTGACGAGCTCCGGATTGGCGAACAGCAGCTCGACCACTGGCTTCAGCTCGCGACGCGATTGTGCGCTCACGAAACCCTCGGTGTACGCGTTGTTCACTTCATCGCCGAAACCGGAGGGCGACACGAGCGCGACCGACTGCACGCGCGCGGGCGCATCGACGGCGAGTTGCGCGGCGATGCCGCCGCCCATGGAGTGCCCGACGAGATGCGCCTTTTCGATATTCACCGCGTCCATGAAGTGCGCGACGAAGCGCGCGAGATCCGCGAGCGTCGTGCCCGGCACCTTAGGCGTCGATTGCCCGTGGCCCGGCAAATCGAGCGCGAACACGCGATTGTGTTCGGCGAGCGCGTCGAGATTGAAGAGCCAGTTGTCGAGATCGCCGCCGAAGCCGTGGATGAACAGCACCGCGGACTTGCCCGCATCGTCGCCGCCGCGCGCGGCATAGCGCACGCGAATGCCGTCGACATCGACGAAGTGATATGCCGACGCCGCTTCGTCGCCCTCGCCTTCCTCGTCCGGCGGCGTTTCGTAGGACGACACATAGGCGTCGATATCGGCGTCGCTAACCTCGGCCGGCGCAAGCACGCCGAGGAGCGCTTTCACCGGCAGCGTGTCGCCCGCCGACGCAACCCTGCGGCGCAACGTACCCGCGTCGGGCGCTTCCACCGCGTTGGCGATCTTGTCGGTTTCGACATCGAGAATCGGCATGCCGACGGCGATCTGCGCGCCCTCTTCCACGAGCCACTCGTTTACCGTGCCTTCCTTCATCGACAAGCCCCATTTGGGCATGACAATAGGTGTGATTGCGGGCATCAGTGCTTTCCTCCCTTCATCGTTTTACGCGCGGCATCGGCGATTTGCGCAGCGCTCGGAATGTACAGATCTTCAAGCGTCGGCGAGAACGGCACGGGGGTGTGCGGCGGCGCGACCATTTCGATGGCCGCTTTCAGCGCGCCGAACGCTCGCTGCGCGACTTGCGCCGAGATATCCGTGGCGATGTTGCAGCGCGGACTCGCTTCATCGACGACGACGAGCCTTCCCGTGTTCTCGACCGTTTCGAGCACGGTGTCCATATCGAGCGGCGACAGCGAGCGCAGATCGACGATCTCGGCTTCGATGCCTTCCTTCGCGAGCGTCGCGGCCGCCTCCAGCGCGCGGTGCACCATCAACCCGTAAGTGACGATGGACACATCCTTGCCGTCGCGCACGATGTTGGCCTCGCCGAACGGAATGGCATACGAGTTCTCGGGCACTTCGCCTTCGAAACCGTAGAGGTTCTTGTGCTCGCAGAAGATGACCGGGTCGTTGTCGCGAATCGCCTGAATCAAGAGACCCTTGGTGTCGTAAGGCGTGGACGGACAGACGACCTTGAGACCGGGAATATGCGTGAAAAGCGGCGTCAGCATCTGGCTATGCTGAGCGGCCGCGCGAAAGCCCGCGCCGACCATCGCGCGAATCACGACGGGCGTTTCGGCCTTGCCGCCGAACATGTAGCGGAACTTGGCGGCCTGATTGAAGATCTGGTCGAAACACACGCCCATGAAGTCGATGAACATCAATTCCGCGATCGGCCGCATGCCGCACGCCGCCGCGCCGATTGCCGCGCCCACGTACGCCGATTCGGAGAGCGGCGTGTCGAGCAGCCGGTCGCCGTGCTTGGCGTACAGTCCTTTCGTGACGCCCAGCACGCCGCCCCACGCGTCTTTCTCGCCGTCCGCGCCGGCGCCGCCGACGATATCCTCGCCAAGCAGAATCACGCTCGGATCGCGGGTCATTTCCTGGTCGATGGCTTCGTTGATCGCCATCTTCATGCTCAGTTTTCGGGCCATGATGATTTGTCTCGCTAAGTGTTTTGAATGGGCGATCAATACTTCACGTACACGTCGGTGAGCAGGTCGGCCGCGGCCGGCAGTGGCGCGTCCTTCGCTTCCTGCACGGCGCGGTCGATCAGCGCGGCGACTTCGCGGTCGATGGCATCGAGTTCGCCGGGAGAGATCACGTCGGCTTGCGTCACGGCATTCGCGAACTTCTTCAGGCAATCCTTGTTCGAGCGGATATCGTCGAGTTCGCCGGGCGCGCGGTACGTCTGCGCATCGCCTTCGAAGTGGCCGTAGAAGCGGATCATCTTGCATTCGAGCAGCGCCGGGCCGCCGCCTTCACGCGCTCGGCGGATCACTTCGCCCGCTGCTTCGTGCACCGCGAAGAAGTCGGTGCCATCCACCGTCACGCCGGGAATGCCGAAGCCCGCCGCGCGATCCACGTAGCTATCCACCGCCGTGCCGTAATCGCGCGCGGTCGATTCCGCGTAGCCGTTGTTCTCGATCACGAAGATCACCGGCAGATTCCACACCGCCGCGAGATTCAGGCTTTCGAGAAAGGTGCCTTGGTTCGACGCGCCATCGCCCGCGAAGGTGATGCCCACTTCGCCCTTGCCGCGAAACTTCGCCGCGAGCGCCGCGCCGCAGATCAATGGCGCGCCCGCACCGAGAATGCCGTTCGCGCCCATCATCCCTTTGGACAGGTCGGCGATATGCATGGAGCCGCCCTTGCCGTTGCACGAGCCGCCCTTTCTGCCGTAGATCTCTTTCATCATCGCGACGGGATCGACGCCTTTCGCGATGCAGTGCCCATGTCCGCGATGCGTGCTCGCAATGCGGTCGCCGTCGTTCAGGTGATGCATGATGCCGACGCCCGCCGCCTCTTCGCCCGCATAGAGATGGACGAAACCGGGGATGTCGCCGCGACCGAAATCGACGTGCAGACGCTCTTCGAAATCGCGGATCGTGCGCATCTTGCGGTAGACACTCAGCAGTTCTTCCTTCGATAACGGCAAGCCTCCCGCATGCTGCGGGGTTTGCGACGATGTCATGTCTGTCTCCTTCGATCGGGTTAAACGACGGTGCTGGCAGTGTTGCCGGATAAGCGCATGAGTCCGGCGCGCGCGGCATAGCGCATGCACGCGGCGACATCGATGCTGCGAAACGCGTTCTCACGCAAGGTGATGGTCACTTCGTCGCCGGGGCCGAAAGCAAGCTCGCGCTCGCCGTCCAGCGCGACGATGCCCGCGCGCTGCTTGACGCGTTGCGGCACGCCATCGGCCAGGCGCTGCCAGCTTGCGATCGGCACGCGCTCCATCAAGCCCGGCGCAATGGGCGCGCAAAGTTCGAATTCGCCCTTGCCGGATGCGGCCAGTTCGACGGCGAGGCCGCCCGGCTCGTGACGGCCGATTGGTTCGAGCAAGCCCGCGATGGCCGACATGCCGATGGCCTGCGGATCGGCATAAGACACGTAGACGGCCGCGAGCGTGTCGATCTTCCAGAGCGCGCGTGCGCCGACGAATTTTTCGTGCGAGATGACGGCATCGACGAGCGCGATGTCATGGCGCACGGCGCCGTTCTGATCGCGTATGTCGATGTCGAGGCGCTTGTTCGACATGAGCGCCTGCGCGGCCGGAATGCGGCCGGTGGCGTAAAGACCCGTGGCGAGCCCGGAGATGGTCGGCTCGCGCATTTCCGGGTAGGCGTTGTTCGTGCCCGTCGATAAACCCGCGAGCGGCACCGCGCCGCACTCGCGCACCACCGCGCGATGCGTGCCGTCGCCGCCCAGCACGATGAGCGCCGCCGCGCCCGCGTCCTGCATCATGCGCGCCGCGCGAAAGGTGTCGTCGACCCGCGCGGTCACGGGCATATCGAGGAATTCGACGCTCGCGAGATCCGCGTCGTGCCCATGCTTGCGCGCGAGATGACGCGCGAGCATGACCTTGAGCCCTTCGCGATCCGGCATCATCAGGACGCGCTCGACGCCGCACGCCGCAAGCGACGACAAGAGCCGCAGCACGATATTCACGCGATCCGCGAGTTGCAGGCTGTTCGCGTTGGCGATCACGCGCCGGATGTCGCGCGCCGAAACCGGATTGGCGATGATGCCGACGAGCGGCTCGACGCTGTCACGCATGCTGGTGTCTCCGTTGACCCTGGCCGAAAGAAAGACGCTTCGTCGGGCGTTGGAATGGTTGTGAGGCGAGTAAAGGCAAGCGCTATGCCAATTGGAATAGCGAGGGATTACCCGGAAATAACGGGTGTTTTACGAGAGGTAGTGCACGTTGCACACCTGCCGCCGTGACAGGTGTCACAGCGGCAGGTGTCTCATGGAGGACAGGCGTATCGCGAAATGCGGATGCTCAACGTTCGCCCGCGTCACGTTGATTCGGCGAACGAATGCCATAGCGCGCCATGCGCCGATACAGCGTCATGCGGCTCACGCCGATCTGCCGAGCCACGGCGCTCAGGTTCCAGCTCGCCGCGCGCAGATACTGCATCAGCAACATGCCTTCGGGCGGCAGGCGATGTGTATCGAACGCTTCGTCGGCCACATGTGCATGCGGCGGTTGCGGCGCGGCGTCGTGCGCGGTCGATTCGACGAATCCATCCGGCAGATCGGCCACCTCGATCACGCCATCCGCGCACACCGCGCGCGCGTAGCGCAGCACGTTGTTGAGCTCGCGCAGATTTCCCGGCCACTCATGCCGATGCAAACAAACCCGCGCCGCCGGCGACAACGCGACGGGACCATGCGCGGTATCGGCATCGAGGAACTTGCGGATCAGCCAGTCGAGATCGGATCGTTCGCGCAGCGGCGGCAACGCGAAGCGCGCGCCGTTCAGACGGTAGTACAGGTCTTCGCGAAAGCGGCCGTCCTGCATCAGCGCGTCGAGCGAATGATGCGTCGCGGAAATTACGCGCACGTCCACGGAAACCGGACGCGACGCGCCTATCGCCAGAACTTCGCCTTCGGCCAGCACGCGCAAGAGACGAGATTGCAACTCGCGCGGCATGTCGCCGATTTCATCGAGGAAAAGCGTGCCGCCATCGGCTTCCTGAATCAGGCCGCGCTTTGCTTTTGGACCCGCGCCGGAAAAGCTGTTCGGCAGATGCCCGAACAATTCGCTTTCGATGAGCGTCTCCGGTATCGCCGCGCAGTTCACCGCGACGAACGGACCCGCGCGCCGCGCACTCGCGCGATGCAGCGCCTTCGCGAAGAATTCCTTGCCGCTGCCGGTTTCGCCGTTCACGAGCAGATTGATCGGCGAATCGACGAGTTTGGCGGCGCGTTCGAGTTGCCGCGCAAGCGCGGGATCGCCGCGGCCGAGGGCGGCCAGCGGCGCGGGAATGCCGGGCGCGCCTGCGGATTTTTCTTGCGTCGATGGCGCGAAACATGGCGCGGGCGGCATCACGCTCAGATAAAGCAGCGCGCCGCTGCGCGCAAGCGGCAGCGCGCGCAGTTCGCTCGGCCGCGAATAGACGAAACGGCTCAAATCTTCCAGACGCGCTTCGAAGAGCGCATCGAAACGCATGCCGAGAAGCGACGCCGCCGTTTCTCCCGGCGCGATAGGCTTCCCGATCTCGGCCGCCAGCATTTCGTGCGCGCGCCGGTTATGTCCGACGATGCGCCCGCCCTCATCGAGCGCGATCAGATATTCAGGATCGACATCGACGAATTCGGGCGATGTGTTGAGCTTGAGAATCCAGTCCTGCCTATGCGTGCGCAGAAAAATCGCGTTCTCGATATGCCGCACGTAGATGCGCACGAGTTGCAGCGCGAGGTTCTGGCTGTCGCGCGCTTGCGGTGAAGTCAGCGCGGAGATGTCGAGGATCGCGGTGAGCGCGCCGCGCGAATCGAAGAGCGGCGCGGCCGTGCAAGTCAGCGGAATATGCGTGGCGTCGAAGTGATCGATCTGATGCACGGTCAGCGCCTGCCCCGTCGCGAGCGCAGTGCCGACCGCACACGTGCCCGCGCCGTCCTCGCTCCATTCCGCGCCGAGATAGAGCCCGGCACGACGCAAGGCCGTATCGGCGTTCGCGTCGCCAATGTAATCGACCGTCACGCCGAGCGCGTCCGTCAGCAGCACGACGTAACCCATCCCCGCGACCTGCTCGTAAAGTGTTTCCAGTCCATGTCGAGCGATGCGTGCGAAATCGTCGATCCGTTGCTGATGCTCTCGCAAGCGCGTCTGCGTCAGGATGCGCGCTTCCTGCATGCGCGACGGATCGAGCCCGTATTGATGAACGCAACGACGCCATGAAGTCTGAATGATGCTTTCCTGCGTGCGCGCAGGCGCCAGAACCTGCGCGCGCGTCGTCGCCGCGACGACTGCCTCGATGTGCTCGCGTTGCCGCATGTCCATGCGTGCTCTCCTGGGTGTCTCGTGCCCGGACGCTCGTTGGCTGGCGTCTTTTGTCGCTCGCGCACGGTCGTGCGACCGCGGGTAAACCGCTCCGCGCGCGGCGTCGTTCAGGCCATATGATGCTCGAATCGGCAGGACGCGTCATGCAGCGCACTGGTTGCGCCGCAGCAATCAACGTGGAAAAACAGGAGACGAGCGATGGCAAAAATCGCCTACGAAGACTTCGAGCGGCAAGTCGTGCAGCATCACCTGATCAAAGGCAACGTGTATGAGAACGGTGCGACGCTGGTCGAGCGCGCGAACCGGTGGATCAAGGAAAACGGTGTGGATGTACTGAACGTCGAGAGCCTCTCGACGTTCGGCGCGGGCGACGATACCAGCGTCAGCCATTGGTACTCGGGCATTCGCGTCTGGTATCGCACCACATGAAAGGCGCGTTCGACTGAATCAGCCGCGACCGACGAACGGCATCTTGGTCGCCATCACGGTATGGAACAGTACGTTGGCTTCGAGCGGCAGATTCGCCATGTAAAGCACCGATTGGCCGACAATCTTCACGTCCATCATCGGTTCGATGGCGGTCTCGCCGTTCGCCTGCGGCACGCCGCGCGACATGCGCTCGGACAGATCCGTCAGTGCGTTGCCGACATCCACTTGACCGACCGCGATGTCGTACTTGCGGCCATCGAGCGATGCGGATTTCGTCAGTCCACCGACCGCGTGCTTGGTCGCCGTGTAGGCGGCCGAATTCGGACGCGGTGCGCTCGCCGAAATGGAACCGTTGTTGATGATGCGGCCGCCTCGCGGTGTTTGCGCGCGCATCGTCCGGAACGCCTGTTGCAGGCAATAGAACATGCCGTTCAGATTGACGTTCACCACGCCTTGCCATTGCTCGGGCGTCCATTCTTCGAACGGTCCCGGCGGATTGCTCACGCCCGCGTTGTTGAACAGCAAATCGACGCGTCCGAAGCGCTCGACCGCCGCCGCAAAGAGCTTTTCGACCGATTGCGGATCGGAGACATCCGTCGGAACGGCAAGCGCGCGTTCGCTTGCGTCGGCTTCGCCGATGACCGCTTCGAGCGGCGCAGCGCGTCGGCCCGCGAGCACGACCGACCAGCCGTCGCCGAGTAGAGCAAGCGCCGCCGCACGGCCGATGCCGCTCCCTGCTCCGGTGACGATGGCAATGCGCTTCTGCTGATTCACTGCGTCGGACATGTCGGCGTTCTCCTGTTGTGGTGCGCGCGCACCCTTGTGAGTGCATCGCGCGATTGGAAGAACATTATCGACGAATGCGGAGACAAGCGCGGCGCTTTTCAGCGAGCGCTTTCAAAGACGTTTCAACGATTACTCGATGCTTCCGTCGCCACCGTGCGCGCGGCGTTGCGCATGTTGCTGCCATCGCAGAAGACGACGGTCATCATCATCGGCACGACTTCATGGACGATTGCGTTGCTGCCGGATTCGCGCACGCGATCCTCGACCGTATCTTTCGCGCCGAGCACGACGACGCCGTAAGCCGAGTCGTTGATCGGACGGCCGTTGCCCTGCTTGAACATGGCATCGCCCTGTTCGTAGCCGAGCACGGCATATACGCGAAACCCGTAGGCCGTGAGTTCGCTGCCTTGAGTCGGCTTGAACGCGTTGACCGAGTTGGCTTCGACGCGCATCGGCGAAGCGTCGATCGAGCGGTCGTCGCGCAGTGGCGCGATGAAGCGATGCGCGCTGGATTGGCAGTCGAGCTGGCCTTCGAGCGGACGGGCAGTCGAGAGGCCGGGTATCAGCGCGCCGGCGAGTGCGGCAAGGACGGTAAGCGTGGCGAAAGGGACGGTTTTCATGGCAGCAGCAATTCAACGGTTGAGTTGATCGACACGGCGTGGACTACGTTTTGTGTAATGCAATAAGCAAGCCAATTTTTTAGTTTGTCTTTGTTTGCGGTTGCCTGGGCGGTGAGTCGTGACGGTGGTGTGCGCTAACTGCTTGTCTTCGCTGTGGTTTTTACAATTGCGCGTGTAGTTGATTCGTGCGGTTTTGTAAGCGCGATTGAATTGCTTCGATACCCGATGTGTTTGGGTTTGGACGACAAAGTTGCATGTGCAACGACAGTCGGCCCGAGTGCGCGTCGGCGAAACAACGGGACCTTTGGATAGAAGTAATTGCAAGCGCCCAGGCCAGCTAATGATGCGAGCTGTTGATTACCATCGGCTATATTGAGCAATTCTTTTCTTCTGGAACCAGCATGACTTCTTTAGTCGATTTTCCGATCACCCAGAAGTGGCCAGCACAACACCCCGAACGCATTCAGCTTTACTCGCTACCGACGCCCAATGGCGTGAAGGTGTCGATCATGCTGGAAGAGACAGGGCTGCCTTACGAGCCGCATCTCGTGCGATTCGATACCAACGATCAAATGTCGCCCGAATTCCTGTCGTTGAATCCGAACAATAAGATTCCCGCGATCATCGATCCGAACGGTCCGAACGGTCAACCGCTGCCGCTTTTCGAATCCGGGGCGATTCTGATTTATCTCGCCGATAAAAGCGGCCAATTCGTTCCGGCAGACCCGGCGCAACGCTACGAAGCCATTCAATGGCTGATGTTCCAGATGGGCGGTGTCGGCCCGATGTTCGGCCAGGTCGGATTCTTCAATAAATTTGCCGGCAAGGAATACGAGGACAAGCGTCCGCGCGATCGCTACGTCGCCGAAGCGAAACGCCTGCTCGCAGTCCTCGACAAACACCTCGCCGGCCGCGACTGGATTTCGGGGAATGAGTACAGCATCGCCGATATCGCGACGTTTCCGTGGATTCGCAATCTAGTCGGATTTTATGAAGCACGCGATCTCGTCGGTTTCGACGATTTCGCGAACGTAATGCGCGTGCTCGATGTCTTCCTCGCGCGCCCGGCGGTTCAACGTGGACTAGAGATGCCGAAGCGCGTGTGATCGTTGGATTTTTGCTTGATCAACCGTCGCTGACGATATTGCCGAAATCGTGCGGAAACGGTTAAGGGCGAACGCGCGTGCCAGTCGCAGCTTTTTGACACGTTAGACGCGTTCGCTGGGACAGGTCCACAATGTGGGGCATCGCGCGAAAATCAGACGTCGGGTTAAAAGCGTTTTGCATCAACAGTTTGCACCGACGTTGCTCAGGTTATCCACAAGCCTGTCCAGTGCGGATGTGGATAAAAAGCGAAGCGCGCCTTTTCAATGCGACCGTTTCGGGAGCCGGCAACCCATGAATGTTATTTCCTGTTCCCAAACCGCGACGCGGCCCGGCCGCCGATTCGCCGTTGCCGTGCTTGCGTTGATTTGCGTGGTCGCTCATGCGGAAACGCAGTGTCCGGGTTACGTCGAAACCGGCGCCGGCAGCGCGTTCGATCTGGCTGGCATCATCAAGGACACCGGGTCGCCGCAACTTGCGCTGGATCGGGTGCGCAAAGCGGTATCGAAAATCGATGCGGGCGGCGGCTGCTCGATATTCGCCAACACTCGTGCGTGTGAGGAAACGCTCAACCTTGCGCATAAGGCAATCGACGCGTTGCAGACGTGTTCATCGACGTCGGCGCCGAAAGGTACATCGCACGGTTGAGAAAATCGCGGACGAAAAAAACGCGCCGCCAAAACTGGCGGCGCGTTTCGATGCCTCAACAGCCCTTAAAACGATCAGCGATCCAGGAAAGGACGCAGCTTGTCCGCGCGGCTCGGATGCATGAGCTTGCGCATTGCCTTGCTTTCGATCTGGCGAATACGCTCGCGCGTCACATCGAACTGCTTGCCCAATTCTTCGAGCGTGTAGTCGGACGCCGTATCGATACCAAAGCGCATGCGCAGAACCTTCGCTTCACGCGGCGAAAGCGCATTGAGCGCATCGTCGATTGCGGCGCGCATATTCGCGTGCACGGCCGCATCCGCCGGCGATGCCGCGCCTTGGTCCTCGATCATGTCACCGAGCGTCGCGTCGGCATCTTCACCGACCGGCGTTTCGAGCGACACAGGTTGCTTCGCAATCTTCAGGATGCCGCGAATCTTCTCTTCCGGCATTTCCATGCGTTCCGCGAGCACCGACGGATGCGCTTCCTGTCCCGTCTGCTGCAGGATTTCACGCGAAATGCGGTTCAGCTTGTTGATCGTTTCGATCATGTGAACCGGCACGCGAATCGTGCGCGCCTGATCGGCAAGCGAACGCGTCACAGCCTGACGAACCCACCAGGTTGCATACGTCGAAAACTTCCAGCCACGACGATATTCGAACTTGTCCACTGCCTTCATCAAGCCGATATTGCCTTCCTGAATCAAGTCGAGAAACTGCATGCCGCGGTTGACGTACTTCTTCGCAATCGAAATCACGAGACGCAGATTTGCCTCGATCATTTCACGCTTGGCCTGACGCATCTTCAACTCGGCAGCCGTCATCTGACGATTGATCTGCTTGAGCTGCTTGAGCGGCAAGGCAACACGCGCTTCGATGTCGATGAGCTTTTGCTGTTCGGCCTGAATGGCCGGCAAACTGCGCTCGAGCGACGCGCCGTATTGACGCGAAGCCGCCGCCGTGCGCGCCGTCCATTCGAGATCGGTCTCGTTGCCAGGGAACGATTCGACGAACTTGTCGCGCGGCATGCCGCAACGATCTACCGCGATTTGCAGCACGCGACGCTCGATCTCGCGAACTTGCGCAACCTGCTGCTGGACGTCCGCGCACAAACGGTCGATGGTCTTCGCCGTGAAGCGAATTGAACCGAGCTCGCGTTGAATCTCCGTGCGTGCCCGTTCGACGGCCTTCGAAGCCGCGGCGCCTGAACTCTTCGGACTGCTTGCTTGCTCGGCAAGCTCGCTCACGCGCGCGAAAACTTCCAGGCAATCCGCTTTGAGCTGCTTCAATCGCGCTTCATTCGATGCAGCGGAATCGCCGCCTTCGAGGTCGTCTTCGGAGTCTTCATCGTCGCCGGATTCGTCGGTGTCCGTATCAATCTCGGAAGTGTCCGATGTATCGGATGCCGAAATATCTTCTTCTACCGTATCGTCTTCCTTCAGACCGTCGACGAGTTCGTCGATCTTGATCTCACCCGATTCGACCTGAGCCGCGTCCGCAAGAATAGTGGCGACCGTGGACGGGCACGCAGCGATGGCCTGAATCATTTCATGCAAGCCATCTTCAATGCGCTTCGCAATGGCGATTTCGCCAGCGCGCGTCAACAGTTCGGTTGCACCCATTTCACGCATATACATGCGAACGGGGTCCGTCGTGCGGCCGAACTCGGAATCGACGGTTTGCAGCGCGTTCTCGGCTTCTTCTTCCGACTGTTCATCGGCGACGACAGCAGGCGCGTTATCGCTCAAAAGCAGTGTTTCAGCATCGGGCGCTTGCTCATACACCGCGACGCCCATGTCGTTGAACGTGCTAACGATGGTTTCCATCGCCGCAGTTTGCGCGAAGTTGTCAGGCAAGTGGTCATTGATTTCGGCGTGGGTCAAATACCCCCGCTCCTTGCCCAACTGAATGAGCGCGCGCATTTGGCGCTGACGCTCCTCTTCCTGCTCCGCCGTCGTGGGGACATCGGGCTGCATCGTGCCGGTCTGGCCCTTACCCTTCCCTGCCCGTCGACCCGCGGACCTGCGCGCCGGCGCGACAATATCCAGCTCCGAATCTTCCCGATCAAAACTTGCCATACTTTCTCCTCGACAGGTTTGCTCGACGATGACAGGTCCGTGCGCGAGCAAAAAGGCTCGCTGACTTTGGTAAGCATTCGGCGCACGCTTTTCGTTGCCGAGACTGCTGACTCTATATGGACGGGTGGCTGAAAATCGCTTCGAGCAAAATGCACAGTCCCGTCTAGTTCGACGTACTGCACCTTCCATTCGCCCTAGCGGGCGCAACCTTAGACTATATCAGCATTCGTTACGATGTGGGCTGTTTTTTCAATATGCCAGCTTGGGCTCCAATATAGCCAGTGTCGGCGACAAGGCTCGAGATTCGCGTACGCGCTGGCACTTGTTCGATGCTCGCCTTTTCGATGACGGACGCACTGTTCAACGCTCTTGGCAGTCCATTTGGCCCTTCGGCCTGTTTAGCAAGTATGAGCAACTTCAGCGCTTTCAAGCGCGACTGCGCCGCGTGCGAGCAAGTCGACGTCTTTAGGTCATGCGTGTCATCGATTTGAGATTTAGAGCGCGAACCTTGCGCTGGCGGCGCATCAGATCTGTGCGGAACGATCTTCCCGGCTTTGATGGCCGCGAGGAGGTCGGTCGCCCAGGCGCCTGCCCTAGTGCGGGAGTGTCGCTCGTTGCGATGATGCGTGGTGACGGATTTTGCGTCCTCAGAAACGAGGAATGTTCTTGCTCCGTCATGGCTCACAAAAGATTGACCGGCAAGTTCGGCAGAGGCTCTTTGCAGTTCGATGTCGCGAGCAATTTGAGTTTGCGTCTCAACGTGTCCTTCGTGAATGGTCCGCACGCGGTATGCAAAGTCGACGGGGGCACGAAGTAGTGCCCGAAGATAGCTGATCGGATGCTTCGCCCGTTGGAGGTGTTTCCAGGAGGCTTCGACTACATCGGACAGACGCTTTGCGTGTTCAGACGCTTCGCGCATGAGCCGGAAGATCAGGAAATGACGAAAGCCCAGACCGCGCAGGCGTTCGAGGTCCGCGGGGAGCTTTCCTGGTTGTCTCTTTTGATTAGTAGGGTATAGATCCTTATATATAGTGCCGTCTGCCACCGTGGCAGACGGCGAGGCCAAGGAAGAAGGTTGCTCGCGGTTTGATTTCGGCTCGTTTAAATTTTGAGCCTGAGTTGTCGTATCGCTACCTGGCTCAACAAGACCCAGAAGCGTAACGATCTTTGGGGTGAGATGTAGATAGGCACGTCCGAACAGCCCAGCGGCGCCGTAGCGAGTCTGCGGAGGGCGTGCAATCAAGCCTTCCTTCTCCAGATCCTCAAGGCTTCGATAGAACGTACGCATAGACTGCATTGCGCGGCCGGTTAGCAATTCACGGCGAGCGAAGATTGCCGCGTAGGGACGACGTGCGTCGACAGTGCGAGCCAGAGCGGCGAGTAGGGCTCGAGCGCGGGCAGGCAGTGCGGCGAGATGATTCGCTCGGTGAGCGGCTCGAAAGATGACCCAGGGAAGATTGGACCGATCGCAAGCGTAATCATCGAGCGCTTGTTGGTCCGCAAAGTTCTCGGATAATTCGTGGTTTTCGAGGCGAGAAAAGTCCTCGCCTGCAACGGAAAGTTGCGCGATATGCATGTCAAGTACATCCATTTTTGAAAATGGAGGACAAACGCTTGACTGCCGATCGCGATCCGCTAAACTTCGATCTGTGTACTTCGTGACCCGATTGGCGTCGGGAAGCGGACCGGGCGAGCAGCAGTTGAGCCCGAATTCAAAAGCCTTCGGTTGGCGCCGAAGGCTTTTGTCTTTCTAACGCAAATTACTTACATCGTTGCCTCGCGTTTATATTTTTCAAGTGATTGATTATTAACGAGTTTCTAGTAGGCTCATCGGTTGGCGCCATCTAAGCTTGAAGTAACTCGTTGATTTGAAACTAAAATCTTTTAGAGCCTCAGTTCCTTTCGGTTTCGGTCAACGTCTTGTTGATGAAGTCTGCAATTCGTTGCCCCCATTGCTCGGCGTCACCTGCGTCGTTCTCGAAGAATCGAACTCCGACTACGCCGTTCCTCGTTGAGACCTCGCAGACTTTTCTCCGTCCCGCGCGAACAACAGTAGTACTAGGTGCGACCGCCTTAGGCTTCTCTGCCGCCAGCGCCACTGCTTTGTCTTGCGTGAAGTTTTCGTCATCAATCAATCGGCGAACTGCTTCAACGACCTTTTCCGCTTTGCCTGCCTCAGTTAAAGCGGCGAGCTTTTGTGCAGCATTGCTGCCGAGTCTTTCCGGCTTTTCCGCAAGCGCCGCTTTTGCAGCCTCTGGCAGAGCGTCGAACGAAAAAATGCGGGTAACGTGGCTTTTGCTAAGTCCCGCGCTTTCCGAAATTTCGGTGCGCGAAAGCCCGCTCAGCTCCTGCAGGCGTTTGAAATTCCAATACTTCTCGAAGTCGGTCAGAGAAGGTGAAAGCAGGTTCGAGAAGAACGCCGCAAATTCAATTTCACCTTCTTCGATCGACGCCACGTTAGCGCGGATAGTGTTGCGACCAAGCTCGCGATATGCGGCCACACGGTTGTGACCAGCCACGATTTCATAACGCCCATCGGTAAGCGTGCGCACCAAAATTGGCGTTGCGAGAGCGTGCTGGGAAAGGTTGCTCTTCAGTTCCTGGAACTGTTCGCTGGTCAGCTTCCGCCGCCGCCCGCTGACCTCGATCAGCGCGTCAAGCGGTACTTCCAAGGCGGCCCGCTCTTCGAGTTGCGTTTCCAATTCTTTGATGCGCGCCTGCGCCGTGTTGATGCGATGCTGCGCGTCCATCAACCTTCCGGGTGACGTCCGCGCCTCCGTGCTCGTGACACGCGGCTGATTTGGCTCGGCCGGCTTGGTTCCGATGTTTGCAGTTTTTGCCAGCAGTCTGTCGCCGATACCCATTTAAGCCTCCGATTGATTCCAGGCGCGGACGAACTGCGCGTCGAGATGTTCGGCGAGCCGATCGAGCGGCTCTTTGAACCGGTTGTACGCGGCAGTGCTTCCGTCGGGCTTCGACAAGTCATAGACCGTGGACAGCTGAGCAGAAGCGCCCTTCGGTACCGTCGACTCGGGAATCTCAAACGGAAGGACGCGATCCCCATAAGCTTTCTGAAGCCAGCCGCGCACGACGCGCGACACATCGTCGGACTTTGCCTTGGTCAGAATCACATTGACGAAGTCGAAGCGCTTCTGTTCGAGCACGCCGGGCAGTTTCTTCGCTATGTCCGCGAACAGATGCCAGAATTGTGTAGAGCTCGCAAAGTCGAGTGCTTCGGGCGGGCAGGGCAGCAAGATTGCGTCGGAGGCGAGCAGGGCGTTGATCGTGAGATAACTAAGCGCTGGCGGCGTATCGATAACAACGGCGTCATACTCCGCCGTCAGCGGCAACAGGCCTTTGCGCAAAATCTCCCAAAACTCGAACGTGCTGTCGTTGAGAACCTTGGCCGGAATCTCGAACTCGGCGTCAAACAAGGACGATGACGCCGGGACGAGATCCAGGTTGTGCCAATAGGTCTCCTGCACCGCGTAGTGCAGCGTTTGCTGATCGCCGTATATAAGTGGAAGGAGCGTCTGATCGTCGGAGATCTCTGCATCCGGTGCCCAGCCGCAAAGCTGCGTAGTCGTGCCTTGCGGGTCGCAATCGATTACCAGCACGCGCCGCCCGAGCAGAGTGAGCGCCTGGGCGGCGGATACTGCGGTAGTGGTTTTCGCAACACCACCTTTGAAGTTCGCGACAGTAACGATACGTCCGCGTTTACCCTCGGGTCTTCGCGCTCGATCCTTGGTAGCCCGAATCCACGTCAACGTTTCTTCAAGCGTGAACTCCTTGCTCCGGCCGGCGCCTTTCGACGTTCCAGCGGGAAGTTCACCCTTGGTTGTGAGGTACTGAAACCGCTGCTTATCGACTCCGCAAAGCGAGGCCACCTGAGCACTCGTGAAAGTCGGCGCGCTTTTGCGGGGATACGGCTCCAGCATTGCGTCGCGGATCTGATTAAGAATGTCAGTGGCTTGGGCGGCCACTCCCAAGAGCGTCTCGATTGAGACGGATTGATCGACTTCGGGAAGCCGAGCGCTTAGCATTGAATTCGCGGTCACTGGCGGGCCTGAGTAAGCTATAGATTCTTCGGTTTGTGGAAAACATGCTGCAAACCGAAGAATAAACGGCCAACCGGTAAACCTCAAGTAAACTCTGAAGTTGTTTTATCCCAAACTCGGGCGTTTTTACAACACGACGTTTACTTGACGGGCAGCGAATCAGTCGACAAGGGCCCTTGAGCGGCGAATGTTGCCCTCCGAATCAATCGTTCGACGCCTAGTAGTTTGGACGAATCCTGATTTTCCAGGTAAACCTTCGTCGTCGAAAGTTTCGAATGACCCAAGTTAGCGCTGACCTCCGGTAACGCTGCGCCGTGCGTGAGCGCATGAATGGAGTGCGTGTGTCGAATCCAATGAGTGCTGGCCTGTGCGAGGCGCTTTCCGGAGCCGGGCACATGACCCTCGGCGAGAGCGGCCGCATTTGCGAACACCCGCTTGAACAGTTTGCCGATGCCATCCGGCCCAAGTGCATTGCCGCCGCGAGTCTGCGCGAGAATCGGCGTGCCTTCTGGACAGGCCAAGGGATCAGACAAACCGCGAAGCGCCAGATTTTCGATCAGCGCTTCCGCAACGGCCGGCGGCAAAAACACTGTTCTTGGTTCGCCGCGCTGACGCGCGACGCTTACTCGCCAGATCGGACCGGCAACGCCGGAAAGCCGTCCGACCGATAGCGCGTCCGTGGTCGCTGCGGCTAGTTCTCCCCGACGCATGCCGGTGGCATACGCCAAAAGCAGCGCCAAGCGGTCACGATGCTCGGCGAAACCATAGACATCGCGCGATACCGACTGCAGCACAATCTGCCACTGATCCGTATCGAGTGAGCGGTCCACGGCGTCGAAGACCGGCGGCTCGGCCACACGCGTCTGTGCAATAAATGGGTTTGTCGCCAGATACCCCTGCGCCTCTAGCCACGCGCCCATCGCGCTTAAAATTGCGCGCGCGGATTCCCGGCTTCGATCAGAAAGTGGCCCGGCAAAAGGCCGCCAGCTCGAAAGGCATCGATCGACGCGACCTTTTGCCACCCAGCGCGCGGAAGGCTGCGGATTCGGTAAAAAAGCCGTGATGTACTCGTTGCAGTCGGCCTCGTCCAAAGACGACATCGGCTTGTGTTTTTCCACCAAGGCCCAGAGCAGCAACCGTTCTGCTTCCCGGCGATAAGCCCTTTGCGTGTGCGCGCTGGCCGTTCGCGCGGCGAGCCACGCGTGGATTGCCTGCAGATCCGTGCCAAATTCTGACGGCCGTCGATTCGTCCCCTTCGACCCATCGAGCGCCGCGGGAACTCGCAGCGCTTCGAGCGGGACAATCCGAAGCGTCTCGTCCCGCGACCCAGTCCATTCCGAACCTCGTGCCGATGCGTCACTCGGCCAATCGCGCCGCGGCACAAGAGCCAACGGTGAAAAAGTATGGCTAAGCGAGTGCGCGTGAAGCTGCAACCAGTCCACGATTCGCTGCGCGCCTTTCGGCCCGAGTCGCGGAACCACCGTGTACCAGCGGTGGCGCCGGGTTTCGATCAGCGAAACGACGTCCCCGACGGTGGAAAGCCCGGCCGCCGCGAGCCGCGCCGTCACAACCGGTTCGAACCAGCCGTCCAGCGGGTGATCCGGCCGTGGCTCTTGCGCGAGACTTGCCTCCATTCGCGATAGCGCGTCGGTCTGCCGCCGTCGCAGCCGGAGATTGCGGGAAGCCCGCCGATCCAGCGCCGGTGTGGCTCCGGGCGGATATTCTTCCTCGTAGAGCGCTAATAATTCGGCTTCGCTATAGACGCCGTCGGGGTCGATCCGCTCGCGGTATTCATCGAGCGATGGCGTGTCCTGCGATTGTGGCGGCTCGAAAAGCGGGATACTGCCCGGCCGCAACCGTAAGAGGTAAGCGGCGTCGGTGTCGTGCGCGCGTCGGGCCAGCACCGAAAGCGTGTCGCGCAACGTGACGATAAGCCGACGTGTGGTACGGACATCCGTACCGGCATCGCCGTAAGACGCGTGAAGTTTCGCTTCGGAGACGCCATCTAAATAGCCGCGATACAGCGCAAAGTGTTGGCGAGTCAGGCGGCGCGTGGGCGAAAAGCGGGGCGTGTCCGCAGCCGGATTGGTTATACTCGCCGGGTTAGCTGTTGCCATCCTGCTTGATTTCCCTTTGTATTCAACTATTTGCGGGAAGATTATCAACCAGCTTCGAATTTGACAAGGAAAATCGCACAGTCTGATAAGTGGATTTATCAGACTGTGCGATTCGAAGGCCGATGTCGAACGAACCGTCAGCTTGAATGTTCAATTCGCAAAGCGCATATTTCCAGCACGTTCATAGCGGACTTTCAGGAGAGACGTGCCGATGCGCGGACCCAGACGCCCCGAGTTGAAGCAATCGGGAGAGGACGACGCTCCCCGCCCGAGTCTTCCGGAGGTCTTCGCGTCGGTGCGCGTGCCGGTGGGCGGATGGTGGTTCAGGCGCTTTCTCGCTTTCGCCGGGCCAGGCTACATGATCTCGGTCGGCTATATGGATCCGGGCAACTGGGCGACGGACATCGCGGGGGGATCGCGCTTCGGCTATACACTGCTCGCCGTCATCCTTCTTTCCAATCTGATGGCGATTCTTCTGCAATCGCTTGCCGTGCGCCTCGGCGTCGCGACCGGCCGCGATCTGGCGCAGGCGTGCCGCGATCATTATTCGAAACCGGTGAATCTCGCACTTTGGCTCGCCTGCGAGGCGGCGATCATCGCGTGCGATCTGGCCGAAGTCATCGGCACGGCCATCGCGCTGAAGTTGCTGTTCGGTATTCCGTTGATCGCCGGCGCGCTCGTCACCGCGCTCGATGCTTTCCTGCTGCTCTTCCTGATCAACAAGGGTTTTCGCCTGCTCGAAGCGTTCGTCATCGTGTTGCTCGTCGTGATAGCAGGCTGCTTTGCCTTGCAGATCGCCGCAGCCGCGCCACCTTGGGGCGAGGTTATGCGCGGCTTCGTGCCATCGACGGAAATCGTGACGAATCGCGAAATGCTGTACGTGGCCATTGGCATCCTCGGCGCGACGGTCATGCCGCACAACCTGTATCTGCATTCTTCGGTGGTGCAGACGCGCGCGTTCGGCGATTCGATTCCCGCCCGCCGCGAGGCGATCCGTTTCGCGACCATCGACAGCACGATTGCGCTGACCCTCGCGCTCTTCGTCAACGCGGCGATCCTGATCGTGGCCGCCGCCGTGTTCCACGCGAAGGGCCATTTTGAAGTCGTCGAGATCGAGGAAGCGTTCCGGCTCTTGTCGCCGCTTTTGGGTTTCGGCATTGCATCGACCTTGTTCGCGGTCGCGCTGCTCGCGTCGGGCCTGAACTCGACCGTCACCGCGACGCTCGCCGGCCAAATCGTCATGGAAGGTTTTCTGCGACTGCGCATTCCGAACTGGGCGCGACGGCTCATCACGCGAGGTCTTGCTATCGTGCCGGTCGTTGTCGTTACCGCGCTGTATGGAGAGAAGGGCACGACGCATCTGCTCGTCCTGAGTCAGGTGATCCTGTCGATGCAATTGCCTTTTGCCGTCATCCCGCTCGTCCGATTCGTTTCGGACCGACGCAAATTAGGTGTTTTCGTCGTTTCGCGCTGGACCGCCGCGCTGGCGTGGCTGGTTGCGGCGGTGATCGTCGTGCTCAACGTGAAACTGCTCGTCGATACCTTTTTCGTTTGAACGCGCCACGTCCTCTATATAGATAGAACGGCCGAGTAGTCGAAATGGCTTAAGGACGGAGTGATGGCACAAAGCCTTTCAACGACCATCCATCAAAGACGAAGTCCCTGAAAACGCCGACGCGATAGATTTTTCAGCATGCTTTGCTTAAATGAAACCCGTGCACTAACCTGACCTTTGCACCGTGGTAGCAGGTGAGTCGGTCGTTGGCGTGCGTGCAACTCTCCGCATCCACGCCAGGAAAAACGAAACAGTCGGGGCGTCGGAAAAAACATGAACTGCTTAAGGCCCGCTGTTCACCTGACGCCGCTCGTTCGAGGGTTATCGCTCGCGTTCGGTGTCTTTTGTCTTTCGCGTGCGCTGCCGGCTCTGGGCGCATGTGATAACAACGCACCGCAATCCGGCGAGACGGCTACGTGCGATACCCGCGTGCCCAATCCCTCGACCTCGCCGGTCATGGCGGTTTCAGGCAGCGTCAACGTGACGATCGACGTGTTGCCCGGCGCCGAACTCGATGTCGGTAGCAACAACGGCATCCTCATCCGCGACACGAGCCTCGCAAGCAACAGCGGCACGCTGCGGATCAATGCTGGCGGCGCCAATGCCATGACCAGTCAAGGCATTGGCGCCGGTCGCAATACGCTGCTGAACCGCGGCGCCGTCTTTACCACCGGCTCGGGCGCAGCGGGCATCTTCAACTCCGCTGCCGCGGTCACGATCCACAACGAATCGACGGGCGTCATCCGCACGAACGGTGCGAACGCCGCAGCGATGATCGACTCTCAAAGTTCGGGCAGCGGCACGCTGATCAATGACGGAGGCGTCGCGACGAGCGGCGCGAACTCGTACGGCATGGCCGCCGTGACGCATGGCGATTCCCTCGTGAACAACGGCACGATCACGACGACCGGTGCATTGGCGCACGGCGTCTTTGTCAACGCCAGTACGGGCGGCAACGTCATCACGAACAATGGCGCGATCGACGTGTCGGGCGATGGCGCGCATGGCATCGCTTCGCTCGATGCCTCGCCAGGCGCAATCGCCAACACCGGCACGATCACGGCGCGAGGCGCTGGCGGAACGGGCGCCTCCATCACCGGGCGCGTGTCCTTCGTGAATGCGGCGGGCGCGAGCATCGTGAGTCAGCAGGCAAGCGGGATCGCAGCGAACGGCGGCGGCACGCTCGACAACGCCGGCACGATTCAAGGCGCGACCGGCGTGACGATTGCCAACGGAGCCGAGACGATCAGCAACTCCGGGACGATTCGCGGCGACACCGGTGAGGCCGTCGTGGCGAACGGGCGCATCAACGTGTCGATCAGCAATACGGGCGTGATTGCCGGAAGCGCGGGCGTTGCCGTGCGCACCGATACCGGAAGCGACACGTTCAACATGCATGGCGGAACGGTCACGGGACAGGTTCGCCAGGGCGATGGCATCGACGCCTTCACGATGACGGCGGGCCAGCTCGATTCGCTCGATCAAGGCGATGGACGCGACACGCTCACGATGTCCGGAGGACGCATCGTCGGCTTGTTCGCGAATGGCGATGTTGCGCAAATCACGGGCGGGCGCATCGGCACAGCGGACTTGAACATCGGCAACAACGTCTTCAAGATGTCCGGCGGACAAATCGATGGCAACGTCACCGCCGCCCAGAACGACGACATTTTCTCGCTTTCGGGCGGGATGATTGGCGGACGGGTCGATCTCGGCAGCGGCACGAACACGCTGACCATCACGGGCGGCACGATCGGTCAGGGCGTGACGACGACGGGCGGAGCGGACACGCTCGCCTGGAGCGGCGGCGCGATCAGCGGGCCGGTGTCGCTTGGCGCGGGCAACGACACTGCCACGATTCGCAATCTGACCGATGCGACATTCGCCGCGACGACGCGCATCGACGGCGGCGCGGGCATCGACGCTTTGACATTCGACAATTCGCAAGTGAGCGGGCTGAACCGCTTCGTCGGTTGGGAGACGATTACTGCATCGAATGCAACGCAACTCACGTTCGATGCAAACGGCCTGACGCTCGGCGATACCACGACCGGCGCCGGATTACTCGATCTCGATGCGACGAGCACGATTTTGGCGGGCGGCATCGGGCGCGCGGCGATCCAGCCCGCCGTCGCCGGACAACTCGTTACGCTGAACAACGCGGGAACGATCGACCTGACGAACGGCGGCGCGAGTACGAGCGATGCGTTCGTCGTGAATGGCAACTACACGGGCAACAACGGCCGGCTGCTGGTGCAGAGCGTCGTAGGCGCGGACGGCGCGCCGAGCGACAGACTCGTGATTGCGCAAGGCGTGGGCGCCGGGACGACTTCGATTGGCGTAACTAACGTCGGCGGCGCTGGTGGGCTCACGGCGAACGACGGGATCCAGGTCGTGCGGGCAACCAACGGCGCGACGACATCGGCGGGCGCGTTCACGCTGGCGCATCCGGTAGCGGCGGGCGCTTTCCAGTATTACCTGTTCAAGGGTGGTGTCAGTGACGGAACGGCTGACAACTGGTATCTGCGGTCGAGCGTGCCTCCGGCTCCGGTTACGCCCGCGACACCGACACCGACACCGACACCGGCACCGACACCGGCACCGACACCAACGCCAACGCCAACGCCAACGCCAACGCCAACGCCAACGCCAACGCCAACGCCAACGCCAACGCCAACGCCAACGCCAACGCCAACGCCAACGCCAACGCCAACACCAACACCAACGCCAACGCCAACGCCAACGCCAACGCCAACGCCAACGCCAACGCCAACGCCAACACCGACACCGACACCAACACCAAACCCACCGACTCCAACCGCCGCCGCCGGAACACCACCGCTTCCGCCGCCGCCACCGCCTGGCGCGGCTCCGACGCCGCTTTATCGAACCGAAGTGCCCGTCTACACCGAAGTGCAGATCATCATGCGCGAACTGGCGATCCAGCAAATCGGCACATTCCACGAACGTCAGGGCGAGCAGTCATTGCTAGGCGAAACCGGCGCGCTGCCCGCCGCATGGGCGCGCGTCTGGGGCGGCCACGCGACGCTGCGCAACAGCGGCGCGGCGGACCCAGAATTCAGCGGTGGAATCGGCGGCGCGCAAGTCGGACACGATGTGTACGCCAATGCCAGCTCCACCGGTCATCGCAATCACTATGGCTTTTTCCTCGGCTTCGCGCGCGCAAGCGGCGATGTCAGCGGCTTCGCGCTCGGCTTCCCCAACTCGGCCGTGGGCCATCTCTCGGTCGATGCCTACAGCGCCGGCCTCTACTGGACGCATATCGGCCCCGGCGGCTGGTACACGGATGCCGTCGTGCTCGGCAGCACGCTCACCGCCGATCCGGTATCGAACCGCGGCGTCGGCGCCAGCACACACGGCACGACATTCGCCGCATCGTTCGAAGCAGGGCTGCCCATCGCGCTGCCCGCGGGCCTCGGCATCGAGCCGCAAGTGCAACTGATCTGGCAGCACGCGAGTCTCGACGATATCGATGACGGCATCTCGCACGTATCGTTCGATGAAGCGAGCGGTCTGATCGGGCGGCTCGGCCTACGTTTGTTCGCCAACTTCGATGCGGCCGGGACTTCGTGGCAGCCTTATTTGCGCGCGAACCTCTGGCGCTACTTCGGCGCCACCGATACCGTGACCTTCGCCGCATCGACCGTGATTCCGACGAGCGTATCCGCCACGACCGCGCAACTCGGTGCGGGTATCGTCGCGAAGGTGAGCGCACGCGGCAGCGCGTTCGCCAACGTGAATTACACGACGAATATCGGCGGCGCGCGTCGCAGCGCGATCGAAGGCGGTCTCGGCGTGCGGTGGAAGTGGTGAGCGCTCGTTGAAACCTGTTCGCTCGCGTGACTCCATGCATACTATTGGAGACTAAAAGAGCACGAACACAGGAGACGAAGATGAGCAGCGCGCCGCAATGCCCCCTGCACGACGATGCCTCTCTCGCCCCGAACGGCTGCCCTGTCAGCTCGCGCGCGGCCAGTTTCGATCCCTTCGGCGACGGCTATCAGCAAGACCCGCCCGAATATGTTCGCTGGGCGCGCGAGCAGGAGCCTGTCTTTTATAGTCCGAAGCTCGGCTACTGGGTCGTCACGCGCTACGACGACATCAAGGCGATCTTCCGCGACAACCTCACGTTCAGTCCGTCGATCGCGCTCGAAAAGATCACGCCCACGGGTCCCGAAGCCAACGCCGTCCTCGCGTCCTACGGGTTTGCGCTCAACCGCACGCTCGTCAACGAAGACGAGCCCGCGCACATGCCGCGCCGCCGCGCGCTGATCGAGCCCTTCACGCCCGACGAGCTCGCGCATCACGCGCCGATGGTCCGCGCACTCACGCGCAGCTACGTCGATCGCTTTATCGACGATGGCCGCGCCGATCTCGTCGATCAGATGCTCTGGGAAGTGCCGCTCACCGTCGCGCTGCATTTTCTCGGCGTGCCCGAGGAAGACATGGACACGTTGCGCCGCTACTCGATCGCGCATACGGTCAATACATGGGGTCGTCCGAAGCCCGAAGAGCAGGTCGCCGTGGCGCACGCGGTCGGCAATTTCTGGCAGTACGCGGGCAAGGTGCTCGACAAGATGCGCGAAGATCCGTCCGGTCCCGGCTGGATGCAGTACGGCATCCGCAAGCAAAAGGAGCAGCCCGAAGTCGTCACCGACTCCTATCTGCATTCGATGATGATGGCGGGTATCGTCGCCGCGCACGAAACCACCGCAAACGCGACCGCCAACGCCATGAAGCTGCTGCTGCAACATCCCGACGCGTGGTGCGACATCTGCGACGACCCGAGCCTCATTCCGAACGCGGTCGAGGAATGCTTGCGCCACAACGGTTCGGTCGCGGCGTGGCGGCGGCGCGCGACGAAGGACGTGGTCATCGGCGGCATCGCGATTCCGGCGGGCTCGAAGCTGTTGATCGTGACCTCATCGGCGAATCACGATCAGCATCAGTTCGCCGACGCCGACCTCTTCGACATCCGCCGCGAAAACGCCAGCGATCAACTGACTTTCGGCTACGGCGCGCATCAATGCATGGGCAAGAATCTCGCGCGCATGGAGATGCAGATTTTCCTCGACGAACTCACGCGCCGTTTGCCGCACATGAAGCTCGCGGAGCAGCGCTTTACCTATGTGCCGAACACTTCGTTTCGCGGACCCGAGCACGTGTTCGTGGAATGGGACCCGGCGATGAACCCGGAGCGCGCGGACGCGTCGGTGCGCGATGCGCGCGAAGTGGTGCGGATCGGCGAGCCGTCGGCGCATGCGGTGAGCCGGCCGGTGGTCGTCGAAAGCGTGGAGGCGTGCGCGGATCGCGTCGTGCGCGTGCGTCTCGCTTCCGCCGATGGCCGCGCGCTGCCGCGCTGGACGGCGGGTTCGCATATCGATGTCGTCTGCGGCGACACGGAGAGTCGCGGCGGCTCGGCATGGGTGCACGGCAATGTGAAGCCCGGCGCGCATTGGCGCATTCGCGGGCCGCGCAATCACTTCCGGCTCGACGAGACCGCTGACAGGCTCGTGCTGATCGCGGGCGGTATCGGCATTACGCCGATCGGTGCGATGGCGCGGCGCGCGCGCGCCGTTGGCATCGAATACGAAGTGCACTACAGCGGCCGCTCGCGCGCGTCGATGGCGTTCGTCGATGAACTCACCGCGCTTCATGGCGACCGTCTGCGTGTGTATGTGTCGGCGGAAGGCGAGCGCATCGACTTCGCGTCGCTGCACGTCGATGGCGGCACGCAAGTCTATGCATGCGGTCCCGCGCGCATGCTCGATGCGCTCGCCGCAGTCAGCGACGCGTGGCCGGAAGACGCGCTCACCACGGAACATTTCGAATCGACACTCAGTGAACTCGATCCCGGCAGCGAGCACGCGTTCGAAGTGGAACTGAAGGACTCCGGCTTCACGCTGACGGTTGGAGCGGGGGAAACTTTGCTTGCGACACTGAGGCGCGCAAACGTCGATGTGCAAAGCGATTGCGAAGAAGGTTTATGCGGCTCTTGCGAAGTGCGCGTGCTCGACGGAGAAATCGATCATCGCGATGTGGTCCTGACTAGAGCAGAGCGGCAATCGAATCGCCGCATGATGACGTGCTGCTCACGCGCGAAAGGATCGCGGCTTGTTTTGGAGCTTTGATAATCGGCTGGGGCGAACTTTCTGTGCGGCGCTTGAGCGCATATAAAGAGGTCGCTCATACGCCCGATCTTTATCAATCGAAAAGCCGATTAACCCGAAGGTGAAATGTTGATATTCCGCTCCGTCATCGTTCGTATAAGTTTTCGGAAGGTTTTGTGATAACCAAAGCATATCTGTAACGATCCAAATAGTGAATTGTGATCACACGTCTTATTTGCAGATTGCCCGTCCTTATACGGACGGATTAATGTCATGCAAGACTTCGACTGAATAAGATGATTAATGAACGGCCGTGCGGTCCTTTAGACAATGCATCTGCTGCAACTCAAAGGACTTTTTACTCCAACTAGGGTTATTACCTAGTAATATGCAATTTATTGTCCACCTTTGTCGTTTAAAATCAGTGTCAATTGGTGCGACGCACAAGCACCATTCATCGAACAACTTCAAGTCTCCGTTTGCGCATTCGCACGATATCCGTGCGACGGAGTCGCTTGCTCGCGATTCTTGCACAGCCGGAGGTACACGAGGACAAACGCTGAACCTGAGAGATTTTCAATAAGGCCCATTAAATGGACCATTCGATTTTTGCAAGCTAGTTGGTGCACCGTTTGGTGCAAAACTTCCTTAATCGACATTACTGAATTTGTCGTTGCATCGACTGAATGCATAGGCGCGGCGTGCTAAAGGCTGCCACGCCAGCAACTGGAGGACGCTTTCCGAACATTTCGGGCAAGCATGCTTTTGCATGACATCTTCGCGCCGCGAGACTGCAAACCAAAAGTGCGGCGCGAGAAGCAGTTGAACATCATCGATCTGAGAGAAACGTAACGAGGGCTATCATCAATGACCAAGCGAATTGCAGTGGTAACGGGCGGCATGGGCGGACTGGGCGAAGCCATCAGTATCAAATTGCACGATGCGGGTTTCGCTGTCGTCGTGACGCATTCGCCGGGAAACGCGTCGGCGTCCGAGTGGCTCGCGAACATGGATCGTCAGGGCCGCGCCTTTCGCGCCTACGAAGTGGATGTCGCCGATTACGATTCCAGCCAGCACTGCGTCGCGAAAATCCAGCATGAAGTCGGTCCCGTCGATATCCTCGTGAATAATGCGGGCATCACGCAGGACACGACTTTCAAGAAGATGAGCAAGGTGAACTGGGATTCCGTCCTGCGCACGAACCTCGATTCCGTCTTCAATATGACGAAGCCGGTTTGCGAGGAGATGGTCTCGCGCGGCTGGGGCCGCATCGTCAATATTTCGTCGGTCAATGGATCGAAGGGGCAAGTCGGGCAGACCAATTATTCGGCGGCTAAGGCGGGCATGCATGGCTTCACCAAGTCGCTCGCGCTCGAAGTGGCGAAAAAGGGCGTGACGGTCAACACGATCTCCCCAGGCTATCTCGCCACCAAGATGGTGACCGCGATTCCGCAAGACATTCTCGACTCGAAGATCCTTCCGCAGATTCCAGCCGGGCGACTTGGCAAGCCGGAAGAAGTCGCGGCGCTCGTCGCGTTCCTGTGCTCGGAAGACGCGGGCTTCGTGACCGGCTCGAATATCGCCATCAACGGCGGCCAGCACATGCATTGATGAGCAAGGAGCGACGCGTCATGCGTTCAAGCGCGCGTGGCGCGTCGATGACGTCCGACATGTCGATACGGGTGAGTCCATGAACCAACTCAGCGCGGATGCCGCCGTCTACAACATCGGTCATCTCGATTCCGCGATCGAGCATCTCGAACAGGTGCTGAATCTCGAAGGCGCGAATTCGCTTTTTTCGAAGACTTACTGGCGCAACCGCGTCGTGCAGGCGCTATCGACGCCGGGACTCGCGCCGAGTCAGCATACGCGGCTTCAGCGGCTGCTCGATCGCATCGCGCAATCCTGAAGCGCAGGCGCTGTGTTTCCTCTGACCCGTGAAGAAAATCGCGGGCGCTTGTAATATGCGGGCCGTACATCAATCACGGCTCATTTCAAGCGTATGTCTTTACCATTCTTCACACTCGCGCGTCTGTGCGGCGCGCTCGCGTTCGCTCTTTCACTCACCGCGTGCGGGACCACGAGCGAAGTCACGGCCGGCTCGCAGCCAGATGTCTACACCGTGACCGGCAAGGCGACCGGCACTCGCATGTCCTGGTCGACCGCGCGCAGTGCCGCAATGGACGCCGCCAACGACTACTGCAAGCAACGCGATCAACGCGTGTCGATCCGATCCGAAGCGACGAGCGGCATACGCTCGCTCGAAGAACAGACTTCGACGGTATCGTTCAGTTGCGTGGCGCGCGCGGAGCAAGCAGCGCGCGATTAAACTCCCGCACCCGAAGGCGCGGGAGCTTCACAGCGACTTACTGGCTTGCGCCTTGTCCGATGCCCGCTTTCTTCTGAGCGTTCTGGACGTCTTGCGGATACGTGGAATCATCGCGCTTCGCGGGGTTGTAGCCCGCGTCTTCGAGCTTCTTCAGCTCGGCATTCTTCTTCGCGCGTGCCTGCTTGCGGGCGGCTTTACGTTGCGCCTTGGTCGACGGTGCGGCTTGAGTCGCGTCCGTCGTGCTGCTGGTCTGAGCAAAAGACAGCGGCGCGACGGAAACACCGAATGCAGCCACGATGACGGAAACGACGAGCTTACTGGCAAGCGTTGCTTTCATATCCTCTCCAAAAGTCGATTGATTCGTGCGGCCGGGACCGGCCGCCGAGGTCGGTTATAAGCACAGTCACAATCAGAAGCACCAGCGAACAGCCAAAGCCAAGCGACCGGCGTGCGCTCACCATTTGGATTGCGCCGCCCGCCGCTGCCGTGCATTGTAAGGTGGTCCGCGCAATTGTTCAGCAAAGTGAAAGAGCGCGAACGGACGTGCCGGTTTGGGCAACGTCGCGGATCGAAAGGCGCGTTCGTATTGGGCGATGCCATCAAGCGCCAATCAAGCGCCTTCAAGCGCCTTCAAGCGTTTCCAAGCGCCGACCGGTTATGATTCGCACCGGCCTGATTTGAAAAAATCTTCACATGCGCGTCGGCCGAAGCGCGCAAATACGTGCGCCGCGTACCGAGCGTCATTCACGAAACCATATCCATCGGAGTTGTCCATGCCATTGCGGTCCGGTGTCGATGAAACCACGTTTCGTCGCATTCTCTTGCGAAATATCGCGCTGCCGTTGGGGACGGGCATCGTCACCGCGGTCGCGTTCGTCGCTCTCGTGTTGTATCTGCTCTCGGGCATCGACTGGGTCGAGCACTCGGAACGCGTGATCGGCAATACGCAGGAAATCGGGCGGCTCGTCGGCGAGAAGGAAAGCGCGGTACGCGGCTATCTGCTCACCGGCGACGAGAGCTTCCTCGCGCCTTACGAGACCGCCAAACCCAAGCTCACCGCCGATATCGATACGCTCGCCGCGCTCGTCTCGGACAACACGCCGCAAGTGGACCGCATGATCCGCATCCGCGCGTTGCAGACGCAATGGGACAAGGTCGCCGATGCCGTGATCGCCGAGCGTCGCGCCAACGGTAATGCGCTCGCGCAGATGCGTGCCGGAGGCGGTGCGGCGGAACGCGCCGAGACGGTGCGCGAGCTGGACGCGTTTCTCAACATCGAGCAGACGCTGCGAATTCAGCGCGTGGAGTCGGCGAAGGAACTGACGTCCATTACCGTCATCGTGTTTCTCGTGCTGAGCCTGTCGCTTTCAGTGATTCTGGCGGTCTTCGGCCGCCGCGAGCTCTTGCAGCTTTCGAACGCGTATGGCCTGGCACTCAGCGAACACGAGAAGCAGACGCGCGCGTTGCAGGAGCAGGCGTGGCTGCGCGAGGGACAGACGCTGCTCGCGGCGCAGGTGATCGGCAGGCAGTCGCTCGACCAGTTGTGCCAGACGGTGCTCGACTTTCTGGCCGACTACCTCAAGGTATCGATAGGCGCGTTCTACGTCGTCGATGTCGACGGCGCGCTCCGGCGCACCGCGAGCTTCGGCTTCGACCCGGACAGCGAGACGTCGCCGCAGACGCTCGCGGGCGTGAAGAGTCTCGTCGGGCAGGCCGTGCATTCGAAGCGCCTGACGAACGTGGACGAAGTGCCGGCCGGCTATTGGAAGGTCACCTCTTCGCTCGGCTCGGCCACGCCGACGAGCCTCGTCGTCGTCCCGATCGAAAACGAGGGCGAGGCAAACGGCGCCATCGAACTCGGCGCGATGCACGCGCTCACGGAACGCGAGCGCCAGTTCATGTTGTCGGTGGCGGGGAATATCGGCGACTTCGTGGAGGCGGCGCAGTATCGCGAGCGCTTGCAGCAAGTGCTCGAAGAGACGCAGCAGTTGAACGAAGAGTTGCAGACGCAACAGGAAGAACTGCGCACGACCAACGAGGAACTGGAGCAACAGACCAACGCGCTGTCGCAGGCGCAGGTGTATCTCGCGAACCAGAAGGCCGAGCTCGAACAGACCAACGATCAACTCGCGGAACAGGCGCGCGTGCTCGACGAACGCAACGCGGCGCTGAACTCGGCGCAGGAAGTGCTGGAGCAGCGCGCCGAGGCCTTGCAGCGCGCAAGCCGCTACAAGTCCGAGTTCCTGGCGAACATGTCGCACGAGTTGCGCACGCCGCTCAATAGCTCGCTGATTCTCGCGAGACTGCTCTCGGAGAACAAGCACGGCAATCTCACGCAGGATCAGATCAAGTACGCGCAGACGATCTATTCGGCGGGCAACGATCTGCTCAATCTGATCAACGACATTCTCGACTTGTCGAAGGTGGAAGCGGGCAAGCTCGATCTGCACATCGAGCATGTGCCCGTGCAGCGCATCGTGGATACGCTTTCGCGCACCTTCGAGCCGCTCGCCCGTCAGAAGAAGCTGAAGCTCGAACTGCGCAACGACATCGAGCAATATCCGACGCTCACGACCGACTTCCGCCGGCTCGAGCAGATACTCAAGAACCTGCTCGCCAACGCGGTGAAGTTCACCGACTCGGGCACGGTCTCGCTCACGCTGAAGAACGCGGGCAAGGACGCGGTGCAGTTCGTCGTGACGGATACGGGCATCGGCATTGCGCCGGATCAGCAGGAAGCGATTTTCGAAGCGTTCCAGCAAGCCGATGGCACCACGAGCCGTCACTACGGCGGCACGGGTCTGGGCTTGTCGATCTCGCGCAGTCTCGCGCATCTGCTCGGCGGGTCGATTGCGTTGCAGAGCACGCCGGGCGTGGGCAGCACCTTTACGCTTACGATGCCGGTCATCTATGACGCCCTCACGCCGCCCGTGCAAAACGCGCTCGAACTCGTGGCGCCTGTGCCTGCACCCGCGCCCGTTTCGGCGGAGACGCCAAATGCGCCACTCGATGACGTGGCCGCGTTGGTCACACCGACGCCCGTGATCGACGACGACCGGCTCGACGCCGCAGCCGCCGGCCGGCGCCTGGTGCTCGTCATCGAAGACGAAGCGAGCTTCGCCCAAGTGCTGCTCGATCTGGCCCACGAGCTGGGTTATCGCTGCATCGTGAGCGGCACGGCGGGCGAAGCGCTGCGGCTGGCGCAAGAACGTTCGCCGAGCGCGATTCTGCTCGATATCGGCTTGCCGGATCGCTCGGGGCTCGTCGTTCTGCAAGAGTTGAAGGCGAACCCGAAGACGCGGCATATTCCCGTGCATGTCGTGTCGGCGTCGGACAGAAGCGAGGCCGCGCTGCACCTCGGCGCGATCGGCCACGCGGTCAAGCCGACCACGCGCGAACAACTCATGGGCATCTTCCAGCGGCTCGCCGACAAGAGCAGTCAGAAGATCAAGCGCGTGCTGCTGGTCGAGGACGATGCGCGGCAGCGGCAAAGCATCGTCGAACTCATCAGCGATCAGGACGTGGAAATCACGCCTGTCGAGTTCGGCAAGGACGCGCTGGAGTTGCTGAAGACGACCATCTTCGACTGCATGATCATCGACCTGAAGCTGCCCGACATGCAAGGTGGCGATCTGCTGCGGCAGATGGCGTCGACGGATGCCTTGTCGTTTCCGCCGGTGATCGTCTACACGGGCCGCAATCTGACTCACGACGAAGAAGCGGAACTCATGCGTTATTCGCAGTCGATCATCATCAAGGGTGCGCGTTCGCCGGAACGTCTGCTCGATGAAGTCACGCTCTTCCTGCACAAGGTCGAATCCGACCTGTCGGCGGATCGCCAGGCGATGCTGCACGTCTCGCGTTCGCGCGACCGCGTGCTCGACGGACGCCGCGTGCTGCTGGTGGACGACGACATCCGCAACATCTTTTCGTTATCGAGCGCGCTGGAGCATCAGGGTTTGAAAGTGGCGATCGGCCGCAATGGTTTCGAAGCCATCGAGGCGCTCGACCGGCACGCGGACATCGACGTCGTACTGATGGACGTGATGATGCCCGGCATGGATGGACTGGAAGCGACGCGACGCATCCGCGAAGATGCGCGCTTCAAGAAGCTCCCGATCATCGCGATCACCGCGAAGGCGATGAAGGACGATCAGGAGCAATGCCTCGCCGCGGGCGCGAGCGATTATCTGGCGAAGCCGATCGATGTGGATCGGCTGTATTCGCTATTGCGGGTGTGGATGCCGCGGCGAGTCTGAGCGGCTCTAGATGTTGAGCGCGCGCTTGTTCACCGCAAGCGCCGCTTCCCGCATCACCTCCGACAGCGACGGATGCGGGTGCGAGATCATGCCGATGTCTTCCGACGCCGCCTTGAACTCCATCGCCACCACGGCTTCGGCAATCAGATCCGACGCGTTTGCCGAGACGATATGCACGCCGAGAATCTCGTCGGTCTTCGCATCGGCGATCACCTTGATGAAGCCGTCCGTTTCACCAATGCCCATCGCGCGGCCGTTGGCCATCATCGGGAACTGGCCGGCCTTGAAGTCGCGGCCCTCGGCCTTCAGCGCCTGCTCGGTCTGACCGACCCATGCAATCTCCGGATGCGTGTAGATTACCCAAGGAATGCAGTTGTAATCGATGTGCGGCTTCTGACCGTTGATGATCTCCGCCACCAGCACGCCTTCGTCTTCGGCCTTGTGCGCAAGCATGGGACCGCGCACGACGTCGCCGATGGCATAGACGTTCGGCACCTTGGTCGCGCAATGGCCATCGACGGGGATGAAGCCGCGCTCATCGGCGGCGAGCCCGATCGAGTCGAGACCAAGATTGGCCGTATTCGGCACGCGGCCGATGGAGACGATCAGACGGTCCGCATCCAGCGTCGCCGCGTTGCCGTCCTTGTCCTTGTAAGACACGGAGACGCCCGCGTCGCTCGTCTTCACGCTGTCGATCTTCACGCCGAGGTGGATCGTCAAGCCTTGTTTCTTGAATTGCTTGGCGGCTTCCTTTTGCAGCGCGGTGTCGGTCGAGCCTAGGAAGTCCGGCAGCGCTTCGAGTATGGTCACTTCCGCGCCGAGCCGCCGCCACACCGAACCGAGTTCCAGACCGATCACGCCTGCGCCGATCACGGCGAGCTTTTTCGGCACGGAATCGAAGGCGAGCGCGCCTTCGTTGTCGGAGACGATGCGGTTATCCACGGGCACGTTCGGCAAATGACGCGCCTTCGACCCCGTCGCGATGATCACGTATTTCGCCGTGTGGCTGCCGTCCTTGTCGCCGCCGCTCACTTCAATAGTGAAGTTGCCGCCAGCCTTGCCCGCGAGCTTGCCGTGGCCCTTGAGCCAGGTGACCTTGTTCTTGCGGAAAAGGAACTCGACGCCACCCGTGATCTTCTCGACGATCGCTTCCTTGCGGCCGATCAGCTTGGTCAGATCCAAACTCACGTTCTCGACGTTCACGCCGTGATCGCCCAAATGCAGTCGCGCATTCTCGAATTCTTCCGACGATGCGAGCAGCGCCTTCGACGGAATGCAGCCGACGTTCAGGCACGTGCCGCCGAGCTTCGGCTTGCCGGCCGGGTTGATCCACTCTTCGACGCACGCGACCGAATAGCCGAGTTGCGCGGCGCGGATCGCGGCGATATAGCCGCCGGGACCGGAGCCGATCACGATGACGTCGTAATCGGCTTTCTCGCCGGATTCGGCTTGAGGCGCGGGCGCGGGCGCCGCGGCAGCGGCCGGTTGTTCGGCGGCGGGCTTTTCAGGCGCGGCGGCCGGCTTCTCGGCAGCCGGAGCCGGAGCGGGCGCTGCCGCGGCTTTTCCTTCCGTATCGATGGCGGCGAGGATTTCATCCGCGTGGACGATATCGCCTTCCTTCTTGAGAAGCTCGCCCAGCACACCGGACGACGGCGCGGGAACTTCCAGCACGACTTTGTCGGTTTCCAGTTCGACGAGGATTTCGTCTTGCGTCACCGGGTCGCCCGCTTTCTTTTTCCAGGGCAACAGCGTTGCCTCGGTGACAGACTCGGAAAGCTGCGGAACCTTGACTTCAACCCTTGCCATTCAGATTCTCCTTGTGAGCATGCTTGTGCGATGGAAACCGTGCGGCGGCGAGGGGCGGGGCGCTTGCCTCCGTTTGCATATGTTTGCATCCGTTTCGTCCGTCCCGGCCGCGCAGAAGCCACAGGATACGCCGTGTGCGGCACGCTCGCCGCACTGCCGCTTGCCGGACGGCCCTCGCTATATTCGGTGGTATATTGCGAAAACAGACGCGGACCGACCATTCCCGCCCGATCGAACATGAGGTGATCATGCAGGCCCCTCCGTTTCCACTTGCCCGCCCGACTCGCATCGACATGCACGCGCGCACGTCCGACGCATGTTGCGAGCCGCAGCCGCAGCCGCAACGAGTCGCGGCCGTGGCTGCGGACGCGCGCGGCGCGAAGAAGCGCGTGCGGCTCTCCGAGCTGGATTCGCATCTGCATTGCTCGATTATCGGTACTTGTCTCTCCACCAACGAGTTGCGCAAGCTGGTGCCGAAGTTCACGAACCTGGATCGTCATCACGCGAGCGATCTCGACATTCACCACGCGGCGGTCGAACTGGCGATTGCGGGCGGCGCGGGCGCGAAGGCGCTCAACAAGGCGCTCGACGAACGTTATTCAGGCGCGCTCCGCCGTTTCGATGCCGCGCGCAGCAGCGACGCACTCCTCGACCTTTGGTCCGATGCGCTCAAGTCCGGCGACATCCCGCCCGCCTACTGGGCGCTGATGACGCATCCGCACGCGAATATCGAAGTGCGGCAGTCGGCGTTTGGCGAGCTGCACATGCTCTCGCATCTCGTGGGCGCGGCGAATCGCGCGGATATCCGGCGTCTCGTGGCGCTCGAAAAAGAGAACGCGGAGCTGCGCGACAAGATCGAACGGCAGCAGACGCGTCTGCTGGATGTGAGCGGCGAGCGCGACGCGTCGCTGCGCCAGTTGAGCGAGTTCGCGGCGCAAGTCGAACGCAAGCCGGAGACGGACCCGAGCGAACTCGAGGAAGAAGTGCGACGCCTGCGCGAAAAGGCCGAGGAAGGCGAGCGCCGTCTCGCGCTGCATACGAGCCGTCGCGAAGTCGCGGAACGGCGCGCGCAGCAGGAAGAGGACGAAGCCGAGACGCTGCGCGCGCGGCTCGCCGAGGCACAAGCGCTATTGAAAGTCGTGCAGGCGGAATGCGCGGCGCTGGAACGCGCGACGCTCGATAACGCCGAAGCGTCCGACACGCGTCAGCGCGCCTTCGACTGGGTGAACGGCAAACGCATCGTCTATGTGGGCGGCAGACCGAACTCGAACGCCGTGTTGAAGTCGCTCGTCGAAACGGCAGGCGGCGCGCTCACCGTGCACGATGGCGGTATCGAGGATCGCAAGGGATTGCTCGCCGCCGCGCTGCCGAACGCGGACGTGGTGCTGTTTCCGGTGGACTGCATCGACCATGATTCGATGAACACGTTGAAGCGCGTCTGCGACCGTCACGGCGTGGACTACGCGCCGTTGCGCACGGCGAGCGTGGCGAGTTTCGTGGAATTCGTCGCGCGGCTGGACGTCGACGAGCGCGTGAGCCGCACGAGCGCGCCGCCGCGTTCGGCGTTCTGCCTGCGCCACGGTTAGGACTTGAGGAGCTTCGTCAGTGCGCCGATGTGTCCGGCGCACGCGGCGTGCGCTTCGGTTTCGATATCGCGGTAAAGCTGCACGATGCGTTCGCCCACGGGCGTCAACACGCAGCCGCCGCCGCTCTGGCCGCCTTGCTCGGAGACGGTCGCGGGCGACTTCAGCGAGCGGTTTAATTCGTCGATGAGCAGCCACGCGCGCCGATACGACATGCCGAGACTGCGCGCCGCCGCCGAGATCGAACCGTGTTCGCGCACGGCTTCGAGAAGCACCACTTTGCCCGGCCCGAGCGCGATTGCTTCACCTTTGCGGATGCGCATGCGAAAGCGCACTTCGACAGCTTCTTGGGCCGTCGCCGCAGGTTTCGTTTTGAGGGATGTGGCCATGCCCGAGAGAATACACGAACGAGACCCTCCGAACGCTACTGGCGAAACGGATAGCAGAAGCGGTAATCCTCGCAACCCGGACAGCCCGGCGCGCAGGTCGGCGCGACGCCGTTTGCGCTCGCCACCTCGTACGCCAGGAACTTCTTCCAGCGCATTTCGTCGACGTTGCGCGCGGCGAGCGCGGGGTAATGGCGTTCGAGCATGGCGCTGACATCGGCGCGGCCATCGAGTCCGAGATCGCGCCATAAATGGTCGGGACGCAGGCACGCCGTGGCGATGATCATCGCGAGACAATGCGCGTCGTCGGGAGAATGTGTCAGCGTCACGTCATGGTGCATCAGAAGCGCATGAAGATCGTGTACGAACACGCGGTGCGGCGTCGACGGCGGCGTATGATCGCCGTCGATTGTCTGCGTGAAATGGCGCGTGGTCAGGGCATCGAGTTCCGGCTTGTTAAGACCGAGCAACGATACATCGCCGGCTTCCATGCGCGCGCCGATCAACCGCGCGAACAACACCGTATCGGGCACGGCTGCGTGAGCCGCTCGGGCGAGAAGGGCGCGCGCCGCCGCGTTCACGTTCATGGCGAGTGGCCGCTGCCGAGCACGTGGGCATCCACGCGTACCAGCCGCTTCAGGTGGCGCGGCGCGTGCACCGTATCCGCGCCGGCCACCAGCACCGGCAGGCCATCTTCGACGCCGAGTTCGCGGTCCGCACACGCATACGCCACGATCACTTGCTCGCCCACGGGCGTGTTGAAAAGCTCATGCCAGGAAAACGTCACTGCATAGCCATCGTGCGCATGCGCGAGAAACACGGTGCGCTTGAAATCCGTGCTGCCGGGACGGCGCACGCCAGCGGCGTCGAGCAGCACGCGCAACTGCACGCCCTGATATCGTTCCACTGGTCGAATATAACGTCCGGTCGAAAAGCAGACGAGATCGAAGGGATCGATGCTCGCGCTCGCAAACTCGCGCAAGGCGGCGACATCGAGCACGAGCGGACGTTCGACCGCGCCGCCAATCTGAACGACAGGTGAAAGGCTGAGCGAATGCGCGTGATTCATGGCGATGACCGGGCGGATGCGATGTATCGCTGAATATATTACGGCAGATTGTACGATGCCATGCCTTTCGCGGCATGATGATCATGGATGCGGCATTATTCACAACTATCGTTTTCCGGCCAACGGGAGAGCCTTCATGAGCCGTCGTCCTGCGTGGATCGCGATTTTGGCGCTCGTCACCGCCGCATGCACTTCGGGCGGAGGCTCGGTCAGCGCGCCGCAGACGGTCCAGCTTTCCGGCTCGCCGAACGGCGTCGCGGTGCGCGCGTCGGATGGCGCGGTGTTCGTCACCGACGACAAGACCAACAGCATCGTGATGACCTCGAATCTCGACGCTGCATCGCCCGACTTTTCGCTCTACGCGCGCATTCCCGCGCAGGAAGGCGAGCGCGGCGCGCTCAGTCAGATTGCGTTTGCGCCGAACGGACATCTGCTCGTCGAGCGCTTCGGCTTCGGCAAGAACAGCGCGGTGTTCGACATCGCCGCGAGCGGACAAGTCGCACTTGCCGCCGATGCAAACCCGTCGCGACGCCGCCTCGGGCTCGTCGTGCTGGACAGCGGCACGTTTTTGTCGAGCTGGTTCGGCAAGGAAGGCGATGCGCCGTCGATGGGCGGCGTTAGCCTGATCACACGCGGCGCGACGCCGGGCAGCGTGACCGAGCGCGATCTCGTCATCGGCCTGAAGAAGCCGGTGGGCCTCGCGGTCGTCGGCGACACGCTGTTCATCAGCGATCAGGCGGCGAACCGCATCTTCAAGGTCGATCTGCAGGACGCGCGCACGGCGGGCGGCCCGGTGCAGGCCACCAATGTGTTCGCCACCGTCGATGCGCCCGATCTCATGGCCGCATCGCCCGATGGCACGCTCTACACGAAATGCGGCGCGCACGCGTTGTGCAGTGTGTCGAAGCGCGGTACGGCGGCGGTCATCGCCAGCGACTTCGACGCGCCTCGCGGCGTGGCCGTCGATGTCGCGCGCAAGCGGCTGATCGCGGTGGATCGCGCGGGTGCGTCGTCGGGCAAGACGAGCGCGCTGCGCGTGTTGCCGATCAGATGAGCGAGCGCAGGGGCGATCCGAAAAAAGAAGGCGACGCATTCGCCGCCTTCTTTCGCGCCTACGTCACGTCGAACCTCAACGCGGCGACGACCAGCCCTTGTAATTCGCCACGTTTTCGCGCGTGACGAGCGTCGACGGCATGAGGATCATCGTGCTGCTCGGCTTCTTGCCGTTCATCAAGTCATAACCGACGCTCACCGCCTGCTGCGCCATCGACCACGGGTCCTGACTCGCGGAAGCCTGAATCTGCGTATCGGTCTTGAGCGCGTTTTCGATATCCGGCGCGCCATCCACCGACGTGATCACGATATTGTTGCGACGCAGTTGCTTCGCCGCGAGATCGCTGCCGATGGCTTGCGGATCGTTAATCGCGAAGAGGCCGTCGAGCTTCGGAAACCGCGTGAGATAACCTTGCATCGCGTTCATGCCGCCTTCGCGCGAACCCTTCGCGTCCTGGTCGTCGGATAGCACCTTGATGCCCGGATTCTTCGCCAGTTCCGCCTTGCAACCCTTCACGCGATCCGTCACGGCCGAAACCTGCGGCCCGTTCTCGATCACCACGTTGCCCTTGCCGTTGAGCTTCTTCGCGAGGAAATCGCACGCGAGTTCGCCCGCCTGCACGTTGTTGGTCTGCACGGTGGCGTCCGTTCCGGCAGCGGCCACGTCGACCGCGACCACCACGATGCCCGCCGCCTTCGCCTTCTTCACGGCGGGTTCGATCGCCTTCGGATCGACCGCGTTGAGCAGGATCATGTCGACGTGCGCGGAGATGAAGTTGTCGATCTGCGTGAACTGCTTGTTCATGTCGTAATCCGACGATACCGCCGTGACCTTGACGCTCGGATTGATCTGCTTGGCCTTGGCTTCCGCGCCGCGCGAGATGGTCACGAAGTACGGATTGCCGAGCGAGCCGACCGTGATGCCGACCGACTTCAGTTGCTTGTCGGCGGCCTGCGCGGCGGGCAGCGCCGCGCAAAAACCGACTGCGAGTGCGACGCTGGCGAAAAGCTTGTTGTGTTTGCGCATGTTGTTGTCTCCAGTGGGTCCATTCGAGTTGGACGGGCGCAGGCGGACCTGCATGCGCCCGGTGTTTTCAAAGCGAAACTTCAGGTTCGGGCCGAACCGCGCTGGCGGTAACGGTCGAGCGCCACCGCGCCGATGATGACGAGCCCCTTGATGATGTACTGCCAGATATCCGACACGCCGAGCAGCACGAGTCCATTCGACAGCACGGCGATGATCAGCGCCCCGACCAGCGTCCCGACGATCGACCCCACGCCGCCCACGAAACTCGTGCCGCCGAGAATGACCGCGGCGATGGCATCGAGTTCATACGATTGGCCGAGTTGCAGACCGTTCGCCGCATAGAGCCGCGCCGCCGACATCACCGCGCCGAGACCGGCGAGCAGTCCCGACATCGCGTAGACGAAAAGCTGGATGCCCCACACCTTGATACCCGAGAGCCGCGCCGCCTCCGGATTGCCGCCGACCGAATAGATGCGCAGGCCGAGCACCGTGCGGCGCAGAATGAACCACGAAATGGCGACGACCGCAAGTGCGATGATCACGAGCCACGGCACGCCGAGCACCGTGTCGTTGCCGATGAACGCGAACGAAAGTTGCGGGTTGAAGATGGTCGTATCGTTACCGATGAGCCGCGCAATGCCGCGCACCGCCGTGAGCGAACCGAGCGTCACGATGAACGGCGGCAGTTTGAGCAGCGAGATCAGCAGCCCGTTGACCACGCCGAAGCCGAGACCGACGGCAAGCGCGGCCGGAATGCCGAGCCAGCCGAGATGCGGCAGGTTCGACGCAAGCAGCGCGGTGACAGCCGCCGCGGACAGGATCGAGCCGACCGACAAGTCGATGCCGCCCGTGAGAATGACGAAGGTCATGCCCGCCGCGAGCACGATGTTGATCGACGCCTGCTGCGTGACGATCGACATGTTCTGCAGGCTGAAGAAGCCGTCGGTGACGATGCCGAAGCCGATGCACAGCAGAATCAGCACCGGCAACATGCCGGCGGTGCGCATCAGCACCTGCATGCGCTCGCGATGTTCGATGCGCGTCTGCCGTTCCGCCGCGCCTGGCCCGACGTTGTCCTGCTTGGTGGTGTTAGCCATGTCTCTCTCCAATGTGCTTTTATGCGGCCTGATCGAGCTTGACCTTCGAGCCCGTCGCCAGTTCGATGATCCCTTCCTGCGAAATCGGCTTGCCGGAATGTCCGCCGAGTTCGCCCGCTATCAGGCCTTCGCGCATGACGAGCACGCGGTCGGCCACGCCGATCACTTCCGGCAACTCGCTCGAAATAACGATGAGGCCGACGCCCGAGCGCGCCAGTTCGTTGATGATTCGATAAATCTCCGACTTCGCGCCGATGTCGACACCGCGCGTCGGTTCATCGAGGATCAGCACGTGCGGTCGCGTTTCGAGCAGACGCGATAGCAGCACCTTCTGCTGATTGCCGCCCGATAACGCGCCCGCGTTCACCCGCATGTTCGGCACGCGGATGGTGAGCGCGGCGATTGCCTCGCGCGCGCGGTTGTTGCCGTGCGCGATGTCCATCACGCCCATCTTGGAATCGCGTCCGGCGACCGCGACGTTGATGTTGTCGCGCACGCTCATGTCGAGAAACAGGCCCTGACCCTTGCGGTCTTCGGTGAGATAGACGAGGCCAGCGTCGATGGCATCGCGCGGCGTGCGCACCTTGAGCGGCTTGCCGTGCATCAGGATGTCGCCGCGCGTGCGTTCCTCCGCGCCGAAGATGAGGCGCGCGAGTTCCGTGCGTCCCGCGCCGACGAGTCCCGCGATGCCGAGCACTTCGCCCGCGTGCAGTTCGAGACTGCAGCCGCGCACGCGGCGGTTGTCGGCGATATCGCGCACCGACAGCACGATCTTGCCGGGATCGTAAGGCGCGTGTTCCTTCTTGTAGAAGCCGGAGATGTCGCGGCCCACCATCATCTTCACGAGGCTCTCGGCGGAGAGTTCGTCGCGCTTGAGCGTGCCGACGTAGCTGCCGTCGCGCAGCACGGAAACGCGATCCGACAGCTCGTAAATCTCCGCCATGCGATGACTGATGTAGATGATCGCGATGCCTTCCGCGCGCAATGTGCGCACGAGCTCGAACAGCCGGTCCGTTTCGCGCGATGAGAGCGGCGTGGTCGGCTCGTCCATCACGAGAATGCGCGCGTGGGCGTGCACGGCGCGCGCGATTTCCACGAGCTGCCGTTCCGCGATGGAAAGATCGCCGACGAGCGTATGCGGCTTGAACGACGCGCCCAGCCGCTTCAATACGTCCACGCAGCCGCGCTCCATGCCGGCGCGATCCACGACGGACCACGGACCTCGGCCCTTGCGCAGTTCGCGGCCCGCGTAGATGTTCTCGGCCACCGAAAGATTGGGCGCGAGACTCAGTTCCTGATAAATCACGGCGACGCCGAGCGCACGCGCCGCGAGCGGACCGTCGATGACGACCGGCTTGCCATCGATGAGAATCTGCCCGCCTGCATCGGCCTGATACGCGCCCGACAGGATTTTCATGAGCGTGGATTTGCCCGCGCCGTTTTCGCCCATCAGCGAATGCACTTCGCCCGGAAAGACCGAAAGACGCACGTCGTTCAGCGCGCGCACGCCCGGAAACGTCTTGCTGATGCCGCGCATTTCCAAAAGCGGCGTACGCGGGTCCGCGGTGTCATGCGGCATGGTTCACCTCTTGCGTTTTGATGCCCGCGTGGCGAAAGCCGGCGCGCGGGGAGAAGTTGTAGAACATGGGCAACGTGGCGGCGCCGATCGCGCCCGCATCCGGGCCGAAGGTGCCGCGCACGAGCGCGGGCGTGCCGCGTGCCTCGGGCGCGTTGGCGGTCATCGTGGTCCGGAGGCGTGCAACGAGCCGGTCGAGCAGGCCGCCGTCGATGTCGGAATCGATCACGACCATCGGCACGTCGAGCACGCACAGGGTTGCGCGCAACGCGGGCGCGAGGGCTTCGATGCAGTCCTCGATCCATTCGTCGACGGCGGGCAGGCGTTGTTCGATGCACGCCTGCAAGTCGACGCGGTTGTCCGCCGCCGCGCCGCTGTAGTGCAGATGCCGCACGAGCGCATTGAGCGAGGCGCGCGACAGCAAAATGTCCCACTGCCCAGCGGGTTGCGGGGCGGAGGGCAGGCGGCTTGGCGGCACGGGAATCACGCCGATATCGCCCGCGTTGCCGGATGCGCCGCGCAGACAATCGCCGTCGATGGCAATGCCGCCGCCGATCGCCGAGCCCAGGAACAGGTAGATGAAGTCGTCGCACGTGCGGCCGTGACCGTAGAACAGTTCGGCGGTGGCGGCGGCGTTGCCGTCGTTTTCGCTGAAGACGGGCAGGTTGAGCGCGCGCGAGAGGGCGTCGGGGAAATCGGTTTCGTCCCAGGCGCGGAAGTTTTCGGCGGGCAGGCCGAGTTCGCGCAGCCAGCTGCCGAGATTGAACGGCTGCGCGATGCCGATGCCCGCGAGCCGTTCACGTTCGGACGCGCTAAGCAGCGCGAGCATCCGTTCGACATCGCGCCGCACGATTTCGAGCACGACCGACGGATGCGGCAGCACCATGTCGATGGCGCTGCGCCCGAGCACGTCGCCCGCGAAATTGACGAGCACCGTCTCGATGCCGGTGCGGTCCAGCCGCACGCCGATACCGAACGCGCCGCGCGGATCGAGCCGGATCAGCGCGGCCGGCTGACCGCGCTGGCCTTCGATCCGGCGTCCGGTGTACTCGATGAGCCCGGCCTTGCCGAGCGATTCGATGATGCTGCCAACCGCCGTGCTCGTCAGATTCGCGTGACGCGCGAGATCGGCCTTCGATGCGGGCTCGGTGCGCCGCAGCGCCTGCAACAGCAGGCGTTCGTTGTAGCGCCGGACGTTCGCGGAGTTGCTGCCTCTGCCGCTTGCTGGTTTCACGCGCCTGTCTCCTGTCGAGTCAGCACATGAAGCGCTGCTCGTTGTCTCGTGTCGCCCTCATGCGGGGCATTAATTAAATCAAGTTGATTTATTTAAAAACGGCGGCGCGTTCTTGTAAAGTGAGGGAATTCCCCAAGCCTGCTTTTAAGCAGCGAATGAAAACCATCCGTGGCATGCGATGCAAGCAACGCTCCCGACGAATGTGCGCCTTTCACACTAGGCGATAGACCCTTCAGTTCCAAGTTTCGGGCGTCCGTGCCTTTGCCTGCGTGGCGATGAGCGTTGTGCTATCGTCGGCGACACTTTTCGACATTGCGGTTGCGCCATCATGTTTTCGATCTCTCAGTCGGCCCACGCGAGTAAAACTGCCCAGTACGACGATCTGCTTCAACAGGTGCGCTCGCTGCTGGCGGACGAAAGCGATTTCATCGCCAACGCGGCTAACTTTTCGGCGCTGGTTTTTCACTCGCTGCCTGATTTGAATTGGGCGGGCTTTTATCTTTTCGACGGCGCCGAGCTCGTCGTCGGGCCGTTTCAAGGCAAGCCGGCGTGCGTGCGAATTGCGCTTGGACGCGGCGTGTGCGGCACGGCGGCACGCGACCGGCGCACGCAAGTCGTGCCGGATGTCGAGGCGTTTCCGGGTCATATCGCGTGCGACTCGGCGTCGCGTTCGGAGATCGTCGTGTCGCTCGTCGATGCCGCTGGCGCTCTGATCGGCGTATGGGATGTGGATAGCCCGATTCCCGGCCGCTTCGACGATGAAGACGCCACGGGCATGGAAGCGCTGTGCACGGCGTTCGTAGCGATTGCGTGGAGCAAGCGCGCGAAGAGCTGATGGCCGTTTCTTTGAAGCGCGCGGTTTTGCAATCGGCGCGGTATGCGCTTGCAGTTCCCGTTTAGCTCGACGCGAGACACGCTCCGGTCGAGATCACGCGGTAGCTCGCTGGACGCTTGCGGCTCTACTCCGCTCAACGCACCTCACGCAGTGGGAGCGATCACGCAATAGTTCGCTGGCCGTGCGCGTCATCACTCCGCTCAACGCAATCCATCCGTCGAACGTGGCCACGCGGTAGTTCGCTGCGTTTCGGCAAGCGTCTTCCCCGCCTGCGGCTACAATGGGGCGACCCTAACGCCCTCCATTCCGATGCCGAGCCTTGCCCGCCGCCGTCTGCTTGCCGCGTGCGCCCTGAGCGCGAGCGGCCTGGTACGTGTTCGCGATGCGCGCGCCGCCGATGGCCGCGCTACCATCGCGCTCGTGATGAAGTCGGTGAACGATCCTTTCGTCGTGTCCATGATCGACGGCGCAAACAACTACCAGCGCCATTTCGCGTCGCAACTGGATCTGATCGCGCGCGGCACGCAGGGCGACAACGACGTCGCCGCGCAAATTCAAATCGTCGAGTCTTTGATCGATGCGAAGGTTCAGGCCATCGTGATCGCGCCGACGGATTCGAAAGCGTTGCTTCCCTCGGCCACGAAGGCGATACGCGCGGGCATCATCGTGATCGCCATCGACAACGCATTCGACGACGACGCCGACGACCCGGCGTTCACCATTCCCTTCGTTGGTCCGGACAGCCGCCGGGGCGCGCGGCTCGTCGGCAATTATCTCGGCTCGAAGCTGAAAGCGGGCGATGAAGTCGGCATCATTGGAGGACCGGCGAACGACCGCAACGCGCAGCAGCGCGCCATCGGCTTCAGGGATGCGATGAACGCGGCGAACGTGCGCGTCGCGGCCGCCGACGCGGGCGACTGGAGTCTCGCGAGCGGCAAGTCCATTGCGCTGCAGATGCTCTACACGCGCCCGACCTTGCGCGGCATGTTGTGCGCGAACGATACCCTCGCGATGGGCGCGATCGATGCCATTCGCATCGCCGGGAAAAAAGGCCGCGTGCTGGTCACGGGCTATAACAACATCGACGCCGTGCAACCGATGCTGGAAGACGGGCGCCTGCTTGCGACGGTCGAGCAGTTCGGTGCGCGTCAGGCGGTATTCGGCGTGGATGTCGCGGTGAAGGCGCTACTGGAGAAACGGCGACAGCGGGATTTGTCGCCGTACATGGAGACGCCGGTGCAGGTGGTGGCGAAGGGGATGAAGCGCCCGCCGAGGCTGGGCGCGTGATCGTAATGCCTGCTGTCGCTCGATGACCTGCGCGTCGCCAGATGGGCCATGCGCGCAGGCTGAAGTTCAGGCGATCCTCTAACGCTCAACCCGCCGCCCCGCCCAACAACCCACGCGCCGCCAGACTCCGATACAACGCGCGCACCCCAAACGTCCAGGGCTCGACTTCCGTCGAAAGCTGCACCGTGTTCACGAGTGCGCCCAGACTCGGCGTGGCAATCGTCACCACGTCGCCGAGATGATGCGTAAAGCCGCCGCCCGGCGTGTCGCGGTCCTTGATCGGCGAAAACATCGTCCCGAGGAACAGCATGAAGCCGTCCGGGTATTGGTGATGCGCGCCATGCGTCTGCTTGACGAGGTCGGCGGGATCGCGGCTGATCTCGCTCATATGGCTCACGCCTTCGAGCACGAAATCGTCGTCCGCGCCTTCGATGCGCAGCGACAAAGTCGTGCCGCGCACCGTGTCCAAAGTGAAGCGCTCGTCGAACAGGCGCACGAACGGGCCGATCGCGCACGAAGCGTTATTGTCCTTCGCCTTGCCGAGCAACAACGCGCTACGGCCTTCGATATCGCGCAGATTCACGTCGTTGCCAAGCGTGGCGCCAACGATCTCTCCGCGCGCGTTCACCGCCAGCACGATCTCCGGCTCCGGGTTGTTCCATTGCGATGTCGGATAAAGCCCCACGTCCGCGCCAAAGCCCACCGACGACATCGGCTGCGACTTCGAAAACACTTCCGCGTCCGGCCCAATGCCCACTTCCATGTATTGCGACCACGCGCCGCGCCGCTCCAGCTCCGCCTTCAACTTGGCCGCGCTCTCCGAACCGGGCTTGATCTTCGAAAGATCCGCGCCGATCAATTTGTTGATGGTCTCGCGAACTTCCTTCGCCTTCGTCGCATCGCCGCCCGCCTGTTCCTCGATCACGCGTTCCAGCAAGCTCACCGCGAAGGTGACGCCGCACGCCTTCACCGCCTGCACGTCGCAGGGCGCGAGCAGGCGTGGACTGTCGGTTGCGGCATCGAGCGTGGCTTGCAGCAAATCTTCCACGGTGCCGAGGCGTTCGCCTTCAGCCGTGCGCGCGATGTTCACGGCGTCGGGATTGTCGAAGAGATCGGCTGTGGTCGGCGCGGCGCGCGTAATGTCGAACACTTCGCCCCGGCGCACGGCAATGACCGCTGGGCCGTTCACCGGCGCGGGACGCCATACGCGGCCGATCAGCAAGGCATCGGCAAAGTCTTCGGGCAGATACGCGGAAAGGGAAACGGGCTGCATGAGTGGGATCACCGTGCACGGGAAAAGGGAAAACGATCGTAGCCCGCAGGTGCGTTAGTGTCCATTGGGTTGCATGTTTATCCAACCTGTTGGAATATGCGTGGTCTCAATCTCGCTTCCGATTTAGTAATAACCGCGACCATCGACATGGATAAAGCCTACGACGTGCCCGCCCTGCGCCGCGCGAACGACATTCTTCAGACGCTCGCCGACGCCGCCAAACCCGTGCGCGCCGCCACGCTCGCCGAGACCACCGGGTTGTCGCGCAGCACGCTCTATTTGCTGCTGGAGACGCTTGCGCGCATGCAGTGGGTCGAGAAGCGCGACGATGGCTACGTGGTCGGCGTCGGCCTGTTCGAGCTCGGCAACGCGTACGTGCGTCACGACAAGCTGCAGGCGGCGTTTCGCGAGGGCGCGGGCGCGTTCATCAACACGCATAACGAGGTCGTGCAGCTTGCCGTGCTGGATGGCGTGCAGGTCGTGTATGTCGCGCGCGAGGACGCGCATCGGCCGGTGCGGCTCGTATCGGATCTCGGTTCGCGGCTGCCCGCGCATTGCTGCGCGCTCGGCAAGGCGCTGCTGGCCGGTCTCACCGACGATGCCATCAGCGAACGCCTGCCCGAGCGTCTCGAAGCGGTAACGCCGCGCACCATCACGCGGCGCGCGGCGCTGTTGCGCGAGCTCGCGTCCATTCGCACGAGCGGTCTCGCGCTCGAACGCGAGGAAGTGACGGAAGGGCTTGCGTGTTTCGCGGCTTATGTCGGCATGACGCCGGCGGGCAAGCGCGTGGCGGTATCGACGAGCGTGCCCATCGGAAGGCTCGATGCAAAGCGCGAAAAGCAGATTTCGATGGGCATCGTTCAGCTTGCGGCGTTGTTGCGCGGGGCGCTGTGAGCTTGTGTGAAGCGCGCTTCGATCGCCTGCATTTCGCCCGTATCGAACACGTGCCCCACGCCATGCGATGCAATCAGAACGTCGCATGCCGTATGCGTGCAGTTCACGTCGCGCATGCGCGCTTCGCCAAATCTCCAGCCGGTTTCCGCTTCGCCGCCTAAAACGATCAGGTCTGCGCCGATCTCGCTTGCAACATCGGCAATTGCCTCGCCGATGCTCACGCCATGCGGCGGCAGCGTGATGCTACGCGCGACGCCATCGATGCCCGCGCGCTCGATCATCCGGGCGCTATAGCGCGTGACAGCGCGCGCGTGATCGTCGATGACCGCGGCGGTCTCCGCGAAATTGCACTCGGCGGTGACGACGGCCCACCACGGCGTCTGATCGACCACATGCAGCGCGGTGAGGCGCGCGTTGCAGTCGCGGGCGCGCGAGATGGCAGTGGTCAGGGCGCTTTCGCTGAGGCTCGTGCTGACCGCGACGAGAATGTGCTTGTACATGATGGCCTCCGTTGCAGGGTTTCGATTCGATGAAACGCATGATCGGCGCACAGAGTTAGGAGCGAATGAGCGGCGTGGAAACTTCTACAACGCGCATTTAAAAGCTTCCGGCCGTCGCACTTACGCGGCAAGCGCAAATTCATGCCAACCCGCCCGCACGTTCGCGCCAGGCCGACAAATGCCATCGCGGAACACGATTTGCTTGCTGCCTGCCCTCGGATGATTCCGCTCGGGCGCCCCGCATACGCGGCGTCCGATTGCGCGTGGTCCATCCGCAGGTCCAGAACCCGAGGTTCCACCCGGCGCATCGTCCGGGTTTCAACCTGACAAGTGAGCGGCGATGCCAGATCAACACGATTCCGAAGCCCAAGACGACGACCGCGACGACGACCGCAAGCGCGACGACGACGGCGAGAAAGAAAAAGACAGCAAGGAAAGCAAGGACGGTAAAGACGGTAAGGACGATAAGGGCGAAAAGAAGGGGCCTGGCAAGAAACCCCTGATCATCCTTGGCGTCGTCGTGGTCATGCTGGCTATCGGCGCCTTCGTCTGGTGGTTCATGACGCGCAACGAGATCAGCACCGACGACGCCTACACGGATGGCGACGCCGTGACCATCGCGCCGAAGGTATCGGGCTATGTCGTGACGATGAACATCGACGACAACCGCTTCGTGCATAAGGACGATCTGCTCATCAAGATCGATCCGCGCGACTATCAGGCGCAACTCGATCAAGCCAACGCGCAGCTCGGGCTTGCCCAGGCGCAGTTGCATGCGCAGGAAACGCAGCTCGAAGTGGCGCGTGTGCAGTATCCGGCGCAGCTCGCGCAGGCACAGGCGCAGGAGCAGAACGCGCGGGCGAATCTCGCGCAGGCGAGCGCGGCGTATCAGCGTCAGCAATCAGTCGATATCCGCGCGACGTCGCAGCAAAACATCGATACCGCGACCGCGCAGCAAAAGAGCGCTGCGGCGAACGTCGCGCAGGCGCGTGCGCAAGTGCGCACGGCGAGCCTCGTGCCGCAACAAATAGCCACCGTGATCGCGGCCGTCGAAGAGAAGCGCCAGCAAGTGCGTCAGGCACAGGCGCAAGTCGAAGCCGCGCAACTGAATCTCTCGTACACGGAACTGCGCGCGCCCGCCGACGGCTGGATCACGCGGCGCAACGTGCAATACGGCACCTTCCTGCAAGCTGGAACGTCGATTCTCACGCTCGTCACCACGCGCGTCTGGGTCACGGCGAACTTCAAGGAATCGCAACTCGACCGCATGCGTCCCGGCGACAAGGTGAAGCTCGAAGTCGATGCCTATCCGGGCCTCGACCTGCACGGTCACGTCGACAGCGTTCAACTCGGCAGCGGCTCGCGTTTCTCCGCGTTCCCGGCGGAGAACGCCACGGGCAACTTCGTGAAGATCGTGCAGCGCGTGCCCGTGAAAATCGTCATCGACGATGGCATGAAGCCGGGCACGTCGCTGCCGCTCGGTCTGTCGGTCGTGCCGACCGTGATGCTCACGCACTGAGAACCGAGCCATGAGCGATACCGCCGCGCACGATCACAGCAACTGGAAGCCGAAGTCGAACCCGTGGCTGATCGCCGTCGTGGTGACGCTCGCGGCATTCATGGAAGTGCTCGATACGACCATCGTCAACGTCGCGCTGCCGCACATCTCCGGCACCATGTCCGCGAGCTACGATGAAGCCACGTGGACGCTCACGTCCTATCTCGTCGCGAACGGCATCGTGCTGCCGCTGTCCGCCTACTTCTCGAAGATCCTCGGGCGCAAGCGCTACTTCCTGATCTGCATCGCGGCGTTCACCGTGTGTTCGTTTCTGTGCGGCATCGCGACGAATCTCGGGCAGCTCATCATCTTCCGCATTCTGCAGGGCTTTTTCGGCGGCGGTTTGCAGCCGAGCCAGCAGTCGATCATTCTCGATACCTTCCCGCCCGAGCAGCGCGGCCGCGCGTTTTCGATCTCGGCGGTGGCGATCGTCGTGGCGCCCGTTCTCGGGCCGACGCTCGGCGGCTGGATCACCGACAACTTCACCTGGCGCTGGGTCTTTCTGCTCAACGTGCCGGTTGGCGTGCTGACGACCATCGCGGTCATGCAGTTCGTCGAAGATCCGCCGTGGGAAAAGAAGCAGAGCCACAAGGACGTGGGTATCGACGGCGTGGGCATCGGCCTGATCGCGCTCGGACTCGGCTGTCTGCAAGTGTTTCTCGATCGCGGCGAGGACGACGACTGGTTCCATTCGAACTTCATCATCACGTTCGCGGTGCTGGCGGCGGTCGGCATCGTCGGCGCGACATTCTGGCTGTTGTATGCGAAGCGACCCGTGGTCGACTTGCGCGTGCTCAAAGACCGCAACTTCGCGCTGGGGTCGGCGGCCATCGTCGGCTTCGCGTCGGTGCTGTACGGCAGCGCGGTGCTGATACCGCAACTCGCGCAGCAGCAGCTCGGTTACACGGCCACGCTTGCCGGTCTCGTGCTGTCGCCGGGCGCGTTGCTGATCGTGTTCCTGATACCAGTCGTCAGCAAGCTGATGAGCTACGTGCAGACGCGTTATCTGGTCGGCTTCGGCTTCTTTCTGATGGGCGTCGCGCTGCTCTACTCGCATCGACTGGTGCCGAACATCGACTATAGAACGTTGACGATGATGCGCAGCGCGCAGTCGGCCGCCATCGGTTTTCTGTTCGTGCCGGTGACGACGCTCGCCTATCTCTCGCTGCCGAAGTCGATGAACAACGACGCCTCCGCGCTCTTCACCATGTTTCGAAACGTGGCGGGTTCCATCGGCATCTCGCTTGCGACCGCGATGATCCGCGAGCGCACGCAGGCGAACATGGCGCATATGGTCGAGCATCTGACGCCGCTCAACCAGCCGTACAACGACGCGGTGCAGCGCATTGCGCGCACGCTGATGGACACGGGCCAGACCATGTCGCAGGCGATGACGGCCGCAACGGGTCAAATGTATAAGACGCTCGTTTCGCAAGCGACGATCCTCGCCTATCTCGATGTCTTCGCCGCATGCGCGATCTTTTCGTTCATGTTCATTCCGCTCACGTTTTTCTTCTCGCCGGTGAAAGCTGCTGGCGGTGCGGGAGGCCATTGAGATGAAGCCGCGTCTTTCCATTCTGATGCTCGCCTTGCTGACGAGCGCGTGTACCGTCGGACCCGATTACAAGGCGCCGAGCGCCGATGTCCCCGAGGTCTGGAGCGACACGCAGCGCTCGCAGAATCCGCAGAACGATCCGCGTGTGCCGCATGCGGATGCGCCATCGGTCGTGCAGACTGCCGCCGATCCCGATCCGCGCTGGTGGAAGCAGTTCAACGATCCGATGCTCGACTCGCTGATCGATCGCGCGGCGGCGGGCAACCTGAACTTTCAGCAAGCCGTGTTGCGGATAGCGCAGGCGCGCGAACAGAGCGTGTCGGCAGCGGCGCAGGGTTTGCCGCAGGTCAACGCGAGCGCCAGCGTGATGCGCGAGCAGCTCGGGCTCAAGGGCATCCTCCAGTCGCAAGGCGTCTATAACCAGATCGATCAGCTTGGCGCGCAAGGCGCGACGCTGCGTCAGGGTCTCGATTCGGCCACCGGGCCGGCGACGATCTATCAAGATGGCTTCGATGCATCGTGGGAACTCGATCTGTTCGGGCGCGTGCGACGTTCGGTGGAATCCGCCAATGCGCAGGCCGAGGCAGAGATGGAAAGCCGCAACGACGCGCTCGTCTCGCTCGAATCGGAAGTGGCGCGCACATATGCGCAGTTGCGCGGCGCACAGTCCATCAAGCAGATCACGCTCGCCGAGATCGACGCGGAGCAGCAAATTCTCGATCTCACGCGCGAGCAGGCGCGCGTGGGCCTGACGAGCCAGCAGGACGTGCAAAGCGCGAGTGCGCAAGTCGGCACGCTGCAGGCGCAACTGCCGACGCTCGACGCGCAAATCGCGCAGGCGCTGAATGGGCTCGCCGTGCTGATAGGCAGTCCGCCCGGTACGCTCGATGCCGAGTTGTCCGATGCGCGCGCCGTGCCGCCCGTTCCGCCGATGGTGCCGATCGGGCTTCCCTCGACGCTCGCGCGGCGTCGCCCCGACATCCGTCGCGCCGAAGCGCAGTTGCATGCCGCGACCGCGGAAGTGGGCGTGGCCGTCGCGCAGTTGTATCCGGATATCTCGCTGACGGGTCAGGTCGGCACGCGCGCGTTGAAGGCGAACTATCTCGCACGCTGGTCGAGTCTGTTCTGGTCGGTCGGGCCGAGTATCTCGCTGCCGATCTTCGAAGGCGGGGCGCTGCGCGCCAACATACGCATTTCGAAGGCCGAGGCCGCGCAAGCGGGGCTGGCTTATCGGCAGACCGTGCTCAATGCGTTGCAGGACGTGGATAACGCGCTGATTTCGTATCGCACGGAGCAGGACCGGCGTGCGGCGCTCGTGCGGACTGTCGATGCCAATCAGATCAGCCTGCAACTCGCGACCGATGCTTATCGCAAGGGCATCACCGCGTTCGTTACGGTGCTCGATGCGGAGCGCCAGCTTGCGCAGACCCGTGAGCAGCTTGCGCAATCGACGGTGAATGTGACGACCGATCTCATCGCGGTCTATAAGTCACTGGGCGGCGGATGGCAGGACGACGATCCGAACGTGGCCCAGGCGCAGAAGGACGCACGTTCGTAACGCGCAAGGCTTAGCGTCGACGTTTCTTCCATGCGTAATCGGCGGGTGGATCGGCGACTCCGGCTTTACCAACGGACTGCGGATTCTCGCTGCACAAAGTAACGAACGCGATGTCCTCGCCTTGCGCCTGTCGGCGGCGAAGTGCTTCGGCGTATTGCAGCGCATCCGCGAGCGCGGTAGGATCGAACCTCCGGTGTTCGGCGTGGGGCGTTGCCTCGTTCAATGTGCCGCTTAGCCAGTAGACGACGAACATCGTGTGAACCTCGGGTTGTGCGGCGACGTCATCGACGCGCCAATGTCGGGAGCGAAGGCGTCACGGCGGTGCAAAAAACGCTCGACGTGTCGCCTGACGGCGGGTGTCATTAGCATCGGGTATTCCCCGAGTGTAATCGCCGTGAGCCATATGCTGCCTGAGGACAGCCAATTGCTCCAAACAGGGAACGCGGGTTGCTTTCGTCCTTGCTTCCCTGAGGGCAACGACATGCAACGACTTGACCGTCTCACCGATGAAGCCGTTTGGCAGATGCCCGAACGCTCGGCCGACAGCGGCGAACCACGCGTGCTGATTGCCGACGACGACATGAACGCGACACGCGCCATTTGTCTCGCGCTCGAGGACGCCGATTTGACCGTGCGCGCCGCCCATACCGGGCTCGACGCCGTGACGGCCGTGCGCAAGTGGCGTCCTGGCGTGGTGCTGCTCGATCTGATGATGCCGCTCGGCGATGGCTGGGAAGTCGCCGAAGTCATCCGCGCCGCCGATCCCGCCATGCTGCTGATTGCGCACACGAGCCGCACGAGCCTGGAAGATCAAACGCGCGCGCGGCTGAAGGGCTTCAATGGATACTTCGTCAAGCCGACCGAACTCGACCGGCTGATCGCCGTGCTGCATGAGTATTATTCGATGCGCCAGGCATGAGCCTCTTCAATGCTCCAGAACCGTGTTGCGCAGAGCGTCCTGCCGCAGGCGCTTCGTTGCGATGCCCGAAGATTTGATCGGCCGTTCCACGGTCTCGGTCTGACGCGCCGGCAAGGTCCGCTGCAATCCCGCGCTATACCCTTTTCTGAAGGCACGGCGGTACGTCCTGCGATACGCTTCATCGGATGAAAACTCGCCTGCGTGGTCGCCGAGCGCAGCGGTCAGCGCGAGTTGCTCGTGCGTGAGCGTGCGCAAAAGCGCCATGAGCGACCGCTGTGTGGAACTGTCGGCGGCCGCGACGCTATCGGCGAGCGCGGCAATGGCCTGCGCGATATGGTTGCAGCGCTGTTCTATCGATTCCGAATGGCCGATGACGGGATGCCCGTCATTGTCGACCGTGACCTTTACTTCATCCATCGTTTGTTCCTTTACCTTGAAACTCGGGCTGAGCACGCCGATGCAGTGCGACGCGGCATGCCGTTCGAGCACGGCAAGGAAGCATTCCTCAAGGGTGATCGACTGCCGCGGGCGAGCGCGCGAGTGTGCCCGAGTTGCCCCTGGGCCGCAACCTGACGCTGTCGAGGCTCGCGGCGACTCACAGGTTCGCGCTCTTGCGCTGCAATCCATTGAGTTCGATGCTCAGTCTGTCGATGTCGCGCTGCACATGCTGCTTGAGCACGTCTTCCCAGTACTGACAATAGCCGGCCCAGAAGGGCATCTGGGTTTTGGCGCAGGCATCCGCCGGTAGCGGATGCGGTAACAGACGGCTCAGACGTCCGATTTCCTCATGCTTCCAGCGAAGCAGCGTGCGTCTCGAACCGCGTTGCGGCGGACACAATTCGTCCATGCGCGCGACCGCGAACCACAGACCTTCGGCGGGACGCGAGGCCATCTTGGTGAGGATGGATGTGTTGGGACGCGGCCCATGGTCGTGACAGATTACGGCACCGATCTGCCCGAGGATATACATGGCTTGCTCGACTGGTTGTTCGGCCTGGTTCTGCATGGCGCCTCTGTCTTTTGTGCGGATGGGAATGATATTGCTGGCGCTCAAAAGTGCCTCTCAGCATGATTTTTCGATGAAGTACGCGGCTTCGTCGTTCTTTATATTGCTAACGTGTTGCTAGCAGGGATTACGATACCGTATCGAAATTTATGTGCAGCATGTGCCGACAAAATAATACAAAGTAACGGTGTGCTGAAAACGGACGCGAAAATGAAAAAAGCCCCTGCTGGCTTAGGGCAGGGGCTCGGGTACTGCTGACTTTCTCGTACTGCGTTTTGCTACGGGTGCTGCTTTGCTTCTGATACTGCTTCACTTTCTCGTACGGCGGATACTGCGGGTGCTTCAGATGCTACTGGTACTGCGTTGCTACAGTTACTGCTCACTTCTCGTACTGCTGCTGCTTTACTTCCGACACTACTCGACTACCGCGTACTGCGGATGCGACCGGTGCTTCAAAATGCTAGTACCGGTTTGCATCCGATGCCACCTCAACTGCTTCAACGATCCATCCTTCCATTTGCAACAGGACAACACTGCCTTATTAATGCCGAACTTCTTCGAAAGCCGGCATTGAAATGTGCGGGTAGTCCGTTGATTCGACCGGCGGCGGTTCAGCGATTTCCGCTTGTTGCTGACGACTGCGATGCTCGAGCGCCGCATTCATGCCCTTCTCGTAATAAACCTGCGCCGTGTGTTTTTCGAGCGCCTCGACGAGCGGCATTTGTTCTTCCGCAAGCGAGTGCATGAGATGCAGAAGATCGCGCTGCATGACGTCCGAAAACATTGCGAATTGCTCGTAGGCACCGGGCGCGGCAATCATCTCGACCAGCGATGCAAGCAAACGCACGCGGCTCTTGCAGTGCTCGCTGATAGGTGTCGAATGGGAAACAATCGTGTTGCCTTGCGCATCTACCGTGACTTGAGGGGCTTTCATCGCTGACCTTGTTTGCTTGGGATGAGTGTCATTAAACTCGATTGGGATTAAGAATCTAATGAGACACATCCGAGTATCCGAATCGCTCGATGCAACGGAGCGAATTGTCGAAAGAGCGGGTGAAACATGCGCGATCCGGCTTCGACCAACGGACTGCTCATGATGTCGCCGTCGCTTCGACGCGTTCGACGCGTTCGACGAGGTTCGCGAATCCCTCGTACTAAATAAAATTAGCACATGAAAAACGGGACGGTAAGAAGCTGGCCATCGACTTTCGAGGCGACTAGCAACAAAGCCAAGCACACGCACGGCTGGCTGAAACGTGTTACACATGGAAGACAAAACGCGTTTCAAAAGCCTGCACCGAGGCATGTCTATTGCACGTTTGCGAACTTAAACCTTACTCAGCGAGCCCGACTCTGCCATGCGACGACTCGCCACCCTTTGGCGCCTAGGCCGTGCATTCATACGGGAAAGTCACCATAGCGAGGATGGTGCCTCGATGCAGCGCGTCGCCCGCTTCTTCGCGCTACATGGAGCGCGTGCCGCGCCGCTCGCGTCGAGCTTGCCCGTGCTGCGGCAGTTGCCGCGCGTCCTGAACGCGACGTCCGGCGCGCTCGCACGTCATCCCGCGCTGGCGGAAACGGCGGTGCGCGTTGCGCTGACCGAAATGGACGGGCTTTTCACGCCGTACGATGCCACGCAGTTCCGCGATGTGTCCGCCGCCGCTTTGCGCGCGCAAGGCGTTGCGCTGACGCAGGTGAGCGCCGCGCCGCTGCGCTCGGGCATCGCGGAGCAGACGCATGCGGCGCGCATCGGCGAAATGGCGGTGCGCGTAACGCTCCTGCGTCCGGATGCACGCCAGGAACTCGCGGATGATCTCGATCTCGCGCTCGCCGCCGCGCGTTTTGCGGAACGCCGTTCGGCCAAGGCGCGCGACATGCATCCGTCCGAATGGGTGCGTCGCGTCACCGAAACCGTCGACGCAATGATCGACCTACGCCAGCGCGCCGCCGACCAGAGCTTTTTGCGCTACCGGTTGCGTGACGATAACCGGCTCGCCGTGCCGGAAGTGCTCTGGGACTTTTGCAACGACGCCGTTCTGACCACGCGTTCCATCGCGACCATTTCTCTTTCGGACGCGCAAGCGCTCGCGCGTCACGGACTGGATCAGGCCGATCTCATTGCGACCCTCATCGAAGCGTTCTTCGAAATGGCGCTCGGCGCGGGCCTCTATCACGCCGGACTCGATGCCGCCGGCGCACGGGTGAGCATCGACACCGACACATTCGGCCAGATCGTCCTCGAAGCCGACAATCCGACGATGTTCTTCGCCGCGCACGAACGCGAGTTCATCGTCGGCGTGTCGGATGCGCTATTGCAGGGCGATCACAAGGCGGCTGCGCGCGTGCATCTGGAGCACGGACGGCCGGACACGCACTCCATCCATCACGAAGTACGTGTCGAGGCCACGTATCGGCGCGAGGCGGAACGTTTCTCCACGAAGCACACGCGGCATGGTGTGGGCGTGGCACATTTATTCGATGCCATCGGCAAGGCGCCCGTCGAGCACATGTACAGCGCGGCGCACGGGCGCATCGCGTCGCGGGCGATGCTGCTGTCGCGCACGATGGAAGCGGTCGAGCACATGGCGCATGACGTTGCGCCCGACATCGACGTGTGGAAGATCGCGCGCAAGGTCATCGCTCGGCTGGCGCGCGATCAGTTCGGCTGCCATAGTCTCGCGACGCGGCTCGCGCATGAAGCCACTCATTGGCCGCATATGCTGCCGCGTTTGCCCCGGCTTATCGCGCAGCGGGCGGGTGCGGAGCAGCGGTGAGCGAAGCAATCCGCGTGGCGATGCGCGGGCCACGCTGACGGTCATGCGCAGGCTCGCGCGCATCGGCACGGTGTCGCTTTTCATCGAAACGGGCGGAGTGATTCGATCTACAGGCGTTCCGAGTCTGCATGGCAGACATGACATCGAACGGTAAGACGTCTGCGATCGTTAACAAAATAAGCGAAGCTAATTTCATAAGTGATCCTAGGTAACGAGAATTTTATGGGGAACTGTGTCCTAGAATGACACGTGTCGCTTACACCCCGGTAAAGCACCGGAGATTCGTAACGATAAGCCGAAGTATTACTTGAACAAACGCCGGCATGAATACGACGCACCGGGGCGAGGCCGATTCGCATGAAAACACGTCGCGCTCGAACACGTCATTGCGCATCGTTCAACACGGGACTGCGTCCATTGGCGGCCGCCGTCCTGATTGGGTTCGCGGCGCCCTCCCAAGCGGGACAGGTTGCGTCGAGCACGACGGGCGCTGTCTTATCGGATGACAGCTCTTATGTGGTTCCTCCGGGCACGACTATCACAACGCAGTCCGAGAACGCAATCGATGTCACGGCCATCGCGCCTGTCACGTTCAACAACGCGGGAGTCATCGTCAGTGCGGTCGACAACCAGGCGGCCGCGATCAAATTCTATGTGCCCGCAACGCTCACCAATAACGCGGGCGGCGCGCTGCTCGGCAATACGTTCGGCGTGCTTTTCGACGGCGGCGGAAATTCCAACGATCTGATCAACCGGGGCGACATAAGCGCACGAACCAGTCACGGTGTCGCGTATATCGACGCGTCGGGTGGGACGTTCGACAACTTCGGCACGATCAATGGCGCGGTCGCCGGGCCCATCAAGCAAACGCCCAATGGCGTCTATATCGGCTCGACCGGAACGGTGATCATCAACAATCACGCGAAGGCATCGATTGCTTCCGGCGTGGGCGATGCGACCTATGGCGACGGAATATTCGTCGAGACAGGCTCGGTCGTCATCAACAACGATGGATCGATAACCGGTTATCAGGCTGGCGTGGTCAACACCGGAACGCTTCCGATGTCGGTCGTGAACAGCCCGACCGGAAGCATCCAGAGCACCGTTGGCGCAGGTGTTCAACTTCAACAGGACAGCACACTCGTCAATAACGGCAAAATCGCGAGTGCGGGATCGGCGGCGATTCTTCTCGTCGGTTCGAACAATCGCGTGACGCTGGGAACGGGGTCGTCGCTGCAAGGCGCGAATAACAATATCCTCGACATCGAAGGATTGGGAAACACCCTCGCGTTGACCGGCTCGGCCGTGCAGTCCGGGAACATCGCGACGGGCCGCGGGCCGGGATTGAGCCAGCTCACCTCCGGCGTGAAGAGCGTCTGGACGCTGACCGGCAACATCGCGATAGGTGGCAAGACGCCGGACGCGCTCAACGTGATCGGCGATCTGACGCTCGGCGGCACGCTTACGCAGCACGGCGGGGCAAGCACGGTGCAGAACAGCGGCAGCCTCACGATCGGTACTGGCAGCGCGGGCGGCTCGCTCGACGGCGACGTCGTGAACAACGGCATGCTCCGCTTCAATCGCAATACGGTGGCGACCTTCGCGGGGCAGATCGTCGGCAACGGCACGCTCATTCAGGCTGGCAGTGGCGCCACTCACCTGACGAAAGCCGGCTCTAGCCAAGGCACGGTGGTCGTCGAAGCGGGCACGCTCGGCTTCGACCATCCGGGTGCCTTCAACGCCGGCGTGTACACCACGCGCGTCGGTGGGACGACAAGCATCTCGGACAAGTCGAGTCTGCAAATCGCCACGAACTTCACGCAGGAAGTAGGCTCGGCGCTGAACGTGGGCATAGGAAAAGTGCAGCCGATCATCACGGCCAGCACGGCGACACTCAGGGGCGCGCTGACCGTGAGCGGTTTCGGAGCCGACGCGCCCAATACGGCCAGCGCGCTTACGAGCACGCAATTCAACATCATTCGGACGACAGGCGGGATCTCGGGCGATTTCGCCAGCGTCGGCTTCTCGGGCACGCAAGGCCCCGCCGATTACCTGACGCTCACCGGCGCGAAAAGCCCCGATGGCCTGAACTATAACGTTGGCTTCGGCCTGACGTGGCGCGCACCGGCCGCTATCGCCAACGGCATCTTCACTCTCGCCGATGCCGCGAGTACCTTCAACCTCGACGTGCCGCTGGCTGACCGGGTCGGTGTCTTCGCGAGTGGCTGGGACGGCCGCACCTTGACGAAGACAGGTCCGGGCCTGTTGATCGTATCGGCGCCGCTAATCCACACCGGCGGCACGCTGATCGACGGCGGCACGCTGAGAACCGATGTGAAGGACTCGCTCGCGACCAGCAGCAATGTCAACATCGCGAGCGGCGCCACGCTCGACATGAACGGCTTCGCGCAGCAAATCAACCAGTTGAGCGGCGCGGGCGCAGTCGCGCTCGGCGGTGCGGCACTCACCGCCGTCAATCTCGCCGATACCGCTTTCAGCGGCACGATCGGCGGTAGCGGAAGCGTGGTAAAAACCGGCCCGGCGACCCTGAGCCTAAGTGGCGCGAGCACGTATAGCGGCGGCACGACCATCGCTACGGGCAAGCTGATTGCGGCAACCGGGACCGCGCTCGGCGCAGGCGCGGTGACGAATAACGCCATCCTGCAACTGGATTTCGCCAACGACGCCCTGATGCTCAACACACTGAGCGGCTCAGGCGCGCTCTTGAAGACGGGCGTCGGCGCGGCGAATCTCGCCGCCTCTGGTTCGACGCAAGGCGCGGTCAGCGTCGAAGCCGGCACATTACGGCTTTTGCAAACGGGCGCGTTCACGACTGCGGCCGACTGGACGACCGCGTCCGGCGCGACCACCGCGCTGTCGAGCCGCAGCCAGCTCGAAGTCGGCCGCGCCTTCACCATGACCGGCACACTGTCCAGCATTGCGGGGGTTGCCGAACCGGTGATCTCGGCGAGCACGGCATCGATCGGTCCTGGCGCGATCTTCAACCTCGCGGGTTACACGGCAGCGCCCGCGACGAGCGCCGCGCAACTGGCAGCGGGCGCATTCACGGAAATCCATGCGACCACGCCCGGCGGGCTTAGTGGAACGTTCGCATCGACGCGCATCGGCGGCACGGCCAGTTCCGTCGATTTCCTGACGCTCTCGTCCGCTTATACCGCCCAGAACTACAACGTGGGCGTCGGGCTCACGTGGTATGCCGCGCACGGGACGACGCCCGCGACGGCGAACGGCGTCTTCACGCTCGTGCAACCCGGCGATTCGTTCGACATGGACGTCGTTCTCGCCAATGAGACGGCCAATCAGACGACGGGCTGGGATGGCAAGACGCTCACCAAGGCAGGCGCGGGCACGTTGCAATTGTCAAAGGCGAACACGTACACCGGCGCGACGCTGATCGAGGGCGGGACGCTGCAAGCCGGAGCGGAGAATGTCATCGCGCCGAGTTCGCGCGTGATGTTGTCGCCGGGCACGACATTCGATCTGAACGGTTTCAATCAGCAGGTCATGAGCCTCGCAGGCGCGGGCAACGTCTCGCTCGGCACGGCAACGCTCACGGCAAATTACAGTACGAACACCGTGTTCGACGGTGTCATCAGCGGCTCGGGCGGCTTCACGAAAACCGGTGCCGGCCGGTTGATTCTGAGCGCGGACCACACTTACACGGCGCCGACCACCATTGACGCGGGCGTGCTACAGCTCGGAACGGGCGGCGCGTCGGGCAGCGTCGCGGGCGATATTGTCAACAACGGCGCGCTGGTGTTCAATCGCAGCGATCGCTACGTCTATGGCCACTCGATCAGCGGAACCGGCGCGTTGACGCAGCAAGGTTCTGGCGCGCTATTGCTGCCGGGCAGCCAGACATACAGCGGGACCACTCAAGTGAATTCGGGCGCGCTCATCCTGACCGACAACGCGCAATTGCCGAACACGCCGCAAGTATCGGTGGCGCAGGGCGCGACATTCGGCGGTTATGGCGGCGTGGGCGGCGCGGTGCTGAACAACGGATTGCTCGCGGTCGCGGATGCGGCGCCCGGTTTCGCGAATGCCGAGGCTGGCGCGTTCAGTATCGGCGGCACGTTGACGAACAACGGCGAAATCCGCATGAGCAGCCCGACGCCCACGAGTACGTTGACGGTCGCGGGCAACTACATCGGCAACAACGGATTGCTGACGTTGAGCACGGCGCTGGGCAGCGACAGTTCCGCGACAGATCGCCTGATCGTGCATGGCGACAGTGCCGGTCAGACCGCCGTGAAAGTGCGGAACGCAGGCGGCGCGGGGGCGATAACGAGCAACGGAATCCGCATCGTTCAGGTGGATGGTCAGTCGAACGGCCAGTTCACGCTCGATGGCCGCGTCGTCGCGGGTCCATACGAATACAACCTGTACAAAGGCGGCACGAGCACACCCGCCGATGGCAACTGGTATTTGCGAACCTTGACGGACGGACCGTCGCCGACACCGACACCCGCGCCACGACCCGAGCCGGGCGGCTATCTTGGCAATCAGGCAGCGGCGCGCGACATGTTCGTCATGACCTTGCACGACCGCGCGGGCTTCCCCGATCCCTTCGCCGTGGATGGCATGAGCGGCAACGAATCGACGGCCTGGGTGCGCACTCGCGCCGCGCACACCGACGGCAACGCGGCCGGCGGGCGGCTTGCCGAATCCACCGACACCGCGCTCTTTCAGGCGGGCATCGACTTGCTGCATCGCATGTCGAACGCGCAGCATTGGCAGGCGGGCATCATGGCGGGTTATGGTTCGTCGACAACCGATGCCACCGCGCGTAACAATCCCGCCACCGCGCGAGGCAATGTGAACGGCGCGAGCGCCGGCGTCTACGCGACCTGGCGCGCGAATGCGCTTTCGCCTGTCGGACCTTACGTGGATACGTGGCTGCAATATGCGCACTTCGACAACACGGTCAAGGGCGCGCAACTGAATGGCGAGAGCTACGCGAGCCATACGTGGGGCGGATCGGTCGAAGGCGGATGGGCGTTCGCGGTAGGTCAGACGTCGAGCGGCCCGGTGCTGATCGAGCCGCAAGCGCAAGTCATCTATTCGAACTATGCCGCCGACGATCACGTGGAGTCTGGGGGCACGATCGTCCATGGCGGCAATATCAATGCACTGACGACGCGCGTGGGCATGCGCGTTTTTCACGCGCCGGGATCGGCCGCGGCGCCGGGCTGGCTGCCGTATCTGGAAGTCAACTGGTGGCACGACACGAGCGGCAATTCCATCGCCTTCAATCAGATCGTGGTGTCGCAGGACGGCCCGAGAAATCGCCTCGAAGTAAAGGTCGGCGCGCAGGCGCAACTCGCGCGGAACTGGCGTCTGTGGGGCAACCTCGGCTACCAGCAAGGCGACGGCGGTTATCGCAGCTATCAAGGTTTGCTGGGCGCGCGGTACATCTGGTGAGCACGCGCGCGTCAGCGCGTACCCGGACTCATGCGCTCCCCGATCGCGCGGCACGCGGCCTTGAGCGGTTCGATATAAGTTTCGACAGGCGTCGCGCTCTTTCTGAACAGCGGAATGCTCACGCTTACGCAGCCGAGCGTCGTGCCGTTCGCCCCGACGATCGCGCTGCCGTAACAAAAAATCTGCGCTTCGTTTTCCTCGCGGTCTTCCGCATAGCCGCGCGCGTGGCAGGCATCGAGCTCCGCATCGAGCGCGCGACGCTCGGTGATCGTATTCGACGTAAAGCGCTCGAACGCCATGCCTTGCAACAACGCATCGCGCTCGGCACGACCGAGCGTCGACAGATACGCCTTGCCCACCGAACTCGAATAGAGCGTGACGCGCGTGCCGATGCGTGAAGCCATGCGCACCGCATGAGGACTTTCGAGCTTTTCGATATACACCATCTCCGCGCCGCTGCGCACGGCGAGATGCACGGTTTCCTGCGTACTGTCGCGCAGAGCCTGCAACGCGTCGGTGGCGGCGATGCGCAGATCGGAGCGCTCCCAGCTTCGGCTCGCAAGCGACATCAGACGCGGGCCGAGCGCATAACTTCCACCACGTGCGCTCTCGACCGCGAGCCCTTCGGCAATCAGCGCGCCGACGATGCGATACACCGTCGGACGCGGATAACCCGATCCCGCCGTGAGGCTGGCGACGGTTGGCGGTTCGTCGGCATCGGCGATGAGTTGCAGCACCACCATGAACTTCGAGAACGCGGCGGTGCCGTTGGCTTTCGCCGCGTCGAAGGAGGAGGAAGAGGAGTCGGAGGCTGCGGACATTTTTGGAAACCTGAGTGCGACGGCGCGCCGAGTATATCGGCACGCCGCGTGATCCGTCGATTGGCGCGTCAGGCGATCAGATAGCCGCCATCAACCGGCACGACCGTTCCCGTCATGAACGACGCCGCCGGCGACGCCAGAAACGCCACCACGCGCGCGACATCCTCCGGCAAGCCCCAGCGCTTCATGGGCGTGCGCTCGAGAATGGCTTGCGAGCGGCCGTCGTCCTCCTGCAGCGCCTGCGTAAGCGGCGTGGCGATCCAGCCGGGCGCGACCGCGTTCACGCGAATGCCTTCCGCCGCGTAAGCAATCGCGAGCGACTTCGTCAACTGCGCGACGCCGCCCTTGCTCGCGCTGTACGCGGGCACGAGACCGCCGCCGAAGAACGTCAGCATCGACGCCGTGTTGACGATCGATCCCCGGCTTTTCGCGAGTAACGGTCGCGCCGCCGAGCACATCCGCATGGTGCCGTTGAGATTCACGGCGATCACGCGCTCGAAGGTTTCGATGTCGTGCTCGTCGCCACGCTTGATCATGCCCGCGCAGTTGACGAGCACGTCGAGCGAATCGAGACGCGCGAAAAGATCGGCGGTGCTGGCGGCATCGGCGACATCGAGCGCGGCGACTTCAATTTCCGCGCCGAGCGCGTCCTTCTGCGCTGCCGTCGGCGCGATACCCGCCGCGATGACGCGCGCGCCAAGCGTCGCGAATTCCTGCGCGATGCCCGCGCCGATACCTTGCGTGCCGCCCGTCACGACGACGGTCTTGCCTTTGTACAGATCAGGTTGAAAGGTCATGAGTAGCTTGAATGGTCAGACGACGGGAACGGCGGCGGCTTTCGCCTCGGAATCCTGAATCGGCGAGCGCACGACGAACATGTACACGAGCGCGGCGGCGAACGCCACGCCCGCGCTGATCAGGAACGCGTTGACGAACGAATGCGTCTTGTCGACCACGAGCCCGGTAATGAACGGCGCGAACGAACCGCCGAAGTAACCGCCGAAGTTCTGGATGCTCCCGAGCGAGGCCACCATATGACGCGGAGCCGCGACCGAGACGAGCGCCCACGCCGCGCCGCTCGCCATGTTGACGAAGAACATTGCCGCCGACAAATACACGATAGCGAGCGTGAGATTCGGCGTGAATGCGGCCGGCACCGTGAAGAGCGCGCCGCCGATGAGACCCGAGCAGATCGGCCACTTGCGGCTGCGAATGGGTGCGACGCCGCGCGCCATCAGACCATCGGCGATAAAGCCCGACGACAGCATGCCGAGCGTGCCGGCAAGATAGGGGATGGTCACGACCCAGCCGGTCTTCGCAATCGTCAGATGGCGCTCGTGTTCGAGATACGCCGGCAGCCACGTGAGATACAGCCACACCATGTAGATCACGCCCATGAAGCCGAAGATCATGCCCCAGGTCGTCGCCTTGCCGAAGAGACCGCGCCATTCCGCGAAGGTCATATTGCGTTCGGCGCGCTGTGCGGGTTCGCCTTCGGTCAGATGCGCGACTTCCTGCGCATCGAGCGTGATGTCCTTGCGGTTCCGATACACCACATACCAGCCCACCGACACCATGATGCCGAGTACGCCCATGATGACGAACATGTTGCGCCAGCCGAAGTTGAGCAGCAACACGGTGAGAATGGGCGGAGCGAGCGCCGGGCCAATGGTCGACGACGTCACGAAGATGCCGGTCGGCTTGCCGCGTTCGCGCTGCGCGAACCATTCGCTGACGACCTTGGCGCCCGCCGGAAATTGAGGCGCCTCGCCGATACCGAGTGCGATGCGGGCCGCGAGAAACTGATGCAGCGTCGTGACGAGGCCGCCGAACAACTGCGCCACCGACCACACGAACATGCCGAGCCCGAGCATGATGCGCGCGCCGAAGCGATCGAGCATCACGCCGATGGGCAACTGCGAAAACGCGTACGCGAACGAGAATGCTGAGAGCAGCAAGCCCATCTGCGATGCGGACAGGCCCAGCTCCTGGGTGACCGAATGATTCGCGATGGAAAGCGTGCTGCGGTCGAGATAGTTCACGATCCCGGCAAGCGTCAGGAACGTGAGCGCGACCCACTGTATGCGCTTCAGGCGCGGCGATTTACTCTGCATGTTGTCTCCTCCGAAAGCCTTGTTTTTATGCTTCGGTTCGGTTGGCGAAAGGTGCTGCGGAAATTGCGTTGCTTCAGACCGTGCTTCAAGCCGTTGCTTCAAGCCGTTGCTTCAAGCGTTATTCAGCGAATGAACTGATCGGCGAAATCCGCGCCCAGGCCAACGGCTTCGTAATGCTTGCGGCACATGTCCACCTTCGTGAACACGTCTTCATAACCGGTGTAGTTGCCGTACGGATCGCAATAGAACATCACGCCGTTCACCTGAAAGTAGGTGATCATTTCCTCGACGTCTTCGGGCACGTAAAGCGTGTGCGTTTCGCCGGGCGGCTCGAACACGTAGCTGCCTTCTGTTGCAACCCAGTCATGCTCCAGATAACGCCAACGCCCCTTGAGCACCATGCCATGCACGGCTTGCGGATGACGGTGACGCGACAGCACGCCCGACTTGCGCACGCGCAGCAGGTTCATCCAGTAACCGGTCGACACATTGAGGCACAGCGGACGAAACCAGACATTCTCGGCTTGCGGGACCCACTCGCGCTCGTCGGTTGGAATCGCGTGACTCACGACGATTTCCTTCTGCGCTTCCTTGGGATTGGGATATTGATACGGCGTGAGGGCATCCGCCGAATTCTTGGGCGCGGGCATTCGCGTCTCCTTGTCCATATTGTGGATGGTTAAACCAAATTATGGACAGATATTCACGCGGCTGCGACAAATTGTCAAGATTCATCACGCGCTTAAAAATAGGGATTCGCACCGACGAAAAAAAAGCGGACCTGCGAGGCAGGTCCGCTTTGACGCAGTAATACGGTTCCTTGGGAAGGACCGATGGGCTTAACGCGCCATCATCAGCATGTGGACGTTATGCATGACCCACACCGTTCCGACGACAACGACGAGCGACATCAAAATCGTATAGGCGAACGACAAGGCGTGCCAGCGCTGCCCCTTCGATGCGTTCACGTGCAGGAAGAAAACCACGTGGACGATCATCTGCACGGCGGCCAGCACTGCAAGCGCCGTGATCGCGCGCTCGCCGCTGAACGTGCCCGACATCACGAGCCAGAACGACGCCAAGGTCAGCACGACCGCCAGCACGAAGCCGATCAGATAGCCACGCACGCTGACATGCGGGATATCGCCATGTGTTGAATGCGTATGTGCCATTAGACGAGGCTCGCAAGGTAGACGAAGGAGAACACGCAAATCCAGACGATGTCCAGGAAGTGCCAGAAAAGGCTCAGACAGGCGAGCCGGCGCAGTTCGCGTTCGCCCATGCCCGGCTTCGCGATCATCTGCACCGCAAGCACGATCAGCCAGATCATGCCGAGGGTGACGTGCAGACCATGCGTGCCGACGAGCGTGAAGAACGACGACCAGAACGCGCTGCGCTGAGGGCTGGCGCCTTCGGCGATCAGATGCGCGAACTCGTGCAGTTCCAGCCACAGGAAGCCCGCGCCCAGCAGAAACGTGACGATGAGCCACGCGAGCACGGCACCCGTCTTCTTGCGTTGCGCAAAAATCATCGCAAAGCCGAACGTCAGACTGCTCGTGAGCAGCAGCGCGGTTTCGATCGCGACATCGTTGAGATTGAAGAGATCCTTTGCCGTCGGGCCGCCCGCGAACTGATGCCCCATCATCGCGAAGGTCGCGAAAAGGGAGGCGAACAGCACGCAGTCGGTCATCAGGTAGGCCCAGAAGCCGAACACGGAATGCGACGAGTGTTCGTGCTCATGGTCATGCGCGTGATGCGCGGATAGTGTCGATTGCGACATTTACAGCACCTCCAGTTCCAGGTCGCGCGCGACGCCGGTCTTTGCAGGCGACTTCGGCGGACGGTTCCGCTCTTCGGTCGCCTTGACGGTCGCGGCGGGGATCATGTAGCCAGCGTTCGCACGGAAGCTGTAGCCGATGACGGTCGCGGCAATGCCGACCAGACCGACGATAGCCATCCACCAGATATGCCAAATGGCGGCAAAGCCGAGCACCAGCGCGAACACGCCGACGACAAGACCCGCGCTCGTGTTCGACGGCATGTGGATGGCGCGGTACGGTCCCTGATCGGCCATGCTGCGGCCGGTTTCCTTCATGTGGGCGAACTCGTCGAGTTCACGCACGGCTGGAATATGCGCGAAGTTGTAGACCGGCGGCGGCGAGCTGATCGCCCATTCGAGCGTGCGGCCGTTCCACGGGTCGCCCGTGACATCGCGATACGCCGGCTGGTTGCGGCGAATCACGCTGACTACGATCTGCGCGACCTGGAAGGCCACGCCCAACGCGATGATGCCGACGCCCGCAGCCGCGACCATCAGATACGGCTGCCATGCGGGGTTGTCGTAATGGTTGATACGGCGCGTCATGCCCATGAAGCCGAGGATGTAGATGGGCACGAACGCCACGAAGAAGCCCACGAACCAGCAAATGAAGGCGTTGCGGCCGAGCTTTTCGTCCAGCTTGAAGCCGAACACTTTCGGCCACCAGTACTGCACGCCGGCAAAGTAGCCGAACACCACGCCGCCGATGATAGCGTTATGGAAGTGCGCGATCAGGAAGAGGCTGTTGTGCAGCACGAAGTCCGCGCCGGGAATGGCCAGCATGACGCCCGTCATGCCGCCGAGCGTGAACGTGATGATGAAGCCGATGGTCCACAACACCGGCGTCGTGAACTGGATGCGGCCACGGTACATCGTGAACAGCCAGTTGAAGATCTTCACGCCGGTCGGGATGGAGATGATCATCGTCATGATGCCGAAGAAGGCATTGACGTTGGCGCCCGAACCCATGGTGAAGAAGTGGTGCAGCCACACGAGGAACGACAGCACCATGATGCAGCACGTCGCGTAGACCATCGTCTTGTAGCCGAACAGCGGCTTCTTCGAGAACGTCGAGACCACTTCCGAATAAATGCCGAAAGCCGGCAGAATCAGAATGTAGACCTCGGGGTGTCCCCAAGCCCAGATCAGGTTCAGATACACCATCGGGTTGCCGCCGCCGTCGTTCGTGAAGAAGTGCATGCCGAGGTAGCGGTCGAGACCGAGCAGCGCGAGCGCGACGGTCAGGATCGGGAACGTCGCCATGATCAGCACGTTCGAGCAGAACGCCGTCCATGTGAACACCGGCAGCTTCATCCACGTCATGCCGGGTGCGCGCATCTTCACGATGGTGACGAAGAAGTTCACGCCCGTCAGCAACGTGCCGACGCCGGAAATCTGCAAGGCCCAGATGTAGTAATCGACCCCGACGCCCGGACTGAATTGCGTCTCGGAGAGCGGCGGATACGCGAGCCAGCCCGTCTTCGAAAACTCGCCGATGAAGAGCGAGAGATTGATCAGGACGGCGGCCACGGCCGTCATCCAGAACGATAGCGAGTTGATGAACGGAAACGCCACGTCGCGCGCGCCGATCTGCAAAGGCACCACGAGGTTGAAGAATGCGACCAGCAGCGCCATGGCCATGAAGAAGATCATGATGGTGCCGTGGGCCGAGAAAATCTGGTCGTAGTGATGCGGCGGGAAGATGCCGGGATTATTCAGCGCGATGGCTTGCTGCACGCGCATCATGATGGCGTCCGCGAAGCCGCGCACCAGCATGAGACCCGCCACGACGAGATACATGACGCCAATGCGCTTGTGATCCGTCGACGTCAGGTACTCGTTCCAGAGCCAGGCCCATTTGCCGAATTTAGTGAGAAGGGCGGCCGCACCGATCACCATGATCGCCATGAGGACCGTCGCCCCCATGATGATGGGTTCGTGGTACGGGATCGCCTCGAGCGTTAATTTGCCAAACATGGCTTACCCCTTGGTTACGCAGTTTTCGCCGTTGACATCGAAACGGCCGTTGTTGTACTTGCCGACGATGTTGTTGAAGAGCTTGGGATCGACGGTGGAAAAGTACTTCACCGGATCTTTCTCGCTCGGTTTCGCGACGCCGGCGTAGACGTCCATGTCCAGACGCGCGGGCGCGGTCTTGACCTTCTTCTGCCATGCATCGAAATCGGCGGAAGACATGGCGAGAGCGCGGAACTTCATGTCGGAGAAGCCTTGGCCGCTGTAGTTCGCGGAGATGCCCGCATAGTCGCCCACGTGATCCGCTTGCAGATGCAGCTTCGTCTGCATGCCGGCCATTGCGTAGATCTGGCCGCCGAGTTGCGGGATGAAGAACGAGTTCATCACCGAATCCGACGTGATGCGGAAGTTCACCGGCGTGCCAACGGGAATGGCCAACTGGTTCACCGACGCAATGCCGAGATCCGGATAGATGAAGAGCCACTTCCAGTCGAGCGCGACGACTTCTACGTTGATCGGCTTGACATCCGATTGAAGCGGCTTGTACGGATCGAGTTCATGCGTGGTTTTCCACGTCAGAATGCCGAGGTACAGGATGATGACAGCGGGAATCGCCCAGACGACGATTTCGATTGCCGTGGAGTGCGTCCATTTGGGCGCGTAGGTAGCGTTCTTATTCGACGCGCGATAGCGCCACGCGAAGAACAGGGTCATCAAAATGACCGGGATGACGACGAGAAGCATGGTGTAAGTCGAAAGAGCGATCAACGAAGCTTCCGCTTTGCCGATGCTGCCCTTCGAGTCCAACACTTCCAGCTTGCATCCCGAGAGACAGAGACTGGCCACCCCCGCTAACAGTGGCGCTGCTAAACGTTTGGTTTTCTCATTCATTGCATTCGCTGGTTTCTTTGATCGAAGCGTTCTGAAAGAACGCCGTGCACGGCGTTGCGCCGCGCCACGATGATGCCATGCAGCATTGAGCACGAAAACGCTAATCTATGGAAAAGCGTTTCATTTGAAGTGCGTGCGACGCTGTGTCACGCGAACGCTTATTGCCCGCTTAATTTGTGACGAATTTATATGTCTTGGACTCTTGATTTTTCGCAAGCGAGGCGCTTGTTTTAGCGGCTTTTATTGTTATTGAGCGGTTTTGTCCAAGGCCTAAGCATAACGAATTAACCAGACGGTGTGCCATGCTGACAGACGACTGGCAATCGTGTGTCAAATCATGTTGCAAGAGGTGATGGTGCCGGTTGGGATGAGTAGAAAAGCGGTCTCGCAAGACGCGCAACCTCGCGCATACCCGATCCAAAGAAAGGCCTCGTGTGACATTCGTCAATATCAGCGCGTGACATGCGATTGTCGAGCGAGAAAGCTGCCCATACCATCGGGTGCAAGCGCAGGTGGAATCGAATCACGCAGCGCATTTCATTCGGGCAGTCCAATCATGAATCGACATCAAGCTGAAAACGGCGCGTCGCGCGCTTCCTCACACTTGTTTGCGCCGCTCGTCATTCGGGGTCGCACGCTCTTGCCTATCGTGCAGGGCGGCATGGGCGTTGGGGTGTCGGCGCATCGGCTGGCGGGCAGCGTCGCGCGAGAGGGCGCGCTCGGCACGATCGCGAGCATCGACCTGCGGCATCATCATGAGGATCTTCTCGCCATGTGCCGCGCCGATCCGTCGCGCGATACGCTCGAACGCGTCAACCTCATCGCGCTGGAACGCGAGATTCAGGCCGCGCGTGAACTGTCGCAAGGGCGCGGCATGATCGCGGTCAACGTCATGAAAGCCGTGCGCGCGCACGCCGACTACGTGCGCGTCGCGTGCGAGCAAGGCGCGGGCGCAATCGTCATGGGCGCGGGCTTGCCGCTCGACCTGCCCGATCTCACGCAAGGCCACGACATTGCGCTCATTCCCATACTTTCGGACAGTCGCGGCGTCGCGCTCGTGCTGAAGAAGTGGATGAAGAAAGGCCGCCTGCCCGACGCGATCGTGATCGAACATCCCGCGCATGCGGGCGGACATCTCGGCGTCAACGACGTCGCCGACATGCACAACGAGCGCTTCGGCTTCGAACGTGTACTCGGCGAACTGCAGACCGTGTTCGAATCGCTCGGGCTGAACCGAGGCGAAGTGCCGGTGATCGTCGCGGGCGGCATAAACAGTCATGAAGCGGTGAGCAAGTGGCTGGCGGCGGGCGCGAATGGCGTGCAGATCGGAACGCCCTTTGCCGTCACCAAGGAAGGCGACGCGCATCCCGAGTTCAAGCGCGTGCTCACCGAAGCGACGCCGGAAGACATCGTGGAGTTCATCAGCGTGACGGGGTTGCCCGCGCGTGCGGTCAAGACGCCGTGGCTCATGCGCTATTTGCGCAACGAGGAACGCATCCGCATGAAGATCGGCGCGCGCGAGCAGACATGTCCGTCGGCGCTCGAATGTTTGAGCGCATGCGGTTTGCGTGATGGCATCGAGAAGTTCGGGCACTTCTGTATCGATACCCGGCTCGCGGCGGCTTTGCGTGGCGATGTCAACAACGGCCTCTTCTTCCGTGGACGTGAAACCTTGCCATTCGGTCCGGCCATTCGCAGCGTGCGCGACTTGATCGAGCTTCTTCTGACCGGAGCGACGAAGCCGTTACTGAGCCTCCGATAAATTCCGCCGAAACGATGTTCTTCGCGCCGCGCAACGAAGCTCGGCCCTGCTCCTATTGATGCGCGCGGGGCTTTCGACCTAACCTGCGTGACCATTGCAACAGGAGCATGTCGACCATGGCGAAGCGATTTCCCCTTCACCCCAGCCACCCGGAGCGTAACTGCTGGGGCTGCGACCACTACTGCTCCGAGAAAGCGATGCGCTGCGGCAATGGCTCGAACCGCACGCAGCATCCGGCCGAATTGCTCGGAGACAACTGGTACGAGTTCGGCGACTGGGATCTCGGCGTGCTCGAAAACGCTACTTCCGTGGCGCCATCCGCCAAGTAACGCGTTCTCGAAATAGATCAATCGACGCGGCGACCAGCGCTTTAGAACTAATCCGAACCTCAGGCGCAGGCTGCATCCCTAGAATTCGGGCATCTCATAAACACAGCGATGCCCGACATGTCCACGAAGCTCGAATTCGAATCTCCCGAAGGCCGTCTTTCCCTGTCTATCGACGATGTCGAATTCATGGCTTACGGTGCCGGTGAACTCGCCATGCGCTCGATGCGCGAGCTCGTCGAACGCATGCGCCGCATGGGGCTTGGCGCAATTGCCGAAGCACATGCACGCGTGCAGGCGCAGAGCAAGGTGACGATCATGGAATTGCGCGAGATGCGCGAGGACGCGGAAGCCATCCTTCTGCTGGGAAGCCAGGGTGAGACGATAGACGACACCATCACGCCGCGGCTCGACGCATTGCGTCAAACGATCGCGCAGACGCAGGTGGACATGCGTGCAAGCGTGGACCGTCTCGCGGCGCTCGCCGTCTCGTGCCACGAAGCGCTGATGCGTATTCCCGGCTACCGTCCGCCTTCGGGACCGCGCGGCTGAGCCGATCTTATCGAAAGTCTGTCGCGGAACTTAACTGCCTGAATACTTCCGCAACAGCGCATTCACGTCGATGCGCTGACCTTGCAGCAGCATGATGCGCGCGTGCAGCACGAGGTTTTCGAGCACGAGCAGCGCGGTGGTGAGCATGTAGGTGAGGCTGACATCGCCGGGATTGAGGCCGCTGTCTTGCAGACCGCGATGCCGTTCCAGAAGCGAAGTCAACACGAGACGGCGCAGTTCCGGTTCGCCGAACGGCAGGTCGCCGTAATCGACCGGATCTTCTTGTTCCAGTTCTTCGAGCAGGCCGGCCAAATCGTTGATGGTCACTTCCATGGCTTCTCCGACGTCGACTTGCGTGAGCGGTGAGCTAGCAGTTCCATGGTGCCACGTCCGGCCAGAAAACAAAACAGCCTCGGCGTACACTCGAAACGATCAGTTCCAACGCAACGACGCAGCGCCAGAAAAGGAGCCGAATGGCAAAGCCCGCGCCCGAACCGTGGTATCGGCCGTTACCGGAAGAAACGTGCGCGCTATGCGGGCGGCCCGTGCCCGCGTCCGAGCGCGACCTGCATCATCTCGTGCCGAAGTCGCAGGGCGGACGGCAGACGGCGGTGCTGCATCGCATCTGTCATCGGCAACTGCATGCGCTCTTTACCGAGAAGGAACTCGCGCAACGATTCGCCACCATCGACGCGCTCATGCAGGACGAAGCAGTGCGCAGCTTCGTCGACTGGGTGCGCACCAAGCCGAATAGTTTTTATCAGCGCACCCGACGCTCGGCGCGCAAGCGGTGACGCGGACCGCGTCTGCGTCATTGCGCCATCGAGACATCCGCGCGCAGCGCCGACATCCCGAAGCGCTGCATGATGTAACTCTCGACGACGAGTTGCAGGTCGCGCTCGCGCGGCCGCGTGCCCCAGCGGCTGTTCCCCGCCACCGATGCGATGGTGAACCACGAATGCGGCGGAAATAGTTCCACGCGCAATAGCCCGCGCTCCAGTATTCTCAACCGCCCCGTGTCGACGTGAAACTCGGCGCTTATCGTGCCGCTCTGCGTGTCGATGCTCGCTGTTACCGCCTTCGAATTCATGGTCTCGCTCTCGTGTGATATCGATTCGATGCCGACGCCCCGACGTCAGCTACTCCGTTGCTTTCGGAAGCGCCCCGAACGTTCCTTGGCTTCCGCGCTTACCCAAACCTTAGATCTGCAACTTTTGCACGCATAGTCCCGCTTGCGCGGGGAGACGGACGGGGGAGGTCCCCATCGGTCGTGCAGAAAGATGCTTATAGGCATACAGTACTGAAGTTGCGATTTGCCGCCGAAACATCGGCGCGATCGGCAAGATCACCGCAACGCGTGTGCGAGAGCGCGGCGAACGTTCGCTGTCGCACATAAAAAAACGATGCGCGCTCTCGCGCGCACTTCCGTTTCGACCGTGTCCCCGAGGTGTCGCAAGGACGCGGTTCCTGTCATAAGCCTGAAACTCAAGAGGGAAAACAATCATGCGCAAGGCGTATTCCTATGCAGCATCCGCCGCCGACAAACCGCTCGGCCCGCTTGAAATCGAGCGTCGCGATGTCGGCCCGAACGATGTCCGCATCGACGTGCTGTTTTGCGGCGTCTGCCACTCGGACCTGCACATGGCGCGCAACGAGTGGGGCGGCACGAACTATCCGGTCGTGCCGGGCCATGAGATTGTCGGGCGCGTGGCGGAAGTCGGCGCGGAGGTGACGAAGTTCAAGGTGGGCGATCTGGCGGGCGTCGGCTGCATGGTCGATTCTTGCCGCGTGTGCCCGTCTTGCAAGGAAGGCGAGGAGCAGTTCTGCGAGAGCCCGGAAAGCTTCGTGCAGACGTACAACTCGCCCGACAAGAAGTCGGGCGGCGTGACGTACGGCGGCTATTCGACCTCGATGGTCGTCGACGAAGCCTTCACGTTGAAGGTGCCTGACAACCTCGACCCGGCGGCCGTCGCACCGTTGCTGTGCGCGGGCATCACCACGTACTCGCCGTTACGTCACTGGAACGTGCAGCCGGGCGACAAGGTGGGCGTCGTCGGACTGGGCGGCTTGGGCCATATGGGCGTGAAGCTGGCGGCGGCGATGGGCGCGCATGTCGTCTTGTTCACGACATCACCGGGCAAGATCGAGGATGCGAAGCGTCTCGGCGCGAACGAGGTGGTGATCTCGAAAGACCCGGAGCAGATGGCGGCGCACGCCAACAGCTTCGATTTCATTTTGAACACGGTGGCGGCATCGCACGATCTCGACCAGTTCATGGTCTTGCTCAAGCGTGATGGCACGATGACGCTGGTTGGCGTGCCGGAGCATCCGCATCCTTCGCCGGCTGTGTTCAACCTGATCTTCAAGCGCCGGTCGATTGCGGGTTCGCTGATCGGCGGTATTGCGGAGACGCAGGAGATGCTGGATTTCTGCGGCAAGCACGGGATCACGTCCGACATCGAGATGATTCGCATGGATCAGATCAACGACGCCTACGAGCGTATGTTGAAGAGCGATGTGAAGTATCGGTTCGTGGTGGATATGGGGACGTTGGCGCAGTAGGGGAGTTATTTGGTGAGGTAACGGAGAGCCCGCGTGAGCGGGCTTGTTCCGTGGTGTTTAGCGACCTTCGCGAACGCGACGTTCCAGGCGGAATACGCCCGGCGGAACGAAGTACGTGCCAAAGCGCACGAGCCCTGTCTTTTTCAAATGACAAGTCATTTCGAAGCTTACCTGCAAGCCGGGATCGTCGTTTTGCAAGATGCCGATATCGATAGAACGAATCCGCGGCTCATACTTCAAAAGCGTTGCTTCCATTTGCTGCTTGAGCGCGTGTGACGAGCCGGGCAACTCCTTATAAACATTGGTCAGATCCGGCAGACCGTAGTCTGGTAGATGCTTCAGTGCGCCCGCACGCGTATTGAGAATACGCCGCACGTTTTGCTGCACGCTCAAGGCTTCGAGCGTGCGGTCGTCGAAATGGTCGATCGACTCCCCGTCAATCTGACCGAGGAGCATGTCGTAGAGCGATGGGCCGGCCGCCATGACGCAGCGCTCAGCCGTGTGCAGCGGCAACTTCGCCGCGATCGACGAATTCGATCGTCAGATTGCCTCCTTCGGAACTTGCAAGGCGAACCTCGGCCGGCGTGGTGCCGGTGGCCATGCGTGTCAGAAGTTCGCGCGAAACGGTCGGCAGGATGCGCTGATCGAGGAACGTGTCGACATTGCGCGCGCCGGATTCGCGGGCGAGGCACAGTTCTGCGAGTGAGGCGATGAGCGTGTCGTCGCAAACGAGATTGACGTCATGCTGCTTTTGCAAGCGGTCCGAAATCTTGCCGAGTTTCAGCCGAACGATCTGCGCCAGAGCGTCGGCGGCCAATGGCCGGTAGACGAGCGTCTGGAAGCGCGCGAGCAAAGCCGGTTGAAAATGCTTGACGAGCGGCTCGTGGATCGCATCGAGGAGCGCCGCCTGGGCAATGTCCGGATTGTCCGTCGTCACTTCGTCGATCTGCGCGCTTCCAAGATTCGACGTCATCAAAATCACGCAGTTGCGGAAGTCGATTTCGCGACCTTCGCCATCGCGCATGGTGCCGCGGTCGAACACCTGATAGAAGATATCGAGCACGTCGCGATGCGCCTTCTCGACTTCATCGAGCAATACGACGCTATAAGGGCGTTGCCGCACCGCTTCGGTAAGAATACCGCCGCGTCCGTAACCGACGTAACCTGGTGGCGAACCCTTCAGCTGCGAGACCGTGTGCGCCTCCTGATACTCCGACATATTGATCGTCGTAAGGGCGGCCTCGCCGCCAAAGAGGACATCGGCAAGCGCGAGCGCGGTTTCGGTCTTGCCGACACCCGAAGGTCCTGTCAGCAGGAACACGCCGAGCGGCGCGTGCTCGCTCTTGAGTCCCGCCTTCGCCGTGCGCAGGCTTTGCGCAAGTGTGCCGAGCGCGTCGTTTTGCGCAACCACGCGTGCGGCCATGCGCTCCTCCAGCGCGAGCAGGCTCAGAAGCTCGTCTTCGACCAGACTGCCCACCGGCACACCTGTCCACTCCGCGACGACGCGGGCAATGGCTTGGGCGTCGACATCGGCGAAGATGAGCGGAGTCTTGCCTTGCGCGTCGGCGAGCGCGTGGCGGGCTTGCGACAAGGCATCGGCATGCGGCTTAGTGCTGCCGTCACCCCGCTGTTCCAGCAGACTCCGCACGAGCGTCAGTTCTCGTTCATAACGCGCTTGCAGGTCACTCGCTTCTTGCTTCGCGTGCATGATCGATACATCGAGTGCCGCGCGACGGGCCGCCACGTCGGCAACGCCGGCGCGCTCGTCGGCATCGAGCGTCGCGCACTCGAGTTCCAGCGCAGCCACTGCCGCTCGCGCGCGTTGCAGTTCGACCGGAGGCGAATCGAGTCCCATGCGAACCCGTGCCGCTGCGGTGTCGATGAGATCGACGGCCTTGTCCGGCAACTGCCGCGACGGAATGTAACGGCGCGACAGCTTGACGGCGGCGACGAGTGCCTCGTCGCGAATATGCACGTGGTGATGCCGTGCGTAACGCGTGGCAAGGCCGCGCAACATGAGACATGCGGCATCGTCGCCGGGTTCTTCGACCTTGACGAGCTGGAAGCGCCTTTCGAGCGCTGCATCGCGTTCGAAATACTCCTTGTATTCGGCCCAGGTCGTTGCTGCAATCGTGCGCAGTTCGCCACGCGCGAGCGCCGGCTTGAGCAGGTTCGCGGCGTCCGATCCGCCTGCTGAATTGCCCGCGCCGATCAATGTATGCGCTTCGTCGATGAACAGTAGAACCGGCGTGCTCGATGCGCGCACTTCGTCGATCACGTTCTTCAGACGCTGCTCGAATTCGCCCTTCACGCCAGCGCCCGCCTGCAGCAGGCCGAGGTCGAGCGTGAGAATGCGTACGTCGCGCAGGATTGCGGGCAAGCTGCCGTCGATGACACGAAGGGCCAGCCCTTCGACAATCGCGGTCTTGCCTACGCCCGGATCGCCGACGAGGATCGGGTTGTTCTTGCGACGGCGCACGAGCACGTCGATCATTTGTTGAATCTCGCGATCCCGTCCGAACACGGGGTCGATGTCGCCACGGCGGGCCTTTTCTGTCAGATCGATAGCAAAGCGCGCAAGGGCTTCGCCTTCGGTCGAGCGTGGCGGCGCGGGTGTAGCAGATGGCAGATTTTCTTCGGATGCCGACGCTGCCTGTTCGCGCGCCTCGTCTTCCGCTTCCGGTTCCTCGACGCGGTTTTCGCACGACAAACGGCCAAGACGCGGCAGCAACCGCTCGATCTGCATGCTGGACAGCGACAGCAGCGGCCAAGCGTCTTTCGTACGCAGCACGTGCGGCGCGTCGATGATCGCCCGCAGCAAGTGCGCCGAGCGAATCTTGCCGTCGATATCCTCGCGTGACGCCAAGGTCCACGCGTCTTGCAGCACGCTCGCGAGCTGAATTGAAATCGAAGGCATGCCCCGCAGATTGCGTGGCAGCCGATCGATGGCTGCGAGCAGTGCGTTCCACACCGCATCGATATCGATATCGTAGTGTTTGAGGATCGCCGGAATGTCCCCGTCATCGGCCTCGATCAGCTTCAAAAGCCAGTGCTCGACCGTGATTTCGTCGGATAGACGCGTTTGGCAAAGGCTCGCGGCCGCTTCAAGCGTACGTGAGCAGTGCGGGTTGAGCCGGCGAAGCAGTTGCGTGGAATCTCGGGATGTCATAACGGGAAAGCGAAGAAAACCGAAGGAGGCGAAATATGAAAAATCGCCGGCCCATTCGATATGGACCGGCGACGGACCCGATCAGCGGATCAGATCCGTTTGCAACTCAAGCGCCTGAATTACGAGCGCTCGTTCCACGTGTCAGCGTGAATGATGTTGCCGTCCTTGTACGCCCACGTGATTTTCTCGTAGCGCAGTTCCACCTGTTCGAGGTGGTTGTGCTTTTCGTAGTCGGGAACCTTGATGTCGTGCATCTTCGGTCGCACAGCGACGACCTTGACGTTCTCGAGCTTGGTGTTGAAGTATTCCTTCTCCTTGCCCGCGTCGTCGATCTTGTACCACTTCATCTCGACCGACTTCAGCGTCTGACCGCTCGTCACAGCCTTGTACAGATAAGGCGTCGACGCGTCCGTTTCCTTCGTGAAGGTGATCGGCGCGTGCACGCGCGTGCCGGTCAGCTTGCCGGTGTTGCCGTCGGTCGGGATGTGGATGCCGTGATCGAAAGCGACGACTTCGACGCTGCCTTCACGATCTTGCACGGTAACGGAACCCTTGATGTCGGCGCCACCGTCATCCTTGAGCCACATGTATGCGGGAATTGCCATTTACTGCTCCTTCTTAGTACAACAAAACGTGCTCGGGAGAGCGTTCTCCCGGGCCTCAAGATCCCAAGGCCGTAGCCCCGGGGATTCTAAAATCTACTTGTTCGTATCAGGCACAAGCGTAATTTCCACGCGTCGATTCTTCGCACGCCCTTCTGGCGTGTTGTTATCGGCAATCGGGCGCGTGTCGCCGTATCCTTGCGTAGCGAACTGCGTGGCGGAGATACCCGACGCGTCGATTAACCAGTCACGTAACGCCGCTGCACGCGCCATGGAAAGTGTCAGGTTGCTACGCGGATTGCCTGCGTTATCCGTGTGTCCCGCGACCAGAATACGCTTGTCCGGATGCGCCTTGATCATCTCCACGGCGTCGAACAATGCCCGATTCGAACCAGGCTTAAGCATTGCCTTGCCGCTATCGAACAACGACATACTGTCGAGTGTCACGACCGCAGGCGGCGGTTCAGGTGGCTGATATGCGGCGATCGCGGTATTGAGCGAAGGCATGAGCGGCGCACCGTGATATTCGCCGAGCGACAGCCGCAATGGGACACCCGAACGCCCGTAACGATCGAGTTCGTCGCGATCGGCGATAAGCGCGTGCAGCGCGTCGCGGCGACCGGCATCGTGCTCGGGCGCGATGCCCGCATAGCGCTCCATATGTCCGCCGATACGTGTCAGCAACGCGGCGTTGTTCCGGCCTGCGCCCCAAAATGCGGCGGCCAGCGCGAGCGCGCACATTGCGCCGACATGCGCGAGTGCTACGTGCCGCGGCGACGCTCTCACGCGCTGCGACATAGCCGCGATCAACGGCTGTGGCAGAGGCCACGGCGCAGGCGAGCCCGCGACGACCGCCGGTATAACGCGCGTCTGCATCTGGACGTCGCGCTCCCACGGTTTATCGGCATTGCTTGCGGGACCGCAGTCGATCCACCCGGCGCCGTGAAGCGCCCACGGGGCTGCCGGCTGACGGGAATCGGCTAGTGTGTCGAATATCACGCGCTGGGTCCATCCGATAATCGAAGCCAGTCCGGCAACGCTTGCGGCAGCATATGGGTCTGTTGCGTGCCGGCGTGCATCCGTTTCGGAACTCTCGATTACCGCATCGAAGCGCTTCATGTCGGTGAGCGGCGATCCGCTTGAGATCCCGTGCCACTGCGCGGCGGCGAGCGCATCGGTCGGCGCCTTTCTGACCAGCCGTTGATACACGGCGACGTAGCCGGGCAACGGTGCACCGATCATGCGAGAGGCATCGGCGACTGCCTGACGGACGATCCGCAGCGACTGTGACAGCGCGTCAGCGTCGGCATGCAGCGCAGGCGCCACGCTCAGCACGACGCCGTCAGGTGCGTGACCGTCGCGCCATTGCCGCATGGCGAGCGCGAGGCGCGGCAGATCCTGGATACGATCCGCACGTACCCAGATGGCTCCCTCTCCGACATGAACAAGACGTTCCCTGCTGCTCTCATGATTGAAGATCGATGGCAGGGCGTCACCCGTCACCAGGACGAGCGGCATGCGCGTGCGAAGCCTGACTGGTACCTCCGCCGTGGCGGAGCCGAGCGCCGTCAAAACGTGTTCACTGGCCTGACGCGCACGTGTCTGTTGATGCGTGCGCAAACCGATGGCGAGTAGTGCCGCCAGCACGACGACGGCAGTCAATGACCAGGCGAGCGTCGTCGTCACCGGCATGACGAGCCAAAGCACGGCGAGCATCAGCGCTGCGGCGATACCGACTACTGTGCGAAAGGGATACCCCAGCCGTTGCATTGAATTCACCGCTTGATGCCCGACGGAATCGTGCTAACCAGTTGCGCATCGAGCGCCACGTGCCACGCAAACCAGACAGCCAACGCGACTACGGCGCACAATCCGGCGATACCCCAAGGCGACAGGCGCTGAAACCAGCTACCGAGGCGGCGTCCGCCATGTTCGATAAGAAACACAGGCTGTTGCGACGGGCGCAACTGCTCAACTTGCGCATTGAGGCTAGTAATGAGCGCGTTGCGTTTTGTCTCGTCCTCTAACGCATAACGACCCCGAAAGCCGAGACCAAGGATTGCTGCATAGCATTCAAGCAAGTCGATACTCGGCGCCGCTTCGCGCATGCGAATTGCCATTCGCTCGAATACGTATTCGCCAGCGTTATGGTGCTGTAGACGCTCGACTTGAATAGGCTCCGCGATCCACTTGTTCTTATTCACGGGATCGAGATGACGCAAGGCGGTTTCGTCAAGCAGTGCGCAAAGCGCGACGATTGCGTCGTCGCCTACGTCGTGCGAATACCCATGCTGCGTAAGCGCCGTCTCAAACGCTTCGACAAGTTCCTTGCAACGGTGGCGGAGCAGTTCGAAGTCACTGGCTTTGCCACCGGCCGATAGTGTGGTAACGAGAAGAGCTGACGCGCGTAGCAAGCCTGTCAGACCCGCAGCCGGCTCGATGGTCGGCTTCGTCGACCGAAGCAACGTGTCGCCGCGCGCCGGCGAAAAAGTAAGCGTCGTCATGCGCGTAGCACCGCGTAGAGTTCAAGCGCCGCATCTGGCACGGATGAGGGCAAGTAGATCTGGCACGCGCGGGCAGCCAGCAATCGGGCGTGCGCGGGGCTCGCGGCGTCCAGCGCGAAATAGTGATTGTCGAGGCGGACCGGAATAGCCGACGGCACCCGTTGCACAGGCTTGAGTGCGATGCCCGCAAGCGCGGAATTGACGATGTGTTCGACATCGTCGGGCGCGCCGATCTTGCACAAGCGCGGGATGCGTTCGACGAGTTCGAACGCCGGGAGTGATGAGTTCACGGACAGATACCAGTCCGCTGCATCCGATGCGATACGTTCGTCCATAATCTTGCCTGACCATGTCGTCGCATTGTCACGAGACAGCCCGATCGACACCACGCGCGACGGGATGATTGCATCGAGCAATTGGCGAATCAACGCTTCCAGCTCCGTGAAGACTTCATCGGCGCGTGCGTGATCGTAGAGAGGGATGTCGGTAAGCTGAGATCCGGTCGAAAACGTCATCAGCGCGCTCGCTAGTTCGGCGATGATCGCGTACAGCCGCTCAGGAGGCTGGTTTGGATTCGATGCAAGAAAGCGCAGCTTCGGCCATGCTGCATGTATGCAATGCAGCAGCCAGAACAGCTGTACGTCGGCCACGCCGTATTCCGTCACCTGATCGACCCGCTCACTACGACGCGCACCGAGCGCGAGACTTTTTGCCAGCAGAATGTCGGTCAGGCGATTGATGCGCTCCATGTGCAGAGCATGAGCGCCCAACGTCAGACACGGTGGCACGTATTGCGAGACTAGCTGAAACTGTCCGCTGGTTGAACGCGACAGGCGTGCGATGGCGCATACCGTGTCGTCGGCGTGTGGTTCGAAGTCGAACAGCAGCCTAAGGGCATGGCGTTCGGCCGCGATCTCCGCTTCATCCGAGCCATTGAGATCGACGACTTTCACGAACTCACGATAGGAGCGGCGCGGACGAGTCAACGCTGTCTCATCCATGCGGCAGTTGCTGCCGTTTGCATCGGGAAGCGCGAGCGCGGCCAGCACAGTAACGCTTTGCCGATTAGCACCGACGCCTTCGAGCAGATCGCGCGGCGGAGGCAGCGCCTGAGCAAGCGTCGTGTCGATGGGAGTGCCATCCGGAAAACGCAACTTGAGTCGAGTCAGTTTGAATCGCCCGGACGCGAGCGCGTCTTCATCTACCTCGACGGCCAGGGTGCCCCATGGTTGAGCCAGCGCGGCCGTCGCGACTTGCCTCAAGGCGAACTCGTTCCAACGGTCCTGTTGCTGAAAATGCTGTTGCGTGAGGATCAGGCCTTCATGCCAAAGCGGTTTTTCGATCCGCATGTCTTTCTTCTCTAGCTATTGTTGCCATCAGTTGAGAATTCTATCTCTCACCACTTAGTTCGTATAGCTGATAACTAAAACGAAGCGACGAATCATATCTGCTAACGAGGACATTCTGTGTACCGTTTCGCCGGAGACGCGAAACATTTATTTCGAGATATGAAGCGCGTCCAGTGCGCGACGTGGAAATTGTCAAATGGTGTTGCATTTGAGTTGAGGGACCGACGAATCTCACTTCCGTCGATTTACACGAGTAGTACTAAGTCTTTGAAGGGACAAAGATTAAGGCCTTGCATAAAGCTTCGTTGCCTAACTATTAGTCACGCCGTACGATCATTGGCAGTTGATGTGGAACCTGTTCTAATAGTGCCCCAATGAGAATCACAATCAAGTGAACAGATCCATGAGCGTGCTCGAGAGTCGCGCCTTCAAGTAGTGCGGTTCGTTGTCGCAACGAATCTTCTTCGAGAGGTTCCTGCGTGTTCGCAGATCGAGTGGCGCTTATGGCTAATCAATAAGGACTATTTATGGACAGCTTCCAGCGCGAAATCCCGAAGAGCCGGGTTTCGATCACCCTCGACCTGCATTCCGGCGGCGCGCAAAAGAAAATTGAGTTGCCGCTGAAGCTACTCGTTGCAGGCGATTTCAGCGCGGGGCGAGAGCAAGCGCCGCTCGCCGAACGAAAGAAAGTCAACATCGACAAGAACAACTTCGACGCGGTGCTTGCTGATTACGCGCCAGACCTCAAGTTCGGTGCGGACAATACGCTCGCGAACGACGGCTCTGAGTTGCCGGTGAACCTGTCGTTCCGTTCGATGAAGGACTTCGAGCCGGAACAGGTGGCGCGTCAGATTCCGGAACTTCAGGCACTTCTGGCCGTGCGCAATCTGCTGCGCGATCTGAAGTCGAATTTGTTGGACAACAGCACCTTCCGCCGCGAGTTCGAAAAGATTCTGAAGAACAAGGAAATGTCGGACAAGCTGCGCGGCGAACTATCGCAAATCGCCACGGCTGCCACGCAGCCCGAAGGCAACGCTTAACGCGCCCTCGGCACCTCTCGAAAAGCACCGTAGACAGGACAAGAAAATGAGCAAGAATCCCGCACGCCAGAGCGCCGCGGCAGAGACCGTCGTGCTTGACGCACCTCGTGATGCGCATGGCGAGAGCGTCTATGCATCGCTTTGCGACAAGATCAATCTTACGCCGGTTGCGCAGGCTCGGCCGCTGGAAGCGTTTCGTGACAACGACACATTGTCGGAAGCGTCTGCCGACGAACGTCTCGCACGCGGCATGGGCGCGTTCCTCGAACTCGTGGCGCAAAGCAGCAAGCCGGTGGATCGCCTGGACAAGTCGCTGCTAGATTTCTTTATTGGTCAGCTCGACCGTCAGATCAGCAAGCAGCTCGACGCAGTGATGCACAACCCCGAGTTCCAGGCGCTCGAAGGCCGCTGGCGCGGTCTGAAGATGCTCGTAAGCTTCACTTTTCCGGCGTGGTCTGGCACGCCTGTGCAAGACGTTAAGAACCCGATCTCTTTCGGCTTTTCTGAGTAAGCATCGATATGGCAAATTCATCAAGAGCGGCACAACCGGCCTCTGCGCCTGCGCCTGCGTCCGCACCTGCTTCTGCACCTCGCGCCGCCTCAAGCGCTCCGGCGAACGCTCCTGCTGCAAGAGCGCCGAGCGCTCCACGCTCCGCGCCGCCTGATACCAAGGTCAAACAAATATCGTTTGGGTTCCCTTTTTTGAAGAAGGGACAACGCCCTGCAGACGCGGCGGCAAAGTTCACCGACGAGCACGAGATCTATCAAATGCTCGCCAATAAGGAACCGTCAGGGAGCTATCTCGTAAGCAAGAGCGGAATGTGGCATGGCGGGATACACATCACGGACACGGGGGCGGGTACGCAGCTGGATCTCAACCAAGGGGTTCGATGCATCGCGGATGGCCATGTCATCGCCTACCGCGTCAATCGCGCTTATCCGGTCAGCCAGGTTCCGGCTTCCAGCAATCAGCCGGCCTCTCAGGCCTTATACAGCACCGGGTTTGCCTTGGTGCGGCATACGATGGAGTTCCCAAAGGGAAAGACTTTCACGTTCTATAGCGTGTACATGCACCTTCAGGCTTACGACGACTACGAACGGGATGTGGGGAAAAGCAAACCGTCGTACTGGTCCACGCAATTCAAGGTGACCGAGCACGCTCGGGATAAACCTGAGGTCAGTAGAACTGGGTCGGCTGCTGACCCGGGTCAGCAGGGTTTGACGGTACGCGCGACGCCGCGAGGAGGCCAACGAGGAGGTCATGCTATGGCCATACTTCCGCAGGGCGCATGCGTCAGTATCGGAGAACAACAGCACGGCTGGGGAAAGATCACCGACGTACATGGCGCGCAGTTGTATGCACCGCAAGCGGGTGGGGTTCCGCCGTCAACAGCCGTGAGCGGATGGATTTTTCTTGGCAACGAAAACGGCGGTCCGCTGGTACAAGCGTTCATGCCCGACGACACCTTCGATCGCGTCGTGGTTACTGCGTCGACCTTGGATAGCGCGGGCGACGCGAGTGCTCAAGGTATTCCCATCAAGGCTGGTGACTTGATTGGCCATCTGGGACGTTACGACTCGCTGAACGCAGGTTCGTCGGCCACGCGCATGGCACACATCGAGGCGTTTTGCGACGACAGCGTGCAGACGTTTATCGACCAGTCCCGAACGTGGATCGGAGCGCATGGCGCGCATAAGGACGACTGGACTCCGCTGGGCTTGTCTGCAGAACCGACGATCTTGCGTATCGACACCCAAACTAAGCTATTCCACGATGCCGAGCGCGAAGGTGCGAGCGCACCCATGACCGGAGTTGTGCAGCGTTGGTCGCTCGGGGAACTCGCACGTGACAGAAATAAGCAGCATGTGGAACAGAACGCTGATCGCACCGGACGCAAGGTGAATTGGTGGCGTGTCGGAAGTGCGGATCCACGGGGGCAAGCCATAGAAGGATGGGTGCGGGAGGAGGCGTTCGCGGGCGGTAGGGTGACGCGTGAATTTGCTCAGACGTGGGTGGACTTTTCTTGCATCGACGATGCGCACGACCCCGCGCACTCAATGTTTGCGACTACGCAAGCTTGGGTGGATTATGCCGGTCATGCGAACGTGCCACACGCGAAATCCCTGACTAAGCTGAGTCCAATGATGAGGACCATCTACCGTGTGTTGTTTCCACAGGGAGATGGGAGTGGCGCTGCGGACGATATGTGCGTGTCTTATGCGGGGGAGTCGGGGCACTATCCGTGGTTGATGCAGCGGGCCTCGCGGTTAATTGTGAAGCACGAGAGTGAGTGGGCTAATCCGGATAAGTGGAAGCAGCTTTATGCGGAGATCGAAAGGGTCGCGGGACGGACACCGCAGTATGACGAAGAACAGAAGCGAATTGAGAAGCTCGTTTGGTGGGATGAGGTGAAGGCAAAAGTGTCAGGCTTTCCTGGGTCAGATGTGTTTCATATCAATCCGATTGGCTTGGTGGCGAATTTTGAAGCGTCAAACGGTTGTTCATGTGGCTGCTGTTATGTCGACAAATTCAAAGTTTCGCGGTGGTCTGGTCAGACCGTGCACTACGGACCCGTCTATTGGGGGGGAGTAAGCTTAGAAGCATCGCCCGCGATGCGGTGCCTTCTTTCCAATGGGCAGATGACGCAAAGCGAACACAGAATTTTAGTGGCTATGTCTAAAAACGAAGGGAAGATGGATTCGGTTCAAGCGTACGATAGCGAGATCTTCACCGCCGGAGCTTGTCAAAAAACCGTAAATATCCGGGGGGCTGGGGAATTTCCAATTCAAGTTGCCGAATTTAAACAAGAAAACGGGGCCGCTTATAAACGCTTATTCGCCGATTGCGGTTGGAGCGTTGAAGATACTGGATCTAAATCGCCCATTGCCACTATGTTTTATAGTGATGAATCTTTAACCGGCGGCACGCTTATTACCGGACGTGAACTTTATAGCCTCGTTAGGACTGGCTGTAACGCGAAAGCCTTTGGTCATGTCGTATCTAATAAGCCGTTAGCATCCATCGTAAATGCAGTGATTGATAACGAATTCCAGGAGAAACAAGTAAAGGATTTCGTGCGCCGACTTAGGTTAGTAATTTCTATAATTCCTACGGGGTTCACTTCTACAATTGGAGACTTTTGTCGAAACGATCTAGGGCGGGCGTTAGCCTTAGACCAACATGTGAATCGGCCTGGCAATGTTGCCGACGATTTTGGAAGGGCTCTCTCTGACTTCTTTCATGCTAATTCATCGGTTGCGAACGATCCCGCGAAGTGGGGTGCGCAGCATACGGCACACGAGGCAGCGTTGACTGCGGCTTACGCCGCACGAAGGCGAATGAATGACAACAATACTCGTTACGCATCATTAAGTGGAGCGCTGTCCCAATGAGATTAAGTACTCACTCTTTCTTGGCCTTATTGTTCGTTTCATGCGCATTATTTGTGACGCGTAGTTTCGCAAATGTTAGCGCAGACGTCACCGCCCAATTGCCAGGTGGTCAAGTGTTGCAATTTAGCGATCATCTATCCGGTACTAATGAGCTACGTTTTGGATCAGGGTGGGCGCGCGCTCGGCTCAAACTGAAAACAGGCGACTGGCTGCGGTTCCTTCCAGACGAATCATTAAGCATCAATGGCGGCGTTGTCTTCAATGGCGTAAGCGCTCGAAGCTTATCTTTTAGCGGGCGTTATTTGGTGCTCCCACTAGTTAGACAGGGAATGCTCGAAAGTGCAGGCAAGGAGCCACGTATAGTGGGAAATCAATATTGCCCCGTCGTAGACACGTCTTCCGGATGCATGATTAGCTTCGAAACTGGAGCTATCTGCTCGGGAGCCTGGTCGCAGCAAAAAGACGCTTGGATTGAGCAGGGGCGCGACCGTTCGGGCGAGATGTTGCAGGGGCAGGAAGATCTTGCTAATCAACTATGGACCGATTTTCGAAAATCACCAAAATCAGGAACATTGCGCGATCGCGTGGTTGATGCATTGGGTATCGAGAATTTAATCTCGTGTGACTCCCCCAGTAATGATAATCGACACACTTATAGGCAGATAGCTGCAGCACTCAGACGCGAGGGTGCAGCGTCTGATGCAACGTACATTGAAAATAAGCTTGCTAAAGTATCGAATGAAAGAGAAGGTAAGTTAGCTCTTGATACCAGGGTCCGGATCAAATCTTGGCTGTATGATTCTCCTGAAGCATTAGCAAGAACAACCGCATATCTAGTTCCGGGCGACAGGGTAAAAGTGCTCGGGGTTAGCAAAGACGGATGGGTTAAGACAGAATACACACAGGCTAATGGCAAAAAAATAAAAAAATGGATACTTAAGTCAACTCTCGACGAATGAGAATTTGAAGGGAAGTCTTCTTTAGGATGGTAAATTCGCGTTTATAATTTTCTCTTAATTTTTTGGAACTCGTAGCGCAATTCCAATCCTCCAAATTGCAAAAGGACAGTATTGGAAGATTAAAACCAACCCGAACGGCGAAAGTGACGTGGTCCCAGCAGGCAAGCGCTTAGTTCATCCTAAAAGCCTTGAAGCCAAAGTTGATCGGCGAGTGGATTTCCGTACCTCCAAAAGCGCCTTTTACTGTGAATTAACCTAAAGAAATGGTTCTATTAGGGTATTGATCTTACAACGATGGCCGTAGGACGGCGTGTAATCGTACCGCGTTAATAAAAAAATTCATGCATTGCCGTAGGGCTTAAGTTGTGAATTAACTTGCCAAGACTGGCTCATCGGCTGAATCGCTACAACCTAACGATCGAGTGAAAACAAAATGTTTAGTTTCCAGAAGATTATGGTTACACTCGCGCTCAGCGCCGGAACATTAAATGTTGCACACGCAGAATTGACGCTTTGTAAGGATTTTGAGGAAGTGTATTTCAGTTGTCATGCCAGCGGAAAAATAATATCCCTTTGTGCCTCTGGTAATATCTCGCCGAATAACGGCTATGTACAATATCGCATCGGAACGAAAGAGAAGATCGATCTCCAATATCCAGAACAAAGCATTCCGCCACGTAATAGATTCAATATTAGCGATGTTTTTGCAGCCAATGCAAGCTCAACACACATTAAGTTTCGACGCGGTGCCTATAACTACGTAGTGTACGCAAGCGCACTCGGCGGAGTTTATGTGAAACGAGGCGACGAACTTTTATCAAACAGAGTCTGTGAGCCAGGAATCTACCAAAGGTTCAATTCGCGAGCTTTCAGAGGCATCGAGACGGTGGCGCCGATTGATGGCATTGACTAACGGAAGACTATAGCTAATACCGCAAAAAGCAGTGGTATGGCGGATTACCACTTAAAGTGGGTAGAGTACCACGCAGACTTGTGCATCTAAGCCACAAAATAGCAGCATGTTGGCCGCGATTTTATTAACACGGTCAAGGAGATGTAAGCGATCTAAAGGATTTTCGCAAACGGTGTAAGTTTATTGAAGATCGCGCGATGCCATGGATCTCATCTTTTGCTTTGATGCATGTCAGTGCGAGAGTTTCGTAGAACCGATAGGATAGCCTCGTTTTTCCTAAAAATAAAGGGCGCAAAAAATTGAAATCTTTGAAGTGGAGAGAAGCAACCTGCGAGTGCTTGATTTTTGTTGTTCTACTTTCGGTCATGAATACGCCGGCTTACGCGCGCGAAAACGTACTTCGAGATGATTTCGAGAGGATTGGCGTTGTGAGTACATTGACATCTAAAAACGATCACGACAAGCTAAAAATCAGGTATCGTGCGACAGATGGGGTTGTCCATTTATATAATGTGGATAAATTCGATTCATGTAGCTCGATGGCAGTTTACAAGGTTCCAAGTGCGTATTCCATAGCCATTGACGGCAGCTGTTCGAGTCAAGGTGGACAGATTTTTACGAAAATTTATCAATGGGATAGCTCGTTCGGAAATTGGTGCTTACGACGGGAAGTAACAGGAGAAAAGCCCTACCTAAACTCTGGCGAGGTAGCCTCAAAAGAATATGTTTCGCGTGTCGAGGGCTGCTTTGCGCCAGGCGATCTCAGACCTCCTCGATATACGCCTTCAACCCAGTCGAGGAAAGCGGTGATTTCGCAGCTTCGTTATTTTCGGACCATCATAAAAGATGAGGCGGCTATTAAAGAATTCATCAGATTATTTCCGTTTTATAGCGTTGCAGAGCTAGTGCCGTATATTGATGTAAATACTGTGCAGGAGGTAAATGATATCGCTTTCTATCTTTCAAAGTATGATCGATCTTACGAGGCAATACCGTTGCTAGAGCGCATAGTGAGAGAATTCCCGGAACGAATTGTTGCCAAGCTTAACCTCGCTGACGCCTACTGGACGAACGGATTTGAGAGTAAGGCCATACCGCTTTATGTGGCTTACGAGGCCAAAATGAACCCACTCGGCTTAACCAAGAACATTCCATCGCGAGTAAAGAATCGACAGGCTGCAAAGGAAAATTAGACTTATGCACGCCGGATTGAATGTTGAGGCTTGAGTCGCAACTTAGGCAACGGTGTTTGGGCGATGTCCATCACATCTTTGACGAATACGCTGAGTATGCAAGCCATGAGAAATTTCGATAATTAAGTCAAATTGATGATTCTTAAAATGGTGTTTCCGCATAGGTCTTTGTTTTTTTGGAGCTCGTAACGGAGGTCCAATCCTCCGAATCGCAAAAGGGCCGCTAATTGGAAGACAAGACCAACCCGAACGGCGAATTGCACGCGCCTGCAAGGCGAAGCTGGACCGCAATGGGTGATGACCGCACCAGCGCCGTGTACGACGAGTCGCTACGGGTGGTTCCTTATCTGCAAAACCAAGCGTGACGTGGTCCCAGCAGGGCAAGCGCTTAGGCACCCAAAACCCAAGCTTCTAGATTGAACCGATTTCCGTTGGCGCGAAGCAAAACAAAACCATCATGAAAAACCTAGCATACGAAGGCAATGTCACCAGCCACGGCGGCAAGATCCTCTGCGGCTCCAACCGCATTAAAGTCAAAGGTCGACGTGCTGCCCGCATCGGAGACTTTGTCTCTTGCCCAATCCATGGCGACAACCGGATCGTCGAAGGAAGCAAGCGGATAAAAGATGGCATCACCTCACTGTCCCGTGATGGAGACCACACGGAATGTGGCGCGTACTTGATTGCATCCCCGCTCGGTGCTTCCGTCGAGTAGACGATGCCAATCGATTTCGAAAGAATTCCACCGAAAGCGGCGGTTCCCCTTGCACCCAGAGCGTCGCTCTTCCTTTGGGGTTCGTTGTTGGTGCTTGCACTGTGCGTTGGCGCAACCATGGCGATTTCTGTTTGGCGAGAGAGCCATAAGATAGATACGGCCTGGTTCTGGCTCTGCGCCGTCGGATACCCCATTCTGATTTGGGCCTTCTCGCTCTTTTCAACTTTGGCATACAGTTCCGCGGCGCGAGCATCAGCGCTTGCCAATAATCGAGTCAGCGAAGATGCAGAAGCAGCATGTCACGCTGCCGCCAGTAAGCCATTGACCGTTTATGGCTATTCCTGGCACTACTCTTCGGACAAGAAGGAAAACAGTCTCCAGAGCATCGTCGATGGAAAAGTTCGTTCAGAGTTGCGTCTGAGCGCTGCCGAGAGAGATAGAGAAGTCTTGGCGCGCTGGATAGACGTGCCCGGCGAGCCTTTTTATCCGAGCAACGAACTGGGGGAGCACACTCGTCATCTGGCCGTGTGCGAATGGCTGATCGATCAAATGCTCAGCGATCTAGAGTCGCCGTTGTTAGCTCTACCGGGAAAAAGCACGCTTCACGTACATCTCTGCTTGCACTCCAATCTCAAGACGCAGCCTGTGATTGATCGAATTTGCGCGTTGCTGAAAAAGCTTGGAAAGGCTGATCTCCGGATCAGTTGCGAAGACGTTTTTGCGCTCTTCACCACCGACGCGTGGCTGGATCAGAAAGACGAAAATACCTTTCATCTCGTCATTGCAATCGAACTTCGCAATGCCATAAGCAACGTGCTTGGCGGGGGAGTCGCCGAAGTAGGGGTTGCCGTGTTGCTTGGCTATGTCTCCAAGCCTGAGGCTGGCGGTCAGCCGGCAGTGCACCTGCACCGGCCGGTCAAGTCAGGCGTCGATAAGATCGCGGACGCGATTGGCCTTGCAAGCCGTTGGTCCGGGGCAAGTGGGCAGGAATTGAGCGCTGTCTGGATTGCTGGCTTGCAAGAAGATGATGTGGGCCTTGTTCGTCGGTCAGCGAAGCTCGATGAGCAAACCCAATTGATCTCGATCGAGTCGTCGGTCGGCGACTGCTCGGCTGCTAGCGGTTGGCTCGCGCTTGCGCTAGCTGCAGCAAGCGCAAGCGCGAGCCCCAACCCTCAATTGATTTTGGCACGGGAAGACGACGAAATGACCGCTCTGGTTTGCAGGAAAGAACGTGACTAAACAAAGAGAAAGACCGCTGGCGCTCTTAATTGCTATCGCTATTTTCATCGTCTATCTGGCATTGGCGGTTGGCTTGGCGGTAAAGGGCCCAAGCATTGGTTTGTCAGGAGACAAGCTGCTCATCGTTGAACTTTCGTTGTTTTGTGTGCTCTTGATATTGACTTTGCTGAGCAAGTTCTTCGAGGCAATCTTGCTCTTGATTGCATCGCTAAGGGCCACACGATGGTTCATGCGGTACGACGCGGAAAAAGGTAGTCCACCCGGTGGCACGGCTGACAACTTACGCTCGCAAGACTCGGCCGGCCGCGCGAAGGCATTAAAGACCGCGCTCGTTCATCGCTTCGGGTTGAGGTGGAGACACCGGGCTCGGTGGATACTCGTTGCCGGCGAGCGCTCGGTCGTGGATCGCATCGCGCCAGGACTTTCCACCAGCGGCTGGCAGATGATTCAAGGCGCCGTGTTGCTCCAGGGATGCCATGACGACGGTCAACCCGACGTGGAATGGTTAAAAAAACTTCGGCGGTTACGTCGTCACCGCCCTGTGGACGCAGTGGTTGCTTGCACTGAAGTGCTCGGCCCGGCAAGGACGCCCTTCGATGCAGAGGGCATGGCGCAGCGCCTCGTGCTTCAGGCTCGAACGTTGTGCTGGTCGGCGCCTGTCTATCTTGTCGATGCCGTCAGGTGTACCGGGAATATTTCCGCGTACGACGCATCGATTAGCGTGACGTGGTCGGATCGTCGCTCGAACTCGGCAGAACTTGAAACCACTCTAACGAATCTCGCCGGCAGTCTTGCAGGCAACGGGGTTGCACGCCTTGCTCGCGACCCGCTCGATCGGGCTGCGGCGGAGATGTCGCAACACATAGAGCGGTTTCGTGCCGCGTTACGTGTCCTCCTCGACACGGTTGGAACGTCGGGATTCTGGCGCAGTGATGTACACGGTTTGCTGTTTGCCCCGATTTGTGTTGAACAGGTCGAGGACGCAGATCGCGAAGTGAGCGAACAAGCTTTTGCATTGCCGTCTTATGACGCTCTTTGGAAATCCGTCTTAACGCAAAGTCGCGCTATCCATGGCCGCCGTGTGGGCGTGTCGTTATCGAGCGCGGCGGCATATGGCGTCATCGTTGTCCTGGGCATATTCGTCGCCGGCACGTTGCTTTCAGGCTTCGTCAATCGTTCAATGGTCCGAACTGATGCAGGCACGCTGGAAAGTCTGTCATCCGCGAAAGATCCCGAGCAACGACTGCAGGCGTTAAACGCGCTCGACTCACAACTCGACACGCTCGAAATCCGCAGGAAGGAAGGCGCACCGCTTTACACCCGCTTCGGTCTGAACCACGACGCCGCCCTATACCAGCGCCTCTGGCCGGCTTACCTCAACGCCGCCTCACGCGTCCTGATCGTTCCCATCAAAGCCAAACTCGAAAACCGCCTGAGCCAACTTGCCTCGCTATCGGATGCCGAAATCGCCAGTGGCGGCAACGCACAAGTTCAGGCAGCCTATGACACGCTAAAAACATATCTCATGCTCGCCAACCCCGAGCACGCCGACGCAACCTTCCTTACGACGCAGCTACTAGCCACCAACGAACCCGCGCGCCAGCAAAATGCGACGCTCACGCAAGGCGCGTGGGAGGACCTGCGCCAGCACGCAATTGCATTCTATGCAAGCCACTTAAAGCACGGGGCGTCGCCGGCCTTGACGCCCGACGCGGCACTGATAGCGTCGGCGCGTCAGACGATCATTGGCGTGCGCGGAATCCAGAATTCGACGGATGCGATCTACCAACAGATCATCGATGAAACCAAGCCCAAATATCCGCCGCTGACATTGGCCGGCATCCTCGGGGATCATCCTAGTCGCGGCCTCTTCGGCACGAGCGCCACGGTCCCGGGCGTTTTCACGCGCGCCGCTTGGGAAGAACGCATTCCCAAAGCGATCGACGAAGCGAGCGAACATCACACCGTCGCAGGCGATTGGGTGCTCTCAGACGCGAAAGCCGACAATACATCGCCGTCGGCGCTGAAGGCCGAACTTCGCCAACGCTACTTCGACGACTACTTCCGCGCCTGGGCGCAATTTCTCAACGGTATTCGCTGGCAGGATGCATCGTCGCTTTCCGGCACGGTCGATCAACTGACACTGCTCGGCGACCCGCAACGCTCGCCGCTCGTCGCGTTGATGGACGCAATCGTCTATCAGGCCGGCGCGGGCGCATCGACGCAAACGTTGTCGGACAGTCTGATCACGAAGGCACAGCAACTCGTGGGCGCCGACGAGAAAGATCCATCGAAGCGCGCTCAAGCTAGAAACACCCCGCTCGCCGAAGCATTCGGCCCCGTCCTGCGCCTGACCGGAAGCGATCTCGGGGCCGCAGCATCCGCGAATGGGAAAGGCGTGCCGCAACCTGTCGGCGACCTCAGTCTGCCGCGCTATCTCGAACGCGTCACCGCCATGCGCCTGAGAACGCAGCAGATGATGTCCAGTCCCGACCCGGACGCCATGTCGCGCGCCGCGGCGCAAGCGATGCTGCAAGGAAAGACTTCGGATATTGCTGACAGCCGCGACTACGCAAGCCGTGTGTCCGCGAGCCTCGGCGAGCGCTGGGCCGGTTTCGGCAAACTCTTTGAAGCTCCCTTCGACCAGACGTGGCAGGTTGTCGTGCGCCCCGCGTCCGCAAGTCTGAATGACATCTGGCGCACGGCCATTCTCGCGGACTGGAATCGCAACTTCGCATCCCGCTATCCGTTCGCGGATTCCGACAACGATGCATCGTTGCCCGATCTTGCGCGCTTCCTGCGGCTCGACAATGGCGTGATTGCGCAGTTTGTCGCGACGCAACTTGCAGGCATCATCGAACGGCAGGGCGATCACTGGGTCGCGGCGCAGGGCGCGAATCAGGGCGCGCTTACGCTCGATCCCGCGTTCCTTATCGCGCTCAACAAGCTCACGCGCGTCTCGACCGTGATGTTTCCATCCGGCGATGCACACGTCCGCTTCGATCTCCGTGGTGTACCAACTCCCGGCGTCACCGAAATGACGTTCGTGCTTGCGGGCCGCACGTTCAAGTACTTCAATCAGCAAGAAGAATGGATGCCCTTCGAATGGCCGGGCCAGTCGCTGGAGAACGTCACGCATCTGGAATGGGAAACGGCGCAAGGCGGCCTGCGCTCGGCCCTCGATGCCCAAGGCCGTTTCGGCGTGATACGCCTGCTCGAGCGTGCGAAGGTTACGCAACAGGACAGCGCGCGCTACTTGCTTTCCTGGACACCCGATCAAAGTCAGGCGCTGCCTCTTTCGGTGCAGATGCGCGCGGAAGGCGGTGCGGGTCCGCTCGATGTACTTGTGTTACGACACTTCGCCTTGCCGGAGCGCGTCTTCCTGGTTAATAACCCCGCGAAGACGAAGGCGACGTCGGCGGCCTCGAACCCTCCGCCCCTGCCTCCCGGAGCGTTCACTGCGGCGAATCAGTTGGGCATTCCCTTGCCGCAAGGCGCAACCATAGAGATGCATTGATGTTTGCTGGTCTTTTTAAAACGCTTTTCCCTTCGCGCGATGCTGCCCAATTTGCTCGCACTCGCCTCGACACTTGGGAGGCTTGGCTCGCGCCGCTTCCCGGAGATGCAGGCGTCGGTCGAGATCCCGGTTACGAAGACGCCTTCTTCAGCTTGAAGGATGAAGCAGGAAAACTTTCGGGCATCGACGATTCGTTGATTGTCCGCTCGTGCGAGCAAATCACGAAAGAAGTCGGCAAGGATCTGCGTGTCGCGGGCCATTACGCTTTTGCGCGATTGCGTCAGGACGGACCTGAAGGCTTCGTCGATGGTCTCGAACTCGCTGCTGCCATGATCGACCGCTTCGGCGATGCCATCTTGCCTTTGCGTCCCGAAGCCAGGAAGGGCGCGCTCGAAATGCTCGCCACTACACGCACGCTGGACTTGCTCGACAGCCGGGACGCTTTCGATCCTGGTGGTGTGGAGCGCGCGGTCGCCGCGCTCGATGCGATCGTCGGAAAGACACTCACATGGCCGGAAGCGGCGCGGCCCAACTTGCAGATGCTTGCCTCTCGCTTCCAACGCAAGGACGACGGCATACAAAGCGCCGAGCCGAGCACGACCGCGCCGATTCCATCGGCTCCGGCGCTTGCCGGTAGCGCCCCGATCGCATCGCAGCGCGAATTGCTCGATCAGGCTCGCACCATGGCAGCATGGTTGCGCGATCAGGAAAACGGCTATCTGCCTTCTGCGCGACTCGTGCGCAGTATCCGTTGGGATACGCTTCACGAAGTCCCGCCCGCGGATGCCGGCGCTCGAACCCGCCTCGCCGCGCCACGCGGCGAATTGCGTCAGCAGTTCAAGCGCCTCGTGTTGCAAAAGCAGTGGAACGAGTTGCTGGAACGCGTCGAAGCGGCGTTCATGGAAGGGGTCAATCACCTCTGGTTCGATCTGCAACATTTTCAGCACGTTGCGCTCGATAACGTAGGCACGCCTTATGATGCATGGCGCGATTTGCTGCGCGCGGATTTCGCGCTCTTTCTTGAACGTCTTCCCGGCATCGAGCGGCTTGCCTTCACTGACGGTACACCTTTCGCCGATGATGTCACGCTCGAGTGGATCGCGCGTCACGCCGTCGTGCGCGATCTTGACGCAGGCGAGAGTATCGCGGCGTTGCCGGTGTCGGCAAATGCCGCGGAAGGTGCGGCCGGAGACTGGCCCGAGATCGAAGCACAGGCGCGTGATTTGTCCGCGCGCGATGGTATTGAAGCCGCATTTATCTGGCTCGATGCGCTGCCGGGCATGAAGACAGACAAGCATCGCTATCTGCAGCGCCTGATGATGGCGCGTCTGGCCGAGCAGGCCGGCCGCGCGGATACCGCACTCTCACTTCTCGCGGAACTCGATGCCGCCACGCGCACCTTGCCTCTCGCACGCTGGGAGCCGGCGCTCGCTTTTGAGGTCAAGCAGCAATTGATGCGTGCATTGAAGACGATGAGTGCCCGCAAGGACGCCGACAAGACAACGCTGACCAACCGTATCGGCGAACTGCGTAGTGAACTGATCGTGCTGGACCCGGCGCGTGCGCTCACGCTGTCATGAAAACATAGATGAACGACGAATCGACACAAGACCCCAATCAGGACCTCTCGCGCGGCGATCCGGTCCTGCGCTACTACGAAGCAGAAATGCGTTATCTGCGCGAGTCTGGGCGCGAGTTCGCACGGGCGCATCCTGATCGCGCGCGCATGCTCAATCTCGATCGCGTGGGTGATCGCGACCCCTACGTCGAACGTCTTTATGAAGGTTTTGCGTTTCTCACGAGCCGGCTTCGGCAGAAACTCGACGACGAACTGCCGGAGCTGACAGAAGGCATCGTAAGCCTGCTCTGGCCGCACTACTTGCGGATGATCCCATCGCTGTCCGTCGTGGAACTCTTGCCGCAAGGCGAGCGGATGCAGAAAACCGCATACGTCCCGGCAGGCGTCGCGGTGCGCTCCGCGCCGATTTCCGTGCCGACGGATTCAGGCACAACCGCTGCGCCTCGGACGGTGCAATGCCTCTACCGCACGACGCAGCCCGTCGCCATGCAACCGTTGCGCCTCTCGCAGGCAGGCCCCGCGGTGCGGCACGACGGTCGTTCGGTTATTCGGATAGCCTTTGAACTGGATAACTCGGCGCGCCGCACGGAAACCGATCTCTCGCGCCTGCGACTACACCTGAGCGCGGATCAGCCGACGGCGTTTGCCATGCACCTTGCGCTGACCCGTCAGGTCGACGCCATCGAATGGCGCATCCCCGAGGTTCGTAACGGCGAGGCCCTGCCGTGCAAAGGCGCGAGCATCGAACCAGCAGGGTTCTCTCCTGAAGAACGGTTGTGGCCTAAGTCGGATGCTGCATTTTCGGGCTATCAGCTGCTGCTCGAATATTTCACGTTCCGCGAGAAGTTTCTGTTCGTCGATCTTTGCGGGCTCGACATCGACATGCTTCCGGTGGGCGCGACGCGCTTCGAGTTCGAAATTGTGTTGAAGCATGCATATCCGTCGGATCAGCGATTCAACAAAGACAATTTGCGTCTCTTTTGCACGCCGGTCATCAACCTGTTCAGCCTCGACGCCGAGCCGGTGGTAATCAACCATCACGAGACGGAGTATCGCGTGGTGCCCGCGGGGCATCAGGGCGGGCACGTCGAAACCTATTCGGTCGATGCCGCCGAATCTTTCGATCACGAAACCGCCGAGCGCTTCGAATATGTTCCCTTCGCGACGTTTCGACATCGCGGAGGCATGTTGCGGCACGAGTCGCCCGAACGATACTTCCATACGCGCGTGCGGCCGGGTATGGACGGTCTACACGAGACGTGGGTGATTCTTGGCGGACATGCATGGGATTCGATGCAGACGCTGCCAGAGGAAAGCATATCGCTACGCGTGACCGGCACCAACGGAATGTTGCCGCGTAAGGGTTTGCGCGAAGCGCGCATCGACGAGCTCGCGCTCAGCACGCCAAACGTGGGCGGCGTGCGCAATCTCGTCGCGCCGACGCTGCCGCTTTATCCGCCCACCGGCGACCGGTTTCAGTGGCGCGTGTTGTCACATCTCGCGCCGAATTTTCTATCGATGCTCAACGCCGAGGTCTTGCGCGGCGCGCTCGCACTTTATGACTGGACCAACGACGAACTCAATCGGCGGCGGCTCGCCGGCATTCTGCACGTCTCGGAGCAACTGCTGGAGGAGATTTCCGGCGGCGCTGTGGAGCGCGGCGTGCTGATCGAAGTGACGCTCGACTCGCAGGCGTTCTCGGGCGAAGGCGACGTGATGCTGTTCGCCGAACTGCTGCATCGCTTCTTCGAACTGTATGCGGAAATCAATCTCTTCACGAAGCTCGCCATCGTGAGTCTGCCGTCGCAGGCTCGCATCGAATGGCCGCGCAGCAAGACGCGGCGTGCTCCGCTATGACGGCGCGCGATCTATCGGGGGTCGAACCGTTCGTCGCCGCGTTGCTCGCGCGCGCGCCACGAATGAGCTTCATGCAACTGTGCCGTCTTTTTGAGGCGAGCGAGCCGAACAGGCCGGGTTTCGGCGAGCGTGATACGCCCGAACACGAACCCGTGCGCTTCAGGCCGCGCCCGCGCATGGGCTTTCCCGCAGGCGAAATGGCGAGTGTCGAATTCGCGGACGAGGGCGATGCCCTGCTTGCGCCTACCGTGCGCACTACGTTCATGGGTCTGTACGGCGTCGATGCGACGATGCCGACGCATTATCTCGACGATATCGTCCAGCGCGAGGAGGGGCACGAAGCAGTCGAAGCGTTTCTCGACCAATTCAATCATCGGCTGGCGACGCTGCTTTATCGGACGTGGAAGAAGTATCGCTATCCGGAAAGTTTTTGCCACGGCGGTACGGACCAGCACTCGCAAAAGCTTTTGTGTCTTGCTGGTTTCGGCTGGGGCAACAAGCCCGCGCGCGCCGGTTTGCCAGATTCGCGCATGCTCGCCTTGCTAAGTCTGATGGTCCAACGTACTCGCACGCCGGAGGGTCTGGCTGGCGTCATTGCGCTTGGTGCGCCCGGCGTGGAGGTCAGGGTCGATGAGTTCTGGCCGGTTGCGAAGCGCACGGAACAGGGTTCGCCGCTAAGCGCGAAAGACGTGGGTGCCGCAAGCGCCGGCAGCAAGCGACGTGGCCTCGGCGGAGGTTATGTGCTCGGCAAGCGAATTACCTATCGAAGCCGTGCGGTGCGTGTGACGATGCGTCCGCGCGACGCCGAGCAGGCCAACGATCTCCTGCCCGGTGGGTGGCTGCATCGCGATCTGATGGCACTGGTGCGTCTCTATATCGGCGTCAAGGCCGATGTGCATTTGCGCGTGCAGATGTCCTCGCGTTTCGTTCCGACACCGGCGGTTGGCGTCCTGCTGGGGGCGCGCGCCCCGCGGCTCGGCTGGACCGTGGTGCTGCCCTCCGAGGCGGAACGCGACATCGAGATATCGCTCGGTGTGTGCGAGGCGCTTCCTGCTCCCGGCATCAATCCTTATCTCAAGCCATATGTCAGCCCGCACGCGGCGTGACTTCAATAGCAGAAGGCAATCATGTTGAAACGATTTAGCGCAGCAAGCGTCGCCGCGACGCTGCTGCTTTCCGGATGCGGCGCTTGGCAAACCGTTTCCGATACCTCGGTCGACGCTTATAACGCAGTCTTCCACAAACGGGTGAAAGTGCTCGACGTAGATCTGACCGCGCGCGCCGGGCTGAATCAGGACGCGGCGGGTCGTTCGACTTCAGTGGCGGTACGCGTTTATCAACTGAAGGACCGCAAGCTATTCGACAGCGCGGCCTATGGCGATCTCATTCGTGACGACAAAACCATGCTCGCGCAGGATCTCCAGGCAAGCCTAGGCGTGGTGGTCAACCCAGCCGCATCGGTGAGTCTTTCACAGCCATTGGAAAAGGAAACGGCATACATAGCGATCGCCACTTTCTATCGCGATCCGCCTGCGAACGGAAGCTGGAAGCAGGTCGTCGAGGCAAAGAAGCTGTCCGCCGATGCTCCGCTCAAACTCGAGCTATCCGATCGGCAAATAACGGAGCTCACCGATACTAAGGCAAGCGGCAAGAAATAGACTTGCGCACCGGGGCACTGATTCAGTTCGACGGACATTTCGCTCGCGAACCGCGTTCCTCACTACGGACAACGTCCGCCCGCTATCCATGCTCACGGGAGTCTGCATGGCGGGCTGCGCAGCGAATGATAGAAGACGGCTGTGTCACGGCAATAGCATTCGCTGCCAGGCAAGTGCCCGACGTCCCTCGCCCTCGACGCTCATGGGAAATCCATGAGTTCGGTACTACTGGATATCGACGTGGATTGATCGTATAAAACGGCCGTGCGCATGAGGCGGCTGCGCGCTTCGAAGTGTGGGAAAAAAACTAACCGTTCCGGTAAAAACCACCGTCCATGCCTTGACAAAACATGGCCACGCGAGAGCAGAAAGCTCTCGTTAGACTTTTTTACACTTTAGTTGGCAGAAGGTTTCTAAACGTCTGAATACAATCGAAATTGTTAAAGATTGTGTAGCCGTCGGGACCAATGACAACGAAGCGAACAACGATACTGTCCATTTTTGGGACGCGCCCCGAAGCCATCAAGATGGCGCCGCTCGTCAAGGCGCTGGAAGCGGAGCCGGGCGTTCGGTCCATCGTGTGTGTAACCGGTCAGCATCGCTCGATGCTGCAACAGGCGCTGGATCTCTTCGACATCGCTCCGCAGTACGACCTCGCGGTCATGTCCGAGAACCAGAGTCTGAACGGGCTGGCCGCGCGGCTGATCGGCGCGATCGATAACGTCATCGAAGAAGAAAAGCCGTGCCGCATTCTCGTGCACGGCGACACCACCACGGCAACGGCAGGCGCGCTCGCGGCGTTTCATCGGCGCGTGCCGGTGGCGCACGTCGAAGCAGGCTTGCGTACCGGCGACATGACGCGGCCTTGGCCGGAAGAAATGAACCGCCGCGTGGTCGATGTCATGAGCGACCTCATGTTCGTGCCGACGCAGCGCTCGGAACAGAACATCGCGCGCGAGACGCTGCAAGGCCGCTCGATCATCACGGGCAACACGGTAATCGACGCGCTTCTGTCAGTGACGAAGCGCATCGACTCGAACGCCACGCTGCGAGCCTCGCTCGATGCTCGCTTCCCGTATCTCGACGATTCGAAACAACTCGTGCTCGTGACCGGTCATCGGCGCGAAAGCTTCGGCCAGGGTCTGCGCGACATCTGCGCGGCGCTCGGCGAGATCGCCCGGCGTGACGATGTTCAGATCGTCTATCCGGTGCATCTGAATCCGAACGTGCAGGCCACAGTGATCAGCGCGCTCGGCGCCTCGCCGAACGTGTTCCTTATCCAGCCGCAGAACTACATGGGCTTCGTGCGTCTCCTGCAGCGCGCGTCCATCGTATTGACTGACTCTGGCGGCGTGCAGGAAGAAGCGCCCGCGCTCGGCAAGCCGGTGCTCGTGATGCGCGATGTCACCGAGCGCCCCGAAGCCGTGCAGGCCGGCACCGCGCGGCTCGTCGGCACGGATCGCCATGCAATCGTTTGCGCTGTGTCGCTGCTTCTCGACGATGAAAGCGCCCGCGCCGCCTTCGCCCGCAGCGTGAACCCCTATGGCGACGGCCATGCCTCGTCGCGCATCGTCTCGGCGTTGCTGGACCGTCCTTTCGAGGAGTTTCGCCCCGACTTGCGCGTGTCCGAGGAGCAGCATCGTCTGATGCGCGCGGCGGTTGCGTAGTGCGGCAGTGCGCGCATCGCGCGAAGCGCCGCAAGGCCGCGAAGCGAACGATGCGGATATCGAACGAAATAGCTGCCAGCTTGGGCGTTGCACCAAAAAGACCATCGCAATCTCGCGCGTTCGCGCTCTCGAGCCTCTTCGGGCGACAGAGCGGCTGTGCGTGAGAATGCGCCAAAATTCGAGCCATTCGCCTTGATCAACGACATCATCAAACCGCGCCGATTGCGCGTCGCACTCGCTTTGACCGCCGCATGGGCGGCCTTTTCCATGGCGCTTCCGTGCGCGGCGCTCGCCGCCGCCGGCGATCTTGCAAGCACGTTCGCGCATCTCGGGCTCAACGGCCGCGAATCGCGCACGGTGACACTGCGCGAGCTAGGGCTCTTGCAAGACGTCACGCTGAGCGCACCCGACACGCGCCAGGAGTTCTATCTCCCCGTTCCCGCCGATGTCCCGCTCAGCGACGCCACGCTGCAACTCGACGGCGGTTACGTACGCGGCGACGGCGGACGCGTGACGATGCTGCTCTCGCTCGACGGCTCGCCCGTGCTCTCGCGCGCCTTCACGCAGGACGCGGGCAACGTCGCGGTGAACATCGGCGTGGACGGCGCGCCGCGTTCGGCCGGTTTCGTGCGGCTCGGGCTCGGCTTCGCCTCGGTAATCAACCAGAACGTGTGCACGGACCAGACCGCGATCGGCAACGTGCTGCGCGTGCGTCCGGAAACGCGTCTGACCTTCAGCTTCGATCCCGCCGATATTCGCGATCTGCGCACGGCGTGGAGCGCGCTGCCTTACGCGCCGGTGCTCGCGGTGTCGTCGCCAAAACTCGCCAGCGACGCCTACGACACGGCCTGGCGCACCGATGCGCTCCTGCAACGCGACGGCAAGCGCCCGCTCGTGCAGGCGCTGCCAGCCGTGGGCGATACGGCCGACCTGACCGGCATCGACGTGCCCGCGGCTTTGCGCGCGATTCCCGCGTTCAGCGCGCTGGCCTCGGGCGGCAAGCATGCAATAAGCGATGACGCCGAACTCGGCGCGCTCGTCGCGCTCGGAGCGCGCGCGGCGTTCGGTCCGGACGTGATCGTGGCGGATGACGGCATGAGAAAGCGCATCGTCGGCGCGCTCGATGCGTTGCGCGCGCAAGTCGCCACCGCTTCCGCCGATGCCGTGCCCGCCTTCGACGAATGGCGCGCCCGCACGATGAACACGCTGACCGCGCCGCTCGCGCCGGGCGAGGTGCGCATTGCGCATGTCGGCGGACGCGCGGTGATCGTGGTCGGCGACACGCGCGGCATCGGCGCGCTGGCGGCAAGCTGGCGGCCCATCGATGTATCGAACCGGCTGATCGTGCATTCGATCGATGCCGACCAGCGCGTGCGCGGCGACAACATCGCGCTTTCGGAGCTCGGCGGCGATCCGCGCAGCATCGACGTGCAGACCAACGCGTCATGGTCCGCGCGCTTCGACCTCGCCGCGGCTTCGGGCAACGGCCGTCTGCCGCAGAACGTGGTGCTCGACCTCGCGGCATCGCCGACACTCTCCAACGGCGGCGCGACCGCCACGGTGTATTTCAACGACGTGATGATCGGCGCGCGCCTCCTGAACGTGGATGGCGTGCGTCAACGCATCATCGTGCCGATTCCGCGCTATGCGCTTGCACGCACCAACGAATTGCGCGTGAGCTTTCGCCGTCAGCCGGATGCAGGCTGTCAGGCGCGCCAGGCCTATCCGGTCGCCGTGTTGCCGACGAGCCATCTGCAACTCGGCAACTCCACGCTCGACAACACCTTCGCGGGCATGGCGGCGCGCTTTGCATCGGCGGCGACGGTTTACGTGCCGCACGCCTGGCTCGACGATGCGTTGAACAGCGTGCCGCGTCTCGCTTATCTGACAGGCGCGGCGGGCGTCGCTCCCGTGCAGGCGAAGTTCGCCGTGAGCGAGTCGGGCGCGACCGTGCATCCGGATGGCGCGTTCCTCGCCGCCGATGTTCCGCTTGCCGACGAGCACAATCCCGCCGTCTATTCGGCCGACAGGCTTTCGCTGAAGTCCGCTTCGGGCGACATGCTGCTCGACATGTCGGGCCTTTCGCGTGTCGCGGTGGTGAGCGTGGCGAGCTCAAACGGACAAAGCGGCGTGGTGTATCGCTCGGCGGGCGCCATGCCCGTACTCAGCGACAAGCTGCAACTCTCGCGCGGCGACATTGCCGTGGTGGACGGCAGCGGCGTCCTCAAGCAGTTCGATACCGTGAATCCCGATGAACTCGTCGATGAACCGGCGGGCAGCTCCGACTGGATCACGCGGCACTGGGCGCGCTGGGGCATTCCGGCCGTGCTCGTGGTGTTGTTGCTGGTGCTGATCGCGCTGGCGGGTCAGGCGCGCCGCAGGCATCTGCGCCGGCAGAAGAAGGACAACGGCGCGTGATCCTGGAAACGATCAGGTGGTACGGCCAGATACTCGTCGCCGAGTACTACCAGACACTTGAATACGTCGCGGCGGTGGTGGCGACGATCATCCTGCTGTCGAGTCTCGATGATCTCTTCATCGATATCTGGTTCTGGACCCGCAAGTTCTGGCGGCGCGTGACGGTGGAACGCCGTTACGCGCCGCTCACCGTCGAGCAGCTTTACGCGCGCGACGAGCAGCCGATCGCCATCATGGTGCCCGCCTGGCAGGAGCACGATGTCATCGCGCCGATGATCGAAGACCTTGTGCGCGTGCTCGATTACCGCAGCTATACGATTTTCGTCGGCACCTATCAGAACGATCCGGCGACGATCCGCGAAGTGGAACGCATGCGGCATCGCTACAAGCATTTGCATCGCGTGGAAGTGCCGCACGACGGGCCGACCTGCAAGGCCGACTGTCTCAACTGGCTCGTGCAGGCGATTCTGCGCTACGAGTTCGAGGCGGGCGTGGAGTTCGCGGGGATCGTCATGCACGATAGCGAGGACGTGCTGCATCCCATCGAACTCAAGTTCTTCAACTATCTGCTGCCGCGTAAAGACATGATTCAGTTGCCGGTGGCATCGCTCGAACGCAACTGGTTCGAACTGGTCGCGGGCACGTACATGGACGAGTTCGCGGAATGGCACGCAAAGGATCTGGTCGTGCGCGAAAGTCTCGCGGGTGCGGTGCCCTCCGCCGGCGTGGGCACGTGCTTCTCGCGCCGCGCGATGCTCGCGCTCGTTCGGCAGACCGAGAGTCAGCCGTTCAATACCGAGAGCCTCACCGAAGACTACGATATCGGCGCGCGCATTCTCAAGATGGGCATGCAGTCCATCTTTCCGCTGTTTCCGGTGCAGTTCACGTCGCGCCGCAAGGTGTGGTTCGGCCTGGGTCCCGAGCGCGAGATCACGACCACCATGCCGCTTTGCGTGCGCGAATTTTTCCCCGACACGTTTCGCACCGCGTACCGGCAGCGGGCGCGCTGGACGCTCGGCATCGGCTTGCAAGGTTGGGCGCTGACAGGCTGGAGCGGCACGCTCGCCAACCGCTATCTCTTGCTGCGCGACCGCAAGGGCGTGGTGACGGCGTTCGTCGGCATGCTGGCCTATCTGCTTGCCGTGCAGTTCATGCTGTTCGCGAGCGCTTCGTACTTCGGCTTCACGAATGATTTCTTTCCGTCACCGTTCATCGATTCCGGCTGGCTGCAGGCGCTGCTCGCCGCGAACTTCGTCGCGCTCTTGCTGCGCGTCACGCAGCGCATCATCTTCACGACGCGGCTTTACGGCTGGGAGCACGGCATTCTGGCGGTGCCGCGCATGGTGATCGGCAACGTGGTCAACTTCATGGCGGTGTCGCGCGCGTGGCGCCTTTTTATCGTGCATGTGGTGACGGGAAGGCGGCTCGCGTGGGACAAGACGATGCACGATTTCCCGAGCGTGGATGGCTTGCGCAGCACGCGTCAGGACCTCGGCGACTTGCTGGTGTCGTGGCAGGCGATTGACCCCGAACGGCTCGAACAGGCGAAGCAGACGGACCATGCGCGCGAAGCGCCGCTCGGACGCGTGCTCGTCACGCGCGGCTGGCTCGACGAGGAGACGCTCGCGGAAGCAATCGCGTTTCAGGCGGACTTGCCGCGTGGAAGGTTCGACGTGGCTCGCATGCAGAACGAGCCGGGCGTCGCGGTGCCGCCAGAAACGCTCGTGCGCCTGCGCGCCATGCCCCAGGGCGCCGATGCGAACGGCAACGCGATCTTCGTGAGCGCCAGTCTGCTCGATGACGCGGCGCTCGCCGAATTGCGCGAAGCGACCGGCTGCGCGGTATCGATCAACGTGGTGCGCGAAAGCGAGATCGCGGCAGGCTTGCGGATGTTGCGCGATGTGGGCGTGTCGGCGCTTTCCGGCGACGAGCAGACGGCCGCGAAGGCGGTGAACGACGAGGCTGCGCGCGGCGTGCCCTTGCTTGGCGACATCATGATCGAGATGGGCCTCGTCACGCGCCGCGCGTTCGAAACGGCGTTGCAGAATTATCGGCCGGAGCGGCATGGACGTATCGGCGATTACATGGTCGCCGAGCGCGTGATCACGAGCGAAGCGCTGGCTTCGGCGGTGGGCGAGCAACGGCGCCGGTATGCGAAGCGGGCGGGTGGGCAATGAAGCGCTATCGTGCGCGCCTGCGTGGCGAAGAATCGGCTTTGCGGGAAAGAATCGATTTGGTTGCGAGAAAGCATGGCGCTGGATTGCACACCGGAACGATGCCCGATCGTCAGGGGCCGAATGCGCGCCGGATGACGCCGCCGGCAACGCGCGCGACATCCCGCGTCGCTCGCGTCATGTTCTGGACCGCCGCGATGATGTGCGCGAGCGGTCACGCACACGCCGATGAAACCTTGCCCTTGCAATTGAGCGGCGCGCCGTATCGCATTGCGCGCGACGCTTACGCGGCGTTCGGCGAACATCGATATGCCGATGCCACCGCGTCGGCGCGCGAGGCTATTCGGCAGCGGCCGGATGTCGCGGGTTTGCGCGTGCTGCTGGCCAATTCGCTGGCGGCGCGTGGCCGTCTGAAAGAAGCGAGCCACGAACTGTCCGATGCGATCGCGCAACTCGGACCCGTGCCCGCATTGATCTCGCGCCGCCGGCAGATCGATACGTCGATCGCGGGCGGTGGCGAAGGGCATCCGGGCGGTGGCGGCGCCGGCGATCTGCAAGGTCCGGCGCTCGTGGCCGCGCGCGCGGCGTATCGCGATTTCGGCAAGAAGGATTACGCGGCGGCCGTGCGCGAGAGCCGTGAAGCTGTGCGTCTCGCGCCGCAAGTCGAGCGCTTGCGCTATCTGCTCGTCGATTCGCTCGCCGCTTCCGGCGATGATCCCGCCGCCTACGCCGCCGCCGACGATGCCGCGCGTCGCTTCGGCGAGAACAACGAATTGCGCACGCGGCGGCGTTATATCGGCGATCGGCTGGCGCCGGTGGAATCGAAGGCGGCGTATGCGGCGCGTGCGAATGGCGATTTCGTCGAAGCGGAAAGCCATGCGCGCAAGGCGGTGGCGTTCGCGCCGTCGCGGATGGAGTTTCGCACGCAGTTGCTCGAAACCCTCTTCGCGCGTGGCGATCTGGCGGGCGTGGAAGCGGCGGCGAGCGATTGCATCGCTATCGATCGCAACGACGCGCTCTGGTGGACCTTGCGCGGCTATGCGCGTGCGGCGCGCGGCGCGAATGCGGACGCGGATTTCGCGCACGCGTTGGCGGTGGCGCCGGAGTCGTTGTCGCAGGCGGGGGATACGCGGGCGAACGTTGGGGCGCAGGCGGATGATGAGAACGAAGGCGGCACGATGAGCGTTGCTTCCCCGGCATTGCGGAATCCGCGCCGGAGTGACGCTGCCAGTGCAAAGACAAGCGCCGACCCTTCAGACCCGAGCAGCGCGATGCTCGCTGATTCGGCGGCAGTGCGCCATCGACAACGCGGCAGCGAAGCTACGGATGCAAACGTGAACGCCGACACGCAAGGCAGCGCCATGCGCGCCGACCCCACGGGCATCGAACTGGAACGCGTGTTGATCGCCGAAGGCGACGCGCGCCGCGCCGAAGCCGCGGCTTCCGGCGAAAACGTGATGTTCGACGAAGCCGATGCGCGCCGCGCCAATCCGTCGATTGCGGGCGTAACGCAGTCGCGCGGCAACCAAGCCACGAATGACGTGGCCTCGACGAGCGGCGAAGCCGCTTCCGCAGCCGAACGTAGATATCGCGATGCCCGTGTGGCACGCACGATCATCGCCGATGTGCGGCTCGCGCAGAACCGTCCGCAAGCCGCGCTCGACGCGCTGCCGTCCGTATCGCAACGAAACGCCGCCGCGCTCGACGATGCCGACGCCGCCATCGCTTTACGCCGTCAGCGCGCTAAGACGATGCTGCAAATGGCCGCCGCCGCGCAGAACGACATCGACCCGCGTGCGCGGCCGACCTTCGATTGCCGCGAAGACCGCTACGGCGCATCGTGCGATGTCTACGCCCACGACCCCGCGCTCGCCGACACGCGCGCCGCACGCTTGGCCGAACGCGACGGCAAGCATGGCGAGGCCATCGACCACTGGCGCGATGCGATCGCCGCCGTACCCGACGATCCGCAATTGCGCATCGCGCTGATCGATGCGCTCGCGGCGGCGGGAAAAACGCGCGAGGCATCGAAGGAAGCGCGCGCGGCCATCGACGCCAATCTGCTCGATTCGATGAGCGACCTGCAGGCGGCCTTCATCGCGTCGCGGGCGGGCGAGCGGCAGCTTGCGCTGGACCGTTTCGCACGCGCTGAACGAAGCGGTACACTGCCACCGGGCGCGCAAGCCGATGCGGGTTATGCCGCGCTTTCGATGCATCGCAACGAGGAAGGCGCGCGCTATCTCGAACGCGCGATGGATCGCACCGCGAGCGCGCCTCACGCAGACGACGCGCTCCCGCCGCAAGCCGTGTACGACGCGCGCGCGGCCCACGCCGAAGCCACCCGCGACTGGGGCTTCAGCATGAACGTGAACTATCGCGGCAGCGGCGCGCAGCAGGGCTTTGCGTTCAACCCGACGCCCGGCCTGTCGAGCAACTGGCAAGCAGGCGCGGAGGCGTACTGGCGCCCGTTCGGCAGCCTCGGCGACCGCATGTTCGAAGTCTATGCGCGCGGTTACGAGAACTTCGGCGTGCAGGGTAGCGGACCGTCGGGGGCATCGACGTTGCAGGCCGCATTGGGTGCGCGCGTGAAGCCGTTTGCATCGGTGAATGCGATCTTCGCCATCGAAAAGATCTTGCCGATAGGCTCGGACGTGCGCTCCGACTGGCTCGTGCGCGCGGCCTATTCGACCGGTTTCGGCGACACGCGCCGCCTCGACGTTCCGAGTTGGTGGACCGGCACGTTCTACGGCGAGGCCGGCCATTACCTTGTGAATCCGTCGACGTACGCGACCGCGAACGCGCGGCTCGGACGCACGTATCGTATCGATTCGATCAGCCCGCGCCTCACCGTGTTTCCGCATGCGGTGGTCGGCGTGGACTACGATTCTGCAATCGATCGCAGCGTGCCGGTGGGCATCGGCGCGGGCGTGGCGGCGCGTTACTGGTTCCGTGGCGATGGTTACGATACGACGCGCTCGTTCGTCGATATATCGGTGCAATATCGCGTGCGCGTGGCGGGCGACGATCGCGCGAAGGGCGTGTTCTTCGGTGCGGTATTCTCGTACTGATGGCGCTCATGCTGCCGATGGGTTGGATGCAGTGCAGGTCTTGCATGTACGAGGTTTATGACATGTTCGCGGGTCATGCGTTTGCACGGCGATTACGCGCTTCGTTGTTCGCGGGGCTCAGTGTGCGCGGCGCTCGGTCGCTTGCTTCGTCGCCTGTAAGTGCGGGCGGCGGCGTCGATCAGTCGCCTGGATTGGGCTCGCAGGCAGATGCAATCGCAAGCGCGTTGCCCGCGCGGACTTCGCGCGCCGTTATCCGTGTGATGACGACGGCGTGCGTGTTCGCATCGATATGCTTCGCGAGCGCGGCGCCGGCGCAACCGCCGCGCATCGTCTCCGGCATCGTCTGGCAGCCGGACAACACGTTTTACGATCCGCACGGCGACTGGGACAAGCTTGGCGCGCACGAACTGATCGTCCAATGGACGGCGGTCGATGGCATCTCCTTCGTGCCCGGCGCGGGCTTTCGGCCGGCGCCGCGCATGCCGGACTGGGAGCGCATTGGACGTGAGCCTTGGGCACGCGATGTGATCATCGGCTTGTCGGGACGTTTCAGCGAAGCGGTGGCGCGTGCGAATGCGGCGCAGCTTTCCATCGAGTCGATGCGTCTGGCGGATGTCGTCTTGCCGGTGCACGTGACGGGCTACTACTTTCCCGTCGAGATCGATCCGACCTGGCAGGATGCGAGCGCGCTGCGCACCTTGCTCGATGCGTTGCCCCGGCCGCTCTGGATCAGCGTCTACGATCGCGCGAACGTGGGTGGGAATGCGATCGCCGAATGGCTCGATGGCTGGCTGCCGCGCGATGTCGGTGTGCTCTTGCAGGACGGATGCGGCGTCTATGCGCGCGAACCGCGAGTAGCGCGGCAATATGCGGATCAGCTTGCGGCGCGCCTGGGGCGCCATCGCGTGAGAATAATCGCGGAGGCGTTTCGACCGAATGTCGGTGGCGGATTTCGCTCCGCAACGGTCGATGAATTGAAGCCGCAGATCGATGCTTATCGCGGATATAAAACCTATCTTTTCGATGGGCCGCATTATGTGTCGAACGAGCTGGTACAGGGATTGGTGCAGGCGTATTCTGTTAGGAGCTATGGGGCGCGATAGAGGTTTTTTGAATATTTTGTGTTCATGGTTCCGCTTTGTAGGTGGTAGGCGTCAAATCTCGAGTAACGCGCAAATCAATCCAGGCAATTCTTTATCTTTCATGACCTATTGGATAGCCCGCTGCCGCCACGTCGCAGAGGCTTTGAATTATTACGTCTGGTATGAACGACTCAGCGACTGATCCATAAGTTTCGTGACGGACTACCTTAGCGTTTCAAATCAGTGAAACCACAACTAAGGAAGTCGTCGTTACAAAAAGAAAGCAGGATCAGCCGCGTGGACTTATCCCATTTGCAATGGCGCGGAAATAGAAGGCCTGCAACGTATAGATGGATTCAAAAATGAGTACGCAAGATGCAACGGTAACGCAAACCGAAAAGGCGTTTCGAGAAGCACTAGCCTTACGTCCAGATTCTCCTGCCGCACATAACAACTTCGGCGTCTTTCTCATGCAGGTCGGGCGTTTGGCGGAATCAGAAGTCATATTACGCAGGGCCATTGAACTTCGACCCGATTCGGCGGATATCGCGCTCAATCTCGGCGCCGTCCTGTTCCAGCTCAAACGTTTTGCCGACGCTGAGCCGCTGGTTCGCCGCGCGTTGACACTTCGCCCTGGCTTTGCAATGGCAAGTCATGTGCTCGGCTGCATATTGCGAGATAGTGGTCGTGCCGATCTCGCTGAAATTGCTTTTCACGACGCCATCGCCCTTCAGCCGCAACATTTCGACGCACATATCAGTCTTGGAGCAATAGCGCGATCGCGTGGCCGTCTCGCAGAGGCTGAAGAGATAAGCCGACGAGCTATCGAGATTCGCCCGACGGCGACCGAGGCACACTGCCTACTCGGCGACGTGATGTTCAACGCCGGCCGCGACGATGAAGCTCTTGCTTCGTACCGGCAAGTTTTGGCTCTCGATCCAACTAACGGCTTTGGGCATTGCGGGGTAGCGCTTGTGCAGCAGCGGCGTGGCGAGTGGGCCGAAGCCGAACTGTGCCTTCGCCGAGCGATATCTCTGCAACCCGAATCGTTCGAAGCCCGTCTAAATCTGAGTGCCTTGCTCACCGATTTCAACCGACTACAGGAGGCGGAAGCCTGGTTGCGCGAGGCGATTGCCCTGCGTCCGCAGAGTGCGGGGGCTAAGGTTAGCCTCGGCATCCTGCTGTTGAGAATGGGTCGATATGAGGAAGGGTGGGAATTCTTCGAAGAAAGGAACTCTGACTCGTTTGACCACGCCACTTTTGGCTTGATAGAACGGAAGGCAAGGGAGGTGTCGATTGTCGCGTGGCAAGGCGAGTCCCTTCAGGACAAGTCTTTACTAGTTGTTTTCGAGCAGGGCCTCGGTGATGCAATTCAGTTCGTGCGTTTCATGCCGCTGCTCAAAACGGCGGGCGTCGCTCGATTGACAGTGGCCTGTAATCACGGGCTTTTCGCATTGTTTCAGGGCGTCGAAGGTATCGATTCCATCATCGATATCGGTGTGCAACCCGGCGCAGCCGATTACGACCGCTGGTGCTTCTCGATGAGTGTTCCGGGGCTCATGCATATGACGCTACATGGCATTCCTTGGCGGGCGCCGTACGTTAAGCTGCCAAGTGAGCGTCTCGAAGCTTGGGCCAAGCGCATGAGCGGGTTGAGTGCGCGACGATCCTTGAAAGTTGGGCTTACCTGGGCGGGTTCGCCCGCGCTTGGCAATTTCAAGAGCGGTCCCGATCAAACGAAACTTGATGCTTTGCGATCGCTACACTTTCGGAACCTCCTTCCGCTGCTGGATACGCCCAGCGTGACTTTCTTCAGCTTGCAGCACGGCAAACCCCGAACGCAGCTTGCCGAGGTTTCACCGCGTGGCCAAGTCATCGACCTGATGAACGACGCCAACGACTTGGTCGATACGGCGTGCATCATCGAGCAGTTGGATCTGGTGATCAGCGTCGATACATCCGTCGCCCATCTGACAGGTGCGCTTGGAAAGCCGGTATGGATATTGAATCGATTCTCGGGTGACTGGCGTTGGCTCGATGATCGCGAAGACTCGCCCTGGTATCCGTCTGCGCGGTTGTTTCGGCAGAAGCGGCGTGGCGATTGGGATGAAGTGATAGAGCGCGTCCGAGACAGTCTGATCAAGCTCGCAATGGCTTCGGTCACGAGCTAATCGACAAGCCCTGCGCCATGGGGGCGGCGGCTCATATGCGTGGCTTCGTCAACACCCCTCAAAGCATCGGCATATGCAAATGATGCGGATCGGCCAGCATATCGGCCACCCGCTTCAAAGCCTCCCTGCAATCCTCGCGATTCTGCGGTCCACCCAGACACAAGCGCAACGCATTAGGCGGATTGCCATCCGTTGAAAACGCCGCGCCCGCAACGGCTCCGATCCCCTGATTACGCAACTGCAACGCCAATTCCGAAGCGCTCCAGTCACACAAGTCGGGCACGGGCAACCAGAGATGAAAGCCATGCGGATGCGCGCTATACGGAAAGTCGCGCAACGCCTGCGCCGCAATCGCCTGCCGCGCGATCGATTCCTCGCGCATGGCATCGAGCACGTCGGCGGCGGTGCCGTCGTTGATCCAGTGCGTCGCCAGCAGCACCGTATATGGGCTCGGCATCACCGTCGTCGCGCGCAACGCGCCAGCGATACGCTGCGTCTGCCGTGGCGTCGGCGCCTTGAGATACGCCACGCGCAAGCCCGCACCGAAGGTCTTCGATAAGCCCGTGACGTGATAAGTCAGCTCGGGCGCGAGCGCGGCAAGCGGCGCGGGCGCATCGAGCGGCAACATGCCGTACGGTTCATCCTCGATGATCGGCACGTTATAGCGCATGGCGACATCCGCCAATGCCTCGCGTCGTTGCGCGCTGATGGTCAACGTACTCGGGTTCTGCAAGGTCGGATTGCAGTAGAAGCCGCCTGGCTTCTCCGTCTTGCAAAGCGCTTCGAACGCATGCGGCAGCGGCCCCTCGTCGTCGCGCGGCAACGCCTGCAAGCGAACCCCGAGTTGCGATGCGATAGCCTTGATGCCAGGATACGCCAGCGTATCGAGACAGATCATCTCGCCCGGTCGCGCAAGCTGCGAAACAAGCGCCACCAACGCGCTATGAATGCCGGGACAGACGAGCACCGTATCGTCCTCGCAATCGGGCAGTCGCATGCGCAGCCACGCACGGCCCGCCGCGCGATCCGCCGCCGTCCCGCCGAAGTCCTGATAGCGCAACAACTGCCACGGGTCCGCACTCTGCATCAAACTGGCCGCCGATGCCCGCAAGCGCGCCGTCAACCCGGGCGGCTCGGGCGGCATGTTCATCGACATCTCGACGCTGCTGCCGCCCGCCAGCGGCAAGGTCTGCGTTCGGCCGCGCACGAAGGTGCCGCTGCCCGCGCGCAGATCCAGCAAGCCGCGTTTGCGTGCTTCCGCATAAGCGCGCGCCACGGTCGTGTAGTTGAGATTCAGGACATCGGCGAGATCGCGCAGTCCCGGCAGACGATCGCGCGGACGCAAGCGGCCGCTCGCGAGATCTTCCTCGATGAGATCGGGAATCGTCAGATAAGCAGGCTTGCGGCTCTCTTCGAGCTTCCTGATCCAGTGATGCGCGGGCTGATTCATAGGGGCGATTTCCCTTGTGTGCATGCGATCAGCCAAGCATGCCGCATCAAAAAAGATCGCATAAGCCTGGGCAACCTGATTGCATTGATCGCATCGATGCACGGCTTCGGTGTTGCGCGCACCAGCGCCATGCGTGTCTGCGCCGAATTCGTGCGCGCGATCTTCATTGATTGCATCGACAAAACGTCGCGAAGCGTTACCCATCATGGCGCGCGAAAATTTTTTTCGGCGCGCATCGCCGCAGCGCTTTTTATTGATCGCGAAGTGATTGCATTTCGCGGGCCAATCATTGGCATATCCGTTGCGTTTGTAGGCTCGCCGTCGCGACAACTCGATGCGCGCCATATCAGACACCACCATCGGAGAATGCCATGCCCGCAGTCACGCAACCGCTTCACAAGAACGGCGATTATCTGGTCGACTACGAAGAGAAGGTCTTCGAGGATGTCAAAGCCGAGCCCGGCGAAAAAGCGCTCGTCACGTTTCATACGGTCGCGTTCGAAGGCTCGATCGGCTTCGTGAATCTGCTGCAGGCAACGCGTCTGCAACGCAAGGGTTTCGATACTTCCGTGCTGCTCTACGGCCCCGGCGTCACGCTCGGTCTGCAACGCGGCTTTCCCACGCTTGGCGACGAAGCCTTCCCCGGTCATCTCAACTTCAACAAGCAACTACAGAAGTTCATGGCCGAAGGCGGCAAGGTCTATGCATGCCGATTCGCGTTGCAGGCGCTGTATGGGCACGGCGAAGCGTCGTTGATCGAAGGCATCCGGCCGATCAGTCCGCTCGATGTGCTCGACATCCAGCTGCTCCATCGCAAGGATAACGCGCTCATCATCCATACGTGGACCGTCTGACGATCATGGCCGCACAGAGCGCAAAACGCATCGTCCGCGCGGCGGCCGTGCAGATCACGCCCGACTTCGAGCGGCCCGACGGCACGCTCGACAAGGTGTGCACGGCTATCGACGAAGCCGCCGCGAAAGGGGTGCAGTTGATCGTGTTCCCCGAAACCTTCGTGCCGTACTACCCGTACTTCTCGTTCGTGCGCGCGCCGGTTGCCATGGGCGCCGATCACATGAAGCTCTACGAACAGGCGGTCGTGGTGCCGGGACCGGTCACGCATGCAGTCGCCGAACGCGCGCGGCTCGGCAATATCGTGGTCGTGCTCGGCGTGAACGAACGCGATCACGGCAGTCTGTATAACGCGCAACTCATCTTCGATACCGACGGCAAGCTGTTGCTCAAGCGCCGCAAGATCACGCCGACGTATCACGAACGCATGGTCTGGGGACAGGGCGATGCAGCGGGTCTCAAGGTCGTGGATACGAGCATTGGACGTGTCGGTGCGCTTGCTTGCTGGGAGCACTACAACCCGCTCGCGCGCTATGCGTTGATGACCCAGCACGAAGAGATCCACTGCAGTCAGTTTCCCGGCTCGCTCGTCGGGCCGATCTTCGCGGATCAGATCGAAGTGACGATCCGTCATCACGCGCTGGAGTCCGGCTGCTTCGTCGTCAACGCGACGGGCTGGCTCACCGAGGCGCAGATCGAAGCCATCACGCCCGATCCGAATCTGCAGCGCGCGCTGCGTGGTGGCTGCAACACCGCGATCGTTTCGCCCGAAGGCCAGCACGTGGTCGAGCCGTTGCGCGAAGGCGAGGGCATGGTCATCGCCGATTTGGACATGTCGCTCATCACCAAGCGCAAACGCATGATGGATTCGGTCGGCCATTACGCGCGACCCGAGTTGCTGAGTCTAGCGATCAACGACCGTCCCGCCATGCCCGTCATGCCATTCACCGGAGCCTCATACGATGAGCGCCAGAGAGAACCTGCCAGCGTCGAGCCGGCAATTGATGACTGAGCTTCAGTCGGCGGGCCTGCGGCTCGTCGATCCGCGCGCTGGCGTTTCGAGCCGGCGCGGCGGCGCGGGGCCATCGGATCACAAGGCCGTCACCGTGGATGGCGTGACGATCATGGTGCCCGTGCATACGAGCACCGCGTGGAACTCGCCCTTCGTCGCGGGCGAAGCGGACGCGAACGGCACGAGCGCGTTGATGCGCAATGCGATCCCTATCGCGAGCATCAGCTTCCCCAAAGCGCCGCGTTTCTATGCGATGCAAACGCTCGACGGCGTGCCGTACTCGCACATCGCCACCTTGCACAGCAAGGACGTGCTCGCGACGACGGTGCTGCAAACCTGCATCCGCTATGAAAGCCGCCGCAAGTCGTGCAAGTTCTGCGCGATCGGGCAATCGCTCGCGGCGGGGCGCACCATCGCGCACAAGACGCCCGAGCAGCTTGCCGAGGTGGCGCGCGCGGCGGTTCTGCTCGATGGCGTGAAGCATATGGTCCTCACGACCGGCACGCCGCCCACGCCGGATCGCGGCGCAAAAGTGCTGTGCGACAGCGCGTTCGCCATCAAGGCCGCCGTCGATCTGCCGATTCAGGCGCAGTGCGAACCGCCCGATGACGACCGCTGGTTCGAGCGCATGAAGGCAAGCGGCATCGATACGCTCGGCATGCATCTCGAAGCGGTGACGCCCGCCGTGCGCGATCGCATCATGCCGGGCAAGGCCAGCGTCCCGATGTCGCGTTACATGGAAGCGTTCAAGGCAGCCGTCGCCGTCTTCGGACGCGGACAGGTCAGCACGTATATTCTCGCCGGCCTCGGCGATAGCGCGCAGTCGATCATCGACATGTCGCGCGAGTTGATTGCGCTCGGCGTGTATCCGTTCGTCGTGCCGTTCGTGCCGATCAGCGGCACGCCGCTCGAAGACCATCCCGCGCCGGAGCCGGAATTCATGCGTTCGGTGCTGGCGCCCATCGGCTCGATGCTCGCCGAAGCACAGATGCGCTCGACCGATATCAAGGCCGGCTGCGGCAAGTGCGGCGCGTGTTCGTCGCTTTCATCGTACGAGGTGTGATCATGTTCGTCGAAGCCGATGTGCCCGATCTCGATTACTCGCCGGTCGAATATCGCGTGAAGTGGGCGACGCTGTCGTGGGAAGCGAGCGAAGCCTACAAGCTGCGGCGCGCGGTGTTCTGCCTGGAGCAAGGAATATTCATCGGCGATGACCGCGACGCTATCGACGAACGCGCGCAACTGCTCGTCGCGCTGAGTTGCGTGGCGGGCATGCCGGAACAGGTCGTCGGCACGGTGCGCATCCACGAGGAAGAGCCCGGCGTGTGGTTCGGCTCGCGCCTTGCCGTGCACGCTGCGTTTCGCTCGCACGCGAAGATCGGCGCGACCTTGATCCGGCTTGCGGTATCGAGCGCGCATGCGTTGGGCTGCGAGACGTTTCTCGCGCACGTGCAGTCGCAGAATGCGCCGCTCTTTGCGCGCCTGCGCTGGGATTCGCTCAAGGAGGAAGCCATTTTCGGGCGCCCGCATCATCTGATGCAGGCGCAACTCGATGCGTATCCGCCGTGCGTCACGCCGCAAAGCGGCTTCGTCGCGCTGGCCCGCAAGCCGTCATGAGCACGTTGTCCGCACTGGTCGAGCGTTTGCGCGAGAGCCGCGGCTTTCGCCACAAGCGCGATATCGCGGATGTCGTGAGCCGCTTGCCCGACAACCGTCTCGATCTTTCGCAAGCGGTTGCAATCGGCGACGACTGCGCGGCTATTCGCGATGGCGACGGCTTTCTGCTCTTCGCCATCGAAGGCATGGTCAGTGACTTCGTGCGCGCCATGCCGTGGTTCGCGGGCTATAGCGCGGTCATGGTCAACGTGAGCGATATCTACGCGATGGGCGGCCGCCCGCTCGCCGTAGTCGATGCGTTATGGAACGCGAACATCGAGGACGCCTCCGAAGTGCTCGCGGGCATGACGGCCGCATCGGCGACGTACGGCGTGCCTGTCGTCGGTGGACATAGCAACGTGCAGAGCGACGGCGCGCAACTCGCGATGGCCATTCTCGGCCGCGCCCGCAAGCTCTTGACGAGTTTCGATGCACGACCCGGCGACGCGCTTCTGATGGCCGTCGATCTGCGCGGCAAGTATGAAGACCCGTATCCGTTCTGGAATGCGTCGACCGATGCGCCGCAAGGCCGTGCGCGCGAAGACTTCGAGATACTGCCCGCGCTCGCCGAAGACGGACTCTGCGATGCGGCGAAGGACATCAGCATGGCGGGCGCGCTCGGCACCGCGCTCATGCTGCTCGAATGTTCGAAGGCGGGCGCTCGTATCGATCTCGATGCCATCCCGCGTCCCGCTGACGCCGACCTCGAACGCTGGCTCACCGCCTTTCCGAGCTTCGGCTTCGTGCTGTCGGTGCGCCCCGAACATGTCGATGCCGTGCGCGCGCGTTTCGAAGCCCGTTCGCTGGCGTGCGCCGCGATCGGCTCGGTGGATGCGTCGCGCGAAGTGGTCGTCGAACGTGGCGGGGAAAGCGCGCTGTTATGGAATCTGCGCGAAGAAGGCTTCATTTGCGCGAGGAGCGCGACATGATGCGCATAGGCTTGCTCACGCATTCGGTGAATCCGCGCGGGGGTGTCGTGCATAGCCTCGAACTCGCGCGTGCGCTCCACGAAAGCGGCCACCTCGTGACGATCTTTGCGCCCGCGCGTGAAGGCGAATCCATGTTCCGCGCTTCGCCGTGCCGCGTGGTGCTGGCGCGCGTGGCCGGAACGCGCGATGGTCTCGCCGCAATGGTCGATGAGCGCATCCGCGCGCTGAAACATGCGCTGATCGAAGAAGGCGCGGAGAGCTTCGATGTTCTCCATGCGCAAGACAGCATTGGCGGCAATGCGCTCGCCGAGCTTAAAGCGGAAGGCTGCATCAAGGGATTCGTGCGTACCGTTCATCATCTCGACAATTTCGACGATGCGCGTCTTTCGCACTGGCAACGTCGCGCGTGGCAAGACGCCGACGCCGTGCTCTGCGTCAGCGATGCATGGACGCGCACGATGTACGACACGCATGGCGTGCATGCGCGCACGGTGAGAAACGGCATCGACAGAACGCGTTATGCGGCGCGCGCGGACCGACAGCGCGACGAGTTACGCAAGCGCTTCGCGATAGGCGCGGGGCCGGTCGTGCTGGCTGTGGGCGGCATAGAGGCGCGCAAGAACACGCTCATGCTGCTCGAAGCGTTTGCGCTGCTGCGTGCGCAACGGCCATCGGCGCAACTGGTGCTTGCCGGCGGCGCGAGCCTGCTCGACCACGACGCCTACACGCGCCGCTTTCTTGCGCGTGCAGCCGAGCTCCGCCTCGATCACACGCAAGTGATCCTTACCGGTCCCTTGCCCGACGATCAGATGCCCGCGCTGTTCAGCATCGCCGATGTCGTCTCCATGATCTCGCTACGCGAAGGCTTCGGCCTGGTCGTACTCGAAGCGCTGGCGAGCGCCAAACCCGTCGTGGTCTCGCATATCGAACCCTTCACCGACTATCTCGACGATCGAACCTGCATCTTTACCGATCCGCATGACGCCGCTTCGATTGCCAAGGCGCTTGCAAAAGCAATGGACGGTGCACACGACATCGATTTCGATCAAGCCGTGCCGGCCTTGCTCGACCGCTACACATGGCAGGCGAGCGCTGCGCATCATCTCGACATCTACGGCAAGTGGCTGCAAAGCCTGCCGCTCACGACCGTCTAAAGGAACGCCACCATGCCTGTCATGCACTTTCGAATTCGCTGGCCCGATGGCGTCGAAGCGAACTGTTATTCGCCGTCCACGGTCGTCGGCGAATTCTTCACACCGGGCAACACCTATCCCGTCGATGACTTCGTCGCGCGCTCACGCGAGGCGCTGACGATAGGCTCCGAGCGCGTGCGCGAGAAGTACGGCTTCGCGTGCTCGGCCGCGATGGATCAACTCGCGCAGATCGAAGCCGACGCGGGCCGCTTCGATGCAAGACCCGGCGCGCTCGTCACCGTGCTCGCGCTCGATTGAAGTCCTTGGATCAAAGGGAATCGGAACATGTCGAACGTCACTTCCACAGAGACGCACTACAGCGTGATCGTCGTTGGCGGCGGGCAGGCCGGGCTGTCGGTCAGCTACTTTCTGCAGCAGGCGAACATCGATCATCTCGTGATCGAGAAAGCGACCGTCACGCATACCTGGCGCACGCAGCGCTGGGATACCTTCTGCCTCGTCACGCCGAACTGGCAATGCGCGTTGCCGGGCTACCCGTACACCGGCGCGGACCCGCATGGCTTCATGAAGAAGGATGAGATCATCGACTATCTCGATGGCTTCATCGCGAAGGTCAATGCGCCCGTGCTCGAGCAGACCGCCGTGTTACGCGTGCAACGTGATGCAGCGGGCCGCTATGCCGTGAAGACCACGCAGGGCGAGTTCACGGCGGATCAGATCGTGGTGGCATCGGGCGGCTATCACACGCCTATCGTCCCGCGCATGGCCGAACGCTTGCCGCAGGAGATCGCGCAGGTGCAGTCGTCGGAATATCGCAATGCGGATCAGTTGCCACCGGGCGCGGTGCTCGTCGTCGGATCGGGCCAGTCGGGCGCGCAGATCGCGGAGGACTTGCATCTCTCGGGACGCAAGGTGCATCTCGCCGTGGGCGAAGCGCCGCGTTGTGCGCGGTTTTATCGCGGACGCGACGTGGTCGACTGGCTCGCGGACATGCGCTACTACGAAATGCCCGTGACGGATCATCCGTTGCGCGAAGGCGTGCGCGACAACACCAATCACTACGTGACGGGCCGCGACGGCGGCCGCGATATCGACCTGCGCCGCTTTGCACAGGAAGGCATGGAATTGTTCGGGCGGCTGCAGGATCTCCGCGATGGCAAGCTGCGTTTTGCGCCCAACCTGCGCGCGAATCTCGACGAAGCCGACGATATCTACAACCGCATCAACATGAGTATCGATGGCTTCATCGACAAGCATGGCATCGACGCGCCCGCAGGCGAACGCTACGAACCCGTGTGGCAGCCGCAAGACGAGCGCACCGAGCTTGCGTTGACGGACAGCGGGATCACGTCGGTGGTGTGGTGCATCGGCTTCACGCCGGACTTCAGCTGGCTCGATGCGCCGGTCTTCAACGGACGCGGCTACCCGACGCACCGGCGCGGCGTGACAGCCACGCCCGGCATCTACTTCGTGGGCTTGCCGTGGTTGCATACATGGGGCTCGGGCCGCTTTTCGGGCGTCGCGCGCGACGCGCAATTCATCGTCGATGCGATCTGTGCCGAACGGGCCGCCACGGTCGATCAGATATCGATCGCGTGCGCCTGATGCTCGACGCGAGTGAAACGGCCCGCGCTAAAACGTACAACGAAGCAGGCCTTGGCCACACATTTACTTCACCGATGCAGCGCTATTGAGCTGTGCATAGTCGGCGGGCATGGCGCCGGACGTCAGCACGGTGGCAGGCAGATGCTGCGTGTCTTCCGCCGATACGGCGCCGACGAACTTCCAGCCGGCCGGCATCTTCACGAACGTGTAGCCCGTGGGTTGATCCACGAACACCGAATAAACCGGACTCGCTTGCGACACGACAGGCGCGGCGGTTTGGGCAAACGAAGCCAGCGGCGTGGCCAGAACGAACGCGGCGGCCAGGGCGGTAATAGATGATTTCATGTTGATGCTCCAGAAAACTGAATTGTGTAATGATCGACACACATATTAAAACACTGGTCCGTGCAAAGGTCCAGATATTTTGTTACGATCAACACAGAATTCAGAATTCCATGGAACGCACCAATCGCGTGCCACGTCGTTCATAAAAACGGAGACGACATGACGCTGCATCGAGATGAAGTCTTGGAGACGGTTCACAAGACGCGTGGCCGACCGCGCGCCTTCGACCGCGACGCCGCCCTCAGGCGCGCGATGGAAGTGTTCTGGGCCAAGGGTTTCGACACCTGTTCCATGGCCGATCTCGTCGATGCCATGGGCATCAACTCGCCGAGCCTTTATGCCGCGTTCGGCAGTAAGGAAGACTTGTACCGCGAGGCGATCGCGCTCTATTCCGCCGCGGAAGGTGGCGCGGCGGTGCGCCAGTTGCGCGCGCACGAGTCCGCGCGCGACGGTTTGCGCGCCATGTTCCGCACGAGCATCGAGCTTTTCACGAGCGGGACGGGGTCACGCGGCTGCATGATCTTTCTGGGCGGCATGTCGGTGGCGCCGGAGCACGGCGAGTTGCGCGACGAGTTGCGCAAGATTCGCCGTCAGGTGGCAAGCGCCATCGCCGCGCGGCTCAACGATGCGCGCAAACACGGCGAGCTCCATGCCAACGCGGACATCCATGCGCTCGCTGCGCTTTGCATGACGCTCTTCGCGGGCTTGTCCATCGAGGCGCAGGATGGCGTGCGTCGCAACGCGCTGTACGCCGCGGTCGATCAGTTCATCGCGAGCTTGCCGTTCGAATCGAAATGAAAGCGCCGCTCAAGGCCGACACGCACATCTGGCGCGCGCCGGAACTCGGCGCGGAACTGCTGCGCGGCCGCTTTGCCGATTTCTCCTACGACGTCCATGCGCACGACACCGCCTGTTTCGCGCTGCTGACGGGCGGCGCCATCCGCATCCGCATGCGCGGCACGGAGTTTGTGGCGCGACGTGGCGACCTCTACGCCATCGACGCCGATGAACCGCACGCGGGCTGGCCCGTCGACGAAGCCGGCTGGACGCAGCGCACACTCTATGTCGATGTCGCGCATCTGCGTGCGCTCGCGGGCGACGAACGTATGCGCGGCGGAGGGCTGATCGGCCCGATCATTCGCGATCCGGCGTTGTGCGCGGCGCTTCACGATGTGCACCGGTCATCGGAAGAGCAGGGACCGTCGCTGTATCGCGACGAGCGGTATTTGCAGTTCGCGGCGCGTCTCACCGGCCGGCATATGACGGATCGCACGAAGGACGCAAAAGCGCCGCGCGAACCGCGCGCCGTGGCGGCCGCGCGCGGGTTTATCGACGAACGTCTGGGCGAGCAGGTGCATCTGGAAGATATCGCGGAGGCGGCGAATTTGCCGCCCTATCGCTTGTTTCGCGCCTTCAGTCGTGAAACCGGCATGACGCCGCACGAGTATCAACGGCAGGCGCGCGTGCGCGTCGCCATGGCGTTGATCCGCGATGGCGGCGCGTTGAGCGATATCGCGGCCGCGACCGGTTTCGCGGATCAGGCGCATCTCACGCGCACTTTCCGCCGCATGCTTGGTGTCACGCCAGGCGCATACAAGACGGCGACGCGTTGAATCGAAGCAAGTTTATTTAAGCAGGCCGAGATTCGCGACCGCTTTGCTGACGGGCTTCTTGTCGCCGATCAGCGCGAGACCGACATAGCGCAAGGCCTCGGTTTCCACGCTGGCGACGGCATCGCGGAAGGCGTCGTAATCGGTCGTTTGCTGGCCTTGCACGGGAAACGTCACGACATCGCACGATGCGGCCGCGGCCTTCGCGCGCAACGCCGATAACGTGTCCTGATCTGCCGCCAGCACTGCAATGCCGATGGGAATCAGCCCCGGATGCGCGTGCCCAGAGGCATCGACGAGCGGCGCGCCGACGAGCGACGGATGCCGCTGCCCCACCGTCAGCGCCAGCACCGCCGCCGCGTTCGCCGCCCGGCCGGGTGGCAGTTCGCTATCCACCACGATCACGCAGCGTTGCGGCCGCGCGCTTGGTTCATGTTGTTCCGGTGATGCGCTCGTCATAAGGGCTGTCCGTTTCGGTTCGAAGTGACCCATTGTGAAAGCGCTGGCGGCTTGTCGTCTTGAATCCTGTTGCACGCATGTTGCAACGCTAGCGCGTCGGCGCAGGCATTCTGAAAGCCTCGAACCCTTTCCTGCCGGGCAAAACGCTGAAATAACACGAAAACCTAGTCGTAACCCGCGTTATGAAGCGTTTGCTTTTCGTGCAAACTGCGCATATTCGAGACGTAGCTCGCATTGTTCGTCGTTCCTGCTGGAAACCTCAATCGACCCGACCGCCATGCTCGCTGAAACGCAGTCGCAGACTGCCCCGCCCATTACCGACATCGAACAACTCGCGGAAGACTACGCGCGCTTTGCCCGCCGTACGCCTTCCGAAATGGGCATTTGTCTGCGTTCGCTCATGCAGCGGCGCGACATGCTGACAGTGGCGAGCGCGCACGGCCAGATCGTCACGCAACTGCTGGAAGTGGACCCGCGCGAAGGGCGCATCGTGTTCGACTGGGGCGGCGTGGAGTCGGACAATCGCGCGTTGCTCGCAGCGCCGCAGTTGTACTTCAAGGGCGCGCCGGAAGGCGTACGCGTCGAGTTCACGACGGGCCCGGCACAAGCGGTGAGCTTCGAGGGACGACAAGCGTTCGAAGTATCGTTCCCGGAAGCCGTCTATCACGTGCAGCGCCGCGAGTACTTCCGCGTGCCGGCGCCCATTCTCGATCCCTTCTTCGCCAAGGGCACTTATCCGGACGGTGACCCGTTCCACTGCGAAGTGCACGACATTTCGCTCGGCGGCGTCGCGCTGCGCATGGATACGCCGCGCCTCGCGGAAACGGAGATCGGCACGCTCTTCACCGATGTCCTTTTGAACCTCGGTGCGGGCGGCTCGCTTTCGGTGGATCTCGCGCTCGTCTCGCCACGCAGTATCACGACGCCGCGTGGCGACGTGCGCTATGTCGTCGGCTTTCGCTTCACGCGGCTTTCGGGCTCGGCGGAAAGCGTGTTGCAGCGACTCATCACGCGCATCGAGGCGAAGCGGCGCAGCCTGTCGGCGTGAGCGCGGACAGAGGAAACGAGGCGCGTGGAGTAGAATTCGGGCCTCATTCCAGCAGTTAAGACGACGCATGTTGACTATGTTGCCCAGAGCCTGGCGCGGAGAAGAACGCTTCTGGAAAGTCTGGTGGCTACTGGGTCTGCCCTTGCATCTCGCATGGTGGGCGCTCTATCTCTACCTTCTGTCGAGCGGCCTCGCTCCCGAAACGTTCCTGTTGCTCACCATCTGGTTCTGGCCCGGCACGCTCGCGTTATTCGTGGCGGGTTCGGTACTCTATCTGGCGTGGTGCGCGGTGGCGTGGCGTTGTTCCGGCAATGTCGATAACCGCTTCTGGACGATCCTCGCGCGCGTGCTGATCGGCGTGGGGCTGGGCTCGTTTCTGACCGAATGGCTGTTGATTCTCGGCGCGCCGCTCGCCTGAGTGCGACGCCTGGCGCGATGCTTCGCGGTTTCTTTTGACACGGAGTGCCTTTGCATGCCGCTTCGATCGATGTTCCGTTTCCTGAGCGCTTGCTGCGCCGCCGCCGCGTTGTGCGGCGCGCTGCCACCGGCGGCCAACGCGCAGACCGATCAGGATGTCGATGCCCGCATCGACACGCTCTTCGGCGCCCACGAGACATATCGCGCGTTCTTCGACAAGCTCAAGCAGGCCGTCGCGGCCGGCGACAAGAACGCGGTCGCGGGCATGATCCACTATCCGATCGCGGTGCATCGCAACAGCAATGGCGACAACGCCTTGCTGCGTAACAAGCGCGAGTTCGTGGCGGCCTACGCGGGCATCTTCACGCCAGAACTCGTCGATACCGTCGCGCATCAGCAATACGCCAAGCTCTTCGTGCGCGACCAAGGCGCGATGATCGGCGACGGCGAAATCTGGTTCAGCGGCGTGTGCCGTGACGATGCCTGCAAGGACTCGGACGTTCGGATCACGGCGTTCAATCTGGAGTGAGCGGACATGTTCACGGAGTTCGCGAAGACCGTGCTCGTGATCGTCGCGGGCCTGTTTCCGATCATCAATCCGCCCGCGGTCGCACTCGTCGTGCTGAGCATGCTGCCGCATCTGGCCGATGCCGAACGCAGCGAACTCGCGCGGCGCATCTGCATCAATAGTTTCGCCATCCTGGTCGTGTCGCTGCTGGTCGGTGCTTATGTGCTCAACTTCTTCGGCATCTCCATTCCGGTGCTGCGCGTGGCGGGCGGTATCGTCGTGGCCATGGCGGGGTGGGGATTGCTCCAGGCGCCCGACGACGACACAACGACCGAACCCGCGCCCACGCCGCGTAGCGGTGCTTCGCTGCGCGCCAAGGCGTTCTATCCGCTGACCTTGCCGATCACCGTCGGACCGGGTGCCATCGCTGTCGCCATCGCGCTCGGAACCGGGTCGCCGCGTGAAGGGTTGCAGCCGGTGCATCTGATCGGCGTGATCGTCGGTCTCGTGCTCGTGTGCGCGAGCATCTACTTGTGCGTGCGCTTTGCCGGGCATCTGGAACGGCTGCTCGGCACGGTCGGCACGCAGGTCGCCATGCGGCTTTTCGCGTTCGTCATCTTCTGCATCGGCGTGCAGATTCTCTGGCTCGGGCTCTCCGATCTCATCGCGTCGGTGCGGCTCAGTATCAAATGAATCGTAAACCCTAGGCGACGCGTCTTCGATGCGAGCGCTAGGATGCGGTTCGATTCAATGGTAGCGATACCATCGCGCTGAAAGACCGGACGACGATCCGGCCGCACAAGGAGACACGGTTTGACCTCATCCCGCAAGACGCCCGAACAGTTGCGCAGCCACCGCTGGTACGGCGTGAACGACCTGCGCTCCTTCGGTCACCGTTCGCGCACGGCGCAGATGGGCTATCACTCGTCCGATTACATGGGCAAGCCGGTCATCGCCATTGTGAATACATGGAGCGAGATCAATTCGTGCCACACGCACTTCAAGCAGCGCGTCGAGGAAGTGAAGCGGGGCGTCTGGCAGGCGGGCGGCTTTCCCGTCGAAATGCCGGTGATGACGCTCGCCGAGCCGTTCCAGAAGCCGACGACCATGCTCTACCGCAATTTTCTCGCGATGGAAGTCGAGGAACTGCTGCGGTCATATCCGTTCGATGGCTGCGTGCTCATGGGCGGCTGCGACAAGACCACGCCTGGCCTGCTGATGGGCGCGATCAGCATGAATCTGCCTTCCATCTTCCTGCCCGCCGGCCCGATGCTGCGCGGCAACTGGAACGGCCGCACGCTCGGCAGCGGGTCGGACACGTGGAAGTACTGGGCCGAACTGCGCGCGGGCAAGATCACGGAAGACGAGTGGAAGGGCGTGGAGAGCGGCATTGCGCGCTCGCCGGGCCATTGCATGACGATGGGCACCGCTTCGACCATGACGAGCGCCGCCGAAGCGCTCGGCCTCACGCTGCCGGGCTTCGCTTCGATCCCCGCTGTGGATTCGCGGCACGCGCAGTTCGCATCGCTAACGGGGCAACGCATCGTCGAAATGGTGTGGACCGATCTCAAGCCGCTCGACATCCTCACGCCGAAGTCGTTCGATAACGCCATCACCACCGTGCTCGCGATGTCCGGCTCGACCAACGCCATCGTGCATCTCGTGGCCGTCGCGCGCCGCGCGGGCGTGCCGCTCACGACCGCGCGTTTCGATGAGTTGTCGCGCATCACGCCCGTCATCGCGAATCTGCGTCCGGCCGGCAAATATCTGATGGAGGACTTCTTCTATGCAGGCGGCCTGCGCGCGCTGCTCGCGGAACTCGGCGATCTAATCGATGGCTCGCAACTAACTGTCAATGCCGCGACCCTCGGCGAAAATATTGAGGGTGCCGAAATTTTCGACGATGACGTCATTCGCCGGCGAAGCAACCCGCTCGTGCCGAACGATGGCCTCGCCGTGCTAACCGGCAACCTTGCGCCCGATGGCGCCGTCATCAAGCCGGCTGCGATGGAAGCGCATCTGTTGCGGCATCGCGGCCCGGCGGTCGTGTTCAGGGATTACGCCGACATGGCCGCGCGCATCGACGATGAAGCACTCGACATCACCGCCGATTCCGTGATCGTACTGCAGCACGCAGGACCGGTCGGCGCGCCCGGCATGCCGGAGTGGGGCCAGTTGCCGATTCCGCAAAAGCTCCTCAAGCAAGGCGTGCGCGACATGGTACGCATCTCGGATGCGCGCATGAGCGGCACGAGCTACGGCGCGTGCGTGCTGCACGTGGCGCCGGAATCGTTCGTCGGCGGACCGCTTGCGCTGGTCGAGGATGGCGATGTCATCGAACTCGACGTGCACGCGCGCAAGCTTCATCTCGACGTAAGCGACGCGGAACTCGCCGCGCGCAAGGCGGCGTGGATCAAGCCGAAACGCCCGTTCGAGCGCGGCTTTGGCGTGATGCATCAACTGCACGTCACCCAGGCGAACAAGGGTTGCGACTTCGACTTTCTCGAAGAACCCTTGGCCGATGACTCTGCTGAAATGAAATCGCACGACGATCCGGAAATTCACTGACACCATGCCCATTCAAGACATCGACGTCGCCGACGAAACCATCGAGCAACTGCGCCACGTCAGCACCGCGACGCTCACCACGCAGCTTTTCAAGCGCGGCTTGCGCAACGTGTTTCTGCAAGGCGTCGCGCCGCTCGTCAAGCCCGCTAATGGCGCACCGAACCTCGTCGGCCCCGCGTTCACGTTGCGCAATATTCCGGCGCGTGAGGATATCGATCACGTCGGCGTGTTTCAGGACCCCGATCATCCGCAGCGCAAGGCCGTCGAAACGGCGCCGCCTGGCAGCGTGCTCGTGCAGGATTGCCGCGGCGATCGCACGGTGGCGTCGACGGGATCGATATTGACCACGCGTCTCAAGGTGCGCGGCGTCGCGGGCATGGTCTCGGACGGTTGCGTGCGCGACAGCGGCACGATAGGCGATATCGGCTTGCCGTTGTTCTGCGCGGGCGCGAGCGCGCCGCTCAATCTCGCGAAGCATCACGCGGTCGATATGAACGTGCCGATTGCATGCGGCGGCGTGGCGGTGTATCCGGGCGATATCGTCGTCGGCGACGTGGATGGCGTCGTCATCGTGCCGCGTCACATGGCGTCCGAGGTCGCAAGGGACGCGGCCGAGCAGGAGTTGCTGGAAGAGTTCATCGCGAAGCGCGTGGCGGACGGCGCGATCTTGCGCGGCACGTATCCGCCGAACGAAGAAACGCTCGCCGCCTACGCGCAATGGCGCAAGACACGCGGCTGATCGCTATTCTTCCGCGAACGCCTTCAGCAAATGATGCGCGATGGCAAACGGCTTCGGCGCGGACAAGCCTTGCGCGTGGGAGCCATCGAGCATCGACGCTACTTCCTCGCGTGAGAACCAGCGCGCATCCTCAAGCTCGTTGTAGTCGATCGTGATGTCGGTTTCGACCGCGCGTGCGAAGCAGCCGATCATCAGCGACGATGGAAACGGCCACGGTTGCGAAGCGTAGTAGCGCACGTCGGCCGAGCGGATGCCCGCTTCCTCCAGCACTTCCCGGTACACCGCATGCTCGAACGTCTCGCCCGGCTCGACGAAGCCCGCGAGCGCCGAGTACATGCCGGGCGCGAACTGCTTTTGCCGCCCGAGCAGGCAGCGCTCGCCATCGGTGACGAGCATGATGACGACCGGATCGACGCGCGGAAAATGCTGTGCGTGGCAGTTCGGACAAAGGCGTCGCCAGCCCGCGCCGGCGGCATCCGTGGCGTGGCCGCAGTTCGCGCAGAAGCGGTGCCGCCGATGCCAGTCGAGCATCGAACGCGCTTCGCCGAGCGCACTGACGAGCGACGGTTCGACAAGACCTTGCATTGCGATGGGCCGCAACTCCACCGCTTCGACGGGCGACGCCTCGAGCGCATTCGCAATACTCTCGGCGCTGCCTTCGAGCGCGTGCGCGAAGAGCGCGCGGCCATCCGCTTCGCGACCGAGCAGCACGGTTTGCAGCGGCGCGCCGAATTTCGCGGCTTCGTCTGCATCGAACAAAGGATCGTGACCGTGCGCGCGCTTGAAGAGCGGCACATCGTTCACGAAGAGCAGAAAGCGCGTGGACGTCTGATCGCGCAGACCGGCGACGAAGCTGTCGTCGTCGCGCTTTTCAGAGACGCGGTCGAGCGGAGCAAGCGTGAAACCGATGGCGTGGGGCGGCGTGGGCATGATGTTTTTATCGATGAGCGGGATGCGTGTCATCCGCGCGGACTGGGGATATTCGTTTAGTCGAACATCGTAACGAAGTTGGCGGGTTCTTGCTGATGGGCAATTGCTTGACGGCAGGCTTACAGTTATCGCGCGGTTTTAGGATTTATCCCGTGGCGGCCGCCAAGCCCAGACTCCTAGAGTTCAGCTCCAACTCAACTAAAAGGGGAAGACTCATGGAGCCGAACATATCCGTGTCGATCGACGAGAAAGGGCAGCCCGTCATCACGCACGGCATGCCGCTTGCCGATTACTGCGTGCAGCGCGCGCAGACGTTGCGCGCGATGGTCCAGGTGGTATGCGGCGCGAAGCGCCCAGGAGAGGACGCGGGCGTCGTGTCCGCCGCGCTCATCAAGCCTCTGATGCAGTTGATCCGCACTCAGGTCGACGAGCTCGAACCGCTTTTCAGGGCGCTCGATCAGCGCGCGTACGAGAAGGGTTTCGATGACGGCAAGGAAGTCGGTTACCCCAGGCGCGCGCTGGTGGAACTGGACAAACAGAAGGTCTAGCAATGGCGCGGGGCACGCGCCCCGCGTTCAACTTGCGACTGTTTTGACGGACACGCGCACGTCGCGATACGACGGATTGATATCGAAGCTGCGCGCGGTGTTGCAGTACGCCGCGATACGGCGGGAAACAATGCCCGTTGCCCCTGACAACGCGCGCTGACAAACGCGCTCCATTTCGCGCATCTCGTCGCACTTGCTGACGATACCCGCCGCGCCCGCCTCTTGCATCGCGAAGAGCGTATTCGGCTCGGTTTCCTGCGTAAAAGCAACCACGGGTACATCGGGGAAACGCTCGCGCACCATGCGCAGCAGCGGAAACTCGCCGCCTGGCGCGCCTTCGAACGCACAATCCATCACGATGAGATCGCCGCCCGTCCTTTCGAGCTTCGTGAACAGCTGCGCGGCGTTGCGCGCCGTTGCCGCCACCCGATAACGCCCGCGCGCCTCGAACCAGCTTTGCAGGCCCAACAGCACGGCGGGCTGGTCGTCCGCTATCACAATATTTATCTTATAGATGGGCGTCATGCAGAGTTTCGCGGGTTTCGCTGGTGCTTCGGGTCTCGCACCTTAACAAAGGACGGCACGTCAGCGCTGCATCGCACAACAAATTTTTTTTAATTCCGCATGATCCGCTGTCGATTTTTAACGTGGTCGCGCGTCGTGCAGATAAGGGCCAAAGTCGCGACGGTTTTTTGCTTCTTTCGGCTTATTACAGGAGTTTTATCGATGAGTCTGATTCTGTACGCGCATCCGTTTTCCTCGTATTGTCAGAAGGTGCTGACCGCGCTGTACGAGAACGCGACGCCGTTCGAATGGCGCGCGCTTTCGCCGCAAATGCCCGAGGCGATGCGGGAACTGACGGAGTTGTGGCCGATAAAGCGCTTTCCCGTGCTCGTCGACAACGGCCGTTCCGTGATCGAGGCAAGCGTGATCATCGAGTATCTCGGGTTGTTTCATCCCGGCCCGGTGCGCTTGATTCCGGAAGATCCGCGCGCCGCACTGGAAGTGCGCTTTCTCGACCGCTTCTTTGACAACTACGTGTCCACGCCGCAGCAGAAGATCGTGTTCGATTGCATGCGCGCGGATGGCGAGCACGACCCGCACGGTGTCGCGGATGCCCGCGCGATGCTCGACACGTCCTACGCCTGGCTCGACCGCCTGATGGCCAAACGCGAATGGGCGGCGGGCGATGCCTTCACTCTCGCCGATTGCGGCGCGGCGCCGTTTCTGTTTTACGCGGACTGGACGCATCGCATCGATGAGCGGTACGCGAACGTCATCGCGTATCGAAAGCGTCTGCTAGCGCGGCCTTCGTTCGCGCGTGCGGTGGATGAAGCGCGGCCGTATCGCGCGTTCTTTCCGCCGGGCGCGCCGGATCGCGATTAAGCCTTCATGACAGGAGACGAAACATGAATACGCTCGTTCCCGCAGCAGAACTGGCCCAACGCGCCACCATGACTTTTCCGAACGAAAGCGCGGAGTATCGGCAGGCGCGTATTGCGTTGCTTGCCGAGGAAATCGAATTGAGGCGACATATCGAGCGGGTTGCGGAGATGCGGCGCGCGCTGCCGCCTGGCGGTATCGTCAAGGGCGATTATCACTTCGACGGCGAGCGCGGCGCGGTCGATATCGACGGGCTCTTCGGCGACAAGAACACGCTCGTCACGTATAGCTACATGTTCGGGCCGGAGCGCAAGCGGCCGTGCCCGATGTGTACGTCGCTGCTATCGGCGTGGGAAGGGGAGGCGGCGGACATTGGACAGCGCGTGGCGCTGGCGGTCATCGCGCGCTCGCCGCTCGAACGGCTGGTCGCGTTCAAGCAAGAGCGCGGCTGGCGCGATCTCGCCTTGTTCTCGGATACGAATGGCAATTTCAGCCGCGATTATCACGGCGTTTCGAAAGACGGCGGCGACGAACCGGCCATCAATGTCTTCACGCGGCGCGACGGCGTGATTCGCCATTTCTGGAGCGGCGAGATGGATTTCGCCACGGCCGATCCCGGCGAGGACCCGCGCGGCGCGCCCGATCCAATGCCGCTCTGGACCGTGCTCGACATGACGCCGGAAGGGCGCGGAACGGACTGGTATCCGAAGCTGGAGTATGGGGCGAAGAGTGAGTAAGGTGCTGAACCATCGCAATTGCAAGCACTCGCAAGTACGCGTCAGCGACACGCCGCACACGGTCAATGGCGCATGCAAATTACTTCGGCCCCTGCGTGCTGAGTGCATCGCCATGCGTCATGCCAGGCTGCCGGCTTCTGCCCACCCGCGCCGCAAGCGATCCTTCATGCGCAGGAACGGCACTTCGACCAGGAAGTAGCTCAAACTCGCGGCGACGAGCGCACCGATTACGCAGCCCGGAAAGCCGAATGCAACCGGCGAATGCGGATGCATGAATAACTGCTGCCATAAGTAAAGGCTGAACGAGATCGTGCCGACATAAACGAACGGCGCGGTACGCAGCAAGCGCGAGAACCAGAAGCCGTTTTGAGAAACCAGCACGATGATGACGAAGCCGACCATCGCGGCTTCGAGCGTCGTGCCATAGGTGGCGCGCCATAATCCGCCGAGTTTGTCCTGCACGGGAGGCACGACGAACAACAGAAGCGCGATCAGCACGCTGGGAATGACCGAGCCTAACGGCAGCGACGCGACCTTTTGCGCGAGACGGTCCTTATTCATCGCGACATAGGAGCCGATGAGAATTGGATCGATACCGGTATGCAGCATCATGCTGAGTTGCCCGCGAAGGCTCGGCGCCGCAAAATAAGTGGCTATTCTCACGAGTGGCACGAAGAAGATCAATCCGATGAGTACACGTTGATCGCCGCGCTTCAGGATGTAAAAGAGAAGCGGCGGCCAAAACCAGTAAAACTGTTCTTCGAGCGCGAGCGTCCAGAAGTGCCCGAGATACCAGGCGCCTTCGACGTGAGCCGCGTTCACGTTCGCAAGGCCCGCGACGCCGGCATAGTTCCAGAGATGCAATGCAGCCAAAGCAACCTGCCGATGATCGACATCGACGAGACCGGCAGCCGCTAGCATCGACACGATCATGAGATAGATATAAAACGCGGGCCAAATGCGCAGCGCGCGCTTTGCGTAAAACGGCATGAGGCGAATGGTGCCGGTTGCTTGCCACTCGGCTTGCAGAATGCCTGTAATTAAAAACCCGCTCAGCACGAAGAATATCAGCACGCCGAGCCTGCCATCCGATATCAGGCGCAGCGGCGCATAGACGCCTTTGAAACCGCCAGCGCTCATATGCTGCGCGTGTCCGATGACGACCATCATCACCGCGATACACCGCAAGCCTGTCAGCTCCTGGACATGCTTCTTCATCGCTATTCCTCAAGGAAGTCATGATCGGCGGCTAGTCGTTTAGTCGCACGCGCTCGAGCTCGATGGTCGGTCTAAAAAATTGGGAAGAAATAGCGCGGCTTGTTAGGAAATATTTCCGGTGCGCGGTAGCGGCAACTTTAGCGGCTTCAGCCCAAGGCTCAAGCACACAAGAAAAGTACAAAGGGATTTTTTTATTTTTATCCCTTCTATTCTTAGACTGCCACCTATCTACCAGACAAGATCGTGCAAAGATGAACGAGAAAATTCGCGGCTTCGACGGCCTGCGCGGCATCGCCGTGTTCCTGGTGTTTCTTCATCACAAGGCAATGGCCGAAGGAACCGGCTTGGGCCATTTAGGCGTATGGATATTTTTTGCGCTAAGCGGATTTTTGATCACCGACATATTGACGACACAGCGACGGTATATCGATGCAGGCACGAGTACGTTCGGCGCGGAGTTGAAACGCTTTCTGTATCGGCGGACGTTGCGCATTTTCCCGATCTACTATCTGCTGCTCGCCACGCTCGCGGTGCTGATGACCATGGGTTTCGCCGGTCCCGAGTTGGCGGGCGGCATGCCGTATCACTTCGCCTATTTGTCGAACTTCTGGATTGCGGATGTGCTGCATGCGTGGCCGGGCCGTTATTCGCACTTATGGAGCCTCTCGATCGAGGAGCAGTTTTATATCGTCTTCGCGCCACTGTTGCTTGGCCTTCGGGCAGATTGGCACGGGCGCATATGCTGGCTGGTGCTTGCGCTTGGGGTGGGCTCGCTCTTTACCATGAAGGCGCTGCACGACTCACCGATTGCAATCTACACGCATCCGCTAACCAATTTTTGGTTGCTTGCGCTTGGGGGTATAGGAGCCGCGTTCGTCAAGCGCAGTCGCTTGCGCGCGCCGCTTTACGCGGTCGTCATTATCTCTACGGTGATCGCGCTCTTGTGTTTTCAGGAACCCGAGTGGGAGCGCTTGGCCAATCCCTATTCATACACCGCGCTGTATGTTCTCTATGGCGCATGTATCGCAATGCTCGTTTGCGCGATAGCATGTAGCGCAAGCGGTCCGCTCTTGCGTGTGCTTGAGTGGGCGCCATTGGCGGCGCTAGGAAAGATTAGCTATGGATTTTATCTTTACCACGGCTTCATTCCCGACTTCTACAAGAGCGCGAGCGTCAAGGCGTTGTTTGGCGCGTCGGGTGTTCCATGGTGGGCGCGTTTTCTTTGCGTACTTGCGTCGTTTGCGCTGACGTGGATTCTGGCGCGGCTTTCGTGGCGTTTTATCGAAGCACCGATTTTACGGCTCAAGAATCGGCGCTTTATGCGGGTGTCAGTGCAAGGTCCGGCCAATGCCGAATTAAGCGGCGGGGAAGCACGCTGAAGCACTTGAGCACCAAGGTTTTTTTAGCGCTTCACAAAGATTATTTTTTGCGCTAAAGAATGCCGTCCTGCCGCGCTAGCCCATGCTTTAGGTCTTAGTGAAAAAACTGCTAAGTTTCGCTCAAAAAGTCTTGTGTTGTCATATTCGGACAAACCATAGTAATGGTATGCTTCGTGCACATATTCTTCATACACGAGCTGGACTACGCGTCGTGCGCCGGTTTGGTTAAATTGCTGCACCAAGAGCGAAAACCTTATCGGACGAATGCACCATTTTGTTGTTCGAGCAAACGTTTGCGAGTACCTCGAGATCCTTCGTTCGCGTGCTGACAAAGCCGGGGTTTGTGCTTCGTCGTCAGTGCTTGACCAGTACGCAGACCGATATCCGCAGCGCAGTCGACTGCATGGAGCAAAGCAATGTTTTTTAGCGAACTCAGCAATGAAGAGTGGGTATTGGTCTCCCAAATAATAGGAGAGAGCGAAGTCCGCGAGCATAGGCGCGGGCGTCCCAAAGCCCATCCACGTACAGTAGTCAATGCCGTGTTGTGGATTCTCACCACAGGCGAAACCTGGTCCAGATTGCCAAGCCATTACCCCACGGTTCCAACCTGCCGGCGCCGTTTCGTCGAATGGCAACTGAACGGCATTCTCATCGAGATCGTCAAGGTACTGGCGAACGCGGGCCGTTCTTTCGCCTATGTACCGCGTCAGCCGGTCACCGAAGCGGCGCCGCGTCCTGCGCCCGTGGCGTACGAATGTGACCGTCTGCGCGGTGTGTTTTGGCAGAACCCGGAGTCGTGGCAAACGCCGGGCGCCTTGCCGTTCAACAGTCTCGCGAGCACGCCACGGCGTCTGCCGGAAGCGCGCGACGTGGCGCAAGCCAATGCGTCCGTGCTGACGGTCAGGCGCATGCGCGCATCGCGTCCCGCGCGGCCGTACGAGGCGCCGTTGCCCTTCGAACCGGCGTGTCCGCCGGTCGTCGATGCGCGCGGCTACAACATCTATCCCATCGCGCGGCCAGTGTCCGGCAACATGTTTCGCGGCTGGGCGGAAATCGTGAAAGACGGGCGGCGTATCGAGCGTTCCGGTTTGATCGGGCCGCGCTTCGCTTCGTCGGATGAAGCGCGCACGTATGCACTCGAATGGGCGCGGCGCTGGATCGCGGCCGAAGCCACGCGCGGCGATACACCCGATGAAGTGGACATGGAATCCGCTCAAGTCATGCAGCCTGAAGAGCGACCGGTCGAGCGCATGACGCTCGAGATGCGCGACTAAAAATACGAACGCGCGGACCAGCTTCTCAAGGCTGGCCCGCGCGCTCTTGCTTAAAGCTTAATTTCTGCCGTAAGTATCTTCGAATCGCACGATGTCGTCTTCGCCGAGATAAGTCCCCGACTGCACCTCGATGATTTCAAGCGGCATCTTCCCCGGATTTTCCAGCCTGTGTTGAATGCCGATAGGGATATACGTCGACTCGTTCTCGGCCAGAATGAACGTTTCCGTTCCCCGTGTCACGAGCGCCGTTCCCCGCACCACGACCCAATGCTCGGCGCGATGATGATGCATCTGCAATGAGAGGCGCGCGCCCGGTTTGACGACAATGCGCTTGACCTGGAAGCGGTCGCCCTGATCGACCGAATCGTAATGTCCCCACGGCCGGTGCACCTTGCGATGATCCGCAGCCTCCGTGCCGCGCTCGGACTTGATGCGCCCGACGATTGCCTTAACGTCTTGCGCGCAAGATTTATCGGCGACGAGGATTGCATCGGCCGTTTCGACCACCACGAGATTTTGCGTACCCACGCACGCAATCAGCCGCCCTTCGGAATGCGCATAAGTCGATGAAGCGCCCTGGAACATCACGCGTCCGCGCGCGACATTCGAGGAATCGTCCTTAGGCAATATGTTCCAGATCGCATCCCATGAGCCGACATCGGACCAGCCTGCGTCGAGCGGCACGACAGCACCCGTGAAGGCCTCCGTGGCGCGTTCACCCGCAAGTTGCTCCATCACCGCATAGTCGATCGAATCCGACGGCGACGCCGTGAACGAATCGCGATCCAGCCGGAAGAACTCGCCATCGTCGCTGCCTTTATCGAATGCCGCGACGCACGCTGCATGAATAGCCGGCTGATAGTGTTCGATAGCTGCAACCCAAGTCGATGCGCGCACGATGAAAATGCCGGCATTCCAGCCATATTCGCCCGATTCCAGATACTGACGCGCGAGTTCGAGATGCGGCTTTTCGACGAAGCGCTCCAGCTTCCACGCGCCGCACGGCAGAGCTTCACCGCTCTTGATGTAGCCGTAGCCCGTTTCCGCATGCGAAGGCACGACACTCAAGGTGACGATCGCCCCTTGCTCCGCGCATTGCGCGCCGGTCGCAATCGCTCGATGAAACTCGTCCTGATTTGCAACCACATGATCGGCGGGCATGACGACGAGCACCGCATCTTCGCCCGCGCGTAACGCATGAATGGCCGCTGCAGTCAGCGCGGGCGCCGTGTTGCGCGGCACGGGTTCGAGCACGAGCCGCGCGCGCCGGCCTTGGCCGCGCAGTTGTTCAGCCGTCGTGAAGCGATGCTCCTCATTGCACACGATGATGGCATCCGCCACGCGCAACGTCTTCTCCGCGGACACCGAGCCAAGACCATCGAGCCGATTGGCAGTGGCCTGCAGCAACGACTGCTCGCCAATGAGACCGATGAGCTGCTTGGGAAAATGTTCGCGCGACATTGGCCAAAGACGCGTGCCCGAACCACCTGCAAGGATCACGGGTTGAATGGCTAGGCGCGTGTCTGCGGCGACCGTGGCGAGCACGGTATCTGAAGCGTTCATGAAAAGCCTCCTGGCGTTAATCGCCTGATTCGGTAAGGCAATTTTTAGCACGCAGCAAAAGAGACGTTAAAACAAAAAAATCATGACGCGGCGCTGCATTTATTCATTGAAAGCAACCGCGACTGTCATGCGTTCGAGTGCCCGAATATTTTTTGCTAAGCGAGCCGATGCCTGCAAAGCCCCGTCCAGCAAGGGGGTCTTGAGCAAATAATTCTAAAAAAATCAGGCTGAACACGCAGACATATTTTCGCGGTTGCGGCGCCTTAATTATTCCGATTCCATATGCCTGAACAGCGGATGGACAAGAGCACTCAAGCAATTTGCTGGCGACTCCATCCGCGACAAGACGAATATGCGGGCGATCTTTCTTCCAGGGGTAAAGCGATGCTGAGCGTGCTATCGAGAGTCGTCGACATTGCCATGGCGGTGCTGGGCGCAGCGCTCGGCGCGTCGCTCTATGCGGGCGCTTTCGTATGGGTCGACGACGTGGAAGGCACCATGCTCGCGTTTTCATGCGTGCTGATGGTGATGACGTTTCCGTCTCTCGGCATCTATCAATCATGGCGCGGCAAGCCGTTCTATGACCTGCTGCTGCGCGTGATCGCGGCGTGGATTCTGGTCGAAAGCGCGGGCGTGCTGCTCACCTTCAGCATTCATCGCGCGGAGTCGCTGTCGCGCTTGTGGCTGATTTACTGGGCTGCGTCGACCATCGGTTTGTTGATCGTCACCAAGACCGTGATTTATACGGCGCTCAGGTTTATCCGCCGCGAAGGCTTCAATCAGAAGACGGTGGCTATCGTCGGCTCGGCGCCTTATGCGAAGTTCCTGATTGGCCAGATGCGCAATCGTCCCGAAGCGGGCTTTAGCCCCGTGCTCGTATTCGACTTGCAACTCGACGCAAACGATTCACCCATGCAAGGCGATGCCTTCAAGGGCGTGCCTATCGAACGCGATCTCGCGGAATTGACCAAGCGTGTGCGCGGCCGTGCGATTCGCGAACTATGGCTTGCCTTGCCGATTTCCGAAGAGCAGACCATTCACCGCCTCGTGAACGAGTTTCGCGACGACTTCGTGAACGTGCGCTTCATTCCGGATGTCCGCAGCCTCTCGTTCTTCAGCAACGCGGTGGTGGATTTGCTCGGCGTGCCCGCGATCAACCTGGCGGCATCGCCGATCACGGATGTGAAAGTGCTTCCCAAGCTCGTCTTCGATCGCGTCTTCGCCGCTCTGGTGCTGCTTGGCATGGCGCCGTTGCTCGCGGTGATCGCGTTGATGGTGAAGCTCTCGTCGCCTGGACCGGTGTTTTTTAAGCAAAAGCGCAAGGGGATCGACGGATACGAGTTCGAGATCTACAAGTTTCGTTCGATGAAGGTACACACCGAAGCGAGCGGGCAAATAACGCAAGCGCGTCGCGGCGACAAGCGCGTGACGAAGGTCGGGGCGTTCCTGCGGCGCACGAGTCTGGATGAGCTTCCGCAGTTCATCAACGTGCTGCGCGGCGAGATGTCGGTGGTTGGGCCGCGGCCGCACGCGCTCGAACACGACGATATCTACAAGGACCTCGTCAAAGGCTACATGCATCGCTACCGCATCAAGCCGGGCATCACGGGATGGGCGCAAGTGAACGGCTATCGCGGCGAGACGGATCGCATCGAAAAGATGTCGGGACGCGTAAAGCTGGATCTCTACTACATGCAGCACTGGACCTTCGGACTCGACATGAAGATCGTCGCGCTGACGCTGTGGAAGGGCTTTGCAGGCGCAAACGCGTATTGATCGGCAGACAAAGTAGTTAGCGATGCAACGATATTTTCACTACCTGGAGCAGGACCATGAAACTGACGATCATCGGCAGCGGCTACGTGGGGCTCGTAACCGGCGCATGCCTCGCGGACATCGGCAATGAAGTACTGTGTCTCGACGTCGATCGACGCAAGATCGCCATTCTCAACAGCGGCGGAATTCCGATCCACGAGCCGGGACTCAAGGAAGTGATCGATCGCAATCGCGAAGCGGGGCGGCTCTCGTTTTCGTCAAATGTGCAGCAGGCGGTCGAACATGGCGAGATGCTGTTTATCGCGGTGGGTACGCCATCCGACGAAGACGGCTCCGCCGATTTGCAATACGTGCTCGGCGCCGCGCGCGATATCGGCCGCTATATGAACGGCTTCAAGGTCGTCGTCGATAAATCCACCGTTCCGGTTGGCACCGCTCGACGCGTGAAGGCTGCGATAGAAACCGAGTTGGCCGGACGCGGCGTCGATCACATGTTCTCGGTGGTCTCGAACCCCGAGTTCCTCAAGGAAGGCGCGGCGATAGAAGACTTCACGCGGCCCGACCGCATCGTGATTGGTTGCGACGACGACGTGCCCGGCGAGCGCGCCCGCGATCGCATGAAGCGCCTCTATGCGCCATTCAACCGCAATCACGAACGCACGCTCTACATGGACGTGCAGTCGGCGGAATTCACGAAGTATGCGGCCAACGCAATGCTCGCCACGCGCATCTCTTTCATGAACGAGCTCGCGAATTTCGCGGACCGTGTGGGCGCCGATATCGAAGCGGTGCGGCGCGGCATCGGTTCGGACCCGCGTATCGGTTATGACTTTCTGTACGCGGGCTGCGGCTATGGCGGTTCGTGCTTTCCGAAGGACGTGCGTTCGCTGATCCAGACCGCGACGGAATTCGGCCATGAGATGAGCATTCTCAAGGCGGTCTCGAACGTCAACGAGGCGCAGAAAGATACGCTCACGCGCAAGATCGTCGAACGTTTCGGCGACGATCTCACGGGACGCACCATCGCGCTTTGGGGACTTGCGTTCAAGCCCAATACCGACGACATGCGCGATGCGCCGAGCCGCGTGCTGGCCGCTGCGTTGCTCGAACGCGGCGCATCCATCGTGGCTTACGATCCCGTCGCCGTGGATGAGGCGCGCCGCGTCTTTGCCATCGACCTGCACGACAAGCCCGATGCGCTCGGACGTCTCACGTATGCGAACAATCACAAGCAAGCGCTCGACGGCGCGGATGCACTCGTGATCGTCACCGAATGGAAAGTCTTCAAGAGCCCCGATTTCGACGCGATCAAGCGGCGTCTCAAGACACCCGTGATCTTCGATGGCCGCAATCTTTACGAGCCGGAAACCCTCCAGGAAATGGGCATCGAGTATCACGCGATCGGGCGCGGCGTGCGCCACGTCGAACGTGACGTGACGGCGAGCGTGGCCTAGAGCGCGCGCATGTTCGGAAGCGTATTGATCGTTTGTCACGCCAACATCTGCAGAAGCCCCGCCGCCGAAGCGCTCTTTCGTGCGCATCTCGCGCGGTGCGGTGGCCGTCCGATCGAGTTCCGTTCGGCGGGTCTCTATGCGCATGAAGGCGACGACATCGACCCGACCATGCAGCGTCTGCTCGCCGAACTCGGGCTGGATTCGTCGGGGCATCGCTCGCGCCGCTTCAATCGTCAAATGGCGCGCGATGCCGAATTGATCCTCGTGCCCGAGCGCAAACAGATCGATGCGATTTCACGACTCGCGCCCACGACGCGCGGCAAGGTGCATCTCTTAGGCAAGTGGGAAGACTCGGAGGTGACAGACCCGTATGGCGGCCATGAAGCCGCTTATCGGGAGAGTTTCGGACTCATCGAACGTCTGGTCCTTGGATGGCTAAACAAAATATGCTGATTTCGCGCTTGTCTAAGTACTCGATTTTGCTGACGACCTTTTTGTCGGCCTTGATTGCCGGATGTGCCGCCACACCGGGAAACTTCCTGAACACATCGCGTCTGCAGGACAACGACCCCGCGCCGACCGCGACCTATCCCGTGCGTCTGATCACGGCGCAAGTCGTCGCAGAGGAAATGACCGCGCCAGAAGTCGCGCAACCCTTGCCGCCCGCGCGCTTCGCCGACGAATCGCAATACGTTTATCGCGTGGCGCCGCAGGACATTCTAGGCGTAACGCTCTGGGATCACCCCGAACTGACGACGCCGCAAGGCAGCACCCTGTCGATGGGCGGCAACACCACGCAAACCGTCGCGGGCGCGCTGGCGCAGCCTTATACGCAGGCTTTGCCGGGACAGGCCGATCCATACGGTCAGACGGTCTCCGCGGACGGCTACATCTTCTTTCCGTTCATCGGCAAGACGCGTGTGGCGGGCAAGACCGTCGGCGAGATTCGCGACGAACTCGCGGCCAAGCTCTCGCCGTATATCAAGAACCCGCAGCTCGATGTGCGCGTGCTGGCCTATCGCAGTCAAAAGATCGCGGTGACGGGCGAAGTGAAGACGCCGGGTCCGCTCGCCGTGAGCGATGTACCGCTCACGCTCGTCGATGCCATCACGCGTTCTGGCGGCACGACGACAGAAGCCGACCTGCAGCGCGTGCGCCTCACGCGCGGCGGCAAGCTCTATGTACTCGATGCAAACGGCATGCTCGATCGCGGCGATGTCTCGCAGAACGTCATGCTGCAATCGGGCGACATCCTCAACATCCCGGACCGCTACGACAGCCGCATCTTCGTGATGGGTGAAGTGAAGACGCCGATGCCGGTGAACATGGTGCGCGGCCGTGCATCGATTGCGGATGCGCTCACGCAAGCGGGCGGCGTGCTCGATACCGACGCCAACGTGCGCCAGATTTATGTCGTGCGCGGCGTGCGTGCGAATCCTTCGCAGCCGGACATCTATCGCCTGGACATGTCGCAACCGGATTCGCTCTTGCTGTCGACGCAGTTTCAGCTTCGTCCGCAAGACGTGGTCTATGTCGGAACGGCCGGCGCGGTGCAGTTCAATCGCCTGATCAATCAGGTGCTGCCGACGCTGCAGACGATCTTCTACCTGAAGCAACTGACGCGCTGAGCGTTTCAACCATTACCCGTGGCGGGAGCCGAATCGTGGATATGCAAGCTCATCCTTATTTGCAAAAGCCGGATGAAGAGGACGTGGTCCTCGGCAATCTGATCCAGGCCGTGATCGACGATATCTGGTGGCTGATCGGCGTCGCTGCTTTCGTCATCGCGGCGGCGGCCGTGTACTGCTATCTCGCGCGGCCCATCTACTCCGCCGACGCGCACGTGCGCGTCGAGACCAACGACAACACGTCGCAAGCGCTGACGCAGACGCAGACGGGTCAGGCCATCAACAGCGGGTCGAGCGCGCTGCCGACGGATGCGGAAATAGAGATCATCAAGAGCCGTGGCGTGGTCGCGCCGGTGGTCGATCAATGCAAGCTGAACTTCGCGGTATCGCCCATGACGATGCCGTTTTTCGGCAGCATCGCGGCGCGGTTCGCGACGCCCGGCCAGCCCGCGAAACCTTGGTTCGGCATGACGAAATACGCATGGGGCGGCGAGGTGATCGACGTCGATTCCGTCGATGTCGAGCCGCGCTACGAAGGCAAGGACCTGATCCTCACCGCACTCGGCGATGAACGTTTTTCGCTCGTCGATCCGGACGGTCATGCGCTCTTGCAAGGCAGGGCCGGCGCAAGCGCAAGCGGCAATGGCGTGACGCTGCTGGTGACGAAGCTCGTGGCGCGCCCCGGCACGCAGTTCAAGGTAATGCGCGCGAACGACCTGAGCGCCATCGGCGCGTTTCAATCGGGTATCACGGTGACGGAGCAAGGCAAGCAAACCGGCGTGATTCAGATATCGCTCGAAAATCAGAATCCGGACAAGGCGGCGGAAATCGCCAATGCGCTTGCGCAGTCTTATCTGCGTCAGCATATCGAGAGTAAGCAGGCCGACGCCAGCAAGATGCTCGAATTCCTGCGCAGCGAAGAGCCGCGTCTGAAGTCCGATCTTCAGCGCGCGGAAGCGGCTTTGACCGAGTATCAAAGGCAAGCGGGCGTCATCAACGCAAGCGACGAAGCCAAGGTCTATCTCGAAGGCAGCATCAATTATGAAGCGCAGATTTCCGCGCTACGTTTGCAGATTTCGTCGCTCGAGCAGCGTTACGGTAACGCGCATCCCGCGTTGCAGACCGCGCGCGATCAGCTCTCGCAACTCGAAGTGCAACGCGAACGTTATGCATCGCGTTTTCGCGATCTGCCGCAATCCGAAGTGAAGGCGGTCGCCTTGCAGCGCGATGCAAAAGTGGCCGAAGACATCTACGTGCTCCTGCTCAATCGTGTGCAGGAATTGTCCGTGCAGCGCGCGGGAACGGGCGGCAACGTGCATATCGTGGATGCCGCGCTGCGTCCGGGCGATCCGGTCAAGCCGAAGAAAGTACTCATCATGTCGGCGGCCGTGATTCTCGGCTTGATCCTCGGCACGGGTTTCGTGTTTGCGCGGCGCGCGATCTTCAAGGGCATCGACGATCCGGAAAGACTCGAACGTGTCGCTGCATTGCCTATCTTCGGCCTCGTGCCGCAAAGCGCGGAACAGATCAAGTTCGATACCGACGCGCGCCGCTATCAGAACCGTGGCGATCGACTGCGCGAGACGCCGATCCTCGCGACCATGCGTCCGAACGATGTCACCGTCGAGATCATGCGCAGCCTGCGCACGTCGATTCAATTCGCGTTGATGGAATCGCGCAATCGCGTCGTCATGTTCACGGGGCCAGCAGCAGGCGTTGGCAAGAGCTTTCTGGCGGTGAATCTTGCCGTGCTGCTCGCGGCGACCGGCAAGAAAGTCTTGCTGATCGACGCCGACATGCGACGCGGCAAGCTCGAACGTTCCTTCGACGGCGAACGCGTGCCGGGTCTTGCCGAGTTGCTTGCGGGGAACATCGGGCTCGAAGAAGCGATACGCACGACGCGCATTCCATCGCTCGGGTTTCTTGCCGCGGGCAAGCGTCCGGAGAATCCTTCGGAGCTATTGATGTCGCCGCGTCTTCAGCAGTATCTCGATGGCCTGAGCCGCGCGTACGACGCAATCATCGTCGATACGCCGCCGGTGCTCGCAGTCACGGATGCGCTGATCGTCGGCAAGCTCGCGGGCGCCAACTTCCTCGTGCTGCGCTCCGGCGCACATAACGAAGCGGAGATCAGCGAAGCCACGCGCCGTTTGCGCACGGCGGGCATCGCGGTGCAGGGCGCGATTCTCAATGGCACGCCATTGCGGGCACGCGGCTACGGGCGCTCGCATTACGCGAGCACGGAAGAATATTTGAGCGCATGAAGTCGATTCGAGAGGAACGAGCCATGACTCTGAAAGTTTCCGTGGTGGTGCCGACTTATCGGCGTCCGGCGGACCTCAAGCGCTGTCTTGCCGCATTGCGCGCGCAGACGCATCTGCCCGATGAAGTGCTGGTCATTGCGCGTCCGGAAGACGATGCGACCGCGCGACGTCTCGCCATCGAGATGAAAAGCGCGAACGGCTTTACGTTGCGCGTGATCGATACCGGCGCGGGTGGCCAGGTCGCCGCACTCAATCGCGGGCTGGAGGCCGCGCAGGGCGACATCATCGCCATCACGGACGACGATGCGGCGCCGCGCCCCGACTGGACCGCGCGCATCGTCACGGCATTCGCGCGCGATACGCGGCTCGGCGCAATCGGCGGACGCGACTGGGTCCACGAGAAAGGCCGCGTGCTGGATGCGTCGCGCGAGGAGGTGGGCGTGATCCGGCGCACGGGGCGCATTGTCGGCAATCATCATCTCGGCGTGGGCGCGGCGCGCCGTGTACGCATGCTGAAGGGCGCGAACATGAGCTATCGGCGCGTGGCCGTGGCGATGCTGCGCTTCGATACGCGTTTGCGCGGCGCGGGCGCGCAAGTGCATAACGACATGGCGTTCAGCATGAGCGTGGAGCGCGCGGGATGGCATGTGATGTACGACCCGCTGATCGCGGTGGATCACTTCCCGGCAGAACGTTTCGACGATGACCGCCGCGACGCGCAAACGCTCAACGCATTAAAGGACGCGGCCTACAACTTCCACCTGATCCTGAGCGAACAACTGGCATCGTTCGATCGCGAGGTCGCGTGGCTTTGGTACGCGTTGATCGGTACGCGCGTGTATCCGGGTGCGCTGCACGCGCTTGCTGCCGCGCGTTTCGGATTGCCGCGCGCATGGCAACGCTGGCGCGCGGTTCGACGAGGCGCATATGAAGCGCGCCGCGATGCACGACATTCGCGCGATGACGCCACGCAATCCATTCACGCCGCGAGGACGCTATGACTCACGTGCACGTGCATCTCTTTCATGGCGCGGACCCACGGCACTACCGTTCCGGCGACAAGATCGGCTGCCTCTACGGCTATCACCATGCCGAATCGCCGGAGTTCGTGCTTTCCTATTCACGCGATGCCGCCGAAGGTAAGCCGATGCGCATCTTGCGGCGCGCGCTTAAGGCGATCGTAGGGTTCGACTTCATTCATACGTGGCGCAATCGCGATGACATCTTGTCCTCGGATGTCGTATGGACGCATACGGAGCACGAGCATCTTTCGGTCGCGCTGTTGCTGCTTCTCAAAGGCCGGCGCAAGGAATCGCCAGGCTCGCCGCTCTTGCTCGCGCAGTCGATCTGGTTGCTCGACAAGTGGGGGGGTTATGGCGCGTTACGTCGCTGGGTGTATCGCAAGCTGATCGACCGGGCCGATATTCTCACCACGCATTCCAGCGTGAATGCAGCGCTGGTGCGCGAATACTTCGACCGTGAAGCGACCCAAGTCTTCTATGGTTTGAACATGCAGGACTTCACGGTGCAAGCGCCGCGCGAATGGACGCCGCACGCGCCGGTGCGCATCGGCGCAATTGGCAATGACCGTGACCGCGACTGGCCGACGCTTGCCGCCGCGTTTCGTAACGACGCGCGTTATGAAGTGCGAATTGCAACGCGTCGCCGGGTGCCGGCGGCCTTGCGCGCATCGAATGTTCATGTGGCGCCTGCAATCGGTCTCAAGGCCGCCCGCGAGGTCTACGATTGGGCCGACGTGATCGTCGTGCCATTGCGCGCGAATACGCATGCCTCGGGGCTGACGGTGCTGCTCGAAGCCATCGCGCTTGGCAAGCCCGTGATCGTCACCGATGTCGGTGGCCTGCGCGACTACTTCGGCGCAGGACATGTCGCCTATGTGCCCGCGCACGATTCCGCCGCCATGCGCCGCGCGCTCGATGAAATGCGCTCGAACCCGGCGCTTGCGCTTCATCGCGCACAAGCGGCGCTGCGGCATTTCATCGAGCAGGACTACACCACGCGGGAATTCGCGCTGCAGCACGTGAGGATTACGCGCGAGGCGCTGCGTCCTTCGTTCGGACGCAACATGCATACGCGTTCACAACCGACGCACCGCACGAGTTGATGCGATGACCGCGCCCACGCTTCCTCATTCCCCACGCGCCCCACGCGATCTCGCCGGTCGCATCGGCAAGGTCGGCGAGGACTCGACGCACACGCGCAAGGGCGCACCGGAGTGGACCGCGCAAGCCATCGTCTGGGGCTTGACGACGCTGCTCGTGCTCGCCAAGCAAGGCACCGTGCTCACGCTCGCCTTCCCGTTGATGGCCACGCTTGCAGCGCTATGGCTCTATTTCAAGAGCCCCGCGCGTTATGTGGGCTTCATGTGGTGGGTCTGGTTTCTGAGCCCCGAAGTGCGGCGTCTCGCGGACTGGGGCAAGGGCGGCTTCACGCCGACTAGTCTCATTCAGATTGCGCCACTCGTCGTCACGATGATCTGCGGCATCACGCTCTTGCGGCAATATCGCGTGCTTGCGCAACGGCGCGGCCTGCCGGTGCTGCTGATGCTGCTCGGTATTGCGTATGCGTATCTCATCGGCGTGGCCGCGAGCGGGCCGATGGCCGCGACTTACGACCTCGCGAACTGGCTTTACCCGGTGCTGATCGGCTTTCACATTCTCGTGAATGCGCACGAGTATCCGAAGTATCGCAAGGTCATGCTCGATACGTTCGTGTGGGGCCTCTTCATCATGGGCGCATACGGCATCGTGCAATTCTTCGTCATGCCGCCGTGGGACGCCATGTGGATGATCGGCTCGCAGATGAACTCGCAAGGCGAGCCGGTGCCGCTCGGCGTGCGTGTATTCAGCACGATGAACTCGTCAGGGCCGTTTGCGCTCGTGGTCATGGCCGCGCTGACCTTCGTGATGGCGGGCACGCAGCGCGTCAAATGGATCGCGGGCGGTCTCGGCTTCGTATCGTTCGGTCTTTCGCTCGTGCGCTCGGCGTGGGGCGGATGGATCATCTCGATGGTGTTGCAGCTCATCAAGGCAAGCAACCGCGTGCGCTTGCGGATACTGCTTGGCGCCATCGTGCTCGTCGGAATCTCGATCCCTTTGATGACCGTCGGCCCGATTGCCGACCGTCTGGGCACGCGTCTGCAGACCATGACCAACCTGAGCGACGACAGCAGCTACGCGGCACGCAACGAGTTCTATGCGAACTTCATGGTCACCGCCTTCACCGATGTCACCGGCGAAGGTTTTGGCGCTACCGGAACCTCGACGAAACTCGCGAGTGCAAACGGTGATCTTGGCAAATACGGCAGCTTCGACAGCGGCCTCATGAACGTGCCGTTCGTGCTCGGCTGGCCCGGCGGATTGATGTATGTCGCGGGCGTGGGCCTCTTGCTCGTGCGTGCGTTACGCGCTTCATTTTCCCTGCGCGACGACAAGTTCGCGCAAGCGTGCCTGAGTCTTTCATTTTCGATGGTCGGCATTCTCGTGTTCGCGAACACCTTCGTCAGCACGGGCGGATCGTTGCTGTTCATGAGCCTCTTTTCGATCATCGCCGCGCGCCATCATGCCAAGCTCACGCGCCGGCGCGCCACGTTTTCTCCTTCCATCACGAGGTCAAGCCGATGAAGATCGCGATCGTCACGCACGTCGTGCGTCATAACGACGGCCAGGGGCGCGTCAACTACGAGATTGCACGCGCGGCGCTCACGGAAGGGCATGACGTGACGCTGATTGCGTCGCATGTCGCGCCCGAACTGCTGCAAAACCCGCGATTGCGCTGGGTGCGCGTGACAGCAGGCCGCTATTGGCCGACGCGGCTGCTCAAACAACAGGTCTTCGCCATCAAGAGCGCTTGGTGGTTGCGCACGCACCGCGATGAATACGATGTCCTGCACGTGAATGGCTTCATCACGTGGGCAAGGGCCGACGTGAACACCGCGCACTTCGTCCATGGCGGCTGGACGCGTAGCCCGTATTATCCGTTTCGCTTGAGCGGAGGTGTCTGGTCGGCGTATCAGGTGATCTATAGCCGCATGAATGCGTGGCTCGAAGGATGGGCTTATCGACGCTCGCGTGTGATCGCGGCGGTATCGGAGAAAGTGGCCGAGGAGATACGCGCGGGCGGTATAGAGCGAAATCGTGTCGAAGTGGTTTATAACGGCGTGGACACGGCCGCTTTCTCGCATGCGAGCAAGAACCGCGCGATGTTCAGTCTCCCCGATGACGCATGCCTGTTGCTCTTCGTCGGCGACTTGCGCACGCCGCGCAAAAACCTTCAAACGGTGCTGCAAGCGCTGGTGGGTCTGCCGCGTAGCGTGCAGCTCGTCGTGGCGGGTTATCTGCCGGGCAGTCCTTATCCGGAGCAGGCGCGCATTCTCGGCATTGCGGACCGCGTGCATTTTCTCGGGCTCGTCAAGGACATGCCGACCTTGATGCATTCCGTCGATGTCTTCGTGTTTCCCTCGCGTTACGAAGCCATGAGTCTTTCGCTGCTCGAAGCGCTTGCAGCGGGTCTTCCCGTGGTGACGGCGCAAACGGCTGGAGGCGCGGAGATCATAGGCGACACGTGCGGCATCGTGCTCGACGATCCCGACGATGAACTGGCACTCGCACGCGCCATCGATACGTTGGCGCATTCGCCCGCACGTCGCGCCGAAATGGGCGAAGCGGCGACGCAACTCGCGACCAATTTCAACTGGGCGCGCATGGCGCGTCGTTACCTCGACCTTTATCGCAGCTTCGCGCAGCGTGAGCGTTCACCCGCCCCGCTTGCTGCAACCTCCGCGCAAACAGGCGTCTGACCGCTCAACCCGAGCTTATCCCGAGACTAACCCGACCTTGGACCCACACATGAGCACGCACACTATCAAGTCCCTGCAAATCGGTATGCATTGGTTCCCCGAGCGCGCGGGCGGACTCGATCGCATGTATTACACGCTGGTCGGTGCGCTGCCTGCGGCAGGCGTCGAAGTGCGCGGCGTGGTCGCGGGCTCGCCTCGCGTGGCTGTCGATACGGGCGGCGCGATTCGCGGCTTCGGTCCCGCCGCGCAGTCGTTGCCGCGACGCCTGATGAATGCGCGCAACGCATTGCGCGATACCTTGAAGAGTGAGCGTCCCGATGTCGTCTCCTCGCACTTCGCGCTTTATACGTTTCCTGGTCTCGATGTGACGCGCGGCATCGCGCAGGTATCGCATTTTCAGGGGCCTTGGGCGGATGAGAGTCATGTGGAAGGCGCCGACTCGTTCGGGCAGCGCGCGAAATTCATGCTGGAGGGGCGCGTGTATGCGCGTTCCTCGCGGCTGATCGTCCTGTCGGAAGCGTTCGGGCAGATTTTGAGCACGCGCTATGGCGTGCCGGAAGAGCGCATTCGCGTGGTGCCGGGCTGCGTGGACGTTGCGCAATTCGACCTTAAGATGACGCGCACCGAAGCGCGCAGGCGTCTGCAATTGCCGGTGGGAAGACCGATCGTGCTCGCGGTGCGGCGGCTCGTGCGGCGCATGGGACTCGAATCGCTGATCGACGCGATGACGCGCGTGAAAGCGAAGATCCCCGATGTGCTACTGCTGATCGCGGGCAAAGGCCGGCTTGCGGATGAGTTGCAGCAGCGTATCGATGCAGCGGGCTTACAGGATAACGTGCGCCTGCTCGGCTTCGTGCCCGATGAGCAGCTCGCCGCGCTTTATCGTTCCGCCGATGTGAGTATCGTGCCGACAGTCGCGCTGGAAGGTTTCGGCTTGATTACCGTGGAATCGCTGGCTTCGGGAACGCCGGTGCTGGTTACGCCGGTTGGTGGCTTGCCAGAAGCGGTACGTGGACTATCGGAGGACCTCGTGCTGGCATCGACCGGCGCGGATGCTATCGCCGATGGACTGATTGCCGCGTTCGATGGATCGCTTGATCTCCCGAACGAGGCGGATTGCAGGCGTTACGCGTGGGAACATTTCGATCGCGGCGTGATTGCGCGGCGCGTGGCTGCGGTTTATGAGGAAGCGATTGAAGCGGGACCGGTGCATTGAAAAACGATAAAGCGCTTCCGCGGATAACCGCCGAAGCGCTTTTAATCGACGCTCAAGCGCAAATCAGACCGCTACTCGCGCGCTCATATACTCGTACATCCACTCCAACGTGCGATCGATCGGTGTAGCCGGCACTTGCCCGATCACCCGCCGCAACTTGCGATTGGACCCGACGAGCCGCGCAATCTCATTGCGTCTCAAGAAACGCGGATCGACGAATACATCGATCTTGTAGCCGGCTATGCGCGCAAGCATTTCAAGCACCTCGCCAAGCGAATGACTACGCCCGGAGCAGATATTGAACGTCTCACCCGCAGGCGCCGCTTCGAGCAATTTCGCATAGGCGGCCACCACGTCCCGTACATCGGAGAAGTCGCGCGACACATTCAGATTGCCGAGCGAGATGCGCGCTTCATGCCGTGCGTAGTGCCCGACGATCTTCGGCAACACATAGTCTTCGCTTTGGCCCACGCCCGTATAGTTGAACGGCCGCACGAACAAGATCGGTAACCGGTCCATCCATAGCCGCGAAGCCTGTTCCATCGCGAGCTTGCTGACCGCATAGTCGTTGGCGGGCTTGATATCGACATCTTCATCGATCACTTCCACCGCTGCGTTGCCATACACATTGGCCGTGCTTGCAAGCAAGACCGCGCGCGGCTTGCGGTCGAGCGTGGCGAGCGCGGCAAGCAGGTTACGCGTGCCGACGATATTCACGAGATAAGTCGTGCTCGGCGTGTTGCCCGTGACATGCGCCGCGCCCGCCAGGTGCACGACGACATCGGGCCGCGCATCGGCGACGAATGACTTGAGGGCGTCAGCGTCGAGCAGATCGACGGGCAGGCCGACGACATTGGGGACATCGGCTTCCGGCGAAGCGGACGTGGTGCCCCAGACGTCGTAGCCTGCGTTCATCAAATGCGCCGCCATGTGGCGGCCCGTGAAGCCGGAGAGCCCGGTTATGAGTGCGCGACGAGGCATGGGCGTTCAGAAGGTAGGCTGCAATTCGTTACGCTTCAGGTCCGCTTCCACCATCATCTGGCAGAGCGCTTCGAGCGTGGTCGTGGGACGCCAGCCTAGCTTTTCGCGTGCCTTGTCCGCGCTGCCAATCAACAAATCCACTTCCGCCGGACGATAGAACTTCGGGTTCACGCGCACCAGCGTGCGTCCCGTCGATATGTCGATACCGCGTTCGCGCTCGCCTTTACCGGCCCATTCAAGTTGATAACCCGCTGCGGCAAATGCCATGCGCACGAAGTCGCGTACCGTCTCCGTGCGATTGGTGGCGAGCACATAAGTATCGGGCTCGCTCGCCTGCAGCATGCGCCACATGCCTTCCACGTATTCGGCGGCAAAGCCCCAGTCGCGCTTTGCGTCGAGATTGCCAAGCTCGAGCAACTCTTCCTTGCCGAGCTTTATTTTTGCAACCGTATCCGTTATCTTGCGCGTGACGAATTCACGGCCACGCAACGGCGATTCGTGATTGAACAAGATGCCGCTGCATCCGAAGATGTTGTACGACTCGCGATAATTTATCGTCGTCCAATGAGCGAACAGCTTGGCCACACCATATGGGCTACGCGGATAAAAGGGCGTCTCCTCCGATTGCGGAATCGCCTGCACCTTGCCGAACATCTCCGATGTCGATGCCTGGTAATAGCGGATCGTCGGATCGATCACGCGCACGGCTTCGAGCAGATTAAGTGCGCCTAAGCCCGTGACGCCCGCGGTCGTCGAAGGCTGATCGAAGGAGACGCCCACGAAGCTTTGCGCCGCGAGGTTATAGAGCTCGCTTGCTTCGGCGGATTCGAGCAGACGCAGGTTCGAACCAAGATCGGTCAGATCGTGCTCAACCAGCTTGAGCTTCGGATGCCGGTCTATACCGAGTTCCGCGATACGCCAGAAATTCACCGAGCTCGTGCGCCGATACGTACCGACCACTTCGTAACCCTTGTCGAGCAGCAGCTTGGCAAGATACGCGCCGTCCTGCCCCGATACTCCGGTGATGATCGCCTTGTTCTGCGTGGCCATGGTGTTACCTCGTCGGTGATGTCATGAGGCGATTCTAGGCAAAAGAAATCGGAAAAAAACCTTTAGCAATTTTTAATGAGCGCGCCATTCGGCGCTTAGGAAAAGACGTTTCTTAAGCCATGCGAACGCCATTTAGCAGACGAATATTTTTCGTTTTTTTAGCTTTATTTGGCCTCTAACCTGCAAAGCGTCGGACCGCGACTCTTCTCGTTGATGCGACCAGACGACGTCCCGATGCATCGAGCGCACCCGGCGTGCACGCAGTTTTATCGGAGGCCCCGTTGCGGCGTAATTCGTTCTTCACTTCCGTTTGCAGGCTGATCTGTTTGCCGCTCGCGTGCGTGGCGACTGGCGCATTCGCGACGCCGCCCGTGCTCGATGCAAAGACATCGTGGATAGGCAATACGTCGGGCTTTGGCGACGGCACATGGACGCAGATCAACATCACGGCGATTGCCGTTGCGCCCGATGGCCGCGTGTTCACCAATGCACCGTGGGACGAAAGCGGAGCGGAAGCGAGCGTGTATCGCGATGGCCGCATGTCGAGTTACGCCGGCGGCACGCATGGATGGGGCGCTTCCGGCGGCGATGCCGTTGCAGTGAATTCGCGCTATGTATTTGTCGCCGTCGGCGTAGGTAACGAACGAGGCCGGCTCGTCAAGCAAGGCGTGTGGCCGCCTGCGGGCAAGCAGTGGTGGGGCGTATCGCGTCGCGATATCAACGACGTCAAGCGTCCCGTGCCTTTCGGTGCGAGTGCATTGGAAGAAAAGGACCCGCGCGCCACGCTGGCGCGCAGCTTCCTCACGATCAACGAGTCGAACGACGCACGACAGGACGTAAGCGGTCTTGCTGCAAGCGAAACAAGGCTTTATGTGGCGAACACGGCGCTGAATTGCATAGAAGTCTATGACGCGCAGTCGATGCAAAAGGAAGCGCAATGGAGCGCGCCGCAGCCGGGGAAAATCGCGCTGTCGGCGGATGGTTCCTTATGGGCGATCGTGGAGAGCAATGGCGATCATCCGCGCATCGCGCATTACGCCGCATCGGGCGCGTTATTGGACGATGCGCCGCGCTTGAATGCCGATAGCAGCGCGGTGGATATCGCCATCGACAGAGAAGGGCGTCTGCTTGTAGCCGATAACGGGCCGCGTCAGCAAGTGTTGTTCTTTATACGCAAGGCGAATGCTTATCACGAAGCTGGCGCGTTGGGCGAGCGCGGCGGCATCTTCTCCGGCGTTGCGGGAACGCCGGGCCCGCGTCGCTTCAATGGCCTGACAGGCGTGGGTGTCGATGCCGCTGGCAACGTCTACGTGTCGACGAACGGAATAGGGCCACGCACGGGTTCGACGGGCGCCGGTCTTGGCGCGACGCTGGAAAGCTATGCCGCCAATGGCGCGTTGCGTTGGCAGACGCAAGGGCTTCTTTTCGTCGATGGCGCGTGGATCGATCCGGGCCGCCCCAATAGCGTCTTCACCGGCAACAAGCGGTTCGAGCTGGATCTGTCAAAGCCTGCGGGACAGGACTGGAAATACGCGGGCTTTCTGTCGGGCCGCTTCAAGTATCCCGACGATCCGGTGTTCCACGTCGATCAATGGCCGGGCATGCCTATCGCAAGAAAACTCGATGGCCGCACGTTCCTGTATCTGACCGACATGTATGCGGATCACATGAAGATCTATCGCTTCGATGCGAAGCATGACGGCGAGCTGGCGATTCCATCGGGCTTTATCGCGGGAAGACCACGCCCCGTGCAGAACGTGCCGAACCGCCCCGAAGGCGGCGAGTGGATTTGGCGCGATAGCAATGGCAACGGCCGCTTCGACGAAAGCGAATTCAAGCGCAATCCGGGCACTGCGCGCATGACGGGCGGCTGGGGCTGGTGGGTCGATATCAAAGGCGACATCTGGCGCACGAGCGACGTGAAGGGCATTTATCGCCTGCGCTATGGCGGCCTCGACAAGCAAGGCAATCCTGTCTACGACTACGAAAACATCGAGACGTATCCCGTTCCCGCGCCGTTCACCGAATTGCGCCGCGCGATCTACGACGCGGCAAGCGACACGCTCTATGTCACCGGTTATACAGCGGACGCGCCTTACGACAAGCGCTATTGGAAAGAGGTCGGCAAGCGCCTCGTGCGCTACGACCAATGGTCCGACGGCCCGCATCAACGCTATGCAATCGACTTGCCGTGGGATACGCAGAAGAAGCCGCTATCGACCGTGATTGGTGTGACCGTCGAAGGGCAATACGTGTTCGCGGTCGAGCCTGTTGGCGACGTGCACGTGTTCGACAAGGACTCCGGCAAAGAGGTAGGCGTAATCAAGCCGGGGGCGGAAGTCGGTCATGCGTCGGGCTGGGTGGACGTACCCAATGGCGTGAGCGCCTATAAGCGCGGCGATGGCGAGTACCTGGTGTTCGTCGAGGAAGACGCACGAGGCAAGGTGATGATGTACCGCTGGAAACCCGGCACATGAAGTCGCGAGGAACCGATGGAAAAGAGCATGGTCAGGAACGTCGGCATCAACTTCGTCGGGTTGATCCTGCCGACATTCGTATCGCTTGCAACGGTGCCTGCCTATATCCACCTCGTAGGCGTGGAGCGTTATGGCGTGATCAGTCTCGTATGGACGCTGATCGGCTACTTCGGGATTCTCGATCTCGGCATGAGCATGGCCGCGCAACATCAGATAGCGAAAGCGCATGCGGCCGGGGATATGGCACAGCGCGCGCAGGTCTTCTGGAGCGCGGTGTGGCTCAACTTCGCGACGGGCGTGGCAGGCGGCCTCGCCATCTACTTCGGCGCGTTTCTCTATACGGCGTATGTGGCGCACTCCGCACCGGCCTTGCAGCATGAGGTTTATCGCGCGTTGCCGTGGCTCGCGCTCGCCATTCCCATTGCCAATGTGTCGTGGGTTTTTGCTGGCGCGATCAACGCGATGGAACGCTTCGGCATCTATAACGCCAATCAGACCTTCGGCACTTTCCTGTTCCAGTTGCTGCCGCTCGGTGCTGCGTGGTTCATCGCGGCCAATCTGCAAACGGTGCTGGCTGCCGCGGTCGTCGCGAGATTGCTCGCGGCCATTCTGCTTGGAAGAGCGAGTCTGAAGCTGCTGGCGATACGCCGCATCGATTGGCCGAAGCGTGCCGTTACGGGCGGACTCTTCCGCTTCGGCGGCTGGATGCTGGTCTCAACCATGACCTCCATGCTCACCGATTCGCTCGATCGCGTTCTGCTCGGCGCGCATCTCGGCGCGCGTTTCGTCACGTATTACACGGTGCCGCAGAACCTCGTCACGCGTCTCAACATGCTGCCCAACGCGATGGTGCGCACGCTGTTTCCGCGCCTTTCATCGATCGATCGCAGCGACGCCGGCAAGATGGCCGCGACATCGCTCGAATTCCTCAATGGCGTATTTACGCCGCTCGCGATCTTCGCGATGCTCGTGCTCGAACCGTTCCTGCATGTGTGGATCGGCGCTGATCTCGCCATCGCAAGCGCGCCGGTAGGCCGCATTCTCGTGATCGGTGTATGGCTCGTCGGTCAGGCGAGCGTCACGCGCATCCTCATTCAGTCGCAGATCAACCCCGCTTCGGCTGCACGTGCAGGACTCTTCCAGTTGCCGTTCTTCGTGGCGCTTCTATGGTTCGGCATTCAACGATACGGGCCGGTTGGCGCCGCAAGCGTGGTTGCCCTGCGAGCGCTTGCGGACTACGCGGTGCTGTTGTGGCTGACCCGTGTGCGCGCAACCCCGATTGCGCTCGACATGCTTGCCCATCTCGCGTTTCTGCTCGCGGGGCTGGTGCTTGGCTATCTGATCGATGCCATGGCGCATCCGCTCTATGCAATATCCGCTGCCGCCTTGCTCGCACTCGTCGATGCGGGATGGTCCGTGGTGACGCGGCCGGCCTTGCGTGCGCTTTTGCTTGCAGTGCTACGCAAGGCCGGCGCGCGTTTTGGAAGACGCAATCATTTACCGTTGAAGGCGAGGAGTGACGCATGAAAACAAATATCGAAGACGCGTTCATGGGGACCGCGAAAGCGCGTCATTTCCTGCACGAGCCGGCGCCAGCCATGACGCCGGTGCCGCGTCGCGAGCGCAGTATCGCGCGTGCGAACGGTGTACCGCGTATCGCTATCGTGCATGACTGGCTCGTGACCTACGCTGGCGCGGAGCGTGTGCTGGAACAGATGATCGCGTGCTTTCCGGACGCGGATATTTTCAGCGTCGTCGACTTCCTCGAAGACAGAGCGTTCTTGCGCGGCAAGCAGGCGAAGACCTCGTTCATCCAGAAGTTGCCATTCGCGAAGAAGCGCTATCGCGCATATTTGCCGCTCATGCCGCTCGCGATAGAACAGCTTGACGTGTCCGGCTACGACCTCATTCTGTCGAGCAGCCATGCGGTAGCGAAGGGTGTGTTGACAGGACCCGATCAGGTGCACGTCAGTTACGTGCATTCGCCCATACGCTACGCATGGGACCTGCAACATCAGTATCTCAAGCAGTCGAATCTCACTGCGGGCATGAAGTCGCTGATCGCACGCATGGCGCTGCATTACATGCGCAGCTGGGACATACGTACCTCGAATTCGGTGAATCATTTCATCGCTAATTCGGCTTTCATTGCGCGGCGAATCCACAAGGTTTATCGGCGTTCGTCGCAAGTGATCTTTCCTCCTGTCGATGTCGCCGCGTTCAACGTGTGCGAGGAAAAGGACGATTTTTATTTAACGGCGTCGCGCATGGTGCCGTATAAGAAGATCGATCTGATCGTCGAGGCGTTCGCGCAGATGCCTGAGCGCAAGCTCGTCGTGATCGGCGAGGGCCCGGACATGGCGAAGATCCGTGCGAAGGCTACGCCCAACGTGCGCATCATGGGGTATCAGCCGTTCTCCGTGCTGCACGAAAAGATGCGCCGCGCGAAAGCGTTCGTCTTCGCGGCGGAAGAAGACTTCGGCATCTCGGTGGTCGAAGCGCAAGCGTGCGGCACGCCAGTGATTGCCTACGGCAAGGGCGGCGCATTGGAAACCGTGCGCGATGCGTCGGAGGCCGAGCCCACGGGCATGTTCTTTCAGGAGCAGTCGGCGGACGCCATCGTGGATGCTGTCGAGGCCTTCGAAGACGGCACGGTGACGTTCAAGCCAGCCGACTGTCGCAAGAACGCAGAGCGCTTTTCCAACGCGCGTTTCAGGGAACAGTTCCATGCGCATGTCGCACGCGTGGCGCCGCGCTTCATTCTTCCTCCGCTGCCGGCAGAGCCCGAGGTTCAGGTCGAAGAAAAGAGCGATTTGCGCGTGCTTGCCGTGGATCAAAGCGGCTCGCTCGGCGGCGCGGAACTCTCCATGCTCGAAGTGGTGAAGAACATGCGTGGCGACGTGCAGACGGTTCTTTTCGACGATGGTCCGTTTCGCATTGCGCTGGAAGCGGTCGGCATCAAGGTAGACGTGCTCGACGGCAAAGCGCTCGGCAATGTTCGCAAGGACGGCATGACGCGTCCCGGCGCGGGCGTGGTGGGCGGCGTCGTCAAGCTCCTGCGCGGCACGCTCGAAAAGTCGCGCAATGCCGATGTCATCTACGTCAACACGCAGCGCGCGATGGTGATCGGCGCCATCGCCGGCCTGATCTCGCGGCGCCCCGTGGTGTGGCATCTGCGCGATATCGTGAGCGAGGACCACTTCGGGCGCACGCAGCTTTCCATCATCAAGTGGTGCACCAAGCTCATGCTCGAACATGTCATCGCCAATTCGACGGCATCGGCGGCCGCGGTCACGGCGCTCACGCGTTTGCGCGACGAGCGGCTCGATGTCGTGTTCAACGGCATATCGGCGGAGCCTTTCACTAGCATCGAAACGGTGGCGCAGCATGAGTTGCGAGCACGGTTCGGCTTGCCGCAGGATGCGTTTCTCGTCGGATGCTTTAGCCGTCTTGCACGCTGGAAGGGTCAGCATGTACTGCTCGAAGCGTTGCGCGAATGCACGGAGATGCATGCCGTTCTGGTTGGCGCGGCGCTTTTTGGAGAACATGAGTACGAGGCCGAGCTGCGTGCTTTCGTACTCGAACACGGGCTTGCGGACCGCGTGCATTTTCTCGGCTTTCAGGATGACATTGCCGCGTGCATGAAAGCGGTCGATGTGGTCACGCATACGTCGATCATGCCGGAGCCGTTTGGCCGCGTGATCATCGAAGGCATGTTGTCGAAACGGCCCGTTGTTGCGACGCGTGCGGGCGGCGTGACGGATATCGTCGACGATGGCGAGAACGGCCTGCTCTGCGCTCCCGGCGATGCCGCCGAACTGGCGCGCATACTGGATCGCCTCAAGGACGATTCACCGCTTCGCGACCGTCTGACCGAAAGCGGCTTCGTACACGCGACGAAAAGATTCGGGACCGAGCGATATGTCGAGAGCGTCGAGAGAATCCTCGGAGACGTGGCGGCGAAGGCGAAGAAGCGCGAGCGTAGCTGAGGTACTCGAACTTCGATCAAGCCGCTTTTCGAGGCGGCTTTTTTTTATTGGCGCTTTATCAACGCGCAATGCGAACGCGTGTTTTCGCAGGTTTCAATCTTGCGGCCCAGGCCATGGCGGGTCGCTCGACAAGCGCATAGAACGCTGCGGCAACCACAACTGCAATGGCGGTAAAAGCAAACGAGGCCCAGATGCCCGTTTGCAAGACCGAATGAAAAAGCACGGACCCAAGCAGCACGAAAATGGGCAGATGCACGACGTAAAGCGAGAAGCTGAACTCGCCGAGCACGGAAAACACGCGCACTGGGCCGCCTTCACGCATGGGCCGATCTAATGCGCCAAACAAATAAACGGCAAACGCCAGCGCCCAAAGCTGAAACGCCAGATATTGCGCAAGCCCGAAGGCAGCGCATCCGCATAGCGCGATGCCAACCGCCACGACTCCCGAGCGCCTCGGTGCGCGCACGTTACGCGCTTTCGCTTCGGCGATCCATGCTCCAAGCATCCATGAAAGCCAGTAGGACGTGAAGATTACGATCTGCTGGCGCTCGAAGACGAGCGCCGACACGATGTTGACGACAGCGACAAGGCCGACGACCGCCGGCATTCCGATTCGCCTCCGCAATGCAATCACGAGCGGATATACGAGGTAGAACTGCACCTCGACGGAGAGCGTCCATAAGGCGCCATTGGAGCCGAACGTCTTGCCCGCGATTCCCTGCAAGGAAAAGAGGTTGATGAGGAAAGCATGAAGATCGAAGGGATTGATCTTGCGGCTGACCGGCTCAAAGCCGACGCTAAGCGAATCCAGCACGAACGTCAGTACCAGCGCGGCAATCAGAACCGGATAGATCCGCACGAACCGCCGTAGCAGAAAATTCAAGCCGTCGAACGGCGCGCGCGGGTCGGCATTCAGGCGCCGCGCCATCGCGCGATGAATGCAATAGCCGCTGATGATGAAGAAAATCGGCACACCGGCCGATCCCCAGGCGACAGGGAACGTGAGGTAACTGACGACCGCGTTGAGGTCGAACGCGGGCGAAGCGCGATGAAACTGCTGCATGCCGACCCACGTAACCTGCCTGCAATGAAAGTACGCGACCAGCAACGCGGCGACACCACGCCATGCGTTGATCGCGACGTCTTTATCGTCGGCGATAGCGTTCGAATTGCGCGCGGAAGTGCGCAGCGCCATGCCGCTTTCGTCGAAGGCCGGGGAGTCGCTCATCGCTAAACCTTAAGGAGCCGAAGGGATCGGCCCATGTTAGAGCAGCAAGAAATCCGTGCCTAAGCAAAAAATTCGGCGCATTTCTTAAGAAAACAGGCAGCGTAACGGCTTAAAGCGGGCGAATTATTTATCGATTTTTTTCTGCTACGGTGAGCCCTCATCTACAGGCGAATGGGTGTCGATCATGGATATGCATGCAGTCGCCGGCATAGCCGTGCTGCTGGTACTCGTGGCGGCGTCCGCGTACCGCGACGCGTTGCGCAACGACCCTCTCGATCCCTTCCGCAAGAAGGGCTCCAACAATGCGCAGGCATCGCAGATGGAGGAAGCGGAGTAACGCGCGCAACGCCAAAAGCCTGCCGCAAGTGCGGGCGAAATCACAAGAAAAACAGCGCGGGGACAACATCAATTTTCCGGTTTCGATCTGGAGGAGCAGTCATGCTTAAAGTGACCAAGGCCGTATTTCCAGTCGCAGGTCTCGGCACACGTTTTTTGCCAGCCACCAAGGCGAGTCCGAAGGAAATGCTGCCAGTGGTCGATAAGCCGCTCATTCAATACGCGGTGGAAGAAGCCATTGCTGCGGGCATGACGGAGATGATCTTCGTCACGGGTCGGGGCAAGCGCGCAATCGAGGATCACTTCGACAAATCATATGAGCTCGAAGCGGAACTGGAAGCGCGCAACAAGGCGGTTCTGCTCGATGCGGTACGCAGCATCAAGCCCGCGAACGTGGATTGTTTCTACGTGCGCCAGCCGGCCGCGCTGGGCTTGGGTCATGCGGTGCTATGCGCGGAACGGCTCGTCGGCGGTGAACCATTCGCCGTCATCCTGGCCGACGATCTGCTGCACGGCGCCGAGCCTGTCATGAAGCAACTCGTCGATGTATTCGACCACTATCACAGCTCGGTGATCGGTGTGGAACGCATCGCGCGCGAGGAAAGCGCATCGTATGGTGTGATCGAAGGCCGCGAATGGGAAGAGGACGTCATCAAGTTGTCGGGTGTCGTCGAGAAGCCGCAGCCCGCGCTTGCGCCTTCCAATCTCGGCGTGGTCGGGCGTTACGTGCTGATGCCGAGCATCTTCGATCATCTGCGCAAGACGAAGCCCAACGCGGGCGGCGAGATTCAGCTAACCGATGCCATCGGCTCCTTGCTCGCGGTCGAACAGGTGCTGGCGTATCGCTACTACGGCACGCGTTTCGACTGCGGCAGCAAGCTCGGGTATCTCAAAGCGACGGTACAACTGGCCTTGCAACATCCTGAAGTGCGCGGAGACTTTGAGGCGTATCTGCGTGCGGCGGTATGGGCGCTCATGCCGCAAACAAAGGACGAACCGATGACGCATGCGGAATCGCTACAGGATTCGCTGTGATTGGAAATAGTTCGAATGACGAATCATGATCATCGTAAGGCAAACGTAGTCCTGTAAAGAAGCGTCATATCCAAGGAAGGCAGGTCAACGCTAAAAAGCAGAGGGCGTTAAGGGCGATCCGATCCACGAATCGGTAACTCATGGAGTAGATCGCCCATGCAGGTCCGCGCATTCCATGCGCGCCGGCTATTGGCCTGGATCGTGTCCATCGGCGCTTGCGTGTTGCTGTGCGGATGGACTTCACATCGGCCAGTCAAGCCAGCACGCAAGCATCATGCTTTACACAAGGCCGTGTCGCACGCGAAGCATGTGCACGCCAAGAAGGCATATGCCTTCCAGATCGGCATGGCCAGCTATTACGCCGACGCCTTCCAAGGCCGCCCCACCGCGAGCGGCGAGGCTTACGACATGAACGCGCTCACGGCCGCGCATCTCACGCTGCCGCTCGGCACTTACGTGCGCGTCAGCAATGCCGCGAAGACGCGGTCGGTCGTCGTGCGCATCAACGACCGCGGCCCCTACCAGAAGGGCCGCGTGATCGATCTTTCGTTTGCGGCGGCGGTATTGCTCGGCCTGCAACACGGGGGGACGGCGCAAGTGGTGATCGAGCGTGTATCGGCGCATGATGCCGTCGCCATTCCCGTGCATCATCGCGCAAAGAGGCGAAGGCACAAGCGGCACCGTTGAGCCGGATACAATGCGCTCTCGCGTGCTTGAGCGCTCTCTGATCCCACTCATGAATCAATCGACCCGGGCAGTCCTCCTCGGCCCGCTTCTCAAGAGCGTTTCGCGCTCGTTCTATCTGACGCTGCGGATTCTTCCGGCGGGCATGCGCGACCCCGTCGCGCTGGCGTATCTGCTTGCGCGCGCCGCCGATACCATCGCGGATACGTCGCTCATCGCGCCGCAACTTCGTCTGGACTTGCTGCTGTCGTTGCGCGCGCAAGTCAACGGCGCACCGGACGATGGCGCGCTGGCCCGCATAGCCGGCGAAGTAGCGGGCCAGCAAGCGCAAGCGGATGAACGCGCGCTGCTCGAATCGCTCGGCGGAGCGCTTGCCATCCTGCCGCAATTGAGCAAGGCCGACCGCGATGCCGTGCGCGATATCGTGACCACGCTCACAACGGGCATGGAGTTCGACCTGCGCACGTTCCCGGATGAAACCTCGGGCGAGATCGCGGCGCTCGGTGAATTCGACGAACTGGACCGCTACACCTATCTCGTCGCGGGCTGCGTGGGCGAGTTCTGGACGAAGATGACCTACGCGCATATGCCGGGCACGCTCAAGGCCGCGCCGGATGTCATGCTTGCGCGCGGCGTGCGCTTCGGCAAGGCGCTGCAGATGACCAACGTGCTGCGCGATTGCGCGCGCGATCTGCGTATCGGGCGTTGCTATCTGCCTTCGTCGATGCTGGCGCGTCATGGCATCGCGCCACGAGAACTGCTCGCGCCCGAGGCATCCGATAAAGCGCGTCCCGTGCAAGACGAGCTGTTGCAAACCACCATCGCGCTCTATCGCGACGCGCTGGCCTACACGATGGCGATTCCATCGAGCGCCATTCGGCTGCGGCTCGCGTGCCTGTGGCCGATCATGATCGGGCTGGAAACGCTGGTGTTGCTGGCGCGTAACGACGCATGGCTCGCCCCGGAGCGCATCACCAAGGTGCGCCGCAACGATGTCTATCGCATCATGGCGGCGTCGATGCCGCTGGTTGCATCGAATAGGCTTCTGAAGGCGTGGGCCGAACGCAGGATCAGCGCCATCCAAGCCGCACTCAACGGCGCAACTCGGCCATGATGCGTTCGGCCAGGAAGTCGCAAGGCGGCCGTTTGGATGCCGCGCTGCGCGCCAGCACCACTTCGAGCGCGGGGATTTCCGGCAGCCCTTGCGCCTGACCGAGTAGCGTGAAATGCGCGGGGACAGCGCACTTGGCAAGCGGCGTGACGGCAAGACCGGCTTCGGCCATCGTCAGGAGACCGAGCAGACTCGGGCTCTCGTACGACGTGCGATAGCCGATACGCGCGCGTTCCAGGCTGCGTATGGCGTTCTCGCGCGCCACGCTGCCCGGCAGGAACACGGCAATGGGCAAGGGACGTTCGCGCCAGATTTCCGTGGCCCCGGGCGCGGCGGCCCAGACCATCGGCTCGTGACGCAGGAATTCGCCGCTCAGACCTTTCACGCGCGTGGCGCAGACCAGATCGACCGAGCCGTCTTTCAGCATCGGCGCAAGCGCCACGCTCGGCAAGCCGACCACCTGAATCTCGACCTTGGGAAAGGTCGCCGAAAACTTCTTGAGGATGGGCGGAAACAGCGACGACGCGTAGTCGTCCGGTACGCCGATCACCACGCGCCCCGTCACGTCCGGCCGCACGACGGCGGCCCATGCTTCATCGCGCAAGGCGAGCATGCGGCGCGCGTAGGTCAGTAACACTTCGCCGTCTTGCGTGGGCGTCACGCTGCGCGGTTTGCGCACGAACAGCGCCTTGCCAAGCGCGGTTTCGAGCGTCTTGATCTGCATGCTGACGGCCGATTGCGAGCGATGCACGAGTTCCGCCGCGCGGCTGATGTTGCCCGTGTCCGCGACGGCGACGATCATGGCAAGGACATCGAGGTCGAGTGCTTTCATGCCTGTGTATGACGACTTGGTATCAGAAAATCTGAACGATGTTATCAATATTATGCGATTTTCTTTTAAATTGGCGGACGGCATAGTGCGGGAAAGGAGCGAATCAATGAACGCCCGTACCGATCCCGCCGTACTGTCCGCCTTGCAAGCCTTGCCGGAAGCGTCTTTCGCAACGACCGCGTCCGGCATTTCCGTGCCTTACGTGGATTGCGGCGAAGGCGAGCCGCTCCTGTTCGTGCATGGTTCGCTCTGCGATTACCGCTACTGGAGCGCGCAGATTCTGCCGCTTGCCAGGCAGTTTCGTTGCATCGCGCCGAGTCTCAGTCACTACTGGCCCGCCGTCGATGCCTTCGTGCAGGGCGAATTCAGCTGGGAAGCGCATGTCGCGGAGATGGCGGAATTTATCGAGGCGCTCGACATTGCACCCGTGCATCTGGTCGGGCATTCGCGCGGCGGGTGCGTCGCGTTTCATCTCGCAAGGGAATATCCGCGTCTCGTGAAGACGCTCACGCTCGCGGACCCGGGCGGACCGCTCCAGGTTTCGCCGCAGCCTGCGGCCGCCAGCTTGCCGCCCGCGACCAACGCCTTGCGCACGCGCGTGGCGGAACTCATCGAGATGGGCGAAATCGAGCCGGGGCTGGAACTGTTCGTCGATTCGGTCAGCATGCCGAGCTTCTGGCAAAAGAGCACGCCGGCTTTTCGACGGATGGCGATAGACAACGCGCTTACGGTGCCGAAGCAACTTCGCGATCCCTTGCCCGCTTATACCCGCGACGCCGCGCGCGATATCAAGTGCCGCACTTTGCTGATAGACGGACAAAAGAGCCCGCGCATGTTCCGCAATAACGTCGACAAGCTGGCGGAATGGATTGAATTCGCGGATCGGCAAACTATTGCCGGGGCATCGCACGGAATGAACGTGGCAAGCCCGGCCGCATTCAATCGCGCTATACAGGCGTTTGCCGGTGCCTGGTAATTTCCTTAGCGATTCTTGAGCAAGAACGCTCGTTCGCTCGAAAGTCACGCTTAAGAATATCTTTGGCTATTGCTAAGGAAGTAATGGAAGGCAAGCACTTATCGTCCGACTTTTTGTCTGCTTGTTGTGGCGGGACAACGCAAACGCGCGGGTCTCGGGCTAACATCATTGCCACCTCATCGCCAAGAAGAGGCCAATGTGAGTACGGGCCAAGACGATCTCGAAGCATGGAAGCGCCAGCGCACCCAGCAATTGGCGTTCGAACTGGCCGATAGCGGTCAATACGAGAATTTCGCCGATATCGCTTATGCGCTGCAATTCGAGCGCGGTCTCGCGACGGCGCAAGCACTCATCGAAAATCCGGAAATGCGTCGCTTGCTGAACGTGCATTGCGCAAATGCGCGTGAAGCGCTCTTGAACGTCAAAGCGCCAGCGCCTGAAAAAATACAGGCGCAATCTCAGCCGGTTTTAGAAACGCCCGAATTACCCACCCTCGAAATCATGGCGGCGCAAGGCGCGCCATCGTTCCTGCGCCGCGCTGCATTCATGCTCGGGCGAAGCGCACGCGCGGTCGAACCCGTGAACGCCGGGGACTTCAACTCCGCTGCGCCTTGAGCAGATCGAGCCGCAAAAGCCCTGCCGCGTCGCCTTTTCTCTCCTCGATTTGAGTGTGTGGCAGGGGAAATGGCGGATATGCACAGTCAAGTCGCGCCTCAAAACCATTACACTTACCGTAGTGGAACCAGAAGCCCGGGCCGTGCTCGCGCGCGTTCCGGTGTTTGAACTTTGAGGAGGGAAATGTTCGTGGCTAACGAAAAGATGCTGTCGCAAATGGCGGAGAAGCAAGGTTTTATCGCCGCCTTGGATCAAAGCGGCGGTTCGACGCCGGGCGCGCTCAAGCAGTACGGCATTGCAGAAGACGCCTACGACGGCGACGCCGAGATGTTCAAGCTGATGCATGAAATGCGCGTGCGCATCATCACCGCGCCGTCATTCACGGGAGAAAAGGTCATTGGCGCCATTCTCTTCGAAGCCACCATGGACGGTCAGGCAAATGGCAAGTCCGTGCCTGCGTTCCTGTGGGAAGACCGTGGCGTGGTGCCGTTCCTCAAGGTCGACAAGGGCCTCGAAGCAGAAGCCGACGGCGTTCAGGTCATGAAGCCGAACCCCGGCCTCGACGCGCTGCTGGAACGCGCCGTCAAGCTCGGCATCTTCGGCACGAAGATGCGTTCGGTCATCAAGGACGCGAACGAAAAGGGCATCGCCGCAGTCGTGAAGCAGCAATTCGAAGTGGGCAATCAGATCATCGGACACGGTCTCGTGCCCATTCTCGAACCCGAAGTGTCCATCAAGAGCACGGACAAGAAGGGTGCGGAAAAAATTCTGCGCGACGAATTGCTGAAAGGTCTCGACGCGCTGCCGGAATCCAGTCAGGTGATGATCAAGCTGACCATCCCCGATGAAGTGGACTTCTACGCGCCGCTGATCGAGCATCCGCGTGTCGTGCGCGTGGTGGCGCTTTCGGGCGGCTATACGCGCACCGACGCATGCCAGCGTCTGGCGAAGAACCACGGCATGATTGCGAGCTTCTCGCGCGCGCTTATCAACGAACTGAAGAAGTCGATGAGCGACGAAGAGTTCAACGCGACGCTCGGCGAGTCCATCGACGAGATCTACGAAGCATCGGTCGACAAGGTTTGACGCTTCAGTGGCGATGAGGCGTGGTGTCTGCCCTCATCGCCACGATCATGAATCGGCGCGTGTCGTCGATGGCGGCGTCTGCACGATAGGCGCGGCAGCCCGGAACAACTCTTCGCGGCAGCCGCTCCTCGGCGGATAGATCCGCTCCCCGTTGATCGTGCGCTTGGTCGCCTTGGCAGCCTCGCCTTCCGAGACCAGCTTGCGTTCCCATCCCTCCGTATAGACCGCGCCCCACGGGCCCAGGTCGCAGACCGTCGTGTACCAGTCGATCTGCAACGGCAGCATCTCTTCTCCGTATAAATCGCAGACGGCGTTATTGCCGGCGTAGCGGCCCATCGGCCGGCCATGCTGACACGACATGACCGAAGGCCGTTTGCCGTCGATCAGCACGCGTGCGCAATCGCCCGCCGCAAATACGCCGGGAACGCCCGTGACGCGCAGATAGGCATCGACGGGCACGCGGCCCATGGAATCGAGTCCGACGGGAAGCTGGCTCGCCAATGCGTTGGCGCGCATGCCGCCGCACCAGACCACGGTGCATGCCTGGATGTAATCGGCATTGACGCCGTCCGAAAGCGAAGCGCCGTGTCCGTCGAGTTCTTCCAGCGATACGCCTGGCCTAAGCTCGACATCGAGCGAGGTCATGGCCTGAACGACGACGCTTTGCGCGCCGCCCATCGATTGCGCGATTTTCGGCGACCGATCCGCGAGCACCACGCGCACCTTGTCGCGATCCGCTTCGCCCACGATCTCACGCAGGCGGCCGGGCAATTCCGCCGCGAGTTCGATTCCCGTCAGGCCTGCGCCGATCACGACAGCCGTATAGCGTCCGGGCGAGTCGGGCAATGCGGGCAGGGTGGACAGATGCGCCTGGAGCTTGCAGGCGCCCGCGTAGGTATCGACGTCGAACGAGTGGCGATCCAGCCCGGGAATTTCCGGGCGTACCAGTTCGCTGCCTACCGCGAGGATGAGCCGGTCGTATTCCAGCGAACCTTCTCCGTCTTCCCGCGTGAACATGACGCGCCGATTCGCGCTATCGACCGTGTGCGCGGTCGCCTGGACGAAGCGCACGCCGGTCGGACCGAACACGCCGTCGAGCGGCACGAGCGTGGGATCGAGCGGTTGCTCGTAGTTGCGCACGCGCACGCTGTGATAAGGCTGCGGATTGAGGACGACCACTTCGGCCTGATCCGCTGGTTGCTGCAATTCATCGAGTTTGCGCGCGGCGGCGAGCGCGCTCCATAGTCCGGCAAAACCCGCCCCAACGACCACGATTCGCTTCAAGGCATTGCCTCCTTTGCAAACCGAACGTTCGATCCATTTGGCATGATGTGTCGTGGACAACGTCCTGCTTACTTTATAGGCGATGCGCTAAGCAATTTCCCGTCGATGCTAAAGAACTGGAGTTTTCAGGCCTGGATTAGTCGCGATTTCACCAAAACTGATTTCGTGGATTAAGTATTTACCCTAAGCGAAGCACTCACTAAACTCTCTTCAACGGTCGCACACGAGCAAATGCCAAGTGAGCGACAGCCCCAAAAACCTAAGCTGGAGGGTATCAATCATGAACAAGCTCATTGGAATCGCAGCAGTTGCCATCGCTTTCGCCGCACCGGTTGCTTCTTTCGCACAATCGAACCAACCGCTTACGCGCGCTGAAGTTCGCGAACAGATCGTTCAGTTGGAAAAGGCCGGTTATAACCCCGGCTTCGTGAGCGACTCGCACTATCCGTCGGACATTCAAGCTGCTGAAGCGCGCGTTGCGGGTCAAGGCAACTCGTTTGGCGGTGCGACTGAAGGCTCGGCGCAAGCCGGCTCGCGTGCGGTGCAAGCCGACGTGTTCCCGACGTTTGCGCATCACTAAGCAACAGGTAGTCTCGCTATAAAGAAAGCGCTCGCAATTGCGGGCGCTTTTTCTTTGGCTAGAGCAAGCGCTAAAGCAAGCGCTAAAGCAAGCGCTAAAGAAAACGCTAAAGCGGAAAGCCGCCCGCAAAGGTCTCACGCAAATAGCCGATGAAAAGCGCGACCGCACGCGGCACATGAGGCGCATAAGGACGCACGACATAAAGCTGATCGGCGAATGTGCCCACGCAGCGCCAGTCCGGCAGCAACACCACAAGCTTTCCCGCCTGCACCGCGGCTTGCGCGCTGAAGTCGGGCAACAGCGCGATACCCAGATCGTCGAGCGCGGCATCGCGCAGCACTTCGCTATTGTTCGCGGAGAATGGCCCGTTGACCGCAAGCGTATGAGGCCCGGCCGCCGTCTTGCGCGCGCCCTTACGCACGAACGACCACACGCCCGATGTCTGCGCGCGCGGATAAAACAGGCAGTCGTGCACCGCAAGATCGGCGGGCGTCGCGGGCATGCCGCGCCGTTTGAGATATGCATGTGTCGCCACGATCACCGAATGGGTATCGCACAACTTCCACGCGACATGCGTTTCCGGCGCTTGCGCGCTGTGCCGGATGGCGAGATCGAAGCCCTCCGTCGCAATGGAACTCAACCTGTCCGATGCTTCCAGTTGCACCCGCACTTCCGGATGTGCATGCAGAAAGCCCGCTAAACGCGGCACCAATTGCTGACGCGCGAACGCCATTGGCGCGGTGACGCGGATCAAGCCGCGCGCCACACCCGCCATTTCCCTCACGCTCGAAAAGCTCGCGGCGATATGCTCGTACTGCGTGCGCGTATCGTCGACGAGGCGCCGTCCTGCCTCCGTGAAGCGCACGCTGCGCGTGGTGCGCGTGACAAGCGGCACGCCTGCCGCGCGCTCCAGTTCGGCGATACGCTGACTCATCGCGGCTTTGCTCACGTTGAGCCGCGCCGCCGCCGCCGTGTAGCTGCCCTGCTCGGCGAGCACCGTGAGCCAATGCAGATGCGTCCAGAGCCCTTCGACTTTTTGTGCGTCCATGCGCGGGGATTGTTTGCCGTTATGAACAATGAGTTCAATCATAACGCGTTCGCGGCGCACGATTCCGTCCTACACTCTTGGCATTGACACTTCTGGACAGGAGACGAAATGAAAGCGTATAACGACACCGCCGACGTGGTTCACTTCATTCATGGCGAACGCGTGAATGGCTCGGGCGCCCGCTCGCAGCCCATTTTCAATCCCGCGACGGGCGAGCGTCCGCGCAAGCTCGTGCTCGGCGAAGTCGCCGATGTCGATGCCGCCGTCGAGAGCGCGAAAGCCGCGTTCCCCGCATGGCGCGATACGCCGCCCATTCGGCGCGCGCGCGTCATGCTGAAGTTCCTCGAACTCATGAACCTGCGTCGCGATGAACTCGCGGCGATCATCACCGCCGAGCACGGCAAGGTCTTTACCGACGCGCAAGGCGAAGTGTCGCGCGGTATCGACGTGATCGAATTCGCCTGCGGCATTCCGCAATTGCTGAAGGGCGATTACACCGAACAAGTCTCCACCGGCATGGATAACTGGACGACGCGTCAGCCGCTCGGCGTCGTCGCGGGCATCACGCCGTTCAACTTCCCTTGCATGGTGCCGTGCTGGATGTTCCCCGTGGCCATTGCAAGCGGCAACGCGTTCATCCTGAAGCCGAGCGAGCGCGATCCGTCCGCGTCGCTTTTCATGGCTAATCTGCTGAAGGAAGCGGGTCTGCCGGATGGCATTTTCAACGTGGTGCAAGGCGACAAGGTCGTGGTCGATGCATTGCTCGAACATCCCGATGTGCGCGCGATCAGCTTTGTCGGTTCGACGCCTATCGCCAACTATATCTACGAGACCGGCGCGAAGCACGGCAAGCGTGTGCAGGCGCTCGGCGGCGCAAAAAATCACATGGTCGTGATGCCGGATGCCGATCTCGATCAGGCTATCGATGCGCTCATCGGCGCGGGCTATGGCTCGGCGGGCGAGCGCTGCATGGCGGTATCGGTCGCGGTGCTGGTGGGCGACGTGGCGGACAAGATCGTGCCGCGCCTCGCCGAACGTGCGCAGCAGCTCGTCATCAAGAACGGCATGGAGCTGGATGCCGAAATGGGGCCGATCGTCACGCGCGCCGCGCTGGAACGTATCGAAGGTTATATCTCGCTGGGCGTGGATGAAGGCGCGAAACTCGTCGTCGATGGACGCGGCCACAAGGTTCCCGGTCACGAAGACGGCTTCTTCACGGGCGGCACGCTGTTCGACCATGTAACGCCGAACATGCGCATCTACAAGGAAGAAATCTTCGGGCCGGTGCTTTCATGCGTGCGCGTGAAGGACTTCGGCGAAGCCGTGGAACTCGTCAATGCGCACGAGTTCGGCAACGGCGTCGCCTGCTACACGCGCGATGGTCACGTTGCGCGCGAGTTCGGCCGACGCATCGAAGTGGGCATGGTCGGCATCAACGTACCCATTCCCGTTCCGATGGCATGGCATGGCTTCGGCGGCTGGAAGCGCAGTCTCTTCGGCGACATGCACGCTTATGGCGAAGAAGGCGTGCGCTTCTATACGAAGCAAAAGTCCATCATGCAACGCTGGCCGGAAAGCACGGAAAAGGGCGCGGAATTCGTGATGCCGACCGCGAAGTAAGGCGTACGCAGCACAGGTAGTCGTCGCCCGCTTGGCTTCCGTGCAGGAAGGAGCGGGCGATTTGTCATCTGGCCTCGCAGCCTTGCGTGCGGTTTCATCGTCGAGAAGCTCGAGGCCACTATCGAGAGGACATGGTCATGAGCAGGAGCAACGCTTTATTGCCGTTACTCGGCATCAACAAGCCCATCATTCAAGCGCCGATGGCCGGTGTCACGACGCCTGCTCTCGCGGCGGCGGTATCGAATGCGGGCGGACTGGGGTCGCTCGGCGTGGGCGCGATGAACGCCGAAGCGGCGCGCAAGGTCATTCGCGAGACGCGCGCGCTGACCGACAAGCCGTTCAACGTCAACGTGTTCTGTCATAGCCCGGCTAAAGCCGACGCCGCTCTGGAAAGCGCGTGGATCGAATGGCTCGCACCCGTTTTCGCGCGATATGGCGCCACGCCGCCCGCGCGGCTTAGCGAAATCTACACGAGCTTTGTCGTCGATGAAGCCATGCTCAAGGTCTTCGTCGAAGAAAAGCCGGCTATCGTGAGCTTTCACTTCGGCCTGCCTTCGAAGGACTATATCGATGCCCTCCGTAACGCGGGCATCAAACTGATTGCATCTGCAACTAATGTGAATGAAGCGGAGCAAATCGCAAAAGCGGGTATCGATGCGATCGTCGCGCAAGGCATCGAAGCAGGCGGGCATCGCGGTATCTTCGACGGCGAAGCCGACGACGATTATCTTGGCACCTTCGCGCTCACGCGTTTGCTCGTGCGCAAGTTCGACGTACCGGTGATCGCGGCGGGCGGCATCATGGATGGCGCGGGAGTCGCCGCCGCGCTCGCGCTCGGCGCGCAGGCGGCGCAGCTTGGCACGGCTTTCGTTCCGACCACCGAGTCCGCAATCGATGCTGGATATCGTCGCGCGCTTCTGAGCGATGCCGCGAATCGCACCACGCTTACCGCCGCGATATCGGGCCGCCCGGCGCGCAGTCTCGTCAACAAGTTCACGGAACTCGGGCGTGAGGCAAACGCGCCGAACAACCCCGCGTATCCCGTGACTTACAACGCGGGCAAGGCGCTGCATGCGGCGGCCAAGGCACGAGGCGAGTTCGGCTATGGCGCGCAATGGGGCGGGCAGGCGGCCGCACTCGCGCGCGAAATGTCCGCCGCGGAATTGATGGCGCGGCTCGAAGCGGAACTCGATGAAACGATCGAATCCTTACAGCGTTATTCGCGTTGAATAGCGGATTCGAGCAAAGCGTCATCACCTCGGCGCTGTAAAGCTTAGTCGAAACGCTTCGTTGGTCTGATGGGCAGTCGATGCTTCAATGTTTCGGTCGCGTTCTTTCGCGGCTTGCCCACGATATCCGAAACCAACGGAGCAACCGATGTCCGATTCCGCTACGCTCGACCACGATTCCGTCCGTCAGCCCGCCGCCACGCAGGAGCCTTTCCAGGTCCGTCCCATAGGCGGCCGTATTGGCGCCGAAGTGCGCGGCGTGACGCTCTCAGGCGATCTCGACGATACCGCCATCACTCGCATCAACGACGCGCTGCTCAAGCACAAGGTGCTGTTCTTTCGCGGCCAGTCGCATCTGGACGACGCTTCGCAGGAAGCGTTCGCCGCGCGTTTTGGCGACACTGTGGCGCATCCCACGGTGCCTTCGAAGGAAGGCACGAGCCGTCTGCTCGAACTCGATTCGAAGCACGGCACGCGCGCCAATTCATGGCATACGGATGTCACTTTCGTCGATGCCTATCCGAAGATTTCCATCCTGCGCGGCGTGGTGATCCCGCCCGCCGGCGGCGATACCGTGTGGGGCAACACCGCCACCGCCTACAGCAACCTGCCGCAGCCCTTGCGCGATCTCGCCGACAACCTCTGGGCGTTGCATTCGAACGCCTACGACTACGCAGCCACGCGCAACGCGCCCGACACCGAGACGGAGCGCGAGTACCGCAAGCAGTTCACCTCCACGCTCTACGAGACGGAACATCCCGTGGTGCGCGTGCATCCGGAAACGGGTGAACGCACGCTCGTGCTGGGTCACTTCGTGCAGCGCTTCGTCGGCCTGTCGCAGCGCGATTCGGACCGACTGCTCGAAATCTTCCACGATCACATTCAGCGCCTCGAGAACACGGTGCGCTGGCGCTGGACGCAAGGCGATGTCGCGATCTGGGACAACCGCGCGACGCAGCACTACGCGGTGGCGGATTACGGCGATGACCACCGCGTCGTGCGTCGCGCGACCGTTCACGGCGACGTGCCCGTTTCCATCGACGGCAGAAAGAGCCGCACCGTCAAGCGCGAAGCACGCGCCTGAACGCCCTCACTGGCGATGACGCGGGTCATCGCCAGTCGATCATCGAATAACGCCGAAGGACAAGATGACAACGAGATTCGCGCGCTTCGCGGGCGCTCTTTTGTGCGCCGCATTCGTTTCCATCTCGCACGCCGCGGCGCCGGAAACGGTGCGCATCGGCGTCGCGCAGCAGGGCGCGGGCGACCCGCCCACGTTCGGCGGCTCGCCTGCCGCCACCGCGCAATTGCAGCATCGCGTCGAGGATGCATTGCAGGGCGATCACATCAAGGTCGAGTGGATCTTCTTCAAGGGCGCGGGTCCGGCCGTGAACGAGGCGCTCGCCAACAAGCAGATCGACTTCGCGTATCAAGGTGACTTGCCCGCCGTGCTCGGACGCGCGAACGGCCTGAAGACGCACTTGCTGCTCGAATCGAATGTGCGCGCGGGCGTGTATGTCGCGGTGCCGCCGGACTCCGACATCAAGTCGGTGAAAGACCTCAAGGGCAAGCGCGTGGCGATTTTTCGGGGCACGAATCTGCAGCTCGTCGCGGATAACGTGCTCAAGGAAAACGGCCTGACCGAACGCGATCTGCGCGTCATCAATCTCGATACGGCCGCGGCGCAGGCAGCGCTTGCGTCGAAGGGCGTCGATGCCGTGTTTCTCGACTACTCGCTCTTCAAGTTGCAGCGCCAGGGTCTCGCGAAGATCGTTTATGCGTCGCGCGATGGCGGCATGCAACTGACGCGGCAAGCGCATCTGCTCGTACTCGACGACTTCGAAAGCGCGCATCCCGACGTGGTGCAAAAGGTCGTGACTTCGGTGGTGCAGGCCGCGCAATGGTCGTCCGACGAAGGCAATCGCAATGCGCTCTTCACGTTGTGGTCGAAGAGCGGCGTGCCGTCGGAGTCGTGGGCATCGGAGTATGCGAATCAGCCTTTGAAGGACCGCAATTCGCCGCTCATCGATTCATTCGTGCAGGCACGATATCAGTCCGTCGCCGATGACGCCTTGCGGCTGAACCTCATTCGCCAACCTGTCAGCGTGAACGGCTGGTTCGAGCCGAAGTATCTCGATCAGGCGCTCAAGTCGCTCAAGCTCGAAAGCTACTGGCCGCGCTTCGATGCGTCGGGCAAGCCGGTCGCCTGACCCGCTTCTTTCTTAACGGAGAACTTCCGATGGCGAATGCTCTCTCGCGTGTGCTGGTGCCGGCGGCACGCCGCAACGCTTCGGTCGCGCGCGCATCCGGCGGCACGGCGCGTTCGCTTGGCTGGGCCGTATTGCCGTGGCTTCTGCCGCTCGCCTGCGCGTTGCTATGGGTGCTGGGCTCGCGTCTTGGATGGATCTCCGCGCAGGTTCTGCCGCCGCCCTCGCTGGTCTTCGATACCCTTACCGCGCTCATCAAGAGCGGCGAACTATGGATGCACTTGGGCGCGAGCATGTCGCGCGCGTCTGTCGGCTTTGGCGGCGGCGTGGTGCTCGGCATTCTGCTAGGCGGCGTGCTCGGCCTGTCGCGCACGGTCGAGGCGTATGTGCTGCCGAGCTTCAACGCGATCGTGCAGGTGCCCGTGCTCGGCTGGCTGCCGTTTCTGATGATCGTAGTGGGCATCGGTGAGCCGTTGAAGTATCTGCTCATCGGTCATGCCGCGCTCGTGCCGGTGACCCTGAGCACCTTGCAGGGCTTTCGCAGCACCCCGCCCGAGTTGCGTGAGGTCGCGGCGGTGTATCGCTACACGCGCTGGCAAACCATTTTGCGTGTGGTCTTGCCCTCGTCGGTGCCGATGATCGGCACGGGCATTCGCCTCGCCTTCACCAAAGCATGGCTGACGCTCGTGGTCGTGGAACTCGTGGCATCGTCGGAAGGGCTCGGCTATCTGATCGTGTTTGGACGCCAGCTCTTTCAGCTCGATCTGGTGCTGGCTTCGGTCTTGATCGTGGGCGCGGTCGGCTATGTCGCCGATCGCTTGTTGACCGCGCTCGAGCGCAAGTTGCAGCGCGGCGCGGTCTAGGAGCGGACGATGTCATCGATAGAACTCGAAGCAGTCCCGCGTGTCGCCGTGCCGAAGCGCTGGCGCGGCTTCGTGCTGCCGCTCGCGGCGCTGGCGATATGGTGGCTCGTATCGCGCGATGCCAAGCCCGCCCACGGCATGATGGTGTCGCCCGCGCAAGTGCTGCATGTCGCGTGGGAACAGTTGCGTAGCGGCGCGCTGGCGCGTGCGTTGTCGGCGTCGCTTGCGCGGGAGTTGACGGGCTTTGTGATCGGCACTTCGCTCGGGCTCGCGCTCGGCGCGTTGCTGGGTGTGTCGAAGCTCGCGAATCGCGCCATTGCGCCGAGCTTCAACACCTTCAAGCAAGTGTCGCTGTTCGCGTGGATTCCGCTCATCTCCGTGTGGTTCGGTCTCGGCGATGTCGCGAAGGTCGTGTTCCTGTCGCTCGCCGCGCTGGTTCCGGTCGTGATGCATACGAGCGACGGCATCCGCGCCGTGCCGCCGCGTTTTCTCGAAGTGGCGCGCGCGTATCGCTACGGCAAGTTGCAGACGCTCGCGTTCGTGGTGCTGCCGGCCGCGCTGCCTTCGATCTTCACGGGCATCTATCTCGCGCTCATCTATTCGTGGCTCGCGACGCTCGGTGCGGAGTATCTGCTCGTCGCGGGAAGCGGGATCGGCAATACGCTCGTGGATGGCAGCGAACAGTTTCGGATGGATCTCGTCGTATTCGGCGTGATCGTCGTGGGAATAACGGGGTGGGCGCTCAACGCGCTCGCGCGTGCGGTGCAGCGGCGCTGGTTCAGCGAAGCGCGCGCGGCTTGAGGAGAATGACGATGGCAGCGATACCAACGATGGCAACGGACACGAGCGGCCTCGCGCTGCGGCGGGTGAGCAAGCGTTATGAGGGCGATGCAGGTGCGCCCGTGCTGGATCGTATCGACCTCTCGATCCGAAGCGGCGAGTTCGTGAGTATCGTCGGGGCGAGCGGTTGCGGGAAGTCGACGCTCTTGCGGTTGATCGCAGGCCTCGATGCGTCGTACGAAGGCGAGATCGAATTCGGCGGCGAGCGCGTGGTCTCGACGGATCTTTCGCGCGGCATCGTGTTTCAGGATCATCGTCTGTTTCCATGGCTGAACGTCGAACAGAACGTCGCGGTGGCCTTGCGCAACGCGCCTTTGAGCAAGCACGAGAAAGCGCGTGCGGTAGCCGAGCATGTGGCGCTCGTCGGCCTCGAGGGGTGCGAGGGACAGTATCCGCATCAGCTCTCGGGCGGCATGGCACAGCGTGTCGCCATTGCGCGAGGGCTCGTCAACCGGCCGCGTTTGCTCTTGCTCGATGAACCGTTCGGCGCACTCGATGCGCTCACGCGCGCACGGCTCCAGGACGAACTGCAACGCATCTGGGCGCAGGAGCGCATCACGATGGTCCTCGTCACGCATGACGTCGAGGAGGCGGTGCTGCTCTCGGATCGCATCGTGGTGATGGAAGCGCGTCCGGGACGTATCGGCGAAATCGTCGATGTCGACCTGCCGCGTCCGCGCAAGCGCGGCAGTCTCGATGTCGTCGCGCTCAGGGACGGTATTCTCGAAGGGTTCTTTCACGAAGCGTAGAAGTACTGCTAGACAGCGCTCGTCGCCGTCGCCATCGCCGTGAAATAAAAATCGAACGGATTCGACGGCGAGTCAAGGCTTATATTCGTGAAGCGGCCCGCGCGGGCCGTTTATGTTCAACACTCTGGCTGACCGCTCGCGTCACGCCATACATGTCTGCCCGCCTTGCATGCACGCTTCGACGCCCGTTGCGCGCGCGGTAATATAGACTGATACCTTTGTTCTTCGAGGCGGTCCATGACCAGCAAGCACGCAATCGACGTCCGTCTTACGGAACATCTCGCGGTTTTCGTCAGGGCGCGCTCAGGCCTTGCTCGCGAAGCCGGACTTCTCCCGGAGGCAAGGCGCCTGGACCGCAGCAACAATGCGCCGATGAGGGAGAAGTCATGACACCGGCAACCGACTTCCCCATTGTCGGCGTCGGCGCGTCCGCTGGCGGCGTCGAGGCGCTGGAAGGCTTCTTTCGCGGCATGCCGGAAAAGCCAGGCCTCGCTTGCGTGATCATCACGCACCTGAGCCCGGACCGTATCAGCTTGTTGCCGGAGATTGTTTCGCGTTTTACGCCAATGCAGGTACACGCGATTGCCGAAGGCGAGCCGATCGAGATCGATAGCGTCTATCTCTTGCCGCGCGATGCCATCGTCAGCGTCTCGAACCGGACCTTGCACGTGCAGTCACTGGACAAGCCGCGTCGCGAGCGCAAGCCGATCGACCATTTTCTGAGCACGCTCGCGCTCGATATCGGCGAACTGTCGGCAGGCGTCATTCTCTCGGGCGGCGATTCGGACGGCACGCTCGGCATCAAGGCCATCAAGGAGCGGGGCGGACTGACGCTCGCACAGGTTGCGGACGGCTTCGGACCGCATCATCCGGACATGCCCAATAGCGCCATTGCCACTGGCCTGGTCGATTTCGCCGTGCCGGTCGACCAAATGGGCGCGAAGCTCGCGAGCTTTGCCGCGGGCGCCTTCAGGCTCGATTCCGTCGTGGAAGAGCCCGAAGTCGAAGCCGCCGCGAAAGCATTCGACGAGGCGCGAGAAGCCATTTACGGCATCTTGCGCGATAACGTCGGACACGACTTCAGCGGCTACAAGGTCAAGACTTTTTCGCGGCGGGTGCAGCGGCGCATGCAGGTCCGGGCGATGGCAACTCCGGAGAGTTATGTAGCGCGGCTCACGGCCGATCCGCAGGAAGTGACGGCACTCTTTCGCGATCTCTTGATCAACGTCACGAGCTTTTTCCGCGATGAGCACGCGTTCGAGAGGCTCGCCACACTCGTCCTGCCGAAGCTTTTCGAAGGCCGCACCGCCGAGGATGTCGTGCGTGTCTGGGTGCCGGGCTGCGCCACGGGCGAGGAAGTGTATTCCATCGCCATGCTGATGTCCGAACAGATCGCAGGTGTCGAGAAGGCGCCGCGCATCCAGATCTTCGCCACCGATATCGACGACGGAGCGCTCACGGTGGCGCGTGCGGCGCGCTATCCGCTGGCGTTGCTCGACAATGTATCGCAAGAGCGGCGCGACCGTTTCTTCGTGCCGGACGGCAGCAGCTTCGTGGTGGCCAAGGAAGTGCGCGAACTGTGCATCTTTTCGCCGCACAGCGTCATTCGCGATCCGCCTTTCTCACGCATCGATCTCGTGTCGTGCCGCAATCTCCTCATCTACTTCGGAATCGAGGTCCAGAATCAGGTCATTCCGACCTTCCACTATGCGCTGCGCCCGGACGGTTTTCTGTTCCTCGGCCCGTCGGAGAACGTGAGCCAGTTCGACGAGTTGTTCGTTCCGCTCGACAAGAAGCACAGGCTTTTCAAGCGCCGCGCCGATGTCGTGTCGCAAGTGCGTCTGCCGCTCGCGGTATCCGCGCTGACTATCGGCCATCTGTCCGCGTTGACGCCAAGCCGTCCGCCCCTGGGCGGCGCTGCGCTGCGCCTTGCTGTCGACGGTCATATGATCGACCGCTTCACACCGCCGCACGTGCTCGTGACGCGCGATGGCGATGTCGTCTACTACTCGGGCCGCACCGGCAAATATCTCGAGGCAGCGCCCGGCATGCCGACGCGCCAGCTATTCGCAATGGCGCGCAAGGGGCTGGGCCTCGACTTGCGCTCGGTGTTTCGCGAAGCGGTCGACTCGGGCCGCACGATCGCGCGAGAGGGGGTGGTGGTCGAGGGCGAGGACGGCCGTGTACAGGTGATCAATCTGACCATCGAGCCGCTCGTCCAGCAAGCGCCGGGTGAGCGCATGTATCTCGTCGTGTTCCAGGACCAAGGGCCCGTGCTCACGCGCGAAGAGGCGCTTGCGCGCGCCGAGGCCATGCACGACGGCACCGCGGAGCAAATCGAAAAGGAACTACGGGATACCCGTGAGCGCCTGCAATCGATGATAGAGGAATACGAGACCGCGCTCGAAGAACTCAAGTCGTCGAACGAAGAGTTGGTTTCGGTCAACGAGGAACTGCAATCGTCGAACGAAGAGCTGGAGGCGTCCAAGGAAGAGCTCGTCTCGCTCAACGAGGAGCTGCACACCGTCAATCTGGAACTGAATGGCAAGATCGACGCGCTCGACCGCTCGAACAGCGATCTTCACAACCTGTTCGAAAGCACGTCGGTCGCCACCGTGTTTCTCGACCGGCAATTTTCCATTCGCTCGTTTACCCCGGCAATGGCCGATATCTTCCATATCCGTCCGGTCGATCGCGGGCGTCCCATTTCGGAGCTCGTCAGCCGTCTCGACCTTCCGGGGCTGGAAGAAGGCATCCGTGAGGTATTCAGGAGTCAGGAAACACGCGAACAGCAGGTCAGCAGCAAGGATGGGCTGAATCATTTCCTCGTGCGTCTCGCACCTTATCTCAACGGCGATCGCAAGATCGACGGTGTGGTCATTGCTTTCGTCGATATCACGGGAATGGTTCATGCTGAGGGTAGACAGGACGTTTTGATCGCGGAACTGCAACACAGGACGCGAAATCTGTTGTCGGTGATTCAGTCGATCGCGCAACAGACGCTCTCGGGCGACGAAGCGCTCGACACGTTCACGAGTCGCCTCGCCGCGCTTGGCAGGCTGCAGGGCTTGATCGGCGAAGCGAACGGGCATCTGATCAATTTGGGTGACATCGTTCGCCTTGAATTCGAGGCGCTCGGTGTCGGCAGCAGCGACAGGGTCTCGGTGAGTGGACCGGTCGTGCCGCTTGGCTTTCGCAACGTTCAGACGATCGCGCTCGTGCTTCACGAACTCGCGACCAACGCGCTCAAGTACGGCGCATTGAAGCATAAAGGCGCACGGCTCGTCGTCAGCTGGATTGTCGAGAAAAGAGAGTCCGGGCCGGAATGGCTCGTTCTGGACTGGATCGAAAGCGGTGTGCGCATCACGCCCGAGGACAAGAAAATCGGCTTCGGCCGGCAACTCATCGAAAAAGCGCTTCGTTTCACGCTACACGCTCGCACCGAGCTGGACTTCAACTGGGATGGGGTTTCGTGTCATATCGAGATCCCGCTGCGACCAGCGCATATGCACGGCAGCAGTCCCTAGGGGGTCCGAAAATGGCAGTAGTCGGGACACCGCTCGAAGGTTTGAGCATCTTGGTCGTGGAAGACGATTACCTGGTGGCGCTCGCGCTGTCCGCGTTGCTCGAAATTGCAGGGGCAATCGTCGTCGGGCCGGTGGCGTGGGCGCAGGACGCGCTGGCGGTCCTCGACGACGACGAACATTACATCGACGTTGCCATTCTCGACATCGACCTCAACGGCGAGAAATCATACGCCGTAGCGGATGAACTGACGTTGCGTGAGATCCGCTTCATCTTTGCAACGGGGTACGGTGTCGATTCGATCGATATCGCCTACCGGCATCATCCGCGTTGTCAAAAACCCTTCGATCATCAAACGCTCTTCAACACGCTCGCACTGAGCGGGCGTTGAAGAATCGCGCTCACCGTTTCGGCTTGCCCGAAGTGAATGCTGTCACCGCATCACGAAAAGCCGCGCTTCCATAGACTTCCTCGATGATGTCTTCGTCCGCGAAGCTCTGGTCGATCACGATGCGCCGCAGGCTCTCCTTTACCGCCTTCTGCGTGATTGGCGACAACGCCATGAGCCGCTCGGCAAGCGCATGCGCGCTGGCATTGAGCGCGTCTTTCGTCACCACCGAATATACGTAGCCGCACGCCAGGACCTCGTTCGCTGCGAGAAAGTCGGCGAGCATCAGCATGCGCTTGACGCGCGGCACGCCGAAAGCCGCATGTAGCCGCGCGATATTGCGCGACGAAAGCGTGTTCGAGAGCGTCTCGGCAATCGGTGCGCCGAAACGGGAGTTTTCGCTGCACACGCGAAAGTCGCAGGCAGTGGCGAGCGCGAGACCACCGCCGACCGCCCAGCCATCGATCACGGCGAGCGTGGGAAGCGCGATGCGCTCGACTGTATCGATCACGCGCTCGACCAGCGCTTCGTAGGCCACGCCATCGTGTCCGCCGCGAAAGTCCTTGAAGTACTCGATATCCGTTCCCGCGATAAACGACTTGCCGCCCGCGCCGCGAAAGAGAATGCAGCGCACGTCTTTATTGCGCTGGCATTCGTCGATACGCGCGAGCAGCGCTTCGTACATGGGAATCGACATGGCGTTGTGACGCTCGGGCCGGTCGATGACGATCTCCGCCGCGCCCGATGCATGCAGCGTAAGCCGGACATGTTCGCTCATGGCTTCATTCCACTGGTTCCGTTGATCTCCGCGAAGATCTCTTCGTTATGTTCGCCGAGCAGGGGCGGATGGCGGCGCACGGTCTGCGGCGTCCCGAGCAGCTTGACCGGAAAGCCGATGTTCTTCACCTTGCCTTCGTGCGGATGATCGATTTCCATTGCCATGCGGCGATGCGTGGCATGTTCGCTCTCGAATGCTTCCGGATAAGTCAGGATAGGGCCGGCTGGAATGCCGGCCGCGAGCAGGGTATCGACCCATTCCGCGCTGTCGCGCTTGGCGAACTCCTCTTCGAGCACTTGGACCATGGCCTCGCGGTTTTTCAGGCGCAGCGAGACGTTCGCATAGTCGGCGTGGTCGATCAGATCGGGCCGCTTTAACAACCCGCACAGCTTCGTCCACAGCTTCTGGTTAGTCGCGCCCATCACGAAGTAGCCATCGCGCGCCTTCACGGCCTGATACGGCGCGCTCATCTTGTTGCTGGTGCCAAGCGGTGTCGGCGGCACGCCCGTGCCCCAGTATTCCGACATGTCCCAGATCGAGAAGGCCATGACGGAATCGAAGAGAGAAGCGTCGATATGCTGACCGACGCCCGATTTTTGCGCGCCGATATAAGCCGACAACAGCCCCGACACCGCAAAGAGCGCGCAGCCGATATCCGCCACCGGCACGCCCGCCTTGACCGGCTTGCCGCCGGGATATCCCGTCACGCTCATGACGCCGGACATGGCCTGAGCCATCAGATCGAAGCCGGGCCGCGTGGACCACGGGCCGCTTTGCCCGAAGCCCGAGATGCTCACATAAACGATCTTCGGGTTGATCTCCCGGATCGACTCGTAATCGATACGAAGCCGCTGCACCACGCCTGGCCGATAGTTCTCGACGATCACATCGGCAGTTTTCGCGAGCTTGTAGAAGAGCTCGCGGCCTTCGTCGCTCTTCAGGTCCAGCGTCACCGAACGCTTGTTGCGGTTCATGTTGAGAAAGCCCATGCTGTCGGGCCCTTTCATCTTGAAGCCCATCGCGCCGCGCGTCTGATCGCCTTCGGGCGGTTCCACCTTGATGACATCCGCGCCCATGTCGGCGAGCAGCATGCAGGCGAACGGGCCCGCCATGACCTGGCTTACGTCGAGCACGCGGATTCCGTCCAGGGGGAGAGGTTTTGTCTGGGTCATGTCGATTGGTTCGGTGGAGAAGGGCTTCGACCTGCGGCGCGGGTCATGCCTTCACTTTCGACCACCGCTTGCAATGCCGCAAGGCTTGCGCGGGCAAGGCTGGTTTCGCAATTCGCGAAAGCCTCGAGCGTGCTTCCTCGTTCAGACTAGTTGCCTGCGTCGAGCAGCTCGGCCACGACGCGTTGAAGCGTCTGTTCCTGAGCGTGACCTTCGACGCAAGAAAGCACGTAGCTGCGCTTATGCCAGTCGCCTGCAATCTCCTGCGACGCAATCGCGCGTTCCGGGTGAAAGCTGCGCAGCACAGCCGCGGGCATGAGGCCGACGCCCAAGCCCTGACGCACCATCACGAGCATGGTGTCGAAGCCGCTCACGGCGTAATTGTTCGCGAAGAGTCGTCCCCGGCTCTGATGTGCGCGTTGCAGCGCGGACAGAATGGCGGAGCCTTTGCCGAGACTGATCACGGGCAAGTCCATGATCTCGTCGATACCGAGCGGCGCATCGTCGAACTCAAAATGTTCGGTGCTATACACGAGTTCGAGCCGGTCTTCCCGATACGGCACGCGGTCGAGGTCGAGAAAGCCGCTCTTCTTTTCGTAGATGCCGATATCGATGACCTTGTCGCGCAACAACTGCTGAACGATCTTGCTGTTCTCCTCCTGAACCATGAGCGAGATGCCGGGATGCTTGCGCTGAATCCCGGCGATGGCGCCCGCCAGAAACTGCATGACCACCGCCTTCGGCGCACCGATGATGATGCGCCCGTGGCGCCCTTCCTTGAGCGCGCGCGCATCGCCTTCGAGACGGTCGATCAGATTGTCGATCTGGCGGATGTAGAGCAGCAGCTTCGCGCCCGGCTCGGTAAGCTGCACACCGTGCGGAACGCGCGTGAAGAGCTTCGCGCCGAGTTGCGCTTCGAGGTCCGATACGCGCCGCGAGGCGGCGGCCACCGCGAGACTGAGCTTGTCCGCGGCGCGCGAGATGCTGCCTTCGTCCGCGATGGCGAGAACCAGACGGATGGTGGTCGTATCGAATTTCACTAAGGCTCCGTTTTGTCGTGCTCGCGAATGTGAAGTGTCCGCGAAGGCCCACCGGACAGGCAAACCCGGTAACTCTGCCCGCGCACGGGTAAACGATTAACCCGCCTCCCGGCTTTGCATTCAGCGAATATAAAACAGCGATGCTATATTGCGCCGAACCGATGCGGCCGAGCTTAAAGCGGCGCATTGCACTGGGTAGACAGCCCGCCATCCGGACGCCAAAGTCCACGGAGGAGACATGAATATAAAGAAAGCGATTGACCGCATTCCAGGCGGTCTCATGCTCGTGCCCTTGCTGCTCGGCGCCTGCGTCCATACTTTCGCGCCGGGCGCGGGCAAGTACTTCGGCTCGTTCACGAACGGGTTGATCACGGGCACCGTGCCGATTCTCGCGGTGTGGTTCTTCTGCATGGGCGCGACCATCGACCTGCGCGCGACCGGCACCGTGCTGCGCAAGTCGGGCACCTTGCTCGTGACGAAGATGGCGGTTGCGTGGATCGCGACCATCGTCGCCGCGCACTTCATTCCCATCGATGGCGTCAAGGCCGGTCTCTTCGCGGGCCTCTCCGTGCTCGCCATCACCACGTCGATGGACATGACCAACGGCGGACTCTACGCCGCCGTGATGCAGCAGTACGGCAGCCGCGAGGAAGCGGGCGCGTTCGTGCTGATGTCGGTGGAATCCGGGCCGCTCGTCAGCATGCTGATTCTCGGCGCGACGGGCGTCGCGTTCTTCGAGCCACGCCTTTTCGTCGGCGCGGTGCTGCCGTTTCTGATTGGCTTCGCGCTCGGCAATCTGGACAGCGACCTGCGCGAACTGTTCGGCCGCTGCGTGCATCCGCTGATCCCGTTCTTCGGCTTCGCGCTCGGCAATGGCATCGACCTGCACGTGATCGCGACGAGCGGCTTGCCGGGCGTTGCGCTTGGGTTGGGCGTGATCGTCGTGACGGGCATTCCGCTGATTCTCGCGGATCGCTGGATTGCGGGCGGCAATGGCGCGGCGGGACTCGCGGCTTCATCGACGGCGGGCGCGGCGGTGGCGAATCCGGCGATCATCGGCGAGATGATTCCGCGCTTCAAGCCGCTCGTGCCGGCGGCCACCGCGATGGTCGCGACCGCCTGTCTCGTGACGGCCATTCTCGTGCCAATTCTGACCGCGCTCTGGGTGCGCCGGCATCGGGCGCGTCATGGCCTTGAAGAACAACGTGTGGAAGAACCGGTGCGGCCGCTCGGCGAGCGCGACGTGCACGTGTGATTTCGTGCGGCCGACGAGCCGTCAGGATGGCTCGTCGCTCACGAACAGCATCGAGATATAAAGAATGGTCGAAACGGCGATAAGGCCAACGCCCGTGAACACCTTGGTGCGATTGAATTCGAGCCCGCCGTCGATGGCGATACCAATGCCGAGCACCGAGCCTAGCGTCCCGAAGGCCGCGAGCGCGACATGCGCCTTGCTCAAAAAGAGACGCCGGCGTTTTCTGCCGGCTTCGCTGAAGGGTCCTCGTCGCATCGCTTCTCCATCGGCCATGTAGCCGCGCCGTTATTTGCGTTCCGGATGAAGCAGCAATATCACAAAAATAAAACGTGCTTCGCGAAAGAAAATCGGCGAAGCACGTTCGTATCGACGATGCGTCACTCGACGCTTTCCCAGTGCTCCGGCTCGCCCTTGTCCGTGATACGCACCTTCGCCAGCAAGGGCGTATAGCCGCGCAGCCTGATTTCGCTGACCGCGAGCTTTTCTGAACTGAACACCTGCTCGGTGATCTTCGTGCCGTCGGGATACTCGAGTGTGTATCCATCGATTGGGCCCCATCGGCCCTTGGGCAAGGGTTCAACGTAGATTTGCATCATGATGACTCCGGCGTTGTAGGAAGCGTTGGGCAAGCGCCGTGACTGCGGCTGCCTCTTATATAAGAGCGTAGCCCTTAAGCGTGGCGCTGCATCGGGGAGAATGACGACTAAATTTGCGCGTGGAATCAGGACCTTGGAGAAGAAATTTCGCGATGAGAAACGCACCGGGGCTATGTGCAACGCGTGCATGCTGCCACGCAGCAGGATTTCTCACGACACGCGGGCTGGTTTCGTGATGTGGGATCGATGAGTTCACGCGCCGGGCAATTTGCCCGTGCATCGCGAGTCCTGACACGAGCGTGGGTTCCATGGCGCGCGGCCGCCCAATGGCCGCGCGCGCCGGTAACGTCGACGTCGGTTATTGCGCGGCGAGCGCCGGGTGCTTCATCAACGTCGCCGCAGCGGACGACGATGAAGCCGGGTTCTGCCCGGTAATCAAAAGGCCATCGGTGACGACATAAGGTGCCCAGTCTTCGAGCTTCGAATAGATGCCGCCCTTCGCCTTGAGTTCGTCTTCAACGAGGAACGGCACGACATCGGTCAGTCCGACCGCGGCTTCCTCGGAGTTGGTGAAGCCCGTGACTCGTTTGCCTTCGACAAGCGGTGCGCCCTCCGGCGTGCGGACATGGCGCAGCACGCCAGGTGCGTGGCAGACCAGCGCGACAGGCTTGCCAGCGGCCAAGAAGGCTTCGATCAGGGCGATCGAGTTTTTGTCTTCGGCCAGGTCCCAGAGCGGACCATGACCGCCCGGATAAAACACGGTATCGAAATCGGCTTGCGAGACGAGATCGAGCTTTACCGTGCTGGCAAGCTGCGCGGTAGCCTGCGAATCGGCTTCGAAACGATGTGTCATCTCCGTCTGATTGGCCGGCTCGTTGCTTTTCGGGTCGAGCGGCGGTTGACCACCTTTAGGCGATGCCAGCACGATTTCCGCGCCCGCATCCTTGAAGGCGTAGTAGGGTGCGGCCAGCTCTTCGAGCCAGAAACCCGTCTTGCGGCCCGTGTTGCCGAGTTGGTCATGCGAGGTCAGAACCATGAGCACTTTCATGTTGCATCTCCGTGGGTGAGTAAGGCGAAACCGTTAAGAAGGTTGATGGGGTTAGTAGACCAGTCGTCTAGTAAATGCTTCAAAAAGAGCACCTCTAAGGAAGTGATGGCACCTTGCTCCCTGCTTCGTCAGGGAGCAAGTCGCAAGATCTGCTGCGTTGTCGTCGTCGCCACTTCAAACGGCTGCGTGTTGCGAACAATCTTCACCATGATGCTGGCGCCGAGCCACAGTTGATACAAGCTCTGCGCGACGCTTTGCGGATCACCTTCGATCGAAAGCGAGCCTTCCGCCACACCGATTTCGATTGCACTTGCAAGACGGCGAACGATCCCTGCCGTGCCGCGCTTCAACGTGGCGCGCATGGCCTCCGACATGTCCGCCACTTCGGCGCCGAGCTTGACCGCAAGACATTTGCCCTGGCAATCGAAGAAGGACTGGGTTTCTTGCCAGATGCTCCAGTAGTTCGTCAGCCGCTGCGCCATGCTCAGTCCGGGCTGCGCTAGCGTCTGGTCGAGGTCGTTCAGATAGTCCTCGAAATAGCTTTCCAGGAGCGCCACGCCGAACGCATCCTTGGAGCCAAAATAATGATAGAACGAGCCCTTCGGCACGCCGGCTTCCGTGAGAATCTCATTCAGGCCGACGGCGGAAAAGCCTTTGGCGCCGATCAACCGTTGACCAACGGCAATGATGTTTTCGCGGACGTCGACGGTTTCTGATGTGTTTGCGGTAGGCATAGGTGGACTTTAGCGTGCAGTAGACCAGTCGTCTAGTACGTTCGGAAATTTCTTGCCCCTCACGGACGCCAGGTCCGGTCTATGTGCGATTCCTCACACTTTGTTTCAATTTGTTGCAAATACACGGGAGGCTTACTGGATAAGGCTTTGCGGGCTGGACGAGGTTGCGAGGGTGTCGGCAGGCCGCCGGGCTTGGTAAAGATTTCAAGCCCCACTCCGTTAAAGAACTCAACAGACAAGGAGCCAAAGCCATGAAGATCGAATCGAACAACACGCCCGCCGCACTCCAATCCGACACCTTTCGAGTAGCAAGCAAACGCGATGTGCAGGCTACGGGCGGCGTGCAGCAAACCAGCGCGACCAGCGCAACCAGCTCGAAAGTGACGTTGTCCTCGTTGTCGTCGATGCAAGTCACGGGCGGCGCGGACATCGACGCGGCGAAGGTCGAATCGATCAAGGCGGCTCTGCGTGATGGAACCTACAAGATCGACTCGGGCAAGATTGCGAGCGGGATGTTGAGCACCGCAGGCGATTTGCTCAAGACGACGATGCGTTGATGGGTGGTTGAGCGGGAATGGAGCGCGGACGGCGTAGCGCAAAGCGTCGGGGGACAAAACCAAATGCCCCGTTCAAATGGCATGGCCGATTCTGCAGATTCGTAGTCGAGCGGACCGAAGCGTAGCGCGCCCGACATCAATCACTCGCCTGGCGGCCCATACATCTTCGGATTTCTGCGCGGCGCCTCGACACGCTCTGAATGTGAATGATCAGTCGATGCCGGAGCTTGGGTGGCCGACCCTTCGGCTCCAACGCTATTCTCCGGCGACGCCGGCGCACCAGGCACCGCGCATCCCGCCAAAACGATTAGCAACGTCCCAAGCGCGGCTTTCAACATTTTGCACCCGGCATTAACGCACATTGGCAATCGCGGGCATCTCTTTGAACGAGGGCTTGGCGAACAAATAGCCTTGCATCAGGCTCACGCCGGCTGCTTCCAGAAAATCGCGCTCGCCTTGCGTCTCGATGCCTTCCGCGATCACGCGAATTCCCAGATCACTGCAAATCTTCAAGACGCCGGCAACGATCCGCTGACGCACGGTGTCGGTGTCGATGTCGCGCACCAATGCCATGTCGAGCTTGATCAAGTCCGGCTGAAAGTCGGCGAGCAGTGTGAGCCCTGAATAACCCGCGCCGAAATCGTCGATCGCGGTTTGAAAGCCGAACGATTTATACGCGCGGAAAATCTGCACCAGATGCGAACGGCTAATGATGTTTTCACCTTCGATGGTTTCGAAGATGATCTTATTCACCGGGAAGCCGTGTTTTTCGGCGGCCTCGAAGGTACTGCGAATGCATGCCGCAGGCTGATAAACCGCGTTCGGCATGAAGTTGATCGACAGAAAGCTGTCCATGCCCATGCTTGCCGCCTGCTCGATTGCAGTCGTGCGGCAACGTTGATCGAAGTTATAACGGTTCGAGTCGTCGACCTGCGACAACACCGAACCGGCCGATTCGCCATTCGGCCCGCGTACGAGCGCCTCGTAGGCATAGGGACTGCCCGACCGCACGTCGACGATAGGCTGAAACGCAAAGGCCATTTCGATCTGCGCCACTTCGGGGCTATTGCAGCCACCGCAGCGAACGGGGCCGTTCGCCGGCTGTCCCGCCTCGTGAATTTTGATCATGTTTCGTTCGTCTGAAAAGTTGGTCTTTGAAGCGACCGCTTGCCATCGCGCGCCGGCCTTCAATATATCGGACGATGGAACGCGCTTCTTTAACTTCCGGCACCTCCCGCGCTCGCCATGATCCACTTCTCGAAGGAAACCACGGCGTCATCCCCGACGCGGTCTGCGTTGATCACCAGTGTGTAATCGGGCGCGCGCCACGCCGGCGCCGCGATCGGGCATACGAGTCGGCCTTCGGCGATATCGCGTCCGATCAGCGGCAACGACGCGAGCGCCACGCCGAGCCCCTCCGCTGCAGCAGCGAGTTGCAGAAATGTGTGCTCGAACTCGACGTGCCGGGCCGCGCGCAAGTCCGCCGCGCCCGCCTCCTTGAGCCACGACGACCAACTCGTGCGCGTGCTGGCGGAATGCAGCAGCGCGTGATGACGCAGATCCGCGACGCTTGCTATGGGACGCTGACGCAGCAGCGCGGGGCTGCACACCGGCAAGCGCACATCGGCCATCAACGAGCGCGATACGACGCCCGCGCCTTGTTCATGACCCGAGCGTATGCCGATATCGAAGGCATCGCCGATATACCGCAACTTGCGCGACGTGGTCGACAACCTGACGTCGATATCGGGAAAGCGCGCCTGAAAATCGGCGAGACGCGGCAGCAGCCAGCACAACGCGAAGCTCGCCAGCGCGTTCACGCGCACGACGCCGGACACGCGGCGCGTGAATTCGTCGTGCCTGAGGCGCACTGCCCCGCGTGTGAGACGTTCGAACGCGCTGCTCACGTCGTTGAGGAGTGCCGCGCCTTCATCGGTAAGCTGAACGCCGCGCGCGCGCCGCTCGAACAACGGTACGCCGAACCAGTCTTCGAGCAGCCGTATTTGCTTGCCGACCGCCCAATGAGTGACATGCAGGTCGGCCGCCGCCGCGGCGAAGCTTCCATGCCGGGCGACCGCCTCGAAATTGCGCAACGCGTTGAGCGGCGGCAGCCTGTCCCGGTCCTGCGCCAGATTTGCTGGTTCGTCCATGGCGTGACTTTATCTCTCCATTGACGCGATCTTACGTCAATTGAAGGCGCCTTCCTCGAGTCATAAAATTGTCTTTTAGGCCTCGTCACGCCGTCGTCCGGGACACTCATGCGCTTTATTCCGTTTTCCTTGCCGTCTCTGCTTAAAACCGACCGGACCGCGCTTCTACCTTCGCGCGTGCTTTGGCTGTCCTGCGTCGCACACGCGCTGCACGACGGTTACACGGACATGATCTACGCGTTGCTGCCGGTGTGGCAGGCGGACTTCGGTCTGGGGTATGGCGCGCTCGCCATGCTGCGCGGCGTCTATGCCGGAACCATGGCGAGTCTCCAGATACCGGCCGGGCGTCTGGCGCAAAGGCTTGGCAGCCGGGCGACGCTTGCGCTCGGCACGTTGCTCGCAGCCGGTGGCTACGCGCTCGCGGGTATGTCGGGAAGCCTGCTCGGTTTGTGCGTGGCGTTGGCGGTATCGGGAAGCGGGTCGAGCACGCAGCATCCCATTGCATCGGGCGCGGTGTCGCGCGTCTATGGCCGCCGCGCGCGCGGCCCCTTGAGCGTCTACAACTTCTCCGGCGATCTCGGCAAATCGGCATTGCCGGCCGCAATCTCTCTTCTCGTTACGCTGATGCCCTGGCGTCACGCGCTCTGGATCATGTCGGTCCTGGGTTGCGTCGTCGCTGTATCCATTGCACTTTTCTTCCCTGTCGTACCGAGAAGCACGCCGGCCGCCGATGCGCAATCCAGCGGCAACCGCGGCGGCTCAGGACGAGGTTTTTCGATGCTGCTCTCGATAGGCGTGCTCGACACCAGCGTCCGCATGGGCCTGCTGACGTTCCTGCCGTTCTTGCTGAAAGAGAAGGGCATCTCTCCACCGATGCTGGGCACGGCGCTCGCGCTGGTTTTCATCGGCGGCGCGGCCGGCAAGTTCGCCTGCGGATGGCTCGGCGCGCGGCTGGGCGTGATCGGCACCGTGCTCGCAACCGAGGGCGGCACGGCGGCCTGCATCGTCGCGGTGATGCTCTGCCCGCTGAGCGTCGCGATGGTCTTGCTGCCGCTCCTCGGCGTGATGCTCAATGGCACCTCGTCCGTGCTCTACGGCACCGTGCCGGAACTGGCGCCACTCGACGGAGCCGAGCGGGCCTTTGCGCTTTTCTATACCGGCACCATTGCGTCGGGCGCGATCTCGCCGGTCATCTACGGTTTCCTCGGCGACCGGATCGGCGTGCACGGCGCCACGCTTGCCACGGCTCTCACGGCCATCGCCATTTTCCCGCTGGCTATCGCACTGCGCTCGCGCCTCGCGCACGAGGCCTAGATCGCGCATGTTCGTGCCAATCCGTCCGCGAATAAGCGGGCGGTCGGGCGACCTTGCGTCTTCCTTCTTCGCGCATCAGTTTTATTTATCGGACGCCGCATCACGCAGCCAGCCGATCGCTCGCCAAACCCGAGCAAGCAAAGGCATCGAACGTCGTCGGACGTATCGAATCGCGCCCATCTTCATGGTTTACGCGTAGTTTCCCGCGCTGCCGCCAGCCGCTATCTTCCATTCAGTTTTCCGCACCAGACACCGCTGCCGATGGACGCGTAACGCGTCGCCCGGCACCCGAAGGAGCATCACAATGGCTCGCATCATCGGCGGCATTGCTGCCTCGCATACCCCGACCATCGGTTTCGCGTTCGACAAGAACAAGCGCGACGACCCGGTATGGGCTCCCATCTTCGAAAACTTCGCGCCGCTCGCCACATGGCTCGAAGAGAAGCGCCCCGATGTGGTCGTGACGATCTACAACGACCACATCACGTCGTTCTTTTTCGATCACTACTCGGCCTTCGCGCTCGGCGTCGGTCCGGAATGGCGCGTCGCGGACGAAGGCGGCGGCGCGCGCGATCTGCCGCCGATCAAGGGGCATCCCGCGCTCGCGGCGCACATCGGCAACTCGCTCATGACCGACGAGTTCGATATGTCGTTCTTCCAGAACAAGCCGCTCGATCACGGCTGTTTCTCGCCGCTCTCGATGCTTACCCCGCACAAGCCCGACTGGCCGATGCAACTGATTCCGCTGCAAATGGGCGTGCTGCAACTGCCCGTGCCGAGCGCGCGGCGTTTCTACAAGCTCGGTCAGGCGCTGCGCCGCGCCATCGAAAGTTATCCGGAAGACCTCAAGGTCGCGATCATCGCGACGGGCGGCCTGTCGCATCAGGTTCACGGCGAACGCGCGGGCTTCAACAACACGGAATGGGATCACCGCTTCCTCGATCTCTTCGAGCGCGACCCCGAGCAACTCGCCGACATGACGCTGGCCGAATACGCGGAACTCGGCGGCTTCGAAGGCGCTGAAGTGATCATGTGGCTGACCATGCGCGGCGCGCTGTCGAACAACGTCGTGTGCAAGCACCGCAGCTACTACCTTCCGTCGATGGCCGGTATCGCGACCGCCATCTACGAAGGCGAGGACAGCGAGACGAAGCCCGCGATACTCGAACGTCATCGCCAGAAGATGGCCGTGCAACTCACCGATGTCGAGAAGCTGCAAGGCACGTATCCGTTCAGCATCGAAACGGCGGTGCGGGCTTATCGCATCAACGATTATCTGCATCGCATGGTCGAGCCCGCGCATCGCGAGGCGTTCAAGGCCGACGAGGAGGCGAGCTACGAAGCAGCGGGTCTGAGCGAACAGGAGCGCGATCTTCTGCGCCGCCGCGACTGGCGCGGTCTTCTTCACTACGGCGTGATCTTTTTCATGCTCGAAAAGCTGGGCGCGGTGACGGGCATCTCGAACCTGCATATTTATGCGGCGATGCGCGGCGAAACGCTCGAGGAATTCCAGAAGACGCGCAATGCGCCCGGCGCGCTCTACTCGGTGGCGGGCAAGGGCGCGGGCAATCTCGCCTGGGACGAAGAAGAGAAGAACAAGGCTTGACGGCCAAAACGATGCAACACGGAGACGAACATGAACAGCGGTAAAACCATCGACATCAAGGGCTTCATCGACGCGAGGCCCATCTCGGCGTACCAGTGGTTGCTGGTCGCGCTGTGCTTTCTCGTCGTCGCGGCCGACGGCATGGACGTCGCCATCATGGGTTTCGTGGCGCCCTCGATCATCGGCGACTGGCACATCTCGCGGCCCGCGTTCGGACTCGTGATGAGCGCCGCGCCCATCGGACTCGTGATCGGCGCGTTGACGGCGGGACCGGCTTCGGACCGCATCGGCCGCAAGTGGGTGCTGATCACCTCGGTGTTCCTGTTCGGCGTCTTTACCATCGCGACGGCGTTCACCAATTCGCCCTCGTCGATGGCGCTCCTGCGCTTGCTGACCGGTATCGGTCTTGGCGCGGCCATGCCCAACACCACGACGCTGCTCTCCGAATACGCGCCGCAGCGCAAGCGCTCGCTGCTCATCACCATCATGTTCACGGGCTTCAACCTCGGCTCCGCGCTGATCGGTTTCGTCGCCGGCTGGTTGATTCCCGAGCACGGCTGGCGCTCGGTGCTGATCTTCGGCGGCGCGTTGCCGCTCGTGTTGATTCCGCTGCAAATCTGGCTGCTGCCCGAATCGGCGCGTCTCATGTCGGTGCGCGGCGCGACCTCGCAACGGATCGGCGCGGTGCTCGGACGTGTCTGCGGCGAGCGCTTCAAGGGCGATGAAGTCTTCGTATCGACGGAACCGCCGCTGCCGACCAAGAAGCCTATCGGCGTGCTGTTCTCGCAAGGCTACGGTTTCATGACCGCCGCGTTGTGGGTCACGTACTTCATGGGCCTGCTCGTGATCTATCTGCTGACCGGCTGGCTGCCCACCTTGATGAAGGATGCGGGTCTCACGGTTTCCGCCGCCGCCAACATCACGGCGATGTTCCAGATCGGCGGCACCATCGGCGCGATCATCGTCGGCTTCATCATGGACAAGACGCGGCCCGCGCCTGTCATCAGCGCGGCGTATCTCGGCGGCGCGGTGTGCGTGCTGGGGCTTGCGTGGATCGGCGCGTTGTCGTCGTCGCTCGCCGTGCTCGTGTTCGCCGCGGGCTTTTGCATGAGCGGCGCGCAGACCGGCCTCAACGCCTTCGCGCCGGGACGCTATCCGACCGTGGCGCGCGCCACCGGCGTGAGCTGGATGCTCGGCATGGGACGCTTCGGCAGCATCTTCGGTTCGGCCATCGGCGGCGCGCTGCTCGGTCTGGGCTGGCAGTTCGGCGCGATCCTCGCGATGCTCGCCGTGCCCGCCACGCTTGCCGCCGTCGCCATTCTTGTCGCGCAGAAAACGCGCGCCGGCGAACCCGCGCCGCAAACGAACGCCGCTGCACACTAGTTTTCTGGAGCAAGGATGATCATCGACATTCACGGCCACTACACCACCGCGCCCAAGGCGCTGGAAGCGTGGCGCAACCGGCAGATTGCCGGCATCAACAATCCTTCGGAGAGGCCGGCGGTTTCCGAACTGCGTATCAGCGACGACGAATTGCGCGAGTCGATCGAGAGCAATCAGCTTCGCCTGATGCGCGAACGCGGGCTCGACCTCACCATCTTCAGTCCGCGTGCGAGTTTCATGGCGCATCATATCGGCGACTTCGACGTGTCGAGCACATGGGCCGCGATCTGCAACGAGCTGTGCTTTCGCGTGAGCGAGTTGTTCCCCGATCACTTCGTCCCCGCCGCGATGCTGCCGCAAAGCCCTGGCGTCGATGTGGCGACGTGCATTCCCGAACTCGTGAAGTGCGTCGAGCAATACGGCAATGTCGCCATCAATCTGAACCCGGACCCGTCCGGCGGTCACTGGACGAGCCCGCCGCTGTCCCATCGTTATTGGTATCCCATCTACGAAAAGATGGTCGAGTACGATATTCCCGCGATGGTCCACGTGAGCACGAGTTGCAACGCGTGCTTTCACACGACCGGCGCGCATTATCTGAACGCGGACACGACCGCCTTCATGCAGTGCCTGACCTCGGACCTGTTCCGCGACTTTCCGAGCTTGCGTTTTGTGATTCCGCATGGCGGCGGCGCAGTGCCTTATCACTGGGGTCGTTTTCGCGGGCTGGCGCAGGAACTGAAAAAGCCGCTGCTCGAAGACCATTTGCTGAAGAACATTTTTTTCGATACCTGCGTGTATCACCAGCCGGGCATCGACCTGCTGACGCGCGTGATTCCCGTCGACAACATCCTCTTCGCGAGCGAGATGATCGGCGCGGTGCGCGGCATCGACCCGCAAACGGGACAGTATTTCGACGATACGAAGCGCTATGTCGAAGCCGCGCAGATCGAACCCGAAGCGCGCTACAAGATCTACGAAGGCAACGCGCGCCGTGTGTATCCGCGCCTCGATACGGCGCTCAAGTCAAAGGGACGTTGAACATGGTCGAACTCGGAGTGGTTTATCGCAACATCGATCGCGCGGACGCAGAGGCCGCGACGAAACTCGGCGCGCTCGGCTCGGCGACCGTGCATGAAGCCATGGGGCGCGTCGGTCTGTTGAAGCCGTACATGCGGCCCATCTATGCGGGCGCTCAGGTGAGCGGCACGGCGCTGACGGTCCTTCTGCAACCCGGCGACAACTGGATGCTGCACGTCGCCGCCGAACAGATTCAGCCCGGCGATATCGTCGTGGCCGCCTGCACCACCGACAACACCGACGGCTTCTTCGGCGACTTGCTCGCGACGAGTTTCAAGGCGCGCGGTGCGCGTGCGCTCGTCATCGACGGCGGCGTGCGCGACGTGCGTGTGCTGACCGCAATGAACTTTCCCGTGTGGAGCCGCGCGATCTCGTCGAAGGGAACGGTCAAGGCGACGCTTGGCTCGGTCAACATTCCGGTGGTCTGCGCGGGCGCATGGGTTACTCCCGGCGATGTGATCGTCGCCGACGACGATGGCGTGGTCGTGGTGCCGGCTGCATCGGCGAGACAGGTGCTCGACAAGGCGAGCGCGCGCGAAGCGCTGGAAGAAGAGAAGCGCGACAAGCTCGCGAGCGGCGTGCTGGGTCTCGACATGTACAACATGCGCGAGCCGCTGCAACGCGCGGGCCTGCGCTACATCGACTGATATGGCAACGACGATTACCGGCATCTCGTCGATGGCGACGAAGCATCTGCTAGCCGATCTCGCCCATGCTTATGCAAGCGCATTCGCGAAGCCGGTCGCGATCGAATCGACGGGCGGCGTGGCGGCGTTGCGGCGTATCGAGGAAGGCGAGGCGTTCGATATCGTCGTGCTGGCCGCGAACGCCATCGAGCGTCTTGCCGAAGCGGGACGTATCGATCCGGCGAGCCGCGTGAATATCGCGCGTTCGGGCGTGGCCGTCGCGGTGAAGGCGGGCGCGCCGCATCCCTCCATCGACGACGAAAGCGCCGTGCGTCACGCAGTGTTGGCCGCGCGCAGTATCGGCTATTCGACCGGGCCGAGCGGCGCGTATCTCATGCGGCTGTTCGAGCGCTGGGGCGTGCTTCAGGAGGTGTCGTCGCGTATCGTGCAGGCGCCGCCCGGCGTGGCCGTGGGCGGACTTATCGCGCAAGGAGAAGTGGAGCTGGGCTTTCAGCAGATGAGCGAGCTGATCGGCGTCGCGGGCATCGACGTAGTGGGTCCGTTGCCCGCGGACATTCAGACGCTCACGGTATTTCAGGGCGCCGTGTGCACGGCCGCGCGCGAACCCGTGCTCGCGCGCTCCCTTCTTGCTTACCTGAGTTCTCCGGAAGCCGGCGCTGTCATGCAACGTCATGGCATGGAACCCGTTCGATGAGCACGCGCCTGAGCGAACGATGCAGACTTGCACTCTTTCGCCTGGCGTTGTCGGCGCCAGGCGGCGTCACCGTGTTATTGATGGCCGATGGACGAGAGAGCGCCTTGCGCATCGCGCGCGCGGCCGTCTCCATTCTTCGCGAAGTGCCGGTGCATGAAGTGCGCGTACGCGAATCGCTGTCGTTTCGCGAGCTGCTTCGCGCGGGCGTCAGCGACGACCCCGATCTGCGCGTGTTCGAAGCATCGTCGAAAGACGGCAAGGTGCAAGCCTGGATCGAGCCGCCAATCTTCTTTACCGACGACGCCACCTTGCTCGGGAAGTGGGCCGAGCTGCATGCGGATCTCGCGACGGAGACCGCACGGCAGCTCATCGACCGCGCGAAGTAGCGGCGGACTTCAGGCCATTAAAGCAGCGTCAGTGCCCCCAGCGCAGCACCAGCGGGTCGAGCTTTCGCGCCACCTTGAGCAAGCCTTCGCGCACTTTAGGATGCATCGGCGCAAGCGGATGCCTCACCGCGTCCGAGCCGATCACGCCGCCTTCCTTCATCAGCGTCTTGCATGCGGCAAGCCCGCACTGACGGTTCTCGTAATTGATGAGCGGAAGCCATTGCTGATACAACTCGGCGGCTTCGTCGGTGTTGCCGGCAGCGTAGGCATCGACGATCTTGCGGATGCCGTCGGGGTAGCCGCCGCCCGTCATCGCGCCGGTCGCGCCTGCATCGAAATCGGGGATCAGCGTGATCGCTTCTTCGCCATCCCACGGGCCGACGATGGCATCGCCGCCGAGTTCGATCAGCTCGCGCAGCTTCGACGCAGCCTGCGCCGTTTCGATCTTGAAGTACGACACGTTTTCGACTTCACGCGCGAGCTTCGCGAGAAAGGGCGCGGACAGCGGCGTGCCCGCGACGGGCGCATCCTGAATCATGATCGGAATGTCGATGGCGTCCGACACCTTCGCGTAGAAATCCTGAATGCCGCGCTCGCTCACGCGGATAGTCGCGCCGTGATAAGGCGGCATGACCATGACCATGGCCGCGCCTGCGTCCTGCGCCGCGCGGCTGCGTTCGGCGCAAACGTGCGAGCTGAAATGCGTCGTCGTGACGATCACCGGCACGCGGCCCGCGACATGTTCCAGCACGGTGCGCTGCACGGCATCGCGCTCTGCGTCCGTCAGCGCAAACTGCTCCGAGAAGTTCGCGAGAATGCACAAGCCGTTCGAACCGGCATCGATCATGAAGTCGATGGCGCGCTTCTGGCCTTCGAGATCGAGCTTGCCTGCGTCGTCGAAGATGGTAGGCGCGACGGGGAACACGCCGCGATAAAGGGGAGCTGCCATTGATTGTTGTCTCCTGAATTTAGATGCGATAGAGGGCGCTGGCATTGTCGTGGAAAAGGGCCAGTCTTTCCGCGGGCGTTCGGTGCGCGACCATCGCCTTGAAGCCGCTGAAAAGATTGTCCAGCGAAACGACAAGGCTATCCACCGGAAAATTACTCGCGAACATGCAGCGCTCGACGCCGAAGCTCGCGATGGCCTCGCAGACCACCGGCCCGTTGCGCTCCACGCTCCAGTTTATCCCCGCTTCGCCGATGCCGGATATCTTGAGCCACACGTTGGGCCAGCGCGCGAGCGTATCGAGCGCGGCGCGCCATGCGCGCAACGCCTCCTCGCTGCGATCGGCCGGTAAGCCCGTGTGATTCACGATGATCTTCACATCGGGAAAGTCGCGCGCAAGTTCGGCCGCTTCCGCGAAATGCCACCACGGAGCCTGCAGTTCGAACATCAGATCATATGCCGCGAGCAGCGCGTAACCACGCCGCCATCGTTCGCAGCGCATGGAACCCGCTGCCGAGAAATCCGCGCGATGCTCCGCGCGCGGCACGGTCTTGGGCTTATGACGCACGCTGCGCACGAGCGGCAAACCACGATATCCATCAAGCACCGCGCGCACGTCTTCGCGATCCAGCCAGATTTGCCCGGCCATTGCATTGGGCAGGCCGGTGCGCGCGTTGAGCGCGCTCGCCCAGCGCGCTTCGCCGAGCGGATCGCGCGCGTCCCATTCGCCTTCCATCATCACCGTCTTGACCACGCGATGACTCGCCGCCTGCGCAAAGTAATCGTCGGGCAGGAAGTCATGGCAGATGGCCGCGTAATCGCCATAACGGAACGGAATGCGCGGCAGATCGCGCAGCCACGGATGATAGTTGTTCGCGAGGTCCCAGAAATGATGATGCGCATCGACGACAGGCAGGTCGGCATCGTCGCCGCTTTGCAGGAAGCGCTCGCGCAAGGCATCGATATGGGCGTGCATCATGGGCTCTTAGCTCACGCGGTCTTGTGCCATGCGCACGAGAATATCGAAGGCCTTCTGTGTAGCGCCGACATCGGCGGAACCCTTGCCGTGGATATCGAACGCGGTGCCGTGCGCGGGCGTCGCGATGGGCACAGGCAAGCCGCCGTGCACCGTGACGCCGCGCCAGAAGCCCATGAGCTTCATCGCGATCTGGCCTTGGTCGTGATACATGGTGACGACGCCATCGAAGACCTTTTGGTCGCGTGCACGCACGAAGATGGTGTCGGCGGGAAAGGGGCCTTGCGCGTCGTAGCCGAGCGCGCGTGCATGCTCCACGGCCGGCGTGATGACATCGATCTCTTCGCGGCCGAATGCGCCGTTGTCGCCGTTGTGCGGATTGAAGCCGCAGACCGCGATGCGAGGCGCCGCGATGCCGGCGCGTTTGAGTCCGTCGTGAATCAACTGCACCGCGCCGACTATGCGTTCGTCAGAAAGCCGCGCGCTCACGTCCTTCAATGCAATGTGGGACGTGACGCGCGAGGTCCACAGTTCATCGAGCACGTTGAATTCGCAAAATGCGCCGGCATAGTCGAGCTGATGCGCGAACCATTCCATCTCGTCGTTCGTGTCCATGCCCGCCATGTGCAGCGAGGTCTTGTTGACGGGCGCGAACAACATGGCGTTGGTGCGGTTCGCGCGCGTCAGTTGCAGGGCTTGTTTGAACGCTTCCAGGCTGTAGCGTCCGCCGCGTTCCGTGGATACGGCGGGCTCGTAAGGCGCGTCGTCGGGCAGGCGGAAGTCGATGAGCGAAGGCACGTCGGTACCGCGCGCGGCGGCGGCTTCATCGTTCACCACGGTGTAATCGAAACGTTGCCGCGCGATCTCCATGCCGCGATCGAGTTCGCGCCGGTCGCCGATGATGAGCAGATCGGCACGCTTGCGATTTTCCGGCCGTGCAACGAGGCGCGCGATGAGTTCGGGGCCGATGCCGGCGGGGTCGCCGAGAAGGACAGCAATGCGAGGTTTCATGACGGATCAACCTTTGGGTTTTTTAGCGGGTACGGCGCAGATCGATGGCGATCGAGCCGAAGATATACACCAGCGCGCAGGCACTGTAGAAATGCAGCACCGTATCGAACGAACCGGTTCGCTGCAGGATGAAACCGGTGATGAGCGGAACCGAGATGCCGCCGACGCTGCCCGCGCAGTTCATGCATGCACCGAGCAGACCGACGCGCCCCGGCGTCGCGAGCAACGAAGGCAGGCTCCAGTAGAGACTACCCCACATCAGCAAGAACGACGCCGCGCACAGCACCGCGACCGCGCTCACCGGCGACTGAATGGTCGGCAGCGCGGCGAATACGGCAAGCGTCGTGATGCCCGACAGCGCGATCATGCTCTTGACCACCTTGCCGCGCGAGAAGCCGTGCGTGCAAAGTGCATCGCAGAGAAAGCCGCCCGACAGCGAGCCCAAAGCGCCGGAAAAGAAGATGAAGAACGTGGCCGCGCCGATCTGCGAAAGACTCAAGCCGCGCGCTTGCGTCAGATAGCTCGGTCCCCACGTGATGAGCCCGAAGAAGATCATCGCCCAGCTCATGCGGCCGACGCACATGGCGATGGTCGAGCGCAGCGGCAAGGGTTCCTCGGCGATGACGCTCGCGGCGACCGGGGCCGCGCCGTCACGAATTCGCGCGAGTTCCGCGCCATTCACGAAGGGATGCTTCGCGGGATCGTCGCGCAGATAGCGCCATGCGAGCCAGCCCGCCGCGATGGTCGCGATGCCCGCCACGACGAACGCCATGCGCCACGAGCCGAACGCGAGGATGAGATTGGAGATTGCAAGCCCGCCGATGGCCGCGCCCAATGGCGAGCCCGCATCCATCAATACGGCGCCGCGACCGCGCTCTTTCTTCGAGAGCCACAATGCATTGAGCTTGCTGCCGGCGGGAAAGAGCGGTGCTTCGGCGCCGCCCAGACCCACACGCAGGAACAGCATCGACAGACCGCCGCCGGCAGCGCCCATCAAGGTCTGGAAAATGCCCCACAACACCGTCGCGCCCGCGATGATCTTGCGCGGACCGTAGCGGTCGATGAGCCATCCGCCCGGTATCTGCAACAGCGCATACGACCAGAAGAAGCTCGACAGGATCAGCCCCTGCATGGCGGGCGAGAGCGCGTATTCCTTGGCGATGGTGGGCATCGCGATGGAAAGCGAGATGCGATCGACGAGATTGATCAGCGTGATGAGAAACACCACGCCAAAGATGCGCCAGCGCACGCTCGTCGCGCGCTCCGACGTAACCGCGTCGAGCGCGGGCGCTTCTATTCTGCTTTCCATTGCGTGTCTCCAATCCTTGATGTCGAGGGCTGCATTGGCCCATCGTTCGTGCGTTATTCGATGATGTTGAAGTCATCCAGATACTTGTCCGAGAGCGTGATGCCGAGGCCCGGCGTTTCATCGGAGAGTTGCAGATAGCCGTTCTCCGGTTGCGGTTCACCGTCGAAGATGTAGTAGAAAAGCTCGTTGCCCACTTCCACGTCGTAGACCGGGAAGAACTCGGACATGGGGCTCGCCACGCTCGACATGGTGAGGTGATAGTTGTGCATCTGTCCGGCATGCGGAATGACCGGCACGGACCACGCCTCGGCCATTGCGTTGATCTTGCGCGCCGCCGTGATGCCGCCCACGCGATTCGTGTCGTACTGAATGACGTCCACGGCGCGGCGTTCGAGCAGGTCCTTGAAGCCGTAGATGGTGAACTCGTGTTCGCCGCCCGAGATCGGGATCACGTTCATCTTCTTCAGTTCCTGATAGCCCTCGATATCGTCGCCGATGACCGGTTCTTCCAGCCAGCGCGGATTGAATTCGGCCAGGCGCGGCAACATTCTGCGGGCGTATTCGAGCGTCCAGCCCATATAGCATTCGACCATGATGTCGATGTCGTCGCCCGCGAGTTCACGCAAGAGACGCAACTGTTCGACGTTCTTCGCCATGCCGCTCGGGCCGTCTTTCGGGCCGTAGCCGAAGCGCATCTTCATTGCGGTGAAGCCGTCGTCGAGATAGCTCTTTGCTTCGGCGAGAAACACGTCGCGGTCGTCGTTGTTGTAGAGCTTCGAGGCATAGCACCAGATCTTTTCCTTGGTACGTCCGCCGAGCAGTTTGAAGACGGGCTTCTTCACCGCCTTGCCCATGATGTCCCACAAGGCGATATCGACAGCCGAGATCGCCGCCATGCCAATACCCTTGCGCCCCCAGGCAAGCGTGCGCCGATACATCTTCTGCCAGATGTATTCGTGATCGAACGGGTCTTCGCCAATGGCGATAGGCGCGAGATATTCGTCGACGATCTGCTTGGCCACGCGCGGCGCAAGCGCGCAATTGCCGATGCCGATGGTGCCGTCGTCGCACTCCACTTCGACCACGAGCCATTGGTGAAAGCGGAACGAGCCCATGGCGTCGCCGCGTTCGTAGAGAATGTCCACGGCATTCGTGCAGAAGTGCGCTTGCGGCGGCACGACCTTGCCTTTCCATTCGAATACGCGTGCACGGATATGCTTGATCTTCATCGCGAATGTCTCCTTCTTGTTTGATGGAAGGCCGCGCGAGGAAGGGTTTGCGCGGCTGTTTCGGGTGACGCTAGTGTGCGAAACTGCGCGATAACTGACTATTGAATAATTTGCATCGGGTTATTTCCTGCGGTTATCGCGGGAAAGCGCTCACAGGGTTATCGCCGACATGATTGCGCCTGCCAATACCATCCGCAAACGCCTGCGCTTGCGTCATCTTCAACTGATGATGGCGCTCTCTGAAACAGAGTCTCTGCGCAGCGCCGCCGACGAACTCGCCATGACGCAGCCCGCCGCGACCAAGGCGTTGAAGGAACTGGAGGACACCATGGGCGCGTCGCTGTTCGTGCGGCATGCGCGCGGCATGCAGGCCACGGTATATGGCGAAGCGGTCATGCGTTATGCGCGCGTGGTGTTCGAAGACCTCGACGAGTTGCGCGAAGAACTCGCGGCCATCGAAGCGGGGGATATCGGCAAAGTGCGGATTGGCGCGGTCATGGCGCCCGCGCCCGAGCTGTTGACGAAAGTGATCGTACAGTTGAAGGACGCGCATCCGCGTCTGCATATCACCGTGCAGATCGATACCAGCGATGTGCTCGTGCAAGCCTTGCAGCAGGACCAACTGGATATCGTGGTCGGGCGCATTCCCTACGGGTTTCCCGCCAACGACTTGAGTTTCGAAACGCTTGCCGAAGAGGCATTGGCGATTGTCGCGCGGCCCGGGCATCCGGTGCTCGAATCGGCCGGACGCCCGAAACTGGATGAGCTCGCGGGGTATGCGTGGATCGTGCAGCCGCATCCAAGCCCGATGCGCGAGATCATCGATCAGACTTTCAGGGAGTCACGCGTCGCACCGCCGGTGAGCACCGTCGAGACGTCTTCCATTCTCACGACGCTTTCGCTGTTGCGCGATTCGGATATGTTGGCGGTGCTGCCGAGTTCGGTTGCCGACTACTACGCTTCGCTCGATACCATCGCTTCCATTGCCACGCCGCTGCGTGGACGGCTCGCGCCTTATGGGTTGATCCTGCGCAGTAACCGGCGCATCAGTCCGGCTACGCAACTGGTCATCGAGGCGATTCGGGCAGCCTAGTTAGGGCGACGGCACGGCCGCGTTATGCGTGTCGAGCGCGAGATGCCGTCGCCGTCCGTCATCGGCGATCCGCGAATGCCAGTTTCCCTTCGGCATCGCGCAACGAGGAATCGGCATCGTTCGCCGGATCGAGTTCGATATCGGGTCGCATGAAGAACGTCATCACGATACCCACCGCAAGCAGTCCCAGCGAGCCGCCGAACGGCAAGGTCCAGCTTCCGGTGCGGTCCACGATGAAGCCGAACACGATCGGCGAGAAGATGCCCGCAATGGCCGATCCCGCATTGACGAGCCCGCTCGCAATCCCGACGTGCTTGGGCGTGATGTCCATCGGCACGGCCCAGATGGGACCGATGGTCATTTCGAGGAAGAAGAACGACAGACTCATGCAGCCTGCCATGACGGGCAAGGACTTCACCACCATGACGGGCGCGAGAAAGATCAACGCGCCGAGAAATGCGACGATGATCATGTTGCGCCGCGCGGCGACCACGTTGCCGGTGCGTTTGAGAATGCGGTCGGAGATCACGCCGCCCGCCGTATTGCCCACGACGCCCGAGAGAAACACGCCCGCTGAAAAAAGCGCCGAGCTCTTGAGATCGAGGCCGCGTCCGTGCATGAAGAACGTCGGCAGCCACGTGAAGAAGAGCCAGCCTGTCCAGCCGTAGCAGAAGTAGACCATCATGGTCGGCCCGATGCGCTTGATGAGACGTCCCCACGGCGTCGGCTCGCGGGTCTTCTCCACGGCCACCTTATTCTCGGGCGGCAGCTCGGCGATCTCCTCGGCCGTGATGTGTCGATGCTTGCGCGGGTTATCGGCGAAGTACCACGCGTAGACCAGCACCCAGACCGCGGTCAGCGCGCCCACCAGAATGAACGATGCACGCCACGACGCAAAGGCGACGAGAATCGCGATCAGCGGCGGCGTCAGCGCATTGCCCAGGCGCGAGAACGAATGCGTGAGCCCTTGCACGAAGCCGCGCTTTTGCGCCGGATACCAGTTGACTAGCGCGCGGGCCTGCGCCGGAAGCGCCGCGCCCTCGCCGACACCGAGCAGCATGCGCGCGCAGAAGAGCGATACGACGCCGCCCGCGAAGCCCGTCGCGACCGTGGCGACGATCCAGATCGACGCGCACAGCACGAGCGTGGTCTTCGCGCCGAAGCGATCGCTTACCCATCCGCCGATTACCTGGCAGATCGCATAGGTGTAGGCGAAGGCGCCGAACACGAAGCCGATATCGGTATTGCTGAGATGAAGATCATCGCGAATCAGGCCTGCCGCGGCGGACAGGTTGACGCGATCGAGATACATGATGAAAGACATCGCGCACATGAGCGCGAGGACCGACCGGGTGACCTTGGGTCGATGGAACATAGCGTGTCTCCTCCGAGGCTTGTGCGCTTCATGCGCGCTCTTATCGAGGGCGAATCGTGTATCGATCCGACGTCCGAAGTCTGGAGAAAACAGCGATAGCCGTCTATTGAATTTGCCTTATGAGGCGATTACCACAGGTTATGTCCTTGAAAGCGGCTTCGAAAATGCCGCGGCCCGCGCTTCCTTGAGAAGACGCGGGCCGTCAGGGTGAACCAGTAGACGATCAAGCGGCGATGCGCGCGCCTTCGTCATGCAGACGGAAGATTTCGACTGCGGTACGCAACGCGCCCGCCTGATCTTCGAGCGACTGCGCCGCTGCCGCCGCTTCCTCGACGAGCGCCGCGTTCTGCTGCGTCACTTCGTCCATTTGCGTCACGGCGCGCGCCACTTGTTCGATACCGCTCGATTGTTCTTCCGATGCCGCCGCGATCTCGCCCATGATGTCGGTCACGCGTTGCACGGCGTTGCTGATGTCGTTCATCGTGCGGCCGGCTTCATCGACGAGCGCCGCGCCGGATTGCACGCGTTCGACGGAGGTATCGATCAGTTCCTTGATCTCCTTCGCCGCCGCCGACGAGCGTTGCGCGAGCGAGCGCACTTCGCCTGCCACGACCGCGAAGCCGCGTCCTTCTTCGCCTGCACGCGCCGCTTCCACGGCTGCGTTGAGCGCGAGAATGTTGGTCTGGAACGCGATGCCTTCGATGATCGCGATGATGTCCGCGATCTTCGTCGAGCTCTGGTTGATCTCGCCCATCGTGGTCACCACTTGCGACACCACATGGCTGCCCTTGCCCGCGATCTCCGATGCATTGGCGGCCAGCACGCTCGCTTGGCGCGCGTTGTCGGCGTTCTGTTTGACCGTGCCCGTGAGCTCATCCATGCTCGACGCGGTTTCCTGCAATGCCGACGCCTGTTCCTCGGTGCGCGAGGACAAGTCCACGTTGCCCGCCGCGATCTGCTTGGTCGCGGATGCAATCGATTCGCTACCCGAGCGCACCGAACGCACGGTTTCGACGAGGCTCGCCTGCATGGTCGAAAGCCCGCGCAGCAGCTGGCCCATTTCGTCGTTCGAGGTGATGCGCACATCGCGGCGCAGGTCGCCTGCGGCAATGGCGCCGAACTGTTCGAGCGCGGCGTCGAGCGGGCGCGCAATGCGCTGGCGCAGCGAGAACCACGAATACGACGATGCAGCGAGCCCGATCACGATCGCGATGATCGACACCATGCGGAACATGGCGAAGGTCGCCTGGCTCGCGTCGTAGTCGCTTTGCGCCTGGTCGAACTGCAGCTTGCGCAACTCGACGCCGGTCTTCGCGAAGTCGTTGAACGCGGCCTGCATCGTGGCGGCGTCGGCGGTGACTTTCGCCTGGTCCTTCGCGCGCACGTCGGCATAGCCTTCGTCGAGCAGCTTTTGCATTTGCAGACGCTGCTCGTTGAATTTGTCCGCAAGCTGCTTTTCGCCGGGAGCCTGGGGCAGGGCGGCGTACTTCGTCCATGCGTCGTCGGAAGTCTTGCGCATCAGCGCGCCCCGGCCGATGGCCTCGTCCGCCGCGTTCGTGCCGATGTTCAGCGCCGCGCGATCGAAGCTCAGACGTTCGCGCGCCATGAACATTTCCGCGTTGCCGACCGACACCGCGCTCGGCATTTCATTCGTGAAGAGGTCGTGGGTCGTCTCGTTGGACTTGCTCATGCCGACGAGTCCGACCAGCCCGATGCCGATGAGCAGCATGCTCAGCAGAGTCATGGCGAGGGCGAGGCGGCCCTTGATTGTGGAAAACATATTCGTCCCAAAGGTGGCTGCATCTTGTTCGCGCGCCGGCACGCGACGATGCTCTCGCCTGCCACGCGGCCAGTGAAATGTCACCGGCCGCCTGTATAACGACCGCAACGCGATGGCCTTTAGGGAAACGGTTACCGATAACTGCGCGGCTTTGAGATCGACCGTGCGAAAACCTCGGACATTCAGCGCATCAGGGAAAACGCGGCGTGCCTGAACGCTGCCGGCTACGCATGGCGACGAGCGCGCGCACGATCAGCAAGAGGTGATAGTAGAGCCTGAGACTTGCGCCGTACGTATAGGCATCGGGATGTTCGAAGGCGACGCGCAGCGCGGCGAGCGGCGCATCGTGCCGCGCGTGCAGCGAAACGACGATCGGCGCCAACCGGCGCAACGCGATGCCGCGCGCCGCTTCGAGCGATGGATCGAGCGTCATCGCCGAAACGAACTGGTAGGCGCTAAACGCTGCCGCGCTGACCGAACGGCGCGTGCTGCGCGACACGGAAGCCGTCGTCTCGCGATAGTACGAAACGTATTCGTGCAGATAGTAGACATGCTTGGCCGCCAGACACAACTGCGCGCCGAACACGTAATCGCAGCACGCGCCGACTTCCTCGCGATACCCCACTGCCCGCACGAGCGCCGCGAGCGCCATCCAGCCATTGTTGGGGAACATTTGCACAAGACCGGTTCGTCCTGGCAGCGGCTGCATGCCTTGCGCGCGCCGTTTTCGATGGAACGCCGCATTGAGCGCCGCGCTTTTATGGACATCGACGCGACCTTCGGGATCGACCTCGTATTGATCGCCGAACGCGACTTGCAGATGCGGATACGTCGCCCAAAGCGCCGCGAGCCGCGCGACGGCGTCGTGCACGAGATAGTCGTCGTCGTGGATCAGCATGACGAGCGCGCCCGTCGCACGCTCGAAGAGGCTCGACACATTGCGTGCTTGCCCAAGCGGCACGTCGTTGCGTACATATCGCACGCGCGCGTCGTGCGCGTAGCACGCGGCGATGAGCTGCTGCGTGAGATCGTCACGCGAGTCGTCCCCGATCAATATTTCGATGTGCGGATACTTCTGCGCGAGGCAGGAGTCGAGGCACTGCACAATCAGTTCGGGCCGGTTGCAGGTGGGCAGGCAAATGGAGACCGTCAGCGCGTTTTTCATCTTCTTCTCGCTTCGTCGTTTGTTTATATCGGCGATTTTGTCGGCGATTTTCAGCGGCCGCTTCACAATGCGAAATCTTTCGCATCGTTAGCAAGGTAGAAGAAAGAGGAAGAAAAATAATCCGAAAAAAATGGGTAATTAATACGGCGTTTGCGGCTCGGGTTCGTACGCCATACCGATTTACGCGATTCGCGCGTGCATCGCTCTGCCTAACCGGCGCGATGCCCCGCGCCGTCAGTCCGGATATTCGTCGTGACGCTTCCACCAGTTGCCGGTTTCGTTGCGGCCTTTCGGCGCGCGATCGAGCCACTGATACATGCCCCAGAGACTGTCGAGACCTCGCGAGTAGGCCGAGTACGTGTGATAGACGTCGCCGTCCTGCATCGCGAAGACGCTCAAGCCTGGTCTGTCGAGCGAATACGCGGGCGCGGTCGTGCCGACATCGGCGGCGCCTTGCTTGACGGTTTCGGGCGGGTCTTTCTGATCCATCGCGTGGCGATTTTTCGCATAGTTATATTCGATGCTGCCGTCGCGCTGCTGCTCTTCGGTGAACGACACGTTGAAGTCGAAGTTGAAGTCGCCATCGTGCGCGGAGGCCCATGGAAACTGCCATCCCATGCGCTTCTTGTAGGCCGCGAGCTTCTCGATGGGCGCACGGGACACGCACCACAGCGCGACATCGTGATGCGCGAGATGAATGGCGAAACCGTCGAAGCCATCCGCGATCGCGGAGCAAGACGGGCAGCCCGCCTTCCAGTCCGGCCCGAACATGAAGTGATAAACGAGCAACTGCGAGCGGCCGCCGAACAGGTCAGCCAGCGTGGCACTTCCTGTTTCCGTATCGAAGCGATAAGTCTTGTCGATGCGAACCCACGGCAACGCCTGACGTCCCGCGGCGAGTTCATCGCTTTGCCGGGTGAGTTCCTTTTCGCGCGAAAGAAGGCTCAAGCGTGCGGCCAGCCAGTCGTCGCGCGTTCCTGTCGTATGACTCGTCATCGTGCTTGTCTCCCGAGTGAGGTTTCGAAATGCACGGTGTTAGATTAGTACCGGACGCACACCTGAGGGGAGTGACAATTGTGGCGGGAATCGGAGGCGGCATGGATTCGCTGATCAACGCGGCGGCGCGCGCGCTCGCGGCCGGCGACCCCCTTGGCGCGCTCAATCGGGTTGCATTGCGCGACGACGCCGCTGCGCTCGCACTGCGTGGCATCGCCATGGCGCAACTCGGCGAGTTCGCGCGCGCGAAGACCTTGCTGCGCAGCGCGGCGCGTCGATTCGGCGCGAAGGAAGCGGTTGCGCGTTCGCGATGCGTGGTCGCCGAAGCGGAGATCGCGTTGGCATCGCGCGATCTTGCGTGGCCGCAGAAAGCGCTCGATGCCGCGCGCGTCACGCTCGAAGCGCATGGCGACCACGTCAACGCGTTCCATGCACGCATATTGGCGGTGCGCAGGCTCGCGTTGCTCGGCCGGTTGGACGATGCTCGGCTCTTGCTCGCATCGCTCGACGCCTTAAGTCTTCCACCGGCATCGGAGGCCGCACGCGAACTCATTGCGGCGGCAATCGCGATACGGCGTGTGGAGACGCAGCCTGCGCGCGAAGCGTTGACGCGCGCGCGAGAGGCGGCGCATCGGTCGGGTATCGCCGCGCTCGAAGCCGAAGCGGAAAGCGCGTCGAGCGTGCTCGATGCGCCAGCGGCCAGACGTATCGCACAAGGCGAAGCGCGGCTCCTGCGGCTCGATGAAGTGGAGGCGCTGTTTGCATCGGCTGCGTTCATCGTGGATGCGTGTCGCAATGTCGTGCGCGAAGGCGGCGTGACCATTGCGCTGGCCACGCGTCCGGTGCTTTTCACGCTGGCGCGCGCGCTTGCCGAAGCATGGCCGGACGATGTGCCGCGCGACACGCTCATCGTGCGGGCGTTTCGCATGAAGCATGCGGACGACACGCATCGGGCGCGCTTGCGGGTCGAGATCGGGCGCTTGAGGACGATGCTGCAATCGCTCGCGACGGTGAGCGCGACGCCGCGCGGCTTCACGCTGACGCCGCGTCGGGCAGATGAAGTCGTCGTTCTGGCGCAGCCGACGGAAGACGCCTACGCGACGCTGCTGGCCGTTCTCGCCGATGGTCAAACGTGGTCCAGTTCGGCGCTTGCGTTGGCGCTTGGATCGAGCCAGCGCACGGTACAGCGTGGGCTTACGACGCTCGCGGCGGCGGGCAAGGTTCAGGCATACGGACAAGGACGCGCGCGCCGCTGGATGACCGCGCCCCTGCCCGGTTTCACGACGGCCTTGTTACTCCCTGCTGGTTTGGCCTACGACTAGCATGAAGTCTCGATCAACCAGTGAGCAAAGAGGAAGGCGACATGAAACGCGCAAAGGCGGAGATCATCCGCGAATACGGACCTTTTCCCGAAGTGGAAGGCGTGCACGGCGTGAGCTGGGACGGACAGCAAGTCTGGTTCGCCTCGGGCGATGCCCTCAACGCGCTCGACCCCGAAAGCGGCAAGACCCGACGCAAGCTCGCGGTCGCGGCGCACGCGGGCACGGCCTTCGATGGCGAGCATCTGTATCAGATTGCCGAGGACCGCATTCAAAAGGTCGATCCAAAAACCGGCGAGGTCGTCTCGACCATTCCCGCTCCCGGCGGTGGCGCGGATTCCGGTCTCGCGTGGGCAGAAGGCACGCTCTGGGTCGGACAATATCGCGAGCGCAAGATTCATCAAGTCGATCCGGGCGATGGCAAAATTCTACGCACCATCGATTCCGATCGCTTCGTCACGGGCGTCACCTGGGTCGATGGCGAACTCTGGCACGCCACGTGGGAAAGCGACGCGAGCGAACTGCGACGCATCGACCCGGCCACCGGCGAAGTCTTCGAGCGGCTCGACATGCCGGAAGGCGTGGGCGTCTCGGGACTCGAATCGGACGGCGGCGAGCGCTTTTTTTGCGGCGGCGGGCGCACAGGCAAGATAAGAGCCGTGAAAAAGCCGAAGCTAGAATGATGCACCGGCGCTGTGCCGAAACGGTCAAGCCTCGAGTCGAAGACCAGGCATCCCCCTTGCGAACACGCTACTCCGACATTTCGCGCGCCGCGAATTAGCTTTACTCTGTCGGATTGGTGCGCGCCCTTCGCGCATCGTTCAAAGGAAAAGGATTCCCCGATTTGGATTCGACTTTTTTCGGTCGCCCTCAACTCGATTCATGGGTCGGCGAAACGGCGCGCTTCATACGCGATTTCGACTGGCGCAAAACGCCGTTGGGCCCGATCGGCGACTGGCCGCCGGTCTTGCGGTCGGTCGTGCAGGTCATGCTGCCCAACGCATTGCCGATGGCCCTGCTTTGGGGCGACGAAGGCACGCTCGTCTACAACGAAGCCTATGCGAAGTTCTCGGGTGTGCGGCATCCGGGCATCCTCGGCATGGCCATTGAGAAGGCATGGCCCGAGGCGGCGGACTTCAACCGTAACGTGATCGATTCGGGCATGCGCGGCGAATCGCTGACTTACCGCGACACGCGCTTCGTGCTGGCGCGCGAGCACGATCCCGTCGAAACATGGCTCGATCTGCACTACAGCCCGGTTGCATCGGATGAAGGCGTGCCGGTGGGCGTGCTTGCAGTCGTCGTCGAGACAACCGAGCGCGTGCTGCTCGAACGCAATCGGAGTGCGGCCGAAGCGGCGTTTCGCGGAACCAACGAGCGGCTGCAACTCGCGTTGAATTCGGGCGCCGTGCGCGGCACCTTCGTGTGGGAAATCACGCAAAACCGCGTAAAGGGCGACGAACGTTTCGCGCGCACTTTCCTCTTCTCGCTTCAGGAAGTGGAAACCGGCTTGCCGATCGAGGCGGCGCTCGAGATCATCCATCCGGACGACCGCGGACGCGTGACTTCGCTGATCGCCGCGACCTTGCGCGATGGCGCGCCGTATCGCGCCGAATATCGCATCCGCACGCCGGACGAGGGCTGGATCTGGATTCTCGCGTCCGGCCGCTGCGAATACGATGAAGCCGGAGCGCCGCAGCGGTTTCCCGGCGTGATCGTCGATATCAACGACCGCAAGATCGCCGAAGAAAGCCTCAAGGAACTGACGCGCGGTCTCGAAGACAAGATCTCCGAAGCCGTGGCGGCGCGCACCGCGGTCGAGGCGCAATTGCGCCAAAGCCTGAAAATGGAAGCGCTCGGCGCGATGACGGGCGGCGTCGCGCACGACTTCAACAACACTCTGCAGGCCATCAGCGGAAATTTGCAATTGATGCAGTATCTGCCGCCGACCGACCCGCGCGTGCCCGAACGCGTTCAGGCTGCGCTGGACGCCGTGCAGCGCGGCGCGACGCTCGCCTCGCAACTGCTGTCGTTCGCGCGGCGGCAGCCGCTCTCGCCGGTGGTCGTCAATCCGCAGCGGCTTTTTGCCGAGTTGCACGAACTTCTGCAGCACGCGGTGGGCGCGTCGGTGGTGATCGGCGCCACGTTGCCGGAACAGGCGTGGAATTTCTGCGTCGACCGCAATCAGCTGGAGAACGCGCTGCTCAATCTCGCGATCAACGCGCGCGACGCCATTAGCGGCGATGGCCGGCTCACGCTCACGTGTTCGAACGAGTCGCTGGATCACGCCGCGTGCGAGGGCAACGACCTGCGTCCCGGCGAATACGTGCGTCTTTCCGTATCCGATACGGGCACGGGCATGCCGCCCGATGTCCTCGAACGCGCCTTCGAGCCGTTCTTCACCACCAAGCCGGAAGGACACGGCACGGGGCTCGGCTTGTCGATGGTGTTCGGCTTCGTCAAGCAGTCGGGCGGCCATATCCATGTGTCGAGCACGGTGGATGTCGGCACGACGGTGGAGATCTACTTTCCACGCAGTTACGACGACGAGACCTCGTCGGCCGAAGCGGGCAGCATTCCCACGCACACGGGCAGCGCAACCGTGCTCGTCGTCGACGACGACGTCGCCGTGCTCTCCTCGACGGTCGCGATTCTCGAAGCCATGCATTACACCGTGCTCAAGGCCGCAAGCGGCGACGCGGCGATGAGCGTGCTGGAAAGCGGCATCGGCGTGGACGTGATCCTGACCGACGTGGTGATGCCAGGCAAGGTGAAATGCGCCGATCTCGCCGAATGGGCGTTCGCCCAGCCGCAGCCGGTGCCGGTGATCTACGCGTCCGGCTATACCCGCGACATCATCTCGCGCGACGGCGTGCTGCGGCCCAACGTGACGCTGCTGAACAAGCCTTATCGGGCGGAGCAACTGGCGAAGGAAATTGCGTCGGTGTTGAAACGCGAGTGAGCGCGCTTTCCATCCCATCTAAAGTATTTACCGATCCCGCCGTTATGCATCAGTAAGATAAACCAAAAGCAACAGCAACAGCGGACGGGGTCGAAGGTGCAGGGCAGAGCGTCTGATTTTCTCGGGATCATCGGCGAAAGCGTGGCCGGCGAATCTCACTATGTCGAATGCACACGGCGCCTGGACGGCTTTGGAGCCGCGTTCTTCGGCGTCTTGCTGGTCGCCGCGGTGACGCCTTTCATTCCGCTGCCGTGGAACCTGCTGCTGGCGGCCATCGCCATCGCGGCGGTCGTCGTGATCCAGCAGATGCAGCGCGCGCACCGGCAAACCTTCGTCGCGCGTCAGCTCTCGAATGGTCTTCTCTCCATCGCGGACGACTGCATCAAGCTATTGAGTCCGGAGGGCAAGGTCGTCTGCATCTCCGAAGTCGGCCAGCGCCTGATTGAAGCGCGCGCCGCCGACGATGTCGTCGGCATCGACTGGCTCGCGCTCTGGGACGGCCCCGACGCGCGCCGCGCTTTCGAACGCGCCAAGGCCGGCGAATCCACGTCCTTTACCGGCGCGTGCTGCACCATGCGCGGCAATCTGCGCTGGTGGACTTCCACTTTCGCGCCGGTCTACGGCGAGTTCGGCAAGCTGATAGCGGTACTTTGCAAGTCGCGCGACATCACGGCGGAGCGCACGCTCATTGATGAGTTGCGGGGCAAGGCGCGCGTGCAGAAAGACATGGAAGATCACGTCGATGCCGTGTTCTGGACCGCGAGCCACGACTTCCGCGAACTGCTGCATGTGAGTTCGGCATTCGAGCGCATGTGGGAAATGCCCGTGTCCGCGCTCGAAGCGGACGAGACCGCATGGTCGCAGCGCGTGCATCCCGAGGATATCGCCGGGCTGCGCACGCAGATGCGCGCCGCCGTCAACACGGCCATGCCCGCGCAAAGCTATTTCCGTTTGCGCTTGCCGGAGGAACGCACGCGCTGGGTTCGCGCGGATATCTATCCCGTCAGCGAAGACGGCGCGGTGTCGCGCGTGGTGAGCGTTTGCGTCGATGCCACCGAGGAGCGCAACCGGCTTCAGCAATTGCATCGCCTGGCGAACATCGACAGCCTCACGGGTCTTCATAATCGCAACGCGATCGTCGAGGCGCTCGACGCGCGCTGCGCATCGGGCGAGCCGTTCGCTTATCTCTTCGTCGATATCGACCGCTTCAAGTCCATCAACGACACCGCCGGCCACACCGCCGGCGACACCGTGCTCAAAGCCCTGGCCTCGCGCATTCAGGAAGCGCTGCCGCCCGATGCAATCGTCGCGCGGCCGGGCGGCGACGAGTTCACCGTGATCCTGCCGGGCGCGTTCGATCACGAACAAATCGCGCGGGCGTGCCGACGGCTTGCCATTGCGTGTCATCGCCCGATAGCGATGGATTGCAAGAGCATCGCGATGACCTGTTCGATCGGCGTGGCGCTCTTTCCCGAGCACGGCAGTTCGCCCGAGTCGCTCTTCATCAGCGCCGACATGGCCATGTACGCGGCCAAACGCGCGGGCCGCAACACGTTCCGCGTGTTCGGCGAGCGCGAGAAGGACGAACTGGCGCGTGCGCATCTCGAATCCGAACTGTTGAACGCGATTCGCCAGAACCAGTTCCTGCTGCATTTCCAGCCGCAATATCGCGTGGATTCCGGCACGCTCGTGGGCGTGGAAGCGCTGTTGCGCTGGAATCATCCGCTGCTCGGTCTGCTCGGTCCGGGCGCGTTCGTGCCGATGCTCGAAGAGAGCGGCTTGATCGTCGAAGCGGGGCACTGGATCATTCGCGAAGCCGTGCAGGCGGCGTCCCGACTCTCGCATGCAATGCCCGCCGTGCATTCGATGGCGGTGAACGTATCGCCGAAACAGTTCCGCGATCCGCGTCTCGTCTCCGTGCTTAGGCACGCGATCAAGCGATGCTGTATCGACCCGAACAACGTCACGCTGGAAATTACGGAGTCGGCGCTGATCGAAAACGTCGACGATGCACAGGACGTGCTGTCGAAAGTGCGCGAGATGGGCGTGCGGATTGCCATCGACGATTTCGGCACCGGCTATTCCAGTCTCAACTATCTGACGCGTTTCAGGCCCGACGTGCTGAAGCTCGACAAGTCTTTCGTCGATAACATCGCCACCGACGAGATGATGCGCATCGTGGTGGAAGGCGTGATCGAGCTCGCGCATAAGCTCGGTGTGACGGTCGTCGCGGAAGGCGTGGAAACGGCAGAGCAGCTGGACTGTCTGCGCGAGGCGGGTTGCGACAAGGTGCAGGGCTATTTGCTGAGCCGGCCGGTCCCGCTCGACTCGCTGCTCAAGACAGTCACGAAAGTGCAGCGGCTGGCAGCGGGCTGACGCTGCGGCCTGCTTGTCGGCACGGCTCGCAGGCGGGTATACAATCGACTTGTTTATCTGTCGCGCGTTCGAATGCGCCTGCCGCCATCATGGAAACTCCATCGACCAAGGAAACGCCCAAGAAGCGGATGTCTCCCGTCATGCTCAACGTGCTGACCGCGCTCGTTGGCATCGGCACGCTTGGCGTGGGTATCGGCTGGCTGATCTATAGCTGGGTCGTGGATCTGGAAGTGCCTTACTTCGCCATTCCGCTCGTGCTCACCGTGCCGGTGATCGCCGCTGTCGCGTTCCGTAACTGCTGGGACTGAAAACACTCGATTTGATCGACGAAAAAAAAGCCGCGTTCTTATACGCGGCGTTTTTTCTTGATGCAATGCATTCGTTGGTAGGCTCGATTGGATTCGAACCAACGACCCCCACCATGTCAAGGTGGTGCTCTAACCAACTGAGCTACGAGCCTGTGGAGCGGCGGATTATAGAGAGCGGCATCGCAATGCACAAGAGCGCACGCAAAAATTTTTGCGGCGGCGCGGCAGGCTTTCAATTCGCCTCTCAGGGCAAGTCCCGAGTCGGCTATTTAGCCGGGCATTACCTTGACCCCAAGCGTCTCCCTAAACTTGCGTCACAAGGAGGAGACGCCATGTCAAAGCTGATCCACACGATGATTCGTGTGCAGGACCTCGACCGCTCGCTGCGCTTTTACCAGAACGCGCTGAATCTCGAGACGGCGCACCGGCTGGACTTCCCGGACTTCACGCTCGTCTATTTGCGTAACGACGAAACCGACGCTGAAATCGAACTCACGTGGAACAAGGGACGCGCCGAGCCCTACACCCATGGCGATGGCTACGGACACGTCGCCGTGAGTGTCGCGGATGCCAAGGCCGAGCGTGAGCGTCTCATCGAACTGGGCATGACGCCCAACGACCTGCGCGAATTCCGCGACGACGACGGCGCGCTCATCGCCCGTTACTTCTTCATTCAGGACCCGGACGGATACAAGATCGAAGTGCTGGAGCGGCACGGCCATTATCAGTAACACGATTTCGAGCAGCGCATACACATAAATAAGCTGTTGCAGTACCCCACAAGGAGATAGACATGCGAGACACGATCATTCCGATCGTCGCGCCGCGGCGGGCGGGCGACGTCATCGAGGCGGGCGTGCGGCACTCTGAAGCGCAAGCCGCGCCGCCTAAAATTGCGTTGACACGACGCGAATTCCTGCGCGGTTCGGGCGTGCTGGTCGGCACGCTCGCCGTAACCTCGGTGTTCGCGAGCCTGGCGCCAAGCCGCGTGTGGGCGCTCGAACTGCAAGGGTTCGACACGCATCAGGGCGAAGTGTTGCTTGCGTTCACGCGCCAGGTGTTTCCGCATCCCACGCTGGACAACGCCGTGTATGCGCTCGTCGTCAAAGACCTCGACGCGAAGGCCAAGGCCGATCCGGCCGTGCGTCAACAACTCGCCGATGGCATCGGCAAGCTCGATGCCGGCGCCGGTTCCGACTGGACCAAACGCGCCGCGGCGGACCAGGCAAAGGATGTCGCGGCGCTTGCCGGCACACCGTTCTTCGAAACCATTCGCAGCACCGCGGTCGTCTCGCTCTACAGCAACGCGATGGCGTATGCGCACTTCGGCTATGGGGCATCGAAGGGAGACGGAGGCTATCTCTATCAGGGCTTCAACAATCTGTCATGGCTGCCGGACCCGCCGGTCGCCGCAAGCGGACCGATTCCGAAAGACGGCTGATTGCGCGCGGATCGAAACGACATCGGGCGAGCAGGCAGCAGCGCCGACTCTCGCGATACAGCGGACACAGCGGAGACAGACATGTACGCAGGCAACAAGGTGCAGTTCAAGCAGAGCGACGACCACGTGGTCGTCATCATCGGTTCGGGCGCGGGCGGCGGGACGCTCGCCAACGAACTTGCGCAGAAAGGGATCGACGTGGTGGTGTTGGAAGCGGGCGGCTCGCATACGCAAAGCGATTTTTCGACGGAGGAATGGAACGCGTTCCAAATGCTGTCGTGGCTCGACAAGCGCACGACGTCCGGGTCGTGGCGCGTGGCGAAGGACTTCCCGAATCTGCCCGCATGGATCTGCAAGACGGTGGGCGGCACCACCGTGCACTGGGCGGGCGCGAGCCTGCGCATCCAGCCGTGGGAGTTCAAGGCGAAGTCCACGTATGGCGATATCAAGGACGCGAACCTGCTCGACTGGCCCGTCACGCGCGACGAGCTGAACCCGTACTACGACCGCGCAGAGAAGAAGCTGGGTGTCACGCGCACCAACGGTTTCCCCGGACTGCCCGGCAACAACAACTTCAAGGTGATGTCGGCGGGCGCGGAGAAGGTCGGATACAAGGAATGCAACACCGGCCACATGGCGATCAACAGCACCGTGCGCGACGACCGCGCGCATTGCTTCCAGCGTGGCTTCTGCTTTCAAGGCTGCCGCATGGGCGCGAAGTGGTCGACGCTCTATACCGAACTGCCGCGCGCGCAGGCCACGGGGCACATGGAGTTGCGCACGCAGGCGCACGTGGTGCGCATTGAACACGATGCGCGCGGCAAGGCGAGCGGCGTCGTCTACTACGACGCGAGCGGCAAGCTGCAACGTCAGAAAGCGCGCGTCGTCGCGGTGGCGGGCAATTCCATCGAGACGCCGCGCCTCTTGCTGAACTCGCAATCGAGCAAGTTTCCGGACGGGCTCGCGAACGGCTCGGGACAGGTGGGCCGCAACTATATGCGCCACACGACGGGTTCGGTCTACGGCGTGTTCGAAGACAAGGTCGAGATGTTCAAGGGCACGACGATGGCGGGCATCATCGAGGATGAAGCCGTGTTCGATCCCAAGCGCGGTTTCGCGGGTGGCTACCATCTGGAAACGGTGTCGCTCGGTCTGCCGTTTTATGCTGCTTTCGTGGATCCGGGCGCGTGGGGTCCGAGCTTCGCGCAGACCATGGATCAGTACGCTTACACAGCCGGCATGTGGATCGTCGGCGAGGACATGCCGCGCGAGACGAATCGCGTGACGCTCAATTCGGACGTGAAGGATCAATACGGCCAGCCGGTGGCGAACGTCCATTTCGACGATCATCCGAACGACCAGGCAATGCGCGAGCATGCCTACAAGCAGGGCAGCGCCGTGTACGAGGCGGCCGGCGCGAAGATGACGTATCGCGTGCCGCCGTATCCATCGACGCACAATCTCGGCACGGCCCGCATGAGCGCGCGCGCCGAGGACGGCGTGTGCAACAAGCATGGCCAGACCCACGAGGTTGCGAACCTGTATATCTCCGACGGCAGCCAGTTCACGACGGGGGCGGCGGAAAATCCGACGCTCACCATCGTGACGCTCGCGATCCGGCAGGCGGATTACATCGCGGGACAGATGAACGCGCGCCGTGTTTGAACGGATGCGCTAACGCCTGCCATGCTTCCGGGTCCGACTCGATTGCTGGACGAGTCGCCCGGGAGTAGGGTTGACCGGCAATCACGGGAGGGCTTTCTCATGTGCGGGGTTTATATCAACGCCGATCCGATTCTGTATGAATCGCGCACGCGCTCGCTGCGCATTCACGGAGTGATCACCACGGTCAGGCTGGAGAATCTGTTCTGGGATGTGCTGCAGGAAATCGCGGAGCGCGAAAATCTGACGACGAGTCAGTTCGCGGTGAAGCTCTACGACGAGTTGATCGCACTGCGTGGCGAGATGCCAACCAACTTCGCCTCATTCTTGCGCGTGTGCTGCCTGCGGTATCTGTCGATTCGCGAAGTGAAAAAGGCGCCAGCCGAAAGCGAAGCGCGCGTGGGCAATGCGTTGAATGATTCGGGGTTGAGGGTGTTGAAGGCGCGGTAGCGGCTAGCGCCGCCGCCAGTCCAGACAGCGCTGAACCCCCTTCAATTACAAGTCCCATCGATATACTCGAACCCCGAAGCGATCGCAAACCTGATCGCTTCTTCCACGCAATCGAATTCCCCCGGCAGTTGCACCGAGCGCTCGCGGCCGTCCACGTCCTGAATGCGCGCCATCGCGGCAAACGCATCTCCATGCCGGACTGCCGCCGGCGTGACCAACATATCTCTGTAGCTGAAAACCATCGTTATCTCTTGTCGCAATCAATTCTGTCAGCGGCGCTGCCTGTGGAAAACCCTAATTCGGCACGCTCTGCACCGATTAACGGCATCGGCAAACGTTTCTTTACAGTGATTTTCAACTGGCTTTGAGTGGCCTTTCCAACACGATTTCATTTCTTGCGACTTTCCTCAGTCGAATGTGGCGACGACAACATAAAAGCCGTCGCGTCTCGATCAGAATCGGTTCCGTCTTACGAATAAAAACAAACGCTTCAAGGCGGCACCATAGCGGCCAGAGGCTTACGGGGAAGTCATGCAGCGAGATAAAAACAATTCGCTCGAGAAGGGTTTTAAAACCCTCCGGCGAACGACCGCAGTGTGCATCACGTTTTGGGGAAGTATCACGGGCGCTCACGCGCAGGACGCGGAAGCGCCGGCCATCGCCACGCATGTGACGAGCTCGGCGCAAGCTCAGCCGCTCATTTCGCTGCCGAGCACGCCGACGCCCAGCCCGCTGAACCGCGGCACCGCGCTGCCCGCCGCCAATGGCGCGCCTCTCAGCTCGCGCGGCACGGTGAACGGTTCGTCATCGCTCGACAAGGGCGATACCCTCGCCGATACCCCGCGTGCCCGCGGCGCCGACGTCAACGGTCAGAAGCCGCTCGACGATGCGCTCGGCGGCGTCGTCACCACCGACACCGTGACGCTCGCCGGCCAGGACTTCTACAACTGGTTCGCGCAGGCATGGGGCGCGATTCCCCTCTCCGAGCGCTACATCGTCTCGGTGCACGAGCGGCCCTCGGCGCGCTACGGCAGCCTCGTGTGGGTCGAGTTCGGGCAACGCCGCGTGTTCCAGGCGTTCCTGCCGATCGCCCGCTCCAATGTGAAGCCGGTGGCGGAAAACGCGGCGCAGATCGCGTTTCAGAACGTCATGCAGGCCGACATATCGCGCCTCTTGTTCCGCGACGCCGACATGGCGACGGACGAACTCTAAAAAAAGCAACACGGCCAATCACGGGGATTCACGATGAAGATCACTGCGCCCGCAAAACGCGCGATGCTCGCCTGCGCGCTCTCGACGACGCTCGCCGCCGCACACGCCACCTCGCTCGTCTATGAACCGGTCAATCCGAACTTCGGCGGCAATCCGCTGAACGGCACGAACCTGCTCAACGAAGCGAACGCTCAAAACAAGTACAAGGACCCGTCGCTGTCGGATCTCGGCACGAGCAGCCAGTCCACGCTCGACCAGTTCAACACGCAACTGCAGCAGGCGATCCTGTCGCGCGTCGCATCGTCGATTTCGAGCTCGATCGTCGGCACCGACGGCACCTTGCATCCGGGCACGATCAACACGGGCAATTTCTCGATTGCGATCACGCAAGTCACGGGCGGCAATCTGCAAGTGACGACCACGGACAAGACCACGGGCGCATCGACGACCTTCGTCGTTGGCAACGGACAGTGAGCTCGAACATCGTCATGAATAAGAACAACTTCAAATTTTCCGCGATGCGCGCCGCGCTCGGCGCCGCCGTCATCGGCTCGATGCTGCTCACCGGTTGCGTGACCGCGCCGATGCCCTCGGCGGGAAACGCAACCCTCACGCCGCCGACGCGCGTGACCCGCGATCTCACGCATCTGCCGCCGCCGAAGGGACGCATCGTCGCGGCCGTGTATGGCTTTCGCGATCTGACGGGCCAATACAAGCCGTCGCCGGACAGTTCGTTTTCCTCGCAAGTGACACAAGGCGGCGCGTCGTTCCTCGTGAAAGCCATGCGCGATTCGGGCTGGTTCACGCCGGTCGAACGTGAAAATCTCCAGGACCTGCTCACCGAACGCAAGATCATGCGGGCGCTCGAAACGCCCGACGACAAGAACCGCGCGATTCCGCAGATCGGGTCGCTGGCGCCGGCGAGCATCGTGCTGGAAGGCGGCATCGTCGGCTACGACTCGAACATTCGCACGGGCGGCGCGGGCGTCGCGTATCTGGGGATTTCGGCGTCGCAGCAGTATCGCGTGGATCAGGTGACGGTGAACCTGCGTGCCGTGGATATTCGCAACGGCACCATTCTCAACAGCGTCTCGACCACCAAGACCATCTATTCGATTCAGGTAGATACGGGCGTGTACCGCTTCATCGGCTTCAAGGATCTGTTGCAGGCCGAACTCGGCATGACGCGCAACGAGCCGCAACAGTTGTGCGTGAACGAAGCGATCGAATCGGCGCTCGTGCATCTGATCGTGCAAGGCGTGGCCAATCAGTCGTGGTCGCTCAAGGACACGAAGGACTGGTATGACCCGACCATGCAGCGCTACTTGCAGGAAAACCAGGGCTATGCCGCGACGATGGAGCAGATCAATCCCGCGTATAGCCCCGAGAAGATCGATCCGCCGAGCGCATCGGCGGCCAAGAGTTAAGGCACATTGATGGAGGAGACTGAAATGAAGTCAATGCGTTCCTTGACACGCGCCCCGAAAATCGCGCTGCTCGCGGCGTGCGGCGCGGTCGTGAGTGCATCGCTCGCGGTGTTCGCGGCGGACCTCTCGCCGATCTCGGACTTCGGTCCTTCGGAGCCGGGCTTCGGTGGGCAGACGGCGCGTGTCAATCAGGCGGGCGCGGGCAATCGCATCGTCGGCGTGCAGGCAAGGCAGAACGTGCTGCTCGCCAATCAGGCGGGCGTGGCGAACGCCGCCGCAACGGCGCAGGCAGGCAACGACAACTGGACGGCGCTTTCGCAGTCGGGCAGCGGCAACCAGTACGCCGGTTATCAGGCCGGAACGAACAACCGCTCGGTCACGGTGCAGAGCGGCAGCGGTAATGCAGCAGCGGTCACGCAGATCGGTTCCTCGATGTCTTCGCAGGTGACGCAGTACGGCGCCGGCAACGAGGTTTCCATCCTGCAAAGCCGCAACGGCGCAGGCGTGTCTGTGACGCAGACGGGCGGCGCGAGGGCTTCGGTCCTCATGAAGTAGGTGCCTGAACGCCATGGTCGAGTGCCAGGGTGAGAGGAGACCGCGGTAACGCAGTAAGGTGTGATGCAGGAGAGTAGGTGGAGTCGTGCCGGCTGACGGTAGGGGCCGTCAACCGTTAGGGTGACTAATCGAAGTACTCAAAATATCAAATCAACGAGGCATAAAAATGAAAGTCAAGGCATCTATCATCGCTATGGGTCTGGCAGCACTGGCATCGACGGCAGCTTTCGCCGACAACTCGTCGGTAGGCGAAAAAGCCTTCGTGACGCAGATCGGCGCCGGCAACACGGCTACCGTGACGCAGACGGCATCGAGCAACGACACGGTCAATGTTCTGCAAAGCGCGAACAACGCGCAAGCTACTGTCACGTCGTCGAATGGCTCGAACAACGACACCGACATCAAGCAACTGAGCGGCGCGGCGAACTCGAAGCTCGGCGCGACGGTCACGCAAGACGGCGCACACAGCGAAACCACCCGCATCTCGCAGAACGGCACGAACTCGACGGCCAACGTAACGCAAACCAACGCGTCGCAAGACAAGGACACCGTCAACCAATACGGCGCCAACAGCAAGTCGACGATCTCGCAAACGGGCGGCGGCTCGAACACCGTCACCATCAATCAAGGTTCGACGCAGTACGGCAAGATCGACGGCGGCGAAGCCACCGTGACGCAATCGGCCACTATCGGCAACACGGTGAAGATTTCGCAAGACCGTGACCACGGCAAGGCCGTGGTGCAAACCACGGGCGGCGGCTACAACGACACGACCGTGACGCAAACGGGCGGCGTGACCGACACGTCGGTTCAGCAAAACAACGAATACGCCGACACGGTCAAGATCACGCAGAACGGCGCGGAAATCGCCAACGTCTCGTCGACCAACGGTGGCAACAACCACACGACCATCGACCAGAGCGGCGCCAGCCTGCCGAACCTTGCAAGCGTGCATCAGATCAACGCGCAAAACGAGACGACCAACATCGTTCAGTCGGGCGCCGCGTTCAACACCGCTTACGTCGATCAACTGTACGCTTCGAACGACCACGCGACCGTCGTCCAGACCGGCAGCAACAACACGGCTTCGGTTGCACAGCGCTTCGGCGGCGGCAACACGGCAAGCTCGCTGCAACTCGGCTCGTCGAACAAGGCCGATCTGACGCAGGACAGCGCGGGTGAATCGAACATCGTGTCGTCGCAAATCGGCGATCTGAACACGGCGAAGGCTTCGCAGTCGGGCTCGTATGAAGACTTGCTGCTGACGCAAGCGGGCTTCGGCAACGTCGCGACCTCGTCGCAAACGGGCGCCAACAACGTCGGCGTGATCACGCAGATCGGCCTGGGCAACAACGCATCGGTGACGCAAGCTGGCTACGGCAACACGGCTGTCGTGACGCAAACGGGCACGGGCAACAAGGCGACCATCGCACAGAAGTAAGCATCGCGGTTCTTGCAGTACCTTGCGGGCGGCTCATGCGGGAGCCGCCCGTTTTTTATTCGCGTCTCCTATTGCGTTACGCGCCTTGCCCCGGGAAAGGCACGAAGGCGGCGCTGCAATCGACCGGGCCTGACGTGCCCGTGTTGGTCGAACGCGTGACCGTCACGCTGCCGGCGGTCTGAAAGGGCAGATTCGTTCCATCCGCGCCAATGGCGATAAGCGCATCCGACACGGCGAAGCCAGCCGGCGCCATATCCGCGATAACGTTGTTGAGCGAAATCACGAGCGGATTCACGACCGGCGGATTCGGCACACCCGCCGTGCCGCCGGACCATCCGGAGCCTTGCATGATGGGACTTGCCGAATTGAAGCCCTGAAACGTATAGCTCGATGCATTCACGATACGCACGCCATCGAGCGCGATGCCCTGCATGTTCGGATAAAGGCCGCCATTCTTCGTCGCGCTGTAATACGGCGAGAAGATGAGTGCCTGCGGGTTGCCGTCCGGCGACGACGAAGGCGTGCGGATGCAAATGTTCGAATAGCGGATGTTCGAGATCAGTCCGCTGCGGCTCCAGTCCGACTTGATGCGCAGGCCGTTGTCCGCGCCGTCGATCGCGAGATCGTAGACATTGACGTTGCTCACGCTCGGCAAGACGCCGTTGACCGCGACGACATCCGGATTGGCCGCGCCGTTGTCGGTGCCAGCGGTTTCGCTGCCGATCGACATGCCGTGGCCTTCGTAGAAGTGACTATGCGCAACGGTGAGGTTATAGGTCCGGCCGTTGACCGTGCCCGTGCCGCCCTTGATCGCCATGTTGTCGTCGCCGGTGCGGATGAACGAATAGGCGATCAGGATGTTGCTCGCGTCCCCCGCGAGCCTGCCGGGATTGCCCGCATTGCTCGTGATGACGCCCGAACTGCCGGGATCGATGCCGTCGGTGTTCTTCGCGGTGGCGGGGCTATACGGCATGCCGAGATAGTTCGTCATGGCTTCATAGGCGGCCGTCGGCGTGTAGATCTTGACGGCCCATGCCGTGAAGCCGTCGATGCCGCTCGGCACCACATGGAACTTCGGCGCATTCTGCAACGTCACGCGGTACAACGTGAAATTGCGCCCGTTGCTGATCTGGACGAGGCGCGGATTGTTCTGCGCCTGATTCAGCACCTTGTTGGCCTTCCAGCCGATGTCCCACCAACTCATGGTGGTGCCGTCGGGGCGTTTGAGCAGATTCGGGTCGTTCGGCACGCTGCTCACGAGGGGACTGCCGCCGCGCCCGTCGATGACACCGTCGCCCATCACCGCGACATTGGCGACCTTGCTCGCGTTGATGAGCGCGAGACAGCCGTTGTCGCTCGCGGTGATGACGCCGCAACTCGCCGTCCCCTTGGTCTTGTCGTACTGACGTGGGTCGCGCGACGCGAAGAGCGTGACGCCCTGATCGATCCACAAGGTGATGCCGGTCGGCATGGTCAGCGCGCCTGCGAGAAACGCGTTCGCGCCGCCCGATCCGGCCATCAGATGCACGGCCTTGTTGGTCGCGAGACTCGTGCTCGACTTGTTCGCGCAGTCGTTGAGCGCGGCCTGAATGCGCGCGGTGTCGGGCGCAGTGTCGGTGGCGTCGGCGCTATCGGGCAGGAGGCCGTTTGGCAGCGCGGAGAGCGTGGCGGGCAGTTCCTTGCAGACTTGCGCGGCGGTGGGCAACGACGGTTCGGGCGGCAATGCGGCGTCGTAGAGCGTCGTGCCGACCTTGAAGCCTGCGGGCGGCGTGACGACGGCCGAGTCACTGGCGGGCGCGGCATCGGACGCGGTTTGCGCAGGCGTGGCGTCGGAGGCGGTTGGCGCCGGTGTAGCGGTCGATGCAGGATTAGCTGCCGATGCAGGCGCAGCGGACGAACCCGCTGAAGCCGCCGAAGCCGCTGAAGCCGCTGAAGCCGCCGGTGCTTCGCCGTTATTCTCGACCGCCGCGTTTGTCGGCGTGGACGAAGAGCCGCCGCAAGCGCCGAGCGCGAACACCGTCGTAACCGATAAAAGCCACGCGGCCGCGATCCGCGACGGACTGCTCTTGGTTTCTCTCTTTGAACTGCTGTGGATGCAATTTCTCATGCTTGGGTCAAAGCCTCGTTGTTTGAATACGTCATCCGAGGGAGAACGCTGCCTGATGTCATCCGATAAGGCGGCGCAATCCTCTCATGTGGTCGTACAACTTCGAGGAGAATCTTAGCGATCCGAATCAAGAGAGATACTTGGGTTTGTCCCTTAAGCCATTTATAAGAAAAACATAAGAATCGCCGGCGAATCTGTCTTCGAAATCGCCGGTTGAATCGGTTTCAACGTAAGCGCGTCCTGGCTGGCGGGTACGGAGAAGACCCCGTCAACTGCTAGAAGGCATCAAAAACCGGTCGACGATATCCACGATCTGCGCGCGCTTGGCCACGAGAAACGCTTCGGCTTTCATGTCGATATCGAACAGCGTGCCGAAGGTGTGCTGATTCGCGATGCAAAAAAAAGCCAGGCTGCTGATGGTCATGTGCACGTCCTTCGCGCTGACATCGCGGCGAAATACGCCTTGCTCGCGGCCGCGTTCGAGGATGGCGTCGAGCAGGCGAATGATGCCCTGATTGCTTTCGCGCACCACGCCCGATTTCGCGAGGAATGCGCCGCCTTCTATGTTCTCGCTTGCCACGAGCCGCACGAAGCTCGGATGGCTCACGTAATAATCGAACGTGAAGGCGCAGATTTGCGCGAGCGCTTCGCGTGGTGGCATGTTGGCGTCGCCGAGCGCTTCTTCCTCGTGACGGATGCGCTGATACGCCGCTTCGAGCGTCGCGATATACAGTTTCTCTTTTGAATCGAAGTAATAAAAGACGAGCCGCTTGGTGAGTCCGACGCTTTGCGCGACGTCTTCCACGCGCGTGGAGGCGAAACCGTTTTGAGCGAACGCTTCGGCGGCGGCTTCGAGCAAGGCCGCTTTCGTGCGTTCGGCGTCGCGTTGTTTAGGCTTGATCATGCGGCGAGGCTTCGAGTCGGTGAGAGACGCGATTGTATGCTTAACATGTTCCATCGCCGTCATTCGTGAAGACTTCGCGAGTTGGTGCTATGTTGCTGCCGGAGATACTTCCGTCAATAAGATTGCGCCAGTCAAAGGAGTGCAACACATCATGAGACATCGTTTGATCAAAGCGGCAAGTATCCTGTTTTTATCGACAGGTTTTGCGTCGGGCGCGTATGCGCAATCCACGGTCACCATGTATGGCCGTCTCGATGGCGGCATCGAATATCTGAACCACGTGGCGAACGGTCAAGGCGGCACGTCCTCGCGCTGGAGCGCCGAAGGCGGCGACTGGGGCACGAGCATGTTCGGGCTGAAAGGTATCGAAAATCTGGGCGGCGGCACGTCGGCCATCTTCACGCTCGAAACCGCCTTGCAGATCATGAACGGCACAACGGGCGGCGGACGCATGTGGTCGCGGCGCGCTTATGTGGGACTGACTTCGAAAGAGTGGGGGCAATTGCAGGCTGGCCGTAATCTTTTCATCGATAGCGACGGCGTCTGGGAATTCGATCCCTTCGTGCAACAGGCGGTGTCGTCGGCATCGCTCGTGAGAGGACGCAACTGGCAGCAAAGCAGCAATAACGTCGAATATCACAGCCCGGTGTTTCATGGCCTCGACGTGCAGGGGCAGTATGCGTTCGGCAATCAGCCGGGCGCGTTCAACAAGGGCGCGACGGGCGAGTTCGGCCGCTCGGACGGCATCATGCTTACCTATCATTCGTCGATGCTCGACGTGCGCGGCATCTACGATGAACTGCGCAGCGTGGATGGCCGGCTCGACAACATCTTCCAGGCGTCGCGCGAATACTTTGTCGGTGCAAACGTGAAGGTCGACAAGTTCAAGCTGCAGGCCGCGTACACGCACTACGCCGCGCCGGATTCGCCCGCAGGCGTGGCGGATAGCGCCGATCACTACTGGCTCGGCGCGACTTACCAGTGGACGCCGCAATGGGCCGTGACGGCCGCGGGCTTTTACATTCACGTGGGCGACGGCACGGGCGATACGGCGCACGATCCAGCCAGTCACGCGACGCTCTATGCGCTCGGCACGACCTACAACTTCACCAAGCGCACGTTCGTCTATGGCACGGTAGCCTACGTGCGCAACAGCGCGAACGGCACGTTTTCGGTGTTCGCCACGCCGCGCGACACGACGCCCAGCACGAGCCCGCTCGCGGGAGAATCGCAAACGGGTGCGTATGTCGGCCTGATGCACATCTTCTGATTCAGGCTTCGCGGCGCAACCAGTCTGCAAGACGCGTGCGACCCAGACGCGCATCGGCGAGCGGCACGAGCGAATTTTCTTCGAGCGTGCCGCCGAAGTACGTGGCGTTTGTATCGACGACGACATTGCGCGTGTCATTCACCGCCTGAAGATAGCGCGATATCAATTCGTTCATGGGCGCGCGCTCCGGTCCGGCTATATCGAGCACGCCATTCAGCGGCGCGGTCAGCGCGATATCCGCGACGATGGCCGCCACGTCGTCCGCTGCAATCGGCTGAAATCGATGCGGCGAGAGACGCGTTTGGTCATCGCTCGTACAGACATCGGCGATGCCTTGCAGAAACTCGAAGAACTGCGTCGCGCGTACGACGGTGTAAGGCAAACCCGATTCGCGAATCAGCTTTTCCTGCTGGTCCTTTGCGCGAAAATAGCCGTTGTCCGGCATGCGATCCGTGCCGACAATCGACAACGCCACATGATGTTTCACGCCCGCTGCGTGTCCGGCTTCGATCAGGTTCATGGTCGACGTGCGGAAGAACGCCATCACGTCATCGGGCGCCCATGAAGGCGCGTTCGTTACGTCGATGACCGTATGCGCGCCCGTCAACGCTTCCTTCAAGCCTTCGCCCGTGACGGCATTCACACCGCTGCGCGACGATGCGGCCAGTACATCGTGACCCTGTGCGCGCAGAATGGCGACTGCCTTCGCACCGATGAGCCCCGTTCCGCCAATAACGACAATCTTCATGTCCAGCCTCTTCAAGTGGATGAATGGTTGAAGCCATTGTGCAAGAATGATGGCTCACCCAAAAGGGACAAGATTCGCAAGATTGACTAGGCCATAGGATGCGTCATGGCGTGGAACATGGAAATCGACCGGCGCGAGGAATTGCCGATCTATCTGCAGATTTGCGAGCGATTCAAGTCGGCTATCGCGGCAGGGCATTTGCGGCCCGGCGACCGCGTGCCCGCCTTGCGAGGCTTGGCGACGCAGCTCAACACCGCGCGCGGCACGGTGGAGTTGGCCTACAGCATCCTCGTCAACGAAGGCTATCTGCACATGCGCGGCGCGGCGGGTACGTTCGTATCGTCGTCGTTGCCTCCGTCGGCGACCGCCGCGCGATCGCGCAAGAGCCGTGACCGCGCGCTTGCGCCCGCGCAGCCTCCGCGTGCGGATGACATCGGCAACGACGCGAAGCCGCTACGCCCCGGCCTGCCCGCGCTCGATGCCTTTCCGCGCAAGGTCTGGAGCAGGCTCGTGGCGTATCGCGCGAGAAGCGGCGATGTCGCCGCGCTCACCTATCCGGAACCAGCGGGCTATGGACCGTTGCGCGAGCACATTGCAACGTATGTCGGCTTGTCGCGCGGTGTGGAATGCTCGCCGGAACAGGTGTTCGTGACCAACGGCTATCGCGCGACGCTCGAACTCGTCTTGCGCGGCCTCGCTCGACCGGGCGACAGCGCGTGGTTCGAGGAACCGGGCTATCTGCTCGCGCGCAACTTTCTTATCGAAGCGGGACTGCGGCTCGTGCCGGTGCGGGTCGATGACGAAGGTCTCGATGTCGAACGCGGCGTGGCGCTCGCGCCGGATGCGCGCTTTGCGTTCGTCACGCCGTCGCATCAGAGTCCGCTTGGCGTCACGCTTTCGCTCGCGCGGCGCATGAAGCTGCTCGACTGGGCGAATCGCGCGGGAAGCTGGATCGTGGAAGATGATTACGACAGCGAGTTTCGCTACGTCGGGCGTCCGTTGCCGGCGTTGAAGAGCCTCGACCGGGATGATCGCGTGATTTATTGCGGCACCTTCAGCAAGGTGCTGTTTCCCGGCTTGCGGCTTTCGTATGTGGTTGTGCCCGAGCGGGCCGTCGCGCGCTTCGGGCAATTGACGAGGAGCACCAACGCGGGCTCGCCGTATCTATTGCAGGCGGCCGTGGCGGACTTCATCGCGCAAGGGCATTTCGCGCGGCATCTCAAGCGCATGCGTGCGTTGTACGACGAGCGTCGCACCTTGCTTGCCGATGCGCTCGTGCAGGCGTTCGGGGCGAGGCTGAGCGTGGAGTTGCCCGCTGGCGGCATGCATCTGGTGGCCATCTTCAATGCGGGCCGCGACGGTCCCGTGGATGATCTCGCTGTCGCCGCGCGCGCCCGCGAGGCAGGGTTCGCGGTGATCGGTTTATCAGCGTGGTATCTGGGCAAACGCACGAAGCGCACGTTGAGTGGCCTCGTGCTCGGCTTTGCCAATGTCGGCACCGCAGCGGAAGCGTCGCGTCTTGCGCGCATGCTGAGGCGCGCGTTCGATGGCTAAAGCGCGATTAGAGCGCGATTAGAGCGCGACGGAATCGCTCGAAGCGAAGAGCGCATGATGCGCGAGCCTGGCGCGTGCAACACGCAATGCGTCCTCCACTGCGGCGTCTGCCATGACGAGCCCCTGCAGCAATAAAAACTGCACGCTGTGAATGCCGATGGAACCCAGCGCATATCGCAGATACGGCGTCAGAAAGTCCGGCTGACGCGCGCGTTCCCCTGTATGAAAACCGCCGGACCCGACGATCACGAACGTGGGCCGGTCGCGCATCAAGCCGATCTTGCCTTCGAGCGTGGCCGCGAACGTGCGATGAATGCGCAACACATAGTCGATCCATAGTTTCAACGCGGCGGGAACGGTGAAGTTATGCATCGGCGTGTTGATGATGAGCGCATCGGTCGCTTCTATCTCGCCGACCAGCGTTTCGGAGAGATCGAACGCGCTGGCATCGGGCGTGCGCGAGGTAACGTTGCCGGCATAATCGCGTGTGATGGGCGCAAGCGGATGCGCCGTCAGATCGCGTTCGATCACTTCGACGATATTGGTGCTGCGCAGACGCTCGATCATCTCCATGGTGAGTCGATGGCCGTGGCTGTTCTCGCCATGCGGGCTGGCGTTGAGCAGAAGAAGTCTCATCGCGTCTGCTCCGTCGTGTCGTTCAGCGTCTCGACGAAATGCATGCCTCGCGCGAGCAAGCCATTGCGGTAGTAGAAGCGCTGCGCGAGCGCCATATGCAGGCCTGTGTCGAGCACGAAGTGGGCGCAATCGGATTCGCGCGCGATGTTGCGCACGGCATCGAGCAGGCTTGCGCCGATGCCGCTACGTTGCAACTCGTTCGTGACGACGAGATCGTCCACGTAGACGAAGCGTCCATAGATCAGATTCATCTGCATGCGATAACCCGCGAGTCCGAGGACCGTGTCCGCGTCGGACGCGGCGATCAAACGGTAGCCTTGTTCATGCTGTGCTCGCAGTTGCGTGCAGAAAGCCGTGGCATCCGTCAGATGCGGACGCAGTTGTTTCATCACCGAGAAAGCGCGCGTCCAGTCGGCGGGCGTATCGAGATGGCGTATGACGATCCTTGGGTTCATGCGTGTTTCTCCTTGAGGCATGAACCGTACGATACATTCTCGATGACCCAGCGACGAGGGCCAAGAAAGCGCAAACCAACTAGGCCAAGATTTCAGCACACACTCGGCAGACGCTGCGCGCAAATGTCGAGCACATCGGCGGGATCGCGGCGCCACCAGTTGTCCTTCGAAAAAATCTCCACTTCGATCAAACCGTCATAGCCCGCCCGTTCAACCGCGGCCCGCAGCGCCGCGAGTTCGATCACGCCGTCGCCCATCATGCCGCGATCGAGCAACATGTCGCGCGTGTCGCGCAGCCAGTCGCATACGTGAAACGCACGAATCCTCTTGTCGCGTCCCGCCGCGCCTATCGATTCGACGAGCGCCGGGTCCCACCAGCAGTGGTAGGCATCGACAGCGATGCCGAGAAAGCCATCCGCATGAGGATCGATGTCCGTGCATATCGCCAGCGCTTGCGCGATCGTGTTGATGGCCGAACGTTCTGCCGCGTACATGGGATGCAGCGGTTCGAGCGCGAGCGGCACGCCGCAGTCACGTGCGGTTTCATGCAATAAGCCGATGCCTTCCGCTATCTGCTCGCGCGCGCCGCGCAGGTCGCGACTGTCATCGGGCAGCGCGCCCACGACCATGACAAAGGCGCGTGCGTCGAGAATCGCTGCATCGCGCAGAGCCGCGCGGTTCGCTGCAATGTTCGCGTCGAACCCAGCACGCGTCTTCGCCGGAATGTAAGTCGAGCGGCAATAGCCCGTCACTGTGAGTCCGTGCGCGCGAATCTGCCGTGCAATCTGCTTGACATCTGCTTGTTCCACCTCATGCCGCCACGGCGCAATGCCGCCGAATCCCGCACGCGCGATACGGTCGATGGTCACGTCGAGCGGCTCGCGATGGCCAAGCGTCGCCGTGTTGATCGAGCATAGATCAGGTCTTCCTTGCAGGCTGCGCATGATGTCAAGCGCCGCAACCGAGGGCCGATAAAACCGCGCGCGCTCGCACAATCGCTTGCTCGGGATCGCGCAGTAGGCCAGCGCGATCGGCAAGACGCAATACATCCGCGAGATACACGGGCGGCCGCATGCCGTGATGCCCGCCGAGCATGAAGAAGTGATCCTGAAAGCCGTTCAGATACGCGAGAAACACGACGCCTGTTTTGTAATACTGCGTCGGCGCACGAAAAATATGGCGCGATAGCGGCACGGTCGGCGCGAGCAACGCGTGATAACGCGCGTGATCGTTGACGGCGAGCGCGGCGAGCGCCTGTGAAGCGGCGGGCGCAATGGCATCGAAAATGCCGAGCAGCGCATGCGAATGCCCGACCTCGTCGCCTTCTATCAGGCCGGGATAGTTGAAGTCGTCGCCGGTGTACATCTTCACGTCATGCGGAAGGCGGCGCCGGAACGCGATCTCCTTCGCGTCGTCGAGCAGCGAAATCTTGATGCCGTCGATCTTCGCCGCGTTCTCGCCAATGATGTCAAGACACGTCCGCGCCGCGCTCTCGTAGTCTGGCGCGCCCCAATAACCCGCGAGTTCCGGGTCGAACATGTCGCCGAGCCAGTGCAGGATGACGGGCTCATTGCACATCGACAGGACTTCACGATAGACGCGCCGGTAATCGTCGCCATTTCGCGCCACCCGTGCGAGCGCGCGGCTTGCCATCAGGATGACGCGGCCGCCTGCGTGCTGGATGGCTTCGAGTTGTTCGGCGTAGGCGCGGATCACGTCGTCGCAAGAGCCGACTGTATGCGGCGCGACGTGGTCGGTGCCGCAGCCCGAAGCGATCGAAGCGCCGGGCATGTCACGCGTGTCCGCTATCGTGCGCGTGATCAGCTCGAGCGCGCTCTTCCACGGCAGGCCCATGCCGCGCTGCGCGGTGTCCATCGCTTCGGCGATACCGAGCCCTTGCCCGATCAGATAGCGCCGATACTCGAGCGTGCGTGCCCAGTCGATCGCAACGGGTTCGTGAAGCTCGCCGCTCTTACGTGGATCGGCGACGACATGCGCCGCCGAGTATGCGACGCGATTGAACAGCGCATCGGGTTCGCGCGGCACGAGCGGCGTGCCAATCAGACGATAGGTTTCCAGTGTGCCGCGTTCGGTCGGAAGCGTGATCTGCATGCGTATGCTCAGTATTTGTGAACGAGAAGACCGCCGTCGATGCGAATCGGCTGGCCGATGCTGTAGGGCAAGCCGCCCGTGGCGAGCGTGCGCACGGCGGTAGCCACTTCTTGCGGCGTGCCCCAGCGCTTGATCGCGGTGAGACCGTGTTCCATTTGCACGTCATAACGCGCTTTCGAGGGCGCCGTCATCTCGGTTTCGATGAAACCGGGCTGCACTTCGTAGACGCCCACGCCGAAGTCCGCGAGCCGTAGCGAGAAGAGCGTCGTTGCCATGGAGAGACCGGCCTTGGACACGCAATACTCGCTGCGCTGCACGGAGGCCGCGACGGCATTCGACGAAGTAATGGTGATGATCGAAGGTGGATAGTTCGCCCCAGGCGCAGCGGTATTGCGCGCGATGCGCCGCCCGAACGCCTGCATCAGAAAAAACGTGCCGCGCGTGTTCACCTGGAGGCACCGGTCGTAACTTTCCGGCGATACATCGAGCAAATCGCCGCGCGACATCACCGAGACGCCCGCATTGTTGACGAGACACGTCACCGGTCCCAGACGTTCTTCGATTGCGCCGAACAGGCTGTCGTGTTGCGCGATGTCGGCGAGATCGGAGAGTTGCACCGCGCATCGTGCGCCGCGTGCGATGACGGCGTCGCGGGCATCGTCGAGTTCGGCGGATGCGGCGATATCCGTGATGGCGATATCGAAACCGGCGCTTGCGAGTTCCAGCGCGATCGCGCGGCCAATGCCGCGACGCGCGCCGGTGACGAGCGCAACGGGACATTCGTTCATTGCCCTTTCCCTCCATGATTTATAAGTAACGATACGGTTCGTTATTTATAAAATCAAGCGCTATCGAGCCGAAGAGGGTTTTTACCTAGCAGGGGAGCGGCGGCAGAGAAAGGCCGCCGAAATGCGGTCAGCGCGGACGCAGCAGGCTGAGCACGGTATCGATATTGAATTCGAGCCGTTCGCGCAGCGCCTCTTTCGAGACGAAATCGAAGCCGAAGATCACTTCGCCGGTGAAGCGATTGGTCAGGTAGTAGTAGCCGATGGCCGCAAGCGTCAGATGCAACTGGCGCGCGTCGATGCCGCTGCGGAAGTCGCCGGCCGCGACGCCACGGTCGAGAATCGACTGCAGCATGTCGATGAAACCGCCGTGCAGTTCGCGAAAACGCAGCGACTTCTTCACATGCCGCGCGCGATGCAGATTCTCGCTGTTCACGAGCGCCATGAACTCGGGATGCTTGAGGTAATACTCCCAAGTGAACGTCATGAGCGCGCGGATGGCGTCGGCGGGCGGCAAGTGGCCGAGTTCCAGCTTGCGCTCCGCGTCGCGAATATCGGACCACGCGTCTTCCAGCACCGCCTGAAAGAGTTCGTCCTTGCCCTTGAAGTATTCGTAAATCATGCGCTTGTTGACGCCCGCCTTTTCGGCGATCGAATCGATGCGCGCGCCACCCAGCCCGACTTTCGCAAATTCCGCCTTGGCCGCGGCCAGGATCTTCGTCTGCGTCTGGATTGGATCGCGCGTGCGTTTGGTTTTCTTCGGCGCGTCCGGCGCTTCGGCGGTCGTTATCGGCATTGCCCCGTCTCTTTCGTGTTCGAAGCCTGAACGTTAGCCGACGCCGCCGGCACTGGCAATGCGCGGACTGTCGACGTGATCATCGTAAACCCCACTTTGTTCATCGAGCGCTTGAAGCCGATCCGAGCGTGTGCCAACATCTTCTCTAAGTAACGAACCAGTTCGTTTTTAGTTAATTAGAGCGAGGTAATTCAAATTGGATAAATGGATTCACGCCGAGGCCGTCGCGAACGCGATCCCTGACGGCGCGACGATTGCAATCACCGGTTCCGGCGGCGGCTTGCTGGAACCCGACGCCGTGCTCGCCGCCATCGAAACGCGTTTTCTGACGACGGGGCATCCATGTGACTTGACGGTGGTTCACGCGCTCGGCGTCGGCGACGGGCGCGGCAGCGGTCTGGGCCGTTTTGCGCACGAAGGCATGGTCAGGCGCGTGATCGGCGGACATTGGGTCTGGTCGCCGGCCATGCAGCAACTCGCCGAGAGCGGCCGTATCGAGGCGTACAGCTTTCCGGGCGGCGTGATTGCCACGCTGTTTCGCGAGATCGGGGCGAAGCGTCCTGGCGTGCTGACGCGCGTCGGCTTGCGCACGTTCGTCGATCCGCGCTTCGGCGGCGGCAAGCTCAACGATCAAACGCATGAGGATCTCGTCGAACTCGTGACGCTGGGCGGCGAAGAGTATTTGCGCTACAAGCCGTTTCGCATCGACTGGGCCATCGTCATGGCGTCTTCCGCCGATGACAGCGGCAACCTCACCACGCGCCACGAACCCGCCGACCTCGATATCTACGCGGTCGCGCTCGCCGCGCACAACAGCGGCGGCACGGTCGTCGCGCAGGTGAAGACGCGTTCGCAAGACTACGTGCCCGCCCGGCTCGTGCGCGTTCCCGGCGTGATGGTCGACCGGATCGTCGAGACGCCCGCGCAACGTCAATGTGCGATCAGCGACTACGACGCGGCGTTGAGCGGCGAAGCGCTCTTGGAAGCGCACTCTTCGAACGATGAGGCGGCTTATCCCGAAGGCATGCGCCTGATCGTCGCCGAACGCGCGGCACGGGAACTTGGCGTGGACCAGTCGGTGAACTTCGGCTTCGGCTTTCCGGGCGCGATTCCCGCCGTGCTCGCAAGACAGGGGCGCGTCAACGACTACTGGGGATCGGTGGAGCAGGGCGTGCATCGCGGCGTAATGCTCGACGGCGCCATGTTCGGCACGGCGCGAAATGCCGATGCCATTCTCCCGAGCGTCGATCAGTTCGACTTTTACAGCGGCGGCGGTATCGACGTGACCTTCCTCGGCATGGGCGAGTTCGACGAAGAAGGCAACGTCAACGTGTCGAAGCTCGGCAGCACGGTGGTCGGCCCGGGCGGATTCATGGACATTGCACAGGGCGCGAAGAAGATCGTCTTCTGCGGCGCATTCGAGGCGAAAGGTCTCGAAGTGAAGCAGCACGCCGACAGCCTCGAAATAGTCACGCCCGGTTCGGTGCCCAAGGCCGTGAAGCGCGTGCGCCATGTCACGTTCAGCGGCGTGCAGGCGCGTCTCGAAGGCAAGGAAGTCCTCTACGTGACCGAGCGCGCCGTGTTCCGGCTCGATGCGCTCGGCGTGCGGCTCATCGAAGTGGCGAAGGGTATTGACGTGCGCCGCGACGTGCTCGCGCGCATGGCGTTCGAGCCGCTCGTCGACGAGCATTTGCTCGAAGCGGAGTCGGCTGCATGACAACGAATCGGAACGAGGAGACAGGCATGCAATCGGAGTCCGGCATTCGCTTTGCCGTCGAGGGTGGCATCGCGGTCATTACGCTCGAACGCGTGGCGCGTCATAACGCGCTGACGCTTCACATGCTCGACGATATCGCGCGCGCCGTGAAAGAAGTCGAACGCAACGATGACGTGCGCGTCTTGCGCTTCGAAACCGCGAGTCCGCGCTTCTTTTCGAGCGGCGCGGATATCAACGAGTGGGGCGACATCGATCCCCAGAAGATGGGCACGCGCTTCATACGCGAGGGAAATCGCGTGTTTCGTGGCATCGCGGAACTGGATATTCCGACCATCGCGGTGCTCTCGGCCAGTGCGCTTGGCGGCGGACTGGAACTCGCGCTTGCATGCGATCTGCGCTATGCGAGCGTCGATGCGAAGCTCGGTTTTCCCGAGGCCTCCGTCGGCGCGATTCCCGGCTGGATGGGCTGCGCGCGTCTCGCGGAACTCGTGGGCGCGGTACGCACGCGTGAACTGATTCTGCTCGGCGAACCTATCGATGCCGCGCGCGCGGTGGCTTGGGGCATCGTCAACGAAGCCTTGCCCGCGGATACCTTGCTCGCACGTGTCGATACCGTGAGCGCGTTGCTCGTCGGCCGGTCGCGGACCTCGCTGTCGGTTGGAAAGCGGCTGCTTCGACTAGTCGAAACGGGCCAGGCAGAAATCGCGCACGAACTGGCGGCTTCGGTATGCAAGGCATCGCCGGATGCGCTCGAAGGAGTGGCGGCTTTTCGCGAGAAACGCAGCGCGAGATTTTGATGCCTCTCGGCGTAGTCATCGCGGGCCCGATAACTACCTAGTAAACCGTATGAAGTGGAGAGAGACAAGACATGGACCGTTCCAGTTACCGCTGGCGCATCTGCGCGCTGCTGTTTTTTGCGACCACCATCAACTATTTGGACCGGCAAGTGCTCGGTCTGCTCAAACCCGCGCTCGCGGTGCAGTTCAGTTGGACGGAGACGCAATATAGCTACATCGTCGTCATTTTCACCGCTTGCTATGCAGTGGGCATGCTGCTGTCGGGAAAGCTCGTCGATCGCGTCGGCGTGAAAATTGGCTATGGCGTGTGCGTGTTGTTGTGGAGCATCGCGGCGTGCGGACACGCGCTCGTGCGCAGCACCTTCGGCTTCGGCGTGATGCGAGCCTTGCTCGGCTTGTCGGAATCGGGCAGCTTTCCATGCGCGGTAAAGAGCGTATCCGAATGGTTCCCGCGCAAGGAACAGGCGTTCGCGGTCGGCATTCTGACTTCGGGCACGAGCATCGGCGCGGTGGTGGCGCCAGCGACCGTGCCTTGGCTCGCGGCCGTGTACGGATGGGAAGCGGCTTTCTTCGTCACCGGCCTGACCGGTTTCGTGTGGCTCGGCTTCTGGTACTTCATGTATCAGGCGCCTTTGAAACACAAGAAGGTGTCGCGGGAAGAACTTCGCCTGATCGACGATGGCGCTTCCACCAACGCCGCGACGCAACCGCGCATCAGCTGGTTCGCGCTCTTGAAGTTGCGGCCGACATGGGCGTTCTTCGTCGGTAAATTGCTGACGGATCCCATCTGGTGGTTCATGCTGTTCTGGCTGCCGTCGTACTTCAATTCGCGCTTCAATCTCGACTTGAAGAACCTCGGGCTGCCGCTCGTGATCGTGTATGTCGCGACGTCCATCGGCAGCGTGGGTGGCGGGTGGATATCGTCGAAACTGATTGCGCGCGGTTGGAGCGTATCGAAGGCGCGTGGCACGACCATGTTCGGCCTCGCGCTGCTCGTCACGCCAATTGCATTCGCGCCGTGGATCGACAACATGTGGGCGATGGTCGCTTTGCTCAGTCTCGCGGCGGCGGCGCACCAGGGCTGGTCGGCGAATCTTTTCACTACCGCGTCCGACATGTTCCCGAAGCAACTGGTCGGCTCCGTGGTCGGCATCGGCGGATTGGCGGGTGCCTTGGGCGCGACACTCTTTCCGCTTTTCGTGGGCGCGGTGCTCGACCACTTCAAGTTGCTCGGCAACATCGGCGCGGGTTACAACGTCATCTTCGTGATCTGCGGCAGCGCTTATCTCATTGCGTGGCTCTTGATGCGCGTGATTCGCGCGTCCAGGACGGTGACCGATGTCGACGGCCTGCAGGCCGACGCGAGTTGAAGGCAAACGATAGAATCCTACGCATCGCCGTGCGCTTCTATTGTCCTCATGCCGCTCAATCCTGCTTCGCCGCTCGCCCGTCTCATGTTCGCGCCCGTGCTGCCCGGCGGAATAGTATGGATAGGCTTGCGCACGGCGCGGCGCGCGCCCATGCAACAGGTCGAGAGCACGACGGCGCTGACAGGCGGCGGCCTTGACGGCGACCACTACAGCCGCAAGCAGGGCAACCGGCAAGTGACGCTGATACAGCTCGAAAGCATGCGTGCCATAGCGAGCCATCTTGGCCGCGACGAAGTCTCGCCATTCGATCTGCGACGCAATATCGTCACGTCGGGCATCAATCTGCATGCGCTGAAGGACCGTCGGTTTCGTATCGGCGATGCGGTGCTCGAAGCGAGCGGCGAATGTCATCCCTGTTCGCGGATGGAAGAGACTTTCGGCGTCGGCGGCTATAACGCCGTGCGCGGCTTCGGCGGAATCACGGCACGCGTGATCGAAGGCGGAGAGATCGCGCTTGGCGATGTGATCGTGCCTTTGACGTAAGATAGCTCGCTTCCGAACGTCCATTATCGAACAGGAGCGTCAAGCGTGATCGAGCCGAAGAGCGTATTCAAGGACAACCTGGCGCAATTGCCGGGCATCGATGGTATCGGGCGTATCGATCTGATCGATAGCCGAGGCGCGGTGGTGTCGAGCATCGAAAACAAGCCGGGCAAGCAGGGCTCGCTCGCGGTGTATCACTATCTCAAGCAAGCCTTCGGCACGCTCGATGTCGAGGCCGCCGAGTATGGCCTCGCTCTTTTCGCCGAACATACGACCGATGCGCGCAGCCGTCCGGGCGCGCATCCGAATGTGGATCGGCTGGTCGAGATTGCAAATGGTGGCGAACCGTTGCGTATCGAAGTGATCGCCGCCGCGTAAGCGAATGGGCCTGGAAACTCTCAAAGAAGCGGTGGCGGAAGAATGACGCCGCTTGGCATCGTAACTCGCGTGGGCCCAATGACGCTATTGAAAATCAGGTCGCCGTTCGGCAGGAATTCGATCAGCGCATAAAGTCCATTACCCAATATGCCCGGGCCGAAAATCGTTCTATGGACGGTTACGCCCGTCGACCAGTCCAGTCCGGTCACTTCCCAGCCGGTGCTTTGATAGTAGCCGTTCACGAAGACGATGTGCGAGGTTGAGCTAATACCCGGCACCATGGTGTTGGACGAAACATCGGCGCGAGCCCAGGTCGAAGACCACGCGTGTGTCTGAGGGTTCCAGGCAAAGCGCTCGACGCCAACGGGCGATGGCACGAGTGGGCCGCGTGCCAGAAAACCATCCACGGCGATATTGCCCGAGCCCGTTGAACCATCAGCCGACGAGACATTGTTCACGACGAAAGCGCCGTAGCCATCCACGGCGACCGATTGATCGGTTTGAATCTCATAGGCGGCGGGCAGGCCGCAATTGACTTGTATCGTGCCGGCGATTCGATCCGTGAAACCGGGCGGAATGGCGTCCCGCCAGAACGCCATCAGGCTCATACGCTTCAATCCGTCAGTGATGACGACCAGCTTGTCGGTATCGGTGTTGAAACCCATGAGCGTGGGCGTGCTGCCCGAGCCGGAGCCAAAGAGCGTCGGATACGTATCGCCCGTGGGATAAGGCGACGACCATGCGCCATCTGCGGAGCTTTGCGAAAGCGTCGTCCCGGTCCACACGACTTTGCGCATGAGCTTGTCGGTGACGATGTAAATGCCGTTGTTTTCATCGACCGCAGCGGAATTGCTGATGCTCTCGTCGCTATTGAATTGCACGGTATGCGTGGGTCCAGTGAAAGAACGCGAGACTATGGTTGCCGAATGCGTGCCGAGCACGACCAAATTGCCGTCGTAAGTCATGACAATGCCGGCAATCTGTTCGTCGCTCTGCAGAAAGGTCGTTGCATCCAGCGTGCGGATGATCTGGATGCCGAGCGCCGGCAGCGTTGGCGAAAGCAGCGCGAACGCATAGACCTTCTTCCCGTAATTCACATAGAGAACGTTGTCGAGATCGACAACGTTATAGGCCGAGGAAAGTCCGCCCGCGAGCGGAAGACTCGTCGTGATCTGGTTGACGATGCTTTGCGCCTGCTGCAGTGTCGCGACGGGGGCCGTAAGCAAGCCGTTCAGCGTACTCGACAAGGTCTGGGTAAGTCCTGGCAGAAAAGCCCGCGCCACGGCTTTGAAGCTGCCGCCGGCAGTCGAAATATAGCTCACGCCCGTCGTCGATACACCCCACATGTAATTCGGCGAGGTCGAGGCCAGCGTCATGATGTTGATGGGCCCTGCCGGGACTTGCGGTACTTGTAATAGTGGTACCGGGAGCAAGGCGGAAACGTTGCGTGTACCCGTCGGCGCCGGATAGGGGAAGGCGTCGGTCTGGGCCGAATCGAAATGCGTGACGGCGTATTTGGGTGCGGAAAGATAAGGATTGGGGACCGGATCTGCGGCGCGCGCGGGCAGCAATGTGAACGACGCTGCTATCAAGACAAGCAGCGAACATATTGCTTGAATAAGCTGTTTTTTATTCACGAAGATATCCTAAATATCATTGAATGAAACGATGGGATGTCGCTTAAGTTCGCATTGCGTTACGACGCTCAACGAGTGCGATATTCGTTTATCTGGAAGTTTTCAAAAACGGCTGTGATCAAGCTAAAAGGCGGACGGATAACCCAGGAGCCGCGGCCGGATTTCAACAAGCACTCTAGAATATGGCCGGCGCTTTTTCCAATGATTTGATTAGCCGAGGATCGTCGAGAACGAGACGATGGAGATAATCGCAAGCGCAATTAAAGATGTTGCACGAAATGAAACAGCCCGATCGTTTTTAGCGACCGGGCTGCTATTTTTTCCATCAAGTCAGATGGAAAGTCAAACCGGCTTTAACTCCACCCGCTTGATGTCCTTGACGATCACGAGATAGGCAAACACCGTGATCAGCGCATTGACGCCGACGAACGCCAGCGCGCCGTTGAACGAGCCGGTCCGCGCGAGGATATAGCCGATCACGATCGGCGTGACGATGCCCGCCGCATTGCCGAACATATTGAAGATCGAACCCGACAAGCCGATGGCTTCCTTCGGCGCCGTATCCGCGACCACCGCCCAGCCCAACGCACCTATGCCCTTGCCGAAGAACGCGAGCGACATCAACGCCACGACGAGCCAGTCCGCATCCACATAGTTGCAGCCGATGATGCACGACGACAGCAACATGCCGGCGACGATCGGCAGCTTGCGTGCGAACGTGACCGAACGCCCGTGGCGGATCAGCGAGTCGGACAGCACGCCGCCCAGCACGCCGCCGAGAAAGCCGCAGATTGCAGGCAGCGAGGCGATCAGGCCCGCTTGCAGAATCGTCATGTGACGCGCCTGCACGAGATAGATGGGAAACCACGTCAGGAAGAAGTACGTCAGCACGTTGATGCAGAACTGCGCGAGATACACGCCGAGCAGCATGCGGTTCGTGAGCAACTGGCGCACGGCGCTCCAGCCCAAAGCGTTGCCACCGTTGCCGCCGACGCGCCCACGCCGATGCCCGCGCACGAGGCCGCCGCCTTCCTCGATGTAATCGAGTTCCTGCTTGTTGATGCCCGGATGATCGGCGGGATTCTTCATGACAGCGAGCCATGTCAGCGCAAGCAGCAAGCCGGCGATACCCATGACGATATACACGTGATGCCAGCCGAAAGCGTGCGTGAGCCAGGCCATCAACGGCGTGAACACGACAGCGGCGAAATACTGCGCCGCATTGAAAATGGCCGATGCCGTGCCGCGTTCGCTCGTCGGAAACCAGCTTGCGACCACTTTGGCGTTGGCGGGGAAGGCGGGCGCTTCGGCCGCGCCCATCATGAAGCGCAGCACGAACAATGCGGTCACGGCGGTGGCGGCGCTGCCGAGCAGGCCGATCGAGCTTTGCAGCAGCGTAAACAGCGACCACAGAAAGATACTCGCCGCATACACGCGCCGCGCGCCGAAGCGGTCGAGCAGCCAGCCTGCGGGAAGCTGCGAGAGCACATACGCCCAACTGAAGGCCGAGAAGATATACCCCATGCGGATGGCGTCGAAACCGAACTCGGCGCGCATCGCGGAGCCGGTGACCGACAAGGTCGCGCGATCCGCATAGTTGAAGGTCGTGATCACGAAGATCAGCAACAGAATCACGTAACGCACTTTCGTGCGCTTCATGGCGTCGGCCGGAGCAGCAGCGCGGCTCATCGACATGGCAATCTCCTTTTGGTTACGGCAAAAAAACGCGCGGCGCTCGTTGATGACGGCGCCGCGCGTTTTTGTGTCTCCTGCCTGTCGTACTCTTACTGTGCGCCGAGCTTCTTGATCAGCACGTCGAGCTGGGCGACTTCTTCCTCGGTCAGGTCGGTGAGCGGTGCGCGCACCGGGCCCGCGTCGTGACCGACCAGCTTCGCGCCCGCCTTGACGATGCTCACCGCATAGCCCGCACGGCGATTGCGGATGGCAAGGTACGGCAGGAAGAAGTCGTCGATCAGCTTGCCGACGGTTTCGTGGTCGTCCGCCGCGATGGCGCGATAGAAGTCCATCGCGGTCTTCGGAATGAAGTTGAACACGGCCGACGAATATACCGGCACGCCGAGCGCCTTGTAGGCCGCGGCATAGACTTCCGCGGTCGGCAGGCCGCCGAGGTACGAGAAGCGGTCGCCCAGACGGCGGCGGATGGTGACCATGGGCTCGATCTCGCCCACGCCGTCCTTGAAGCCGATCAGGTTCGGGCAGCGGTCGGCCAGACGTTCGAGCATGTCGGCGTTGAGCTTGGAGTTGGCGCGGTTATAGATAATGACGCCCATCTTCGGCACGGCCTTGCAGACTTCTTCGGCGTGAGCCGCGATACCTTCTTGCGACGCTTCGGTCAGATAATGCGGCATCAGCAAAATGCCCTGCGCGCCGTTCTTCTCGGCTTCCTGCGCAAACGCGATGGCCGTGCGCGTCGGGCCGCCCGCGCCGGCGAGAATGGGCACCTTGCCACGGCACACTTCGGTGGCCGTCTTCACGATCTGCGAATATTCGGGTTGCGTCAGCGAAAAGAACTCACCCGTGCCGCCCGCCACGAACAGCGCCGATGCGCCGTAGGGCGCGAGCCATTCGAGGCGTTCGGCGTAAGTATCCGCGCGGAAATTGCCTTGGCTGTCGAAGTCGGTCACGGGAAAAGAAAGCAGGCCTTCGGAAACGATTTGCTTGAGTTCTTGCGGTGTCGTCATGGTGTTATCTCGGTGGGCAGCGTCCGGCGGTTGCAGCGCTTATAGGTCATCGTACAACATGGGGTGACGTCGTACAACGAAAAGTGAATGGAATCGACGCTCTTCGGGGTAAACACCGACCAAAAGACAGCGGCTATGTTGTAGGATGACATAACTCTAGCCGGCAGAAGTTTTCGCGCCAAGGATCATCAAGAATGAATCAGTCCCCGCTCTATATTCGCGTGCACCCGGACGATAACGTCGCGATCGTCGTCAACGACGGCGGTCTGGGCGAAGGCGCCACGTTCGCCGACGGCCTCGTGCTGCGCGAGCGCGTGCCGCAAGGCCACAAGGTCGCGCTGGCCGATCTGCAGGAAGGCGACGCCGTCATCCGCTATAACGTCGTGATCGGCTATGCGAACAAGCAGCTGCCAAAGGGAAGCTGGATCAACGAGCACGTGCTGCGCATGCCCACGCCGCCCGAGTTGCACGATCTGCCGATCGCGACCATCAAGGCGCCGGACAACTCGCCGCTCGAAGGCTTCACGTTCGAGGGGTATCGCAATGCGGACGGCTCGGTCGGCTCGCGCAACATCCTCGCCATCACGACGACCGTGCAATGCGTGGCCGACGTCGTGCAGCACGCGGTGACGCGCATCAAGACGGAACTGCTGCCGCAATACCCCAATGTCGACGACGTCGTGAGCCTCGGCCATACGTACGGCTGCGGCGTCGCCATCGACGCGCCCGACGCCATGGTGCCTATCCGCACGGTGCGCAATATCGCGCTGAATCCGAACTTCGGCGGCGAAGTGATGATGGTGAGTCTCGGCTGCGAGAAGCTGCAGCCCGAGCGCCTGATGCCGCCTGGCACCATTCCTATTGCGGCGGCATCGGTGGAAGTGGACGACGTTGCCGATATCGGCGATCTCACGGCGGACGAGAACGGCGGCGCGGTCGTGCTGCAGGACGAATCGCATGTCGGCTTCGAGTCGATGATCGATTCCATCATGCGCATGGCCGACTCGCACCTGAAACGCCTCAACAATCGTCGCCGCGAGACGTGTCCGGCGGCGGACCTCGTGATCGGCGTGCAGTGCGGCGGCAGCGACGCCTTCTCCGGTCTGACGGCGAATCCGGCAGTCGGTTTCGCGACCGACCTGCTGGTGCGTGCAGGCGCGACCGTCATGTTCTCGGAAGTCACCGAAGTGCGCGATGGCGTCGCCCAGTTGACGGCGCGCGCCGCGAACGGCGAAGTGGCGGCGGCGATCATCCGCGAGATGCAGTGGTACGACGATTATCTGAAGCGCGGCGGCGCGGATCGTAGCGCGAACACCACGCCGGGCAACAAGAAGGGCGGGCTGTCGAATATCGTCGAGAAGGCGATGGGGTCCATCGTCAAGTCGGGTAGCTCGACCATTTCGGGCGTGCTTTCGCCGGGCGAAAAGGTCAAGCAGAAGGGCTTGATCTACGCGGCGACGCCCGCGAGCGACTTCATCTGCGGCACGCTGCAAGTGGCTGCGGGTATCAACCTGCATGTGTTCACCACCGGACGCGGCACGCCGTACAGCCTGGCCGAAGTACCGGTCATCAAGGTCGCGACGCGTTCGGATCTGGCGCGGCGCTGGCACGATCTGATGGATATCAACGCGGGCACCATCGCGACGGGCGAAGCGACGATTGCGGACGTGGGCTGGGAGTTGTTCCGTCTCATGCTCGATGTCGCGAGCGGAAAGAAGCAGACGCGCGCCGAGAAACTGAAGCTGCATAACGCGCTGGTTCTGTTCAATCCGGCGCCGGTGACCTGATTTTTTATCGCTGTTCGCTGGAACGATGCGCCCCGTCACCGGCATGGCTGGTGAACGGGGCGCAGTGGTTTGTGGTGGTGAGCGCGTCGAGGCGAGCGCTGCCGTCGCTGCTTGCCGCGATGGCTCCGGGTACACTACTTGCCCCTTGAAACGACCGTCCCACGCCTGGCCCTCATGCCCTCCATCGCTCCCGCACTCGAATGCCGCCGCCTCAGCAAGTCCTACGGCAACGGCCGCATCGTGCTCGCGGGCCTCGACTTCATCCTCGAATCGGGCGAGTTCGTCGCGATCATGGGCGACTCGGGCGTCGGCAAGTCCACTTTGCTGAATCTGATCGCCGGTCTCGATACCGCCGACAGCGGCGACGTACTGATCGATGGCGCGCCGATGTCCACCCAAAGCGACGATGCCGCCACGCGCACGCGCCGCGAGAAGCTCGGCTTCGTCTTTCAGGCGTTTCACGTGCTGCCGCATCTCACGCTCGCGCAAAACGTCGCCGTGCCGCTGCTGCTCAACGCCATGCCGCCTGCGCCCGCGAACGCGATGCTCGCCGCTGTCGGTCTCGCGGGCCGCGACGATGATTTGCCGCGACAGTTGTCCGGCGGCGAGTTGCAGCGCGTGGCGATTGCGCGCGCGTTGGTGCATCGGCCGCGCCTCATTCTCGCCGATGAACCCACCGGCAATCTCGATCCGCAAACGGCGCACGAAATCCTCGCGCTCTTGCGCCACGAAACGAAATCGACGGGCGCCGCGACCATCATGGTCACGCATTCCGAAGCGGCCGCCGCGGTTGCCGATCGCGTGCTCGTGCTCGCGGACGGCACCTTGCACGAGGCGGAATCGCTCGCGGCGTTCAACGCAGCGCGCGTCCAATGACGGCGCGCGCCGCCGCGCCCCGCACGCTCACGCGCTGGTTGCTCGGCGCGCAATGGCGCAGTCATCGCGGCCGCGCGCTGGTCGCCATACTCACTATCGCGCTTGGCGTCGGGCTCGGCTACGCGGTGCAACTCATCAACAGCGCCGCGTTCAACGAGTTTTCCGCCGCCGCGCGCAGTCTGTCCGGCCAGGCGGACTTGCAGGTACGCGGCGCACAGCCGTTCGTCGATGAAAACATCTATCCGCAACTCGCCGCGCACGAAGGCGTGGTCATGGCGAGTCCCGTGCTCGAAGTCGATGCCGCCGTGCCCGGCCGCGATGCGCCGCTCAAGGTGCTTGGCATCGATGTGTTCCGCGCCAAGCGCGTCGCGCCGGACCTCACGGGCGTGCCGTCCGCCGACGCGCCGTTCGACGTGCTGTCGGGCGATGCCATCTTTCTGTCGACCGCCGCATTGCAATGGCTCGGCGCGCGCGCCGGCGGCAAGGTTGCGTTGTTGAGCGGGACCGAGAAGGTGCCGTTGCGGGTGGCGGGCGGAATCGCGCGGGCATTGCCGGGACAGCGCATCGCGGTGATGGACATTGCGGCGGTGCAGACGCGCTTCCATATGACGGGCAAGCTGTCGCGCGTCGATCTGCAACTCGCGCGCGGTGTCGATCGCGACGCCTTCCAGCGCGAGCTGCAGCAGTCGCTCGGAGCGCGTTTTGTCGTCGGACAGACGCGCGATGTCGAAAGCCGCACCGACCGGCTTTCGCGCGCGTATCGCATCAACATGAACGTGCTGGCGCTCGTCGCGCTTTTTACCGGCGCGTTTCTGGTGTTTTCGACGCAAGCGGCGGGCGTCGTGCGCCGCCGCGCGCAATTCGCGATGTTGCGCGTGCTCGGCATGACGCGCAGGCAACTCGTGCGGCAGATCATGCTCGAAGGCGCATTGCTGGGCGTGGTGGGCGCGATCATCGGCATTGCGCTGGGTTATGCGGTGGCGGCGGTGGCGCTGCGCTTTTTCGGCAGCGATCTGGGCGGCGGCTACTTTCCGGGCGTGCAGCCGCGAGTCGGTTTCGAACCGCTTGCGACGGCCATCTTTCTTGCGCTCGGGATTGGCGTGGCGCTGGCGGGGACGCTCGTTCCCGCGCTCGAAGCGGCGCGCGCGCGGCCCGCGCCCGCGCTCAAGGCGGGCAGCGAGGAAGCCGCGCTCACGCCGCTGCGCAAGCCGTGGCCGGCGTTGATCTGTCTTGCGCTCGGCGTGGTGCTGACGCAAGTGCCGCCTGTCTTCGATGCCCCCATCGCCGGTTATCTCGCCGTCGCGTTTCTGCTCGTCGGTGGCATCGCGCTCATGCCGCGTCTGACGGCCATCGTGTTTCGTGCGGCGAGCGTCGGGTATGCATCGCGAAAGAATAAGGCGCCGCGCGCGCGCGGCACGATCGCCACGCGCGCGCGCGGCACGATCGCCACGCTCGCGCTCGCGCGGCTTGCGAATGCGCCCGGTCAAGCGTCGATTGCCATGGGCGGCGTGCTGTCGAGCTTCACGCTGATCGTCGCGATGGCGATCATGGTGGCGAGCTTTCGCGTGTCGGTGGAAGACTGGCTCATGCATCTGCTCTCCGCCGATCTCTACGTGCGCATGGCGTCGAGCGGCGACACGGGCGGCTTGCGTCCGGCCGAGCAGGCGCAACTCGCGGCGACAAAGGGCATCGAACACGCGGCGTTTTTGCGCACCTCGCAGGTGACGCTCGATTCGGCGAAGCCGCCTATCGTGCTGATTGCACGCGAAATCGATGCCGCCGATCCGGGCGCCACGTTGCAGATGACGGGTTCCGTGCTGCCGCCTTCGTCGTGGCAACCGAACGAGACGCCGGTATGGGCGTCGGAGGCGACGGTCGATCTTTATGGCTATCGGGTCGGCGAGCGCATTGCGTTGCCGGTCGGCGCGGCGAAGGAGCGCTTCGTCATCGCGGGCATCTGGCGCGACTACGTGCGGCAGACGGGCGCGTTGCAGATCCGGCTCGCCGATTACCGCCGCATCACGGGCGACACCACCGCGACCGACGCCGGCATCACGCTGTCGAAGGGCGTGCCGGCCGCACAGGTGATCGACGCGCTAAAGCGCTTGCCGTTCGGCGCCGCGCTCGAATTTTCGCAGCCGGGCGACATCCGCGCGCGCACGCTCACCATCTTCGACCGGAGTTTCGCGGTGACTTATTTGCTGGAAGGCGTGGCTATCGTGATCGGCCTGTTCGGCGTGGGCGCGACGTTTTCGGTGCAGACACTTGCGCGCGCTCGCGAGTTCGGCATGCTGCGGCATGTCGGCGTCACGCGCGGGCAGATCCTGGCGCTGCTTGCAAGCGAAGGTGGCTTGCTTACCTTGCTCGGTATCGCGATGGGTTGCGTGCTTGGGTTCGCGATCAGTTTGATCCTCGTGTTCATCGTCAATCCACAGTCGTTTCACTGGACGATGTCACTGCATGTGCCCTGGTCAATGATCGCGATCATCGGCTGCGTGATGCTCGCTTCTTCATGCGCGACGGCGGTGCTGGCGGGAAGACGCGCGGTGTCCATCGATGCCGTGCGCGCGGTGCGGGAGGATTGGTGATGCGTGCGTCTTTGCTTTCGACGATGATGCTTTTGGCGACCGTCGCCGGCGCGGCAGATGCGGTGAATGCGGCGAATGCGGCAAGCACCACGGAGACGTCCGACACAGCCAGCGCCGCCGACCGGCAATTCGCATCCGTCAGCCCCGGCCACTCCATCCAATGGCCCCAAGACACCGGGTCCCACCCGGCTTACCGCACCGAATGGTGGTACGCAACCGGCTGGCTCGAAACACCCGATCACAAGCCGATGGGCTTCCAGATCACCTTCTTCCGTTCGAAGACCGGCAAGGGCGAGCCAACGAGTGCTTTCGATCCATCGCAAGTCATCATCGCGCATGCCGCCCTGAGCGATCCTGCGCACGGCCGCCTCGTGCACGATCAGAACGTCGCGCGACAAGGCTTCGATCTCGCCTACGCGAAAAACGGCAACACCGACGTCAAGCTCGATTCATGGCGCATGACGCGCGCAGCGGACGGCCGCTACACCGTCAGCGCCGATGCCGCCGGCTTCGCATTGCACCTCGTCTTCGCGCCGACGCAGCCGCCGATGCTGCAAGGCGATGCGGGCTACTCGCAGAAGGGCCCGCTTCCCGCGCAGGCGAGCTACTACTACAGCGAGCCGCAATTGAGCGTGAGCGGAAGCGTCACGAGGCCGTCGGCATCCGAGAAGAAAGGCGATACGGTCGCCGTCACCGGCAAGGCCTGGCTCGATCACGAATGGTCGAGCACGCTGCTTTCGTCGGATGCATCCGGCTGGGACTGGCTCGGCGCGAATCTCGACGACGGCTCCGCACTCATGGCCTTCAAGGTGCGCAGCCGCGACGGCCACGCGATCTGGGCGCATGCCGCATTACGCGATGCCGCCGGACACGCGACGCAATACGGCCCCGCCGATGTCGACTTCACGCCGCAACGTCAATGGCGCTCGCCGCGCACGGGCACGACGTATCCGGTGGCGATGAAAGTGCGCGTCGGTGCGTTGCAATGGCAGCTCGCGCCGCTCATCGACGATCAGGAACTCGACTCGCGCGATTCCACCGGCGCGCTTTACTGGGAGGGCGCGGTAACGCTGACAGGGACGGGTTCCGCGCCCGCTCAACGGGGGCGCGGCTATCTCGAACTGACGGGTTATGCGAAGGCCATCGAAGTCGACAAGCGCTGACGCCGGTTACGGCGCCGTCGCGCTCGGCGTGCCGCCGGGACCGTAAGGATCGGGATTGCCGAAGCGAGGCAAGTTGCCGTTCATGCGCGCCCGGCGCAACTCGTCCTGCACTTCGGCGCGCGTTTTCGGCGCCTGAGTCGATACGACGTAAGCCGGCGCCGCGTTAGCAACCGGGCTTGGTTTCGCGGCTACTGGGATGGGCGCATCCGTGGCCGGAGCGCGCGCGGGTTTATCGAGCGTATTCGCGGCCGCGGATTCGAGCGGCGCGCGTTGCACGGGCGGCACAGGCGCGCGCACCGCCGCGGCTTCAAGCGGCGCCACGCGGGTTTGCGCGACGGCATGGTTACCGCGATGCTTTTCGCGCGCAGTCTTTCTGGTTTCCAATGTCCGCTTCTGTGCGCGATGCACGCGCGCCGGTTCTGCCTGTGCAACCGGCCTGGGCGCGGGTTCATCGCGTGTAATTTCGGCTGCGGTTGCCGTTGCGGTCGCGGTTTCGGGACGCGCATCGGCGACGGCTACGACAGGCGCCTTTGCAGGCTCCGGCGTTTCCTCGCGCACGCTGCCGCGCACGACTGCGCCGCGGTCGCGCGACATCATGTTCGTCCTGTCGTCGCTGCGTCGGTCCTGCTTGGGCAGCAGGTTGACGGCCAGCAAGGACAGCACGATGACACCCGCGCCAATAAACGTAATGCGGTCTGCGTAGCGGAGCATGAGAGCGTGATCCTCCTTGAATTGTCTGGCGAATATGGCGGACAGCGTGCATCGGACCACCGCGTATCAGATTGGTACGCGCGATGCCGTCCGACGGATGCGCCAATCGTTCGCCAATCGCCGCCAAACTCACTCGATTGATGTGAAGGATCACCGCGCCGCCGCGTCACTTGTAGTGCGCAACGCGCGGTCCAGGCATCAGCTTTGATCCGATGCCGCCGGCCAGCGGTTCTCGAACACGCATTCCTTGCGGGTACGGCGCTTGGCCCAGCCTTCGGTTTCGAGCATGGGTTCGTCGTAAAAGCGCTCGACATGTCCCAAGCAGAGAATCGCGACTGGCTGCGCGCCTTCCGGCATGCCGAGCAGGTCGGCGACGTCGTCGGGATCGAAGATGGAGACCCATCCCATGCCGATGCCTTCCACGCGCGCCGCAAGCCACATGTTCTGGATGGCGCACGCCACCGACGCGAGATCCATCTGCGGCAAGGTGCGCCGGCCGAAGACGTGCGCCTCGCGTCCGTCCATGAGCGCCATCACGATGATTTCCGCGCACTCGCGCATGCCTTCCACCTTGAGCGCCATGAAAGCGTCGCGACGCTCGCCGAGGGCATCGGCGGTGGCGACACGTTCCCGTTCGACGATAGCGTGAAGCGCTTCGCGCGTTGCATCGCATGTGATGCGCAGCATGCGCCAAGGCTGCATGAAGCCGACGCTCGGCGCACACAGCGCGGCATCGACGATACGCTTCAACGCGTCTTGCGCGACCGGTTCGTGCGTGAAATGGCGCATGTCGCGCCGTTCGTGGATTGCGCGATAAACGGCATCGCGCGCGGCTTCGTCGAAAGGCTCGTTCATTGAGAAATGCGCTGGAAAAGTGGGTTCGTGCTGCGCGGATTCTAGTTCATGCGGGTGCGCTCGCGCTGTTCGTGCTGCGTAGCCGATGTTCTCATCAAGTGCTCGCACGCCCATGCTGAATGCAACAACAGCTTACAAAAACCTTGATCGATACCCTGCGCGACCCGTAGAATGCGAACCATTCTTATTTGACGAGCGTCGCTGGCATGTTGGCAATTGCGTTGAATGATCTTCCGAAGGCGTGCTGACGTGCGGCCCGTTCTGGTTCGGCTCCATCGATGGCTCGGCGTCGCGACAGCGCTCTTCTTGTTCGTGTCCGGTCTCACGGGCGCGGTGATCGCGTGGGATCACGAAATCGACGCGTGGCTCAATCCGGCGTTGTTTTACGCGCGCACGGAAGGCGCCGCGTTGCCGGCGCTCGAACTCGCGCATAAGGTCGAAGCCGCCGATCCGCGCGTTCAGGTGACGTATCTGCAACTCGGCGCCGAAGCCGGCCACACGCTGCAGATGCTCGTCACGCCGCGCACGAACCCGGCAACGGGTGCGCCATTCGATGTCGATTACAGTCAGGTCGCGGTCGATCCGGCAACGGGCGTCATTCAGGGCAAGCGGCTGTGGGGCACGGTGTCGCTGGCGCGTATCGATCTGATGCCGTTCCTCTACAAACTGCATTACACGCTGCATCTGCCGGTGCTCGGCGGCATCGATACGGGAACGTGGCTGCTCGGCATCGTCGGGATTTTGTGGTTCTTCGACAGCGGCATCGCGCTCGTGCTGTCGTTTCCGAGCGTCAAGGCATGGCGCAAGTCCTTCGCGTTTCGCTTTAGGCGCGGCGGTTATGCGCTCACGTTCGATCTGCATCGGTCGGGCGGCGTCTGGATCTGGGGCTTGCTGCTGATGGTCGCTATCACTTCGATATCGATGAATCTCGGCGATCCGGTCGTGCGTCCGCTCGTCTCGCGCCTCTCGCCGCTCGCGCCAACCATGTTCGATAACCCGGAACTCACGCGCGCGGCGCCCAAGGGCAGCACGGCGTTGCCGGTCGAAAGCGTCCTCGCGACCGCCGTCGCGGATGCAAAGCGCCTCGATATCGCCGCACCGCCCGGCGCGCTGTATTACCTTCCGGCGATGCAAGCTTACGGCGTCGGCTTCTTCGCTCCGGGCAACGATCACGGCGACGGCGGTCTCGGCAACGCCTGGCTTTACTACAACGGCTACACCGGCAAGCTCGCCGGATCGTCGATTCCTGGACGCGGGTCGGCCGGCGACATCTTCATGCAGGCGCAGTTTCCGTTGCATTCGGGACGCATCATTGGCGTGACCGGACGCGTGCTCATCAGCTGCGTCGGCGTCATGGTGGCGATTCTCAGCGCGACTGGCCTGATGATCTGGCTGCGCAAACGCACGGCGCGCTCGCGTTCGGCGGCGTCGGCACGCGAACGCGTCGCACGCGGCCAGTCGGTTTCGTCCTGATTTGCTGGGCGGCATCGGCGGGTGCTTCGTGCATGACCTGAGAGTGGAAGACGCCTCTGCGAGTCGAAAGACCGCCGAGGCGTTTTTTCGTGGCGCGTGCGCGGATTCGCGGGACGGCGAGACCCTGTGCAGTACCATCACTCGGTGCATGAAAAGAAGACATGGAGCACTCATGAATGCATCGGAACAGATCGACGAATTGATCGCGGGAATCACCGACTGGCGCGGCGAGACGTTCGCGGACATTCGCCGCGTGGTTCTCTCGGCGGACCCGCGCATCATCGAGGAATGGAAGTGGATGGGCAGCCCGGTCTGGTCGTGCGACGGCATGATCGCGGTGGCCAACGCGCACAAAGGCAAGGTGAAGCTGACCTTCGCGCACGGCGCGGGTATTGCCGATCCGGACCAGCTCTTCAATGCGGGCCTCGAAGGAAACGCGCGACGCGCCATCGACTATCTCGAAGGCGACAAGGTCGATGCCCGCGCTTTGAAGGCGCTCGTGCGCGCGGCTATCGCTTATAACCAGACCAAGCTCAAGAAGAACGCGCCTGCGCGCAAGCGGGTGAAGGCGGGTAGCGAAGGCTGAACGGCGGACATAACGCGGCGTCATCAATCCAATAACCTCAAAGCCATTTCTCGCATCGAACGCGCGCTCTACCATTCGACTCATCGTTTCATAACGAACACGGAGAGTCGATCATGTACGTCATCACGGGAATCAGCGGAAAGGTAGGCGGCGCGCTCGCCAAGGCATTGCTCGACGCGGGTCAGACGGTCCGCGCGGTCGTGCGCGATGCGAAGAAAGGCGACGCGTGGAAGGCGCGCGGCTGCGAGGTGGCGCTCGCCGACATGACGGATGCGCGAGCGCTCGCGCATGCGTTCGAAGGCGCGACGGGCGTGTTCATTCTTCCGCCCTCGGATTTCGATCCGGCGCCCGGCTTTGCGAGCGCGCGCGAAGTGATCGATGCGATCGTCGCCGCTATCGCGCTTGCGAAGCCGAAAAAGATCGTTTGTCTGTCGACCATCGGTGCGCAGGCGAAAGAAAGCAATCTGCTCTCGCAACGCACGCTGATGGAAGAAGCGTTGAGCAAACAGGAGATTCCCGTGACCTTTCTGCGTCCGGGCTGGTTCATGGAAAACAGCGAATGGGACGTCGATACGGCGCGCGCCGAGGGCATCGTCCATTCGTTCCTGCAGCCGCTCGATCGCGCCATCCCGATGATCGCCACGGAAGACGTCGGCCGCGCCGCCGCCGCCTTGCTCCAAGAGGATTGGAGTGGCGTGCGGTATGTCGAACTCGAAGGCCCGCAACGCGTCAGCCCAAACGATATCGCAGCGGCGTTCGCGCAGACGCTCGGTAAGCCGGTGCGCGCGCAAGCCGTGCCGCGCGAACAGTGGGAAGCGTTATTCGTGAGTCAGGGCATGCGGCATCCCACGCCGCGCATGCGCATGCTCGACGGCTTCAACGAAGGCTGGATCGACTTCGAAGGCCCGGTGGAGCGTGTCCGTAAGGGCTCGGTCTCGCTGCTGGCGGTGATCGGGAAACTCGTTTCCTCGCGCTGAAGTTTCAAGGCGCCGCTTCGGTCTGCGCGCGCGCGAGTTCCGCGTGCGCTTCGTCCACCTTGCGCTGGCGCTCCGCGATCTTCTTCGCGCTCTTGCCTTCGGTCTTCGCTTTCTGCAGATCGTGCTCGCGTTCGGCGAGCTTCTTTTGCGCGGATGCGACCTTGCGCTGGCTCTCGTTGCGTAAGGACGCTTCCGTGCAATTGGCGTTCAGTTTGCCAAGTGCGGTTTCCAGGCCATCGATACGACTCGCATTGCCATGCGCACGCGCATAGGTAATTTCCTCTTCGATTGAGGCGCGCTTCGAGTCGCAACTGGTCTGTGCGGAACAGAAAAGCGGCATGGCCGCCATTGCCAGACATGCCGCCGTGAACGCCGTTTTCATAGTCGATCCTCGCGATGAATGGTCCGTCAGCATAGCGCAAAGCGCTTGACCCATTTGCCTGCTTGCGCCAACTTGCCGGTTGCGGATCTGTCGATCGAAACGAAAGATGGCTTGGAATGTCCGGCGCTTCATTCACGCACGCGCGAAAGCACGGCGAGCGCGGCGAGCAAGCCCGACGTCTTATCACCAACGCAGCAAGCGCGGCCCGAGCCATGCGCCGATAGCGGCAGGCATGAGCATGCCGATGGCATACCACACGCTCCAGAACGCGGGGCTCATCTCCGGGCAATGCAGGCAATACGCCAGCGTGGCGAGCGAGCTTGCGAGTAAGCCCGCGACCGCCCCAGCGAGCCGCAAACGTGTGGGTGCAAGCCCCTTGACGGCCCAAAACACGGCCGGAAACGTCGGCAACGATAGCAGCGTGATATTGAACGGACAACTGCGCCACGAATGCCCAAGAACGAGCGGCGCGCGGTCCACGGGAAGCGCGGCCGCGAGGACGAACGCCCCGGCAACCCACACGACGACGAAAGGCAGCACCACGAGCGCCCACGCATGACCCGCGCGCGCACCCGGCCTGCCGAGCCGCGTCACGACGAGCAACGCGCCGATGCCGACGCACGAGGGAAATGCGATCTTCGCCCAGAACATCGCGGTGCCCGCGACGCTGCGCAAGTCGGGCCGCATTCCATAGACCATCAGCATCAACACGACGGAGCCGAGCACACCGAGCGGCAACGCCTCGCCGAAGCGTCGTGCAATGGCCGCGCGATCGACGCGCGTTGCGCCATTCGAGAGGAGATCGATCAGGTCATCGGTTTTCATCGGATACCCCGGATGCGCGCGGCAAGTGCCTTCAGGCCGCGATGCACGCCCACCTTCACCGCCGACTCGGACAGCCCCGTGATGCGCGCCGTTTCGGTGACGGAAAGGCCTTCGAGCTTGACATGAACGATAGGCAAGCGCTGTTTGTCAGGAAGATGTTCGAGTAACTTGCCGATGTCGTGACGCGCGCGCGCGGGTTCGTCGTCGCTGAGCGCGAAGAGGTCGGTATGGTCGTCGAGCGGGTCGTTCAGCGATTCGTGACGCGAGCGCGAGCGGAAGAAGTCGGTCAGCTTGTAGCGGGCAATGGCATGCACCCACGCCGTGAGCGGTTCGTCCGGCCGATACGTATGCCGCGCATTGTGCACGGCGAGCAGGATTTCCTGCACGAGGTCTTCGACATCTTCGCGATGCTGCGGAATACGTTTGCGCAGATAAGCCCGCAAATGCCGCGTCAGCGCCTGCAGGAATTCGCGGTAGGCAGTCTGCTCGCCGTCCAGGCCGAGCACGAACAGCGCCTTCAGGCGGTGTTCCGCGTCATGCAAGATGGGTCCTGTGTTGACGAGGCGACGAATGGGCGATTCCGCATTGCGCTGCGTGGCCGCGCGGTCACGTTCACGTTCTGGATCGGTCGATTCAGAATAGCCGAAGCCAAGATGCGTCGCAACATTGGCGCTGATTGCGTGCAACGTGCCGTCGGTGTTCATCGTCATCGTCGTGTAGTGGAAGGGTCGACCTGGGTAGTTCGTTGCAACGCGTCCCGTGGTTACAGTTTCTTTGCATCGATAAAAATAATGTGTCGCTGTAACCGGCGGCGCGTTGGCGGCGAATTACTCGGAACACAACCGCGTGGCGCCCGAACGATCATGCAAACCACTCTTGTCGATCAGCCTTCTGAACTCGTGCATCCGCTCTGGCTGCGCGTCTCGCACTGGCTCAATGCCTTTGCCGCTTTCATCATGCTGTTCTCGGGATGGCGCATCTACGACGCATCGCCCGTCTTTCCCGGCTTCGTCATTCCGCCATCGATCACCCTTGGCGGCTGGCTCGGTGGCGCGTTGCAATGGCATTTCGCGGCAATGTGGCTGCTGTTCTTCAACGGCATCTTCTATCTGATACTCAATCTCGCGAGCGGCCGTTTCCTCGCCAGGTTCTTCCCAGTGTCGCCACGCGCCGTATGGCGTGACCTGGTCGCGGCGCTTACCGGCAAGCTCTCGCATGGCGACTTGCGCCAGTACAACGCGGTGCAGAAGCTCGCGTATCTCGTCGTCGTGATCGATCTGATGGTGCTCGTGCTCTCAGGGCTCGCGATATGGAAGTCGGTGCAGTTTCCGCTGCTGCGCGAACTCATGGGCGGCTATGACCGGGCGCGCGTTGTCCATTTCTGCGCGATGGCGGTGATGGCGGCGTTCATCGTCGTCCATGTGGCGATGGTCGCACTCGTGCCGCGTTCGCTTCTGACCATGCTGCGCGGCCGTTGAACCGATACGAGACTCCACGATGAAACCCAAGGACAGAAGCATCATGACGCTCGATCGCGCATCGATTCTCGCGGATGCGCGGCGCGAACTCGATATGCCGTCGCGGCGTCTTTTCGGCAAGCGCCTGTTGTCGCTCGGCGGACTGGCGATGCTCACCGGCTGCTCGATCACCGACGACGACTCGGTGAACACATTTTTGACTGCGGTATCGCGGCTCAACGACCGCGTGCAAGGCGCGCTATTCGATCCCGCGCGGCTCGCACCGACCTACACGGAAGCGCAAATCACGCGGCCGTTTCCATTCAACGCGTTCTACGGAATCGACGACGTACCGAGCGTGAATGGCAGCGACTATCGGCTGAAGGTGAGCGGGCTCGTGGCGGGGCAGCGCGTATGGACCTTGCCGCAGCTTTACGCGCTGCCGCATGCCGAACAGATCACGCGTCATATCTGCGTGGAAGGCTGGAGCGCCGTAGGACGTTGGGGCGGCACGCCGTTCTCGGAGTTCCTGCGTCGCGCCGGCGCGGATACGACGGCGAAGTACGTCGGTTTTCGTTGCGCGGACGACTACTACGAGAGCATCGACATGCCGACGGCGCTGCATCCGCAGACACTGCTCACTTTCGATTACGACGGCGAACGCTTGCCGGCGAAATACGGTTATCCGATGAAGCTTCGCATGCCGACCAAGCTCGGCTACAAGAACCCGAAGCATATCGTCGAGATCTTCGTCACGAACACGTATCCCGGCGGCTATTGGGTCGACCAGGGCTACAACTGGTTCGGCGGTTCATGATCGCCGCTCGTTGAAATCCGGCTTTGGCCGGAGCAGAAGACTCAACCTCACTCACTCAAGGAGAAGTAGCATGAAGCAATTGATGACGGCAGTTCTCACCGCGGTCCTTGCAATCGGCACGACGGCCGCCTACGCGCAGGCAAGCGATACGATGGCGCAGGGCTCGATGAGCAAGGACAGCATGTCTCACGATTCCATGAGCAAGGACGCGATGTCGCATGACTCGATGGGCAAGGGCGACAAGATGAAGAAGCACGACAAGATGAGCAAGGATCACGCGGCTTCGGGCGCGATGGCGCAGTAAGCGCAAAGGCCGGGAGTGATATCCCGGCCTTATTCCTTTTAGGACAGATGCGCTTCAACGCCATGCGAAGCGACAACCGCTGCGGCAACGAGCATCACGAAGACTCACGTCCCGCGCACCACCGCCATCCTGTCTTCACCGTCTCGACTTCCGGCACTTCGCGCCACCATTTCTCACCGCGATGCGGCTCGACCAGATTCAGCCGCTCGCCCATGCGCGGCGTCGCCAGCGCGATACCCCGTGCAAGCGCGAGCCCAGTCACGCGCTCGAACGGTTCCTGCCAGCGATGCATCGCCAGATCGAACGTGCCGTTGTGAATGGGCACGAGCCAGCGGCCGCGCAAGTCCACGTGCGCCTGGACGGTCTCCTCGGGCTGCATGTGCACGTAGGGCCACTGCGCGTCGTAGGCGCCGGTTTCGATGAACGCGACATCGAACGGTCCGAGCCGCTCGCCGATGGTCCGAAATCCTTCGAAATAGCCGGTATCGCCGCTGAAGAACACGCGCAAGGCGTCATCGACGATCACCCACGACGCCCACAATGTGCTGTTGCCATCGAAGAGACTGCGGCCGGAAAAGTGCTGAGCGGGCGTCGCGGTGAATGCGAGGCCGTCTAGCTCCACGCTTTGCCACCAGTCGAGCTGGCGCACCTTGCTCGCGTCGATGCCCCATTCGATCAGCCTGTCGCCCACGCCGAGCGGCGTCAGAAACACGTCCGTCGTCGCGGCGAGCGCAAGCACGGTCTCGCGGTCGAGATGGTCGTAGTGATCGTGTGAAAGGATCACGCCGCGCAACGGCGGCAGGTCGGCAAGCGCGATGGGCGGCGCATGAAAACGCTTCGGCCCGACATTGCGGAACGGCGATGCGCGCTCGCCGAACACCGGATCGGTCAACCAGAACTCGCCGCGCAGTTTGAAGAGCAGCGTGGAGTGGCCGAGGCGAAAGAGGCTGCGGTCCGGCGCGGCATCGAGTTGCGCGCGCGTCAGTGTCAGCACGGCCGGCGGCGCTACGGGCGCGGTGCCGCGCGGCTTGTTGACGATCATGTTCCACATGATGCGCAAGGTCTTGCCCATGCCCTCGGCCGGACGCGGCTTGACATTGCGAAAGCGCTCGCCGTCGTGCTGCGGCGACGTATGCGACAGTTCGCGTCCGCGCCTGGCTGCGGTGAGTCCGAGCGCGCGGCTGATCGAGGCGGTAATCGACGTCATGGCAAATGGCATCCGGTTGGTGCAGCAGGAAAGTAGACTGCCCAGTGTAGTTTATTTTCGAGATGAAAGTAAACCGCTCAGTGTAAAATTGCCTGATGGAATCGAACGCTGACCAACCTCGTCTGACCGACCGCAAACGCGCCGCCATCGTGAGCGCGGCGGTGGAGGAATTCATCGCCTCGGGTTATGACGCCACGAGCATGGACCGCATCGCGGCGCGCGCGGGGGTATCGAAGAGAACGGTGTACAACCATTTCGACGGCAAGGACGCGCTGTTCGCGGCGATCCTCCATCAGTTGTGGACCGCAAGCCAGTCCGACGACGCTCCTGCCTACGACCCTCGATCGCCGTTGCGTGCGCAGTTGCTCGACCTGCTTGCGCGCAAGTTGAATCTGTTGAACGACGCCGCGTTTTTATCGCTTGCGCGAGTGGCGATTGCGGAGGGCATTCATTCGCCCGAGCGCGCGCGGGAAATGGTCGGCAAGCTTGGCGAGCGCGAGGAAGACTTGACGCGATGGATACGCGCCGCCGCCGCCGATGGCCGCCTGAATGTGGCGTCGGACCCGGCGTTCGCGGCGCAGCAGTTGCATGGCATCGTCAAGGGATTCGCGTTCTGGCCGCAGGTCACGATGGGTCAATCGCCCTTGTCCAAGCGCGAGCAGAAGCGGGTAGCGGAAGCGGCGGTGGATCTCTTTCTGGCGGGGTATGGCGTGCCCGATTCATCGTCGAAATAACTTCAATTTTTCCCTTAAAACAAGGTTCGAACGAATGAGACTGAAAGGAAAAGTAGCGATCATCACGGGCGCGGCGCAGGGCATCGGCGCGGCCACGGCACTCAAGTTCGCGCAGGAAGGCGCGATCGTCGCGGCATGTGACCGCAACGCGGAAGCGCTGGGAGCGGTGGTCGAAGCGTGTCGGCAAGCGGGCGCCGAAGCGAGCGCATTTTGCGTCGATATGTCGGATCGCGAGCGCGTCGACGAGATGGTGGCGACGGTGCGCGACCGCTATAAGCGCATCGACGTGCTCGTGAACAATGCGGGCATCACGCGTGACGCACGCCTGCAGAAAATGACGCTCAAGCAATTCGACGATGTCATCGACGTGAATCTGCGCGCCGTCTTTCACGCGAGCCAGGCCGTGGTCGATGGCATGATCGTGCAAGGTTCGGGCGTGATCCTGAATGCGAGTTCGGTGGTCGGCATCTACGGCAATTTCGGGCAGACCAATTACGCGGCGGCGAAGTTCGGCGTGATCGGTTTCACGAAAACGTGGAGCCGTGAACTCGGGCCGAAGGGCATCCGCGTGAATGCGGTTGCACCCGGTTTCGTCGATACCCCGATTCTCGCGACCATCCCCGCCGAAGTGCTAGAAAAGATGCGCGCCGATGTGCCGCTCGGCCGTCTCGGCAAGCCCGAGGAAGTCGCGAATGTCTATGCGTTCCTCGCAAGCGACGAAGCCAGTTACGTCAACGGCGCGGTGATCGAGGTAGCGGGCGGCATGACGCTTTGAAGGTTGGCGTTCAGCCCGGTTCCTTCACTTGCCCGGCTTGCGCGGCGGCGTCTTGCGCCGCCTCTTCTTCCGCACGCCAGCGCTGACGCGATCGATACATCGTCGCCAGCGCAATGCGCGCCATCTTCACCCAGCCCGAACGGCGCGGATCGGCCAGCATGCTGAGCGCGCGCGCGTAGTCGAGCGTCAGGCCCGGCGTCCACGCCATGGTCGCCGCGCGCTTGCGCACTTGCGCCGCCACCCATAGCTCGGGCGTCGTCATGATGCGCACGAGCGGATTCCACCCGCCGCGCTTGCCCCACACACGCGCCGATGCGCCTTCGATGGCCGCTTCGAGCGCGCGCGCCACGGTGCTCGAACAGTTGCGATACGTGAGGTTGTAGGTCGTGTCGCGCTGATATTCCTGCCAGAAGCGCGCGAGCCTTTCGGGATCGTAATTGCGGATGCGTACCTGTTGCGTCGACGGGCACCATGCTTTCGATTCGGTCGCGTAGTCGGGTTGAAACATGCCGGGCACATCGTTATCGCGGGTCGCACGCAAGAGGCGCGAGAACTCGTCCGGCGAGCGGTCTATCTCCACCGCCGGATACAGGCTGATATACACGCCCTCGGGCGTTTCGAGCGCGGCATGGCCGGTCGAGATGGTGCCGTTGCGGTCGACGGCGGCAATGTACCGGTCGATGATCAACTGCCTGCGCGGCTGCATCTTCGCGGTGCCGACCGGCGTCCATACATGCACGGTCAAGGCGGCTTCGTCGGGTCCGGGAGGGCCGTCCCAGACGACGCCCGCGACCGGCGTGCGTGCCGCCTGCACGGACGCCTGCGATGCAGCTGCGGCGGCCGCGGCGTCATCGGCTGCGGGGTTGCGCGCGAGACGCCGCACGCGCGAGGCGAGCAGCAGCATGTTCCATCCACCGAAGAAAAGGCCGAACGCCACGCAATAAGCCACCGTGCCCGCGTAGTAATCCGGATACGGCTGGTAGAAGAAAATGGCGATGGCGATCTCGAACACGCCGCCTGCCATCGCGAGCTTCCAGCGGCGATAGCGGACCACGCGCGCGGAGACGATCTGCAACGCGCCATCCACGAGAAAGAGCGTGCCGAAGATGAGCGACAGCACGAAGTTGCCGCGCTCGCCGCCGATCAGCACGAGCAGCGCCGACAAAGAGAACGCCGCGCTCTTAACGTAGCGCAGCGTGCGTTGCCCGCCCATGCCGGTCCATGCAACCGCAAGCGTGGCGAGTCCTTCGAGCAGCAAGGCGAGCGCGAACGGGATGATGGGAAAGTACAGCGAGCCGTCGAGGGCATCGACGAAAATGACTCCGCCCAGCGCGATGCTCAGAAAGCCGAGCACCATGACTTCGCGCCAGCGCGTGCGCAGATAGTCCACGCCGAGAAGAATCATCACGAGACGAACCATGTCGAAGCTCCGTCGAACTGTTCGGTGCGTGGAGTGCGTCCATTCGCAAACGACGCGGCCACTCACTATATAAAGCATCGGACGGGGAAGCGGCAAGCTCGCGATGACAAGCCCTAGCCTAACGCCTGACTGGCGATGGCGTATTCGATCGAAGTGGCATCGACGGGCAAGGGACCATTGCGCACCACGCGCTCGATGCTGTCGACATGCGGCAAGCCGAGGCCTTCGAGCCATGTCGAAAGTCCGAGCCTCGCGGGGGTATCGACACGTACGAACATACCTGCATGCAGCGCGAGCCAGTAACTGATGAGCGCTTTCGCGCGGCTTTCATTCGGCGAGTCGGGCGCGACCACCGGGCCGATCACATGACCGTCGCCGAAGCGCCGGAACAATGCGAAGCCGAGCAACTCGCCGTCGCGATCGAGCGCGATACCGCTTGCGACATCGAGCAATTGCGGCAGCACGGCGCTCCGATCCAGCCCGCTTGCACGCGAGGCGAGATCGACCAGACGCGGCGTGTCGTTCGCGCCGATGGGCCGCAGCCGCTCGCCCGGCGGCAGCGAAACGAGCGGCGGCTGAAACGCCGCGCCCTGATGCTGATGGATGGTGCCGGTCTTCTCGAAGCCGAGCGTTTCGCATAGCGCGAGCCCGGAACCGATCGCATGCATGACGACCGTGCGCGCGCCGAGTTCCCGTATGTGCCGCTCGATCAGCTCACGGCCGATACCGAGTTGCTGATGCTCCGGCGACACGATGAACATGCCGATGGACGCGGCCTCCACACCGAACTTCCATGCGAGCGCCGTACCGACCACTGCGCCGGAAGCGTCGACGGCGGCGATGCCGCTGCTGGTCTGCGCGGCAAACCGCCAGTCGTCCGGACGATGCCGCCACCGGACGGCGCTCGACAACGCGTGTCCTGCCGCGATGTCGTCGGGCGTGAAAGCGCGATATCGAATCGCATCGTGCTGATTAGAGTCGGGCACGCCGGCCTCCTGGTTCTGAGCGTTCTGTAGACGGTTATCGCGACTGTGACACCGCACAACGCGCATGACTAGGACGATCTTCCTATCAAGCGTTGCGCTTTTGATGCAATGCAAAACCACGGGTTACGCGTGCAAGAACGCGCCCGATATGCCGATTGCGCAATTTTGTCAGCGAATTATGCCGGGCCTTCGGACCTAAGATTTCATACGACATCAACGCATACAAGGCCCAAGCACATGGACCGTTTCGATCCCGCCGTCATTGCCGTGCCGCGCGGCCACTTCATCGGTGGCGAGTTCGTCGATGCAGGCACCACGCGCATCGACGTCACGCGGCCTTCGGATGGCGTCGCGTACGCATCCATTCCAGTCGCCGATGCGGCCATGATCGACCACGCCGTGCAGAACGCCTACACCGCGTGGCGCACGAGCGGCTGGGCAAGCTGCGCGCCGCGCGAGCGGGCCCGCGTGCTGCGCCGTTTCGCGGATCTCGTTGCCGCCGACGCCGCCACGCTCGCGCCGCTCGAAGCGCTCGGCTCCACGCGTCCCGTGCGCGATGCATTCAACTGGGACGTGCCGTTCACCGCCGAAGGCATCCGCTTCTACGCGGAACTCGCCGACAAGATCGGCGGTGAGGTCGCGGCGACGGATCATCGGCACCTCGGCATGACCATGACCGAGCCGTATGGCGTGATCGGCGCCATCGCACCGTGGAATTTTCCGCTGGTGATGGCGTCGTGGAAGATCGCACCGGCGCTCGCGGCCGGTAACGCGGTGGTTCTCAAGCCTTCGGAGATGACGCCGTTTTCGGTGCTGCGTCTCGCCCGGCTCGCGCTCGAAGCAGGCGTGCCGCCAGGCATCTTCAATGTCGTTCAGGGCGATGGCCGCACGACCGGCGACGCGCTCGTGCGTCATCCGCGCATCGCCAAGGTGACGTTCACGGGTTCGACACGCACGGGCGCCGCGATCATGGCCGCCTGCGCCGAGACCGGCACCAAGCCCGTGACGCTGGAACTGGGCGGCAAGAGTCCGCAGATCGTCTTCGCGGATGCCCCGCGTATCGATGAAGTCGCGCGGCGTATCGCCGGTGCGATCGCCGGCAACGCGGGCCAGGTATGCGTCGCGGGATCGCGGCTCCTGGTCGAGCGTTCGATCGCGGATGAGCTCGCCGAACGCATTGCACATGTATTCGGCGAACTGCATGCCGGACCGACCTGGGCCGCCGACACCACCTTGCCGCCGATCATCTCCGAGCCGCAAGCCGCGCGTATCGAAGCGATCGTACAACGCAGCGTCGCGAGCGGCGCCGCGCTGCGCTGCGGCGGAGAACGCCCGCATGCCGCGACGCCCGGACCGTTCTATGCGCCGACGCTTCTGACCGGCGTGACACAGGAAACGGAAGCCGTGCGCCACGAAATCTTCGGCCCGGTGCTGACCTTGCAGGCCTTCGACAGCGAAGAGGAAGCGCTCGCACTCGCCGCTCACCCCGACTATGGCCTCGCCGCCGGCGTGCACACTGCAGACCTCGGCCGCGCGCTGCGCATGGTGCGCGGCATCGAGGCGGGCACGGTGTGGGTCAACCGCTACGGCCGGACCAGCGACTTCGTGATTCCCACCGGCGGCTACAAGGGTTCGGGCATCGGCAAGGACCTCGGGCGGCAAGCCTTCGAAGCCAATTTGCGCATCAAGAGCGTGCTGATCGACATCGGTCAATGAACGATCGATCGTGCGTCGGAAACGCGCCGCATAAGCTGCTGCGGACATGCCTCGAAACGAGTTGTTTTGCATGGTCGAAGCACCCGCATTCAACGACATCAGTATTTTTGCCCTGATTAAATTTTCTTCAGGAAATGCGTTTTTCCTGGCCCTCGCCCCTGAACCCTGTGCGGTTCATTACCCGATAGGACTGACACCATGATCGATTTCGAGCCTAAGTACATCACCTTCGACTGCTACGGCACGCTGACGAAGTTCCGCATGGCCGATATGGCCCGCGAGATGTACGGCGACCGTCTGAAGGGCGCCGAGCTTGAAAAGTTCGTCGCATTCTTTTCCGGATACCGCCGCGACGAAGTGCTCGGCGCGTGGAAGCCGTATCGCGATGTCATCGTCAATGCCGTGCGCCGTGCGTGCCAGCGCATGAACGTCGAGTTCAACGAAGCCGAAGCCGAAAAGTACTACCTCGCCGTGCCGAGCTGGGGCCCGCATCCGGACGTCCCGGAAGGTCTGTCGCGTCTCGCTTCGAAGTACAAGCTCGTGATTCTCTCCAACGCATCGAATGACCAGATTCAAAGCAACGTCGACAAGCTCGGCGCGCCGTTCCATCGCGTGTTCACGGCACAGCAGGCGCAGTCGTACAAGCCGCGCATGCAAGGCTTCGAGTACATGTTCGACCAGCTCGACTGCAACCCCGAAGACGTGCTGCACGTGTCGTCGAGCCTGCGCTACGACCTGATGACCGCGCACGACATGGGCGTGAAGCACAAGGCGTTCGTCAAGCGCGGCCACGAGCCGAGCACGCCGTACTACGAGTACTACGAAGTCGACACCATCGGCGATCTCGCCACCGAGCTCGGCCTGTAATCGTCATCCTCCGGACCCGCCGATGAAACTCGACTCCTACTGGCTCGATACCGCACCCGCCTTCACGGCGGCGCAGGAAGGCCCGGCCGATGGCCGGGTCGATGTGGCGGTGATCGGCGGCGGCTTCACCGGTCTGTCGGCGGCGCTGGCGCTTGCCAAACGCGGCGCGAGCGTCGCCGTGTTCGATGCGGGGAAAATGGGCGGCGGCGCTTCCGGGCGCAACGGCGGCCAGTGCAACACCGGCGTGGCGCAGGACTATGCGGCGTTGCGCTCGCAACTGGGCGTCGAGCGTGCGCAGGGCTGTTATCGCGCGTATGCGGCCGCCGTCGATACCGTCGAGCGTTTGATTCGCGAGGAAGGTATCGATTGCGATTATGTTTCGACGGGCAAGCTGAAGCTCGCGTCGAAGCCGCATCATCTCGCGCACATCGAACGGACCGCCGAACTCATTCGCCGCGAAGTCGATCCCGATATCGACGTGCTGACTCGCGAACAGGTTCGCGGCGAAGTGCAGTCGGACAGTTTTCATGGCGGCTTGCTGCAACGTCATGGTGGCCAGATGCATATGGGCAAGTTCGCGGCGGGTCTTGCGAACGCCGCCGTGCGGCAAGGCGCGAAGCTTTTCGAACATGCGGAAGTGCGCGGCATCACGAAGGAAGACGGCGGATTTCGAGTCGATACGGCGCGCGGCGCGGTGAGCGCGAAGCAAGTGTTGATCGCGACCGGTCCTTCCAAGCACGGTCCTTTCTCGTGGTACAGACGCAGGCTCGCGCCGGTGGGCTCGTTCATCATCGTGACCGCGCCGCTGCCGGCGGAAGAGCTCGCGCGCATCTTGCCCAAGCGCCGCTCCTACACCACGAGCCGCCTCATGCATAACTATTTTCGCGTGACGCCGGATGCGCGTTTGCTGTTCGGCGGACGCGCGCGCTTCACGGCATCCGAAAGACCTTCGGATGCTAAGAGCGGCCGCATCCTGCAGGACAACCTCGCGCAGATGTTCCCGAGTCTCGCGAGCGTGGGCATCGACTATTGCTGGGGCGGTCTCGTCGATATCACCGCGGACCGTCTGCCGCGCGCCGGGCAGCACGACGGCATCTACTTTTCGATGGGCTACAGCGGCCACGGCACGCAGATGTCCACGCACATGGGCCAGGTCATGGCCGACGTGATGAACGGCAAGGCCGACGCCAATCCGTGGCGCGATTTCGACTGGCCCGCCATTCCGGGTCACACGGGCAAGCCGTGGTTCCTGCCGTTGGTCGGTGCGTACTACTCGATCAAAGACGTTTTCTATTGAAGCATCGAAGCATCGAAGCAAATACAGCCAGCCGGAAACAACCGAGCCGGCGATTCATTCAGCCCCAATCTCACGCGGAGAAGTTCATGAGCATCGATCAATCGCCTGATGCAGTCGACCATGCCGGTATCCGGCTCGACGAACTGACGAAAAAAGGCGCGTCGCGCCGTAGCGTGCTGCGCGCGCTGACCGCGGGCGGCTTGCTGTCCGTCACCGGCACGGGCCTGCTTTCCGTGAGCGGCGCCGCGTTCGCGCAGGAAAAGCCGAAGCAGGGCGGACGGATTCGCGTGGCGACGCAATCGTCTTCGTCCGCCGATACGCTCGACCCCGCCAAGGGCGCGCTCGGCACCGACTACGTGCGCGGCTTCATGATCTACAACGGCCTGACCGAACTGGATTCGCATCTCGGCGCGCAGATGTCGCTGGCTGAATCGCTCGAAACGAAAGACGCGACCGTGTGGGTCGTGAAGCTCAGAAGCGGCGTGCAGTTTCACGACGGCAAGTCGCTCGCGCCGCAGGACGTGATCTATTCGCTGATGCGTCACAAGGATGCAGCGGTCGGCTCGAAGGCCAAGACCATTGCCGACCAGTTCAAGGACGTGAAGGCCACCGGCCCGAACGAAGTGACCATCACGCTCGCCGGCGCGAACGCCGACCTGCCCGTGATTCTCGCGGATTCGCACTTCCTCATCATCAAGGACGGCACCACCGACTTCAAGACGGCGATCGGCACGGGTCCGTTCAAGGTCAAGGAATTCACGCCAGGCGTGCGTACGGTCGGCGTGCGCAACGAGAAGTACTGGAAGCCGGGCCTGCCGCATCTGGATGAAGTGGAGCTGATCGGTATCGCCGATGAATCCGCGCGCGTCAACGCGCTTCTGTCCGGCGACGTGCAACTGATCAACGCGGTGAGCGCGCGCTCGACGGACCGCATCAAGGGCACGCAAGGCTTCAACGTGCTGGAAACGAAGACGGGTCAATACACCGACCTGATCGTGCGCGACGACGGCGGCATCACGGGCACGAGCGATTTCCGGCGCGGCATGATGCACTTGATGGATCGCGACCAGATTCGCCAGACCGTGTTTCGCGGCTATGGCGCAATCGGCAACGACCAGCCGATCGATCCGACCAACAAGTACTACATGGCCGGTCTGCCGCAACGCAAGTTCGATCCGGACAAGGCCAAGTTCTACTTCCAGAAGGCGAAGCTCGGCAGCGCGCCGGTGCAACTGTACGCATCGCCGGCGGCTGAGGGTTCGGTCGAAATGGCCGTGCTCTTGCAACAGGTGGCGCCGCAAGCGGGCCTGAATCTGCAAGTGGTGCGCGTGCCCGCCGACGGCTACTGGTCGAATCACTGGATGAAGCATCCGCTCGGCTACGGCAACATCAACGCACGCCCGAGCGCGGATGTGCTGTTCACGCAGTTCTTCAAGTCCGACGCACCGTGGAACGAAGCCAACTGGAAAAACCCGCAGTTCGACCAGATGCTGGTGGCCGCGCGCGGCGAGCCGGACGACGCCAAGCGCAAGAAGATCTACGGCGACATGCAGCAGCTCGTGCACGAGGACGGCGGCATCGGCATTCCGATGTTCCAGAGTTCCCTCGATGCCCACACCGCGAAGCTCAAGGGCCTCGGCTCGATTCCGCTCGCCGGTCTCGGCGGCTTCATGTTCGCGGAAAAGGTCTGGCTCACGGCGTAAAGCACGCTGCGTCTCAAGCGACATCGCGCGCCCTCAACGGACGGCGCGCGAACCTCAAACCGGAGGCGATATCCGATGAAAGTTCATGCGCAACGACTCGTCGCCACGCGCATCGGCCTCGCGTTGCTGACCTTGCTGATCGTCTCGGCGGTGGTGTTCGGCATCACGGGTCTCTTGCCCGGCGATGCCGCACAGCAGGCGCTCGGCCAGGCGGCCACGCCCGAGCAGGTCACGGCCCTGCGTCACGAGTACGGGCTCGATCAGCCCGCGCTGCAACGCTACGTGCAATGGCTCGTGCACGTGGTCTCGGGCAACTTCGGCACGTCGCTGTCGAACAATCTCCCGGTGAGTCAGCTGATCGCCTCGCGTCTGCCGAATTCGCTCGTGCTGGCCGGTTTGACCGCGCTGGTTTCGGTGCCGGTGGCGCTTTTCATCGGCATCGTGTCGGCCATGTTTCGCGGCTCGCTGCTCGACCGCGCGCTCAACGTGCTGACGCTTTCGACCGTGGCCGTGCCCGAGTTTCTCGTCGCGACCATCGCCGTCCTGATCTTCGCGGTGAAGCTGCGCTGGCTGCCAGCGCTCTCGTATCTCTCGGATGTGTCGTCGTTCGGCGCGCTCTTGCGGGTCTACGCGATGCCGGTGATGACGCTCTGCTGCGTGATCGTCGCGCAAATGGCACGCATGACGCGCGCGGCGGTGCTGGATCAGCTCAACGCGTCTTACGTGGAGATGGCGCGACTAAAGGGCGCATCGCCGATGCGCGTGGTGTTGCGGCACGTCTTGCCCAACACCATCGGCCCGATTGCGAACGCGGTGGCGCTGAGTCTCTCGTATCTCTTCGGCGGCGTGGTGATCGTCGAATCGATTTTCAACTATCCCGGTCTTGCAAGCCTCATGGTCGATGCCGTCACCAACCGCGACATGCCGCTCGTGCAGGGCTGCGTCATGGTGTTCTGCGCGGCGTATCTCGCGCTCGTGCTGATTGCCGACCTGGCCCAGATCGTATCCAACCCGAGGCTGCGTCAACGATGAATCGTCCCTCGACACCTCACGTGCCACACGCCTCGCAGGTCATGTACGAGCCGGAGCCCGGAATACCGGACGTGGCCGAAGCGCCGGTCGTCGTGCAGAAGCGCGGCCCGTTGCGACGTCTCGCCGGACGCTTCTCGGTGCTCGGCTTGATCGGTCTTTTCATCGTCGTCTTCTGGCTCGCGATCGCGTTCCTGGCTCCGCTCGTCGCGCCGTACAAAGGCGGCGCGATGACTTCCATCGACATCTTCGGCAGCTATAGCGCGGCGCACTGGCTCGGCACCGATTATCTCGGCCGCGACATGCTCTCCCGCGTGCTGTACGGCACGCAGTACACGGTGGGCCTCGCGCTCGCGGCGACGCTGCTCGCGAGTTTCATCGGCACGTTCTTCGGTCTGATCGCGGCTGTGTCCGGCCGCTGGGTCGATGAAATCCTGAGCCGCTTCTTCGATGCGCTCATCTCCATTCCGAGCAAGGTGCTCGCGCTGGTGGTGATCGCCGCGTTCGGCTCGTCGATTCCCATGCTAACGATGGTCGCCGCGCTCGCCTACATTCCCGGCGCGTTCCGCATTTCGCGCTCGCTCGCGGTCAACATCATGACGCTCGAATACGTGCAGGTGGCAAGAGCGCGCGGCGAGAAGCTGTTCTATATCGCTCGCGTCGAAGTGCTGCCGAACATGATCCACCCGATGCTCGCCGACTTCGGTCTGCGCTTCGTGTTCATCGTGTTGCTGCTGTCGGGCCTGAGCTTTCTCGGCCTCGGTGTCCAGCCGCCGAACGCGGACTGGGGTTCGCTCGTGCGCGAGAACATCGGCGGTCTCGCGGAAGGCGCGCCGGCCGTGCTCATGCCGGCGGTCGCCATCGCCACGCTGACGGTCGGCGTGAATCTGCTCATCGACAGCCTGCGCCGCCACGGTGCGCGCGGCAACGGAGGCGCGCAATGACCACCAACATGATCGAAGTGAAAGGCCTGCGCGTGGTCGCGGGCGCGGCGCCGGACCCGGTCGTCGAGATCGTGAAAGGCGTGGACTTCGTCGTGAAGAAGGGCGAAGTGCTCGCGCTGATCGGCGAGTCGGGCTCGGGCAAGACGACGATTGCGCTGGCGCTGCTCGGCCATGCGCGCACCGGCTGCGCGATTGCGGGCGGTTCCGTCAAGATCGGCGACACCGAAGTGCTCGAACTGAGTGAAAAGGGCCGTCGCGCGCTGCGTTCGCGCACGGTGGCTTATGTGGCGCAGAGCGCGTCGGCGGGATTCAATCCGGCACGCACGATCATGGATCAGGTGACCGAGCCCGCGTTGCTGCACAAACTCATGTCCGCCGCAGCGGCGCGCGAGAAGGCGGTCGCGTTGTTCCGCGCGCTCGCGTTGCCGAATCCGGAAAGCATTGGCGACCGGTATCCGCATCAGGTCTCGGGCGGGCAGTTGCAGCGGTTGATGGCCGCGATGGCGCTGATCACCGATCCCGCCGTCGTCGTGTTCGACGAACCGACCACCGCGCTCGATGTGACCACTCAGATCGAAGTCCTCGCCGCATTCAAGCGCGTGGTGCGCGAACTCGGCACGACGGCGGTGTACGTATCGCACGACCTCGCCGTGGTGGCGCAGATGGCGGACCGCATCGTCGTGCTGAACGGCGGACGCGTGCGCGAGAACGGCGCGACCGCGCAAGTGCTCGACGCTCCCGCCGACGATTACACGCGCCAGTTGCTCGGCGCGGTGCGCCGCCCCGATGCGCTGCTCGCCGAACTCTCGCCGCTCACCAGTCAGGGCGAAAAGCCGTTGCTGGAAATTCGCCGCCTGAGCGCGGGTTATGGCCGTGTCGATGCGAACGGCGTGCCCGCCGTGCGCGTGCTCGACGACGTGAGCCTGAAGATCGCGCGTGGCAGCACGCTCGGTGTGATCGGCGAATCGGGATCGGGCAAGACGACGCTTGCGCGCGTGGTCGCGGGTCTGGTGGACCGGGCGCGCGGCGACGTGCTGCTCGACGGCAAGCCGCTGCCGGCCAAGCTCTCCGAACGTACGCTCGAACAATACCGGCGCGTGCAGATCGTGTTCCAGAACGCCGATACCGCGCTCAACCCGAGCCGTACCATCGCCGATATTCTCGCGCGGCCGATGAACTTCTATCACGGCCTGCGCGGTGCGGCGGCACGGAAGCGCATGCTGGAACTGCTCGATCTGGTGAAACTGCCCGCAGCGATTGCGAAGCGCCAGCCGGGCGGTTTGTCGGGCGGACAGAAGCAGCGCGTGAATCTGGCGCGCGCGCTCGCCGCCGACCCCGCGCTCATTCTCTGCGACGAAGTCACGTCCGCGCTCGATACGGTGGTCGGCGCGGCCATTCTCGATCTGCTCGCGGAATTGCGCCGCGAACTCGGCGTCTCGCTCATGTTCATCAGCCACGACATCTCGACGGTGCGGGCCATCTGCGACGAAGTCATCGTGCTGTATGCGGGCCAGTGTGTCGAAGCGGGCCAGCGCGAGTCGCTTTCGCATCCGCCGTATCACCCGTACACGGGTCTGCTCGTCGATTCGGTGCCTGCGCTGCAACCGGGCTGGCTCGACGAGCGGCGCGCATCGACGCTGACTGCCTTGCCCGTGCTCGGCTCGGATAGCGGCGTGGATGCGTTGTGCAGCTTCCGCGCGCGTTGCACGGTGCGTATCGACGGCAAGTGCAACGTGACACCGCCATCGGTCAAGACCTTGCCTTCGGGCGCCGCCATTCTGTGCCACCGCTCGGCCGACGACCTCACGCGCATGCAGACACAAGACAACGCGGTGGCTGCATGAACGCACGTTTCGTGAGAGTGGCGGAGACGGGGCGCAAAACGGTGACCATCGTCATCGACGGCAGCATCGCACAGGCCAAGGAAGGCGACACGCTGATGGTCGCGCTGCTGACGGCGCAAGACACCTTGCGCGATTCCGAGTTCGGCGATGGCCGCCGCGCCGGTTTCTGCCTGATGGGCGCGTGCCAGGATTGCTGGGTTTGGACCGCGAGCGGCGAACGCCTGCGCGCCTGCACGACGCCGGTTGAAGAAGGCATGTCGATCGTCACACGCATCGGTCAGACGAAGGAGGGTGTATGGCCGCGCGCGAGCGTTTGAAGGTCGTGGTCGTCGGCGGCGGACCGGCGGGCGTGCGCGCAGCCGAAGCGCTCGTGCGCGCGGGCTTGCGTCCGACCGTGGTCGATGAAGGACGGCGCGACGGCGGGCAGATTTATCGGCGGCAGCCCGACGGGTTTTCGCGCTCGTATGAAACGCTTTATGGCAGCGAAGCCGTCCGCGCTCAGTCGCTGCATCGCACGTTCGACGGCTTGCGCGCGCAGATCGACTATCTGCCCGAGACGCTCGTGTGGAACATCGAACCGAACGTGGTGCACATCGTCAGCGGCACGCGCTATCGCAAGCTCGACTTCGACGCGCTCATCGTGTGCAGCGGCGCCACCGACCGCCTCATGCCGGTGCCGGGCTGGCATCACGCAGGCACGTATAGCCTCGGCGGCGCGCAGGTCGCGCTGAAGTCGCAAGGCTGTGCAATCGGCGCGCGCACGGTGCTGATGGGCACGGGACCGCTGCTCTATCTCGTCGCCGCGCAATACGTCAAAGCAGGCGCGACGGTCGGTGCGGTGCTGGACACCTCGACGCTTGCACAACGCATTCGCGCATTGCCGCAACTGCTCGCCATGCCATCGACGCTCGTCAAGGGCATCGGCTTGATGCGCGTATTGCGTCGCGCGGGTGTGGCGGTGCATCGCGGCATCACGCCGGTTGGCATCGGCGGGACGGCCGAACATGGCGTCACCGGCGTGCGCGTTGAAACGGCGAACGGCGCGCAACTCGATATTGCCTGCGATGCCGTCGCGCTCGGCTATCACCTCCGTCCCGAAACGCAGCTCGCCGATCTCGCGGGCTGCGAGTTCGTCTTCGATCAGGCCGCCCGGCAATGGCTTGCTCGCATCGACGGCGATGGCCGCAGCAGCGTGCCCGGCGTCTATCTCGCGGGTGACGGCGCACGCGTACGCGGCGCGGACGCCGCCGAGCGCTCCGGACAACTCGCGGCGCTCGCCGCCTTGCACGATGCGGGGCTCGCGCCCGACAACGCGCGCGTCACGCAATTACGCGCCGAACTCGCGCGCTTCACGCGATTCGCCGCCGGCCTGCGGGCCGCTTTCCCGTGGCCCGCGCGCTTCGCTGCCGCGCTTCCGGACGAGGCGATCGTCTGCCGCTGTGAAGCCATCACCGCGGGCGAATTGCGTCGCGTGGTACGCGAAATGGGCGCGCGGGAAGCGAATCGCGCGAAGGCGTTTTCCCGCGTCGGCATGGGCCGCTGTCAGGGCCGATATTGCGCGCACGCGGGCGCGGAAGTCATCGCCGCCGAGGCGCGCGTGCCGCTCGAAGCGGTCGGCCGTCTGCGCGGACAAGCGCCTGTCAAGCCGCTGCCGATGGCCGTGACGCCGCAGGACGAAGTGCATCGAGGAATCGAAAAGGAGTTGAGCGAATGAACGAGCGCGCCGATGTGATCGTGATCGGCGGCGGTATCGTCGGCACGACGACCGCATTTTTTTTGCGCCGCCGTAAGCGTTCCGTGATCGTGCTCGAACGCGGTCTCACCGGGCAGCAGGCAAGCGGCGTGAACTTCGGCGGCGTGCGTCGCCAGGGCCGCGCGCTTTCGCAACTGGCCATGTCCAATCGCGCCTTGCAGACCTGGAAACGCTCGCGGGAACTGCTCGGCGAAGATGTCGAATTCCTGCCTTCGGGCCATACGCGCGTCTGCTATCACGCGCATGACGCCGCGTATTTTCAGCGCTATGCCGATGAAGCGCGCGCCCACGGCCTCGATCTCGAAGTGCTCGAAGGCCGTGCGATGTTCGAGCGCTTCCCCTTCCTCGGCCGCGAAGTCCTTGCCGCATCCGTTTCGCCGCTCGATGGCCACGCCAATCCGCGACTCGCCGCGCCTGCGTTCGGGCGTGCGGCGGCGCGGCTCGGAGCGCGCATCGTCGAGAACACGGAAGTGGTGCGTATCGAGAAAGAAGCGGGCGGCTTTCGCGTGGAAAGCGCGGCGGGCGACATCTATCGCGCCGAACAAGTGCTGGTATGCGCGGGCGCGTGGGCCAATACCTTGTCGACGCAACTCGGCGAGCCTGTGCCGCTCGTCGCGCGCGGCCCGCAAATGGCCGTGACCGAACCCGTGCCGTATGTCTTCCAGCATTCGATGGGCGTCTACACGACGGTCAAGGCCGAGAGCGTGTACTTCCGCCAGATTCCGCGCGGCAATCTCGTGCTCGGCGGCGGCCCGCCCGGTCCCGCCGATATCGCCACGCGCCGCGCGGGCGTGCTGCCGGAAAACACCGTCGCGCAGATGGCTCAGTTTCGCCGCATGGTGCCGGCGCTCGGACCCTTGCACGTAATTCGCGTCTGGAGCGGCGTCGAAAGCTATCTGCCGGATTCGGAACCGGTGATCGGCCCGAGCACGAAAGCCGATGGCCTCTTCTATGCGTTCGGTTTCAGCGGCTCGGGGTTTCAGATCGGGCCGGGCGTGGGCGAAACGCTCGCGGAACTGCTCGATACCGGCGCCACACCCATTCCTCTCGATTCGTTCTCCATTCAACGATTCCAGCGCGGCGCATCGGCACACGCGGAATCGGCCACGTCAGAGACTTCTTCATGAACCACGAGAGCCACGCGAACATCAAGCCCGCCGTGCTCGGCAACGCGCTCGCCTATATCGAAGCGAATTTCGACAAGACCGTGAGTCTTGCGCAGCTCGCCGATGTCTCGGCGTTGTCGGTGTCGCGCTTTGCGACCGTGTTTCGCGAGCAGATCGGGCTTTCGCCCTACAAGTATCTGTGCCGCGTGCGGGTGCGGCGTGCGCAGAGTCTGTTGCTCGCGGGCATGCCGGGATCGGTGGTGGCGACGGAAGTCGGCTTTTTCGATCAAAGCCATCTCGCGCGGCATTTCAAGCGCTTGTGCGGTATGACGCCGAGCACGTTCATCGAGCACGCACGCGAGCACGCACGCGACCATGCGGACACGCGTTCAGCCAAGCTGGATGCCGGTTGCCTTAAGGGCATCGCGAAGACCGAGCCGCGGATACTTGCTCTCGACGACGCGCATGTCGCCTAGCGTTTCCGCGATGAGCCAGTCGCGCACGTCGGCGACGATAGGCCGCAACGGCCGGTTCGGCGGCGTGACGAGGCAGCAGCGCCGGCTCGTCACGATGAGTTCCTGTTCCGCCGGCACGAGCGCGCCTTGCGCGAGCCAGTGAGACGCCACGTTGAGCCAGCCGAGCGCCATGCCTTGCCCGAGCAACGCGGCCTGCACGACGATGGCGTAGTCGTTGAAACTGAGCATGCCGGCGACATGCCGCTCTTGGTCGGCGAACGCATGAAAGCGCTCATGCCAGCCGCGTTCGCCGTCGTCCATGACGATCACCGTATCGCCATGCGCGCGGCCCGCTTCGGTGCACGCGGTTTCGTGGTATCGCTCGTTCGATACCGGCAGCAGCGCTTCGGGCATGACCAGCACGGCGTTCTCGTCGATCTCTTCATCGTGAAGGAAGCGCATGCCGAGATCGACATCGACGAGCGGCCCGCCAATGCGCCCCGAGATCAGTTGAAAGCGCAGGTCCACCGAAGGAAACGCCTGATTGAGCCGGCTCATGCGCGGCATCAGCCAGTGCGTGGTGAAGGCGGTGGAAACCGACAGCGTGACCGACTCCACGCCGGTGGCGCGTGCCTCGATTTCGCGGATGGCGCTTTCTATGCCATTGAAGCCTTCCGATATCTTGCGATACAGAATGCGCCCGCTTTCCGTCAGTTCAATGCCGCCGCGCACGCGCTCGAAAAGCCGCACGCCGATATGGTCTTCCATGCGCGCGAGCATGCGGCTGACCGCAGGCTGACTCACGTAAAGTTCTTGCGCGGCACGCGTGAAATTACCGCAGCGCGCGGCCGCTTCGAAGACGAAAAGCGCGTTGGCGCTGGGCAGTTTCTTGCGAAGGTTTGGCATGACCTGATGTTATGCCCGATCCAACAATTTTGGAATTGCCGTCAAAAACATCGCGCCGTATATTTTTCTTAATCCTCAAGCCCGAAGACACGAGACGACACTCATGGATGCACGAGCGAAAACCGGCGTATCGATCAGGTCGGCAACCAAGCGCTACGGCGCGCTGGCCGCACTCGACGATGTTTCTCTCGACATCGCGCCGGGCGAATTCGTCTCGTTGCTCGGCCCGTCAGGTTCGGGCAAGACCACGCTACTAGGCATTCTCGGCGGCTTCGTGCAGCCAACGTCCGGAAGCGTCTGGGTCGGCGAGCGCGACATTACATTTGCGCCGCCGCACAAGCGCGATATCGGCATCGTGTTCCAGAACTACGCGCTCTTTCCGCATATGACGGTGGGCGAGAACGTCGCGTTCTCGCTGCGTGCGCGACGCGAGCCGAAATCCACCTGGCCGAAGAAGGTCGCCGATGCCCTGGCGATAGTCGAACTCGCGGGCTACGAGAATCGCGGCATCGACCAGTTGTCGGGCGGGCAGAAGCAACGCGTGGCGCTCGCCCGCGCGATGGTCTTCGAGCCGCAACTGATCCTGATGGACGAGCCGCTCTCCGCGCTCGACAAGCAATTGCGCGAGACCATGCAGATCGAGCTGCGGCGGCTGCATCGGCGGCTTGGCGCGACCATTGTCAACGTGACGCACGATCAGCGCGAGGCGCTCACCATGAGCGACCGCGTGGCCGTGCTCAAAGACGGCAAGCTCGTGCAGATCGACACGCCCGAGCGTCTCTACGACCGTCCTTGCGATGCGTTCGTCGCGAGCTTCATCGGCGAGGCGACCTTGCTCGACGTGAGCCGCGCGGGCGACGACGCCGTGCGTCTCGGCAACACGGTCTTGCGCACGGCGCACCCGTTGCCACGCGGCGAGAAGCTCTTGCTCGCGGTGCAGACGGAGAAGCTTTTCATCGCGCATGGCGACGCGTTAGTAAACGCCAACCGCTTTTCCTGTCGCGTGACCGAAGTGCTTTATCAGGGCGAAAGTCTGCGCGTGTTCGCGGTGCTCGCAGACGGCACGGCCATCAGCCTGAGACAGCCCGGCAGCTTCGAGGCGCGCCGCCGCATTCCCCAGCCGGGCGCCGAGATGATCGTGGCGCTCGATCCCGCGGACACCATCGTCGTGCCCGCATGAACGGTTTTTCATCGCCTGTGCACGGGCGATTCGACTGGCACATGTTGCCAACTCATACGCAACCCGCAAAAGGATGATGCAATGAATCTCACCGATTTCAAGGTCCTGACGTTCGATGTCGTCGGCACGCTGATCAACTTCGAAAAAGGCGTGCTCGATTCCGTGCGGCGTCTGGGCGGCCCGAAGGCAAAGGACCTGACCGATGACCAGATCTTCACGCCGTACATGGATGGCCGCGCGAAGTATCCGGGGCGTTCGAGCCATGAGATGGCCAACGTCTATCTGCATCTGGCGAAGGAACTCGGTTTGCCCGACGACGCGCAATCGGCTGCCGCGTTCCAGCGCGACGTGCTCGAATGGCCCGCCTTCGAAGATTCCGTTGCCGCATTGAAGCGCCTGCGCAAGCACTTCCGGCTCGTCGCGATGACCAACGCGGACCGCGTCGCACTGTCGGCGTATGCGCATACGCTCGGCAATCCGTTCGACGATACCGTCTGCTGCGATGAAACCGGTGTCGCCAAGCCCGACCCGCAATTCTTCGCTTACAACCGTGGACGTCAGGCTGCGTTCGGCTACAAGTTCGACGAGATTCTGCATACGGCGCAGAGCCAGTATCACGACATCGGCGTCGCGACGAAGCTCGGTTATGCGACGTGCTGGATCGAACGCCGTCAAGGTCAGAAAGGCTTCGGCGCCACGCCCGTGCCGGAGAACGTGACGACGCCGACGTTCAAGTTCGCGACCCTCGGCGCGCTCGCCGATGCGGTCGAGGCCGAACTGCGCGCCGCCGCCTGATCATGCGCGCCCCGACGACGCCGCGTCCCGTACCCGACTCGCTCTGGCGGGCGATGGCCGGCCCTGCTGCCGCCACGGCGCCCTTGGCTCGCGACCTCGATGTGGAAGTCGCGATCATCGGTGCGGGCTATTCGGGGCTGACGGCCGCCCATGCCTTGCAAAAGCGCGGCGTGGAGTGCGCCGTGCTCGATGCGAATCCGGTCGGATGGGGCGCAAGCGGTCGCAACGGCGGCGTGGTGTCGTCGAAATTCAGGCTGTCGTTTCCGTCGATTGCGAGCGCGCATGGCGTCGCTATGGCCAAGCGCATGCATCGGCTCGCGCACGAGGGCGTGCGCGCGGTGGAAGCGCTCATCGACGAATTCGGTTTGCAGGCCGCGCAATTCGAGCACACGGGCAGTCTGCGTTGCGCTCATACCGAGCGCGCTTTCGCCTCGATACGGGCGGAAGCCGAGTGGGTTCGCACGACACTCGGCGACACGACCATGAGCGTGCAGTCGCGCGCCGAAGTGGAACACGAGACGGGTTCGCGTGGTTTCGTGGGCGGCGTGTTGAGCGCGGACGCGGGCACCATCTTGCCGCTGGAATACGTGCGCGGGCTTGCCGACGGTCTGACTGCGCGTGGCGTGCCGATCTTCGAATCGACACCGGTGATCGACATAACGCGCGCGGACGATCGTCGCGTGATCCTGCGTGCGCCTGGCGGCACGGTGCGCGCGAAACAGGTGATCGTCGCGACCAACGCTTATTCGAATCTTTCCGATGCCACCGCCGCCTATCATCGCGAACTCGTGCCGTTTCGCAGCGCGATGATCGCGACCGCGAAACTCCCCGCCGACCTCGACGCGCAGATGATGATCAATCGCCGCAGCTACGCCGAAACGCGCCGCATGATGAAGTGGTTTCGCAAGGTGGATGGCCGCATGCTCTTCGGCGGACGCGATGCCTTCGGCAAGGAAGGCGAGCCAACCGGCTTCGATGCGTTGCAACGCGCGATGATCGCGCTGTTCCCGCAACTCAACGGCGTGCCGGTCGAGTACCGCTGGTCGGGTTATGTCGGCATGACCTTCAACGCGCTGCCGCATGTCGGCCGTAGCGACGACGCCACCACGTTCTGCCTCGGCTACAACGGCGCGGGGATTTCCATGGCGAGCCTCGTCGGGCAACATGCAGCGGCGCTCGCCCTCGGCGACAAGCCCGATCTCGCGCTGCTCGCGCAAGACGGCTTGCGGCCGGTGCCTTTTCATGCGCTGCGCGCGCCGGGCGTGAGGCTCGTCGCCGCGTGGTATCAGCTTCTCGACGCCGTGGGTGCATGATGACGATAGCCAAACGGATACTAGAGGATGCAACGCCGATGCATGCCGCCGCAGCCGACCCCTCGGTGCGCCATCAACGACGCGAAGACCGCGCCATGCTGCTGCTCATGGCGCCCGCGTTGTTCGTGGTGATCGTGCTGCTGGTGGTGCCGCTCGCGTGGCTGTCGTGGCAGTCCATTTATCACGAAGGCGCGTTCACGCTCGTGAACTATCGGCGCGTTTTCACGGGCGCTTATCTCGACACCTTTCTGCTGACGTTCAAGCTGTCCATCATCGTGACGGGCGTGACGCTTTTGCTGGGATATCCGGTCGCATATTTCGCGGCATCGGTTTCGCCGCGATGGAGCGCGCTGATACTTGGCATGGTCATTCTGCCGTTCTGGACCAGCGTGCTCGTGCGCACTTACGCATGGCTCGTGCTGTTGCAGCGAACGGGCCTCATCAACAAGGCGCTGCTCGGCATGGGGCTGATCGAGCGGCCCTTGCAGCTTTCGTATAACCAGTTCGGCACGATCATCGCGATGGTGCATATCCTTTTGCCTTTCATGGTGCTGCCGCTCTATTCGGCGATGCAGAAGATTCCGCCGAACCTGTCGCAAGCGGGCGCGAGTCTCGGCGGTTCGCCCTTGCATGTGTTCATGCGCGTGTTCTTGCCGCTCTCGATGGGCGGCGTGGTCGCGGGCGTGACACTCGTCTTCGTGCTGTGCCTGGGCTTCTACATCACGCCGGAACTCATGGGCGGCGGCAAGTCGATGATGGTCTCCATGATCGTCAGCCGTAATGTGGAGATCTACAACAGTTGGGGCGCGGCGAGTTCGGTGAGCGTGGTGCTGTTGCTGTGTGTCTTTGCAATCTTCTGGCTCGCGAGCCGCGTGATTCCGCTCGAAAAAACGCTGGGGGCGAAATGAAGAGACTGTCGCTCGGCCGGATCATACTCGGCGCATCGGTGCTGCTGATTCTCGTGTTCCTGATGGTGCCGGTGGTGATCGTCGTGCCGCTGTCGTTTTCGGATGCGCGCTTTCTGACCTTTCCGCCGCCCGCGTATTCGTTGCGCTGGTATCACGCGTTCTTCGACAACCCCGCGTGGATCGACGCAGCCAAGACGACGTTCGCCGCATCGACATGCGCGGCATTGATAGCGACGCCGCTCGGTATTGCGGCGGCTTATGGCATTCAGTACGGCTCGCACTGGTCGATGCGCTATCTGCGCACGCTCCTCATGTTGCCGATGATGGTACCGATCATCATCGTCGCGGTGGGCGTGTTCTTCGTGTTCACGCAAGCGGGATACGTGAATACGCTGGGCGGGCTCATCATCGCGGACACCATGCTGGGTCTGCCTTATGTGCTCATCTCGGTCGGCGCGGATCTGCGCAGCTTCGACCGCACGCAGGAAATGGTCGCGCGCAGTCTCGGCATGAACCGCTTTCGCAGTTTCATGGCGGTGACGCTGCCGCAGATTCGCGCGAGCGTGATCTCGGGCGCGGTGTTCGTCTTCATTCAGGCGCTCGATGAAACCGTCGTCGCGCTGTTCATTTCGGGCGGCAGCAACCAGACGCTCACGCGCCGCATGTTCGTCACCTTGCGCGACGAGATCGATCCGACCATCGCGGCCATCAGCACCATGCTCACGGCGATTACGTTATGCCTCGTGATGATCGTCGTCGTGAGCCGGCGCTCGGCGGTGGCGCGCACTTAACGCTTATGGAAACGGATCAACGCATGTCACACTCATTGCAGTTCTACATCGATGGCGCGTGGGTCGAACCGGCCGGCACGCGACGTCTGCCCGTGATCGATCCCTGCACGGAAGAAGCGTTTGCAGAGATCGCACTCGGCGATGCGCGCGATGTCGATCGCGCGGTTGCAGCCGCGCGGCGTGCATTCGAAACGTACTCGCGGACACCGGTATCAGAGCGCGTCGCGTTGCTCGAACGCATACTCGAAGCGTACCTTGCGCGTTACGACGAGATGGCCGAAGTCATCACGCGTGAAATCGGCGCGCCTTCCAAGTTATCGCATGCGTGGCAGGCGTCGCTCGGCAAGCGGCATATCGAAGAGACCTTGCGCACGGTCGCGCGCTTTCAGTGGCAACGCAGGAAGGGCACGACGCTCATCAACCACGAACCGGTCGGCGTCGCTGCGCTCATCACGCCGTGGAACTGGCCGATCAACCAGATCGTCTGCAAGGTCGCGCCCGCGCTCGCTGCGGGTTGCACGGTGGTGCTCAAGCCAAGCGAAGTATCGCCGCTGAATGCGCTCTTGTTTGCCGAGATTCTCGATGCGGCAGGCGTGCCGTCGGGCGTGTTCAATCTCATCAATGGCGACGGTCCGACCGTGGGCGCGGCGCTGTCATCGCATCCGGATGTGGACATGGTGTCGTTCACTGGCTCGACGCGCGCGGGAGTCGAGATTGCGAAGCTGGCCGCGCCGACCGTGAAGCGCGTGCATCAGGAGCTGGGCGGCAAGTCGGCGAACATCCTGCTTGACGATGTCGATCTGGAAGCGGCCGTGACGGCGGGCGTGAACTCGTGCTTCGGCAATAGCGGTCAGTCGTGCAATGCGCCCACGCGCATGCTCGTGCCTGCATCGCGTCATGCAGAGGCCGTGGAGATCGCGCGACGTGCGGCTTCGAAGCAGCGCGTCGGCCCCGCCGATGCGGACGGCACGACGATGGGCCCGGTCGTCAGCGACGTGCAGTTCACGCGCGTGCAGCGGTTGATTGGCATCGGCATCGAAGAAGGCGCGGAGTTGGTGGCGGGCGGTTTGGGGCGTCCGGACGGGTTGGAACGTGGTTACTACGTGAAGCCGACGGTGTTCGCTGGTGTCGATCCGTCGATGACGATTGCGCGCGAGGAAATCTTCGGGCCGGTGCTTGCGATCATGCCGTATCGCGATGACGAAGAAGCAATTGCGATTGCCAACGATACGCCGTTCGGGCTTGCGGCTTACGTGCAGTCCGGGGATAAGGAGCGGGCGCGGAAGGTGGCGCTACGCATGCGCGCGGGTAGCGTTTATGTGAACTATCCGGCGTGGGATGCGGGGTCGCCATTTGGCGGATATAAGCAGTCGGGGAATGGGCGCGAGTATGGGGAGTGGGGATTGGAGGCGTTTTTGGAGGTTAAGGGGATTGTGGGGTTTGGGGAGTAGTCAAGCGCACGCGCCTCGATTCTTAGCGCGCGTGACGCGACCGCCAATCTCACGCCCTACGATATCCGCTTCGACCCATACCCATTCACCACTCCGACCTCGCTCGCAAAGCGATTGGCGCTCGACTCCGCCCGCAGCATATCCGCCACGCGCTCGGCCATCATGATCGTCGGCACATTCGTATTGGCACAGGGTATCGAAGGCATCAGCGAGGCGTCGCATACATAAAGACCATCGACGCCATACACCGCGCCGCGCGCGTCAGTCACGGCGAGCGGATCGTTTTCAGCGCCCATGCGGCATGTGCCCGACGGATGCCACGTTCCGCCAACCGAACGCGTCACGAACCGCGTGAGCGCTTCGTCATCGTTCATCAATTCGGCGATGCTCACGCCCTGCGTCACCACGCGTCGGACCAGCCATCCACGCAACGGTCCCGCAACATCCAGCAGCGCACTCAACGCGCCGCGCTGCAACGCGTTCCACATTCCCGGCACGGCGACCGCTGCGACGCGCGGCGAATAGCTCGACGGAAACACGATGTCGCGATGCGCATCCATCGACGCCGCGTTAAGTGTTTGCGCGCCGAAGCGCAAGGCAAGCTTGAGCCGTTCGAGGTCGCGTGTATCGGAAAGCATGGCGAAATCGACCTTCGGTTCATCGAGTGGATTCGCCGATGCCAACGTCACCCGCCCGCGCGAATACGACTTGTTGACCCAAAAGAAGATCGTGCCGAGCCGATAACCCACCGAATGCCAGCCGGAACGCGAAAGAATCGCGCCGTGCATGTCGCCGGGCACGGTGTCATCGAGATGTGATGAGAAGCGCACGATCGCCTGCTCGTGATGCTCATCGGGATAAGGCGTGCGCGCCGAACGCGGCAAAAACGCGGACACCGCAATCGACGGATGCTCCATCAGATTGCCGCCCACGCCCGGCCGGTCCGCGCATACTTCGATGCCGAGCGCAGCCAACGCTTGCGCCGGCCCGATGCCGCTGCGCATGAGCAACGCGGGACTGTGTATCGCGCCCGCCGAGACGATCACGCGCCGCGCGTGCACATCTTCGTGCGTGCCATCCGGCCGCAGGATGCGCGCACCGATCGCGCGTTTGCCATCGAACAAAATGCGATCGACGACGAGACCCGTGCGGATCGATAGATTCACGCGTTTGCGCGTGGCATCGTCGAGATAACAGACGGACGTCGGAATACGTTCGCCCGCCGCGCTCACCGAGAGCGAGCCGATAAACGCGCCGTCTTGCCAGGGCCCGTTCTGATCGTCATGTAATGGATGGCCGCTCTTGCTAAGCGTATCCAGCACGGCGCGCACGAACGGCGAGATGCGCGCCCACTTCGGACGCTGAATGCGCAGCGGTCCGTCCGAGCCGTGATAGGGGCCGGCGAAGTCGCAATCGGTTTCGAGCTTGCGGAAGTAAGGCAGGCAGCTCTGCCAGTTCCAGCCATCGGCCCCGAGCGTGTCCCACTCGTCGTAATCGGCGGGCGCGCCGCGATTGGCCATCAGCGCGTTGATCGCGGAACCGCCGCCGAGAATGCGCGCTTGCTCATAACGTCGAACGGGCGCGAGCGCGCTCATGCGGGCCCTCAACTGCCGCCAGATGTTGTTCGTATCGAGATAAGCGCGCCCCGGATAGCGGCTGCGAACCGCGTCCGGCATGGTGCTCGCGGAGATGTCGCGGCCCGCCTCGATGAGGCATATGTGTTTGCCTGCGTCCTCCGACAGGCGCGCGGCCAGCACGCAGCCCGCCGAGCCGCCGCCGAGAATCAGATAATCGATCATGCCGGAACGCGCGCGCTGCACGTTCACTGCATGAACTTGAGCCACCGCGCCTTGGCCTGAATGCCCGGGTCCGATGCCCACCATTCTTCCTGCATCAGCGCTTGTTTCGCGGCATTGGCCGGTGAACTCGGCAGCTCGGACGCGCGCTTCTCGCTGATCTTGCCGGTCTTGAACGCGGCCGGATTGCCCGGACCGTAATCGATATACGTCGGCAGGTTCGCCTGCAATTCCGGCGAAAGCGCGGTATTGAGGAAGCGCACCGCATCGTTGAGGTTCGGCGCGTTCTTCAGGATGCACAACTGCGTGTTCTGCAGGATGCCGTCGTTGAAAGTGAAGTCCACGTCCGGATCGTCCTTGCGCACGGCGCTCGCGCGGCCATTCCAGATCATCGTCATGTCGACTTCGCCGTCGTGCAGCAACTGCGCCGACTGGCCACCCGAGGTCCACCATACCGTGATGTTCGGTTTGATCTCTTCGAGCTTCCTGAACGCGCGATCGACATCGAGCGGATAGAGCTTGTCGCGCGCCACGCCGTCCGCGAGCAAGGCGGCTTCGAGCACGGTCTGCGGGTCGTTGCGCAAGGCGCGCGTGCCGGGGAAACCCTTCACGTCCCAGAAGTCCTTCCAGCTTTGCGGCACCTTCTTGAGCGTTTTCTTGTTGTAGCCGATGACGGTCGAATAAAACTCGTACGCCGCCGAATAGGGCGTGCGGTATTGCTCGGGCATCGCGGCCGCGTTGGGGATCTTCGAGAAGTCGAGCTTTTCGAGCAAGCCTTCGCGCCCGCCGCGCAGACAGTTCGACGTCGGGGTATCGATCACGTCCCAGATCGGCTTGCCGGTAGCGGCTTGCGCTTTGACTTGCGGCCATGCATCCGGAATGCTGTCCTGCTTGATCGTGATGCCGAGTTCTTTTGCAGCGGGATCGAGAATCGCCTTGGTCTGCGCTTCCTGATAAGCGCCGCCTTGCGACACGAAAGTGATGCTGCCCGCGGCAAAAGCCGGTGCCGCGCCGCCCAGGGCCATGCCAAGCGCGAAAGTCATGGCAAGCGGGCGAAGCGTGAGACGGGAACAACTGAACCTTGCAATATTGATCACGGCGTTTCCTCGACAAGGTTGAAGCGAAGGACGTCTTGCAGGTCGCGCCGTCACTGCGGATGAGCATGTCATCGCGCAAGAACGACGCGGGTCTGAGCAAAAATATATTGGGTCAAATTCGCTGGAGCAACGCCGCAATTGTTGGAGGCTCCATGACCTTAGGTTATGCCCTGCAATTCAAGAAACGCTTCACTGGAAAATCACGTAGACCTTGCGCATGGTCTCCTCGACTTCCCATGTTCCTTCGGTGTTCGCCGCGAAAAACAGCGTGTCGCCGCCCGTGAAGTGCACGGTGTCTTCGCCATCGGGCGTGAAGCGTCCGCTTCCGGCAAGAAAGTGCATGACTTCCGCTTCCTTGACCGAGCGACGATACGTGCCCGGCGTGCATTCGAACACGCCGGTGTCGATGTTCTCGCTGCCCGGAATCACGCGCTGTACGCCCGAAACCCTGATTTGCGGTGTGCCCGGAAGGCCTGCCGTGCCCCAGTCTTCCAGGCCTTGTAGCCCGATGCTCTGCTTGATCTGCTGAACTTTCATATGGTCGTGTCTTGTCGATCGAATGTTATTGCGATGCAGCGATACGCTGTTCTATCTTCCCAAGCCTCACCACCGTCACGCCCGCGCGCAATTGGCGCAGCGAAGGCATGACGAGCATGCAATCGGCATAGGGCGTGCGGACCGCTTCGCCTTCGGACCAGCCGATCACGCTACCGGCTTCCGGAAAGACTTCGAGTCCGGTGTAGGCATCGGCGAAACGGAAGTCGAGGCTCTTTGCCACGACAGGTTCCGTCACGCGCACGATCAGCATCTCCGGCGGTGACGGCTTGATCCATCCAATGGGAAGATCGGCCTCATCGAGCACGTCGGCAAGGCGGAGAAAGCGCGCCGTGACGTCGCGCGCCACGTCCACCGCGCTTGCTTCCCAGTGCTGTCCGCATTCGATCAGTAGCGCGTTCTTCTCGCTGGCCGGATCGCCAAAGCCTTCGTAATCGCGCATGCGGCGGCCTTCGGGATGGCCTTCGTCGCAGATCACGGTCGCGGGCGTGCCGAGTTGCGCCGACAGCGCAATGCCTTTATCGAGCGGTCCCGCGACGATCAGCGGCGCGCTCTTCTCGTGCATCGAATGCAGGTCGAGCAGCAGATCCACCGTGTCGATGACCGGACGCATCGCGCGGGCGCGGCGCAGTTCGCTCGAATCGCGCGAGGTGTCGTCGAGCGTCTGCGCGGTCCACACGCGGTTGAAGTCCTGATCGACGAAGCGCGAGGCATCCGGCTTCGCGGCATCGAAGCGTCGATAGGCATCGACATTCGCAAACGCGAGCGTGAGCTTGCCGCGCCGCGGGCGCACTTTCGCGCGCAGGAGTTCATCGACTGCAATCGCGCCGCACACTTCGTTGCCGTGCGTGAGCGCGTTGATCATCACGTGAGGACCGGCCACGCCCGAATCGAAGGTATGCACATAAGGGATGCCGGTGTTGCCGGCCTCATGCGCGCCGATGTCGGGAAACGTGACCTGAATGGGATAAGCCGTCGCGTTCATTCGAGACCGCCCTGACAGAGGTATTTGATCGACAGATAGTCGTCGAGGCCGTACTTCGAGCCTTCGCGGCCGTAGCCCGATTCCTTCACGCCGCCGAAAGGCGCGGCTTCGCTCGCGAGCGCGCCTTCGTTGATGCCGACGATGCCCGCTTCGAGCGCACGCGCCACGCGGTCGATGCGCTTCACGTCCTGGCTGTAGAAGTACGATGCGAGGCCGAAGGGCGTGTCGTTGGCGGCGCGAATGCCTTCGGCTTCGTCGTCGAAACGAAAGAGCGGCACGACAGGACCGAAGGTTTCCTCGCAGCTCAGTTGCATGTCGGGCGTGGCATCGGCGAGCACGGTCGGCGCGTAGTAGTTCGCCCCGAGTTCCGTGAGCCGCTTGCCGCCCGCGAGCACGCGTGCGCCGCGCGCGACGGCGTCCTCGACATGGCGGGCGATCTTGTCGACCGCGCGCGAGTTGATCATCGGGCCGATCTGCGCTTTCGGGTCGGTCGCGGGCGCAACCTTCAATGCAGCGACGCGGTTACTGAGCAAGTCCGCGAAGCGCTCGTACACGCCGGACTGCACGAACACGCGATTCGGGCACACGCAGGTCTGTCCGCCGTTGCGGAATTTCGAGGCCATCAGGCCGGTCACCGCCGCGTCGAGATCGGCGTCATCGAACACGATGAAAGGCGCATTGCCGCCGAGTTCGAGCGAGAGCTTCTTCAGCGTATCCGCCGACTCGCGCGCGAGATACTTGCCGACAGGAGTCGAACCCGTGAAGGTGATTTTGCGTACGCGGCTGTCCTGAAGCCAGTCGGCGACCGCGGGCACCGCGCTCTCCCGCGACGAACTGATGAGATTCAACGCGCCCGCCGGCACGCCCGCCTCGTGCGCGAGCATGACGAGCGCAAGCGCGGTCAGCGGCGTGTCTTCGGCTGGCTTGCCGACGACCGTGCAGCCCGCCGCGAGCGCGGGCGCGATCTTGCGCGCAATCATCGCGAGCGGAAAGTTCCACGGCGTGATGGCCGCGACGATTCCCACCGGTTCTTTCACCGCGCTCATGCGCTTGCCGCGCTGCTGTTGCGGAATGATGTCGCCGTAAATGCGCGTAGCTTCGTCGGCAAACCACGCCACATAAGACGCGCCGTACAGCACTTCGCCGCGACCTTCGGCAAGCGGCTTGCCTTGTTCGAGCGAGATGAGTTCGCCGAGCGCGTCGGCATTCTCGACGATCAGCGTGTGCCAGCGGTGCAGCACCGCCGCGCGATCCTTCGGCAGCGTGTCACGCCAAGCGGGAAACGCGCGCGCGGCGGCATCGGTGGCGGCGCGGGCATCGGCGGCGCCGCTGTCGGCTACTTCGACGATGACTTCGCCCGTCGCCGGGTTCGTCACGGCAAAGCGCTTGCCGTCGGCGGCCGCCACCCATTTGCCATCGATGAAATTATCGGCGCGGATCAGATCGCTCAATGTATGGCTCATGGCAGCTCCTTTAAAGCAGACGTTGCGCGACGGCTTGCCCGACTTGCGTCGTGTTCGCCTTCCCGCCCAGGTCGCCGGTATGCGGGCCTTCCTTGAGCGTTGCCTCGATGGCGGCGAGGATCGCGTCGTGGGCCTCGCGCTCCTTGCCCGTGCCGTTGCCGAGGAAGTCGAGCATCATCGCGGCCGACCAGATCATGGCGATCGGGTTCGCAACGCCCTTGCCCGCGATATCGGGCGCCGATCCATGCACCGGCTCGAACAGCGACGGGAAGTTGCGCTCCGGATTCATGTTGGCCGAAGGCGCGATGCCGATGGTTCCGGTGCACGCCGGCCCGAGGTCCGAAAGAATGTCGCCGAAGAGATTGGTGGCGACGACCACATCGAAGCGATCCGGGCTCAAGACGAAGCGCGCGCACAGAATGTCGATATGCTGCTTGTCCCACTTGACGTCCGGATACTGCTCCGCGATCTCCGCGGCACGCGCATCCCACCACGGCATGCTGATCGAGATACCGTTGCTCTTGGTCGCCACCGTGATGGTCTTTTCGCGGCGTTGCGCGAGATCGAACGCGAACTTCAGCACGCGCTCCGCGCCCTTGCGCGTGAAGATGGAGGTCTGCGAGACGAACTCGCGTTCCGTGCCCTCGAACATCGCGCCGCCGACCGACGAATACTCGCCTTCGGTGTTTTCACGCACGATCATGAAGTCGATGTCGCCCGCCTTGCGATTCGCGAGCGGCGAGGGCACGCCTTCGAAAAGACGCGCGGGACGCAGGTTGATGTACTGGTCGAACTCGCGGCGAAACTTGAGCAGCGAACCCCACAGCGAAATATGATCGGGCACGGTCTGCGGCCAGCCCACCGCGCCGAACAGAATGGCGTCCGTGTCCTGCAGTTGCGCCTTCCAGTCGTCGGGCATCATCTGGCCGTGCGCCGCGTAGTAATCACAGCTCGCCCATTCGATATGTTTGTATTCGAGCGCAATGTCAAAGCGCTTGCTCACGGCATCGAGCACGCGAATGGCTTCGGGCATCACTTCCTTGCCGATGCCATCGCCGGGAATAACCGCAATACGATATTTGCTGGACATGAGGATCTCCGCTTTCGTTTAGTCAGGAACCACGCGCGCGAGGGTCGTGCGCCGACCCGCCCGCGGCGCGAGCGTTCGAAGCTTCAATACAGGAAACAAGGATAACAACGCGCGTGAATGCGCGTTGCGGTGGTCAGTGCTGGCTTGGCGAGAAGAGCGTTTCGAGCGGGTAATGCGTTTTCGCGAACGCCGTCTTGATGATGACGTAGCTGAAGTACTTCTCGATGCCGATATCCCGCTCCAGCAGCCCTTCGACGATGTTTTGATAATGGCTCACGCTGCGCGGACGAACTTCAGCAGATAGTCGTAGCCGCCGCTCGCCAGATGACATTCGACGATCTCGTCCACGTCTTTCACCGCATTCACGAACTTGATGAAGTCTTCGCGCCGGTGATCCGCCAGCGTGACTTCGGTGAAGACCACCTGAATGTCGCCGAGCTTCTCCAATTGAATCTGCGCGCCGTAGCCCACGATATAGCCCGCCTTTTCCAGACGCTTCACGCGAATCAGGCAAGGGCTTGGCGATAAGCCGACTGCATCGGCGAGTTCGACATTGGTGATGCGTCCGCGCTTTTGCAATTGCGAGAGGATGCGCAGGTCGATTCGGTCCAGCTTGCAGTCGGTGCTCATCGTGGGAGGCGGGGCGGGACATGTCGGAGAAGTCGGTCGATGGTATCACGCAGCCACGCGACGATTAAATCCCGTTGCACCGCCTGCCGCGCCGCCCAGCGCCGCGCGCACTTCCGCTTGTGCGAGGACGTCGTCGAGTGTCTTCGTGAGACGCTCGAACATCATGTCGAAATTGGCTTCCGTGTAGCACAACGCCGGTGCAAAGCCGAGGATGTTGTCGCCGAACGCGCGGAACACGAGGCCGTTGCCGTAGGCGGCAGCGGCGATGCGGTCCGGCAGCTTGAGCGAGGCGTCGAAGCCGCGCTTGGTCTCTTTGTCGGCGACGAGTTCGAGCGCGCCGAGCAGACCGCGATGCCGCGAATGTCCGACGAGCGGATGCGCAAGCAGCGAATCGAGCCCTTCGGCAAAGCGCGGCGCCCGCGCCTGGCCGTTTGCGAGCAGTCCGCCTTCGTGATAAAGCCGCATGACTTCGAGACCGATCGCCGCGCTCACCGGATGCGCCGAATAAGTGTGACCGTGACCCACGGCCACGCCATTGTTCGTACCCGACGCGATGCCTTGATAGACGGCATCGGACATGAGGACGGCGCCCATCGGCGCGTAACCTGCCGTCAGGCCCTTGGCGACCGTCATCAAGTCCGGTTCCACGCCTTCGCCTTCGCACGCGAAGAGCGGGCCGGTGCGCCCGAAGCCGGTGATGACTTCATCGGCGACGAAGAGGATGTCCAGTTGGCGGCATGCTTCGCGCATGGCCTTGAGCCAGCCGACAGGCGGCACGATCACGCCGCCCGAACCTTGAATGGGCTCGCAGAAGAATGCGGCAACGTTCTCCGCGCCGAGCGCTTCCACCTTGGCCCGCAGCGCCGCCACCGACGCGGTGATGAGCGCGTTGTCGTCCGCGTAGTCGTTGCGATACGCGTACGGCGAGGGGATGTGATGCTGCGTCGCGAGCGGCAGATCGAAGTTTCGATGGAACGCGGGCAGCGCGGTCAGCCCCGCACCAACCGACGACGAGCCGTGATAGCCGCGTTCCAGCGCGATGAAGTGCTTCTTCGCCGGACGGCCGGTCGCGTTGTAGTAGTGCGTGATGAAGCGCAGCGCGGAATCGACCGCATCCGAGCCGCCGAGCGTGAAGTACACATGCGTAAGCGATGCCGGCGCGAGATCGACCAGCTTTTCGGCCAGTTCGATAGCCGGTTCGGAGCCGAAGTGGAAGTAGCCGGTGGCGTAAGGCAGACGCGCCATCTGTTTCGAGGCCGCCTCGACGATGCTCGCATGACCATAGCCCGTGTTCACGCACCAGAGGCCGGAGAACGCGTCGAGCAGTTCCTTGCCTTCGATATCGCGCAAGAAGACGCCGTCCGCCGAATCGAGCACGGTGACGCCGCGCGCTTCATGGGCGCGGTAGCTTGCGACTGGGTGAATCAGATGTTTGCGGTCGGATTCGACCAGGGCTTGCTTGGATTGATTCGACATGAGCGGGCTCTTCTCGGAAGTAAGCTGGACCGTTCCATACTATCGGGGGAGCGCCGTCGGGCGCATCGCCAAATAAATCGCGGAAAAGCAAATATGCGGCGTTTTGCGGGGCGTGCGCAGCATTTTGTGCTGAGGCGCCTCAGTAGCCCCGGCTGCGGTCTATCTGACCGATCATCGGCTGGCCTTCGCGATGCCGGCGCAAATTGTCGAGCACCACGTCCACCGCCGTTTCCGGCCGCGTCGCGCTCGCGATATGCGGCGTCAGACGCACGCGCGGATGCGTCCAGAACGGATGCGTGTCGGGCAAAGGCTCGGGATCGGTGACATCGAGAATGGCGGCGTGCAGATGGCCGCTATCGAGCGCATCGAGCAAATCGTCCTGATTCACTTGCGGACCGCGCCCGACGTTGATGAACGACGCGCCTGGCGGCAGCGCGGCGAACACGCGCTTGTTCAGCAGGCCGCGCGTGGAATCGGTGAGCGGCAAGAGGCACACCAGCACATCGGTGCGGGCGAGGAAGGCATCGAGCGACTCGACACCCGCATGACATTCGATGCCTTCCAGTTCATGCGCCGAGCGGCTCCAGCCCGCGCACGCAAAGCCGAAACGGTGCAACTGTTTCAGCACGGCCGTGCCGAGCATGCCGAGGCCCAGCACGCCGACACGCCGCGTGGATGCCGCGCGCACCGGCATTGCACGCCATACGCGTTCGCGTTGCTGCGCCGCGTAGTCGAAGAGATCGCGATGCACGGTGAGCACCGCCTGCGTCACGTATTCGACCATGCCCTCGACGATGCCCGGCTCGACCATCCGCACCACGGCGATGCTGGACGGCACGGCGGACAGATCGAACTGGTCGATGCCCGCGCCCACCGAGAAGATCACTTCGAGATTCGGCAGCGCGCGCGTGAGGTCGGCGGGCGGTTGCCATGCGGCCAGATAGCGGATGGATGCGGCATCGCCGATATCCGGCCACAGGCGAAACGGTGTCTCGGGCGCCTTGCTGGCGAAAAGCTGCGCCCACTGTCTGCCGCGCTCGGGGTCGGCCTTATAGAGAAGAGCCATCGTATTCAACCTACTGCCTGATTGACGATGCCGAACTGGCCCACCGACGCGTCCGGCCGCGGCGCACCATTGCGCGCCATCTTGACGACCGCATCGACCTGCCTGAGACCGAGTTCTTCGAGCCACGGCGTGAGGCCGCTGTCGCCCGGCGTATCCATGCGGGTAAAGGCGCCTTCGTTGGCGGCAAGCCAATGTGCAATCAGCGCCTGCGCGCGCTGCAACCGTTCCTGACCTTCGCCCGTGGCGATGACCGGACCGATGGCGTGGCCGCGCCCGAATGGCCGCATCAGCGCGAAGCCGACGATCTCGCCGGCGGATTCCAGCGCGACGCCTTGCGCCACGCCGAGCAGTTGCTGCAGAATCGCGCCGCGATCCACACCGGCCGCGCGCGATGCCAGTTCGGCGAGGCGCGGCGTATCGGCGGATTCGAGCGGACGCAGGCTTTCACCGGCCTGCAGCAAAATGGCGGGTGCGCGAAAATCGGCCGATTGATGTTGATGCAAGGTGCCGATTGGCTCGAAACCGAGTTTGGCGTAGAGCGGCTGTCCGGCGGGCGTCGCGTGCAGGAGGGTGACGCGGGAGCCGAGCGCATCGAGCAGCAGTTCCATCAGCTTTCGCCCGATGCCGTGCCCTTGCCGGTCGGGCGCGACGATGACCATGCCGAGCGAGCCGGCATCCTCGCCGAACTTCCAGTAGAGGGCGGTGCCGACCACGCGCTCGCCTTCCTGCGCGATGAAGCCGGCGCCAGCGTCGAGAACGAAGCGCCAGTCGTCGGCGCGGTGCGGCCATTTCACTTCGACCGACAGCGCATGCGCGGCGTCGATGTCGCGGGCTTCGAAGGGTCGGTACAGAATGGTTGAGCGTATTTCGGCAACGGACACGGCGCACTCCAGGGACGGGGACGCATGCTACTTTGACAGCCGCGAACGACCCGGGCTAGGACGATCCTGCTGCGCCGCGAGCGCGGCTTCGCGCGATGGCAGGCGCCGCGCCGTGCACGGAAAATGACGGATCTCGCGGCGAACGTAGTAACGTTACGCCAGTCGATGTTTTATCAGGCAAATACAGTGTTGAGGGGCACATGTCAGAGTCAAGCACCATTACGGATCAACAGGTCGCATCGATCGCGCAACGGTTGAGCGGAGAAGGCCGCGAGTTGTCGCCATTGACCGTCTGGAACGAAATCCGCAGCGGCTCCATCATCGAGGTGGCAAACGCGTTGCAGCGCTGGAAAGCGGCACAGGAGCCGCAAGCCGCGCCCACACCCGTCGACGACGAAGCGAGCTTGCCGCAAGGCGTCGCCGAGACGCTTCTGAACGCGGCGCATCAGCTTTGGGCGGGCGCGCATCAGCAGGCCGGGCAACGCTTCCAACCGCAATTACGCACGCTGGATCAGCGGCTTACGGCCACGCTCGCGGAACGCGACGAAGCGCTCGCCGGTTTCCAGCAGGCCGACGAGGAAGCCGGCCGCGAGCGCCAGCAGCGCAACAATCTGGCGCAGGCGTTACAGGCTTCGGAACAGACGGTCGAACATCTGCGCAGTGCGCTTGCCGATGTAAGCGCCCGCGCCGAGACCGCCGAACGGCGCGTCGAGGAACTGACGCAGCGGGAATCGATGGAGCAGGGCAGGCTTGCAGCGGCGATCGCCTCCTTCGAGGAAGCGCAGCGTTCGCAGGAAGCGTTGGCCGCGTCGATCTCGGATAAGAATGACGAGCTCGCCCGAATCGCGCGGGAGCGGGACGAAGCGCGCCATGCGCATGAGGCACTCACGGCATCCGTCGCGGCGAAGGACGACGAGATTGCGCGAATCGTCCGCGAACGCGACGACGCGTTGAACGCGGCGACAGTCGGCAAGCACGAGGAGATCGCGCGCATCGTCCAGGAGCACAACGATGCCTTGCACGCGGCCGTCTCGCAAAAGGACGAGGAGATCGCGCGCTTCGTGAGCGAGCGCGACGACGTGCGGCAGGCGCATGAAGCGCTGAGCGCGCATGTCGCGAGCAAGGACGACGAGATTGCCAGCCTCGTTCGACAACGCGACGAGGCGCGTCAAAGAGCCGAGGCGCTGCAGCATGAAAGCCAGGCGAAATCCGATGAAGCGCAACGCTACGCGCATGAAGCGGGCGTTACCGCTGAACGCGTGGCGGCGGTCGAGCAGCAAGCGAACGAGCGTTTTGCGCGTATCGCGGAACTCGAAGTCGAACTCGACGCGGCACGCGGTGCGCTAAACGAGTTGCAACAGGCTCACGCCGCCAAGCACGATGAAGCCACGGCGCAGTCCGGCGAGCTTCAGCGTGTTGCACGAGAACTCGAAGCGGCGCGTTCGCAGATCAGCGCGTTGAACGAGCAAAAGGACGCGGCAAGCGCCGACGCCGCCCAGCGCGCGCAAGATGCCGCCGCTGCCCGCGAACGCGCGGAAAATGCCGAACAGCAGGCGGCGTTGCTGCAGGAGCGTTTGGCCGAACAGGAACAACGCGAAGCCGATGCAAGAAGCACTCACGCCTCGCAGCGCATGGAACTTGAGGCACGCGGCGTCGCGGTGGAAGGCGAGATCGCCGCTTTGCAACGGCAGATCACGACACAAGCCAAGGATCATACGAAGGCCTACGACAAGCTGCGCACGCAGGCCGAAGAATGGGTCAGTTATGCCAAGGACCTGAAGCAGCGGCTCGACGGCGCAAACGAGAAACTGCTCTTCATCGATGCACGCAGCACCGGCGAAGTCGCGCTCATGCGCCGGCTTGCGCTGGAACTCGAACGGCTCAAGCCGGACCATGAACTCGTGTTGCGTGAAGCGCAGCAAAGGGTAATCGGCGACAAGATGGTCCAGCAGCTTGCGCAGAAGGGCTATCGTTATGACCCGGCTACTTCGGCGATTTCGAAGATCGAAGAGTAGGCGTTAATCAAGCGGGACTCGGTGAGAACGTCAAGCGGGCCATCGTCGATGGCCCGCTTCGTCTAAGTGCGGTAGCCCACCATCGTCGGCGGGGAAATCAGCGAACATGCGCATGCATCAAGCATCGTTCGCCTGATTCATTTCTCTTCCACGACGAAAAGCCGCTTCATGACATTCGACCATGGGGTGTTCACGGTCTCGCTTGACTTCGAATTGCTCTGGGGCGTGCGCGAGATGCGTACCATCGAGAGCTATGGCGCGAACCTGCGCGGCGTGCGCGAGGCCATTCCGCGCATGCTCGATGTCTTTGCCGCAAACGGCATTCATGCGACATGGGCCACGGTAGGCTTTCTTTTTCATCGCAATGCGGATGAACTTCGCGCGGCTTTACCGCCGCCTTCCCTGCGGCCGAATTACGTGCGCGCAGGCATTTCCCCTTATGAATATATCGATGCAGGCCAGGCGCTCGATCCGCTTTATCACTTCGCGCCCGAACTCGTCGAACGCATTGCGGAGCAGCCTGGTCAGGCTATCGGCACGCACACCTATTCGCATTACTACTGTCTAGAACAAGGTCAGGGCTTACGCGAATTCGAAGCGGATATCGAATGCGCCACGGAGGTTGCCAGGCGCGCAGGCTTCCGGTTGAAGAGCATCGTATTTCCGCGCAACCAGTGCAATGAAGATTACCTTGCGGCGCTCGCGCGGCATGGCATCGTGTGTTATCGCGGAACACAAGGCGGTCACGCTTATGCGGCCTCCGACAAGGCAGGGCAAGGCTATCTGCGCCGCGCAACGCGTTTGCTCGATGCTTATATGAACGTGTCCGGACACAATACCCATGCGCTCGAATCATGCTTCGAAAGCGCGCCTTTCAATTTTCCGGCAAGCAGTTTTCTGAGGCCTTATTCAAGCAAATGGGCAATGCTCGATGGCTTGCGCCTTGGACGAATAAAAAATGCCATGACCGATGCGGCGCTCAACAAGCGCCTTTATCACCTCTGGTGGCATCCGCATAACTTCGGCCGCAATACCGCGCAGAACATCGCGTTTCTTGAGCGCATTGCCAAGCACTATGTTCTGCTGCGCGAACGCCACGGCTTCGCTTCGCTCAACATGGAGGAGCTTAGCGAGCTGGCGGCCACGCGATTGGTCGATCAAACAAGCTTGCCTGCCGCCGAGCCTGCGTGATCAACGGCGGGTTTCGGAGGCGGTCGGAGCAATCGCCGAATGCGCGGTGAGAAAACGCGGCGTCCTGAAACGCACGATGCTTGCATAGAACCATACGTAGACCGCGATGAACATCGCGCCGGTGACGAAAAGCGCAAGCGGCCGGTCCCAGAACACCGTTGCGGGCGCGACGCCCACCGCGCACAACACCCACAGATAAGGCGATGTGCGGCCATTGCGGCGCGCACGCTGACGCACATCGCTATAGTCCGATCCTTTGAGTGCAATACGCTTGTAAATGAGCGTGTGAAGGTGCACGCCATCCGGTTCGCTCACGGGTCGGCCTCGCACGAACTTGCGGCGATAGATTGAGAACACGGTTTCGAAGAGCGGATAGATGGCGACGACAGCCGCATACCACGCCGACACGGAAGGATGCCGCGCGATCAGCAGCACGAGCAATTCGGCCATGACGAAGCCGATAAAGTATGCACCGCCATCGCCCAGGAAAATGTGGGCGCCTGGATAATTCCATACGACGAAGCCAAGGATGGTGCCGATCATGGTCAACGCGACGCTCATGACCAGCCAGTCGCCGACTTGATGCGCGACGAAACCTATCGAAGCGAAGATCAGGATGGACGAGACCGATGCGAGGCCATTCATGCCGTCGATGAGATTGATTGCGTTCGTGAGCCCCGACACGGTCAGCACGGTGAGGCCGACCGCAAGCGGCATGAGTTGAAGCCCGTGATCGACCACCGGCAGATCCACGCGAACCAATACCGCATGCAACGCATAGACGCCACCGATCGACCCTGCCATGGCCGCGAGCAGACGCGCACGCGGGCTTACATGCTTGGTCAGGTCTTCGAGACAGCCGGCCAGGAACGGTAAAGCGGCGCACGCCAATAACAGCATCGACTCGCCTCGTGGATTCGCACCGAATAGGCCGCCCATCATGAACGTGATTGCCGTTCCGCCGACGATGGCCGCACCGCCCACGCGTGGCACGGGGACCGCATGATTCTTCTGCACTCCATTGAGGTCGGTGTCGAGTAAATGCGATCCCGCATGACTCGCATAACGCACGATCCAAAGAGTCAGACAAAACGAAGTCAGGCAACCGAGAGCGAGGTTTAGCATTGTCTTATGCTCGTCTTAAACGCGGACGGTCGTTAATTTCAGTGAGGACGAACTATCGTTCGGCGAGACCGAAGCATGCAGATAGTCCAGGAAGTAAGCGGCGCAACATCGACGAAACTGAAAAACGAAAAGCAACGGAATGAGATGACAAGGCGGTACATCGCGCTTACGGCTAACGGCTATTTCATCAAGCCATTTGCTTTTTGCCGTATTTACTGATTAATTAGGGAAACCCCCATCATTAAATGCCTTTCGGAGTCCAAATATCATCTCGCGGAGTGCAGCGAAGTGAGCATCTTTTTTTGAAGATGAAATGTGGGCTAGACCGCGTATCGATTCAAATTTGCTAGCGCTTCGAAGACGACTTTTGTGCTCTAAGCATTGTTGAACATTATCGAGTCAAGCCTGTGGCAAAGCGTTAGCGAAATGCTGACACTGATCGTTGATACGAGCGAAGCAGTTTGGCTTTCAATTGGACTAGCAACGAATGAAATAGCGGTGGGCGTGACCCGCGTGCAAGGTCGTCGAAGATCTCTCGTCCGATGAAAACCTTTGGATCGGAGCGCTTGATTGGCCACCGCTAAGACGCGCGTCAGGCGTGACAATAGACCTAAAGGTCTTCAGAGTCGAAGATGTGAGTCGCGATGCGGGTCCATCCCGTGAATGCTTTATTCAACGCGTTGAACCATTACAATATGCTCGATAGAAGAACTGCATTAAAGGTTTTTGCATCGTGCGCATTGGTGCAAACCCTTGCGCCGCATCGCGCGCATGCGCAAACAAATGATTCGACTGAGCTTATACGGGCAAGCACGTTCGGTGTGATAGGCGACGGTAAAAGCAATGACCGCGCGCGTCTTCAGGCCGCGATAGACAGTACCGTCGGCAAGACCTTGTTGATAGAAGGTCGGTGTCGAATGGATACGCGAGGTCTGGATCTGCACAGCAGTACGCATCTGCGTTTTGCGGATGGCGCATCGATCAAGCTGTTGCCTCACGACACGCCTTCCTATCAGATGATCCGTATCTGGGATGCGGATAACGTGCTGCTGGAAAATGCGACGCTGGATGGCAGCAAGGAGCTCAACGCAGCGCCGCCCGAAACACACGACGGTGGCTACGGTATGGGCATTTCCATCGCGGGGAGCACGAATGTCACGATAAGCTCGGCCACGACGATCGGCTGTTGGGGCGATGGCCTTTACATCGCCAATAGTTATGAACGGGCGACGCGACGATCCCGCAATATCGTCGTCCGCGATCATCATGCGCGTGCGTGCAGGCGTCAGGGTGTGTCGCTCATCAGTGGAATGAACGTGCTGATCGAACGTGGTGTGTGGGAAGACATCGGTGGAACAGCGCCTTCGGCAGGCATCGATATCGAACCGAACTCCAATCGAGACGTGCTCGAAGACATTCGCATCGTAGATCCGCTTACGCGCCGATGCAGTATCGGCATTCTCGTTTATCTCGCGGAATTGCCCGGCCCCAAGCCTAAGACCGTAAGCATAGAAATAAGCGGACAGCGCGATGAATCTTCTTCCGACAATGCCTTTAGCGTATCCGGTCTCGACACTAAAGGATGGACGGTGAAAGGTAGCGTGACGAATGTCTCGCCGGTATGGGTGAATTCGCGGCTAGCCTCAGTCGAAAGCGTCGACTACGATAAGCGCGGGCCGGCTATCGTCGTGTCCGGGTTACGCCTCATCCGTTAAGCCACATGCTGTGCGACAACGTACAGACGGGTCGCATGTACTCACGACACCCTCAGCGGGTTGTCGCCAATATCATCAGAATCGCGCTAGCAAGGGAATTCCTAGATGAGAGCAAGAGCAATGGAAGCGCGAAGCGTTTCTCCTTCCCGTCCTCGCGCGCGTGCTCATTCCTATCTGGCGACGCCGAATGGCTTGCTGTTCATCATTCTCGCGCTCGTCGTCCTGTATGTGATGGCGACGGGCGTACGCAATGTGCCGACGTTGCTCGACCAGGACAATTACCTCGAATACTTCCGCAAGACCACGTGGGACTGGTTCCTCAATACTTACGAGGAACGCAAATCCACGGTTAGTTTCGTCATCAGCACGATCACCGAGGAATTCGGTTGGCGCGCTTGGGTCGTCGGTTTGAACGCATTGGGCTTTACACCCGATGCCGGTGTGCGACTTACGGTGGTGCTGCTCAACGCGCTGATCTTCATTGCGCTTCTGGAAGTACGCCGGCCATTGCTGGGTCTCGTGCTCTGGTGTGTCGTGCCGATGGCGCTCGCCACTGTCGGACTATTTCAGATTCGCCAGGGGATGGCGTTCTCTATCGCCATGCTCGTGTCCTTGCGCTATCAAAGACCCGTAACGGGATGGCTGCTCGCAAGTTTTATTCACACCACGTTCGCGGTGCCCGCGCTCCTGCTTATCGCAATGCGTCCATGGGGCAATCGCAGATGGCTCGCGTTGGGAAGCGCTTCGGCGGTGGCGGTCGTGCTTGTTTCGTCGGCGGGCTTTCTCTTCAAGAACTTTGGCGGCCGTCGTATCGACGAATATGCGGGCTACCAGAACGATTTCACCATCAAACTGGTGATTCTCCTCGTGGTTTATATGACGGCGGCACTTGTCATGCTTTATACGGAATGGAAAACGAAGCAGGCGGGCAAAGCTCAGGCATGGCGCGACATCTGTTTCATGGACGTCGCGCTCGTGCTTTATCTGGTGCTTGCCTTCCTGCTGTTTCCCTTCGGCAAAGGGCGCGTATGGTATTGCGTGCCCTTGCTGCTGCCGTTTCTCGTCGGGCAGACGCGCTTCAAGAATCGCTTCGTATGCTGGTGGACCGTGGGAATATTGCTGGTGCTGACTGCGGAAATCATCAAGAGCTATTACGAGGGCGTGTACGCGTATTTTCTCGGCCTATGACCGCGCATGGCAAGCAATGGCGCGGTCATTCGCCTGCATGATTCACGTTTTATCGAGCGTTGCCTTGCGCAAGCGTCGCGCGCCAGTGCGGATTGCCATCTTCTCGCCTCTTAGTACGGTGCGCAGGGCGCCGTAATCCGCGCGCATGCGTTCAATTTCATAGCGCGTTACAAGGCGTCCTCCGAAGCCCGATAGAAAGTCGAGAATGGTAGCGGTGGAAATGCCGTCGAAATCAAAAATGAGTTTGCGTTCTCGCGCCACGCGCGCGCCTTCCCAAATCAGAAGACTTATTGCGCCGCCGTGTGCATCCGCCGCGCGCGATGACAGCAGGTAGTACACGGCACGCGTATCCCACACGAGTGCGGTCTCGGCGACGAGATGGCCGTTCTCGTCGAATGCGCCAAGCATGACACCTGCATTGCGCTTGATGACTTCGCCGAGCACGCGGCGCATGATCTGCGAGCCGTACACGTTATTGCGTTTGCGCACGGCGAGGTTGGCGTCGTAGAAATCCGTGAAGGCGTCGGGGCTGTTTATTTCGCGCACGGTAAGCCGTTCGGTGGCGCGACGCAGCCAATTGCGTGTATTGCGCCGTAGCGCCGACCATGCCTCGGCTTCGCTTCGATCAGCCGGCAACTCGAGCGTATAGCCTATGGAGACATCGAAGCCATGCAGCGAAAATGCAATAGCTTCGGCTTGCGACATACGCGTGTCCATCAATTGATGAAAATGCGCACACGCCGGAATCTTCGAGACGAGCTGATTCGTGATGTCCATTCGATAACACCATTCGCGCTCGCCACTACCTAAACGTTGCGGTTTGATGACAGGGCCAAGCGTGCGCGTCAAAGGCGGCAGCACGGATATGCGCCAGATGCCTTTACGCTCGAACATATAAGGCATTTCCCCAATGACGACATCGCCCTGCTTTACTTCAGCAATGCCCCATTTACCGTCGGTCGCCGCTTCAAGCCACCAGGGCTCATGAAAGATGGAGCGCTCCACGATGCCTTCTGCTTTAGTGGTGCTCGAATCGTTCTTGACGTTTTCCCTGATTTTCTTTTTAACCGGTTTTGAGCTTGGCTCGATAGGTGAAGAGCTTACTGAATAGCATTCGTTATCCATTGTCCCTCACAACTCGGTTCATGAAAGCCGTTCGCTTTGTGTGTATGTCGCTTTGATCATCCCGTTCGCCGCCAAAGATGGACGATTGCACCGGGCCGCCTCGCAGATGAAGCGCCGTGTTGCAGGCCGCTTGTCGCGGACCGGTGACAGCATGAGGATGTGCGTTCTATCGAGACGAAGTCGCGCCGTCTCCTGCGCGACCCTGTATAGGAACTTACTGGAGCGTAAAGACCAATCGCATGCACCACTGTACGCCATCGCACGTTGGGCAGTTTGCTATTCGATGCAAGATCTTGACTCGAAGGAGAGCCAAGCTTGTGCTTAAGTGCGCGCTATGAGGGCACGCTTGTGCGGTTGCAGATCCATGATCAAGCGGACCTCGAATAACGATGCCGGAGCTGCCCGATGAATACGGCCAAATATGTGATCGATCTGATTAAAAGTCCTGACGAATTCGAAGCGCTGCATAAAGAATGGGATGAACTGTGGACGCTCGCCGACGGGCGGCATCATGAATCGTTTGCGGTCTGCTCATTGGTTTGGCGTCATGTCGCCAAACCTGCGGGACGGTCACTTTGCATCATTACTGCGCGGCGCAAGGAACGTATCGTCGCCATTTGGCCGCTCGTGCGTTCGCGCAATCGTCTCTGGAACGTGCTTCGGCCACTTAGCTCTGAATCGGCAGACTATACGACCGTGCTGACCGATCCAGCGTATGCATCGCCGGATCTGTCGCAATCGATCTGGCAGGCGGCGCGTGACCTAGGGAAGGGCGATATTGTTTTGCTTCCGTATGTCGATTGCAAAAGCGAGTTGTATCGGCTCGCTGCGGAGCATCCGGGGATCATGCTCGCCAAGGAACATCCCTATGCCGTGGCTAAACTTTCGGAAGTGAATTGTTGGGATGAATTCGTCATTGGCTTGGGCAAGCTTTCGGGCAAGCGACCCGGCCAGTTGCGTGAACGACTCGACCGCGAAGGCAAGTTCGAGGTGTGTATTCTCGGCCCGCACGACCGTGAAGAGAACGCGCGCATGGTCGACTGGATGCTGGCGAGAAAGCGCGAGTGGGGCGAACGCGTCGACAAGAAGGGCAGTTGGCTGTGGGAGGAAACCTTCCGCAATTATCTAATCGAGCTGCTGAATCATTGTCATCCCCTCGCATGTGCAAAGCTCATGGTCCTGAAACTCGATGGCGAGATTCTCGCCGTGAACATGATCGGTCTCGGCGCAAAGAGCATGATCGGTCTGATTGCGAGTTTCGATAAGCGCTTTGGGAAATTCGCACCCGGCGCGGTTTCAACCGAGGCATGGGTTCGGTGGGCAATCGAGCAGCGTCTGGATTTCGACCTCGGCATCGGCGCAGAAACGTTCAAGCCGTACTGGAGCCGGGGCAATACCGCAATGGTTTGCAGTCTGCAACTTGCGCAAACGAACTGGGGACGCGTGGCATTCGCCATTTCTGGCGCACAACGAATGCTTAAGAAAGCGAGCGTTAATGTCTGGCGTTCGAACGTTCGGCCAGAAAAATCCTTGGGCAAAGAACAGGCGTAGAAAGGCCTAGAAGCGAATCTGTTCACAATTCAGCGCGGCTTGAGAATGACCGATCAAGCTTGTTTAATTCCGTGCGCTCAGCGTTGCGGGAAACAAGCTAAACACGAAAATCAGAGATTTTGCTGAAAGATCTCCAATCAGCTGATTAGAAGAATTCAGGGAAAATTTCCTTCATTAATCTGATAAATAGCCGTTGTTTCACTGCGACAGAATTCGTTTTTCGCAATAAATTCGAGAATTGCTTATTCATCTGATTATATGCGCAATAGAAAAGCGCATTTCCCGCCTGACGTGCGATCGCGCGTTGCGTGAGCCAGAAAATTCGGCCCTGTCCCCGTTATACAGTTACAGATAGTTACGATTCGTCTCTATTCGTCATACAACGATCTGTATCATACGATCCGTAGTCGGTATTTAATGCCTTATTAGAAGCGAAATTAACTTCGTTAAAGGTAATTAATACCGTTCCGACGAGTGCGCGAGTTTGCTGGTCCTTCCGAGGCCATCCGAGTCGTGAAAATCCAATCCGAAAGCTGACACGGCGAATCTGTTCGTCAGACGCCCATTGATAACTTCGAGCTCATGTCCTTGACCAAAAAAACTCCTGTTACTCCAATGCAATTTGCTGATCAGATCGATCGAATCTTCACGCGTCGCAAGTTTCTCACTGCGGTGATGGCCAGCACCGGATCGCTCGCACTTGCCGCATGCGGTGGCGGCGGTGAAGGAGATGTCGCTGATTCCGTCTCCAAGCGCCGCCGCCGTGCGTCCGGCACCAGTTCTGCGTCAAGCACCCAAGCTGCTTCGACACCGGCGGTCGCTTCGTCGACGCAGGCCGCGACGACATCCGGCACGGTCACCGACACGTCCTTCGGCGTGAAGGGCGATGGCACTACCAACGACCGCGTCGCGCTTCAGAAAGCGATCGACGGTTCAGTCGGCAAGATTCTGCTGATCACCGGCAAGAGCCGTATCGATGCGGCCGGCCTCGACCTGCGCACGAACTCACACCTGCGTTTCGCAAGCGGCGCGTCGATCAAGCTGCTCGCGCACAACGTCGCCAGCTATCAGATCCTGCGCGTCTGGGATGCCCAGAACGTGCAGATTGAAAACGCCTCGCTCGACGGCAGCAAGGAACTCAACTCCGCGACCAACGATCCGAACGACGGCGGCCAGGGCATGGGCATCTCCATCGCGGGTTCGACCAACGTGACGATCACCTCGCCGACCACGATCAACTGCTGGGGCGACGGCATCTACATCGGCAACTCGTATCGCAGCCTGACGACGCCGAGCAACACGGTCAACATTACGAAGCACCACGCGACCGGTTGCCGCCGTCAGGGCGCAACGATCACGAGTGGCGCGAATATCACGTTCGATACGCCGACCTGGGAAAACATCGGCGGCACGTTGCCTTCGGCGGGCCTCGACATCGAACCCAACAACAACAACGCCGTGCTGCAGAACATCAAGATCATCAGCCCAACGACGAACAGCTGCCGCTATGGCATTCTGATTTATCTGGGCGCCTTGCCAGGTTCGGTGAACAAGGTAGTCTCGATCGATATCTCGAACCATCGCGACAACAACGCCAATCACGTCGCGTATGAAGTCGGTGGCCTCGCGCTAAACGGCCATTCGGTCACGGGTCATATCACGAGTGCGTCGCCGGTCTATATGCATTCAGCGCTCGGCTTTAGCAAGACCGATTGGGACAACGCCGGTCCGACGGTCGAAGTCACCAACATGGTCTACACGCGTTAAGCGTTTAGCGAGGCAACATGTCGAAAAGAGGGCGCGCGTTCAGCGCGCGCCCGGTGTCGGTGCTTGGCGCACCGATTTTTCTTTGCGCGGCGCTTCACCATGCCAGGCTTTTTAGACGGAGATGCCGAAAACGATTGGCATGGATGGTGCTCTAATAAAGTATCGGGCGTAACGAAACGCCATCTCCGAAAACGCAGGAAAAGTCTGGAGATTCAATGGATCTCGCCATCATCATTGGCACGATCGCCTTCTTCGCTGTCGTCGCGCTTGCGTTGCTCGCGCTTGCCGACGTACTGCTGCCCTCGCGCCGCCGCCGGCGCGAGGAGCAAGGGCGCACGAGCATCTGGTCACGTTCGCATCAGGCGGGCGAGCTGAAGACTAAAGGCGCGGGCCATTCCGGGCCGGGTTCGGGACATCCGAAATGACGAAGCGTGTGCAAAATCTTCCGGTGCGCGGTTATTGACCGGAACCAATGTGTCGTTCATTCGCCGACACCTGTGCGACTGGCGCCGACGCTTCATCCACTGAGCCTCTTCGTTCGCTGATTCGCAAGTAGATGTCTTCATAGCGACGCCAGCTGGCTTCGATCGAAAAAACCCTGTCGATTCGCTCTCTTGCCGCCACGCCGAGCGCCGCGCGCCGCGTCCGCGGCAGCATCAACATGTCGACGAGCGCCTGCGCCAGTGCATCGGCATTTCGAGGCGGCACGACGGTTCCCGTTTCCCCGATGAGCCACGCGGTATCGCCGACGTCGGTCGCCACGCATGGCGTCTCGCATGCCATGGCTTCGCCGATGACGGTCGGCAATCCCTCGCTGCGTGACGAAAGACAGAAGACATCGAGCCCCGCCAATAGCGCTTCAGGATGCTTAAGCGGTCCAAGCAAGCGGCACGCATGTGCCACGCCTTCACTGCGAATGAGTTCGACGAGCTCGCGGTTGTCATCGTCGAGTCCATTGCCTGCCATCACGAAGCGGCACTGCGGCAACGCTTGCCGCACACGCCGCACTGCCGCGATGAAGTTGGGATAGTCCTTGACGGCGTGATACCGGCCCATGATGCCGACGACCGGCGCATCCGCAGCGAAGCCGTGGTTTTCGCGTAATGCCATGTGAGACGCTGGCGCGGGCTTGAAGACATCGAGTTCGAAGCCGTTTGGAACCGCGATCATCTTCTTCGCGCAGTAACCGCCTTCGACATGCGCGCGCCGTGCAGCTTCGCCGCAGCAGATGATCGCATCAGGCACGTGGTTTGACAGCAGCGCGCATGCTCGCGTCACCCAGCGCGTCATGCGGCTGCTACCGCTCGAACGAAGGTCCGTGTGATGAATGCCCCAGGCGAGCGGCAGCCGTTTCTTGCGCCATGCTCTCACGGCCGTGACCGCGAGTCCGCCCATCAGATCGCCGTGATAAAGCCAGGTCTGAACGACATCGGGTTCGAGTTCGTCGATCCAGCGCACGAGCTGCACTAACTTGCGCGGCTCCGGCAGACTCTTGCTCATGCCGAGTATGCGCACTTCGGCGCCCGCCTCACGAATGCGCGCCGCCAGCGTGTCTTCGGACGACAGCGAGATGACCGCATGCTCGACGCCTTCGCCGCGCGATGCGCGAATCAGTCGATACAGCATCATCTCCGCGCCGTCCGCGGGCAATGCGGTGATGACGTGAACGATCTTCAAGGCGTGATCTCGACGGATGCGGGCGCACTCGCCGTCGATGTCGCGGGCGCGAGCGCGCGATACACCGCAAGGGTCCTGTCGATGACGATCGCTTCATCGAATTCGCGCAGCGCCTTCTCGCGTGCGGCGAGTCCGAGCTTGCGCGCGAGCGGACGATCGTCGTCGAGCAGGCGGATGGCGTCGGCCAGCGCCGTTGCATTACGCACCGGCACCACGAGCCCGTCTTCGCCGTTGCGGCTCACCACTTCGCGGCAGCCGGGTGCATCGGTCGTGATGAGCGGCAATGCGCACGCGGCCGCTTCGATAAGGGACTTTGGCAAGCCTTCGCGATAACTCGGCAGCGCCATGACATCCGTTTCTGCAAACAGACCCGGCATGTCGCTGACATGACCGCGCCATTCGACGAGGCCTTCCTTCACCCAGCCTTCTATCGTCGACTGTTCGATCGAAGCGGGATTGCCCGCGTCCGGCGTCCCCGCAAGAATGAAGCGGATGGTGCGTCCCTCGCGCTTGAGCACGCGCGCGGCCTCGATGAATTCGGCAATGCCCTTGTCCCACAGCATGCGTGCCGCAAGCAGCACGCGCAGCGGCGCGTGCGAAAGAGGCGCATCGGCGGGAGGCGCCGTGAAGCGCGCGCAATTCACGCCGGAGCCTTTGATGAGGTGGATGGCTTGTTCATCGGCAAGACGGGCGCTCTTGAACATCGCTACATCGTCCGGATTTTGCAGGATCAGCGCACAGTTCTCGCCGTCAAGAGCCAGACGCAGGACTTGGCGCACCACGGGCCGTAAAAAGCGCGCTTTCATGTCGCGGCTCGTGAAAACGTAACCCAGCCCCGCCACCGAATTCACGCGAGCGGGCACGCCTGCGAGCCTCGCGGCAAGCGACCCATAGACCGCGCTCTTGATCGTGAAGCCATGCACGAGCGAAGCCTGTTCCGCGCGAAAGAAACGCGCGAGCCAGAGCACGAGATTCAGTTCGCGCAATGGATTGAGACTGCGCCGGACCATTGGCACCGCATGCCAGCGAAAGCCGAGTTCGATCAGGCGCGGTCCATATTCGCCGGGCGGCGAAAGCAATATGACTTCATGCCCAAGATCGCGAAGTCGGTTGGCAAGCGAAAGACGAAAGTTGTAGAGATACCAGTCGGTATTCGCAAAGAGAATGACCTTGTTCATCGCCTGCCTCTCAGGATCTAGTTCAACGTGCCGGGGCTCGATGCTTCTGCATGACGCAGGCCAGTATCCGTACCGGTCGATGTTTTCGTTTCGCTGATACCCACGCGCGCGAAGAGTTCGTCCCACGCACGCAGGATGGTGCTGACGGCATAGCGCGCGCGTACCGATTGCGCGCCCTTGACGGAGAGCGCTTTGCGCAAACCTTCGTCGGCAAGCATGCGGCGCAATGCATGCGCGAGCGCAATGGGATCGCCAGGTGGCACGAGCAAGGCGTCTTCGCCATCGCGCGTGATATCGCGTGGACCGCTCGGGCAGTCGACTGCCACTGCCGGCACGCCGAGCGCCATGCTCTCGGCCAGCGCAAGTCCAAAGCCTTCGAATCGCGAGGACATGACGAAGGCCTGCGAGCGCAGCACTTCCGTCCACGGCTTGTCGGTGACGCCAGGCATGAAGATGCGTCCGCTCATGCCGCGCTGCTGGATTCGCGATTGCAACGCCATGCGTTCCGCTCCTTCGCCCCAGATCCACACATCCCACTGTGGAAATTCATGGGCGATGGCCGCGAACGAATCGATCAATAAGCCGTAGTTTTTTTGCGGATGCAGCCGTCCGAGCGAAACGAGCCGCATGCGTTCATCGGGGCTTGCCGTTGGCGCGGGCTGGTGGAACAGTTCGTCGGGCAGCGGGTTCGGCATTACCGCCGTGTGCTTGATGCCGGGCACCATCGCGTTGAACGGCGCAACGACGTTGTCGGTCAGTACCGTGACGGCGCGCGCATGCGGATAAGCGAGGCGCGTGGCGAACTTCCAGAACGGCGTGCGGCCATCGACGGAAGGATCGTTGTGTTCGCATGCAATGACCGGAACGCGCAGACCCGCGCAAGCGAGAATGCTCGCCACGTTCACGTTGGTGAGGAAGCTGATCACCACGTCCGGATTGGTCTCGCGTATCAGCTTGCGCAACGCCCGGTGCCGTTGCATGTAGCCGAAGAACTTATTGCGCGTGGGCGTGATCCTATCCGCAAGCTGAATGAAGCGCACCTTGTCGGATAGCGCATAAAAGCACGCGCGCTTGCGGCTATACGTGGCGACGAGCGTGACCTTGTCGCCGCGCTCGCTCCATGCATTCACGAGTGTGGCGGCCACGCGCTCGGCGCCGCCGCTGCCCATCGAGCTCACCAACAGCATGATGTTCATGCAGCCAATCCTCCGGTCGGTCGCAGCGGCGGGATGCGTCGCGTGAAGAGCATCGAGAGGCAAAAGACGGATGCCTGCATCACGCCGGTCGCGACGACCACGCCCGGCATGCCGATCCAGCGCGTGAGCAATGTGTTGGCTGCGACTTTGACGATAAACCCCAGTGCGGTAATGATGGCCATCTCCTTGTAACGTCCCTCGACCGACAACAGGTTCATCATCACGAGCGAGGCGAAGTAGAACGGCAACTGCACGAGCGAAAAGCGCATGAGTTCCGCGACCAGTTCCGTGTTCTGCGCGGTGAACGCGCCACGCTGAAAGAGCACGCCGACCATCCACGGCGCAAGCGGGTATGCAATCGCCGCGCAGACGGTTCCCGCGCCGAGCATCAGAAGCGACCATTGGAACGCGGTATGACGCGCGCGCTTGTGATCGTCGCGGCCGAGAATGTCGGACAGCACCGGCAAGGTGCCCTGCGCAATGGCAAGCGCGCCCATGCTGATGATCAGACCGAACACGCGGTTCGCATAGCCGAGGGTCGCGACCGCGCCATCGCCCAGATGAGCGACGAAGTATTGATCGATCGCGGGTGTGCAGCACACCACCAGTTGACCGAGCATGAAGACGCGTACCGCGTGATAGACGGGCGGCCATTTGCGCGAGCGGAACGTGAAGCTCAAGCGCGCATAGTTGTTATCGACCTTGCCGCCGAGCGGCCTCAGCACCAGAACCAGCGCGACATATCCGAGCAACGTGCCGTACATGAGCGGCTGCATTGCGCTATTGCCGGTAAAGAACAGCACGAGCAGAAGCGTCATCACGGCAGGCAGGCCGTCGAGCAAGGTCGCGATATGGCGCTCGCTCGATTGCAGACGCGTCGAGTAGGCCGTGACCATCATGATGAGGACGCCGATGGGCGCCATCACCATCATCATGTGATGCGCCATGTCCTGCGTCTCGACGGCGAGATTGCCCGCCATGAGCCGCAGAACGTACGGCCAGATCAGATACAGGATCGCGGTGAAACCGAGTCCCACCACGGCCGACCATGTAACGAGTTCGCTCAGGAATTGCGCTTCTTCGCTCGCGGATTGCTTGCGCAGATCGACGAATGCAGGCACCAGAACGATGGCGAAGATGGCGGAGCACGCCGACGGCAGCCACGAAACCAGCATGAGGGTGATCTGATAGGCATCGACCACGTTGCTGATGCCGTAGCGATATGCGATCACCATCTCCTTGAACGCGCCCGCGGAGCGCCCGATCAGCACGAACGCCGCCACTCTCGACATACCCCGCGCAGCGCGAAGATGGTCGGGATGAAGCTGCAGCAAGCGGTCTCTCAACGCGGCGAATTGTGATATCAACGCGGCGGCCTCACTTTCCGCTGGCCATGGCCGAGAGCGCGTCGACGCGGTTCGGCTCGTGGCCAGCACGTTCTGCCAGAAAGCGGATGTACCACGGCATCGCGCGCGCGAGTCCTTCCGAAAACGGCACCTTGCCGTCATAACCGAGCAGACGTTCGGCCTTGCCGACATCGGCTTGCGAATGACGGACATCGCCCGCTCGAAAAGGTCCAAAGTGCGCATCGCGCTCATAAGCGATGCCGTGCGCGGCGAGCAGACGCTTGAGTTCCGCGAAGAGTTGTCCGAGCGTCGTGCGATCGCCCACGGCGACGTTGTAGACCTGACCACGGGCCGCGGCATCCGCCTTGGCTGCGAGCAGGTTCATCTGCACGACGTTATCGACGAAACAGAAATCGCGGCTCGTTTCACCGTCGCCGTTGATGGTCACGATCTCGTCGTTGATGAGCGCGGCCGTCCACTTCGGAATCACGGCGGCATAAGCGCCATCCGGGTCTTGACGCTTGCCGAAGACGTTGAAGTAGCGCAGGCCCGTCGCATTGAAGCCGTAAGCGCGCGCGAACACCGACGCATAGAGCTCGTTCGCATACTTCGTGACCGCGTAAGGCGAGAGCGGCTGGCCGATGCGATCTTCCACCTTCGGCAAGCCGGGATGATCGCCATATGTCGAACTCGATGCCGCATACGTGAAGCTCTGCACTTGCGCATCGCGCGCGGCGCATAGCACGTTCAGGAAGCCGCTCAAATTCGTTTCGTGCGTGGCGATGGGGTCGGCCACCGAGCGCGGCACCGAACCGAGCGCCGCTTCGTGCAGCACGTGATCCACGCCTTGCATGGCCGCCTGGCAATCGAGCAGATTGCGGATGTCGCCTTCGATGAAGCGAAAGCGCCGCCACTGCCTTTCATCGACGCTCTCGCGCACTTCGTCGAGATTGCGTTCGTGCCCGGTCGCGAAGTTATCGAGTCCGACCACGCGCTGATCGAGCGCGAGCAACGCTTCGAGCAAGTTGGAGCCGATGAAGCCGGCCACGCCCGTGATGAGCCATGTCTCCGGACGTGCGCGCAATTGTTCGCGCACGCTTTCGTATCGATCGTTCATTGTCATTTTATGCCTGCACTACAGGCGCAAGTCGCTTGCGTCGGCGGGAAGAACGTATTTCAGATCGTAGACGACGTGTTGCTCCTTGCCGTAGGCATGCAGCGCGGCCGCGCCCATTTCCGTGAATTGCCGGTGCGATACCGCCACGACGATCGCGTCGTACACGCCCTTGGCAGGCTCTTCCACGGGCTGGATGCCGTATTCGTGGAACGCGTCTTCACGCGAGATCCACGGGTCGTAGACATCGACATTCGTGCCGTATTGCGTGAGTTCAGTGACGATGTCCACCACACGCGAGTTGCGCATGTCCGGACAGTTCTCCTTGAACGCGAGTCCCATGACGAGCACGCGCGCGCCGGGAATATAGATGCGCGCACGCGTCATCGCCTTGACGAGTTGCGAGACCGCATACGTGCCCATGCTGTCGTTCAGGCGCCGTCCGGCGAGAATGATTTCCGGGTTGTAGCCGATCGACTGCGCCATGTGCGTCAGGTAGTACGGGTCCACGCCGATGCAGTGACCGCCCACGAGTCCGGGCCTGAAGTTCAGGAAGTTCCATTTCGTGCCGGCGGCGAGCAGCACGGCTTCGGTGTCGATACCCATCTTGTTGAAGATGATCGACAACTCGTTGACGAGCGCGATGTTCACGTCGCGCTGTGTGTTCTCGATTGCCTTTGCCGCTTCTGCCACGCGAATGCTCGCGGCCTTGTGCGTGCCGGCGGTGATGATCTGTCTGTACAGTTCATCTACCGCCTCGGCCACTTCGGGGGTGGACCCGGAAGTCACTTTCTTGATGTCCGGCAAGCGATGCAGCTTGTCGCCCGGGTTGATCCGCTCGGGGCTGTAGCCCGCGAAGAAATCGACATTGAAGCGCAAGCCCGACACGCGTTCGAGCACGGGCACGCACTCCTCCTCGGTCACGCCCGGATATACGGTCGATTCATAGATCACCACGTCGCCCGGTTTGAGCGCGCCGCCTATCGTTTCGCTTGCGCGCAGCAGCATGCCGAGGTCGGGGCGCTTGTGCCGGTCGATCGGCGTCGGCACCGTGGCGATGAACACGGTGCAATCCTTGAGCGCTTCGGGATCGTCGGTGAATGCAAGCGATTGCGCCGCATGCAGCTCGTCGTCGCCGACTTCCAGCGTGGCGTCGTGTCCTTCGCGCAACGAGTCGATGCGATGACGGTTCACGTCGAAGCCGACTACCGCGTGATGCTTGCTGAACTCCACCGCGAGGGGCAGGCCGACATAGCCCAGCCCGATGACGGCGATCTTCTGGTCCGTGAGCGAACGCATTGAGGTGTCTCCAGTCTCGAAGCAACGCAAGGTTGTGATTGGGTTACCGCATATCCGTTAAAGCCGGATGTCCTCTCGCTTCAGTCGGGCGCCGACTCGTAGTTATGCGCGACATAAGCGCTGCTGCCGTAGCGCCCCGCGAGCGCGGTATTGGCGGTATGCAATGCGACGCTGTTGAGCAGCACGCCCGTCACGCGTGCGCCGGTTTGATTGAGGCGCTTGATCGATTCCTTGATTTCACCGACGCGCGTCTGCCCGTAAGACGAAACCAGAAAGATGCTGCCTGCGGCCGGCGCAATGGCGCCCGCATCGGATACGGCGAGCACGGCCGGCGCGTCGACCAGCACGATGTCGTAGGCCTTCGATGCCTCGTCGATCACTTCGCGATACTTCGCTCGCAGAAGCAGCTCGGCCGGCGTCGACGGATAAGGACCGCCTTGCAGCACATCGAGGTTCGGAAACACCTGGCGATTCACGGTGGCCTCGAGCGTGCGGTTGCCCGCCAGCATGTCGGCGAGACCCGGTCCCGGATCGAGCCCGAACTGCTTGTGCAGATAACCCTTGCGCAAGTCGGCGTCGATCAGGAGCACGCGCGTGCCGCCCGAAGCCAGCACGGTGGCGAGATTCGCCGAAAGGAACGACTTGCCCACGCCCGGCAGCGGCCCGGCGATCATCACGACGTTGTTGCGCGCGCCGACCAGCGTGAATTGCAACGCGGAGCGCAGGATGCGCAGCGCCTCCACGGTCGGGTCCTTCGGGAACTGCGCGGCGAGCACGGCCTGACGCGGCGCGGAACCACCGATGGCGGTCGTCAGCGCAGCTTGCCGCGCGCTCTTCGGAATGGTTGCGAATACGGAAAGGCCCGTCTCGATCTCGATCTCCTGCGTGTCCGTGACGCCACGGAAGACGCGATCCAGAAGCATCGCGAGCCCGATGCCGAAGAAGAGACCGAGCACGAGCGCGATGGCGAGCGCCAGTAGCTTGACTGGCTTGACCGGTTGTTCGGGCACGTCGGCGATATCGATCAGTTGCACCGATGCCGCCTTGCCCGCCTTGATGAGCATCATCTCTTCGATGTTGTTGCGCAGCGCCGTATAGAGATCGGTATTCACGCGCACGTTACGCAAGAGGCGCAGTGCGCCTTGCTCGGCCATCGGCATCGAGCGGGTGCGGTCGTTGAGTTTTTCGAGGAATTGCTGAGTCGCGGCGATCTGCCGGTCCACCGCGACCACACGCGGATGCGAAGGCGAGAAGGTCGTGGCGAGATCGTCGCGGGTATGGCGCAAGGCCAGCAGTTGCCCGTTGGCGTCGGCTGTCTGCTTGAGCAGCAGACGGTTGGCTTCGTCCGAATCGAGCAGCGAGTTGGCGTCGCGGTACGTGTTGTACGCGTTCTCCGCTTCTTCCATCTGTTGCTTGAGCACGGGCAACTGGCGCTGCAGATAAGTGAGCGAGTTCTCCGCGATCACCGCCTTGCGGTCGCCGTTGAGACGCACATACTGCCGCCCGATCTCGTTGATGGTCGCCGCCACTTGCACGGGATCGGCGCTTTCCAGCGTCGCCTTCAGCACGCTCGACTTGTTGCCTTGTTCGCTGATCTTGAGCTGGTTCTGAATCGCGTCGATGGTCAATTGACGCGAGTAATGATTGACGTTGAAGCCGGCGCCAGGATTGCCCTTGAGCGAAGAGACGAAAAGCCTGACCGGCCCCTTGGCGGTTTGCGCTTCCAGAATCTCGCCCACCTTGCCCGTCACGGGTGCGCCGAGCGCCGGGTGGCCGAGCGTGTATTCGCCATCGCTGCCGGCCGTGAGCAGGAAGTTCTGGCCTTCGAGCGAGCGCGGCACGTCGAAGTCCGTGACGCTGATGGATTCGTCGCCCCAGGTGTAATGGCCGAAGCCGAAGAGGCCCGGCTCGGATAGCGAGCCGTCGTGATGAACCAGACGGCTGCCGATGAAGGGCAGGCGCAACGGCCGCGCGCTGATATAGAGCTTGAGTGCGTCGACGGCGCGCGAGACGACGAGCTTCGAACCCAGCACCTGAATTTCGCCTTCAGCGGAAGAGCGGTCATCGAGTGTCGGCAACATATTGCTTAAAGGGTCGCCAGCGCGTGAATTGGAAACGTCCTTGTTCTCATCCACCTTGATGAGAATGGCGGATTGAAAAATCGGTGGACTTAGATAGGCATACGCGGCGCCAATCAATAGCGCGAGACAAACCACCGTGCTAATAAGAATGCGGTGGTTAATAATCGTATCTATCAGCGCAGCGAAAGGGATTTCGTCATCGGATTCAACGCCGGCTTCTTCAGACGATTTATCACTCGCAATCATGTGAGCAGATCCCGAATCTTATGGTTAATTCAAACGAGGCTTGAAGACGACATGCTGGTAACGGCCTGCCGAGCCGTCTCGCGAAGGTGCCGCCGATCGATATGGACCGTGAGAGAGGCGAGGATTGTGCGTGTCGCAACCGTATCAGCGGGTAGGTTGCTGGTATGCGCGGAAGCCCACATATCCAATCGTGGTGCATGCCAGCCTTCAAAAATTCTTGCGGATTCCTGAAGGCGATTATCTGGCTTGGTGTTTCCCGGTGAATGGCTTGTGACAAGCCGGAGAAAATCAGTATTGGGATTTACACGTACAAGCCTGATTGCGTGATTATCTTCAGGCGAATTTATAAGGCTTTGATAAGCGTAATGACTTGTTCAGATTTAATACGCTATACAAACCCGCGCTAATTTGTTTTTGATTAGGGAAAACCAGTGTCGGGAATAGCGGACTGAAAGTCGATGCGCTCGGGCATCGACCTGGTTCCAGTCGATGCCCAAGGAGCACGATTACTTACCCCCGCCCCCCACCGCCACTTCTTCATCGCGTTCCCATCCGCCGCCAAGCGCAAGAAACAGCGTGACCTGATCCTGCGCGACCTGCGCTTCGGCCGCCGCCACTTGCGCGGCGACGCTCGTCAAGGTGCGCGTGGCGTCGAGATCCGAGAGAAAGGATTCGCGTCCCGCCGAATACAGCCGATGCGTTTCATCGGCCGATTCGACCGCCGACTTGTACGCGGTGCGCAGCGCGTCGGCGCGCGTGGTGTCGGACGCGTAGTTCGCGAGCGCGCTTTGCGTTTCGCGCAGCGCGTTGAGCACGACGCCGTCGAAATGCGCGAGCGCGCCGCCGGATGCCGCCTCGGCCTGGCGCACGCGCGCACGCTGACCGTTGATCGGAAAGTTCCAGTTGATGAGCGGACCGAAAGCCCAGCGGTTGGTCGAGGCGCCGAGCAAATCTTCGGCAACGCCCACCGACCCGACCGATGCCCCGAAACTCACCGAAGGATAAAGCGCCGCCGTCGCCACGCCGATACGCGCCGTCGATGCCGCCAGTTGCCGCTCCGCCTGCCGCACGTCGGGTCGGCGTCTGAGCAGCGCCGCGCCGTCGCCGACCGGAATCGGCTGCCGCACATGCGGCGCCTTCTTGCAGGCGAGCGTGGCACGCGGCAATTGCGCGGCAGGACGCGCGAGCAGCATGGCGAGCCGATACTGCGCCACGCGGCGACGCGCCACATAACGCGGGATGTCGGCGGCGAGCGTGTCGGACTGCGTCTGTCCGCGCGTGACTTCGGACTGATTGCCACGGCCTGCATCGCGCAGACGCTGCGAAAGCGTCACACGCTGCTTCTGCAAGGACAGCGATCGTTGCGCGATGCCGAGCTCTTCGGCGGCCGCGCACGAATCGACATACGCGCGCACGACATCGGCGACCACGGTGATGCGCGCGAGATCGAGCGCGGCTTCGATGGCTTCGTCATCGGCATTGGCGGCTTCGACACCGCGCTTGAGCTTGCCGAAGAGATCGAATTCATAGGAGACGCTCAGGTCGAGCACGCCTTCATTGACGACCGGAAGCTTTTCGGTCAGCAGATACTGCTCCGCCGATTCCTGCGCGCGCTGAAACCCCACCGACGACTTGGACGAGAAGCCGCCTTGCTGATTGGCGAATTCCACTTCGGCGCGCGAACGCACGAGATTCGCCGCCGCCACGCGCAGATCGGAATTCGAAAGCAGCGCCTCGTTGACGAGCTCGTCGAGCGCGGGATCGTCGTAGAGACGCCACCACTTCGCGGGCACCGTGCCTTGCGTGACGGGCGCTCGATCGGCTCCATCGATGGCGGCATTCGCGTAGTCCCGGTTGACGACCGCGCCGTCGGGCAGCTTGTAATTCGGCCCGACGGTCATGCAGCCGGCAAGCGCGAGCGTGGAAGCAAGAAGCGTGAGGCCGCAGCGCTTGAGCAGCTTGGGTCGCTTGGGTCGCTTAGGCATCGAGATGACGCGGTGTTTCATCGCGAAGCACCCGAAGCACCCGAAGCACCCGAAGCCGCATGCGCCGCCACCGGCGATGCAGGCGCGGTGGCCTGAGCGGGCACGGTGTTCGAAGCGGGCCGCGCGCCGACCGTCGGGCCGATGCCGCGTACCGAAACCGTCGCCGTGCGTCCCGCGATCATGCGGAAATCGGCGGGAATCTCATCGAGCGTCACGCGCACGGGGATTCGCTGCGCGAGCCGCACCCAGCTAAACGCAGGGTTCACGTTCGGCAGAAGACTCGAGCTTTGCTGACGATCGCGATCCTCGATTGCCGCTACGATGCTCTGCACATGACCGCGCAGCAGATTCGGCTCGCCCATCACCTTGATATCCACCGGTTGGCCGATGTCGATGCCATGCAGCTTGGTCTCTTCGAAGTAACCATCGACGCGGAAGGAGTTCATATCGACCACGGACAGCACGGCGCGGCCCGAGGCGACGTATTCGCCGACTTTCGGCGCGCGGTCGTTGAGATAACCGTCGACCGGGCTCAGCACTTCGGTGCGCTGCAGATTGAGCCGCGCGGTATCGATGGCGACGTCGGCATCCGCGAGCGCGGCAGCGGCCTGTTCGACGCGCGAATGCGTTTCTTCCACGACCTCGCGCGCAACGAGATTGCCGAGCGAGCGATTACGCACGTCCTCGCGCTTCGCCTGATCGAGCGTGGCGCGGCGTTGTTGCGCGGCGGCTTGCGCGTTGCGCAGTGCGAGCGTGTAGCGCGCCTGATCGATCACGAAGAGCACGTCGCCGCGTTTGACTTGCTGGTTGTCGACGACCTTGACATCGGTGATGAGACCGGCCACGTCCGGCGCGACCTGAATGACGTCGGCGCGAACGTGGCCATCGCGCGTCCAGGGCGCGAACATGTAGTAATCGACCAGCTTCCACAGGACCGCGCCTGCAATTGCGACGACGATGAGCGTGAGCAGAATCTGCCCGACGGAGAACCAGGTTTTTTTCACGGGATGAGCCGATGCGAAACGACGACGACAAGCCCCAGCACCAAGACGTAGATGCCGAGATCGAAAACGGAGCGATGCCACACGAAACGATAGAAGCCCACGCGTGCGAGCACCGTGCGAATCACGAGGTTCACCAGATAAGCGATGAACATGAGCACGAGCACGGCGGGCACGAAGACGCCGAGAATATCGATTTCGCCGATCATGCGAGTCGATCCGAAGAGAGCGTTCGAGACGGCATCACGCGGGTTCCTGACGTTCGTTGGCGGGTTTATCGACAGCGGGCGGATGCAGCGAAAGCCGGATGCCGACGAGCGCATGCAGCGTATCGCGCAACGAACGCTCGCCGCGCGACGCGACGGGCGCGGCTTCTTCCGCGACGCTGTTGGTCGCCACGACTTGCCGCGCGGCGGCGTCGATGGTCTGAATGAGCGTGCCCGGCACCGGCTGACGCGCGCGCCGTTCGAGGCAATGCTGGAAATACTGGCGAACGCCGGCGAGCACATCGTCGATGGACGATTGCACTTCCACCGACATCTTGCGGCGCGCGCGGCGCAGATCGAGCGCGTTGAGCGCCACGCGAAAATCGCGAAAACTTTCGATGGACGGATGCCGGTGCGCATCCGTTGCGGCGAGACGCGGCAGCACCTGCATCAGCCGGTCGAGCATGCGCGAGTAGAAGTTGCGCTGGTCGTGAAAGGCTTCGGGCAAGGTGCTCCTGACGATATCGCGCCACGCCGAGCGCGTGAGCCGCGCGACGGCCAGTTCCGCGCCGAAGGGCCGCGTTACGCGCGTCCAGACGAAGGCGAACAGAAGTCCCGCGACGCCTGCCAGATTGCTGTTGAGAAACACGAAGAAGTCCGCTTCGTAGGCGCTTTGGATGCTGATGAAGGTCGCCGTGTTGACGGCCACGAGCATGGTGACGAGATTGAAGCGCGGCCGCGGAATCAGCGTGCCGATGATCAGGAACGGTATCGCGAAGATCAACACGAGCATGGCGAAGTCGTGCACGTGCGGCAGCACCGCGAACACATAGAGACCGGCCAGCACCACGCTCATGCAGGTGGCGAGAAAGAACGCGAACACTTGGGGCGCGGGTTCGTCGAGCGCGGCGAAGAAGCAGCAGGCGACAGCGGCGAGCGTCACGGCGCCGGCTCCGTCGTTCCAGCCTGATTCGATCCACAAGCCGCACGCAACGATGATCGCGCTGACCGCCACGCCCGTCGAGAACAGCATCATGCCGCGATCGAAGAAGCGCGCGGTGCCGCCAAGACGCCAGTGACGAAAGCGCGGTTGCCATTCGTGAGTGTCGTTCAGGATGGCGAGGCGCAAACTGCGGATGTCCTGCCATACGTCGATGACTTGCGTGAGCCGCCAGAGCGCGCTGGAGAGCAATGCGCCGTTATCGCTCGCAAGTCCTTCGGCGGATGGCCGCATGGCTTCGGCGCGGGCACGCAGCGCATCCGGCGTGCGCGCGAAGGCTTCGACGGCGGTCGGCTCGGCGGAATCGGGCATGGGCGCGGCGACCCACGCAGCCACGTCTTGCAGCAGCGCCTGCAACTCCGGCGTGCCCGCGCCACGTTTATCGATCAGTTCGATGAGCGGGTCGGCCATCGACGAGATCAGCGGCAAGAAAATCTGCATGCGTCCTTGCAAGGCGCGCGCGCGGCTCACGATATCCGGCCGCGTATGGTCGTAGGTCAACTGGCTCAACAGCACTTCGAGGCCGTTCACCGTAGCGGCGAGCCGTTGCCGCGCCGCCGAGATGGCCGCCCCCGCGAGCCGCCCGGAGAGCGATTCGCTCGCGTAGAACGCGGCGTCGCGAAACCACGCGTCGGTGCGCTCGACGAGCGTCGGCGCGAGCCGGCTCGGAAACACCACGGAGCCGACGATGCTCGCCACCACGATGCCGAGCAGAATCTCTTCGGTGCGCGAGATCGCGAGATCGAACACGGTGGCCGGGTTCAACACGGAAGGCAGCGCGATCAGCGGCAGCGTATAGCCCGCGAGCAGGAACACGTAGCTGCGCGCGGTGCGGTCGAACATGGAGAGAAAGAGCAGGGAGCCCGTCCATAGCGCGACGATCACGCTGAACAGAAACGGCGACTCGACGAACGGCGGCACGATCAGCACCGCGCCCGCCGCGCCGATAGCCGTGCCGAGCGCGCGATACAAAGCCTTCGAGCGCGTCGCGCCGACGAACGGGTTCGAGACGATATAGACCGTGGCCATTGCCCAGTACGGGCGCGGCAGTTCGAGCGCGAGGCCGATATAAAGCGCGATCATCGCGGCGGCGAAGGTCTTGCCGGAGAAGAGCCACTCGCGCGCGGACGGGAAGTTCATGGCGTGCGCGCTCCGCTCTTGCCGTCATCGCGTGCGGGCACGGTGTCGAGCGTGGCGCTGAACGCGTTGAGCACGCGCAGCGTGGTTTCGAGGTCCTCGCGGCTCACGCCCTTGAGTAGCCGCGCGCGCAGCGACATCAGGCGCTCTTCCATGCGCGCGGTGACGGCGCGGCCTTCGTCGGTGAGTGTGATGGTCTTGGCGCGCTTGTCTTCGGGGTCTTCGTCGCGCCGGACGAGTCCGGCCGCGCATAGCTGGTCGAGCAGACGCACGAGCGACGGTCCCTCGATACCGACATGCTCCGCGAGCGTCACTTGCCGCACGCTCTCGCCGAGCCGGTTGGCCGTGAGCAGCGGAACCGCGCACGCTTCAGAGACGCCATAGGACGCGAGCACGCCATGACTCGTACGCCGCCAGCGCCGCGCGGCAAGTACGAGTGTGCTGCTGACGGAGCGGCGCAGAAGGTCGAGATGGCTCATGGGGCGCGATTATATCGGCAGTTTTATTCGTTAGCGTCCTATCGATCAAAAATATCGCGGCACGCTCGTGTTATCTTTTTTGTCTCTTCATCGCGTGGGAAACGTCATGCCGATCGCCTATCTCCGGGGCCTGACTTCGCCCAGCCGCACGCAGTCGGCCAACCGCCGCCTCGGTTGCGCGCTGGCCTTCGTGGCGGGCGCGGCCAATGCGGGCGGCTTTCTCGCCGTGGGTCAATACACCTCGCACATGTCGGGGCTGGTATCGTCGATCGCGGATAATTTCGTGCTCGGGCAAGCGGCGCTCGTGTTCTCGGCGATGAGCGCGGTGCTCGCGTTCGTCGCGGGAGCCGCGACTTCCGCGTTGCTCATCAACTGGGGACGCCAGCGCGCGGCGCATAGCGTGTTCGCGGTTCCGCTCGTCCTCGAAGCCTGCCTGTTGCTGGTGTTCGGCGTGCTCGGCGCGAATCTGGAGGCGCATCGTTTCTGGGACGTGCCGATGACCGTCATGCTGCTGTGCTTCGTGATGGGCCTGCAGAACGCGATGATCACCAAGATATCGAAAGCCGAGATTCGCACGACGCATGTGACGGGGCTCGTCACGGATATCGGCATAGAGCTGGGCAAGAGTCTGTATTGGAACCGGCGCGTCGGGCGCGACGACGAGCGCTATGTGTGCGCCAATCATGCGCGGCTCGCGCTCTTGAGTTCGCTTTTCGCGATGTTCATCGCGGGCGGCTTCGCAGGCGCGGTAGGCTTCGCGCATCTCGGGTTCATCGCGACCGTACCGCTTGCGGCCTTGCTGCTGCTCTTTGCGGCGGTGCCGGTGATGGACGATTTATCCGCTGGCCTGAGACGGGCGCGGAAGTAGTCACACTAAAACGGAGACGTTGCATGATCAGGATCGGGACGTTGAGCCTTTTGGCAACGGCCATTTTTTCCATCGGCGCGAGCCAAGCGGCGAATGCGGCTGCGGCAAGCGACAAGGCCATCAGGCAGACCGTCGATCGCACCATCGAGCCCTTGATGGCGCGCAATGGCATTGCGGGCATGGCGGTGGGGATCGTACTCGATGGCAAGACGCATATCTATAACTATGGCGTGGCGTCGAAGGAAGGCGCGAGGCCCGTCACGCGCGATACCTTGTTCGAACTGGGATCGGTGAGCAAGACGTTCACGGCGACGCTCGCTTCCTATGCCGAAGTGACCGGCCATCTCTCTCTCGACGATCACGTGAGCCGCTTCGTGCCGTCGCTGCGCGGCAGCCGTTTCGGCGACGACGTGACGCTCGTCGAACTCGGCACGCACACGCCGGGCGGCTTGCCGCTGCAAGTCCCCGACGACATTCACGACAACGCGCAACTGATCAAGTATTTCGAGGCGTGGAAACCTTCGTGCGAGCCGGGCACGTGCCGCACGTATGCGAATCCGGGTATCGGCATGTTGGGGTTCATCGCGGCGAAGAGCATGAATGCCGATTTCGATCAGCTCATGCAGCAGCGCATTTTTCCGGCGCTGGGATTGAAGAACACGTTCATCGACGTGCCGCCTTCGCGCAAGCACGATTACGCGCAAGGTTATGCGAAGGACGGCGCGCCCATTCGCATGGCGCCGGGCGTGTTGTCGTCCGAGGCTTATGGCGTGAAGTCGACTGCTGGCGACATGACGCGCTTCTTGCTGGCCAACATGAACGAAGCAGGACGTATCGATGCAAAACTGCAACGCGCGATCGTCGCCACGCATACGGGCTACTTTCAAACCGCGCCGATGACGCAGGATTTGATCTGGGAGCAGTATCCGTATCCGGTCGAACTGCAGGCGTTGCTCGACGGCAATTCATCTTCGATGGCGCTGGAAGCGCATCCCGCCACGCGCCTCGACCCGCCGATGAAACCGCGTCAGGACGTGTGGATCAACAAGACGGGTTCGACCAACGGCTTTGGTGCTTATCTGGCATTCGTGCCGGAAGAGGACGTGGGCATCGTGTTTCTGGCGAACAAGAACTTCCCTATTCCGGAACGCGTCGCGGCGGCGCATGCGATCGTCAAGGCGCTGGATACCGTGAAGTAGGTTACAGATGCGCTGCATCGCGAGAAGCGCATCGACGTCCATAAAGGCGCGTGGGTTGAGCCGATACCCACGCGCTCAGAACATCACCGTCACGATTACCGTATCGCTATGACTGCCTGGCGGCCGGGTCGGTTGCGAAGTCGATATTCGACGCCGCATTATTTCTCCGAACATGCGTGTGATTGAAAGCGGGCCTGTTATTCTGCCGCTCCTGCTCACTTGACGACGTGCGGGAAAAAATCCTTAAGCTATTGATTCATTGTATTTGTTTAGGTAATTTTCACCGGTTGGTTAAGCTGGCTCACCTTTGGCGCCGATGTTCGGCGTGCTTGGCATTTCGTCTTTACAAACGCTGGGAATTCCCCTATTTCTGAAGACGGCGCGGCGTCACCTCTAGAAACGCGCCGCCGTTCATCGCGCGAAAGGGTTTCGCCGTCCTCATTCAGAATTCGAAACGATAAACGGAACTGTTGCCATGACTCGAGGATTCACCCGGAAGCTCGTCTGTCTCTTTGCACTTGCTTGGTTGTCCACCTCGCTTGCTCTCGCCTGTACGCGCGCGCTGTACGTCGGCGACAAACTCACCATCACGGGCCGCACGATGGACTGGTCCGAAGACATGCGGTCCAACCTTTGGGTGATGCCTGCCGGCATCGAGCGCGATGGCAACGCCGGCGAGCGTTCCACCAAATGGAAAGCGAAGTACGGGAGCGTGGTGGTATCGGGCTACGACATCGGCACCGTGGATGGCATGAACGAACGCGGACTCGTCGCGAATGCGCTTTATCTCGCCGAGAGCGACTACGGCAAACCCGACCCGAAACGCGATCCGCTCTCCATCAGCCTGTGGGCCCAGTACGCGCTCGACAATTTCGCGACGGTCGCGCAAGCGGTCTATGTGCTGAGCCGCGAGCCGTTTCAGATCATCGCGCCGCCTTTGCCGGACGGCAAGCCTCTCACCATCCATCTGGCGCTCTCGGACGCGCGCGGCGACTCCGCGATCTTCGAGTACATCAAGGGCAAACTGATCATCCATCAAAGCAAGCAGTACAAGGTGGTGACGAATTCACCGGCGTATGAAGACCAGCTCGCCATCGACGCATACTGGAAAGGCGTCAGCGGCACGGCGTTCCTGCCGGGCACGAACCGCGCGGCGGACCGCTTTGTGCGCGCGTCGTTCCTCATGAATTCGATCCCCAAGCAGGCCGACCCGAACTACATGGCGGGCGTGCCGCAGAAGTCGTATCCGTTCCAGGCGGCGGCAAGCGTGATGAGCGTGATGCGTTCGGTGAGCGTGCCGCTCGGCATTCGCTCCGACAACATGCCGAATCTCTCGTCGACGATTTGGCGCACGGTGTCCGACCAGACCAACCTCGTCTATTACTTCGATTCGGCCACGCGCCCGGACACGTTCTGGGTGTCTCTGAGCAAGGTCGATCTGCGCCCGGGCGCGCCGGTGAGGAAGCTGACCATCGACGCGGGCCAAGTGTTCTCGGGCGAGACGGCGGATAAATTCGTGACGACGCCGTCGTTCACCTTCCTGCCCGCGAAAGCGCAGTGACGCCCGTGCGGCGTCCCTCCATCTCAAAATCGAGGCCGGCGCTGCGTCAGCGGTTAAAATAGTCAGCTTTTGCCCTGGTCATATCGTGCAAGCCCAGACGCGCACGGCGCTCAGCGGCCCGGCGCTCGTGCGTCTGCTGGCACGCATCGCCAACCTCGATGTTCACGAACCCGCCGCATCGCTTTCGGACCGCCTGAGCCAATGGCTCGGCTGGACCGATGCGATCGCGCTTTCGACCGCGCTCGCCGATGCGCCGCCGGCGCCTCTCGTGCCAATGCACTCAGGTGCGCACGCGCTGGAAGAAGCCTGCATGCGCATGCGCGCGTCGCTGGTGAATGCCGTCGCGGGCGGCGTGAAGCCTACACCCGGACGGCATCGCGCACGCGTGCCGACGCCACCTCCGGACGATCTTTCGCTCGACTTTGCGGCGTTCCGCCAGCGCTATGTGTCCTTGCAGCAGACCATGGAAACCGACATCGGCCTGTTGCGCGGCCGCTTGCGCGCGGCGCTTGTGGCGCAATCGCCCGATCTGGCGCGTCTCGCCGCCGTCGATGCCGTCATGGAACAGGCGTTGAGCGCACGCGAACGCAGCCTGCTCGCGCAAGTGCCCGTGTTGCTCGGCAAGTATTTCGAGCGCATGAAGCGCGCAGCCGCGGACCAAGCCGCGCCCGTGTCGAATGCCTGGCTCGATGCCTTTCGCGACGACATGCGCCACGTCTCGCTCGCCGAACTCGAAGTCCGTTTTCAACCGGTCGAAGGGCTGCTTGCCGCCCTTCGAACCCGCTAAAGCCACGCCATGCCTCGCTATATCCTGAATGTCGCCGTCTTTCTCGCTGGTCTTGCCGCCGTTTGCGGAATCGCCATTGGCTATGTCGGCTCGAATGCGCTCGCGTTTTGCGTCACGCTCCTGATCGGCGCGTGCTACCTCGCGGGCGCGGCCGAACTGCAGCGCTATCAGCAAACCACCTATGCATTCGCGCATGCGCTGCGGCAACTCGCCGTCACGCCGAAGAGCCTTGCCGTCTGGCTCGAAAGCCTGCCCGTGGGTCTGCGCAATGCGGTGCGCTTGCGGGTCGAAGGCGAGCGCGCCGCGTTGCCGGCGCCTGTGCTTGCGCCATATCTCGTCGGGTTGCTCGTGTTGCTCGGCATGCTCGGCACGCTGCTCGGCATGGTCGTGACGCTGCGCGGCACCGGCGCGGCGCTGGAAAGCGCGACCGATCTTTCGGCGATCCGCTCGTCGCTCGCGGCGCCGGTCACGGGCCTGAGTTTCGCGTTCGGCACATCGATCGCGGGTGTCGCGACATCGGCCATGCTTGGCCTGCTTTCAGCGCTGTGCCGCCGCGAACGGCTCGACGCCGTGCAGACCCTCGACCTCAAGATTGCGGCGACACTGCGCGTATTTACCGAGACGCATCGGCGCGAGGAAGGCCTGAAGCTGATGCAACGGCAGGCCGAACTCATGCCGAAGCTGGTCGATCGCCTGCAAGCGATGATGCACGCCATCGAACAGCAGAGCATCGCGGCAAACGAGCGGCAACTGACCAATCAGGATGCGTTTCATGCCAAAACCGAGACTTCGTATCGGCGGCTGGCGGCATCGGTGGAACAGTCGTTGAAGCAGAGCGTCGCCGACAGCGCGCGCGCCGCGAGCAGCGCGCTGCAACCGATCATGCAATCCGCCATGGACGGCATCGCGGGCGAGACGGCAGCCTTGCACGGCAAGATCGAACAGGCCGTGGCGCGGCAGCTGGATGGCTTGTCGAGCGGCTTCGAGGCTTCGTCGGCGAAAATCGCGGGCATCTGGCAAGACTCGCTCGATAAACATCGGCAGTCGAACGAAGCGCTCGTCACGCGCATGGGCACGTCGCTCGACAGCTTTGCGCAAGGCTTCGAAACGCGCTCGGCCGCGTTGCTCGAAGGCGTATCGGCGCACATGGAACGCATCACGAGCGGCTTCACGACTTCGGTGACGGAGATCGCGGAGCACTGGAACCAGTCGCTCGCCGGGCATCGAAAGTCGAACGAGGCGTTGATGACGGGAACGCGCGCCGCGCTCGATGGTCTTGCCGAAACGTTCGAGCAACGCGCGGCCGGTTTGATCGATGGCGTCGCCGCGCGGCTCGACCACACGTCATCCACGCTCGCCGAAACGTGGAGCGAAGCGCTCACGCAACAGACGCGCACCGGCGAGCATCTCGCCGCGCAACACGAGCAGGCGTTGCTTAAAGCGACGGCGAGTTTCGAGGAACACGCCGCTTCGCTGCTGCTCGCCGTCGATCGATCGCACGCCGGTTTGCGCGACGAGATCGCATCGAACAGCGAAGCGCGCCTGAACGCCTGGACCGATGCGCTCACCACGCTCGCCGCCAACCAGCGCGAACAATGGCAAGAGACGAGCGCGTTCGCCGCCGAGCGTCAACAGAACATCTGCGACACGCTCGCGCGCACCGCGAGCGAGATGGCCGCCGATGCCGAGAAGCGCGCGAGCGGCACCATCACGAAGATCGAAGGACTGGTCGCGGCGGCATCGGAAGCGCCGAAGCTCGCCGCCGATGTGATTGCGCAGATGCGCGAGAAACTCAGCGAATCCATGGTCCACGACAACGCCATGCTGGACGAGCGCACGCGCTTGCTCGCCACGCTCGAAACCTTGCTCGATGCGGTGAATCATACGTCGAACGAACAGCGCGTGGCCGTCGATGCGCTCGTCGCCTCGTCATCGGACCTGCTCGCGCGCGTCGGCACGCAGTTCACCGACAAGGTCGAGGCAGAGACCATCAAACTCGAAGCGGTCGCGGCGCAAGTCACGAGCGGCGCGCTCGAAGTCGCGAGTCTCGGCGATGCGCTCGGCGGCGCCGTGCAGTCTTTCGGCGCATCGAACGAACTGCTCGTCGCGCATCTCAAGAGCATCGAGGCCGCGCTCGACAAGTCGCTCGCGCGCAGCGACGAACAGCTTGCCTATTACGTGGCGCAGGCGCGTGAGGTGATCGATCTGAGCACGCTTTCGCAGAAGCAAATCGTCGAAGACCTGCAGCGTATCGCGGGGCAGCGCGCCGCCGGAGCGAAGGCCGCATGAACGAGGAGATCGATGGCGGCGTGGAGGCCGCCGCGCCCATCTGGGCTGCGTTCGCCGATCTCATGTCGGTACTGCTGGGCGCGTTCGTGCTGATCCTGGTCGGCGTCATTGGCGTGCAGTTGCAACTGTCGACGCGGCTGGAAAACGAAGTCAAGCAGCGGCAGATGGAAACGCAGCGCCGCAAGACGCTGGAGCAGGCGCTGGCTGGCCCGCTCGCGTCGGGGCGCGTGACGCTGGTGAACGGGCGCATCGGCATTAGCGGCAGCGTGTTGTTCGCGTTGAATTCCGATCAGTTGCAGCCGCAAGGGCGCGATGTGCTCAAGAGCCTTGCAGGACCGCTTTCCGCCTATCTCGGTTCGCACGAAGAGATTCTGATGGTGAGCGGTTTCGCCGACGATCAGCAGGTGCACGAAGGCAATCGCCGCTTCGCCGACAACTGGGAACTCTCGGCCAAACGCGCCTTGACGGTGACGCGCGCGCTGATCGACGCGGGTGTGCCATCGTCGTCCGTATTCGCGGCGGCGTTCGGCTCCGAGCAGCCGATCAGTTCCAATGCCGACGATCTGGGTCGCGCAAAGAATCGTCGAGTCGAGATTTCAGCGGTGCCGCGGCCGACCAACGGCGGAGTGAAGCGGTGACTGAGCGCTCGCAAGCACGCGCAATGCTCGATGAATGGCGCGTTCAGGGCGATGATCGCGTGAGTCCGCTGCGCTTTGCGTTCATCGATTCGCTCGAACGGAGAGCGAGCGCGCAGCGTGGCGAAGCGCGTCGTTTGCTCGAAGCGCGCTTGCAGGCCTTGCTCCATGACTACGCGCGAGAAGTCGAACTTGCCGCGCCTGTCGAGCCGTCACGAAAGGTTGAAAGTACGCCGCTCGCCGTGCTGGTCACCGACATGAATGCGCGCGTGGCGCATGCCTCACAGAGCGAATTGCTCGAATACTTCCGCGAAGTGTGGGCCCGACTCAGCGCCGAGCAGCGCCTCAACGAGTCTCTTGCGCGGGTGCCGAAAAACGCGGGTCCGCTCAATTCGAGCAGTCTGGTGCATCGTTCGCTTGCATTGATGCGCGAAGTTTCACCCGCTTATTTGCAGCACTTTCTTGCGTATCTGGACGGGCTTTCGTGGATGGAAGAAATGGCGGGCGATGCACCCGCCGTCAAGAAACCCATGCGGGGCAAGGCGGCTCGCGGTTGAGCCGCGCCCGCCCGCATTCGTGCCGTTAGCCCAACCATCCTTTGATGGTTTCGCTCATCACGCGGGTGGAAATGCCATAACGGTCATGCAAGGTCGGTAACGCGCCGGCATCCAGAAATGCATCGGGCAGGGCGATCTGCTTGAACGGCGGCGCGACGCCAGCGTTCAGCAACGCGGCAGCGACACCTTCGCCAAGCCCTCCGATCACCGTGTGATTCTCGGCCACGACCACGAGCCGTCCCGAACGCCGCGCTTCGCGCACGATGGTCTCAGTGTCGAGCGGCTTGATGGTCGGCACGTGCAGCACCGCGACATCCACGTTGTCGGCTTCGAGCGCCTTCGCGGTTTCCAGCGCGCGCATGGTCATGATCCCGGACGAGATCATCAGCACGTCGGCGCCATCGCGCAGAAGCTTCGCCTTGCCGAGTTCGAATTGATAGTCGTATTCGTCGAGCACGGCGGGCACGTTGCCGCGCAACAGGCGCGCGTACACCGGGCCTTTGTGCGCGGCGATGGCGGGCACCATCTGCTCGATATCGAGCGCGTCGCACGGATCGATCACGGTCATGTTGGGCATGGCGCGCATCAACGCGAGGTCTTCGGCGGCCTGATGGCTCGGACCGTAACCCGTGGTGAGCCCCGGCAATGCGCAGACGATCTTCACATCGAGATTGTCTTCGGCGATAGTCTGGTGGATGAAGTCATACGCGCGCCGCGTCGCGAATACGGCATAGGTCGTGACGAACGGCTGCGCGCCTTCATGCGCGAAGCCGGATGCCGCGCCCATCAGCAACTGCTCGGCCATGCCCATCTGGTAGAAGCGCTCGGGAAACTCCTTCGCGAAGATATGCAGGTCAGTGTACTTGCCGAGGTCGGCCGTCATGCCGATCACATTGCTCTTGGTGCGTGCGAGTTCCACCAGCGCGTGTCCGAAAGGCGCCGAGCGCGTGAGCTGTCCTTCGCTCGCGATGGACGCGATCATCGCCGATGTCTTCAGGCGCGGCTTTTGTGTCAGCGTGTCGCTCATGCTTGTCTCCCTTGTTCAAGTGCCTGCAGCGCCAGTTGCCATTCGTCGGCATCGACACGGATGAAGTGGTTCTTCTCGCGCTCTTCGAGAAACGGCACGCCGCAGCCCATGCGCGTATCGCACACGATGATGCGCGGCTTCGCTTCCTTCAAATTGCGCGCGTTATCGAACGCTTGTTTGACGGCGTCGATGTCGTTGCCCGTCACGCGCTGCACATGCCAGCCGAAGGCTTCGAGCTTCGGCACGAGCGGCTCGAACGCCATGATCTGCGTCGAGGGTCCGTCCGCCTGCTGATTGTTCACGTCGATCATGGCGATGAGGTTGTCGAGCTTCCAGTGCGATGCCGACATCAGCCCTTCCCAGATCGCGCCTTCGTCCAATTCGCCATCGGAAAAGAGCGTGTAGACAAAAGACTTCGATCCTTTACGCTTGAGACCGAGGCAGCGGCCGACCGCGATCGTGAGCCCTTGTCCGAGCGAGCCGCCCGACATTTCCATGCCTGGCGTATAGCTCGCCATGCCGGACATGGGCAGACGGCTGTCGTCGCTGCCGTAGGTCTCGAGTTCCGCTTGCGGCAGGATGCCCGCTTCGAAGAGCGCAGCGTACAGCGCGATTGCATAGTGACCGTTGGACAAGAGGAAGCGGTCGCGCTCTTCCCATTCGGGATCTTCGGGGCGATAGTTCATCGCGCCGAAGTAAGCGACGGCCAGCACGTCGGCGATATCGAGCGCCTGGCCGATATACCCTTGACCTTGCACTTCGCCCATCAACAACGCATTGCGGCGGATACGGTAGGCACGCTCGGCGAGCGTGACCTCTTCGATGACTGCACTACTCATGATGTTTGTCTCCTTGAAAAATCTTTAGCGGTTCACGGTCTTGGCGGGCACGAGAAAGACCAGCGCCGCGCCCACGACGATTGCAATCGAGATGAAGATGAGACCGGCCGTCGATTTGCCCGTGAAGTCATTCAGCCAGCCGACGATGGCCGGAGAAAAGAAGCCCGCGAGATTGGCGAAGCAGTTGACCGCGGCAATGCCCGCCGCCGCCGACATGCCGCCCAGCACGGCCGTTGGCAACGACCAGAATTGCGCCGATGAACTCAGGATGCCTGCCGCCGCCACGCTCACACAGATGATCGACGCGCTCACGCTGCCAAGCGTCGGCAAGGTGGCGAACGCCGCTGCGGCGATGAGCATGGGAATGGCCAGATGCAGGCGCCGCTCGCGGCGTTTGTCGGCGCTCGAACCGATGAGCGGCAGCGCGATGATGGCGCACAGATACGGAATCGCGGTGAAGATGCCGACCCACAGCGGGTCCGCCACGCCGGCACGTCGCACGATGGTCGGCAGCCAGAACGTGAGCCCATATTGTCCAAGGACGACGCAGAAGTAGATCGATGCCATCAGCCACAAGCGACGGTCGCCGATGAACGCGCGAATCGATACGTGCTGCACGGTCTGCGCATTGTCCTTTTCGACGTTGCGGGCGAGCAGGGCTTTCTCCGCATCCGTGAGCCACTTGGCTTGCGCAATGCTGTCGTCGAGATAGAAAAGGATCGCGACGCCGAGAAAGAGCGAAGGCAACGCTTCGAGCATGAAGAGCCACTTCCATCCGGCAAGTCCGTGCGCACCGGCAAGCGCATGCATGATCCAGCCGGAGAGCGGACCGCCGACCATGCCCGCGAGCGGAATCGCCATGAAGAACAGCGACAATGCCTTGGCGCGCCGCGCAGCGGGAAACCAGTACGTGAGATAGAGAATCACGCCCGGCGCGAAGCCCGCCTCGGCGACACCGAGCAGAAAGCGCAGGACATAGAACATCGTCGGCGACTTGACGAACACGAAGCTCGCCGAGATCACCGCCCACGTGAGCATGATGCGCGCAAGCCAGTTGCGCGCGCCGACTCGATGAAGAACGAGATTGCTCGGTACCTCGAAGAGGAAGTAACCAAGGAAGAAGATGCCTGCGCCCACGCCGTAGATGGTTTCGCTGAAGCGCAGGTCATTGAGCATCTGCAATTTGGCGAAGCCGACGTTGACGCGATCCAGATACGCGCCGAGATAGCACAGCATCAGAAAGGGGATGAGCCGCCGTCCGACCTTGGCGTAAGTCTGCGCTTCGAAGCTCGTGGAATCGGCAGGCGAAGCAAATTCGGCCGTGGCGGCCGGCGCGGAATATTTCGGTTTCATGCTTGTCTCCAATGGACCGGAAAAGCGCCTGCGCGTTGATCCGGTCACGTGCCCCGGTTGGTCCGGGTGCGTATCTGAGGTCGAATGCTTAGTGAATCAGCATGCCGCCGTTCACGTCGAGTGTGACTCCGGTAAGGTAGGAAGAGAGGCCGCTCGTGAGAAAGAGGCAGGCGTTGGCGATATCGGCGGCGTCGCCCAGACGTCCGAGCGGAATGCCCTTGATGATGTCCGTGCGCATTTCAGATGTGAGTTTGTCGCCCGTGATGTCGGTCTGGATCAGGCCCGGCGTGATGGAGTTCACGCGGATGTGGTCGGGGCCGAGTTCGCGCGCCATCGCGCGGGCAAGACCGAGCACGCCCGCTTTGGCCGCGCTGTAATGCGGGCCGCCGAAGATGCCGCCGCCGCGTTGCGCGGAGACCGACGACATGCAGACGATCGAGCCTTGCTGCTGCTTCTTCATCTGCGGAATCACGGCTTGCGACATATAGAGCGTGCCGCGCAAATTCACGCCGATGACCGCATCGAAATTGTCCGCGCTGATTTCCAGCGTCTTGATCGGTTGCGTGATGCCCGCGTTGTTGATGAGCGCATCGATACGCCCGTATTTCTCGATGGCCGCGTTGGCGGCATCGACGCAGGCGGCTTTGTCGGTGACGTCGCAGGCAAGACCGAGATGGCCGTCGCCGAGATCGCTCGCGGCGCTTTCGGCATCGGCCTGACGCAGATCGAGAATGACGATGCGCGCGCCTTCCGCCGCGAGCGCCCTGGCCGTTGCCTTGCCGATCCCGCGCGCCGAAGCCGCGCCCGTGACGATCACTACCTGGTTGTCGAGCAGCATGTTTGTCTCCGTTGGTTGTCTGGTGTGGATGCAGTGTCTTCGCGTTCCACATGACGATCAACGGAGTTTGTCTCAGCTATTGCTGAGAAATTTTCAGGTGTTCGCGGCGCCTTTCACTACGGGCCTCGAGGGCTGTCACCGTCTCTCACGGCCTCGTTCAATCTCCTGGTCCATCCACGCGAGAAACTTCGCGACGCGCGGCAGGTCCGCGTTCTGACTGGGGTATACGAGATGATGCGCGCCGACTTCGACGGCATACTCGCGCCCGAATACAGGCACGAGCGAACCGCGTTCGAGATGCACGGAGGCGAGCATGGTGCTTTCGAGCGCGATGCCATGACCGAGCGCGGCGGCTTCGAGCGACATGTAGGAGCGATCGAAGGAGAAATCGAACGCCTTGCGTCGCGTTGCCACGCCGAACTTGCCGAACCACTGCTGCCATTGCACGAGCGGCGACTCGGAGAAGATCAGCCTGTGTTCGATCAGATCGTCGGGCGATGCCACCGGATAGCGTTCCAGATACGCGGGAGATGCAAGCGGCGCAATGGTTTCGTGACGCAGGGTTCTGACTTCGATATCGGTCCAGTGCCCGTAGCCGTGACGGACATCGACATCGTAAAAACCCGAGGTAAAGGACACGTTTTCATAGGAGCACGCGAGGTTCATCTGGATATCGCCATTCGCCTCCTGGAACGCGGCGAGGCGCGGCAAGAGCCACATGAGGCCGAAGCTCGGACTCGAATGAATGCGTAGTATCTCGACCGATGTTTCGCTCGATGCCCGCTCGGTTGCGCGGTTGAGTTCGGCGAGCGCGCCGGTGACATCGGCGAGGTATTGCGAGCCGGTGGGCGTGAGAACGAGGCCGCGTCCGAGCCGCGTGAAAAGCGCGCGGCCCACGATGCTCTCTAAATTCGCGAGCTGATGACTGACCGCGGAGGGCGTGAGGCCGAGTTCATCGGCGGCGCGGTTGACGCTCTTGGTGCGGGCGACGCTTTCGAACGCGATGATCGACTTCAGGGGAGGAAGGCGCATGGATGCGAGCGTGGAGTTGTCGAGGAGCGGGGCGGTGAAGTTTAGCTCGATTCGTGGGGCATACGCAGTGCAATGGACTCGCAAAGCACAGCCATTTCAGCGCCGCGGGAAGACTTGTGAAACGAATGCTTCCTTCTCTCGACAGGCCGCTAACCGCGCTCCCTACCCACCCGTCCCATCAGATAAAACTCCTCGTTCGGCCGCATGGCGATCACGTTCGCCATGCGGTTCGACAACCCGAAAAACGCCGTGATCGCCGCGATATCCCACGCGTCTTCATCGCTGAAACCGTGTTCGCGCAGCGTGGCAAAGTCTCTATCGTCCACCGTGCCTGAAGCCTGGCAGACCTTCAACGCGAAATCGAGCATGGCCTTTTGACGCGGCGTGATGTCCGCCTTGCGATGATTCACCGCGACCTGATCCGCCACCAGCGCATTCTTCTCGTAGATGCGCAGAATCGCGCCATGCGCGACCACGCAGTAAAGGCAATCGTTCACCGCGCTCGTCGCCACCACGATCATCTCGCGCTCGCCCTTGGTCAGCCCGCCGTCCTTCAGCATCAGCGCATCGTGATACGCGAAGAACGCACGAAACTCGTCGGGCCTGTGCGCAAGCGTCAGGAACACATTCGGCACGAAGCCGGCCTTCTCCTGCACTTCGAGAATGCGCGCACGGATATCGTCCGGCCACGCTTGCGGATCGGGAACGGGGTAGCGGCTGATGGGACGCGTGGTCATCGTTTCTCCGGTCATGGCTTCATCGCGCGACGGTCAGCGACGAAAGCAGCTTCAATAAACTATCCACGTTGACGGGCTTCACGAAGTGATAGTCGAAACCCGCCGACTGCGCGCGCAAGCGATCCTCCGCTTGCCCGTAGCCGGTAATCGCGATCAGCATGGGCGCACGTTCGCCCTTGCGCCGCAAGCGCCGCGCCAGTTCGTATCCGTCGATATCCGGCAAGCCGATGTCGAGCAGCGCGACATCCGGATGAAACGGCGGCGCGGCATCGAGCGCTTCGGCCGACGAATACGCCACGCGCGCCTTGTGTCCTTCCGATTCGCACAGCATGGCGAGCGAATCGGCGGCATCGCGATTGTCATCGACCACGAGTATGCGCAACGAAGCATTCGCTTTCGGCGCTTCGGTATCCGACAACGCGCGCGCGGAATGCCGCTCATGATGATGAAGCCGCGGCAGCCGCACCGTAACCGTCGTGCCGAGTCCCGGTCCCGGACTTTGCACGGTGATGGTTCCCTTGTGCATCTCCACGAGCTTCTTCACGAGCGAAAGGCCGATGCCAAGCCCGCCATTCGAACGGTCCAGCGTGCGCTCGCCCTGCGAGAACAGTTCGAAAACCTTGGGCAGAAGGTCCGCCGAAATGCCCGTGCCGCTATCCGCGATGACGATCGAAACCCACTGCGCATCCGCCTGAACACTCACCGAAATGCGCCCCTGCTCGGGCGTGTACTTGCTTGCGTTATTGAGCACGTTGACGAGGATTTGCGAGAGCCGCGTGACATCGCCGCAGACCCATGTGGTGGCATCGGGGACATCGACGGCAATGTGCTGCGAGCGCGCCTCGACCATGCCGGCAATCGCCTCGACTGCGTGATACACCGCCGTGCCCACGAGTATCGGTTCCACTTGCAACGCAATGCGCCCCTGCGTGATGCGCGACACTTCGAGCAGGTCATCGACGATACGCGTCATGTGTTCCACTTGTCTGCGCATGAGGTCGATCATCTCGCGCGTTTGCGCCTCGACGTCGTGATCCTTTTGCACGAGGGCAATCGCCGTGCGCAGCGGCGCGAGCGGATTGCGTAATTCATGCGCGAGCATTGCGAGAAACTCGTCCTTGCGACGGCCGGCCTCGCGCAACATGAGTTCCATGTGCTTGCGTTCGGTGATGTCGATGACGCTGCCGATGATGCGCAACGGCACGCCGTCCTTACTGCGCTGAAGCAGGGCGCTGCCCTGCATCCACTGTTCCCCGTGCATCGTCTGCACACGAAACTCGAACTGGCTGCCCGGATCTTCGCCGGATGCCACGCGCCGCACGTAATGGTCGAGCGTCGCGGCATCGTCGGGATGCACGCGGGCGAGCGCCGCGTCATACGTGATCGTGTCGTTCACCTGCCATTCGCCGCCGGTTTCGAAGAGGAGCGTCCAGGTTTCGAGTTCGAGCGAAACGATATGAATCTTGGCCGCCTGCATCGCCACCGTAAGACGCAGGCTGCGCGCTTCGATGGCGGCCTGCGCCTCGTATTGCGGCGTGACGTCGGTGGTCGTGCCGAACCATTCCTGCAGGGCGCCCTGATGATCGTAAAGCGGCGCGGCATGCGCCTGCACGATGCGGTAGGTGCCATCGCGTCTGAACATGCGGAACGTGAGCGTGAGCGCGTTGCCTTGTCGCACGGCGTCGAGCCACGTGCTGCGCGTGCGCTCGCGGTCGTCGGGATGCACGAAGTCGAGCCAGCCGAAGCCCATCAGACGATCGGGCGGCGCGCCCGTGAACTTCTCCCAGTCGCCGCCGGAGGGGCGAATAGCGCCGTTGGCATCGGCGGACCAGACGAGCGCATCCGTCGATTCGACGAGCGCCCGATATCGTCGCTCGGAACGGCTCAGACGCTCTTCGTCCGCGCGCTGTTCGCTTATATCGAAGCTCACGCCGTAGACGCGCGTCAGCACGCCATGCCGGTCGAACTCGGGATGCCCGCGCATGCGCAGCCAGCGATGCTCGGACTGATCGCCATCGAGCATGAAATCGAACTCGAACGGACCGCCGTCGCGCAGTGCTTCGGTGAGCATGCGCTGGAACGGCTCGCGATATTCCGGCGCAACGCGATCCCACACTTCCGAGAGCATGACGGCCTCGGTGCCCGGCGGAAACGAATAAAGCGCGGCGAGTTGCGCGGTCATGCGCACCACGCGCGTTTTCATGTCCCATTCCCACGCGCCCATGCGCGCGCCCGCGAACGCAGCCTGCAAACGCCGTTCGCTTGCTTCATACAAGGCCCATGCATGCCGCGATTCGTGAATGTCGATGGCCACGCCGACCGTATCGCCGAACTCGCCTTCGTCGTCGCGACGCGCCTGTAAGTGAAGCGTATGCCAACGGTAAGCGCCATCCGCGCGCAAGAGACGCACATCGACATTGCGCAGCAGCGTGCCGTCGCGCATTTGACGGAGCGCATCGAGCACGGGCGGGATGTCGTCGGGATGAACGAAGGCGTCCCAGTGACGGCCTTCGAGTTCCGGCATGGCAATGCCGAGATACCGGCAAGCCCACGGATTGGCGTAGCGGATAGTGCCGTCTCGCGCCGCACGCCAGACGAAGGACGGCAGGAAATGAGCAGGATCGTGCATGGGCGTCTTTGCTTCGAATCACCGGCAAGACGCGTTGCCTGGTGCGATATATGGTTGTGAGCTAGGGGTCGTACCAATAGCTTAGGGATACCATACATCAAAGCGCGGCAACATCGGCGCTTCCGAGCAAGTTCAACACTCGGTAGTCCGTGTGATTCGGTACAAAGTGCGCTGCGAACGCCCGTTCGCGGCGCTATGTACTCTGCACTTCGTTAAGAGAACTAGCCTGCTTCGCCTACGTCTTTCGGATCGGGCAGCTTGCCTCCTTCGCTGCCCTTGGTGGGTTCTGGCTCGTTCTTCAGTTCGCTTTTCTGCTCATCGGAAAGACGCCGGTCAGCCACGTTCGGATCTTCGCTCGTCTGCTTCGGCGGCGTCTGTCGTTCGTTTTGCTCGCTCATGTGCGCTCCACGCGTTGGGTTCGATGGAGCATATTGCACGCGGCGTGCCCAGGCTTCTAGCGTTACTCGTCGATGGTCCCGTGCACGCCTTGCTCGCCATGCTTCCAGTATGCCGAAGCCCGAATGCGCCGCTTGTCGACACCGCGTTCGTTGCACAGCAACTGGCGCACTGCGCGCATGAGCGTGGCTTCGCCGGCGGCCCAGACGTAGCCGTCGCCTTCGGGCAGATACATGTAGCGCAAGGCGTGCAAGAGCGCGGCCTGTGCATCGTCGCTGTCGCTGCGATAAATCCACTGCGCGAAGAGATCGGCACGCGTGTCGAGTTCGATATGCGCCGCTGGGTCCGCCGCCTGAATCAGCGTGGCCACGCGTGTACCGGCAGGCAATTCTTCGAGCCGCCGCGCGATGGCGGGCAGGGCGGTTTCATCGCCGATCAAGAGATGCCAGTCGAATTGCGCGGGAATGACGAACGAGCCACGCGGCCCGCCGATGCCGAGGTACTGCCCTGGCTTGGCTTGTGCCGCCCATGCGGTGGCCGGCCCGGCTTCGTGCATGGCGAACTCGAGGTCGAGCTCGCGCGCGGCGCGATCGAAGCGGCGCGGCGTGAAATCCCGCGCGACGGGGCGCGGCTTGTCTGGATCGAACACTGGACCATTCGGGCCTGCTTGCGGCACTACGGGCTTGTCCTCGCCCGGCAGCGGGAAAAACACCTTGACGTGGTCGTCGAACGAGGCGCTTTCGAAGTCGGCGAGATCGTCGCCTCGAAGCGTCACGCGCACCAAATGCGGGTTGAGCGTGGCAACCTGCGTGACTTGCAGCAAGCGAAACTTGAGCGCATGCCGCACGCGCGTGACTTCCAGTTCGGGACGGTGTTGCAGTGCGGATTCTGTCATCGTGTGTCGCTCCTTTACGCCTGCTTGGGCGCGGGATTCTGTTCGATCTCGGCGGTCGCGCGCGCCAGAATTTCGGCGATACGGCGTTGCTCGTCCGGCGATACATCGGTGCGCAAGACCAGCGCGCGTTTCAGTGCTCGGCGCGCGGCGATCAGCTCGGGCGTCCAGCCGTTGTCGGCGGCGGCATCGTCGCTTTCCTCGCCGGCATAGGCGCGGCGCACGAGGTCCATCTTGCGGGCAAAGTGCGTGAGCTTCGCGAGCATCAGGTCGATGCGTTCGCGGTTCGCTTCCAGATAGTCGCGGCCCGCGTCGGACAGCGCGTAGCGCTTGCGGTTGCCTTCCACTTCGACAGTCGCGTAGCCGATTTCTTCCAGGTAGGTCAGCGCCGGATAGACCATGCCGGGGCTCGGGGCATAGAAACCGTTCGAACGGTCTTCGAGCGCCTTGATGAGTTCGTAACCGTGACGCGGCGCCTCGGCCAGCATGGCGAGCAGCAGCAGTTGCAGGTCGTCCGAGGAGAACTTGCGGCCGCGCGGCATGCCGTCTTCGCCGCCGAAGCCACCGCGTCCGCCACGGCCACCGAAGCCGCCGCCAAAGCCGCCGCCGAAGCGGTCGTCTCCGCCGCCACCTCCGCGTCCGTGCCGGCCGATCAGCCCCAGGCGGGAGAAGGCGAAACGCTCGACCCACTCGGGCGCGTTGCGAATGTCGAAGGGAAAGTCGAAGCCAGCCGCGCGAGAACCCGCGTCGCGCCCGCGATGAAAACATTTGGATCGCATGAGATCACTCCGTAGATATCGTAAAACATATCTAAAGATATATATCGTAAGAGCGTCTGTCAAGCGACTATTTCAGGATGAGCAGCCGTCCGGCGATGCCACCTACAATCCTTCGATATTCACCCCTACCCAATCACGCAGGAAACTCAGATGACTCACTTCCGCTCCGTCGCCCTTGAACACGCAAGCCGGTTGATCAATCACGGACCCACCGTGCTCGTCACGAGCGTTCATGGCGAACGTCGCGACGTGATGGCCGCGGCCTGGTCGATGCCGGTCGAATTCACGCCGCCGCGCATCGCCGTGGTCATCGACAAGAGCACTTACACGCGTGAACTCGCGATGGCGAGCGGCGTGTTCGGCGTCGTCATTCCGGGCGCGGCGGCTATCGACTTGACGTTTGCGGTCGGCTCGACGAGCGGACGCGAGATCGACAAGTTCAAGACTTTCGGGATCGAGACGATAAAAGGACCAGTGCTCGGTCTTCCGTTGATCGAGACGAACTGTGCGGCTTGGCTGGAATGCCGGCTCATCAGCGAGCCGCATACGCAAGACGCCTATGACACGTGCTTCGCCGAAGTCGTGTTCGCTGCGGCCGACGAACGCATTTTCTCTAACGGTCATTGGAACGTGGACGACTCCAATGCGTCGCTGCATACCATCCATCATCTTGGCGCGGGCAAGTTCGTGCGCGGCTCATCCATGCAGCAAGCCAAGCCGCTCACGCGATAAAACTTGCCGCTTGTCGAGGCTGTCGTCGGTCGATCTGACTCGGCCTTGTACGCCTTTAGAGCGCATGTTCTAAGCGTGACTTAAAAGGTCTAAAGAATCTCTTTTCCCGGTCGTTAAGCAGTCGACGAACGCGAGGCACCGATGGTGCACTTGCGTCGCAAATAACAAGCACGCGATCCGTCACATGAACTCGGACGTGTGCGATAGGTGGGTGAGGACAGGTTTCATACAGTCACGGGCTTGCTGCGAAAGCGGCGCGCCGGTGTGACTGCCATGAAGGCCGCTCGCACCATCCGGGGAAAGGGGTGTGGTATGAAACAACGGTTTTCGGGTTTGCGATTCGTCGTTTATCTCGTGGGCTTCACGGGGCTACTGTGGCTGAGACTTTTGATCTCACCCGATGGCAAAAGCGGCGTGTTGGCCTTCTTCGCGTGCGTGGCCTCGCTCGCGGCGGCTTATCTGGTTTATTACGCGGCGTCGGAGGGTTACTTTCGCAACCTTGCCGGTGGCGTGGTGGTTTATCTTGCCATCGCGGCAGTGGTCGTGGCGTGTCCGCCATTCGTCTTGCTGCTTGCGTTCTGGTCGGTGACGAGCCTCTTCAAGCAACGCCGCGCGCTGCTCATGCATGCGCTTGCAAGCGTCACATTGTTCCTGCTCATCTTTCCGATGCCGCTCGCCGAGCGCCTTGGCATGCCTGAACTTGCGGGTGCGCCAGCGGGTCTCGCGTATTTGGTGTTTTCGCTTGCGTGGTCGGCTGTGGCGGCGCGCAGTCCGTTGAAGATCGGCCTCTTCAAGTTCGCGACAATGCTTGTGGCCCTGCCGCTCATTGGTACTTTCGTGTCGCTGGTTGGCGGCGGGATGCTGAATCGTCCGGAGCGGCGTGTGCGTAATTCGCTGGCACGTTCGCGACGGGCGATGCAGTTGGCTTTGCCTGCGCCCGACGCTACAGCGGCTTCTTCCGCCTCGCGTGTGGCTTCGACCGATGCCGGATTGGCGTTGCCTGCCGCCTTGATCGCGGGGATCGCGGCTGAGGTGCTGATGCCGGTGGCTGTCGCGGCTGAGTAGGAGAGGTGTTTCGCCGATATGCTTGGTGGATGAGCGTATCGGCGGGGATGTTGGAGGCAGCTTGTCGGCACGCGGAAGGCAAAGCCGCGGCCCACTAAGCCTTCACCACCAACCTCGCCTCCAACCCACCCCCCTCACGCTCATGCAGCGTGAGCGTCGCATCCATCGCAAGCGTCAATTGACGCGCAATCGCGAGCCCCAGCCCGGTCCCTCCGGTCTGCCGGTTACGCGATCCTTCCAGCCGGACGAACGGCTCGAACACCGCTTCCAGCGACTCGGCCGGAATACCCGGTCCGCGATCCAGCACCACGATCGAAGCGCCTCCGTCCGGCAGTCCGCCGATCTCGATCTCCGCTGCTCCGGCGAACTTGAGCGCGTTATCCACGAGATTGCCGACGATCCGTCGCAACGCCTGCGGCCGCGTCACCATCGTGCCGCCGATACTTCCCTTGAGCGACACGACCTTGCCCGCATCGAGATAATCGTTGAGAAGGCTCTCGAATAGCGCGTCCGAATCGACACGGAGCGGCGCCTCGGTCGTGCCGTGCAACGTCCGTGCATAAGTCACGCCTTCCTTCACGAGCGTTTCCATCTCCTGCAAATCCTGCTGTAACCTGAGACCGGCAGGATTTTCATCCATCGTGTCGACGCGCAATCGCATGCGCGTAATCGGCGTCTGCAAGTCATGCGTAATGGCCGCGAGTATCTGCATGCGCTGGGTCATGTACATCGAGACGCGGTCTTGCATCGCGTTGAATGCCTTGGCCGCGCGCGTTACTTCGTCCGGACCGTGCTCGGGCAGACGCGTGGCCTTGAGGTCCGGACCGAGCGTGTCCGCGGCTTCGGCCAATTGCTTGAGCGGGCGCGTCGCGATACGCACCGCGAGCCAGCAACATGCCGCGAGCAGCACGAGTTGTCCTGCAAGCACGAGCGGCAGCCACGCGGACAGCGGCGTGCCGACCATCGGATGCATGTCGATGGTGAGCGGGCTGCCATCGGTGAGACGCAAGTGAACCTGCATGCGTTCGGCATCGCCGGGAACGGCATTGGCCGTCAGCGGATAACGCTTGCCGATGCCATCCGCTATCGACTTCGCAAAGCGCTCGGAAAGCGCGGCATCGAGCGGCGTGCCGCTTTCGCCCGGCCCGAGGATGAATTGATAGCTGCGGCGCGCCAGTCGCGGCAGCCACTCGGCACGTTCGGCGGGCGGCAGATGATCGAGCAGCGCCACGGAACTCGTCACCTCGCGCTCGACGTAGCCGACCATCACGCTGGTCATCGACTGATCGCGCTCGGTCATCGTGATCCAGAACGACAGCGTCTGCGCAAGCGCGATACCCACGAACAGAATCACCGCGAGCCGCGCGAACAGCGTGCGCGGCCAGGGCAAACACCGTGGCGGATGCGCGGTCGATGTCGTTGCACCGAGCGCGCTCATGACGATGCATCCAGCGGCGTGACCGCAGCGGAAAACACATAGCCTTCGCTGCGCAACGTCTTGATGTAGCGCGGCTCGCGCGCCTCGTCGCGCAGACGCTGACGCAAACGGCTCACCAGCAGATCGATGGAGCGGTCGAAGGCATCGGCCTGACGGCCTTGCGTCAGGTTGAGCAACTGATCGCGCGTAAGCACGCGTTGCGGATTGTCGAGGAACACGCGCAGCAGGCGATATTCCGCGCCCGACAGCGCCACCATGGTGCCTTCTGCATCGAGCAGATGGCGCGCGGTGGTGTCGAGCCGCCAGTCGCCGAAGCCCAGCATTTGCGCCGATTCGGTCACTTCCATTCCCGGCGGCAACATGCGTGTGCGACGCAGCACGGACCGGATGCGCGCGAGCAGTTCGCGCACGGCGAAGGGCTTGGGCAGGTAGTCGTCCGCGCCCATTTCGAGGCCGAGAATGCGGTCGGCTTCCTCGTTGCGCGCGGTGAGCATGAGCACGGGCACCGCACGGAACTTGCTCGCGCGCAACTCGCGGCACAACACGAGGCCGTCCTCGCCGGGCAGCATCAGGTCGAGCACGATCAGATCCGGCGCGCCTTGTTCGAGCGCGGCGCGCATCTGGCGTCCGTTGGCTGCGAGCGAAACGCGCATGCCATTCTTTTCGAGGTAGGTCGCGAGCAACTCGCGGATACCGCGATCGTCATCGACGATCAGCACATGGTCGGTCGTTTCCATCGATAGCTCACGGCTTCTTGCGCTTGATCTGCATCCGGCCCGTGGCTATTGAGAGGCACTGCACCGGATGGGCCAGTTCGGTTGCGATACCGCCGAATAAAAACGCTGCGACGGCGAAGAACTGCTTCATTTCAATCTCCCGCGTGATCGCTGTGTCTGCGTTATAGCGCAAAACGCGAGCGGTTTTGTATCGCAGTGTATCCGGACTTTCTCGCGACACATGCGGATTCACTCGCCGGTCTTGAACGGCGCTTCGTATCGCAATGTATCCGCGCTGACTTCGATACAAAACATTGCTCACGCAACACACAGCGGATACATCCGAACGTTTTAATGCTTCAACGACGGCATCAGCGGATTTCAAGCGTCGCCTCCCACCCACCAGTTAAGGAGTAGCACCATGAAGATTTCCATCGTTGCTTTCGCTCTCGTTGCAAGCGCCATGACGGGCATTGCTCACGCGGAGGTTCACACCACGTCGACGCAACCGCAGGTCGGCAAGACACGCGCGGAAGTGAAGCGCGAACTCGTGCAAGCGCAAAAGAACGGGCAGATCGCGGCGCTCGCGAATCTGTATCGCGGTAGCTGATCGGCACGCATTGTCTCAATCCATTTCGTGAGGTTCACCATGTTCAAGAAGCTCATCACCGCTGCAGTCGTCGTTGCTAGCGCCACTGCCGCGGGTTCCGTTTTCGCAAGCAGCGGATACGGTCTCGCGCCGCACGGTGACACGTCGGCCGGCGTGCGCGCATCGCAACGCGCTCAGCGTGTGCAGTCGATCAACGATAGCGGCATGCAGGGCTATGGCGGCATGCGCGATGTCCAGACGCAGTCTGGCAGCGCATCGACGATCACGACTTTTCCGACGAGCGGCACGGGTTCGCTCTTCGCGCATCACTAACGCCTTGATCAACGCCTACCGAAGGAGATGAACACCATGACGCAACTCGACAAACTTCTCTACACCGGCAAGACACACGTGACCGGAGGCCGCGATGGCGCGGCGCGCAGTTCCGACGACCGGCTGAATGTCAGGCTCACGCCGCCCGGCACGCCTGGCGCGGGGACCAATCCCGAGCAATTGCTCGCAGCGGGATGGTCCGCATGCTTCATCGGCGCGATGGGCAAGGCCGCCGCGAAACTGCAAGTGAAGTTGCCGGCCAATACCGCCGTCGATGCGGAGATCGATCTGGGTATGAATGGCGATGCGTACTTGCTGCGTGCGCGCCTGAACGTGAGCTTGCCGGGCATCGAACGTGATGCGGCGCAGGCGATCGTCGAGGGCGCGCATCGAACCTGTCCGTATTCGAAGGCGACGCGCGGAAATATCGATGTGACCATTACGGTAGTTTGAAGCCGCAAAAACTAAGCGCAGCCATGCAAAGTGCACTGGCTGCGCTTCTTTCTGCTGGCCGTTCAAAGCGGGAAAGCTCCCGCTCGCGATACTCGAGACTTACTTCTTCGCTTCGGCAAAGCGCCGCGCGACTTCCTTCCAGTCGATCACATTGAAGAATGCGGCGATGTATTCGGGCCGGCGATTTTCATACTTCAGATAATAGGCGTGCTCCCAGACATCGAGACCGAGAACCGGCGTATTGCCCGAGCCGATTCCCGACATCAACGGGTTGTCCTGATTGCCCGTGCTTTCGACCGCGAGCTTGCCCTGCGGTGTCACGCTGAGCCACGCCCAGCCGCTGCCAAAGCGCGTGAGTGCGGCCTTGGTGAAAGCTTCCTTGAAGGCATCGAAGCCGCCTAGGTCGGTATCGATCGCTTGGGCCACTTCGCCTTCCGGCTTGCCGCCGCCTTGCGGAGACATGATGGTCCAGAAGAGGCTATGGTTCGCGTGGCCGCCGCCGTTATTGCGCACCGGGGTGCGGATCGCTTCGGGCAGTTTGTCGATCTGCGTGATCAGTTGCTCGACCGGCAAGTCCTTGTGCTCCGAACTCTCCAGCGCGGCATTCAGATTATTCACATAGGTCTGATGATGCTTCGTGTAATGCACTTCCATCGTGCGCGCGTCGATGTTCGGCTCGAGTGCATCGTAAGCGTAGGGCAGGGGAGGCAGGGAATAAGCCATTGCGAATCTCCTTTTTGACGATGAGAGGAATCAATGCCGGGCCGGGCCGCTGGCGGAAAGCGCCAGACTGGCGTTTTCGATGGTCCGGGCAATGAGGGAATGCGGCCCATGACGGGCGACGTGGCGGATCAGCGCCACGTGTGTTTCGCGGCTGTGACGCAAGGCGGCTTGCCGGATCGTGACCGGCCGCTCTGCGCTTACGGACAGCGCCAGAAGTGCTTCGTGCGCCTCGCAGCGCAACTGCGCGGCGGCGTCTTGATTGCCTTGTTCTGCGTAGTGATCGGCGAGGTTGTGATGCGAGACGACGAGCGCCGCGATACAGTCCTCGCCGCGTCCGGGCGGCGGTGCTTCGATGAGTCGACGCGCGATCTCAAGTGCGTGCTCGAAGGTCGAGCGTGCTGCCGTGGTCTGTTGTTCCGCTGCGGCTTTGATCGCTTGCCGCATGAGTGCTTCCCACACGGGAAGACTCGGGCTGTCTTGTGCCGATATGTCCACGGCTTGGAATTCGATTCGTTCGTGCATGGCGTAGGCTCCAGTTCCTGCGCCCTTTGCGTCGACGAAAAGCCTGCGTACTCGGGACAAACAATGATAACCAGTATCGAGGGAGTCTGCACGCGGGGGCTAAACCTCGCGCAAAGCGAAAGCTTGCAAGATTGCCATGCGCGGATCATAGAGCAACTAACCGTCTTCCTCTTGACCATCCACGAATTGGCCCACCAGTAGCCTATTAGCGACTCCGCTTGCCAACATGAGTTCCAAATAAAGACAGTGGCACGGTCAAGCCGTATTACTCAACGTATCCCGATGCGCCTGCGCAAACTCCGCCATGCTATTGAACCGAAAGTCGATGCGAGGTTGCGCGCCTGGGTCCATCGTTGCGCCGAAGCCCGGCTGCCCGTGCCGTCGATGAATCCAGCATGACGTCAGCCCGATTTCGTTCGCGGGCTTGTGATCGTGAAACAGACTTTCCGCGACGTGAAGAATCTGCTCCTTGCGAATATCTCTGCTTGCAAGCTTCTCCAGCAAATACTCGAAGTTACGTTGTGATGGCTTGTAAGCGCCGACATCCTCGGCGGTGACGATGCCGTCGAATTCCACTTGCAACTTCGCGTTGCTGAACGCAAAGCTTTCGTTATCGACGTTCGAGAGAATCACGAGCTTGAAATGCTGCTTCAGATAACGAAGCGCTTCGGCGGAGTCCGCAAACGCAGGCCAGTTGCGGATGGACCGACCATACGCGACGCATTCTTCCTGCGTGTAAGAGAGTTTCCATTCCTCGGCGAGCCGCTTGTAAACGATAGCCAGCACCTCCTGATAGCGCTTGCCCGGCGTGTAGTGCTGCTGCGAAGACTCGTGACGCGCATGCGCTTCGAGTACCTGATCGCGCGTGGGCGGCGGAACCGCGCGTTCGAGCAATGGCCGCAAGCCTTCGAAAATGCCGGTTTCCCAGTCGATCAAGGTTCCGTAGCAGTCGAAGGTGAGCGTATCGAAATCGGTGAGATTCACTGCGGCTCCTTTTTGGCGTTGGTAACGAACACCCGGTATCTTGCCGCAGATTAGAATATGAGCGAATCACTCATTTTAGAACGATAAGGCCGTATGATGGCGCAAGCTCGCAACGCTCCCCGGCAAGACCGCTCGATAAGGACCATCGATTCCATCGTGGATGCCGCCGCGCGCCTGCTCGGTGAACGCGGCCAGCTTCTGACGACGAATGCGGTCGCAGAAGCGGCGGGCGTGAGCATCGGTTCGCTGTATCGATACTTTCCAGACAAGGGCGCGTTGATCGACGCCGTCCGCCAGCGTCATCGCGATGATCTGCTTCCCGTGCTGCAAGTCGGACGTGGGCAAGTCGCCGCGTTCGTCGATGGGATGATCGAGGTGCATCGCCGCAATCCTGCCGCGCAGCGTGTGCTGCTGGAAGACGGACGCTGCGAAGCCGAATGCAGACGAGCGTACGAAGCGCTCTTCGCGGCCTTGACGCGATGCTCCGCGGAGCACAGGCGCATTGGCGCTGAAGTGTTTGCGGGCGCGGTGGGCGGCGCGCTTGAGGAGGCGGCGCGCAACGAACGCTTGGCATCACCCGTGTTTCGATGGGAACTGATCGCGCTCGTCGAGGCTTACACGAGCAAGCCGCGCCCTGCAAAAGCAGTCACGATCGAGCGCGCACCGCAAACGTCGCGAGCAAACAAGCGTCAGCCGCGTGCCCATTTGCGCCTGCGTAAATCGCCGACGCAGCCGCGCTCGTCGGAGACTGTCGCCGCCATCGTGGAAGCCGCGGCTCAAGTGCTCGAAAGCGAAGGCTTCGAAGGCTTCAATACAAATGCAGTCGCCGCGCGTGCCGGCGTGAGCATCGGCTCGCTGTATCAGTACTTCCCGGGCAAGGACGCGCTGACCGTTGCGCTCATCCATCGTGAGACGCAACGCTTCTACGATGACGCAGCCATCGCGCTGGATAAGCGAAGCGGCAAGGCGGCGCTCGAATATCTCATCGGCGCGTCGGTGCGTCAGCAACTCGAGCGTCCGATGCTCGCGCGTCTGCTCGATATCGAGGAGAGCCGTCCGGCCTTGCGCGATGAGCTTGCCAAGGTGGACCTCGCGGGGCTGTTTGCTGCAATCGTAGCGAGAGCGGCTCCGAAGCATCCGCAGCCGGAAATAGCGGCAGGCGACCTGTCGGCGATTATCCGAGGCATGACCGACGCGGCGGGCGAACGCGGGGAACGCGACCTCGAACGTCTGCAACGGCGCGTTCGCGCGGCGGTTTTCGGGTATCTCGCGCGCGAGAGCTGAACATGCGAATGTGAGCAAGCGCAAAGCAAGCACGGGCGTGCCAAGCCGCGACGAACCGCGCGATGCGGACTTCACGCCGCGCGCTTGGAGGCGCTCGATGCGAGTTGTCCAATGTGAGCTTTTACTTTTATTCTGACGTCGTCGAGCGAAACGGCATGGGCCTTCGCCATTAACAGATGAGAACGACGATGACAGAAACCATCAAGAGCATGAAGCTCAACCACCTGAGCTTTCCTTCACGCGATACTGCTGCAACTGCGAAGTTCTTCGAGCACTATCTGGGCTTCACCGTCTCAGGAAGCTGGGACAAGTCGTACATTTTGAAGCGTCCGGGCTTCGACGTGGTAATCGATCATGTCGAAAGCGATGACGTCACGTGGCCCCGGAATTTCCACGCGGGCTTCGAACTGCCGACTGTCGATGCGTTGCAGGAACTGCATGATCGCTTCAAGCAAGAGGGCGTTCAGATGGAAACGGCGGTCTTCAACAATGGCCGTGGCTCGCGTTTCTTTTGCCGTGCGCCGGGCGGTGTGATGTTCGAGTTGAATACGCGTTCGGACGCCGCACCGGAGTTTCGCGGCACGTTCGACGAGTAAGCATCGAGCGTAGATTGCAAAAGCCGCATTGCCCCGTGAAAGGCAATGCGGCTTGTGTCGTTTCGCGAGACGCCTCGGCGTAGTGCGAGTTACTGCGAAAGCACGACTTGCGCGATGATCCCCGAAGCAACGGCGACGAGCAGATAGTCGCCACCCACGCCTACCCACTGATAGCCGCGCGGCGGCTGACGCAGGCCGTGTTCATGGTAGTTATCGACGACGTATTGATGGTCACGATAGTCTTGCGACAGATGCTGACCTTTCTGCCAGTCTGAATGGCGCGGGCCGTTGTCCGCATGCTCGGGCGGGCGCGGTGCGTCATGTCCGTAATTAGCAGGGCCGTGTCCTGGTTGGCCAGGACCGCCATGATTTTGCGGGCCGCCGTGATTTTGTCCCGGACCGCCGCCGTGGTTCTGATCCGGACCGCCGGGGCCTTGCTGCGCAAAGGAAGCGCCGGCGGCAAGACTCAAGGTCGCGCACAACAGCGCGGCAACGATTCGATTCTGCTTCATGTTGATTCTCCAATCGAGTGAGTGGTTCGCGTGCATCGCCTGATGCGTGCGCTGCGAATCGATGAGCGGACTTTACTCAAAGCCGAAAGGAAACGGGGTGAGCAGATGTAAGCGTCGCTTACGTATCATTACGGCGAGGGGGGAGCAGACACGCGAAGGATACAGATCGCGGCACGTACCGCCTGGCCGGGTACTTCGGCATCTGTCGGTACACTTGAAAGGCAGGCCGCGTGGACTGCATGACCGCAATGAAGCTGTCCAACGGATGGAACGACATGCAGACCTATTATCTTGCCATCGATGTCGGGACGGGCAGCGTGCGAGCCGCACTCGTCGATGCGCGTGGCGTGGTGCGCAGCATCGCCGCACACGAGCACGAGCAAATCGTGCCGCGTTACGGCTGGTCTGAGCAACGCCCAGCGGACTGGTGGGAAGGCGCCGCGCGCTCGATACGCGAAGTGCTCGACGACGTTCCGGATGCAGCTTCCCATGTCGTCGCGATATGCGCATGCGGCCAGATGCACGGCACGGTGCTGATCGACGCCGATGGTCAACTCACACGCGACACCGCGCCGCTCTGGAACGACAAGCGCACCTTCGCACAGGTCACGGCGTTTTGCGCGCGCCACGCAAGCGCCTCGTATCTTGCGAAGACCGCGAACCCCGCGACGCCCGCGTGGCCCGGTTTCAAGCTGCAATGGATCAAGGAGCACGACCCGTCGGCTTATGAACGCGCGAGCACGGTGTTCATGCCGAAGGACTACGTGAACTTCAAACTCACGGGCGAACGTGCGTGCGACTGGAGCGATGCATCGACGAGCTTCATGATGGACCCGCGCACGCGCGAGTGGTCGCAAGACATGCTGACTTTGCTCGGTCTCGATGCCGCGAAGCTCGCGCCGATTCGTGCGCCGCTCGACATACTCGGCGGCGTGACGCACGAAGCGGCCGCCGCAACCGGTTTGCGCGCGGGTACGCCGGTGCTGGTTGGCGGCGCGGATTATCCGGTGTCCGTGCTCGGCTCGGGCGTGTTCGAGCCGGGGCTGGCATCGGATATCACGGGCACATCGTCGATCATCACGATCATCGCCGACACACCGATGCTGCATCCCGAAGTGTCGAATCTGGCGACTTGCGAAGGGCTGTGGGGACGCTTCATGTTGCTCGATTCGGGCGGCGATGCCATGCGCTGGGCGCGTCGCGCGTTCCATGAAAACGCGCTGTCCTACGACGATGTCGCTGCCAAGGCCGCAAGCGCGCCGGTGGGTTCGGAAGGTTTGTTCTTTCTGCCGTATCTCACAGGCGAGCGTCTCGGCGAGCACGCTAATTCGCGTGCACAGTTCTTCGGTATTGCGGCGAGTCACGGGCTCGCCCATCTACATCGCGCGGTGCTCGAAGGCGTTGCATTTGGCGTGCGTCGGCATATCGCGCTCATCAAGCCCGAAGGCGTGGGTATCGAGCGGCTCGTTGCGGCAAGCGGCGGCGCGAAGGCGTCGCTTTGGCTCGATATCAAGGCCAGCATGTACCGCACGCCCATTCTCGTGCCGGCGCAAGTGGAATGCGGCGTGATAGGCTGCGCCATTCTTGCTGCAACGACGCATGGCCAGTTCGCACGTCTCGCCGACGCCGTGCGCGCCTTCGTGCAGTTCGAGCGCGAAGTGCAGCCTGACCCGCGTGCGAGCGATACCTATGACCGCATGATGCCGATTTTCGAGCGCCTTTATGTGCACTCGCAGCAGTTTTACGACGATCTCGACCGACTCTTTCCAGACAACCCAACCTCTACATGACGAATCAGACTTCCTCCATCAAGGCTGTCCTTTGGGACATGGACGGCACGCTCGCCGAAAGCGAACCGCTTCATTTGAGCACGCTGGTTGCGGTGCTTGCGCATCACGGCATCGAAGCGGGCGACGAATTGCATCCGCTGATCTTCGGTAAGACAGGGCGCGAAGTGCACGCGCTGTGTAGCGAACGCTTTGGCATCGAGACGGACTTCGCGGACTGGTCCGCGTTTCGCGCACGGCATTATCTCGAAGGCGCGCCTCGGCTCGTGCCGCGTCCTGGCGCGCTCGAGGTGTATCGCGCGGTGAAGCGGGCGGGCATAACGCAAGGAATCGTGTCCAATTCGTCGCGCATGTTGCTTGAAGCGAACTTGCGAGCACTGGGCATTGAAGAACCGCAACTCGTGAGCGTCAGTGTGAACGACGTGCGCAACGGCAAGCCGAGCGCCGAGCCGTACCAACGCGCGGCGTGGCTCATGCGTCTTGAGCCGGAGGAAGTGGTCGTCGTGGAAGACAGTCCCACTGGGGCGCGCGCCGCGATCGCGGCGAACATGCGCGTGCTGGCCTGGCCTTTCGACGATGCTGGCGCCGCGCTTTTTTCAAACGATGCGCAAATCGTCCGCTCCGCCGAGGAGCTTGCCAAGGCGCTGGGCGTAAATCTGGCCTAAGCAAGAAGGTGCCGGTGTTTTCAGGTGCGCCGCTTGCTAAAGCGAGATGGCAATCGGTGCATGCCTTCGTTAAGCCTGCATGATTCTATGCAAAGCACGCGCGTAAAGACGCGCTAAGATGAAGGGCTGCACATGGAACGTGCCTCGTTCGCATAAGGCGCCGCGCGCTGCGAACGGACGCTCGGAAAAGAAGGAGACACCATGCTTACGCTCTATCATCGAGGTGTAGCGCTACAGCCGTCCGCAGGTCGAAGCGGCAAGCTGTTCGTATCGCGCGTATCGATTCTGGAAGAAGACGGCGAGGAGACGGTACTACGCGAGTTGGGCGCATTTCCCAGCCGCGACGCGGCGCTGCAGTTTGCGCTGACATGCGGCACCGCTTTCGTCGATGGTGAACCACTGCCGATTGCGCCACAATCCGTCGTGCGTGACGAGGAATCGAAAAACGCCGGTCTTTGAAGACCGGCGTTTTTTTGCTTCAGGGTGTGAGTACCACCTTGATGCAACCGTCCTCCTTGTCGCGGAAGGTCTTGTACATTTCCGGTCCTTCCGCAAGCGAGACGCGGTGCGTGATGACGAACGAGGGGTCGATCTGACCTTCCTGAATGCGGCTGAGCAGGTCGTCGGTCCAGCGGGCCACGTGCGTCTGACCCATGCGCCAGGTGAGGCCCTTGTTCATCGAGGCGCCAAAGGGAATCTTGTCGATCAGTCCGCCATAGACGCCCGGTACCGACAGAATGCCCGCGGGACGGCATACGTAGATCATCTCGCGCAACACGTGCGGCCGGTCCGACTCGAGCATGACCGCCTGCTTGGCGCGATCGTAAAGCGAGTCGAACGAGCCCGTGGCGTGCGACTCCATGCCAACAGCATCAATACACTTTTCCGGGCCCTTGCCTTGCGTGAGATCGGCGAGGCGCTCGACCACGCTCTCTTCCTTGAAGTTGATGGTGGTGGCGCCAGTGACACGCGCCATTGCAAGGCGTTCAGGCACGCAGTCGATTACGACGACATGCTTTGCACCAAGCAGAAACGCGCTGCGAATCGCCATTTGTCCCACCGGTCCCGCGCCCCAGATCGCCACGGTGTCCGTTGGCTCGATGTGGCAGTTGATCGCCGCTTGCCAGCCTGTCGGGAAGATGTCGCCGAGGAAAAGCACTTGTTCGTCTGAAAGGCCATCGGGAATCTTCACGTGCGTTTTATCGGCGAAAGGTATGCGTACGTACTCGGCCTGGCCGCCGGCATAGCCGCCCGTCAAATGCGTGTAGCCAAAGAGACCCGCCGTGGTGTGTCCGAAAACCTTGTCGGCCGTGCTCTTGTTGCGATTACTGCGCTCGCACACGGAGAAATTGCCGCGCTTGCATTGATCGCATTCGCCGCAAAAGATGGTGAACGGTACGACTATACGGTCGCCGACCTTGAGCGCCGCGTTTTCAGCGCCGACTTCGACCACTTCGCCCATGAACTCGTGGCCCATGATGTCGCCGGATTCCATGCCCGGCATGAACCCATCGAACAGATGCAGGTCCGAGCCGCAGATGGCGCAACTCGACACCTTGATGATCGCGTCGCGCGGATGTTCGATCTGCGGGTCCGGTACCGTGTCGTAGCGAATGTCCTTCTTGCCGTGCCAGGTAAGCGCTTTCATTGGAAGTATCCTTGTCCTTGAGAGTGAACTGTCGACGAAGCCTTACTTGTTGGTTGGCTCGCCGGGATCTTCGATGCCCTTTTCCATATTGTCCTTCTGGTCACCGTAGTCCTTTTGATTCGCACCGTTCGTTATCTCGACGTCACCCTTCAGCTTGCGATCTTCGTTGCCGGTGAGTGTGCCGATGGCCGTGTCGGTCCAGCCCTTTATTTGTTCCTTGATGCCTTCTTTCTGATCCTTGTTCATTGCGTTCTCCGTGCCATGTATCGGAAGCCTAAGAGTCTCTTGCGCCAATCGTTGGCGTCGATACAGTTCAGCAACGCGTGTGCCTTCGCGCGTGTATACATTGCGCGAGCGCTCCGGCCGACATGCGGCACTACGATTGCTGCGAGAAAGAAGTGCGCTTCATGGTTCGACATCGCGCATCGAATCCACGCCTGATCTGTGCGTCCGGATGTGATTCGTCTGTTTATCCATCCGATCACTTAAACGCAACTATCAGGAGCAACAAGATGAACACGCCCGCCGAAACCCCCATGACTGATGATCCGAAAAGCGACGACGAAGTCGAATCCGGCACGGACGATGCGCTCACCACGGATGTATCGGAAACCGATGATGAAGGAACGACTGTCCGCGAAGCGGAAGTAGACCCGGACGATCTGACGGAGATCGAGCCGGAAGGAGACGATAAGTCTTGATGTAAAGCGTTGTGAGCGGCGCGGTCCGAATGGCCCGCGCCGCTTATTGTGTGTCTGATCAGCCGAGCGCCTGACTGGCCGCCGCCGCACGTCCGCGCAGCCAATTGATGCTCGCAAAAAGCAGCACGGCGAAGACGATCAGCATGGTCGCGACCGCAAGTATTGAAGGGTCGATCGAATCGCGGATGCCGCTCCACATCTGACGCGGCACGGTCTTCTGATCCGGCCCGCCGATGAATAGAATCACGATGACTTCATCGAATGAAGTGGCAAAGGCAAACACGCTGCCTGTGGCGACTGCAGGCATGATCAGCGGTAACGTCACACGCCTGAACGTGATCCATGGCGCCGCGCCAAGACCGGACGCCGCACGCAGCAGGCTCTGATCGAACGACAGCAGCGAAGCCGTCACGGTGATGACCACGAAGGGCGCACCAAGCGCCGCATGCGCGAGCACGACGCCCGGATACGAGTTCACGAGACCGAGCGGCGCGAAGATTAGATAGAAGCCCGCAGCCACGACGACGATGGGTACGATCATCGGCGAAATGATGATGGGCATGATGAGCGAGCGCCACGGAAATTGCGCGCGGCTCAGGCCCAGCGCGGCCAGCGTGCCGAGACAGGTCGCGATCAACGTCGACGCCGCGCCAATGCCGATGCTGTTCAATAGCGAGCGCTGCCAGTCCGCGCTCGTCAACGCCTGCTCGTACCAGCGCATTGAAAAGCCCTGCATCGGATATGAAAAGTACGAACCCGAATTGAACGAGAGCGGAATGATCGCGAGTATGGGCGCGATTAGAAAGAACAGGACGATCGCCGTATGCACGCGCACCCAGCGATTCGCCACGCGTTCGGTCAGCACGGTATTGCGTTGATCTTGCATGTCGTCGAGTCCGTGTCGTTCAACCGAAACGCAGCCGGTCGATGCCGACTATGCGGTTGAAGAGGAAATAGAAGACCGCCGTGAAGATCACGAGGTACGCCGACAGCGCGCCCGCGAGTCCCCAGTTGAGCTGCGTGTTGGTCTGAATGGCGATGAGCTGGCTGATCATTTCATCGCCCGCGCCGCCGAGTAGCGCAGGCGTGATGTAGTAGCCGAGCGCTAGCACGAACACGAGGAAGCATCCCGCGCCCACGCCCGGCAGCGTCTGCGGCACATAGACCCGCATGAACGCAGTGAACGGATGCGCGCCCAGCGACTTCGCTGCACGCATATAAACGGGCGATACGCTTTTCATCACCGAGAAGATGGCGAGGATCATATAAGGCAGCAGCACGTGCGTCATGCCGATCAGCACGCCCGCGCGATTGAAGATGAGTGGCACGGGATGCGACGCAAGGCCCAGCCCCATGAGCAGGCTGTTGATGACGCCGCCCGGTTGCAGCAGCACATACCAGGCGGTCGTGCGCACGAGAAGCGAGGTCCAGAACGGCACGATCACAAACAGCATGAGACGGTTGCTGCTCTTAGCGGGCAGATTGGCGAGCAACCACGCAACGGGGTAACCGAGCACGAGACACATGAGCGTGACGGTTGCGCTGATGGAGATGGTACGCACGAACGCCTCGCGAAACACCGATGAATCGGCCGGCATGGACGCTATCTTGCCTTGCGGTGTCACTTGCGCATCGACCGCTGCGAGCAGATAGTCGGGCGTGGGCGATGCCGCAGCGCGTTTGAGCAAGCGCCAGATTTCCGGTGAATTCCAGCGCTCGTCGGTTTCGATGAGCGCGGGTTTCCATGCGGGTGGTGCATCGGCGGGCAGGCTGCGTGCGGTACGCATCAACAGGCTGCGAAACTCCGCTTGCGCGAAGTTCAGACGGCGCGCCACGGTGCCGAGCTGACCGCTTTGCTGGGCTTCCTTGAGGCCGGCGGCCAGCAATGCGAAGGTGCGTTCGTCGGGCACGCCGTGGCCGTCCCACGCATCGAGCGCGCGCGTGAGGGCGGGCATGCTGTCGGGGACTTCGCGATTCTGCACGCTGCGCGCGAGCAGTAGCGCAATCGGCGCGATAAAGGTGGACAACAGGAACACGATCAGCGGCAACGCAAGCAACAGCGCTTGCAACGATGCACGGCGACGCGCCTTCTGATAAGACGCGTGGCCGTCGGCGCTTCTAGGAGAGCCCGATGGCGCGGCCTTTGCGGATACGGACATGTTGGTGGTCGCGGTCAAGTCGGGCTCTCTTCGGATCATGTTTCGCGTGAAGCGGACAGCGTCGATACCTTGCTGTCTTACTGCGTCAGCCACACCTGAAAGCGCTTGTTGATCTGATCGGCATTGTCGGCCCAGAAATTCGCGTTGATCTGCACGGCGCGCTTGAAGTTGGCAGGCGAGGTCGGCAGGTCGGCAAGACGCTGCTTGTCCACCAGTTCTATAGCGTCCTTGCGCGGCGGCGCATAAGCGATGTACTTCGTAAGATCCGCATACGCCTTCGGCTGCGATGCCGAGATGATGAACTTGGCCGCCGTGTTCGCGTTCTTCGCGCCCGTCGGAATGCCCCACCATTCGAAGTCGTACACCTGCGCGTCCCACACGGCCTTGAAGGGCTTGTTGTCCTTCTTCGCTGCATCGTCGATACGGCCGTTGTAGACCTGTGTCATCGCCACTGCGCCGTCGGCGAGCAATTGCGGCGCCTGCGCACCCGACTCCCACCACACGATGTTCTTCTTGATGGTGTCGAGTTTCTTGAATGCGCGATCCACGCCAGCTGGCGTGCCAAGCACCTTGTAGACATCCTTGGGATCGACGCCGTCGGCGATCAACGCCCATTCCATCGTCACCTTTGGCGACTTGCGCAGGCCGCGCTTGCCGGGAAACTTCTGCAAGTCGAAGAAGTCGTTGACGCTGGTCGGCGCGGTCTTCAACTTGCTCGCATCGTAGGCGTAGACGGTGGACCACACCATGCTCGCCACTGCGCAATCGAGGATGGAGCCGGGAATGAAGTCGCTCGTCTTGCCGAGCGTCTTCTTGTCGAACTTCATGAGAAGACCTTCGTCGCAAGCGGTGATCGCGTCGTTGGTTTCGAGGTCGATCAGGTCCCACGTCGTGTTCTTCGCCTGTTCCATCGCGGAGAGCTTGGCCAAGCCGCCATCATACGATTCCGTCGAGAAGCCGACGCCCGTGGCTTGCGTAAAGGGCTCGAAATAAGCCTTCTTCGCAGCGGCTTCATAAGCGCCGCCGAACGTCACGACCGAAAGTGTCTCTGCAGCCTGAACGGTGATGCTGGAAAACGCGCATAACGCGAGTGCCGCGCATTGAGTTTTGATAAAAGTGCGCATGTCAGTTGGCTCCTGCTGTAGCGGGCGTGGTGATTGAAGTTGACGACGGTGTGGAAGAAAGAGGTGTGGACACGCTTCTGGACGCGCTCATCGCAAGTATCTTGCAGTCGTCGTGGCGCCAGGCGACATCGACCGTGCTGCCATCCGCGGGCAAGGCGTGACGCTGAGTGTTCGGCAGCTTGACCACGAGGTTGTCGCGCGTGCCAAGCTTCAGATGCACGCGATGATGATCGCCGCAATACACGAGTTCTTCGACTCGGGCGCGCACCACGTTGCTGTGTTCGTCGACATGCGAACCTTCCGCGCTCGGAATGTGCGCGCGTTCGGGGCGCAGCGCGAGCATGGCTTCGTCGCCTTCGGTGAGGCCGGGTTCGCATCGTCCACGAATGATGTTGCCGTCCGCGAGGGCCAGGGTCGCCCATTCGTCGCTCGCACTGGCCACGCGGCCAATGAGGCCGTTGTTCTCGCCCACGAAGTTCGCGACGAAAGCGTTCTGTGCGTTCTCATAGAGTTCGCCGGGCGTGGCGGCTTGCTGAATACGGCCATCGGAAAACACGGCGACGCGGTCCGACATGGTCAGCGCTTCGGCCTGATCGTGCGTGACATAGACGATGGTGAGCGACAACTCGCGATGCAGCCGCATGATCTCGTATTGCATGGTCTCGCGCAGACGCTTGTCGAGTGCGCCGAGCGGTTCGTCCATGAGCACGACGCTCGGTTCGAAGACGAGTGCGCGCGCGAGCGCCACGCGCTGTTGCTGACCACCGGAAAGCTGCGAAGGACGCCGGTTCGCGAGATGCGGCAGTTCGATCATTTCGAGCGCGCGCTTTACACGTGCCTTCTGATCGGCGCGGCTTACGTGGCGCACGGAAAGCGGGAACGCGACGTTCTCTGCAATCGTCAGATGCGGAAACAGCGCATAGTTCTGAAACACCATGCCGATATCGCGCAGATGCGGCGGCTTGTCGTCGAGACGTTTGCCATCGAGACGAATCTCGCCTTGCGTGGGAGATTCGAATCCCGCGAGCATCATGAGCGTGGTCGTTTTGCCTGAGCCCGATGGCCCGAGCAGCGACAGGAATTCTCCCTTGCGCACGTCGAGATTCAAGTCTTCGACGACATAATGCACGCCGTCATAAGACTTGCTCACGCCCGTGAACGAGATGAAGGAAGCGTCAGGCATCGTTCGGTCCTGTCCGTTTGCAGTCATGTTCAATGCGCGCCAACCTTGCTGGCGAGATAGCGCGCGAAGTCATAGTTGGGCCGTTCGAGATGGCTGAGATGACCGGGCTTTGCAAGCGGCGCATGTACGCCACGAAAAACCGCTTCGACGCCGCGCTTGTCTTCCGCGTTGACTTCATCGAGCAAGGTCTTGAGCGAGGCCATATGCGCATTCGCTTCGGGGTCGGCGATGAACTCGGGCGCAAGACCGCCGCCGAAACGAATATGCACGCGGCCAACGCCTTGCGGTTGCAGCACGAGATACCAGAAGTAGCCAGGTGTGAGCGTGACGAGATGCGTCGGATAGATCGCCAGCAGCGCCGTGGTCTTGCGCCAGTGTCCCGTAAGCCGCGTGTTGTCCGGATGCGCGTTACCAATGGGCAGAGACGCTTCCTTCGTGATCCAGTGGTAGTTGAATGCGGGAAAGCCGGGCGGGCATTCCATCTCTTCAAGACGTGAATGCGGTCCTACTGTCGCGCGATGCAGCATGGGCAGGTGATAGCTCTCCATGAAGTTTTCAGCGAGGATCTTCCAGTTGGTGTCCCACACGTGCTCTTCATAGAAAGTTTCGATGTAGTGCTCCATGCCGTAGGCATCGATGAGCCCGCTCAAATCGGCAAGCTGTTCACTGACCGGCCGCGCTTGATCGTCGAGCGTTACATAGATCCAGCCTTGCCATTCTTCACAACGCACGGCGGGCAACTTATAGCTTTCCTTGCAGAAACCTTCTTGACGGTCCATTAGGGGTGCGCCCTGCAACGCGCCATCCAGCGAGTAATTCCATGCATGATATGGACACACGATCCTGCGCACGTTGCCGCGCCCTTCGAGCAGAACCGACATGCGATGCAGGCAGACGTTGGACATCGCCTTGAGTTGCATCTGCTCATCGCGCAACACCACCAAAGGCTGTGCGCCAATGCGCGCCGTCAGGTAGTCGCCCGGCATCTTCAAGGCGCTTGCGCGGCCAACGCATTGCCATTCGCGTTCGAAGATGTCGCGCTCTTCGAGCGACAAAAAATCGGCGGAGGTGTAGACGCCAGGCGGCATGGCATGCGCGTCGTTGAACGATCGTTCGCAACCGGCGCGCAACTCGTCGACCAGTGCCGTGATCGGGATCGTTCTTGCCTGGCTGGTCATGAAAGACTCCTTGAATCTATTTCCTTATAAGCGCGCCCGCGTAGAGTCGGCAAGGCGTTGCGCTCGCATGGCAACAAATTTATCAAGCCAAATTA